>CALRMU020000007.1:0-86654 GCA_943369295.1 Synechococcus sp. UW140 | reverse complement strand
CCTGGTAGTGGCCGGGGCTCCCTTGATACCGTTCTAGCCTTGGAGCTGAAGAGAGCCTGCACGCTATCTCACTTGCGAGTCTTTCACTCTGGTGCCACGAAGCGTCAAACCAGGCTCTTCCCCAACAATGTTAATCTTACAGGTGCCACAATCTTGACGAGGAACGATGTCAAGGTCGTGAAGGGAAAGCTTTTGGGGGAGGTTTTGTCAAAGACCATAGCCAAAGTTTTGGCCAGCCCTTGACGAAGACCAAAATCAGTCCAGACCCGGCCCCGTGAACTCAAACGAGCCACAATAAGCAAAGAGCCAATGAAGCTCGTTCGGCCAATCCAGTGGATCCTCCTGGTCATGATGCCCTTGGCAGTGGCCTACACTTTTTGGGTCGGGCCAGCCAAAGGATTCATGGAGCCAGAGCTGGCTCGGATCATCTTTTTTCACGTACCCTGTGCTCTTCTGAGTTCGGTTTGGGTGATCTGGTCTGGAGTCTGCGGCATTCAGGTTCTTCGAACCCGCAGTCACGTTTGGGATCAAAGAAACGCCGCTGCCCTTGAAATGGGCTTTCTCATGGCGATTCTTGCCATGGTCACAGGAATCCTTTTCAGCCGCGTTCAGTGGGGTGAGTGGTGGCACTGGGATCCTCGCCAGACATCCTTCCTCATGGTTCTGTTGATCCTCGCTGGAGCCTTGGCCGTGAGAGGCGGGTTTGCCGATGAGCAGAAGAGGACAATGGCGACAGCCGGCTATTCGTCGCTGGCGATGGTGCCCCTGATCTTCTTGATCTTCGTTTATCCCCGAATCGGGCTAGTGGCCAGCAGATCAGCTCATCCCAGCCAGACTCTGCCCCAGAATCAGCTTGATATCTACTACCGATTAGGCTTCTACGGCATGCTCATTCTCATGCTGGGCCTGTCGATTTCGCTCTACATCATTAGAACCAGAGTGGGCCTGCTGGAAGTGGCCCTTAATCAACATGGATTGGATAAAGCTCGTGGCGGCAGTCCCGCCTCTCATCGTGTGGTTCGGCCTGTGGATCTATCTCAGCCGCCTGGGCCGACGGCTTGAGGCTGTGGAAGAGCAGGTGAAGGGGCTCGGGAAGGAGAGCTGAAGTCACAACGCGGGAGGCTGTAGGCGGAAGGCGGAATAGGGGAGGCAGAAGACTGAAGATCGAAGACTGAAGACCGTAGGCCGAATACTGAAGGTGTTGAAACTGACAGTACTGAGAACACCTTCCAGAAGCACTCCTTCTTATTCTGTGGGAGAGGTCCTTCCTCTTAAGCGGCTGATGTAGGCACTGATCATTCGGTCGATGACTGAAAGTTCCTCCTCCCATTTCGGTTCATACGGGAATCCTAGATCTTTTGCGAGGAGGCAGTAGTATCTGCACTCTTCCAAACTGCCTTCTGCAATATTGTAGAAACGGGCCTTTTCAGCCGCCGATCTCCTCCGAAAGCCTTCTGATAGGTTGGCTGGGATCGAAACTGCGGCCCTTCTAAACTGCTGAGCAAGTCCGAACCGCTCCTCAATCGGGAATTGGGCTGTCACTTTGTAGACTGACTGGACGAAGTCGTGGGACAGCTTCCACATGTCAAGATCGCGGACTGAACTGGCTGGAGTGGGCATTTGGAGATTTTATCAACTGGCCCATCTGTTTGGCTTGACCGCGACGGCCTGCTCGGATTGATTTGGCAAAATCGCTGGCAGGGCCACTGCCAGCTTCCGTCTCCCATATTCTGCCTTCTGCCTACCGTCTTCTGTCTTCCGCCTTCAGCCCTCCGACTCCGACTCCTCGTCCTCAATCGGCCCGACATCCATTCCGTCGTAAGAAGTCACACCAAGACTCTCCGCCAGAGCTTCTAGCTCTTCACCCCGAGCGAAAAGGCTCTCCGGAGTGTGGACCTCTACCTTCTCGACGTGCAGCCACCAGGCGGAATCTGGATTGGGCTCGATTTCATCCTCTTCGTCAAAATCTGATTCGTAGAGATCGACGACCGTATAGCCCTGTCCCGCCAAAACCTCGGCGACCTTCTTCAGCCCATCTTCTGTGTCGTTGGTAAAGTAATAGCCCCACAGCAGAGGCTCGGTGACATCCAGTTCAGTGCTGATGCTGACAAAGAGATCCTTGATCAAATCAAGCTGTGAAGGTTCTTCTAGGGGTTCGCTCATGGTGCCTGCTCACTATACGAGTTTGAGGGGAAGAATTCTGAGGCGTCGGTGAGGGTCTTGCCCCACGGCCTCTACCGCCAGCTTACGCCCTTCAGCCACAGAGGCCTGAATCTTTCGGGTCCTTGCGTCGGCAGGGGAGAGTTCAACCGGGCGGCCAGTGGTCAAAACCTGATCGACGGCCTCCTGCGCTTCTCGGATCACGGATTGGTCGTTGTCCTTGCCTCGACCCTTGCCTCTCACCACCTCTTCCAAGGCACTGGCAATCTGAGTAAAGGTGTTGCTCTTAATGACGACCGTGGGCACTCCTTTGGGCAGCTCTCGAAGTTTTGCTGGCTTGTGGGCTGCCGTGGACCTGATTGCGATAACAGCGTCAGCCTGACTGAGGTCGTTAGTGATGAGGGCCGGAGCCTTTCGCTCTCGAATAGCCCTTTCAAGACGGGTGCGGGCGATGCCGTAAGGATAAACCCTTAGCAGCCTCTGCTCAGTCTGACGAGGTTCCTGGCGGTCGGCGTGCTTTTCGCTGGGAGTTCGACGACGATCACGGCTCTGACCCTCTTCATCAAGATCCTTGCGCGGAGCCAAGGAGGGGAACTTGACATTGAATCCTGGCTCGTTGACTTCAGCCGAAGATTCTTCCTGAACAACTTCCATTTCGCCGCTGCTTGTGCGGACCCGGATTTCAGGCCGAGGCATGATGCCCCTCAGAATAAGGTCGACCGTCTTCTGCACCTCGTGGTGCACAGCTAGCCTGTCAAAGTCCAGCAGCTCCACTACGACATCGAAGGTCGGAGGCGCCTTTCTTTCCAAAACTGTCTTCTGGGTGCCTCGCCTTCGTGCTTCGTCGTCTGAGAGAGTGACGGCTTGAATTCCCCCGATGAGGTCACAGAGTGAGGGGTTGAGCATCAGGTTCTCTAGGCTGCCGCCGTGAGCTGTGCCGATGAGCTGAACTCCTCGTTCTGCAATTGTTCTAGCGGCCAGCGCCTCAGCCTCGTTGCCGATTTCGTCAATGACAATGACTTCGGGCATGTGATTTTCCACTGCCTCAATCATCACGTTATGCTGCAGGGCAGGCCTTGGCACCTGCATTCTTCGCGAATAGCCGATGGCCGGGTGAGGGATGTCGCCATCTCCGCCAATTTCGTTGCTGGTATCGACAATCACGACCCGTCGCTCAACTTCGTCAGCCAGAACTCGGGCCACTTCACGCAGCTTTGTCGTTTTGCCAACCCCGGGCTTGCCAAGAATCAGGATCGATTTGTCACTGCGAACAATGTCGTCAATGATGTCGATCGTGCCTTCAAGCGCACGTCCGACACGGCAGGTGAGGCCGATAATCTTGCCGGTGCGGCTGCGGATGCCGGAGATTCGATGAAGCGTTCGCTCAATTCCCGCTCGGTTGTCCTCGGCAAAATCTCCGATCCCCTTGATCACATGGTCGATGTCTTTTTCAGAAACCAAAAACTCTGGCCAGCGCTCGACACGGTCCAAGAATCTGGCCTCCACGGGGCGGCCGTAGTCCAGGACGATTTCAATAAGTGAGCCTTGAGTTGATGCTTCGCGTAGACGTTCTTGGATCGTGGGAGGGAGGATCGCCAAAAGCTCGGTCAAGCCGTCGGTGTAAAGAGGCATAGGGGCCTATTGTTAGGACGCTGTGGCGGCCTTTAGGATTTGAGATTATGAGTCCTTAACCTGGGCTTTCTCCACATTGGGAGCGAGATTTCTCCCCAATTGTAGGTTAAGGCAGGTGTTCTGAAAATAAAGACTGATTCTTGAACTCGTGGACTTAGGGCGAGCCTTAATCCGATAGAACCTTAACCCAAGACCGAACCTGAGGCCACCTTTGGAGCAGAGCCTTTCTTTCTGCTGCACTGCCGACCGTCATCGCCGTCGAAAGAGGATCCGAAAGCAGACCATTTCTAGCCACGATCGTCGCCTGAGCCCGCGAGGTCAGAGCCCATCCGGTCCGAGGATCGACGACATGAGACCATCTGGCTCCATTCATCACGGTGAACTGCTCGGTATCGCCCGAAGACGAAACTGCGCAGTTTGAAAAGAGCATTTGGGGCGGGGCCAGAGTTTTGGCAGCATTCGGAACTTCCAGCCTCCAGCCTTTGGTGCCAGGAGGAGCGGCGCTGACCAAAATGTCGCCTCCCATCTCTATAAGGGCGCTTTTAATTCCGTGCCTTTTCAGCACCTTCATAGCCTGGTCGGCGGCGTCTCCCTTGGCGATTCCACCCAGATCAAGCCTCATGCCTGGCTTCATCAGCTCGACAGTTCCCCGGCGAGGATCCAGCTTCATCATCTGATAGCCAACGAGGTCACGAGCGGCAGAAACCTGAGCGACTGTAGGGAGTTCTTTGGCTCGCCTTGCTCCTCGCCAAAGCTGAATCAAAGGGCCAACCGTGACATCAAAAGCTCCGTTCGTGACTTTGGAAATCTCTTGAGCCTGAACCAGAACCCTCATCAGATCTTTCGAGACTTTGACCGGTCCCTGGCCCGCTTTGGCGCAGAGCTGCATCAGCTCGCTGCTGGCCCGGTAGTCGCTCATCACCTGCTCAAGCTCGGCAATGCGCTTATAGGCTTCGGCGCCGGCATCAATGGCCCGGTCTTCCGACTCAGCGTAGACCACAATTCGGGCATCTATGCCCATGTGATACTGGGTAAAGGTAAAACGAGTTGAACCTGCGCCCCCCCTTTGGTCGTCAGACTTTGGGGCGCTGGCTCCTATTAGGCAAAAGACCATGACGAAGAAGAACAGAAATTCTCGCAGCACTTTCGACATGCTGAGTCGCGCCGGCCAGGGCTCGGCCTTCTCGATCGGCGGGATTTTAACTTTGGTCGTGGCTTCCACCGTCATGGCTCCTGAGGCTCAGGCAGAACGCAAGGCCTTTACGCAAACCCTACCTCAAGCTGCAGTGAAGCTGGAGATGCTGCCCATTCCTGGCGGCAAGGTGAAAGTTGGCGATAAAGAAGTCACAGTCAAACCGCTTTTCATGTCGAAGACTGAGATTCCTTGGGAGGTGTTTGATGCCTATATCAACAGCGGTCCCCCCAGCAAGAGCTACGATATGACTCCTTTTGCTCCCGATGCCATTGCTCGGCCCAGCAAAAGCTATGTGCTTCCGGACCAGGGATGGGGACACAACGGCTACCCCGTTATCAGCATCAGCTACACCTCGGCTGAAATGTTTGTCCGCTGGCTTTCTTCTGTGACCAAAAAGAAGTACAGACTTCCTACCGAAGCTGAGTGGGAGCTTGCCGCCCGTGGCGGAGTGAGCGGCGAGTGGAAGATGGCCCCGGCCGATATTGAAAAGATTGCCTGGCATGAAGGCAATGCCCTAGAAACCACTCACCCAGTCGGCAAAAAGGCGCCGAATCCTTTTGGCCTTCACGACATGATTGGCAACGTAGGCGAATGGGCTTACGACCTGGAAGGCAAGCCGATTTTGATGGGCAGCACTTTCCGCGATCCTCTCAACCTGCAGGGTCCGACCCGAAGGCAGAAGTACAGCCGAGACTGGCAGCAGAGCGACCCCCAGATGCCCAAGAGCCGCTGGTGGTTTACCGATGGCCCCTTCTGCGGACTCCGCGTGGTAACTGAGGGTTAAGTGATCAGCCTTACCCTTGCCGCTGTTTTGGGTCAGTCTCAGCCTGGGCTGGTTTTCAGCGGCAAGGATGGCCCTGGTCAGGGCCGACACATTGTTCTTCTGGCCGGTGACGAAGAGTACCGGTCAGAAGAAGCTCTTCCTCAACTCGCCCAGATCCTAAGCGAGAGGCATGGCTTTACCTGCACCGTGCTTTTTTCCATGAACGAAAAAGGCGAGGTTGACCCGACTGCGGTCAAGAATCAGCCTGGTTTAGAGGCTTTGAAAAAGGCCGACCTGGTGGTCATGATGCTGAGGTTTAGAGAGTGGCCAGACCAGGATATGAAGCTGTTTAGCGACTACTGGCAGGCAGGCAAGCCGATTGTCGCCATTCGAACTTCAACCCACGCCTTCAATTTTCCTGCCGAATCCACCAGCCCCTTTAGAAGGTTTAGCTGGGCCAGCCGCGATTGGCGCGGTGGGTTTGGAAAGCAGGTTTTGGGAGAAACCTGGATCAGCCACTGGGGAAATCATGGCACTCAGGCCACAAGAGGAATTCCCGAGCCGATCAACGCTGCTCACCCACTTCTCCTTGGGGTGAGGGACGTCTTCGGCCCAACCGACGTTTACGAGGCTTATCCGCCTGAAGACGCCAAGATTCTGATGAGAGGCGAGGTGGTTGAAGGGATGAAGCCCACCGACCCGGCAGCCTCTTACACCAAAAAGCGGGTTGATGGCGGCAGTCAGGACATTAACAGCCCTCGCATGCCCATTGTCTGGCTGAGAGAAGTCGATGGAGCGAGGATTTTTACCACCACTCTTGGCACCAGCGAAGAGCTGCTGAACGAAGGTTTTAGACGCCTTATGGTGAACAGCGTCTACTGGGGATTGAAGATGGAATCTTCAATTTCTCCCACCTCGAATGTCGACTTGGTGGGCAGCTACAAGCCCAGTCCATTTGGGTTTGGCACCTATAGAAAAGGCGCAAAGCCAACAGATTTCGTAAGCAGGTAGGCTGACTTTCAAGCCCATGTTCCGACAAGAACACACTAAGTGGACGAAGCTAGTTGTGGGTGTTCTGCTCGTCGTGGGTGGTGCTTTTACGGCAGCTACCCAGAAGTTCACAACCAGAGGAGTGGCTGCTTTGACCGGCCGAGATGCAGTGATCGCCGGAGCTGCGTTCTTTTTGGTCGGGGCTGGCGTCCTGATTTGGACTTATTTCACTGAGTTTAAAGTTGACTGACTGAGATGAGAGCCAGTCTTTGGCTTCCCGTCTGGAGTACAACAGGCGAGTCATGTCTCACTCCGCCGGTCGAATCAGCCTAAAGTGGGGAGAAGTCACCGCCGAGTTTGAGCCATGGAACGGCTGGCTTAGAAACGTCACTCTCGGCGAAAGACTCCTTGTCCGATCGATCTACTGCGCCGTGCGTGGCGCTGATTGGAGCACTAAAAAGTTCGAGGTTGAGATCACCCACCACAAGCAGGAAGGGGGAGGCTGCGAACTGGATTGGGTTCTCCACTACCGTGAACTCGGCTTCACATGGAAGGGATCTCTGCGGGGATGCCTGGATGGTAGTTTCTTTCTAGAAGGCAAAGGCACTGCGACAGAGGTATTTGAAACTCGCCGAGCCGGGCTCTGCCTTCTTCACCCTTGTGAGCAAAAGGGTCTTGGGGCCACGGCCTTTCACCCTGACGGATCATCAACTCGATCCCACCTGCCTGAATTCATCTCGCCCGACTCTCCCTTCTTCGATATCTCTGGCCTGACGATTGATGATGTGGGGAGCTTCTCCTTCGCTGGTGAGATCTTTGAGATGGAAGATCAGCGGAACTGGGGAGACGCTTCTTACAAAACCTACTGCCGCCCTCAGTCGTGGCCTCAGCCTTATTGTGTTGATCCTGGTGCGGACATCTGGCATCAGATCAGTTTTATCCCCGCTGGTTCCAGTGAAAAGCTGCCTCTGCCGACCCAGACCGGTGTCTTTCCGGATCTTGGGGTTTGGGCTCGGCCGGGTGATGCTTTGCCCGAGTGGGCGAACTTCGTCTTTGCCGATTCTCTTTTGGATGACTGGACCCCTTCTGACATAGCGGGTTTGGAGGGTCGTGAGGTGGCTTTGGCTTGGCAGCCAGGCAAGCCGGTGCTCCCCTGCAGCATGGTTTTCACTGCTCCGGCTTACGAAGCTGAGGCACGAAGCGCCTTCCCTAAAGGCACGAAGGTCTACGCCTGGTTCCCTTGGAATTTCACCGAGATCAACCGCAGCCAGCCCCTTTCCGATTCGCTGGATGGAATCGCGTTCGGGATTCACGGGGAGATTCATGCCGACGATGAGGCATCGATCATGGAGAACACTTTCGCCCTCACCGATGTCATCGAGTCGGCTCATCGACTGGCGAAAGGGCGCCCTGTGGTTGTGGCGCCGCTGCAGATGGGGGCGGTTCGGCATGGTGACGATGAGAGATTTAAGGAAGGCTGCTTTGGCAATAACTGGGTCAGGATGGCCCTGAAGCACATCGCCTTGGGCGGCCCCTGCACCGTCGTTCCTTTCGATTCCAAAGACCTTCTAGAGTCAGACATGGGGCTGAGTAATGCTGACTATCACGCTGAGTTCATGGGCAAGCCGATTAGTCTCCAACCCGAGACGGTGCCGGGGAAAGAGATTGTCTTCTTCATCGATGGGGTTTACGAAACTTTTGAGATATGACGATCACTGCGGATGCCACGACCTCTTCCGAGGGACAAGGAAAAGGTCGTGAATGACGAGTTTTGGTCTTTTCCTCCCTGGCTTAGCAAAGCTAAGTCAGGCCACTGATTCTCTGTAGACCTTGTCGTTCAGGGGCGCTGCCCCTGCCACCCCGGCCTTCTGAAACGCAGAAGGTTTGGGTGGCGTGGGTGAAACCCACGAAGGACCTAGTCTCAAAATCTACTGGGACACGATTGGTTCACGGTGCCCCGGTCTGGCAGCGAGGAACGAGCTGAAGGCCGGGAAGAGCCTTTTGAAATCTGCTCGTTCCCGCCCGGCAGCAAGCTGATCGGGGCGGGGCACCCGGCTTAACCGATCGTTGTGAAGATTTGTGCCACTGGCAGCGCCAGTGCTGTTACCCCCTGCTCTTGAAATCAAGTTCTCTTTTTTTCGGTCACCTGAGCTAAGATCCTTGCTCGCACTGGCGATGCCAGTGGCACAAACTGAAAGCAAATTCTTGCCGACCCTGTTTCAAAGTTCACAACCGACCTGGTTGCCACGACCTCTTCCGAGGGACGAGGAAAAGGCGAGCTTAAACCTGGTCCTTCCTGGCTTAGCAGAGCTAAACCAGGCCCCTGATTCTCTGTAGACCTTGTCGTTCAGGGGACTCACCTTCGAAAAAGGAATGAACTGGAGTTGGGGAGTTTTAGCCTCCCCAATTCCAGCCCAATCAAGAAGACCACGCTTAGGGGCTAGCTCCTGCTTCGCCGACCGCTTCCAGCTTCTGGTCGTTCCTGACAAGGGCCGAAACGAGTCCAGATTTTCCTCCGGTTAAGAAGATCGTGTAGCTGCTGCCTGCTTCCAGCTCGATTTCCTGTTCCAATTTCGGATGACCCTCGCTCTCAAAGACGAACTTCTGCTTCTTCGCTCCCGCGACTGAGATCGTCTGGGGCGTTAAAGGCTCGGCAGATGATTTGCTGCCATCGCCAGCGGTGATGCTGAGAGCTTTTGAGCTCTCCTGTGAAGGTGTGTAAATGACTCTGAGTGACGCCTGACCAGATTGAGCCTGGGTCTCTTCAGATTCTGTGACGGAGACGCCTTTGGCACCCCCATCTGCAGGGAGGATAACAAAACTGGTCATCTGCCCTTTGCTCACCTCGGCAGTCTCATCGAGAAGCGAATTCTCACCCTTCAGAACACCGACTTTCGCAGATCCAACTCTCTGCTTCTGCCAACGGGTCCCGCTTGTCGGGGCCAGGGGTGAAGGGTTGAGCTGAGATCCAAACTTCACAGCGAGTTCTTCACTGCTAAGGTTGATAACCCGCAGCATGCCGGTTTCAGGCAGGGGGACGTCAGCCGCTGCTTCGGGGTCACCACAACCGATCACCGCCAGGCTGGCAGCAGCAAGCACTACAAGGCCAAATTTTCTGAAACTCATGTTTTTCATCCTACTAAAAAGAAGCAGGAGTCTCGCCGTAAACGGCGAAACTCCCATTCTGCTTTCTGATGCCAGCCCTACTGGGTGGCATCTTGAGCTT
Organism: Synechococcus sp. UW140; assembly: GCA_943369295.1. Taxonomy (GTDB): domain Bacteria; phylum Armatimonadota; class Fimbriimonadia; order Fimbriimonadales; family Fimbriimonadaceae; genus JAKRSE01. The sequence continues at coordinate 76,688 of CALRMU020000007.1, read as the reverse complement.
CTGCAGCTCCGGACTGATTCGCGGTGCCGTCTGCTGAAGCGCCTTCACCCTTCTCAGGGTTGGCGATCGGCTTAACCGGTTCTTCCGCGGGGCCACAGCCTCCCAGCATAACACCCGAGAAAGCCGCGCAGACCAAAAGAATCCAAGTGATTTTGCGCATCAATCTTAGAACTCAGCGTCAGGTCGGAAGTAGCAGGCGTAGCTGATAGTCACACCGGTGGTGCTGCAGTTGAGAATGCTCAAAGGAGCGCCAGTGGTGTCGTATCTGTTGAACGGATCCTGAGTGTAGTTAGGAGCAGAGTTGTTCCAGGTCACACCATCTCGCGCACCAGCAATCCTGATGAACTTAGCTGAAGAGTCCGTGCGGGCAATGAGAGTGCCGTTGCCGTAGAGCCAGGCAGAGTTTCGGCCGCCCATAGAGTAGCTGGCATTATCTGCCCAGAACCAAGCCGAACCTCCGGTAGCACCTGCCTGGGGAGGGCCAGAAGCGTTGAACTGGCAGGGGCCAGTGCCATCGCACCTCAGGGCTGGGTTGGCGATCGCCACGCCTTCAAAAGCGCCTCGACCCATCATGGGCCAGACCAAAGGAAGGTTGGAGACAGAGTTGACGCTAGTCTGGCTGAAGCTGCTCAGCAGGCCGTTCATGGACCAGGACAGGCTGCTCCAGGGCTTGAGGGCCGCGGGGTAGGCTGCGGCATAAACAGCAGTGGTTCGTCGAAACTTCTGAAGACCGTTGGCAGCATAGATGTCGGCGTTCTTCACATAAGGCTGGCTAGAGTTAGCCCAGGCCTGTGCAAAGTCCTGCGCGAGAGCTGAAGTTGAAGCGGCTCTCCAGTCATGGGGAAAGTCGAAGATTCCGTTCCATCGCACGGTGCCTGCCGCCGAGTTGGGAGCAGAAGCCATGGGGAAGAGATCGTCGTGATCGGCCGAGTAGAGAATAAGACCGGTGGCAACCTGCTTGATGTTGGTCAAGCTGCTGGTCTTCTTGGCAGCTTCCTTAGCCTGGGCGAAGACGGGGAAGAGGATGGCAGCCAGGATCGCAATGATTGCGATGACGACAAGCAGTTCAATCAAAGTGAATGCGCGTTTCATTATAAGTACCTAAAGTTTTGAGAATCTGTTGCCCGAGGGCAGAATCACTTCAAAAAATGAAGAATCCCGCCAAAATAATGCAGGCTCAAGTATTGCAGAAACCTGGAGAAAAGTCTAGGGAAATAGAGAGAAAGTCACCAGTAGTTTGCTTGTTAAAGACCTGAACTCATAAAAAAAAGGCGGCCTCAAACTGAGGCCGTCCTTTACGGGCTTTTGGTGACCTTTTACTGAGTCACGCTTGGACCATCAGAAGTGGCGGCTGCTCCGCCGCCAGAACCGTTGGCTGCACCCGTCAACTGCTCCTTCAAATTAGGGTCAGTGACGACATTTCCACCTTTGGTCTGCTCGTCACCTACCTGAACTTCGCCGCTGCCCCCCCCTGTGCAGCCAGTCAAGCTGGCTGCTGCAAGGAGGACGACCATGAGAATCGTGATCTTTCTCATGCTTATTCGAGAATGGCCACCCACTTGGTTCGCGTTCCGTCCTGGTCAGGTCGGAAGAAGCAGGGGTGCCAGTCAGCGAGAGGCTGGCCGACTGTGTTGTTGCAGAGCCGGATTCCACTCGGAGTTCCCTGGGCAGTGTAAGTGCTCCAAGGATCAAGGATGTTGGTGTTGACTGCCGTGGAACCAGAACCCAGTTTGTAAATTCGGGCTGAGGTGTCTGTGCGAGTCACGATGATGCTGTTGCTATAGAGTCCAGCCTTAGGAGTTGGCTGTGCCGCTCCCCATCCCCAAAGCCATGAGGTGAAGGTGCGGAAGCTGCCAAATCGGCAGGAGCCGGGCTGATCGGTGGTACAGCGAGTCAGGGGCTGAGTCATGCCTCTTCCAACCATGTTGTAGTTGCCCGTAGTCGTGCTGAGCAGGGGCACCAAGGATGGGTTATCGATGCCAGTGGTGCTGAACTGCTGCAGCATGGCATTGAAGGTGAGGGCAAGCTGGCCGGGAGAGGCTGTCTTTGTGGCAGCAGCATCTCCGGCAAGAGTGAAGTTGGTCATTCCATCTGCCTTAGAGATGGAAGTGTTCTTCATGTAGGGCTGACTGGCGTTGATCCAGTAGTTCTGCTCTCCATCAAGAGTCACGGCGCTGCCGCCTGTCCAGCTGGGCATGTGTCCGGCTGGGTAGGGCCAGGCAAGAGTTTCCTGGGGGAATCTGCCCTGCCAGAAGACAGTGGAGATGGGGAGAAGGTCGTCGTAGTCCGTTGAGTAAATGCTCAAAGCGGTTCCCATCTGCTTCGCGTTGCTCAGGGTGGTCGTCTTTTTGGCGGCCTCCTTTGCTTGGGCAAAAACGGGGAAAAGAATGGCGGCCAGAATCGCAATGATTGCGATGACCACAAGAAGTTCAATCAAGGTAAATGCGCGTCTCAGCATAATGTGCCTCAGAGCCCGGCAAGCCGGGAGTTTCGCGCCTCAGATACAAACAGGCCCCGCGTAAAATCCAGATTGGATTAAGCCACGCAGAGTGATAATTACACCCGATACTGCATCGGTGCCTGTCTGAGTTCCTTGATTTTTACTTTTTTTCGTTTTTTCTCAAATCATTCTCAAATGGTCTCTGCCCCCTTGCGAGGGGCAGAGATTGGTTCACGAGAAGCTATTCTTTCGAAGGTGCTCCGCTTGGATTTTGTGGTGCTGCTGAGCTGGATTCAGTGGCATTCGCCTGGTCAAACTCTTCAGAACCTTGATTTGTCGGTGCTGCGGGCTCCTCTTCCGACTGCGGAGATCCGCAGCCAATCAGTCCGGTCAGGATTCCAACAAGCAGCACGGCGGGCAGGGCTTTGAGCAGGTTAGTCTTCATGGTCACTCAAAGTCGTTGTCTGGCCTAAAGGCGCAGGGGTAGCCCACACTGCTTCCCGTGGAGCGAGACCCGATGATGGTTGTCGAACCGGCCGAGTTGAAGATCGTTCCATCCGAGTTGACAGGAGTGAAAGGTACGAGGCTGTTGCAGTTCGCCGGGAAAGCAGCGTTGTTTCCGGGGCCATACTTCACAACTCTGGCCGAGCTATCTACCGACACGTAAATGTTGGCGCCAGACCATGGGGCATAGTTAGTGGAACCGTAAAGGGTCCAAGATGCTCCCTGTGTGCCTGCATTGCCTTGAGGCATAGCCATGGGGTTGAAAAGGCAGGGCCCTCCAGCCGAGTTCGAGCAGGCCAGTCTGGGGTTGGCCATGGCCAGGCCCTTTCTGTGAAGGTTGCCCTGACCCTGCCATAGCATGGGCAGCCTGCTGGGTGCTTCTACATTTGTGCTGGGCCAATGCTGAAGCAGGCCGTTGAAGGTCAGGTTCCCGCCCTTGGGAGCTGAAAGAGGATTGGCGTATCTTGCTTCCCAGCCCGTGATATTGACCGTGTTAGACCCTGAAGTGAGGATCAAGTCCGTGTTCTTCATGTAGGGGTAGATCGTGTTGTGCCAGACCAGTTCATCCTCTGCCTTAAGGTTGGCGGCAGGGTCATCGGCGTACCATCCTGCTGGGTTGAGGGCCTGCCAGCCGGTGTAGTAGCGCACCGTTGAAGTGGTGAGGTTGGGAACGTTGCCGGTAGGAAGATAATCTTCGTAGTCGGCGGAGTAAAGAACCAAAGCCGTGCCCATCTGCTTGGCATTGGAAAGGGCTTGAGTCTTCTTTGCCGCGGCTTTGGCCTGGGCAAAAACAGGGAAAAGAATGGCGGCCAGAATCGCAATGATAGCGATGACCACAAGAAGTTCGATAAGTGTAAATGCGCGTCTCAGCATAACTGCCTCAAGTTCCTGGATATCCAGGAGTCGCGCCCCAATGTAATTGTCAATCTGGCTGCTTCCTGAAGAACTCAGGCGCAGGAAACCAGAACAATAGCTTTACTGAATTCGATCTGGAATTTGTTCCCTGATCTAACCTGTTCGAGAGTCAATAAGAAAAAACAATGGACTCTGGCCCAATGATTTGAGCCAGAGTCCTTTCTTCAGCGGGTCTCGCGACTAGCCGCCCGAACGGGTGCCGCCTTCGCCTTCACTCTTCTGCTTTCTTCCACCGAACTGATCGGCAGTGGCTGTCGGAGTGTCTGCAGGGGCAGCCTTGACTGAATTATCTTCAGAGGCCGTGCAGCCAGCTCCCAAAAGAGCGAGGCTGCAGGCGAGAGCTGAAAGAACCAGAATTCGCTTCATCTTAGTACTCAACAGGAGTGCCAAAGGTGGCGAAGTCGAAGTCGGGCATAAAGAGCATGGTGTGGCAGAAGTTGGTGTCCTGCCATTCAGTGATGGAGCTGCCATTGGCCGTGAACCTAGTCCAGTACATGTTTCTAAAGTCACTTCGACCGTTGACTGGGCCGTTCATGCTTCGCCACTTTGCCGATGAATCGGCCTGGACTGTAATCTGACCTCTTCCATGCACCCACTGGGTGAATGCTGAGCTGATCAACATTTCACTCCAAGTTCCATTTGAACCGTTGCAGGTTGGGCTCGAGGGCTGGAATGTGCAGGGACCATCGACGGGGCATCGAAGCCTTGGGTTTGAGGTTGCATAACCGCGAATGTTCATGGTTCCTCGGTTCTGGCTGAACATAGGCAGTTGGCTGGGTTGGTTGATTGCTGTCGCGCTCCAGCCATTCAGCAGGCCGTTGTACTGAACGTTGTTTGTCCTGAATGCGCCTGCACCTGGAGCGTTGTAAGGAGCACCGGAAATGTTTCTGATGACACCAGCATTCGACTTGAAAATCTCCCCACTTTTAATATAGGGGAAGGTGCTGTTCATGACGTGAGTTTGATTCTCAGCGTAATAAACGGCGCTGAATCCAGGAGCCCAGTCGGCAGGTGTCTCGATGAGTGACGTCGTGTACCAGCCGCCAGCCGGGGAGACTGCGTAGGCCAAGGGCAGAGTGTCGTCGTGGTCACCGGCATAGATCTGGACTGCGGTGCCGACCTGCTTGAGCTGAGAGAGATCCTGCGTCTTTTTGGCAGCTGCCTTTGCCTGAGCGAAGACGGGGAAGAGAATGGCGGCCAGAATCGCAATGATTGCGATGACCACAAGAAGTTCGATTAACGTAAATGCGCGTCTCGACATAAAAACCTCGAAGGATGCCTGATGAAAAACGGCTCTCTGTCAAACACAAAGAGACCTAGATAACAGACTACTTATGAATCCCAAGAAAGTTCACCGCCTTTCTGCAAGATAAGCCGTTAGGATGTCAATTTCTTCCTGAGGGATCAGCTTCCAGTGGCAGTTGTGTTTTGCGCCCCACAAGGCGTAGTACATCAGCTTTGTAACCTGTTTATGCCTGAGTTTCAGTTCGTGCCAGACTGCGCAGAGGTTTGCAGCTTCAAGTTCTGCATAAGTGGTGACGCCTAGCTCCTTTAGCCATCCGGCAGTGAGGTCGCTTAGATTCCACAGCTCCTCCACCGGAGTTTCTGGGATTGGAGGCGTTTTGCGTGGCGGCATTATTCTCGCTCCTACGAAGTCTCCATGCGAGCTTGTTCCAGGTGGTCTTGGGCTCATGGTGAGGCGATCATGGTGAGTTCCATCACGTAGATCCCCTGTGTCTGAAGCTGTCTTGGTGCTGGGTGATCAGCTGGTTGAAGGTCTTCCTGGACTGCCCAGCAGTGCGCCGGTGTTCATGCAGGAAGATTGGGAGCTCTGCACCAGAACCAGACACCACAAGCAGAAGATCCTTTTGTTTTTGTCGGCGATGGATCATTTTCGCCATGGCCTTGAATCCCAGGGTCGAGCGGTTGAATACCGCGAACTTGAAAAGGAAGGTCCGAATCTGCTGGACGCCTTAGCTGGCTGGATGAAGTTGACTGGGCTGACGCGGCTGTGGACTTACGTACCCCACGATCCTTTTTTCCAAAGTCAGCTTAAAGCTTGGGCTGAATCGGAAAGGATTGATCTAAAGCTTGTCCCCAGCCCCCTTTTCATCACCTCTCCAGAGAATTGGGCAAGGTACCGGGGTACGAGAAAGCGCCTTTTGATGGCGGACTTTTACAAAGAGCAGAGATTAAGAACCGGCTATCTGGTTGATGAGAACCGCCAGCCCTTGGGCGAAAGGTGGAGCTTTGACGAGGATAATCGCAAGCCTCTGCCCAAAGGAATCATCCCTCCCCCTTGGCTGGGGCGGCCGATGGATGAGATCACAAAAGCCAAGGCAGAGTTGGTCTCGAAGCACTTTGCCGACCATCCGGGTTCTTTGAAGGGGTTTTCTTGGCCTGTGACCAGGCAGGAGGCCTTGGAGGATTTGGAAGAGTTCATTGCCGAGAGGCTGAACCTCTTTGGCCCCTACGAAGATTCGCTCAGCCAAATGGGCGGGCGGCTTTGGCATTCCGCCCTGTCTCCCTCTATCAACATGGGGCTTCTTTTGCCTGGCGAATGCTGTGAAGCCGCAATTCGTGCCTGCCAAAAAGGCAAAGCCAGCCTGGCTAGTGTAGAAGGGTTTGTCCGTCAGCTTATCGGCTGGCGCGAGTTCATCTACTGGATGAACCCCGAATATGAGGGTCGAAACCTTAACCAGCTTGGCCACACCCGCCGCATGACCGACGCCTGGTGGAAGGGTGAGACTGGCCTTCCTCCGCTGGATGGAGTGATCCGCCGCCTGAACGAGCGAGCCTGGTGCCACCACATTGAGCGTTTGATGGTGCTGGGCAGCAGCATGGTGATGGCCGAAATCCACCCCGATGACGCCTACCGCTGGTTTATGGAAATGTTCATCGATTCGGCTGATTGGGTGATGGCCCCCAACGTTTACGGCATGAGCCAGTTTGCCGATGGCGGCCTCTTTGCTACCAAACCCTACATCAGCGGCAGCAGCTATCTGTTGAAAATGGGCGACTACCCCAAGGGCCCCTGGACCGAAGTGTGGGATGGCCTCTACTGGCGGTTTGTTGACCGGCACAGAACTCTGTTTGAAGGCAATCCTCGCATGAGGGTGATGCTGGGGAGCTTGGAGAAGATGGATTCTGGAAGGAAGAACCGGATATTCGGCTTGGCTGAAGACTGGGTGGAGAGAGTTACGACTGAGTGAGTGAATATTAAGTGAAAGTTACATTGACATTGGGGTGAAATATTAAAGAATTGTGCATCTGATATGTAGGCTATGGCGTAAGCTCGTCTTACGATGAAGCTCTCTTCTCGTCAATTCTTTACAGCGAGTGCAGCGGCTCTTGCTTTCGGTTTAGCTTTTGTGGCGGTGGCACAAATAATCACTCCCGAAGAAGCTGCTGAACGAAACACCAAGCTTGCAAAAAACGCAAAAAATCTTGCGACCGGCATTCTTATCTATGCTTCAGACTACGACCAGATCACGATCTCCAGCCCAGGCTGGACGAAAAAGATCATTCCTTACATTGGAAAGGAAGAAGTCATGACGAATCCCTGGCGGCCAGGAGTGCTTCACGCCTTTGGCCTGAACAAGGGCTACGCCGGAATCCATGCGAGATCTTTTGAGAACGCAGACAGACTTGTCATGGTCTTTTCGACCAAAGCCGCATCACCATCTTCATCTGGCGGAGCAGCCGAGTTGTGGAAGCCGACTGGCTATCAAAAAGGAGCGATCGGCTATGCCGACACACATGTTAAGTTCTACACAAAACTTAACAAGATAAAGGCTGACTGGAAGCCGATTTCTGGGTCTGGCAAGAAAAAGGCGGCTCCTGCAAAGAAAACCGCCCCTCCAAAAAAGGCTAAGCCTTGATCATTCCCTTCAGAATTTCTGCCGCCTGAGCCAAGGCTTCATCCTTCTTTGATTGATCCTTGCCTCCGGCGGTGGCGAAGTTGGGTCTGCCCCCTCCGCCTCCACCCGTGATCTTGGCCACATCTCGAGCTAGGTTTCCGGCATGGACACCTGCCGCGACCGCATCCGGACCAGCCTTGACGATGAAGGTCAGCTTGCCGCCCGCTTCTGCTGCCAAGACAGCGACTGAATTGGGCTTGGGATCAACCAAAGCATCCGACCGCCTTTGGGCATCCGCCGGTTCAGAATCGGGAAGTGAACCGGTGAAGAGAGTAATGCCTCCCACCTGGGTTTCTTGAATCTGCGCCGAGCCCGCCCCGCTGGAAGCCAGCTTCTCTCGCTTTCTCTTCTCTTCCTTCAGAGCCTCTAGGGTCTTGTCGATGGCGGAGGCAAGATCTTTCGGATTGGTTTTCAGCCTATCTGAAGCTTCGTGCAGAGTCTTCAGCTGATCTTCCATCCAGCGGTAGGCAGCGTCGCCGCAGACAGCGGTCACTCGCCTGACTCCGCTGGCGGCCGAACCTTCGCTGATGATCTTTAGGAAGCCGATCTGCCCCGTGTTGCGGACATGGATTCCTCCGCAGAGTTCGCGGCTGAAGCTGGATTCTTCTGGCTTCATGTCGCCAATCTGGACGACGCGAACCTTGTCGCCGTACTTTTCTCCGAAGAGAGCCATGGCTCCCATCGCTCTGGCATCGGCCAAGGCGACATCTTCGTAAATCGTCACTCCCTGGGCAGCCCAGACATGCTCATTGACAATCGCCTCGACCTCCTTGATTTGTTCAGGTGTCATCGCTGAAGCATGGGAGAAATCGAACCGCAATACGTCAGGAGAAACCAAGGATCCTGCCTGAGCCACATGGGGTCCGAGCACCTTTCTTAGGGCCGCATGAAGCAGGTGAGTGGCTGTATGGTGCCTTGTGATCTTGGTGCGCCGGTCTTCATCCACCTGAGCGGCCACTTCTGCGCCTTCCTGCAGGTCGCCAGAAACGACCTTGGCCGTATGAGCCCATACACCCTCCAGCTTCTTAGTTTCGATAACTTCAAGCTCAAAACCGCTGCCAATCAGTCTGCCTGTGTCACCAACCTGTCCGCCGGATTCAGCATAAAAGGGGCTCTTATCAAGCCCAACCACAACCAAATCGCCCTGCTTAACCGCTTTGAGAATTGTAGAGTCGGCAGACATTGAAGAATAGCCAACAAACTCTGTTTTATCCAAGCCTGAAAGCACACCTGCCTGTACTTTTCCGTAGACATCATCCAGGTCATTCGCGCCGCGGCTGCGTTCCTGAGCTTCGCTCATGGCGGTTCGGTAAGCCTCAGAATCGACCGTCAAGCCAGCTTCAGAGCAGAGTTCTTGAGTCACCTCTAGCGGGAAGCCGAAAGTATCGTAAAGGAAGAAGGCCTTCTCGCCAGGGAAGACGTCACCCGCCTTCATTTCTTCCAGCATTCCGCCCAGAACCTGTACACCTTCGTTGAGAGTTCGTCTAAACAGAGCCTCCTCCCCAGCCAGCCTTTCCAGGATCAAAGCTCGCCTTTCCGCCAACTCTGGATAGACCTCGCCGAAGCTGTCCAAGATGGCCGGAGCCAAAGGAGCAAGGAAGGATTCGGTGAAGCCCAAAACCCTGGTGCCCTGCAGAATCGCCCTTCTCAAAAGGCGGCGCAAAACGTAGCCGCGCCCCGTTGACCCGGGCAGAATTCCGTCGCCAATGCAGAAGATGGCCGACCTCAGGTGGTCGCTGACAATCCTCATGGCGCGGGTGAATTTCTCATCTTTGCCATAGACAAAGCGACCGCCACCCATGAACTCAATCTGCTTCAGAATCGGCTGAAAGGCATCGGTATCGTAAACGCTGGAGAAGCCGCTGAGGACAGCCGCAGTTCGCTCCAAGCCCATGCCGGTATCGATGCTCTGAAAAGGAAGGTCGGGAAGGCCCGTCTTCTTCCAGCCCTTGTCCGGCCGGGAAGGATCGTTCAGAACTCCCTGCCATTCGTAGCTGATAAAAACGTCGTTCCAGATTTCCAGCCACTTGCCCGCCTTGTCGTCTCGCAGATAATCTTCTGCCGAATAGGGGCCTTCGGGTGGGTTGTCGCCCCACCAGTAGAACATTTCGCTGTTGGGTCCGCAGGGGCCGGGAGGGCCGGCGGTGAAAGATCCGGCTGGCCAGTAGTTGGTTTCTTCGCCGAGCCTAAAAATGCGGGTCTTGGGGTCGATTCCGGCAGCGGAAATCAGCTCGCTCCAGACTCTTTCTGCCGTGTCATCTTCGTGAAAGACGGTGAAAGAAAGCCTCTTGGGGTCGAGGCCGAGCCATTCCTTTGAGGTCAAAAACTCCCATGAGAAGCGGATGGCTTCTTCCTTAAAGTAATCGCCGAAGGAGAAGTTGCCCAGCATCTCGAAAAAGGTGAGATGGCTGGCGTCGCCGACTTCCTCAATGTCTCCGGTCCTCAAGCACTTCTGAACCGTCGTCAGGCGCTTTTGGGCAGGCTGAGCCGTGCCCCTAAAGTAGGGCTTGAACTGAATCATGCCTGCTCCGTTGAAAAGCAGAGATTCGTCCAGTTCGCCTGTCACCCAGTAAGGAACCAGGGATCCACTTGGGTGGACAAGGTGCCCCTTTGACTGGAAAAAGGCGAGGTACTTAGAGCGCAGCTCGCGGACGGTCATAGCCTTCGCAGGATACCGGGAGGGCGGATTTGCTCCCTGGTGCTGCAAAGCCCTGGCTGATTCGTGCCTCGGATCCACTCGAAGGGGGTGACTTCGGACGGGCTTTAGAAATGTGCCTGTGGACTGGTTCAGCATGCCCTGGAGCTGCGGACAGCCTAAGCTTATTGCAACCCCTTCAGGCTTCTTTGATGACGATTTGAAAGAAGACGAGTATCTATAGATTTTGGGCTTGATCGCTGCGGTTTTGGTGCACTTTAAGTCACTGTTACGAGGGGTCAACTTTCCTATATCGCTCAAATTTTTACAGTGTCTTAACATTCTTTGGTCAAATTGAGCCAGACTAAATTTGGCTGTGAGATCCAACGTGGGGTTTTGCGTCAGGTGGTTGTTATGAAAAAGGCCTTCACCCTTATCGAGCTTCTGGTGGTCATTGCCATCATCGCTATTCTCGCTGCGATTCTTTTCCCCGTCTTCGCCCAGGCAAAGACCGCTGCCAAAAAGACTGCCGCTCTGAGCAATCAGAAGCAGGTCACGACCGGCATGTTCCTTTACACTGCGGACTATGACGATGTCTATCCCCGCAACGACGAGTGCGTTCTTTTCAGCTCCATCAATCCTGCCCTCAGGACCCCTGCTCTGAACGCCAGCGCAGGCCAGGGCTGCACTCCCGATGGTTCCACCCAGTTCCACAACAGGGTCAACCACTTTTCTTGGCACAAGTGGGTGATGCCCTACGTTAAGAACGTGGACATGTTCTTCCACCCAGTCAAGGGTCGAGTCAACTTTGCCACGTTCGGCTGCCCCCAGGATCCCTGGAGGAGCTGCGGCCAGGTCTTTGGCAGCTTTGCTCTGAACACGGCTGTCACCGGCGCGCTCAACACCTACGATGAAGCGGTCGGAGCTTCTACGGCTCGAATCTTCCGCAACTCGTGGACTGGCGGCACTCAGACTGCTCTCAACAGCCCCGCTCAGGTGGCGCTGCTTTTGGAAGCCAACAACCCCACCACTTCCATCTATCCCCACGGCGTCATCAACGCCAACAACGGAGATAGAGTCGTGACCGTCTACCCAGCTGTTCTTCGAGAGCACCTGATCAACGACCTTTACGATGGCAACCCCGATGGACAGATGGGCGGCACCTTGGTTCAGTCTCGAACCAACGCTGGCGGCATGACAATCGGCTTCGCTGACGGACACGCCAAGTGGCTTAACGTCAACGCTCTGATCGGTCAGACCCCCACCATCGCCGAGTACGCACCCGGAACGGCTGGCGCTGCTGGCTTGGCTGGTTCGACTCAGAGGCTGGCCGTTGCGCCCAACCTCAACGTCAACTATCCTCTCTGGGGCCTGGGACAGTAATGAACCGCCTCGGTCTTATCCTTTTGGCACTCTTTGCTTTTGGCATCGTGGCCGGGTGTGGTGAGGAAACTCAGCAGCCCGCCGCTATGGATGCTCAGAAGAAGATTGACGAAGAGAACAAGGCTCGCGGCAACGACGAACAGAGCTAGTTCTGTTCTTGGTTAAGGGCTCCGCCCCGCTTCAGGTTTTTCCTGGGGCGGGGCGGTGTCTATTTTGGGAACGCGGTAGAAGCGATTCTCGGGAAAAATAGAAAGCGGCTATTTGATCAATGCAGATTAGGATTCTTCGTCAGATTCCTCTTTGGGCCATTACTCAGCATCGTGATCACAGCCTTTACACAGACTTTCAGAATCGAATCGGTAGTCAAGATTGTCTACAAACTTGCCATCTTCGCTAAGCACCATCTGTTCAGACCCCAAAACAGCTTTACCGACCATGTCAATGGCTTCCTGCTCTTCCGTCGTTGGGAGTCCATCTTTCTCTTTAAACTTACGGTTTAGGACAACATAAGCAAGGCCAGTGGCCGGATGTTGAATCACTTGGAGCAGGATCGAGGGCAGATAGAACAAGAAATACGGCTGCCGAAGATAGCTCACGGTATCCCATCCTGTTAGCAGCTGGCAGCCCGAGTGACCAAAAACGGAACGCACCTTGCAAAACTCAGTCACGTTTATAATGTCGGACTCAAAACTTTCGTGAAAGTCGCATGGAGCGACATCTTCAGGAAAGTCACGGAGCTGAATCCTGCTAATTGCAGCGATAGCTTGCATTGCAAAAGAATCTGCGGCTTCAATCATTTCTCATCAGCTCTTACTTTCCAACCCAAACTGCCGGGACACACGTTTTTTCTGATCTAACGACCTCTGCCTACTATAACGACTCCCTCATCAGAAGACTTCAACGATGTATGCCCACCAGGCACAGCGGGAAGACGGACGAGAAACACATCTGCAATGGATCCACGCAGATCTATTTTAGCTTGGAAGTTTGTGATGGGAAAACTGGGGTTCTCTTTCAGCATAAAGCCAAGGGTTTTAGCGAGGTGCTGCGTGGCTTCATTAGAATTAGTTTCGGGAGCTTCTCCGATGACACGCAGTGATCCATCAGCCTGGATCTCACTCACTAGATGCTCGCCTATCTGGCCAACAGTCACTATTAGCAGCTCTCGCCCGAGCTCACCGTCTTTGTGAATCCGGAAGGTTGTCCTGTAGTTCGAGCAGTCAATGTACTTGCCAGCGTTCTCGATAGCCAGCAGATAGGTTTTGGCGTCAAGTTTCACTGGAGCTGACTCTGGCTTCGTGCATCCGCAAATGACACCCAAAAGGCAGAGGGTGATCCAGAAATTATTCACTTTCACTCGGTTTACCCTGGCGTTCAAACTCTATTGTAACTCCTTCACAAGAGTTCACATTCTGAATTTCGGCACCTTCAGAAACTGTGACGACCAAATGCGTCTTCGTTTCCCACCGGATATCTACCATCCTCGGATCAGTCTGCTTTACGGTAAACGCTTTGCATGAGCTTGAAAACCAGCTCATTGGCTTAACTTAAATGACTGTGTGGTACGAAGTAGTCGCTCCACCATTGTAAACAGAGATTTGCCCTTCATAGTATCCGTTCTGCGAGGTCACTCTGCGTTCAATTCCTATAGGGCCAATCAAAATCATTAGGGCGAGAAAAAATCCAAGAAGCAGAATGGGAATAGAGACAAGAGCTCCAATGACTACTTTCGCCCATATTGGCAGACTTTTAAAGAACTTCATTTGTGCTCACGTCTTCCTGATTGTAACCATTCAGTGCATCGATTTGATCCCGTGGATATTTTTTAAACATCTCGCCAACCGATCCTTAAAAGAATCGTGTTGAGGATGTTAACCCCCCCCCGTGCCTCTTCCATCGCTGAGAACAGAACTATACACCCAAACTTTATCTCAACTGCAGAGTATCGAGGTGAACTCTGAGTGTTGTTCTTGAGATTATCTTTTGCACGGCTCACGGAGCCGTGGCACCCTCGCCAAATTTACAGTCCGGATGCAACTGGTCCTCGACCAGTGAGATTGTTACTCAATTACTAAGTTACCGGTGCCCCGGTCTGGCAGCGAGGCACGAGCTGAAGGCCGGGTCTGGAAGCTTCGAGAAAACCCCCCAACCAGCCTTCCGTCAGCCCCCCAGAACCCCCCTGGTACACTCAAAACCTCCCATGAACCTTAAGGAGACTCTCAACCTGCCGGATCCGAACTTCACGATCCCCATGAAGGCCGACTTGGCCTCAAGGGAACCGGAGATTCAGGCCCGCTGGATTAGCGAGGATCTTTATCACCAGATCTTGAAAGAAAGGGCCGATGCCCCCACCTTCGTCCTGCACGATGGACCCCCCTACACCAACGGGCCGATCCATTTGGGCACGGCGATGAACAAGATCCTGAAGGATTTTGTGGTTAAAAGCCAGTCGCTGCAGGGCAAGCGGGCGCCCTATGTGCCGGGCTACGACAACCACGGTCTGCCGATTGAACAGGCAGTGCTGAAGAAGTTTGCCGAGAAGAAACAGGTGCCTAGCAAGGTGGAACTGCGAGTCGCCTGCCGTGAACACGCTGAACATTACATCGGAATTCAAACCGAGCAGTTTCAGCGGCTTGGCGTTTTTGGCCTCTGGGAAAAACCTTACACCTCCATGTCGTTTAAGTACGAAGCGGAGATCATCAGGGTCTTTAAAAGGCTTGTCGATGGCGGCTTCATCTACCGTGGTTTGCGCCCCGTTATGTGGAGCCCCACCAGCCGCACGGCTCTAGCCGACACAGAAATCATCTACAAAGATTACATCAGCAAATCCATCTATGTCGGCTTTCAGGTGAAGCACGATCCGGCTGGTCTGCTGGATAACCTGAAGGACGCCCAGGCTGTCATCTGGACCACGACCCCCTGGACCATTCCTGCCAACCTCGCCCTCGCCTTCCACCCCGAGTTCACCTATGTGGCCTTGTGGACGGGCGAAAAAACACTCATCGTCTTGAGAGAGCTGGCTGAAAAGACGATGAAGGCAGCCAAGATTGAAGGCTATGAGGAAGTGGCCGAATTCAAGGGTTCTGACTTTGAAGGAATCGTTTTCGCCCACCCCATCTACGGTCGTGATTCGGTCGGAGTCCTGGCCGATTATGTGACCACAGAAGACGGCACGGGCATCGTCCACACCGCTCCTGGCCATGGCCGCGAAGACTTTATCACGGGTCAAAAGTACGGTCTGCCCGTGCTCTGCCCAGTTGACGAAAAGGGTGTTCTGACCGAAGAAGCGGGCGAGTTTGCCGGAATTTTTTATCGGGACTGTGATACCGCCGTTGTCAATAGGCTGAATGAATTGGGAGCCCTGCTGACCAGCGAGGACTACCACCACACCTATCCTCACGGAGAAAGGGATGACAAGCCGGTCATCTTCCGCGCCACCGAACAGTGGTTCATCGGAGTTGACCATGATGGCCTGCGCCAGAAAATGCTGGCGGAAATCGACCGGGTTGAGTGGGTTCCTGATTCTGGCAAGAGACGAATCACGGCCATGATCGAAGGCCGTCCCGACTGGTGCATCAGTCGCCAGAGACCCTGGGGAGTCGGCATCCCGATCTTCTACGGAGCCGAAACGGGCGAACCTCTGCTGGACCCTGTGGCTATCGAAGCTGTCGCTGAGATGGTCGAAAACGAGGGCTCAGATTCCTGGTATGTCAAGGAAGCTCATGAGATCCTTCCTTCTGGCTATGCCCACCCCGTCACAGGCGAAACCACTTTCAGAAAGGAAACCGACGTCTTCGATGTCTGGTTTGATTCAGCCTGCACCAGCCTCTGTGTGCTTGAGGGCAACGTCGAGCCGGAATGGAAGGAAAAGTGGCCCTGCGACATCTACCTTGAAGGCAGCGACCAGCATCGAGGCTGGTTTAACGTCTCTCTCATCGTGGGGGCGGCCACTCGCGGCACGGCTCCTTACGATCAAGTTTTGACCCACGGCATGGTTCTGGATGAAAAGGGTCAGAAGATGTCGAAGCGTTTAGGCAACGTCATCGATCCGGTGCAGGTCTGCGGTTCTCTGGGGGCAGATATTCTTCGCTACTGGTCGGCTTCGGTCGATTACGTCAACGATGTGCCCTGCGGTCCGGCCATTCTGAAGGCAGCAGGTGAGGAATACAGGCGAGTCCGAAACAGTCTTAGGTTCCTTCTTGGCAACCTTTACGATTACACGTCTGGCGAAACTGTTGAGCTTCTGCCTTTGGATAAGTGGATCGTGTTGAAGGCTCAGGAGCTGGCTCGGTTCGTGACCGGCTGCTACAACCGCTACGAATTCCCTAAAGCTTTGGATGCCATCCATCGCTTCTGCGGCTACGAGGTTTCTGCCATCTACGCTGACGCGGTGAAGGATAGGATGTACTGCGACGGGGCCGATTGGGAAAGCCGACGCAGTGCCCAGCAGGCCTCGCTTGAGGTTCTCCGAATCCTCACCCTGCTCGTCTCTCCCACCCTGGTTCATACAGCCGAAGAGGTTTATCTGCGGACTCCTGGCCATAGAAAGTCCAGTGTCTTCTTGGATGTTCTGGATGGAATTCCTGCGGCTTGGACGGCGGAAGAGCTGGGCCTTATCGAAAGGTTCCAGGTTCTGCTTGACCAGAGAGACAAAACCTTCCCTCTGCTTGAGGCTTGGCGAAACGAATCGGGAACCAAGGACAGCCAGGATGTCGAAATCAGTTTGACGGTGGATTCGACTCACAAGCTGATCTTGGAGAGCTTCCATGGCGATCTGCCGATCCTTTTCAAGGCGGCGGCTGTTCATCTGCATGCTGGCGAGCCTGCCACCTCGTTTAAGGTGAGCGAATGGCCAAAGTGCGAAAGGTGCCGTCTTCGTCGACCCGATGTCGCTGAGGTTGAATATCAGGGCGAGAAGGTCTTTTTGAGCGCAAGGGATAGAAAGGCGCTTGGCATTAGTTGAGGAAAGAATGGCGAAGTCGAAAACCCTCTTCGTTGCCCTCTCTCTTGGCCTGCTGCTGCTCGACCAAGTGGTTAAGTACTGGGCGCGAACCGCGGCCGAAGGAGTTGAAGGGCGATCCCTTTACCCCCTTTGGCCGGGGGTTTTTGAGCTTAAGCTCATTTACAACGAAGGTGTCGCCTTTGGCCTGCTGCAAGGCAAAGGGTTCTGGATGTTCCCCATCGCCCTGGCCATGGCTGGCTTTGCCGCCTGGCACACCTGGAAGAACCCTAATGCTCCGAAGCTGGTGCATATCACGACCGCCACTTTGGCGGCGGGTGCTATCGGCAACATGATCGACCGTGTGATCTTTCAAAAGGTCACGGATATGTTCTGGATTCGGATCATCAACTTTCCTGTCTTCAACATCGCTGATATGTGCATCACCTTTGCCGGAGTGATGCTGGTGGCTTCTGCTTTGATTGAGGCTTTTCAGGGAAAGAAGGAAGAGCCTGAACCAGTAGAGAGTTGAGGAGTGGCTAAGGGGGGGCCTGCGCCTCTTCTGGCTGCGCTCCAAAACCCAGAGCCGTCTTCTGCTCCTTGCCCCGAATAGGATAATTAACGTACCGATGGACCTTTCTGCCGAACTCATCCGGATGCGGGCCGAGTTCGACTTGGTCCGTAGGCGGAATATGGTTAAGGCAATGCTAGCCGCTGAGCTGAGCAGAAACCCGGACCAGGTTGATTCGTGCCTCACCGCCCTCGCTTTGGAAGAAGACCATGAAGTCATTACTCTTTTAAAAGGGCTCATCGGAAGGCTTGCGCCATATGCCGACCAAAGCCATGTTGAACGGGTTTTAAATGTTTGGAGGGTCGAAAAAAACGGCAAGCTGCTCGGGCGGTGGTCCTGCCTCTTGGCGGCGCGGCCAGACCTTGGTTCGGCTCAAGGTCTTATCTGCCTCATCGAAGCGGCAATGGAGCCCACCAGCTCACTGCTGGGCGCTCAGATGGCCCCAGCAATGACGGCTTGGACAGAACATTCATCCAAAGCAAGCCGGAGGCTCTTCTGCGAATGGGTGGCTGGCCCAGGCAAAACTATCAAGAGCACTCTTCTTGAATCGTGGTCGGAGTGGATGACATCAGCAGGAACCGTTGAAGTTGAGATTCTGCTGGAGGGCCTCTATTGGAATCTTCACGACTCTCGCCGCGGCAGGTGCGCCTATCTGCTGACTTACACAACTCACACCAGATACCGTGGAGTTTTTGAAAAGCTTCTCATCGCCTTCGAAGAGGAATGTGGTGAAGAAACTGAAGCCAAGGTCCAGCCGGATACCCATAGATTCACTCGCAAGGAAAGCATTAAGAGAAGTCTTGCCCGAGCTCTAAAGGCCTGGGTATTTCAGGCTCACAGAGAGGATGTCGCACGACTGGCCGGCCTGCTGGAGCTGGAGATTGAGCCTTACATCAGGGCAGAACTGAACTCAGTGATCAGTCAGCTTTCCCACTTTGGCAGCCCCGATCTGCTTCAATGGTATCTGATCGATCTTATCAAACCAATGGCCGAGGACTATGATCAGGACCCCTTGGCGTGGAGAGTTTTTAACTACAGGCCCTGGCTGAAGTGGGCAACCAAGGAAACCATTGATTGGTTTACTGAGCAGCGTCTAGAGCAAAAAGAGCCTAACGCCAAGTGGGTGATGGGGAATTTTCTTGAGATGTGCCGTGAAGAAGCTCCTCATCTTTTTACCGACAACAAGTCAGAACCCTAGTGAGGCCAGCTTGGTTGGTTTCAAGGTGCTCTGACTATGAGGTCAAGACCAGCTCTGGTTCGCAAGGCAGATTGTTCAAGAAAACATCTCAGCTTTCTGGGTTGAAAAGTACTTATGAGCTTCGCTCACCTGGCTGAACGACTTTGTCGTACAACCAGGCCACTGCCTTCATTGGATGGGAGAGTCTGGGTGCCATGACCTTGACGAGGAACGAAGTCCAGGTCGTGAATGACGAGCCATATAAGGTTGCTTTTTCGACAGAACATGGACGACCCAGCCTCATCATCTCAAACTCGTCCGGAACACCCCCCTTCGAGTGGCTCCGAGGAACGAGGAGACGCTCGATGGGGAGAAGAAGGTCTCCCCTTCCGTTCGTCAAGTCAGTCCACCCGAGAGTCACTTGAACGGAAGGGGTGGGGATGGCACCTTGATCTCCCCTTGTGAACATTGCGGACAGAGCACTGGCGATGCCAGTGGCACAGTTTTTACGAGCTTTGAAGGAGGAAGCAAAAGCAGAAAACTAACAGTTCCCGCCCGACAGCGGAGCTGATCGGGACGGGGCACCCCCCCACTCAGTACTAGATAGACCTTGTATTGAAACTCGTCATTCCTGCTTGACAGCGGGGCTGGTCAAGCAGACCACCCCCAAATTTCTGTCAATTTGAAAAGGTTTGCGTGGCACGATCTTGGCGAGGCACGAGGCGAGGTCGTGAGTTGGAGCACAAAACATGCCTTCTCCCCAGGGTGAAACATGAAGAAGGCAGTCAGTTACTGTCAAACTCCTCCGGAATCACCCCCTTCGAGTGGCTCCGAGGAACGAGGAGACGCTCGATGGGGAGAAGAAGGTCTCCCCTTCCGTTCGTCTGGTCAGTCCATCGGAGAGTCATCTGAACGGAAGGGGTGGGGGATGGCACCTTGTTCTCCCCTTGTGAACTCTGCGGAATGAGCACTGGCGATGCCAGTGGCACAGTTTTTACGAGCTTTGTAGGAGGAAGCAAAAGCAGAAAACTAACAGTTCCCGCCCGACAGCGGAGCTGATCGGGACGGGGCACCCCACCACTCAGTACTAGCTAGACCTTGTATTGAAACACGTCATTCCTGCTTGACAGCAGAGCTGATCAAGCAGGCCACCCCTTACCTCCGGATGGACGAGGGTTTTTGGGTGCCACGACCTAGACGAGGAACGAAGTCCAGGTCGTGAATGACAACCCAAATAACGTTTCTCTTTCGGCAGAACATGGACGACCCAGCCTCACCATCTCAAACTCGGCCGGAACAACCCCCTTCGAGTGGCTCCGAGGAACGAGGAGACGCTCGATGGGGAGAAGAAGGTCTCCCCTTCCGTTCGTCAAGTCAGTCCACCCGAGAGTCACTTGAACGGAAGGGGTGGGGGATGGCACCTTGTTCTCCCCTTGTGAACACTGCGGAATGAGCACTGGCGCTGCCAGTGGCACAGATTTGTCTTCTGGTACAGGGAATGATATTTAGAAAGCTTCCAGTTCCCGCCCGACAGCAGGCTGATCGGGACGGGGCACCCTCGGTCGAAGTGTTCGAACTGTCCAGGATTGAGACTCGTCATTCCTGCTTGACAGCAGAGCTGGTCAAGCAGGCCACCCCGTCGCTTTTGTTTAATCAAACGGTTTTGGGTGCCACGACCTAGACGAGGAACGAAGTCCAGGTCGTGAATGACGACCCATATAACGTTGCTTTTTCGACAGAACATGGACGACCCAGCCTCAACATCTCAAACTCGTCCGGAACAGCCCCCTTCGAGTGGCTCCGAGGAACGAGGAGACGCTCGATGGGGAGAAGAAGGTCTCCCCTTCCGTTCGTCTGGTCAGTCCATCGGAGAGTCATCTGAACGGAAGGGGTGGGGGATGGCACCTTGTTCTCCCCTTGTGAACATTGCGGAATGAGCACTGGCGCTGCCAGTGGCACAGATTTGTCTTCTGGTTCAGGGAATGACATTTAGAAAGCTTCCAGTTCCCGCCCGACAGCGGAGCTGATCGGGACGGGGCACCCACGGTCAAAGTGTTTGGCAGAGCCATAACATCGGGTGTGGAGGTCTTGTTCAGAATAGAGTCAAGCCTGGAGGAAGGCTCATCTGCCCTATTTCTGACAATTCCAGAAGCAGCACTGGCGATGCCAGTGGCACGGCTCTTTTTGTCTGAAGGGAGGGGCAGCTACCTCGCGGAGCTAGAGACAAGCCTCGTTCTATTCGGAACTCCTGACCCATCTCAAACAGAAAAGCGCGTCTGCTGACCAATCAGTCAGCAGACGCGCTTCGCCTATCCAGGTTCAAGAACCCCGTGACTACCAGCCCTGTCGGTTTTCCGGCAGGCTGGGAGGATTTGCAGCCCCTTCAATCGCAGGACGATCTGGTTCAGTTCCACCCGGGTTATGACTGCTTCCGGGCAGAGGGTGCCCGGGATGTCCGGCATGCAGCTGCTGGTGCTCCTGAGGCTGATCGTAGCTCGCCAGAGTGGCTTCTGGTTCGTAATGAGGCTGATACTCCGGTTCCTCGGGAGCTGCTGGAGCCTGACGGGGCTCAGGCGCTTGAGGAGCCGGAGGTGCTTGTGGAGCCTGAGGAGCAGCCGGGGCACGACCTCTCATCATTCTGGCCTTCACCAGGCGGCCGAGAGTCTGGGATCCAAGAAAGGGAGCCAGAGCCACCAGCAGACCTTCATCAAATTCTCCGCCAGCCTCCATGTGGGCTGTCACCATGGCAGCAAGGTCTTCTGAATCGAGAAAGGGTGCCATGGCGACCAGAACTCCAGGATCCTGGAGCCTGCCTCCAATTCCAGCTTCAGGCTCAGCCGCCCGGCGTTCGCGACGCCCTCTGCCGCCAGCGAAAGGACCGTTAGGGCCGAAAGGGCCCTTGGCTCCAAATGGACCTTGCGGTCCAAAGGGACCCTTTGGTCCGAAGGGGCCTCGGGGGCCGAAGGTGCCGCCAAAGATGTCGTCTTCCTCGACTTCGTCATCATCAACTTCTTCAAAATCGCTTTCATAGCGAGCCTGAGAGTCTTTGAGCGAAGCCATCATCATGCGGGCTTCGACCCCGACTTCTCCCCAGCCAGCCTTTTCGGTAAGGGGGCGGAAGAATCCAGCCGGGGCGATTTCCTGAGCTTCTGCCCAGGCCATCAGCCAGTTGATCTTGTCTCTCGCCGAGGAGAGACCGTCGGCAAAAGCTCCGGTCAGGGACGCATCTTCCGCCACAGAAGCCAGCTCTTTAAGCAGAACGATGGCCTGAGATGCATTGAGATTAGGTGCTGTCATTTTGAGTGCCTCTGTTTTAGAATTTGGCGAGCCTGATGCATGCGCCACTTAACCGTCGAAAGCGGAAGAGAAAGGATCTCAGCAATCTCAAGCAGGGTCAGGTCTTCTTCCACCTGCAGAGCCAAGGGTGTCCTCAGCTCTTCAGGCAGTTCCATCAGAGCCTGCCATAGCGCTGATGCCTCCTGTCTTTCCTCCATTTGGATTGAAGGGCAGGGGTCCATGGCTCGGCTTCTGGCCCTCACTGCGTCTTCGATCGCCTCTGTCAGGACTGTTTGATCCTTTGGCTCTCGGGAACGCAGAAGCTGGCATCGCCGCCGTGCTATGACTGCCATCCATGAACGAAACTTGGCTGATTCGCTCAAAGATCCGATGGAGAGAAATCCCTGAATCAAGGTCTCCTGGACTGCGTCCTCGGCCAGTTCTCTGGTGCCGAGCAACGATCGGCAAAGAGAGTGCAACATGGGACGAAGCCTGAGCGCCAGGACATCGTAAGCTTCCAGCCGGCCAGCCTGGGCCATGCGGACCAGGGTGTGCTCGGATAGAAGATGGATGCCTGACTGGTGCATGAGATCTTTCTCGTCTTCACCAAGAGAGTGAGGGGGAGGTTTCGGAAAGTTAGTAGGGTCCCGAAAAATCCCTCACATTTTCAATCAGCCGCCTTAAGAGAGGCGATGCTTAAAGTCTGGCTTCTGGAGCCGGAGGGTTATCCGCCAGAATTTGGGCCAAGTGGAGATCGAGAGGATCATCGATGTTGACCGCCTTCCATCGTTCCATCACAAGGGCCGTGACCTTGTCACACAGCACCCTGCCTTCTTTAAGAAGAGAAGTCTCGGAGAGATAAATCGAGCCGTTGCGAATCGCGAGGGGAGTGTCTTCGTGTCGTGAAAAGGTTGCCGGAGCCGCCCCTTCTGCAATGCCGTCCTTGATGCGGTAAAGGATTCCGAGGCTGAGGTGAGAGCCATAGGAAAAGCTCGCAAGGGATCTTGAGCCAGGGACTCTTTCCTTCCAGATTTCCACTGCCTTCAAGACATCAGATGCTTCTCTAAGAGGTGTCGTGGGCTGAAGAGTCAGGACGGCATCAACCATTTGGTTGTGTCTCTGCTGCCAGAGCTCAGCGGCATGGATCAGAACATCAATTGTCTTGGCTTCATCTGTAGCCAGGTAGTCAGGCCGTAAAAAGCCACCCTCTGCGCCTGCCTTCACTGCTTCGTCGTGGATTGCTTGGTCATCTGTGGAGATGAGGACAGGCAGCCCTGCCCCTAATCCAGCTTCAACCGCTCGCGCTGTTAAGCTGCTACCTCCCACCAGCTTCAGGTTTTTGCCGGGGACGCCCTTAGATCCTCCACGGGCAGGAACAATCGCAAGGATCGTCATTCTTTAAAGCCCCAAACCAAAAAGGCTTGGCCGACCTCTTCATCACACAGCCATGGGTTTCTGTCAAAGGCTTCTCGTCTTTCTTCCAACCTTTTGGTGAAATCAGCAACCAAGAGAGTCTCCATGGGTGGCGGCATGAGGGTGAAGGGGAAGGTGGGCGATGGTGAGATCATGGGGAAGGGGTAGACCCCTGACGCCTGAACACCCCTCATGGGCAGTCGGCTAAGAATCTCAAGGTAAACGCTTGAATCAGCATCTGACCTGTAGAGGTCTGGCTTGGCTCCTGCTTCTCGTTTGCCCCTCAGTGCTTCATCGTAAAGGGCAAGAATCTTACAGACCACGTTGTAGTCTTTTTGAACATTCTCGGGACGCTCGGGCACAACGTAGCAGAGCAGCAGTCCACCGGGAGCAAGAAGCCGAACTTCCTCTGTCAGGGCTGCTTCCAGATCTTCAATGTGCTCCAAAAGGCCGATAGAGACGATGACATCCTGACAGCCATCGGGCAGACCTGTATTCAGAGCGTCTCCAACAAGAAAGGTCCCTTTCAGGCCATTGCGAGAAAAGATCCTTTCGGCTGTTTCCATGGCGCTTGGGCTCAGGTCCAAAAGAGTCGCGTCAAAACCGTTGGCGGCAAAGTAGGCGCTCATGCTGCCTCTTCCTGCCCCCAATTCTAAGGATCGTGTTCCCGCAAAATCAGGCCCCATCAGCTCCTTAAACAGGTTCCAATGAGATCGAAAAGCAAGCTGAATCTGGTTGGCTGGCTCGCCTGCCGTCCAGTGGGTGTAGTCGACTTCATCCGACTGGCTGGCCCAGACTTGATCAAAATCTCTGGCCTGCTCTTCGGTCAGAGAAAGGGTGTCCCTTTCTTGCATGAGTTTTATTGTCCCCGATATCGAAGGCTTGCATGATTTTTGATCTGGGCCGCACGAAGTTTTGCCCAGCCGTTTGAGGCCAGCCATTTAGAGCCCGCCCAACCAGACCGCCCTGACCGAAGGTAGTCTCAGAGACATGCTGGACCGCAACAGGATCAGAAAAGACCCTGAGGGGATTCGGGCTGCCATTCGACGCAAAGGAGTCGAGCCGCCCGTTGACGAGTTCCTGGCCAAAGATGAGGCCTGGCGGTCCAGCGTCTCTCGACTTGAGCAGCTGAACGCCGAAAGCAACCGAATCAGCAAGAGCATTGGCCAGCTGATGGGGCAGGGCAAGAAGGAAGAAGCTGAATCGGCGAAGGCCGAGACGGCCAGCCTCAAGGCTCAGATCAAGGAACTGGAGCCGATTGAGCGTCAGCTCGAGATGGAATTGAGGGAGATTGAGCTTCGCTTCTCCAACGTTCCTCACGAATCCGTCCCGGCTGGTTCAACGGCAGAAGAGAATGTTGTCATCCGCACCTGGGGAGAGAAGCCGACTTTCGCCGAAGCCCCTGTGCCTCACTGGGATATTGCTGAAGAGCACGGCCTGATCGACTTTGAAAGGGCGACCAAGGTCTCTGGCAGCGGCTTCGCCCTTTACACAGGATGGGGTCCCCGCCTGGTGCGCGGACTGATCAGCTTCATGCTTGATATTCAGACCCGCGAAAATGGCTACACCGAAGTCATGCCTCCCGTCTTGGTCACTTCGACCAGTCTTGAGGGCACAGGCAACCTTCCGAAGTTCGAGGAGGATCTCTACAAGACCCGCGACGACCTTTATCTCATCCCAACGGCTGAGGTGCCAGTCACCAACATCTACCGGGATGAGATTCTGGATGGAACGGATCTGCCACTAAAGCTGGCGGCCTACACTCCCTGCTTTAGAAGAGAGGCGGGAGCCGCCGGTCGAGACACTCGCGGCATTTTGAGGACTCACCAGTTCGACAAGGTGGAGCTGGTTCGGTTTGAACTGCCCGAGAACAGCTACGATGCTCTCGAAGCTTTGACTGCGGATGCAGAGGCCGTGCTTCAGGCTTTGGGGCTTCACTACCGCGTGCTTCTGCTCTGCGCCGGAGACATGGGCGAAAAAGGCTGCAAATGCTACGACCTGGAGGTCTACGCTCCTGGCGTCGATCGCTGGCTGGAAGTGAGCAGCTGCACCAACTTCGAAGATTATCAGGCCCGACGGTCTGGAATCAGATTCCGCCGGGAGCAGGGAGCGAAGCCAGAATTCGTCCACATTCTCAACGGGTCTGGTCTTGCTGTCCCGCGAGTTCTGGCGGCTTTGCTGGAATCCTGCCGCCTGGCCAATGGCGACATCGTCCTTCCCGAAGTTCTGGCTCCCTATGTGGGAACACAGATCATTTCTAAGGACGCAGAGTGACATTTCATCAGGGCTGACCAATCAAGGCCGGCCCTGATTTTTAACCTGAGGGCTGCTGCTCAAGATTCCTGCTAGACAGGACCCTGTAAAATTTGCCTGCAGCCGACCTGCCCGGCAGCCGATAATTGAAGCTAGGAACCAATAATTCATGAGCCTTCCATCAAAACAGGTTCCCCGCTTGGCTGGCTGGGGTGGATACCCTGCGGCCCCGGCCAAGCTGGTGAGGCCAGAAAGGCTGAAAGATTTTTCGCTGCAAGAAGGGGTTCAGATCGCTCGCGGTCAGGGCCGAAGCTATGGCGATGCCGCCATCTGCTCGGAAGGAACCACGATTCTCACCGAGCGGATGAACCGCTTTTTGGACTTTGACGAGGAGACAGGCGTTCTGCGGGCTGAAGCCGGAGCGACGTTAGCCGAGGTCCTCACCCACTTCGTCCCCAAGGGCTGGTTTGTCCCCGTGACTCCTGGCACCAAGTTCTGCTCTTTGGGTGGGTGTTTGGCCGCCGATGTTCATGGCAAAAACCACCATCACGATGGCTCATTTTCAAACCACGTCACTCAGGCTGTTCTAGTCGATGGATTGGATAGGCCGAGAGTGATTTCTCCTGAAACAGAGCCAGAAGCCTTTTGGGCGACAGCCGGTGGAATGGGCTTGACTGGCTTGATTCAAGAAGTCTCCTTGAAGCTTCAGAAGATTGAGACCTCCTATGTTTCTGTGACTCATCGGGCAGCGAGGAACCTGGAAGAAGCCGTCGCTCTCATGGAGGATCCGAGCAAAGACGATCATTGCAGCGTCGCCTGGATCGACTGTCTGGCGAGAGGAAACAGCCTTGGCCGAAGCGTCGTGATGACGGGCCACTCGGCAGCTCGGAACGAACTCCCGCCTGATATCCAAGATCCTCTGGCCACCTGGCATCAAGGCAAGCTGAGGGTGCCCTTCAACTTTCCTGGCTTTGCTCTTAATCCCCTTTCTGTGAGGCTCTTTAACCAAGTCTATGGAGCGATGCAGGGGAACAAAAACCAGTTCATCACCCACTTTGATAAGTTTTACTACCCCCTAGATGGCATCACTGGCTGGAACAAAATCTACGGAAAGCGTGGCTTTATTCAGTACCAAATTGTCGTTCCTCCCAGCGAAGGCACGAAGGGGATGAAGGAGATTATCAGTCGGCTTGCTGGGGCTGGCCATGGCAGCTTTTTGGCTGTTCTTAAAAAGTTTGGTCCCCAGGGGCAGGGCATGCTCTCCTTCCCGACCGAAGGGTGGACCTTGGCTCTCGACCTTCCTTTCAACCCTAAGCTGCTGGGATTTTTGAACGAGCTGGACCAGATTGTTGCCGATTGTGGCGGCAGGCAGTACCTGGCCAAAGATTCTCGTTTCGCTGCCAGGCATCTGCCCGGCATGTACTCGAGGCTGGAGGAATTTAGAGCTGCCTGTTTGGTGCTTGACCCTCTTGGCAAATACCGAAGCGACCTTTCACGACGCCTGGGGATCCTTCCATGATGCCAATCGCTGCATCTCAAGGGACGGCTGTTGTTTTCGGAGCCACAAGCAGCCTTGCGCGGGGCATTGCCTCTGCTTTGGCAAAAAGAGGCTGGAACTTGGTTCTGGCCGGGCGTGATGAAGAAGAGCTGGACCGGCTCTGCTCTGACCTCGAAATCAGGTTCGGAGTTGAAGCGGCCGCCTTGGTGTTCGATGCCCTCGATCTCGAATCCCTGCCCCTCATGTGGTCAGAACTGACCTCTCACTACACCGACCTGAAGGGCGTCGTGATCGTTTTTGGCTTCATGGGGGATCAGGAATCCATGGCCGCCGACCCTGTCTCAATCCTCCCTGTTCTGCATTCGAACTACACAGGAGCCTGCCTTGTGGCTCAGCTTGCCGCCAAGACCTTGGAAGAAAAACAGCAGGGCTGGCTTATCGGAATTTCATCAGTCGCGGGCGACCGTGGCCGCATGAGCAATTACGTTTACGGCTCCGCAAAAGGGGGCTTCACCCTCTTTCTACAGGGTCTTCGTGGCAGGCTGCAAAAGGTCGGGGTTCCTGTGCTGACCGTCAAGCCAGGCTTTTTGGATACTCCGATGACTTACGGAAAGAAGGGCATCTTCCTTGCCGGCAACCCTTGGGTGATTGGGGAGAAGATTCTTCTGGCTTTGGAAAAGGGGAAAGACTCTATCTATCTCCCTGGCTTCTGGAAGCTGATCATGACGATCATCAAGTCGGTGCCCGAGAAGGTCTTCAAGAAGACGAAGCTCTAGGGTGGCCTCTCCTCTAGGCAAGTTTTGATGATTCCAGCAGTCACAATGCCTCTTCAGCTTTCCTTCAGCATCCCAGCAAGATCAGCCAGGTAATTTCAAGTTATGCAGTTGAAATCGACTGGTCTTGTTGTTTGTGGGGTCCTTTTGATCACATCTGGTTTTTGGATGGCCGGCCAGGCAAACGCCGCTCCCGCCAAGGCTCCCAAATTCAAGCTGACAGCGGCAAGCAAAGGCAAAACCTACACGATCAACAAGGGCGATACCTTTACAGTCACTCTTGACTCAAACCCCACGACTGGCTACCAGCTTCACATGGTCTTGGATGGCTCTGAACCCTTCTCGCTCGTCAGCAAGACATACAAGAGCGACCCCAACCCAGATGGAGCAGTAGGTGTCGGGGGCAATTACACCTTCACTTTCAAGGCAAACAAGGCTGGGGAAGGCGAAGTGATTTTTGTGAATTTCCAGAAGTTCAACTTGGACACCCTGAAGTCTTCGACTCCTTGGAACGCCAGCATTACGGTTAAGTAATCAGGCCGTGAGCATTCAATAGCACGGTTTTGCTTCCCAGAAACAATTAGTGTTTTTATGGCGGTTTTCGACCCTTCGCCTAACGGCTCGGTCGAAAACCGCATTTTGGTTAGGAGACTGATTCAGTCAGACTCCATCTGACCTGGGCTCTACTGTGGTTTCAACAGTTCCTAGTTCCAGCGTTCGGCCAAGATGACGGCCATCTGGTCGAGAAAGGCTTCTTCTTCACACCCAAACTGCCCGACCTTATGGCCGTCGATATCGATCTGCCCCAAAATCTCAGATCCCTCTCGGATCAAAACGACCAGCTCAGACTTAGTCTCAAGACTGCAGGCCAAATAGTTGTCCAGAGCGTGGACGTCATCAATCACCTGGTTCTTGTTCTCGGCGACGGCGGTACCGCAGACCCCTCGACCAACCGGAATATGAGTGTGGTCGGTGGCTGCCCCCACATACTCATCCAGGATCAGAGTCTCCCCCTCAAGTCGGTAGATGCCGCACCAGTTCCACCCTTCCAAAGTGCCGAGTGCCTCCATTGCCTCGCGGCGAAGGTGGGCGCCGAAGGCTGAACTGCCCTGAAGCTGCTGAAGAATGGTGGTGTAAGAAGCTTTCATTTCTGTGAATCCTGCCAAAGCTTAAGAATGGCGGTGGTTGAGAGGGTGCTGTTGGGCACTAGTTCAAAGCAGGGAATTCCGTCCCAATGGGCACGATCCGATCCGCCCTGAATGACGAGAAAAGAAGCGTCGCCGTGTCCGACCCTTTGGCCGAGTTCCAGTTTGTCGCCGCTAAGAATCCCCTGCGACAGTGAAAGAAGAAAAGCTTGGCCCGCTTCGGATTCAGAGGGTGAAACTCCCTTGATCTCGAGCTCTGGCATAGTGAATTTCTGCAGCCCAAGGGTGTAGAGGTTGAGCCCAGCCGATTCCGCCCTTTCTTTGGTGGAAATCAGGGCCGGAGTCGAATAGGGGCGGCCGGGATCAGGCTCGATGGGGAAGTCAGCCAGAGTCCAATAGACTTGCGCCAAGGGGTCGGCGATGATTCCGTTCGAGCATTCGGCCGTGCGCCGCACAACCGCGTGGAGGAAATCGAGAGCAGGATAGACCTCAGGGTCAAAGCTCTCAAAGGTGAACTGAAGCAGGTGCCAGGCGCCGGCGATTCCAAACCGGATGTCTTCCTTCATCAAAAGCGCGGCAGGAGATTTAAGCAGAGGGCCGGGGTCGAACCCTGCCTCTTCTTTGCTTACCACTGCCAATTTAAGAAGGGTTTTTTGGTCGGGCGATGCCAAGCCATAAAAGCCTCGGCTCAAGGGTTTGCCCAGGTCTTCTTTGGCGGCATCCTTCTGCATGGGCACGCCAAATCCTTTGATCGCTCCGCCTTCGCCCTTGGGGTTTAGCAGAACAAGCAGGGCGGGCAGAACAGAATCAGAAGCGAGGACTGTCAGGTAGAAGCCCTTGCTGATTCCGAACCCGGGAGTCTTTGCCTTTTTGCGAAAAGGAAAAAGATCCTTAAACTTAACGTAGCGAGCCATTTTAGCGCTTGGTCTTCTCCTTTGCTTTACGCTCAACTTCCTTTACTTTCCTACGCGCCTCACGTTCCAGCTTGATCGTCTCTTTCTTTTCCCAGGCATCTTGGGCTGCCGAGGCAATCCGGTCTGCGATCCTCTCCGCCGCGCCAGAATGACTCTTTACCATCTCGGCACCGGCCTGCCCCATTTTGACTCTCAGGGCTTCGTCAGATTTCAGCTTCTTCAGGTTATCGGCAAGATCGGCAGAAGTTGTGACGGTCAGGCTGGCTCCTGCATCCTTGGCCTGCTGGGCTGCCTGCCTAAAGTTCTGCATGTGAATGCCATGAATCACTGGTTTGCCGTGGGCCAGGGGCTGAATCAGGTTCTGACCTCCCATGTTGGCAAAGCCGCCTCCGACAATCACAACGTCGGCGACGCAGTAAGCCTGGCTCAGCTCGCCGTAGGTATCCAGAATGGTGATCTGCCCCTTTTCACCCTTCGATCGCATGGAGGCTGGACCAAGGGTCGAAGAGATCCTCTTTGCCAGGTCTCCTGCTCGTTCAAGGTGCCTTGGCGCCCAGATAATCTTGATTCCAGTCAGGTCGGGGAAGGCCATCTTGATTCCTTCCAGCACGGGAGTCTCGTCCTCTTCTCCTCGTGTCGACCCAACAAAGACCACAAAGTCGTCTGGCTCAATGCCGAATTCCTTTCGCCAGTAATCAGGGCTGGCAGTCAGGGCATCCAGAGCTTCCTGATACTTTGTGTTCCCGTAAACCTCGGCTTGGGGCGCGCCGAGAGCTAGGATTCTTTCCTTATCCTGCTCGGTCTGCATAAGAATGTGGTCAAAGTGGCCGAGCACATCTTTGTAGAAGAAGGCGATATGCTTTGATCGGCTGAAGCTTCTGTCGCTGATCCTTCCGTTGGCCAGAATGGTTGTCGCTCCAAACTCTTTGGCCGACCAAAGCAGCGAATACCAAAGCTCGGTTTCCATAATCACCAATGCGGCTGGCTTGGTGCGGGTCATGGCTCGCACGGTAAAGCGCATGAGGTCAATGGGGGGGTAGACGAGATAATCGTAGAGTCCCGCTGCCTTGGATCTGGCTGTTTCGTGTCCAGAAGATGTGGTGACGGAGAGGACGATTTCCCAGCCGGGAAGCTTTTCTCTCAAGGCGGCGAGGATGGGCAGTGATGCCATGACCTCGCCCACCGAGACGGCGTGAAGCCAGATTCTTTTAGGGTTGACCCCGGCCGTGAATTTGTAATCCCCGGCTCGCTCTGACCAATTGGGCTGCTCTTTGCGCTTTCTGGTCCTTAGAATCATCCAAGGCAGCCAGAAAAACGATGTGACAACCAGCAGAAAGTTGTAGAGCAGGATCATTCGGGAAGGCCCTGCCCTGTGATCCTCACAAGGGCATTGAGATACCGCTCTCTTGTTGCCGCCACAGTCTCTGGCGAGAGAGCTGGGGGTGGGGGCATCTTGTTCCAGTCCTGACCATCTAGCCAGTCTCGGAGAGGCTGCTTGTCAAAAGACGGCTGAGCTCCGCCCGGAACCCAATCTTTGGCTTCCCAATATCGGCTGGAATCTGGGGTCAGAGCCTCATCAATCCAGATCAAGCCTTGGTCAGTCAGGCCGAATTCGAACTTAGTATCGGCCAAAATGATTCCGACTGTTTCGGCGTGGCGGGCAGCTTCGGTGTAGAGCTTCAGAGTCAGATATCTGGCTTCTTCTGCCACTTCCCGCCCGACCATATCGCAGGCAACATCGAAGCTGATGTTTTCGTCATGGCCTTCTTCGGCCTTTGTGGCGGGGGTGAAAAGCACCTCAGGAAGTCGGCTGCCATCAAGCAAACCTTCACTCAGGGTCAAGTCGCGAACGCGGCCATCGGGAGAGGCCTTGTATTCTTTGAAAAGCGACCCGGCAATGTAGCCTCTTGCCACACATTCGATAGTCAAGGGCTTGGCCTTGACTGCCAGGGTGCAGCGACCCTTTAATGCCGGGTCAAAAAAGCCAATCGCTTTGGCGATCTCGGCATCGTCGGTTGAGATGATGTGGTGCTTGGCAAGGTGGCCAAGGTGGTTGAACCACCAGGTGCTCATTTGAGTCAGGATTCTGCCTTTGTCGGGGATTCCCTGCTCCATCACGACATCGAAAGCCGAGATGCGGTCTGTGGCGATGATCAGCAGCTTGTCGCCAAGGTCATAGACCTCCCTCACCTTTCCGCGGCGCGGAGTGGGCAGTCCAGGAAGCGAGGTGGTCAGCAGAGGCTGCATCCTGACCATTGTAGCCAGGGTTTCACCCCAAGATTCGCTGCCAGTCCCTGCCGCGTGTGGCTATGTCCTCATCAGAAAAGACATCGACGGGAGGAAGCTGGTAGCCGCCCTTTAATTTGAGCTTGGTTTTGCGCTTCCACGACTTAAACTCCAGCTCTTTGCTGCGGATCTTGGTGCCAAGTGGTCCGAGGGGTTTGGGAAGGGCATTGGCTTCTTTATGGACCTCGGCCAGCCAATCGGCCAGCTTGGCAATGGGGTCTCCGACCGGCATCATAGTGGATTTCACCCAGTCGGCCAGTTCGGTGGGGTCGCCTTTGAAGCTGCCATCAAGGGCTCCCAGATATTGGTCCTTTGTTTGAATCTGAGTGACCTTGCTTTGCCAGTCAATCATCACCCTATCGGGGAAGGGCAGGGGAGCGATGACGAAGGTGTCCTTGCAAGCCAGGGCAGATTCCATAAGCGAAGTGCTGAGGTTGCTGGCGACGACATCGCTGGCCAGAATCCACTCTCGCACAGTCAGGTCATCCAGCATCTTGACGGACTTAGGGAACTGCTTCAGCCTCTCGCCGAATCTCTCCTGGTACGCCTTCATGCCGATTCCTGGTCGAGGTCGGAAGATGAGTTCCACGTCATCCGGAGTCGCCATCAGCCAGTCGACCAAAGCATCCAGACTGTCCCTTGCCCACTGAAAATAGGCTTCAATCTCAGCCCGATTTTCACCAGCCGCGACATATTCATCAACCTTTTCTGGTCCGTGAAAGGCGGGGTTAAAGTTCTCTGGAATCAGGATCCACCTTTTGGTTAAATCCAGTTTGAACTGCTTCGCCAGAACTTCTTTGGTGGGGTAGAGGGTTGAGTATGGCTCCTGATACAACGCCATTACAGGGTGGCCGTTCACCTCTCTGCGATTCGCCGGAACCCCTCGTCTGCCCAGCTCTTCATCCCAGGCGTAAGTCCAGCTTGACTGCCAGACCTCATTGACCACATAGGGGTGCTTGGGAGCCTTCAGGTTTTTGTTGATCTCGTTAACCGACTGCTCGAAGGCTAAATTGACGTAGCGGGCGTTGGGCCAGTAGCGCCGAATGCGGTTGAACCCACTATTCTCGTGGAAGTAGAACCAAGTGAAGCAGGCAAGATCTGGCGTGTAGCTGGTGAGACTATGGTAGGTTTCGCCTCTAAGCGGCACAAAGGCGGTTGTCAGCCCCTTTTGGTTCAGCAGTCTTGCCACTGCCGTAAGGCAGTCCATCTCCCTGACTCGATGATCAATGAAGAAGAGAATATTGACTGGCTGTGCCATGAGAATTGTGCTTCGGCCCTTTTCGGCACCTGACCGAGTTTGACCTTCTTATCAGTATTGATGAAGAGAGCTCGGCTTTGTGGGTCAAATTCTATTCCACTCGCCCATAGTGCTTGGCAAGTGTGCCCACTCGGCCCCTTGAGTTCATTACATTTGTCCACGGAATGCGGCATGATTGATCGGATAGTTTGACCCAAAAATCTGTAGGGTCTGCTATGGTCGATCGTCAAGTAACTTGAGCCTAAGTCAAGGTTTGTATTGCGGTCAAAGGAGCCCCCAGATAGCCAAGCCAACCAGTCATAAAGCCGCAGAAGTAAGGGCGGTCGTCGGTGCCTCTGGCCAGGGAATTTGGGACATGGTCAAAAGCCTGCTCCCCCCCGATTTTAAAGGTGAGCTTTTGGATGCCGCTGCCGGCGGGGGCGAATTGGCCAGCCAGCTTGCTGCCATGGGCTGCAAAGTCACCGGGATAGACATTCAAAACCAATGGCAGCAGCCGAGCATTCCTTTTCGGCAGCACGATTTGGATGAAAAACTGCCCTTCGATGACTCTTCTTTCGATGCCGTTATCCTCGTTGAAGCAGTGGGGTACTTGGAGAATCCTAGTTTTACTCTGAGAGAATTTGCCCGGGTGCTGCGGCCGGGTGGCATTTTGATCGTCTCGATGCCAAACATTTTTTCCCTCCAATCGAGGCTGCGATTTTTAGGAAATGCCACCTATCGTTGGTTCCCCCATATCATCAATGTCGAAGGGACTAAGGAGTGTTTGGCAGACACTTATAGAGAGCCAATCAGGTTGACGACGCTTGAATTCCTGATGAAGCGGTCTGGGTTCCAAGTTGTCGAGGCTGCTTTCGGAGGCGGCGGGGTTCTTGGCTATCTGGCTCCATTGGGCTGGATGCTGCAGGGGCTCTCGGCTCTGCACAACGCAACCCGCAAAAAGGGTCGCAAAAGAACACCAGCCATCGTCAATTCGAGGGGGGCGTTGTTTTACTCGAACACGGCGGTCGTGGCTAAGAAAGTTGACAGGTGCTCTTCAAGCATCCTTTAAACAGGCTGCCCAGACAGCCACAGCTTCATCCGCTTGAGTTGGGCTGAGGTCATCGCTGGCTAGACGTCTTTCTCCTTTGCCTTTAAGCGCCCGCTTGGCTTTGAAGAGCATGTCTTTAAACTTTGCCTTTGGCCCTAAGTTCCTGCTCGGCTGCCAATCCTGGTCTGCCATCTTGACTTGTTCGGCCATCCAGGCGACGACCCTTAGTACAGGATCGCCCTCAGCCATGAAGCTCGCTTTTGCCCACTGCTCCAGTGCCTTAGGGTCTCCGGCAGTCTCCTGCTTCAGAAAGCTCTGCCACTCCTCCTCGGTGCGGCATGCAGTGACCAGATCGTAAAACTCATGGTAGAGAGACGCAGGCAGGGGAAAAGGCTGAGCCATAGCGATTGGTTTGCCGGCTAAGGCTGCTTCGATAAGGCTTGTGGAGTAGCTTGAGACCACAGAGTCGCTGGCCAGAATCCACTCTCTCACCGTCCCGTCGTCGGTGATTTTGAGTCTGGGGTGACTTTTTGGCAGCCACGCCCCTGCCAGTTCCATAAACCTCTCTTTACCCGTGGCAGGTCTCGGTCGCAGAATGATCTCGATGTCTTCTGGAATGGTGTTCAGCCACCGGCAGACCTCTTCAAGTGACTTGAGGGCAGTCTGATGATTCGCCTCTATGCCCTCCCTGTCTGCGCCATCAGCGATCATTTTTTCGCGGCGTTCTTTCGAAAACCAGGCGGCTCCGTAGTTCTCTGGAAAGAAAACCCACCATTTGGTTAAATCTAAGCCGTGAGCTTTCGCCAGCTCTTTCCTTTTTTGGAATCTTCTCTGCCACGGGTCGAGATAGAGTGAGTAAGTGGGGTTTCCTGTCACTGTCACTTTTCCGCTTTGGACTCCCTTTTCGATCAAGTAGTCGCGGTAGGCGGGGCTCCAAGCCAAGTAGTTCAGGTGCCGAAGTGCAAAGTCGCCTTTGGGGGCTTTGCGGTCGAAGTTGAGGCGAGAAAAGATCTGCTCGCTTGAAAGGTTGAGAAATCGCGCCTTGGGAAAGAAGGATCGTGTTCTTTCTGACCCCTTGCTTGGGGCGTAGTAGTTAGGGAAAACAACGACCTTGGGGTCCCACTGGGCAAAGGTTTCGTAGTCTCTAAAAAAGACCGGCACCAGCTTGACCTTTAATCCGTGGTTTTTGGCAAGCAGATAGGCGTAAAGTGCGGCCAAATCGAGTTCTCTGGAGGGATGCTCAATATAGATCAGAACGTCGATCTCTTCCCTCAGGCTCATTGAGTTCTACAGTACCTTTCGATACAGGAGAAAGAGGCAAAGGGGCCAGGTAGCATCACTCCATGCCCCATGTCCCCATGGACCGCTACGTGAGATACGACGAGCTCACGCAGGTTCTCAACGACTTCGCCGCCGAGCATCCTGGCTTGGTCAAGATCAGTTCGATTGGCAAAAGCCACGAAGGACGCGATATCTGGCTTGCCACTGTTACCGATTTTTCAACCGGAGCCCCCGAGGACAAACCCGCCTTCTGGGTGGATGGAAACATTCACGCCAGCGAGGTGAGTGCCTCTTCTGCTTCGCTTAAGGTCATTGACCTCTTGGTGACCAAGAATCAAGACCTGCTGAAGTCCAGAGTCTTTTACATCTGCCCCCGCTTGAATCCAGATGGCGCAGAATGGGCGCTGGCCGATGCTCCCAAGATCATTCGCAGCGGAACCCGCCCCTACCCCTACGATGAAGAAGACATCGCTGGGCTGGAGCGAATTGACATCGATGGTGACGGTCGGGTTTTGAACATGAGAATCAAGGATCAGAACGGTCCTTGGAAGATCTCAGAAGAAGAGCCTCGACTGATGAAAAGGCGTGAGCCAGGCGAGACGGGCGGAACCTACTACCGACTGCTTCCTGAAGGCCTTTTTCACAACTGGGATGGCCTAACTATGAGAGCCCACAAGGGCAAACAGGGGCTCGACTTCAACCGCAACTACCCAAGCGGGTGGCGCGGAGAATGGGAACAGCACGGTGCTGGCCCCTACCCCACCAGCGAGCCAGAGATTCGAGCGCAGGTTGATTTTATCGCCAAGCATCCCAACATCTGCGGAGCCGTCTGCTTCCACACCTTCTCTGGCGTGCTTCTAAGGCCTCCAGGACGCGAGCCAGAGGACAACCTGCCTCCTGAGGATGTTTGGATTTACAAGGCGCTTGGAAAGAAGGGCACAGAGATGACTGGCTACCCAGCCATCAGCGTTTACCACGACTTTAAGTACCACCCCAAAGAGGTGATCACGGGCGTTTTTGACGACTGGATGTACGAGCACAGGGGAGTTCATGCCTGGACCGTTGAAATCTGGTCCCCTCAGAAGCAGGCCGGAATTGAGGTTAAGCACGCCATTGATTGGTTCCGCGAGCACCCCTTTGAGGACGACATTGCTCTGATGAAGTGGAGCGACGAAAAGCTTGATGGCCAGGGTTACATGCCTTGGCAGCCCTTTACTCACCCCCAGCTCGGCGAAATCGAAATCGGCGGGTGGGATGTCCAGCTTGCCTGGCGCAACCCTCCGGTCAAATTCCTGGAGTCCGAAGTCACTCCCCTTGCCGAATGGACTGTGTGGCTGGGCGGCACGACTCCAGTTCTGGAGGAAAGGGCCTTGGAAGTCACGGAAGAGGGCGGCTTGATGAAGATTCGTTGGGCGATCCACAACTCTGGCTGGCTGCCTACCAACGTCAGCCAGCTTGCCCTGCAGAAAAAGATGCTGCGCGGCGTTGTGGCAGAAATTGTGCCGGAAGGTCAGGATTCTGTGACTTCAGAGCCGGGTTCGGCACACCCAGATTGGCTGGTTTCTGGCCTGCAAAGGCAGGATGGAGGTCAGCTGACCGGATGGTGCGGTGCTGGGGCGACTCCTATCTGGAGCATGGATGGATCATCGGATATCACCGTCTTTGAATGGGTGGTGAAGCCGGGCAAGTACAAGCTTTCGGCCGCTCATGACCGGGCTGGTCGGGTGAGACGAGAGGTTTCTGGCTAGGGAGTAGGTGCAGACCGAATACTCCGGGGTTTTTGCGGCCAGGTTTAGCTTTGCTGAGCCAGGCCGCAAAGACTCAAGGTCGCCATTCACGACCTTCTCTTCACGCTTCGGAGAAGGTCGTGGCGCCTAAGATATCTTTCATTGAGACCAGGCGGTCTGTTCGACCAGTTTGCTGTCGAGCAGGAAGAATGGCACATGGCAGAGAACCCAAAAACCACTAAAGGGAATTCAGCAAGTTTCAGCTTTCCTAAATTGTGCCACTGGCAGCGCCAGTGCTTTCCCTGTCAAACCTGACCAAAAAGTTGATTGTTAAAACTAGAGTCAATTATCTATGTAAGAGAGCACTGGCGCCGCCAGTGGCACGACCTAAAGATTATGAGCAGCCATGTTCATGTCCGAAAAGGACAAAAAATCTATCGCTCTGAAACTAAAAAATCCTGCCTCCAATCACTGACCCAAAAATCAGGGGAGGCAGGAATACACTCATTCCCGAAGGTTTTATCTCTTCGCCTTTACTCTGAGAGGCCTTGAGTCAAGGGCCCCTTCTTTTGTTTTCTGAAATCCGATTCTCTTATAAGCCTTTTTGATGAGTGGATGCTTCATCGATAGCTTATGAGGCAGTCCATCTCGATAGTTCTCAACGGCCAAAAGCATTTGGCCCAAGTCGATGCCGATGACATCTGGAGAAGCCCAGTTCTTCGTGGGATTGAATGAGATAGCAAAGCCGTATCTGCCAAGCAGTTCGGGGTAATCGCGCTTAAAGGCATGGGTTGACTTTAATGCAATATCGGGAATGTAAGGCATGCAGGCAACGGTTGAGCTGGGAGCAATTGTTCCGTCGTCTTCGTAAAGCTTAGGCGGAGCACCCCAGGCTCGATATCCTTCTTTGCCATCAGCGGCGCTGAGGCCCCAGATTTCAGCGTTGTAGCCCTTGAATTTTTTAGGGTTCTGAATGCAGTAGTCTCGGTTATCGAGGACAGCATTTCTGGCCGCAACCCAGTAATCCCAACCTTCAGGGTCGCGATACCCTTCGAATGGGTAGAAGCCGTGAGCCATTTGATGCAGGAACAGAGGTCCGCTCATTAAGAACTCTCTTCCGTTCTGTTTGATGGGTTCTCGAGTCCAGGCAGACCACATCTCGGCTGGAACTTTATCCGAGCCAAGGGCGGGGATCAGCAGAACTTTGAGTTCGTTGCAGATGTCCCAGCGAGCTTCAATAAAGCCTCTTTCCTGAATCCAACCCATGGTAAAGGTCATCGAATCTGGCTTGGCGCCGCCATCAGTGCGCATGTAATCCCAGTCGATTGCACCATGAATTCTTGAGACCCTTTCTTTAATTTCTTTATCATTAAGGGCGCTGTCAGCCATGATCATTCCGGCGAGGAGAATGCCGGTGTCGATGGTGGAGACTTCGCTGTTCCAAAGTCTTTTGCCCGTCTCCCAATCCAGCCAATGAATGAACCAGCCTTTATGCCTTAAGGGAAGCTCTTCTAGGCTCTTGAGGACTTTTCGAGCTCGAACCTTTGCGTCTTCTTTTGTAATCCACCCTCTTTCAGAACCGACTGCAATGGCCGCCAAATGAAACCCTGTTGCGGCACAGCTGGAAACATATTCTGTTCGTGGCTCATCTTTAGTGTTGTTTGCCCGGTCCAGTGTCATGCCCGTCTTGGGATGAGACTGCTCCATAAAGAACTTGAATGCTTTATAGGATAGTTCCTCCAGCAGGGGGTCAATCTTTTTGTAAGAAGTCGGCGCGGTCACTGTGTTAAGGGGAGCCAGGCAGGCAAAAGCAATTAAGGAAGTCATGA
The DNA here is from genome assembly GCA_943369295.1 of Synechococcus sp. UW140. Classification (GTDB taxonomy): domain Bacteria; phylum Armatimonadota; class Fimbriimonadia; order Fimbriimonadales; family Fimbriimonadaceae; genus JAKRSE01. Next base: position 37,524 of record CALRMU020000007.1, on the reverse strand, counting down.
AAGTTCACCCAAAAAAGAGAGAAGGGTTTGAGGAACTGGATTCGGGCTAGGCCCGAATCCAGTTATTGTTGGGACTACATTCTGCCGTTGGTGCGGACAGTGTCGCAGAGGGTTTCAAGCCATCCGAGACCGCCAGCAAAGTAGCCGTTAGCCAGCTTGCTTCGCTCGTATCCCCACATGGTCTTGTCGCCGCCGCGATTGCAGGCCTGGCTGAAGCTGGTTCGCTTCGTGTGACCGTCAACAAAGGCAGCAACAAAGGCCTTGTCTTCCCACTTCTTGCCGCCCCAGTTGGGACCGCCTCCGGGCCAGACTCGGGGAACACCGGGCCACCAAGCTTCAGAGCTGGGGTCGTTGCAGTGTCCTTCGGGGTTGGTGGCAGCGTTGCAGAAAGGAATGTAGACGCCGTAGTCAACCCAAACTGACTTGGTTTCCATCATGTAGATGGTGCCGGCCACGTCATCGAACATCGATCCGTTGACGCCGTTGCCGCCCCAGTCACCGGTCAGCCAGAACATGTTGTTCACGGCATAGCCACGGTTGAGCCTTGGCTCAATCATGTCCCAGTTGTCAATGGCGTTCACGATGGGATCGCTGGTGTCATCCGGGAATTTGGAGGCGGGGTTGGCGGGGTCGGACCACACCTGGGCGCTCTTAACGTAAGGATGCTGAAGCTGCTTCCAAGAAGCAATCGTCCTTCCGCGAGGAGTCGAAGGAGTGATGGTCTGGGTTCGGCGAGGAGCGTAGCTGTCGTCGTAATCAGAGGCATACATCATAGCGGCCTTGCCGATCTGATTCATGTTGCTGATAGCTTGGGTGTTCTTGGCTGCCTGCTTTGCCTGGGCGAACACAGGGAAGAGGATAGCCGCGAGGATCGCGATGATCGCGATGACGACGAGGAGTTCAATAAGCGTAAATGCTTTAGTATTATTTTTCATGGAGACCTCTTTGTCCAACTGGGAGACTTGATGTCTTGACGGAAACCTGTGGCGGTGCGGTTGAATCCCGCACATCCAAATCAGGTGGGAAGAGGAGTCGGCTTTGTTCAACCGGCTCTTGATTGACGAGAGAGAGTAGAAGTCGTGTGGCTGACCGGGCGATGGCGGCTACCGGCTGGCGAACCGAAGTCAGGCGAGGGTTGGAATGCTCGCAGGCTTGGGTGGAGTCGAATCCGATGATCGAGATGTCCTCAGGAACTCGCAGGCCTAAGTCCATTAGAGCTCGCATGGAGCCAAGGGCCACGTCATCTGACCAGACAAAAAGGGCTGTTGGGCGCTCGATCTGAGTGACAAGGCGTCGCAAAGGTGCCCCTGCCCCATCCATCGAGGCCATGTCGATCACCCATTCCGGCTTGAGTTCAATTCCTTCTGATTCAAGGGTGTCTCTGAATCCAGAAAACCTATCTTGGCTTGATGTCGAGCCAGATCCGGCTCGAATCATGCCGATTCTTTTATGACCCAGTTCGATAAGGTGGCGTGCGGCGATTCGGCCGCCGGTGAAGTTGTCTGTATCAACGTAGGGGCAGCCTGGCATTTCGCTTCGGCTGAAAAACTGGACCAGAGGCAGGCCCGCGTTAACCAAGTCGACGGTCAAGGGGTCGCCAGCATCTCGCAGTGCCAAGCAGCCATCAACCCTGCCATCTGTGACGGCTTGGACCAACTCGCGGCTGTTATGAGAAGGCTTTGTAAAGAGGACCAGGTCAACTCCGGCTTCGGTGCAGGCTTCACAAACCGACCTCATAACCACCGGAATGAAGCTGGAAGTTGCGTGGAAATGGTCTGCGTACTGGAACAGCAGGCCGATTGAATCCGCTCTTCTTCTGGCTAGCATTCGCCCCAAAGCACTGGGGCTGTAGCTGAGCTCATGGGCGGCGCGCCGAACACGGTCAGCCGTCGCGGTGCTTATCCGCACTCCGGCTCCCCTTCCATTAAGGACCGTTGAAACTGTTCCCTTGCTGACTCCGGCCAGCTTGGCAACATCTTCAATACTGGCGCGCTTTCTCATGGCAAAAGCGGTTTAGCATCTGTTCCAGAACTGGATTTAACGGGGAACTCCGCCGCCGGCAGGGGCAGGAGCAGCCATTCCGCCACGTGGTGGGGGAGAAAGCATGACATCCCAAGCGGCTCTGGCTTCGGCTTCATCTTTGAAATTGGCCACGAAGGAGGTTTTGTCTTCTGGCGTCATGGCATCCCATTTGCCTCCGACCTTATCAAAAATGACTCTAATGTCACCAGCTGTGGCTTCAGCCTTTGCCATGTAGTCTTTGTCGACTGCCTGGCCCTGGGCTCCACAGCCACTGAGCAAAACTCCAGCAGCGAGGGCTGCCATGCTCAAAATCAAAAATCGCTTCATTACGTGTTCCTCTCCAGTGAGGAATGTCGGTTGGGGTCCGACTTCTGCATTGTATACCACGAAATCTGGAAAATGCAAAACCGTTTTTGCAAAATTTTGTTTCTGTGTGACGGGCAGTTCAATGATCGTGTGGCGGGGGTCTTCTTCTTGGCGGGAAACCGGAGCTAGGCTGAGGAGAAGCCCCTTGGGAATGATTCACAAGCGGGAATCGTTCAGGCAGCCCTTATCAAGGCGACGCTGGTAAACTAAATCAGTGGCTAGTCTGTCCAAATCGAACAGGTTCTTGAAGACTCCTGAGATGAGGCTTGGGCTTGCCGTTAAGACCGCCAAGGATTCCAGCGCTATTGAGGGTGTTCGAGGCGTTAGTGGCTTTCGCTACGCTTTGAATAATGGTCGTGTTGTTCGCTGCGATGCAGCGCCTCAAGAAAAACGGTAGCCAAGGGCTTGTAGTTCTTGCTCCCAAACGCAGATCCCATCGCCTCAAAGTAGGCGGTTCGCCTTTTAACCGAACCTTTGCCTGAAAATCCAAAGTCCAGCGCTGTGTACCCAGCTTGGAGAGCCATCAGATTCGCCAGCCAGCGTCCATGACGGCCATTTCCTTCTCGAAAAGGGTGAATGAGGATCAACTCTGCGTGAACCATCGCCAATTGGAGCGAAAGATCTTCGTGCGATTCCGCTCTGCATGGAGTGAGTTTTGATAGGAGTGATTGCTCGAATTCAGCGAGGTTTTGCTCGATTAAGTAGGCGGGCGAGAACATCACTATGCCTTTGCTGACGTTGACCTCTCGGTATTCACCTGCGAGCGGATAAATGCCGCCCAGCCACTTTCGATGAAGTTCGCAGAGTCGGCTTATGGAAAAGCACTCGTCCTCACCAATTTCTTGATACGACCAGAACTGGGCTTCAACAAGAGCATCTGTTTCGGCAGCCTGAATTTCACGAACACCGGTGATTCCAAACAGGTTTCTGAGTACTCGATTTCTAGAACCGGGCTCGAATTCCTCATGTCTGCCGCCTGCCAAGTCGTAACGAGCCAATAATCTTCCCTCAGAGCAGCAAGCCCAGAGCGAAGAAAGTTTATCTCAATGAGCAGCAGTGGCGTCTTTGAGTTCGCCCTGTTCAACAACTGTATAGCCGGCTTCGTCGGGAACATAGACTCCGCAGGGACCCCCATCTGGGCTCACTTTCAGCACATCGTCATCCAGCCGCGTCCCATCCATGCGCCAAACGGGGAAGTAGTACTTGGACACCTGTTCAGATTCTGCCGCGACGTAATGGCCGATGAGGGTTCGCCGAAATCGTGTCTGGGATTTGTTCTGATAGCTCCCGTGGATGATGCTGCCATTGAAGAAAAGCACATCTCCTCGCTTCATCAGAGCCGGAACGAGGGTTGAGCCAGGAGGGAGGGGGGTCTCTGTGCTTCCCCAACAGATTTCTTCCAGGCCCGGAGTTTCCACCTGGCAGATAATCGGCAGATCTTGACTGCCTGGCACCAGCATCATGCACCCGTTTTCTTCATCGCAGTCATCAAGAGCCAGCCATGCCGCCAGGCAGGTGCCTGGGTTGACCTTGAGATAGGTGTTGTCCTGGTGAAGGTTTTGCCCCCTGGCTCCAGGAGGCTTAAAGTAAACCATGGTCTGGACAGCATAGGGTGAAGCTCCGGCAGCGGCAGTCAAGTGGTCATCCAGCCTTGGATCCACCATGAAGTTCAAGGCCACGTCATCTCCTCTGTGGGGCTGCAGGAGTCGCGGGTACCGCTTTAGGGGGTCAGGGTGGCTGGCATCAACGCCACCTTCGGCCCAGCCGTCACCGCCTCGCTCCACCATCTCAGTGAAGTACCGGGCGTAGTGCTCGACCTCTTCTTGAGAGAAAAGCTGCCTGGCGATGGCGAACCCTTCACGCTGATATTCTTCGATGAACTGTGCTGATGCCATTTTCTGCCATTGTGGCGTTAATTTAGCCTTGAAATCCATGCCAAACTTAGCCAAGGCATGCGTATTTCTGCTCATGGAAAGGTCACCGATTATAGGGAGACCCTCGGGTTCGACATTATCGCGGGGCACTTTCACGAGGAGGAGGGATATCTTGTCCGAAGAACCAAAGGGGCAGCTTCTTGGCTTTTGATTCTCACACTTGGGGGCAGAGGATTGCACCAGACCCCAAGTCATAGAGTTGAATCGCTGCCTGGCGATCTCACTCTATGGCAGCCAGGCACCTGGCAGGAGTACTCCGCTGGAAAAGAAGGTTGGGAGCTGGCCTGGGCTCATTTTCATCTTCGGCCTCACTGGCAGCCCTTGGTCAACTGGCCCGAATTGGGGACCGGTCTCCATGCGTATACCTGCGATCCAGAATCAGGAATTTGGCACGAGCTGGTGCTGCAGATGGAAGGGATAAGAGAACTGGCAAACGGAACCTGGCTGGATCAGCTTGAGGCCAAACAGAAACTTGAGGGCCTTCTGATCACTATTCGCCGCAGACTGGAAGGGGAAAAATCCGCCTCGGGGCATCCTGAAATCGACGCCGCCCTGGCTTGGGCTTTGAAGCATCTTGACAAGCCTCTTCGGGTTGAAGATTTAGCCAAGGCAGCTGAACTCAGCCCGTCTGGGTTCGCCCACAAGTTCAAGGAAGTCATGGGAACATCTCCCCGCCTTTACCTTGAAGAAAGGCGCATGGAGAAGGCACGAGAGCTGTTGGCCCTGACAAACCTGCCCATCAAAACAGTGGCAAGAGAAGTGGGCTTCTCAAGTGAATTCCACTTCTCTCATCGCTTTTCTCTCAGTCATTCCGTCAGCCCAAGCCTCTATCGGCAGATTGCCTTGAAGGAGGAATCAGGTAAGTCTTTTTAGCCAAGAGACAAGGTGATTCGGCCAATCCTTCAGGCCTGGTTCCTTGCTTCTTAAGCCGTAGCCGTGCCCTCCCTTGGCATAGATGTGAGCCTCGACGGGAACTCCTTTTTCTTTGCAGGCGGCCATGTAGGCTAAAGCGCTCTTGACCGTGAGTGGGTCATCCATCGTGTGAGCGATGAAAACCGGGGGGGTCTTTTCGCTCACATTCATGACAGTCTTGAGTTCTTTTTCGCCTTCTGCGACTAAGTAGGCGCTGTAGATCAGCACAGTGAAATCTGGATTCGATAACTGCTTGTCCGCTTCGTCAATCGGTGCCGTGGATGGCTGGGGATTGCAGGAAGTAAAGGCCGCCAGGTGCCCACCGGCCGAGAATCCCATGATGCCGATGCGAGCCGGATTCAGTTTGAGTTCTGCCGCTTTAGACCTGAGGAGACGAATGGATCTCTGCGCATCCTCCCAGGCTGCCTGATGCTTGACCTTATCCCTCTCCGGAACAGGCAGTCGGTATTTGAGAACGGCGGCATGGATTCCCGCTTGGTTCAGCATCTTGGCAAAGTCCCAGCCTTCGTGCTCTATGGCCAGCAGCCAGTAGCCGCCGCCAGGGCAGATGATGACCGTAGGGGCATCTGGTGCCGCGTTGGGGGCAGCAAAGAACTCCAGCGTGGGGGTGGAGACGAACTTGGTCACCAGAATGTCGCCTTGTGGTTCCGTGATCTCCTTCTCGTCACGAGTCCAGCCCCCTGGATTCCCCTTAGGCCAGAGTGTGAAGATGGGGCGTTCTGAAGCTGGTTCTGGACTCATGATGGCTGCCGCGATCGCCAGTGAAAGCATGGCTGTTTGTTGCTCCACCTTACCTAGGGTTGGGTGGCGGCTAACTGTCGTATCGGGTTTCTATGGATATCGGGGTCTCGGTTGAAAAAAGAGGGGCAGACCAAGTGGTCTGCCCCGCTGCATCACAACTTCCCTAAGAGATCAGGGGAAGATGCCGCGTCGGATGGTGGCATCGGCGACGCGCTGGACGCCAATGATCATGGCGGCCATTCGCATATCGACCTTCTGCCTCACCATCGTCTCATGGACTTCCTTATAGGCGCGTCGCATGATTCGACCGAGGTTGTCGTTGACTTCACCTTCTTCCCAGAAGTAGTTCTGGAGGTCCTGAACCCATTCGAAGTAGCTGGTGATGACGCCGCCGGCGTTGGCCAGAATGTCGGGAACGACAATAATGCCCTTGTCGCCAAAAATCACGTCAGCTTCAGGAGTCGTTGGGCCGTTGGCACCTTCGACAATCAGCTTGGCTTTGATTCTATCGGCGTTGCCTTCGTGCAGCTGCTGCGAAATGGCAGCAGGGACAAGAATGTCGCAGTCGAGTTCAAGCAGCTCTTCGTTGGAGACAGCATCGGCGTCCTTGTAGTTCCTAATTCCGCCATCGATGCCGCTGTACTTGTAGTAAAGGTCATCGACCGGGAGGCCAAGGGGGTTGTAGATTCCGCCCGTGGCATCAGAAACTCCTACGACAGTAGCGCCAGCAGCAGCCAAGAGTCTGGCAGCCACTGAGCCTACGTTGCCGAAGCCCTGGACGACGACTCTCTTGCCTTCAAGCTGAATTCCCAGCTCTCTGCAGGCTTCAACTGCACAGACAGTGACACCACGGCCAGTGGCTTCGACTCGTCCTTCAGATCCCCCGAGTTCGATCGGTTTGCCTGTAACGACGCCAGGGACTGTGTAGCCGGCCTGCATGGAAAGGGTATCCATGATCCAGCCCATGACTTTGCTGTTGGTGCCAATATCGGGTGCAGGGATGTCGCTTCGTTCCCCAACCACGATATTGATCTCGGAAATGAAGCGTCGGGTCAGCTTTTCGAGTTCTCGTTCGCTAAGCCGCTTGACGTTGACCCTTACGCCGCCCTTGGCGCCACCGTAAGGAATGTTGACAACAGCACACTTCCAGGTCATCCACATGGCCAAAGCCGTGGTTTCATCCAGGTCCACATGGTGGTGGAACCGGAGTCCGCCCTTGGTAGGGCCACGACTGGCGTTGTGTTGGACGCGGAAGCCTTCGAAGACCTCGACTTTGCCGTTGTCCATGACAACGGGGAAGTTAACCGTCACAGCCCTCTTTGGCCGTGAGAGGACTTCAACCAAACCTGGGTCGATGTTTGTGTGCTGTGCGGCTAGCCTGAGCTGCTGCCGCGCCATTTCTAGCACATTATCCCTGCTCATTGAGTTCTAGGTCCTTTCAGCCGCGACAGTGCGGCTGAGCAGAGCATACACCGGAAGGGCCAGCAGTCCGCTGATCACGGAAGAAAAAATGCCTTGGAGAAGCAGAGGGCCCAGGTCTGGAGGCGAGACGAGAACTAAGTAGCTGATTCGGCAGACAAGCACACCTATGAACACGGCCAAGGCGGCTGAGACAGTGTTTACTTCGACTTTTAGCCTGATTGCCAGCGATACTCCAAACCCTGCCAAGGTTCTAGTAATGATCCAATGGGCCATATTAGCCCCGATGATTGCTCCCGAGAGTAGTCCGGCGATGAATCCCGCCAAGGCTCCGACTGCAGGTCGGGAGACAACCGCCACACAGAGGGCGACAACGGTGAGGCAGTCGGGACCTGCAGGTCCAAAGAGCTGGCCCGCGCTCGAAGCCTGGTCGCAGATTGCGGCTAGTAGGTAGAGGACCACGATCAGGATCCAGCCGATCGGCTTCATTTCACCACCACCAGTTTTTGTCCAGGAGCAATTCTGTAGAGTGGAAAAATAGTCAGCTGTCTGGTGCCGTACCCTGCTTGAGCGGCAACATCAGTCACAACTCCGATGACGATTCCGCCAGGGATGACGTCGGAGAGTCCAGAAGTGAGAACCTTGTCGTCGACTTCTACAGGAGCCGAGCCTGGAACCTCCATAGTAAGAGCGTCGAACTTCAATCCACTAGTGATTCCGTAAGAGGGGGCGGGTCTGGCGACCATCGCTCCAACCTTGACTGAAGGTGAAGAGAGGAGAAGAACCTGGGATGTCTTCTCTTCGACTGTTTCAATCACTCCGGCCAATCCTTCGGGGGCAATCACAGCCATATCAGGCTTGATTCCCTGCTTAGAACCGACATTGATGGTGAGCCTGTTTTCCACCGGCCAGAAGCCGATGACGTCTGAGAAGACAAGGCTTCTATCTGGAGGAAGAGGAATGCTTGACAGCTTATGGAGCTGGTCAAGCTCTGCCTTCATGAGTACGGCATCGGCTGCGTAGAGCTGTAGGGCGGCGCTTGCGGCCTTTAGTTCCTGGTTTTCGGCCAGAAGTTTTGGCCCTTGTCGCCAGGCTTCGAAAGTTTGGTTGACAGTAACGACTCCGCCAGAAGCAGCCTGACTGGCAGGGGCCAAGATCTGTCGCACGGTTTTTGTGACTGGGTCGACTTGTCCGACTTTTCGAGCCGAGTTTTGAAGCATGGCCAAGCCCAGGCCCACAAGACACAAAAGCAGGGGAGCCAGCCAATCGCGCGAGATGTCCTGTTCTAGCTTCGTGAGGATTTCTCCAGCATCCGGCGGATATCCGGATTTTCATGGATCTCCTCTAGCACCTTGGCTGTCCCGTAGACCACACAAGAGAGAGGATCCGGTGCAATTTTAACCGGCATTCCTGTATGTTCGCTGATTAACTGGTCTAGTCCCTTTAAAAGTGCTCCGCCTCCAGCCAAATAGATGCCCAAACTCATGGCGTCGGCGGCTAATTCTGGGGGAGTTGCTTCCAGAGTCAGCTTGACGGCATCGACGATTGCCATGACTGGTTCAGCAATGGCATCTCGAATTTCTTCACTTGTGAGCACGCAGCTTCTTGGAAGCCCCGTCTTCATGTCTCTGCCCTTCACCTCCAGATCGAGTTCTTGAGCAAGGGGATAGGCGCTCCCAATTTCGATCTTGGTCTGCTCGGCTGTCCTTTCTCCGATATAGAGGTTGTGCCTTCGTCGCACATAGGCGGCAATGGCTTCGTCAATCTCATCGCCAGCGATACGCACGGACTTTGAGTGCACGATGCCAGCCAGAGAAATGACAGCGACTTCTGTTGTGCCTCCACCAATGTCAACAATCATGTTTCCAACAGGATCGGTGATAGGAAGGCCAGCACCAATGGCGGCTGCCATCGGCTCTTCGATAACGTAGGCTTTGTTGGCTCCGGCCTTTCGGCAGGCGTCAAGCACGGCATCTCGTTCAACTTCCGTGATGCCAGAAGGAATTCCGACTACGACCGTAGTGTAAAACGACCAGCTTCCTCGCTTCGCCCGCTTGACAAAGTCTTTGATCATTGCCAGGGTCTGTTCGTAGTCGGCAATGACACCGTCTTTCAGAGGACGGATGGCGATGATGTTGGCAGGAGTCCGGCCAAGCATCTCTTTGGCTCTTTGGCCGACTCCTAGAACTTCGTTTGTGTCTTTGTTGATGGCAACGACGCTTGGCTCTCTGATGACAACGCCGTGGCCAGCGACACAGACAAGGGTGTTGGCTGTGCCGAGATCAATACCGATATCGCGGGTGAGGCGGGCGCGAATCCCGCGGACAAGAGACATGCGTTAAAGGTTCCGATGGGAGTCAAGTTAGCATGACATAGGGGCGGTGGAAAACAAAGGACCCCAGGGAGCAAACTCCCTGAGGGCCTTAAACCTGAAAAAGGCTTTGGACTTTACTTGTTGCCGCTCATGCCAGCAGCAGTGGGTGCACCGCTTCCGCTGGACTGGATGCCTGCAACTGGGCTTCCACCACCACCGCCTCGGCTGGTGCCCTGCGCAGGACCACCGAATCCACCGGGTCGGCCGCCACCAAATCCGCCAGCACCGCCACCAGCAGTGTTGCCGCTGCCGCCAGGCAGAGCTGCGACGTATGAAACTGCTCCCACGGGAAGAGCCGCATCAGTCGTGTTGACTGGCGCAGGGGCCGTAACCGTTGGGACAGTCGGCTTCATAAAAAAGGCGAAGGTGCAAATTCCACCGAGGCCGACAACAATGGCCACGATCAGGCCGATCAAATCATTCTGATTCTTCACTTTTTGGCTCCAGAGTTTATTCTACTCCAAATTTTCATCAATGTCTGAAGTGTCGGACGCCAGTCATGATCATTGCAATGCCTTTTTCATTGGCAGCAGCGATCACGTCGCCATCTTTCTTGCTTCCACCAGGCTGTATGACGGCGGTAATGCCTGCCTCGGCTGCAGTCAAAATCGAATCGGGGAAGGGGAAAAAGGCATCGCTGGCCAAAACTGCCCCGCTTGCTCGCTCTCCCGCCTGCTCCAGCGATAGCCTGACGGACTGCACACGGTTCATCTGACCAGCCCCAGTTCCGAGGAGTTCACCCTTGACAGCGCAGAGAATCGCATTGGATTTAACGTGGGGGATGATCTTCCAGGCGAATTCGAGGGCTGCTCGCTCCTCTTCCGTCGGCTGGCGGTCTGTGACCACTCTCCACTCGTTCTGAGGATCCTCGTCAGAATCCTGAACGAGCACGCCTCCCCTAATAGTTCGTAGGGTTGGGTAAGCCTTTGCCGGGCTGATCTCGGCCTGGAGCACTCGAACATTGGGTCCCCAGCCAGATCTTGTGCGGAAAATGGCTAGGGCTTCTGGCGTCACTTCGGCACCGATAACAACTTCAAGGAAGCTTCCCTTGATCGTCATTGCCTGGGCGGCCTCCTCATCAATCACGCCATTGCAGGCAGCGATTCCGCCAAAGGCAGATATTGGGTCGGCTCGACGGGCTGCTTCAAAGCTGGCAGCGAGGCTGCCCAAGCTGGCAGTTCCGCAGGGGTTGCCGTGCTTGATGATGGCGACGCTGCCTGGCTCCAGGTCACTGACCAGTTCCCATGCGGCATCGGCATCCAAAAGGTTGTTGTAGCTCAGCTCTTTTCCGTTAAGCTGGCTGGCTCTGGCGACTCCGCCTTTTCCGAGAGGGTCCAGGTAGAGGGCCGCTTTCTGATGTGGATTCTCGCCGTATCGCAGTTCCTGTGCCAGGCGATATCCGAAGCTCAGTTCACCAGGCTTGTCTTCGCCGATTTGGCCGCAAAGCCAGCGTGAGATCATGGAGTCGTAAAGAGCGGTGTGGCTGTAAGCCTTGGCGGCAAGCTTCTGCTTTGTGGCTAGGCTGATGCCGCCAGTCTCGTTCAGCTCTGTAAGGAAAGCATCGTAATCCAGTGGATCAACAATAACTGCTACCGAGCTGTGGTTCTTGGCGGCAGCTCGAATCATGGCCGGGCCGCCAATATCGATGTTCTCAATGGCATCATCCCAAGTGCAGTTGTCTTGAGTGACAGTCGCTTCAAATGCGTAGAGGTTGACGACGGCCAGATCAAAGGCCTCGATGCCGGCCTCGGTCATCTGCTGTCTGTGGCTTTCTTTTTCAACATCGCCAAGCAGGCCGCCATGAACTTTGGGATGCAGGGTCTTGATGCGTCCATCCAGCATCTCAGGAAAGCCTGTGACCTGAGCGACATCCAGAACCGGGATGCCTTGAGAGCGAATGAGGCCGGCAGTTCCTCCTGTTGAGACAAGCTCCCACCCCAAGTCGGCGAGGCCCGAGGCAAAAGCTGCCAGGCCAGATTTGTCAGTGACAGAAAGAAGCGCTCGCGGCATTGATAGGACTTTATGGCCCGGTTGTCGTTGGCTGTGTGGGTCCTGGCTCAGTTGGTGGGACTACTGTCGGGTCAGTCGGAGGTGGAGTGGGCTTTTTGACCACGACCTGCGCCGTTTCTGTGCGGGCTTTGCCCTTGGCGTCAAAAGCAGTGAGGGTGATGGTTGTGGCCCCGGTAACAACGACTTCCTGCTCTCCTCTCAATGCTTCAATGGGATAAGTCTGGCTTCCCACTTTGAGTTCGGCTCTAGCGGCATTCTCTAGCTGCCAGACGATCCGGATCGGAGTGGCAAGGTCGGCGTCAATCTCCTTCGGGCTGATGTTCAGCGAGGTGATTTTGGCCAGACTCTCATCCTTGACCGTGATCTTTATGATCTGCTCTACCGTTTTGCCATCTGCGTTTCGGGCAATGAGTCTGAGGTTAAGCGGTCCGGCAATGCTTGGCGTAAGCTGCAGGCTTGTGGCTCTTGGATCAACAGGGTTGGGGAAGGGTTCTAGGGTCGCCTGAGTGACGGCACTGTTAAGCGAATAGGTGACAAGAATCCCATCGCCCAATTGAACAACACGGGGCTGAACATCAAACTTTTCGATCTTTGGCAGAGGCGCTTGGGGCGTTTCTTTCACGATTAAGCGTAAAAAGCTGACCGTGGTTTCCCTTCCATCACGAACCGCCTTGCCACGAATGGCAAGCTCGCCGGCTTCTTCAAGCGGTACTTGAATCTGTCCAGAGGTCTGAACTCTTTGGGGAGGGTCGTCCCCCACCTTGACTTCGACATAGGCGGCGTCTCGGCTCGACCAAGACAAGGTGACCGATTCGCCCACTAATCCTTCCATGGCAGAAGCACTGAAAACTTCCATGCGTGGCGGCTTGGGAAGAAAGGCGAACCACAGAGCAAAAACGATAAAGAGGCTCATGGCTGCCAAAGCAGCACCTGGACTCAAAAAGGCTTTCTGTTGAGCCTGGCCCTGGGCCGAGCCTGCGACTGCGGGCTGATCGAGGCTGCGGGCTGAAACGGAGAATGGCGAGAGTCTTGGGTTGGCCAGAAGAGAAGCCTGGGTGGCAGTGAGGCGAAGGTTAAAGGGCTTCTGCTGTCCTGGAGCCAAGGTGGCTTGGTCGCCCCCCTCGAATTCAAAAGCAAAGAGGTTGTCTTGGTCAGCCGCAAAAAGCTGAACCCTGTGCTCGCTGTTGCCAAGGTTGGCGACCATGACTTCCAGCCATGCTTCGCCCCGGTAGCCAATGGTGCACCTTCGGGGGTTGAAATCAACCGAGAGGTGGTGATAGGCAAGAATTTCTAAAAGGCCCGGCACTTTTCGAACTTCGCCCGAGGCCAAAGACCTGATATGGATGGCGTAGGGGTAGACGCCAGAGGCGTTTTCTGGAGATCTTGAAGGCTTGAGAAAGAACCTTTCGGTCAGGCTTTCGCCGGGGTTTACGGTGAAGACAGGGACAGGAACCGCCGCCCAATCGAGGTCCAAACCCTCTATAACAAGCTCAAACTCCACCGGTTCTTCGGCCTGATTAGTGACAGTGACAGACCCGGCCACGGTGGAGCCAGGTTCAACCTTGGCTGACAGAGATTGGCCTTCCACCGAGAAGCTCATCAATCGGCATTGTAGCAGGTGGATCAGCATAAGCTTTAAGGCCGTAAACTGAGTTAATGGTCTCTTTGCTTGCTGCGGCTCTTTTTGCCCCTCTCGCCACACAGGCAGCAGAGCCGGAAACCGAGGTGAGAATGGGCCAGATCAACCTGGCTCCGCCGGAAGCTTTGCCCCTTGGCGGCTACACAGAAAGGGGTGAATCTTTGGGCGAGCCAGGCAGGCGTCCCTTGCGGGCTAGGTTCATTGCCATCAAGCAGGGTGAAAAAACCCTGGTGATGGGGGGGCTTGAGATGCTGACCGTCCCTGAGAGCCTGATTGATTCCGTTCGGGCTGGTCTTCCCCAAGGGGTTGATTTGGTTTTGGCCGCAACCCACACCCATTCGGCTCCGGACAGCCAGATGCTGAATCAGAGGCTGAATTTCAAGATTCCTGGCATCGCCACCTATTCGTCCCGCTGGCTGGAATGGTATTCGGCTCAGATAGGTCAGGGGATTAAAGCGACCCTGGCAGCTCCTCCTCTGCTTGACGGCAGAGTGGGGGTGAGAAGAGCCCAGGTTGATGCTAATCGCGCCAGACGGCAAGGGGTGGCACCGGATAAGTGGGCCACCCAGTTTTCGTGGCAGTCCAACCCTCTTTTGGGCATCTATGCTGCCCACCCGACTCTGCACGAAGCCGCAGAAAAACAGATGAGTGGAGACTGGCCCGGTGCCTGGTCCGATTCTGGCCCCTGGATCGCCTTGACTGGCGCAATCGGGGCGGCTTCTCCCGTTGCTGAGGGGGGCAATGGCGAAGCGAAATCAGCTTTCCTTGCTTCTCGGCTGTCTACTGCTCTCGGTCAGGTTCCGGCCGCTTGGGCCAGCGATTCTTCGGCTAAGTGGACTCTTGCCCCAATCAAGCTGCCTGCCCCCAAACCCCACCCCACCTTTGCGGTTCAGAACAAGATCTCCGAGCCTTTGGCGGTTATGGCTGTCGGCAGATTTGCCCCGACTAAGGCATCACTGTTTCTTCTGGACTGGGGAGGCTGGCTCTTGATCGGAGTGCCTGGCGAACCGACGGAGGAAGTCGCCTTGAGGCTGAGGAAGACTGCCTTCACTAACGGCTTCCCTCGCAGTGTGGTGGTCAGCCATGTCAACGGCTGGGCGGGCTATATGCTTGAGGCGGCTGATTACGATCGGGGTGGCTACGAAGCGGGTCTCAGCTTTTACGGGAAGAATCTGGGCATGTGGCTTTCCACCGCTTTTGAGGCTGGGTGTGAGGAGTTGAAGAAATCTGCTGTTCAAAAAGGTTTTCTGCGTAAGTGATAGGGGTTTTCTCAATCAATCTCTTCAAACGGGAGGCGGTTAACGGATCAAATCGCGCCGCTCTTCTGCTCTGTCACAGTGGCCTGGTTTAGCTTTGCTAAGCCAGGAATGCAAAGTGAGAAAATTGTCATTCACGACCTTTCCCTCCTTCCTCTTGAAAGGTCGTGGCACCCAGCTGGGTGTGTGTAGGTGAAGAGGCCGACCAGCTTGCCTTTTGCTAGGCGATGGCAAAGCCAAACTGTTTTCCCAAAGAATCCTGGTAACAGGCTAAGTGGGCTTTCTGCGGCGATGGGTGCTGCACCAAGCTTTGACTAAATGCCTTTGATCGCCGGCTTGCTCAAAGAGCCAGCTAGGGGTACCGACTAGACAAAATCAGCGGAGGGCTCACACGAACGTTCAGCCTGGTTCCTTTCACCACTTTCTTTCCATCGGTGTAGAGGCCATCGCTGCTGTCCACATCAGGCGAGAAAAGAATCACCAACTCTCTTTTTTGCCCATCTTTCAGAGTGAATTCCACTCTGATCGGCTGGACCCTTGACTCAAAGGTAAACGACCGGATCTCAGACTGAGGCACTTTTTTGCCATTTAAATAAGCTTCAACAATGTCCGGGTGAGTCTGAATATCAATAAAGACTGGAACTTGTGATCGATATAGAAGGGGGACTGAGAAGCAGCAGGTTATCGGGCAGAACAGCCCTACGGTACACCAGATCGCCAGTGTCTTGAGAACAAGCTTGCGCGTCTCCTTTTCCATATCCTCTACCAGTCTGACTTAACGGCCCAAAGTTCCCCTTATCAAAAACGCGCAGCTAAACCCCCGCAGAGCCTCTATACTGAGCTGCCTCAGCCAAGTGCTTCTGCAGAACCTTCTCCGACCCCTCAAGGTCAGCGATCGTCCGACCCACCTTCAGGAGCCTATCGAACACGCGCCCCGAGAGGTTCATTCGAATCGAAACCTTCTTCATGAAGTCTGTCGCGGCCTCGTCCAGAACAATCAGCTCTTTCAGCTCGCGAGAAGTCATTCCGCTGTTAGTGCGCTGGTGGCCAAGTCGCTTGTGTTGAACCTCCCGAGCCTTTGTCACTCGCTCTCTAATCGCAGAACTGGGTTCGCCAGAACCCCGGTCAATCAGCTCATCTGGCTTCAAACGAGGGACCATGATGTGAAGGTCGATGCGATCTAGAAGTGGCCCAGAAAGCCGACCTGCATACTTTTCGCAGTTCGCCGCCCCAACACATTTTGCTTCCGGGTAGCCCTTAAATCCGCATGGGCAGGGGTTCATGGCTCCGACAAGAATCATGTTAGCAGGGAAGGTGAGGCTGCTTTGAACTCGCGAAACCGTCACAACTGCATCTTCAAGCGGCTGGCGCAGAGCTTCCAGCACGTCTCGGGGGTATTCCGGCATCTCATCCAAAAACAGAACGCCTAAGTGCGAAAGGGTCACTTCACCGGGCTTCGGAATTCTTCCTCCCCCGATCAAGGCCGCGTAGCTGGCTGTGTGGTGGGGTGACCGAAAAGGCCTTTCCCAAATCAGACCCTGTCGTCCGCCTTTGGCTCCTCCGGCGCTGTAAATTCTGGTGACTTCGATGCTCTCTTCCAAGCTCAAAGGCGGAAGAATCGTCGGCAGTCGACGGGCGAGCATCGTCTTGCCCGAACCAGGCGGACCGTTCATGAGGATGTTGTGGGCACCGGCAGCGGCGATTTCCAGTGCCCGGATCGCCTGCTTCTGACCCTTCACGTCAGAATAGTCAACTTCGTAGCGGGGAAGGTCTCTGCCTTCGAGCCGGGGCGGAGTAGGAGCAATGCTGAGGCTGCCATTCAGCAGGGCCACGGCTTCTTCCAGCATCTTCACCCCAAAGACCTCAAGGCCAGGGACGACGGCCGCTTCCGCCGCGTTCTCTTCCGGAACGATCAGGCGTTTGAGACCGAGGCTGTGGGCCAAGATTGCGGCGCTGACTGCGCCATCCACCGGCCGAACCAGACCTTCAAGACCGAGTTCGCCCAGAACCAGAGTCCCTTCCAGTTCAGGAATCGGCACTTGTCCGCTGGCGGCCAGGATCGAAAGGGCAATGGGAAGATCGAAGGCGGTGCCTTCTTTTCGCACGTCTCCTGGCGCAAGGTTGACGACGATCTTGGTCATCGGAAAGACCATGCCGCTGTTGCGTATGGCCGAGACAAACCTTTGGTAGCTTTCTTGAACCGCTTTTTCAGCGAGTCCTACTAGATAAAAGCCAGGAGCGCCGCCCTGAAGGTCTGCTTCTACGACAACAGGCAGGGCGTCTATTCCGGCCAGCACCGCAGAGTGGACCTGAGCGATCATCGGTTCATCTTAGCTCACAGGCATAGAAATTTTGACTTCGGACCCTATGAACAAAGCAAAGAGGGTTTCTTAACATTCAGATAATGGGACACAGATAGAGTCTTCTGCGTGAAGGGGTGGAGCGGCGGCCAGTGGAAAGTGCTGGCGATCTTGGTGATCGGCTACTCGCTTTTCTATCTCTGCCGATCGAACCTGAGCGTCACCCGCGGATTGATCATTGACGAGCACGCGGCAGAAGGCTGGACGAAGGCCACCATCGGTCTGATCACGTCAGTCGCGACCGCCTTTTACGCCCTGGGCAAGTTCTTTGGCGGCGCTTTGGCCGACAAGCTGGGAGGCAAAACCGCTTTTCTTTCTGGCATGGCTGGAGCTGTTGTCTTCAACCTTCTCTTCGCCATGGGCGGAGGATTTCCTCTTTTCATGCTCGCTTGGATCGGCAATCGATTCCTCCAGTCTTTTGGCTGGCCAGGAATGGTCAAACTGGCCGGAGGCTGGTTTCCTGCCCGCGTTTATGGCGGAGTCATGGCCATTGTCAGCCTCAGCTATCTCTTTGGCGATTTTGCCAGCCGCAAGCTGCTGGGATTCATGCTTGACCAGGGGATGCACTGGAGGCAGCTTTTTTGGATTCCTGCTCTTGGGCTGCTTGCTTTCGCCGTTTTGACTTTCTTTCTGCTCAAAGAAAACCCGGAAGTCAAGGAGCCTGGCGAAGAGTTTAAGGCACAGTTTCGACCGAAGAAGTCGCCCCTTAAGAGCCCTGCCTTTTGGACAGCCTGTGTTCTTTCATTTTCTTTCACCTTAATGAGAGAGACTTTTAACGAGTGGACCCCCACGATCCTCAGTGAAGTGGGAGGCTTATCCAGCGCCGCTGCTGCTGACCAAAGTTCTTACTTTCCTCTCGCCGGTGGCCTAAGCGTTTTGGCAGTCGGGTGGCTTTCTGACAGATGGGGAGCTGCCCGGCGCGGGGTCTTTATCGTCGGCGGTCTGCTTGCTGGAGGCGCGATCCTTGTCGCCCTTTCTATGATGATGAACACCCTGCCGTCTCTCGCGCTTACACTCGGGGTGGCCCTTACCGCCTTCGCTCTTATTGGACCCTATTCGCTGTTGGCCGGGGCTATTTCGCTCGACCTTGGTGGAGAAGAATCTGGGGCGACGGCAAGCGGATGGATCGACGGAATCGGCTACATTGGCGGGATGATTTCTGGCTACGGAATTGCTTCTTTGGCTCAAGCCTGGGGGTGGTCGTCGGCCTTCGTTGGGCTCGGAGTGCTCTCGCTGGTCTCAGCGATTTTTGGCGTTGTGTACCTGCAGATGGCGAAAAGGGAGTTGGCTGATGAAGCCTAAAGTTGCGGTCGTCGGAGGCGGGATTGTCGGCCTCGCCTGCGCCTACCAATCGGCCTTGATGGGAGCGGAGATCGATGTTTTTGAGCAGAACCCTCGGGCGGTTGGGGCGAGCATTCGCAATTTCGGCATGATCTGGCCCGTTGGGCAGGGAGAGGCAACGAGGGCAATTGCCGACCGAAGCAGAGAGATTTGGGGCGAGCTTGCGTGGAAGTTCGGCTTTTGGTCGGACCCCTGCGGAAGCCTTCACCTTGCCCATGCAGCAGACGAGATGCAGGTTTTGGAGGAGTTTCAATCCCTGCGTCCAGAAGCCAAAATCTTGACCCGGGATGAGTTGATGGACTCCTACGGTTGGGTCAACCAAAGAGGACTGGTGGGGGGACTCTTCTCTCCGACTGAGCTCTGTGTTTATTCGCCCGAGGCAGTAGCCGCAGTCGCGGCAGGCTTGGCAGAACACTTCGGAGTCCGTTTTCACTTTGAGGCGGCGGTCACTCACTTCGAAGAATCGAGCCTCTGGGCGAGCGGGCAGAAGCATGAGTTTGACCATGCCTTTGTCTGCACGGGACATGAGAATCGAGCACTCTTTCCCGAGGCTTTTGATCCAGAAAAGCTGGTCAAGTGCCGATTGCAGATGTTCCGGTCTAAGCCTGTGGCCCCCATGGGGGTCATGGCCTGCGGCGGGCTTACCCTGGCTCATTACGCTGGCTTTGAATCTTGTCTCTCGCTGCCTGCCCTAAAGGATAGATTTGCCAAGGATTACCCCCTGCACAACGAGAATGGAATTCACATCCTCATTTCTCAGCACGCCGATGGCAGGCTGACCCTAGGGGATTCTCATCACTATTCTAACGACGTCACTCCCTTCAACTCAGAAGAGGTCGATGACCTGATTCTGGAGTATCTGAACACCTTGATCGACTTTCCTTTGGAGATTGATGAAAGGTGGCAGGGGGTTTATCTGAAGCGAAAAGACGAGCCTTACTTGGTTACAAAAGTAAGGGAGAAGGTGACTTTAGTTAATGGTTTGGGCGGAGCAGGAATGACCCTGAGCTTTGGTTTGGGCGAAAAAGTTGTGAGAGAGGCATTGAGCTAATGAGTTTGGAACTGGTGGTTTTTGATCTTGCAGGCACGACGATTCGTGATGACAACGAAGTGGCAGATGTTTTCAATGCCGCTCTTGCGGATTACGAACTGGACCAGGCAGTGGTGACTTCTGTTATGGGGTGGCCCAAGCCCATCGCTATCGGTCATCTTATTGGCGCCAACCCAGAATCTGCCCTTGTCATGGGCCTGCACGATCGCTTCGTCCAGGGCATGATTGAGCATTATCAGTCGTCTCTAGAGCCCATGCCGCACGCCAGAGAGCTGATTGAAAAGCTGGAAAATGCCGGGATTCGGACTGGCATCGACACAGGGTTCTTTAGGGTGATTGGGCAGGTCATTTTGGATAAGGTCAATTTCCCGATTTCTGCTTCGGTGATGAGTGACGAGGTCGAAAATGGCCGCCCCGCCCCCGACATGATCTACCGATTAATGGAGTTGACCGGCGTTAAGGATTCCGCCAAGGTGGCCAAGGTGGGAGATACTCCTTCGGATTTGAGGCAAGGGACGGCGGCTGGCTGCGGATTGGTGATCGGGGTTCTTCACGGCACCCATACGAGAGAGCAGCTTGAGAAAGAACCCCATACGCATTTGGCCGAGGATCTGAGGGCTGTCGAAGCGATTCTGTTCGGCTAGAAAACCGCCACACAGTAAATGGTCCTCCTCCCCAGGGAGGGGGATTTAAGGGGTGGGCTTAACCGCCATTTGACGTCTACCAAGGTCTAGATGCAGTTGTATGTTTGTCAAAGAAGCTGGCCGAGAACCTGAAACAACTCTAGAAGATTCTGTTCAAGAAGCCTTACGTAAGCCCTGGTGATTTCACCAGGCTCAACCGACACTCTAAACAGAGGAATCCTAAGCGTGTCTGCTCTCCCCAACATCACCCTGGCCGACCAGGTGGCCAGCTACCCCTTCTGGTACCACCGCATCGAACTTCCCGATGGAGTTGTGACCCCGGGCTGGGCGCCTTTGAACCAGGAGATGTACCGAATCCCCCAGGACATGACTGGCATGCGCGTGCTGGACGTGGGGGCTTGGGATGGCTATTGGAGCTTTGAAGCCCTGAAAAGAGGGGCAAGCCAGGTAGTGGCCATTGATGACTTCAGCGACTTTTTGGGTCGGCCTGAAAACGTGGACCGCCGCGCCTGGGAAACTTTCGATCTCTGCCGCGACGCTTTTGGCTACGGAAAAGACCGCTGCGAGAGGGTCGAGATGTCGATCTACGAAGTCAACGAATCCCGGCTCGGACGTTTTGACGCAGTCTTCTTTTTCGGAGTTCTTTATCACCTTCGCCATCCTTTGCTGGCCTTGGATTTTCTTTCCAGCGTCTGCGACAAGGAAATCTATATCGAAAGCGCCGTGCTTGATGACTACAGCCCCTATCGCGGCGGACTTGGACAGGGCTATTCTGGCGCCCAGGTGCTGACAGAGTTTTATCCAAATGGTGAACTCGGCGGGAATGTAACCAATTGGTGGAGCCCCACTCTCGCCTGTCTTGGCCTTATGGTTATGTCGGCTGGCTGGGAGGATGTTGAGGTCTGGAAGCTGACCGACAACCCCACCGAAGTGCCTCATTGCCGAGGATTCGCCAAGGGAGTCAAGGGAACTTCCAACGCTTAATCTGAGCTTCGATTCCTGCTCAACATGTAGTAGAAGCCGCGAAGCATCGCTGAGAACCACCAGAAGGATAGTCCTGAGACAAAAGCAGAGAAGGCTGCTCCGAGAAATGGCAGGGCCGCCCAGGGCGATGCAGCCTGTGCTTTGACTTTCGCTGCTTCGACAATCTGTCGGACTTCCTCCACAGCGGGCTCCTGTGATGCAAGACCCATTACAAAGACTATCAGGCTGACAACGAGGAGGACAACTGATACGGCAAAGCAGAGCCAGCCAAGTCCAGAAAGGCACCGGACAACGAAGGCTGCTTGAGAGCGATTGAGAAAGTTGAGAACCGATGTGTCTTCAATAAAACTCTGGGCTCCACGACCAGCACCGGTGACTTCGGAAAAGACTGTCCTTGCTCCTTGCGATAGACCTGGCCCGGCTGCTGCACTGTTCGATAAATCTTCCTGAATCGCTGTGTAGGGCAGTTTGACAAACTCTTCGGGCGATGTCCCTTTTTCGAACTCCCTCAGCAGTACGGATGGGCTGATGTTTTGGACCCTGGTGCTTCTGCCAATGCTTTCGTATGCTTTGTCAACTTCGCCCAGCCATGCGCTATAAGTCACTGCCCTTTAAACCCAGATACCAGTATACCCCAGATCTGACAGCATAAATCAGAGATCGTAAGGGCCGGCTGTCTTGTCAGTCTTCCTTTTTAACGCAGGCTCCGGAATCAATTTTACAGCCCAAAGCGAGATGAGCCAGGCTAACCCACCAGAAACTGATGAGATTGAAACAGCGGAACTGATAATGTCTGTTCTGGAATCTAATTGACCAGAATTCAAAAGAGCCGCCGACTGCCACACAAACCAAGTCGAAAAAGCAGGCACAGACATCCATACGGGGAGACTGGCCTTGTATCTGCCTAAAGGAGCGGTAATAAGCAGGCAAGCGGCTGTTAATATCGAAACAGAAATAAGTAGGGGAATCTGCATTCCGTTTGTCATGGCAGGATGTCTTTGGTAAAGATGCAAAAACACTAATCCATATGAGATTGGAATGTACAAAAATGCAGTCATGCCATAGTGCATCCAAATGTTCTTGATTGCCTGGCGGGATAGAGTGAGGAACTCCCATCTATTTCTAAACTTGTCCATTCTATTTATCCCTCACTGATCCACGCTTGTAATTCCCCAAATGTACACTGCGTCTTGTGAACTTAGGTCAGCAAGGCAAAGATATTGCAGAGCTAGACCGTCATCTTCCGCACCTAATTGGCAGTTTCTTCTCCTTACTACAGCTCCGTCAAAGGTCAGTCTGTCTAGTTGACCCTGCCGGAGAATGGTCATTTCACTCTGCACAACAGGCCCCTGCGGCATAAACGAAACGAGCCAGCCCACTGCCTGCCCCCTTGCCTTCATTTCTACATACCTTCGCATCATTATTTGATTAAAAAGATCTGGCCAAGAAGGGTGAGGGTAAACAGGTCCGTAATCACCTAATCCCAAGTAGCTTGACCTGTAAGATGGCTCAATTGTAGTATGAGTCATCTCGGTTAAGTACGTTCGAAGCCCTTGCACAATGGTATTCGGGTAAGGATCTCTACTAGAAACAAGCAGATTCTTGACCTTCGGGTTGAAGTGAGAAAGCTGCTGACCACTGGTGGGAAAATCTCCGAACTCTTGATTATAGAGCTGACCGGCGAGGCCAAGCTGCCTAAGGTTGTTTAGTTCTGTACGATGAATGGCAGATTCTTTAGAGCGGGCGTAGACAGGCAGGAGTATGGCAGCCAATAAAAGGATGACTCCTATTACGCAGAGTATCTCGATCAAGGTGAAGCCGGCAAAGTGGTACCCCATTTCGTTTCTCTCTCGTTTATCGGCTATGTTCATGGTGTGCAACCGACAGAACCAGGGCAGTCAGATGAAAATAATGGATCATCTGTACAGCCAACATAGGTCATGCTACCGGCCGAATAAAAAGAGCCATTCGTGCACTGGTTTCTATAGCAAATGAAAGTCCACTTTTCTTTCGTCCAGGGAGAAATCCAGCACTGCGATCCAGTGTGAATCACTTGCTTCGGAATGATTCCATTTGGATCTGGATTACATCCTTTGCATTGAATAGTCGTTGGACTCATTTCACCACCGGGAGAAAAAATGCTTCCACCGATGTAAGTCTGCCCATTCGAAGCGGCATGGGACGCCAAGGTCAATAATCCAAGCCCGACCAAAAATACTTGCTGGCTAAATGTTATAATTTTGGATGTGCCCACATAGAAACTTTAAGACAGCCCATGAAGACTCTTTGCCAAAAGTCCCGTTTTGCGGTCAGGCTCTAAGGTTATCCCAAAGCTGGAGCCACCGAACCAGTCCTGCGCTGTGATAACAAAGTGATATCATAACGGTATCACGATTGGTGATTGAAATGAATCAGGAAAAAGAAGTTGTCGGCCTGCCCGGCCTCCCTATGGTCTTTGTCAATTTGGGCATCACGGCGGTGGCCATCTGGCTCTTCATCTCCGGCATCTCGGCCGAAAACGGAGTCTCCATCGTCCTCTCCCTCTTGGTTTTCACTGTAAGCCTCTTTCTGTGGAACGGCTTGGCGATTGTTGAGCCCAACGGCAGCAAGGTGCTTCTGCTGTTCGGCAGCTACAAGGGCACGATCAAAAAAGACGGACTCTTTTTGGTCAACCCCTTTATGACCAAGCGTAACATGAGCCGAAGGGTGCAGAACCTAAACGGCGAAAAGCTGAAGGTCAACGATGCCGCTGGCAACCCCATAGAGATTGCCACGATTGTCGTCTGGCAGATTACTGACACCTATGCCGCCAGCTTTGCGGTTGAGAATGTTTTCGAATACGTGAGGCTGCAGGCAGAAACGGCCCTTAGGCACTCGGCATCCAGCTACCCCTACGATGGCGATGATGAGACAGAGAGTCTGAGAAGAAACTCTGGCGAAGTCAGCTCACACATTGAAAGAGAGCTTCAGGAAAAGTTGCGGCTGGCGGGAGTTGAAGTGCTGGAATCGAGAATCAGCCACCTCGCCTATGCTCCAGAAATTGCCGGAGCCATGCTGCGAAGGCAGCAGGCTGAAGCGGTGATTGCGGCCAGGGCCAAAATCGTCGATGGCGCCGTTTCTATGGTCGAAATGGCTCTTGAGCGAATGGATAAGGAAGGCGTGATTAAGCTGGATGACGAGAGAAAAGCCGCTATGGTCAGCAACCTCATGGTGGTGCTCTGCAGCGAACACTCCGCCCAGCCCGTGGTTAACGCCGGGACACTTTACGGGTAATGCCACAGGCGCGCAAGCCTTTTCTGCTCAGGCTCTCTCCTGAACTTTGGTCTGCGCTGCAGCGCCTGGCAGATTCTGAGCTAAGAAGCGTCAACTCGCAAATCGAGGTTCTGCTTCGAGAAGCGCTTAACCGACGGGGGATTAAGGTTCCTCCTCCGGGAAGTGTGAAGGAAGATGATCAGCCCCCTGAGGGCTGATCGTCTTAAACAATAATTTTCGGATGTATAGCAAGTTAGGGCTTGAAGAGTGGCAGAATAGGAAATGCTGCTTTCTGCCCTTCTGGCCTGCTCAATAGGCTCTAGCCTTCAAGCGCCGCCCCTTTTTACTGTGGAACCCGCAGCTTTTCCTAAAGATTTAGGAAGCAGGTTCAGCATTGAAGGATTTGTTAGGGAAGGCCATCTGTATATTCAACATTATCATCCAGGAGACTCTTTTCCACGATATCGACTCTGGAACCCGGATACTTCTGATGACCTTGACATTCCAGAGCCCACATCAAAAAAACTTGGGCTGCCCTTCATTATCGATGATCATGGGAATCTGTTAGCTGTTGATCGCAAAGAACGAGATCATTATGTTTTGTACAAAATGATACGGTCAAGCTGGGTAAAAACTAATCCTGCAGATGTCTTTTCCTGTGAGGTCTCATTTGAAAACTCGTCTGGAGACAAAATCCAGCTTATTCAAAGAAAGGAATTTGGCCCGAAAGAGTGCCTCTTGACACAGAAGGGTGTAGAGCTAGACCTGAAAGAACACTTCAAGAGGCCAAATCTAACTCCACTCGCAATGCTCGATGACAGAAGAGCAATGCTCTACGATAGTGAAGGCAACAATTTAGAGTTCTTTTTCTATGAAAATGGAAGCCTAATAAAATTTGGTGAAAGGGTCCATACGCCCGGCATTAGTGCGTTTCTTAGAGTCGACAGAATAAGGGGGGAGCTGCTAGTCAATAATGTCAAATACTCAGAAGGGTATGCACTTGGAACAACTGAGATCTTTTCATATCAAGCAGTGCGATCCTACAAGAGCCCAACAGGAAAAAGCTTGGGTCACTTGAGGCTTGGGCTTAATGGCTGGTACGGCACATATGAAAGACAGGATGAATCAAGCAGGAATGGTCGGAGCGTTGTGATTATAAATGATCACTCCTATTATCTTGACGATCTTGTTGAGAACATCTCAGAGAAATTGGTGTCAGGTGGGTTTGAGGGTACACCATTCATAGGTCCCCAGGGCTACATCATTGCATCGAAACTTGTCGAGCCTACTGGTGACAAAACAAGTCGAGAGTACTTTCTGTTAAAACCCTCTGCGAGATAAGAAGAATTCCAGCTCTTTACTTGTCAAGCCACTTCTCCATGGCTTCAAGAGTCTCCGGACTCAGGTGATGCTCCATACCCTCACTGTCATGCTCAGCAGTGTCGGGGCTGACCCCCAGCTTCAGCAGAAACCGCACCAGAATTTCGTGCCTTTCCCTTGAAGATTTAGCAGACTCCTGACCCTTTTCGGTCAAGGTGACGGGGCGGTAGGGGGAGTATTCCACCCAGCCTTCTTCGGCCAAACCCTTAACGGCCTGGGTCACTGTCGCGGCGCGGACCCCCATGCGGGCGGCGATATCCACCACTCGTGCTTCGCCCTGCTCGTTAATCAGGTCCGAAATCAGCTCAAGATAATCTTCAAGCCTTTCATCTCTGTGGTCGCGTCTGGCGCGTTGAAAACGGTTCACGGCAGCACCATCTCAAGGTAGAGTTTGACTCCCTGCTGTTCGGCTGATTCCAGAAGCTTTAGCATCATGCCCTCCCTCAGCTTCAACTCTTCGGCGTAAGAATCGACGGCGATAAAGAGAGAAAGGGTCATCTGGGGCTTGCCAGCATCTAATCCGGCTACGGCAGCGTGCGACTTATCCTGGGCAACCCCTTCGGTGGATTGAACGATTTCACGGGCAGATTCAGCGAAAGCTTGAACCTGGGTGTGGCTGCCAATGACTGGGAAGGTGAGCTTAAAGGGGCGCAGCCTTCTTTTGCCCATGTTTTCGACTGGCTGTGCGACTACCTTAATATTGGGCATTGAAACAAGTGAATCGCTGAAAGATCGAATCTTGGTTGTTCTCAGGCCAATTTCCTCGACGATGCCTTCCACATCGCCCACCTTAATCCAGTCGCCGATAACAAATGGCCTCTCGAATAAGATGGTGAGGGTTCCTACAAAGTTCTCTACCGAGTCTTTGGCCGCTAAAGCCGCCAAGGCAGTTGTCAAGCCTAGGCCAGCAAGCAGTCCGCCCGGGTTGAACCCAAAAGCCAGGACCAAGGCGTAGAGGACGGCCAGGAAGATGATTGCCTGGCCGAACTTCTGCATGATGGGAACAAGCAGTCTCGATCCCGGTCCACCTTTTTCGTCGACCTTGGCCCCTGCCACGCCGCAGACAAAATCCCAGATTCCCCACCCAGCCAAAACCAAGCCAGTCGAGGTTAAAACTCGCAGAACGATGTAAAAGCCGTCCGGCAGCCTGCCTACATGGGGCAGCCAGGCCAGGGCAACGGCGAATACGTGGCTGGAAACCCCGAGCCCGATACCCCAGGCCAAGAACTTTCTCGCCCGGCCAGTAAGCCTTGTGCCGTCTTGGTCAAACCTTTTCAGCAGTCGGCGCAGGGGCCAGTGGACCAGCCATCCGACCAAGATTCCAGCTGCCGCAAGAAGCAGAACCAGGGGCCATTGAACTGCCCTTCTGATGACCGCTTTTGCCGTTGCGGGGGGCAGAAGAGTGCTGACATTTCGAGACAGCTTGAACTTCCATTGGCCGTTTTCTTCACGGATGATTTCGAAGCCAACCTGGGTCAGAAGAGGGCTGACGACCAGCGATTCTTCAACCTGTTCTGGAATAGCCGCAAATGCATCTGCTGCTGCAGCCTGCTTTGCTTCCAGTTCTTGGGCTAGGTTTTGGGCGAGCTGAAGATCAAGGGCGGGGTCAGAACTTTTGACTATAAAGGGGCTGAGATCTTCTCCCTTGGCAAATGCGGCGATGAAGTCGAGGACTAATTCGCGCGGCCCTTGGGCGGCGTTGACGGCAGGATTCTGCGCCAGGCTTGCGACGAATGCGGCGGCGACAAGAAGAACAAGTAAAAGCTTTTTCATGCCGCCTCCGGTTCCTGCGTAGGCTTGGCGAACCTAGCGATCAAGCCGGCTCCGAGGGGAGCGAGGACGAGGGCGGGCAGAAAAGCTTCGGTTGGGATCTTTTTGAGGTCGAGCAGGTTCAAACCGATGGCCACCAAGATCAATCCTCCCACTCCTGTCGTTTCGTCCATCATGGATTGGTTTGCTGCCATGGGCTTCAAAAGTCGCGCACCCAAGGTCAAGGCTCCTTGAAAGATTAAGACGACTACGGCAGAGGCCAGCACTCCCGGCCCTAAGGTAACTGCCAGAAAGAACGAGGCGACCAAGTCAAGACTCGACTTGAGGCCGAGAATCTCAATCTTCCCTTCAAGGCCATCTTCAAGACAGCCCAGCAGAGTCATGGGGCCAATGCAGAAGAGAACCGAGGCGGTGATGAGCCCCTCGTTGAATCTGCCTCCTCCACCAGTCAGGTTCTTGGCCGTTTCGGCTAAGGCGGTCACTCCTTGAGGGATCTGGAGCAGAATTCCGACCAACCCACCGATAACTAAACAGGCGATGGCAAGCAGAATCTGCTTGGTTCGGCCAGCCATCTTGAAGCCCATGACGAGGGTGACAATTCCGATGGCGGAGAGGGTGAGGGGTTTGGCTTCCTCTGGCACCCAGGCTCCGACCAGCAGGCCAAGCCCAGACCCCACAAGCACTGTCGCGGTGTTGATTACAGTGCCCAGCAGCGGCAGCCTCGCCATCGGCAGAAAGGTACCCCTCATGCTTAACCCAAACCTTGCCCTGGCCCCTTGGGCAGGGTTTGCCTAAAAGTATTGAACAGGAAATTTATAAACAAAGAGATGTGCAAAAACGGTTTTGCAAGGTATACAAGATCCTCTGAGACCCGCCATGATCGCTGCTGCTCTCGCTGGAACTCTCCTGATGTCTTCATTTAAGCCTCAGACTTACTGCAATCCAATCGACATCGATTACGGCTATACGCCCATCCCCAATTTCTCCGATCAAGGGAGGCATCGGGCGACGGCCGATCCTGTGATCGTGGTCTTTAAGGGGGATTACTATCTCTTCTCCACCAATCAATGGGGTTACTGGTGGTCCACCGACATGAGCGACTGGAAGTTTGTGCCTCGACGCTTTTTAAAGCCGTGGCACAAGGTTTACGATGAGCTCTGCGCCCCGGCGGTCTGGGTTCAGGGAGATGCTCTTTACGTTATAGGTTCGACCTATGAAAAGAACTTTCCCATTTGGAAGAGCACCAATCCAAGGGTTGATGAGTGGACCGAAGCGATTGAAGAATTTCCTGTAGGAGCCTGGGATCCCGCTTTCTTTCTTGATGACGACGGCAGACTTTACTGCTATCACGGTTCCAGCAACGACAAGCCTTTGTGGGGAATTGAAGTTGACCCCAAAACTTTTCTTCCCATCGGTGATCAGAAGGCACTTATCAGGCTGAACCCCGCGGAGCACGGCTGGGAACGCTTTGGCGAAACCCAAGACAACACCTTTCTCAACCCCTTTATGGAAGGCGCTTGGATGACCAAGCACGAAGGCAGGTACTACCTTCAGTACGGCGCCCCCGGAACCGAGTTTAGCGGCTATGGCAACGGAGTTTATGTTTCCGATGCACCTCTTGGCCCCTTCACTTATCAGGATCACAACCCGATCACCTTCAAGCCAGGCGGATTCGCCCGAGGGGCGGGACATGGCGCCACCTTTCTGGATCCTCATGGACAGTACTGGAACACAAGCACGATTGCCATTGGAGTAAAAAACAACTTCGAGCGCAGAAACGGAATTTGGCCAACCTACTTCGACAAGGAGGGAATCATGAGGTCGGAAACTGCCTTTGGCGATTACCCCCACTATCTGCCAGGGACGGAGAAATCGGGCCAGTTCACAGGCTGGATGCTGCTTAACTACTCCAAGCCAGTTCAGGCTTCCTCGACTCTGGGCGGCTTCTCTCCCAATTTCGCGGTGGATGAAGACATCAAAACCTATTGGTCCGCCAAGACAGGAGGAGAAGGCGAGTGGTTCTCCACCGACCTTGGCGAAGTGAGTGAGATTAGGGCGATTCAAGTCAACGCAGCCGATCAGGATGCCGAGCATCTGGGCAAGATCCCTGGTTTGAAGCACAGGTTCCGCCTGCTGAGCTCCAACGATGGCCGTCGATGGAGGGTGATTGTGGACCGGAGCAAATCGGAGAAGGATGCCCCCCATGCCTACATTGAGCTGGAAAAGCCAGTCAATGCCCGGTTTATCAAGATTGAGAACCTAGAAACGGCTTCGGGCAAGTTCGCTCTTTCGGGATTGAGGGTCTTTGGCAAAGCCAAGGGGACTCCGCCTCCTGCTGTGCAGAAGTTCATCGTCCTCAGAGGAGATTCTGAGCGAAGGAACGCCTGGGCGAAGTGGCAGGCCGAACCAGAAGCCACAGGCTACTTGGTGAGGTCAGGAATCTCGAAAGACAAGCTTTATACAAGCCATATGGTGTACGGAGCCAATGAGCTCTACATGAGATATCTGGACAAAAGCCGCCCCTATTGGATGTCGATTCAGGCTTTCAACGAGAGGGGGATTTCTGCTCCCACTGAACCAGTTTTGGTGGAGTAAGAAGCCAGCCTAAGCCACAGGTTCTCCGACGAAGAGGCTCTTTAGTGTAGAGTCGAAACTTGATGGGCATCGAGACTGGCAGCCTGATCTTTGTTTTAGTCCTCTTGGTCGGAATGATCCTTCTGGCCGAGCTTGGGTCTAGCCAAGTCAGAAAGGAGCAGAAGAGGGGCGAGCCGAACTCTGGTGGAGGAGTGGTTGAGTCATCCCTCTTCGCTCTGCTTGGGCTGCTTCTCGCCTTTGCCTTCACGGGAGCTTCTTCGAGGCTGGATGCCAGAAGAGATTTGGTGATTCAGGAAGCGAATGCCCTTGGCACTGCTGCCCAAAGGCTGAGCCTCTTGCAGGAACCAACCTTGGCCCGAGCCGCCTTGAGCGATTACATTCAGACTCGCCTGGATTACGGCACTGCCCTGGAAAAGGGGCTTGAAAGAGATGCCTGGATCGCAACACAAGCGTCGCAGTCTGACCTGTGGAACACGGTTCTGCTTTCAATCGACAGGGCAAAGCATGTTGAAGAGATTATAGTTCTGCCGCCTTTGAACGAAGCTTTTGATACAGCGAGTGAAAGGCACGTCATGACTCAAGTGCATCTGCCGTGGCCAGTCCAGGGGATGCTTGCTCTTTTGGCTTTGCTTTGTTCGTGGATAGCAGGGAGAATGCTGCCAGAGAATGTAGTTTCAAAGAGAATCATTCGCTGGTCCTTGGCTTTTGTGGTCTGCCTCACCCTCATGCTGATCAAGGATCTTGATTATCCGAGGCTCGGCTTTATCAGGGTCACAGGTTCTGATCAGCTTCTTAGAGAGGTGCAGGATAGCTTGAAAGACAGGGAGGACACCTTAAGCTTTCCTAGATGAAAAGATCATCGAAAATTCAGTTTGTTCTTCAGGCGGGATAGTAAAATAGCAGGATGCGTGCTTTTTGGCCTGCCGCTTCAGGCTTGGGTGTTTTGATTCTCGGAATTGCTCTTCAGCCCACCATTCCTACTCCCCTAAAGCCGCATGTTCAGGCTTTAAGCGACGCAAAATCTTTGAGCGGCAAGGTCACCATGACCCCCATCGGAGGCGCACCATCGAAGTTCAGCTTCACCTATTCCCGAAGCGGCAGCTTTAAGATCGAAGGCACCGACGGAAGCGTCTACTTTGACGGAAAGAATTTGACCGAGTATTCGGCCGCCAGCAAGACCTACAAGGTCATTCCTGCTGACAAGGCTGATTGGAAGAAGGCCGTTACTGAAACCAGAGTCTGGGCTTGGAGCGCCTTTTTCAACCCGGCATTGATGGGTGAGGTCGCGAGCGCCACCAAGGGCAGATCTCGCACCGTCGCCGGAGAAGCTTTGACCGAACTAACTCTGAGATTCACGGGCGCCCCCACGAGGATCGTGACTTTGATGACCGACGCTAAGGGAATCGCGAAGGGATTCACATTTAGGGAAGGAGACAAAGAATCGATTGTTCTGGCTCAGGAGCTTGTGATGTCTGCCACGGAACCAGAAGCTTCTCTCTTCGCCTTCGTTCCTCCTGCCGGTGCAGTTCTGGCCAAGATCGACGACCCTTCGACTTCGGCACCCAAGTACGCCGATGTTCAGGCCATTTTCAACCGAAGCTGCATGCCCTGCCACAACTCACAGACCCGACGATCTGGCTACGATCTGACTTCTTACGAAGCTGTGACCGGCAACGCTATGGGAGTTCGACCCAACAGCCCTGACGACAGCATGATTCTCAAGTCTGTTCGAGGTGTGGGTGCAAGGCTGATGCCTCAGGGCCGACCCCGATTGAGCCAGGCTGACATTGACACCATCGCCAACTGGATCAAGGCTGGCGCAAAGAAGGACTGATCCTTCTCCTAGAAAAAGAAAGTTCCTGCCTGGCAAAGCACTAGGCAGGAACTTTCTATTTGGCGGACTGGCCTAGGTGCCTTAAGCCGGAGTCACCCAAGAATTTGAAGCCGCACCCCGGTAGAGAGCTTCCATCACAGAATCTCTTTCGACCGCCTCTGAAAGACTGACAAGGTCAGCTGACTTGCCTTCGATCACATCCAAAAAGGCACCGAAGCCTGAAGGCACTGCTGGATCAAGCTCGACCTCGGCCAGCTTGCCGTCGGCACCTGCAACCTGAAGAGTGTTTCCCAGCATGGCGTGGCCTTTGGTGCCAGAAACCTGAATCATGTAGGGGTTGACGACATCATCCCAGCCAGCGGCGAGGGTGGCGATGACACCAGACTTCATCTTGAAGAGGCCTTCACCCAGTTCGTCGCATCCTTCGTAGCGGGCGGTTCCCATGCTGAGGGCAGCCGTCACAGATTCGGCTGGTCCGAAAAGCCAGAGAAGCAGGTCGATGACATGGGTTCCGAGGTCGCCGTAGGCTCCTACTCCGGCCTGTTTGGGGTCGGCCATCCATCGCCATTCTCCGTCAAACCATCCGCCGAGGGCTCCCGAGTGGCAGTTGCTCATTCGAACTCTGGTGACCTGGCCAAAGGCTTCTTCAGCCAAGAGTCTTTTGAGGGTCTGGACAGTGTTGACGCCCCTCATAAAGTAGCCGGTTTGAAAAGTGACTCCGTGCTGAGCCATGATCTCGGCCATCTTGGCTGAATCGGCGGGAGAAGCACTGAGGGGCTTTTCGACGAACATGGGAAGGCCACGGGGCGCTGCTTTTTCGACCAGTTCAAGGTGCAGATTCGTTTCACTGCAGATGACGAACCCGCCCACTTCGGGGTGGTTGATCAGGTCGTCGAGCTCCATGGCTGGGGCTCCTGTTTTCTCGCTGTTTCTTGCTGCCCTTTCGGCATCGTGATCCCACAATCCGGCCAAAGGCACGCCTCGCTCCTTCATTTGGCCAAGAAATCCGGGGGTGTGAATGTGGGCTGTTCCGATGAGACCGATTGGCTTCATTGCAGGCTCATTTTAGCTGTCTCTTTGGTTAAGATGCTGTTTCCTGCTTATGGGAGATAAAGGTCGGGATAAGGAAGACCAAGCTGACCATCGAGGGCTGCTGCTGAGGACCACGGATAGGCAGACGAAGTGTTAGAGAGGCCACGTTTGACAGGATTGTTGTGAATGTAATCTATTGAAGATTGAATGGCTTCACTGCTCCAAAGGTTTCGGTCATAGCCACCACCTGGCAGCCAGAAGCGTTGAGATGTGGAGCCATCACTTTTATAGATCGTGCAGGCTTCTTTAACAGCTGTTGAGCTGGCCAGACACTCACGTCCCGACCACAGTTTGATCTCCCGTAGGATTGTTCGGACATTGGCTTTTGCTTCACCTGGCCAGACCAGCAAATGGACATGCTCGGGCATTATTACGTAGGCCCACAGCTTGAATTCCAGCTTAGTTCTTGCAGCATCCAGGTGCCTCAAAAAGATTCCGGCCAAGACAGGATCTTTGAAAAATGGCTTCCTCTTGTAGGTGCAGAAAGTTAGTTCATGGGCATTCCCAGGAGTGTCGAACGTTCTCTTTGTTTTCCGGTACGGCAGAGGTTCAGGTTTGTCATGTATAGAATCCATCTTGAAAATTCTAACCCAACTCCAGCTACGGATCCTATTCTTCTAAGCTAAGAAGTGATTCTTACTGCACGGCTCACGGAGCCGTGGCACCCTCGGACAATCAATTTGATTTACAGGAAGATGGGGACATTTTGGCCTGGGTGTCACCGGTCCTTGACCGGTGCAAGCTTCGAAGTACTGAGTGCTTTTAGCACGGCTCATGGAGCCGTGGCACCCTCGGACATGACTCTGAAAGCACGAGGAACTGCCGTTCTCTAGTTTGGGTGCCACCGGTCCTTGACCGGTGCAACCTTCGAAGTGCTGAGTGCTTTTAGCACGGCTCACGGAGCCGTGGCACCCTTGGACCTGTCACTGTAGCCACAGAGAAATGCCGTTCTCAAAATTGGGTGCCACCGGTCCTTGACCGGTGCCGGTTTAAAGGTTCAAAGACAAGATTTGCACGGCTCAAGGTGCTGTGGAACCCACCAGGTGATCAACTTTGTTTACAGGAAGATGGGAACATTTTGACTTGGGTGCCACCGGTCCTTGACCGGTGCAAGCTTCGAAGTGCTGAGTGCCTTTAGCACGGCTTACGGAGCCGTGGCCCCCTACCCCGAAACTGCTTAAGTGAAGTCAAACATTGATGATCATTCCTGCCATTTTTGGAACAAGAACACCCTCCCCAAAAGGACCCCATAACCCTGAGTAAACTGAGGCCCTATGAACAGCCTCGCCACCTTGAAAACGCTCGTTCTGGCTGATCAAGAGGTGTCAATCCACTCTTTTCAGGCACTGAAAGAGCAGGGTTACGACCTTGATCGTCTGCC
The DNA here is from genome assembly GCA_943369295.1 of Synechococcus sp. UW140. Classification (GTDB taxonomy): domain Bacteria; phylum Armatimonadota; class Fimbriimonadia; order Fimbriimonadales; family Fimbriimonadaceae; genus JAKRSE01. The sequence goes on along the minus strand of CALRMU020000007.1, from coordinate 3,146 downwards.
TTTCTCACTCAAGGTGCTGTTGGAAAACCTCCTGCGTCACGAAGACGGAGTCAAGGTCAGCAAGGCTGATATCGAAGCCCTTTTGAATTGGGATCCCCAGGCTGAGCCGGACAAGGAAATTGCCTTCACCCCCGCCCGAGTTCTGATGCAGGACTTCACCGGAGTCCCCTGCGTGGTGGACCTGGCTTCCATGCGAGACACAATGGAGGAGTTGGGCGGCGACCCCACTAAGGTCAACCCACTTCGCCCGGTCGAGCTTGTTATTGACCACTCAGTCCAGGTCGACGCTTACGGAACCGATGCCGCCGCCCAGATCAACCTTGACCTTGAGTTTGAGAGAAACGGCGAGCGATACACCTTTTTGAAGTGGGGCCAGCAGGCTTTTCAAAACTTTAAAGTGGTTCCACCCAATACCGGAATCTGCCACCAGGTGAACCTGGAATATCTTGCCCGAGTCGTAATGCAGGCCGAGGGTTCTGCCTTTTTCGATACTTTGGTCGGCACAGACAGCCACACGACCATGATCAATGGACTTGGTGTTTTGGGTTGGGGAGTCGGAGGAATTGAAGCAGAAGCCTCCATGCTCGGACAGCCCATGTCGATGCTGATCCCTCAGGTAGTTGGCTTCGAAATCACTGGGAAGCTGAAGGAAGGCGCGACCGCCACCGACTTGGTTCTCACCGTCACCGAAATGCTCCGCAAGCACGGAGTTGTCGGCAAGTTCGTCGAGTTCTTCGGCAGCGGAATCCCCAACATGCCTCTGGCCGATAGGGCGACTATCGCCAACATGGCTCCTGAATACGGCGCCACCTGCGGACTCTTCCCCATCGATGCCGAGACCCTTCGATACCTCAAGGTCTCTGGCCGACCAGAATCACTCATCGCTCTGGTTCAGGCTTACGCCGAGCACCAGGGAACCTTCCACACGGCGGCCGCCCCTGTGGCACAGTACTCCAGCACTCTCAAGCTGGATATGGGCGAGGTCGTCCCCAGCGTTGCCGGACCAAAGAGGCCACAGGATAGGGTCGCTTTGGGATCGGCTGGCCAGTCCTTCGCAAAGGCTTTCCCAGAAAAGTCAGATTCTGCTGACCTGAACAATCTCTCTGACGGCAGTGTGGTCATCGCAGCAATCACCAGCTGCACCAACACCAGCAATCCCAGCGTTATGGTTGCTGCCGGTCTGGTCGCCCGCAAGGCGCGAGCTTTTGGCCTGAAGCCCAAGCCCTGGGTTAAGACTTCACTGGCACCTGGCTCCAAGGTTGTCACCCGCTACCTTGAAGATGCGAACCTGCTTGAAGACCTGAACTCCGTTGGCTTCAACGTCGTTGGCTACGGATGCACGACCTGCATTGGCAACAGCGGACCTCTCCCAGAAGAGATCAGCGCCAAGGTTCAGCAGGAAGGTTTGGCCGTCGCCAGCGTTCTTAGCGGAAACCGCAACTTTGAAGGCCGCGTGAACATGGACGTGAAGGCGAACTACCTTATGTCGCCTCCTTTGGTTGTCGCTTACAGCTTCGCCGGTTCGATCCATGTGGACCTGACTTCAGAGCCCCTCGGTGTTGCCGAAGATGGACGCGAAGTCTTCCTGAAAGATATTTGGCCGACTCAGCAGGAAGTCGCGGAGATTGTTGAAAAGAACATCACTCGCGCCATGTTCACCGAAGAATACGCGAGCGTTTTTGAGGGTGACGATAAGTGGAAGTCCATGCCGGCTCCGGATGGCGGACTTTACGCTTGGGAAGATGATTCAACCTACATCAAACGGGCTCCTTACTTTGAAGGAATGCCGGCCGAAGCCCCTGCGGCGGTCGAGCCTTTGGCTGACCTGAAGGTCATGGCTTTGCTCGGCGACTCGATCACCACCGATCACATCTCCCCGGCTGGCGCGATCAAGGCGACTTCTCCTGCTGGTGAATGGCTGATGGAGAAGGGGGTTCGACCTCACCTCTTTAACAGCTACGGCAGCCGACGCGGCCACGATGAAGTCATGGTCCGAGGCACCTTTGCCAACGTCCGACTTCGCAACCAGATCGCTCCTGGCACCGAGGGTGGCTGGACGACCCACTGGCCAACCGGTGACGTTGTCAGCATCTTCGAGGCTTCTCGACGCTACAAGGAAGAAGGCACTGGCCTGATCATTCTGGCTGGCAAGGAGTACGGCACTGGCTCCAGCCGAGACTGGGCTGCCAAGGGCACGATGCTTTTGGGAATCAAGGCTGTTTTGGCAGAGAGCTTTGAGCGAATTCACCGCTCTAACCTGGCTGGCATGGGAATCCTTCCTCTGGTCTTCACTGGCGGCCAGACTGCGGCTTCGCTCGGCTTGACCGGAAAGGAATCTATCTCGCTTCCTGGCTTCGAATCGGCCTTCGCCTCTGGATTCTCTGGCGGCAAGGAGATTGAGGCGGTTGCGGTAGGCGAAGGTGGTGTGGAGACTCGGTTTAAGGTTCTGGTCAGGCTGGATACTCCGACTGAACTTGAGTACTACCGACACGGTGGGGTTCTTCAGTTCGTGCTTCGGTCTCTGCTTAAGAGCTAAGAGTTTCTGGCGCTTGTGTGGCTGGTCTGGTCCCTTTTTGTGGGGGGCAGGCCAGCTTTGCGTTTGGGGTTCTGACTAGCAGAAGCAGGCCTGGGTGGCAGGGGCAGCGCCCCTGAATAGATCCATCAGGAATAAGGCTGGACAGCTTCAATTCCCGCATTGGGGTGGCCGTGGATGGCCCGAAGGGCAGCCGCGGGTCAAGGTGAATTGATGCAGCTCTTCTGACGAGATAGTGAGATACCGTGTTAAATTGTCAAGGGGTTGGGGTCCATTCGGTTCCTCTGTTGACCACTGTCACAATCCGGCGGAGCATTCTGGCCATGATGGCGACCAGAGCGCATTTCTTAGGTTTTCCGGCTTCCAGCATTCGGTCGTAGTGGGCTGAGCATTCAGCATCATGTCTGGAACAGGAGATGGCTCCCATAAAAAGAGCTGTCCTCAAGAATCTGCTGCCTGTCCCGTGGATGGTGGCTTTTCGGTTAAGACTCGTCCCGCTCGAACATTCCTGCGGAGCCAGCCCAGCGTAGGCGATGCACTGCTTGACGTTCTTTAGTTCATCTGTCAAGAAGAGTTCACTCAAGACCTTGCGGGCTGTTTCAGGGCCCACACC
>CALRMU020000006.1:0-130644 GCA_943369295.1 Synechococcus sp. UW140 | reverse complement strand
CTGAAGAGGGAGTCCCTGCTGTGGTGATGGCTCCTAATCAGGCTAGAAGCCTTGCTAGGGGTCTTGGAATCATCAGAAAGAATGATGCGACAGACGCCTATGTTCTGGCTGTGTGCTCGCAGAAGAACTGGAAAACCCCCAGGAAGCCTACCACCAAAGAACAGGCTGAACTTCAGGAGCTTTCAAGAAGAATAGACAGCCTTAAAGCTCAGGCGGCTGACGAGAAGAAGAGAATGGGCAAGCCTTCCGCCTGTGCAGAACTCATCAAATCCTGCACGAGAGTCATCAGACTGCTTGACAAGGAAATCCAGCAGGTGAGCCAGCTGTGGCTGGTGAAGCTGAAGCAGAGCCAGGAGCTTGTGAAGAAGCACCGCCTCATGCTGAGCATCCCTGGCGTGGGCCCTGAAACAGCCCGCAAGGTCTTGAGTGAACTCTTCTTGACAGATGAACTAAAGAACGTCAAGCAGTGCATCGCCTACGCTGGGCTGGCTCCGCAGGAATGTTCGAGCGGGACGAGTCTGCACCGAAAAGCCACCATCCACGGGACAGGCAGCAGATTCTTGAGGACAGCTCTTTTCATGGGAGCCATCTCCTGTTCCAGACATGATGCTGAATGCTCAGCCCACTACGACCGAATGCTGGAAGCCGGAAAACCTAAGAAATGCGCTCTTGTCGCCATCATGGCCAGAATGCTCCGCCGGATTGTGACAGTGGTCAACAGAGGAACCGAATGGACCCCAACCCCTTGACAATTTAACACGGTATCTCAGAAACGATGGGACGAAACAAAAGGTTTGGGGTGGCCAGCTTGACCCGCCTAGCTGTCAAGCAGGAAACTTTAATCTAAAACCACTCAATGCTGCACTGGCGATGCCAGTGGCACTGATATTCTTTTCTTTATTGGTGAGTAAGAGTGGCCTGGTTTAGCTTTGCTAAGCCAGGAATGCTTTGCCAAAAAAAGCCGCCCAAACTGCTTCAAGATCGAAGTCACTTTCCAGGCTCAACCGAAAGCTTCCAGACCACCGGAATGACCAAAGCCCCCATGCAGACCAGAACCAAAGCCATGCAGATAAGGCCCCAAGCTGAACCATTTGCCGTCATGGGTCCGCCAGCCCCAAGGCCGTAGGCGATTACGATGACAGCCATGATCGACTGAGGAAGCAGCAGAGGAACCCCCGCGGCGGCGGCAAGCACCCACCGATTCGAGGCGCCCATGACCAAAGCTCCCGAGAAACTAAATCCTCCGGCCAGGCAGATAATGTGACCCAAAATGCCGACGGCCAAGAACAGGGGCCGCTGGACATCTTGAGAAAGCAGTTCAATCAGAACCAATCCAAGAACCGAACCGATCACGAGGAGCTGAATCAGACCAGCCAGCAGCTTTCCAAGGTAAATCGCCCCGGCATCGCCGTTTAAGCGAAGAAGATCCAAGGTGCCCTGCTCTTCTTCCACCAAAAAGAGGCGTGGAACCATGAGCGCCGAGGCGAAGAGCAGCGCGGAAACCGTCATCCCCGCCGCACCCCAAGGGCTGGGAGAATCGAAAAGACTGGAATAGCCCAGAGAAGCGATGATCAGGACACCCAGCAGAATCCCCGTCGCTAATCCGTGGCTGGAGCGCACCTCTGTTTTCAGCTCTTTGCCCAAGACGGCCGAGACTTGGTTAAGCCAGGGTGAGTTCATGGGTTGCCTGAGCCAAATCGGCCCGATCGTTGGTGGCTAAAATGACAGCCCCTCTCTCCTTCTGCGAGGCGATGACTCGGTGGATCAAAGCTTGCCCTTCTTCATCAAGGGCAGCGGTAGGTTCATCCAGCAGAAGAAGAGGAGGATCACCAAGCAGAGCCAAAGCGAGCTTCAGCCTTGCCCTCATTCCGGTGGAATAAGCTCCCGCCGCTCGATCCACCGCACCAGCCAGGCCAACTTCAGTAAGAAGAGTCACAGGGTCAGTCGAGATCCCCTTCATTTTTGAGAGCCAGACCACGTGTTCTCGCCCCGTAAGCTGGGGGTAGAGGGCCATATCAAGCGCAGAGACCCCGAGTGCGCCTGCAAGATGAACCTTGCCTTGTGAAGGTTCCAGCAGGCCGCAGAGCAGCTTGAGAAGTGTAGATTTGCCCCTTCCATTGGGGCCGGTGATGGCTAAAGCCTGGCCGGGATAAACCTCGAAATCAAGGTCCCTAATCACCCATTGACTGCCAAACCGACGCCCAAGGTTTTCTGCCTTCAGCAGCCAGGGCGTCATGAGGTTAATTTAACCCGAAGCGCGTCTGCGCCAAAGGGCGATGGCGGTTGTGGGCTCATCGCCAAAGTAGCTGAAGGCGGGGTCGGATGCCATCTGCTCAAGAAGCTGGGCAATCAACTCTGCCTGCTGCGGCGAAAAGAGCAGGCAGGTGCGATCGTAGTAGACATCAAGCTGATCCAATGGGGCCAGGGCGTAAAAAACGTAGGTTGCTCCTTCGCCATCAAGATCGTAGGCGGCCCCCCGCAGAAAGGCAGGAAGGTAGGCCACAAAGGCCTCACTCGTTAAAGTGATAAGGTCCGGGGCCGCCCTCATGGCCATATCCGGACCTACTTCATCCCAGGTTTTTCCCTGCAGAGCCGCTGTCATGCGCTCTGACCCCTCTGCCTTCACTTCTTTTGCCAAGGGGCTTGTCACTTCTGCCAAGGCTTCAGAAGCAAAGGCTTCCTTCAGCCGATCAGCAAAATTGTGTCGATCCCAAGACATTGTCTCTGCTAGGGACGGCTGAGCTGACCCTGAGGCGTCAGGCCCCGCGATTTGTCACGTCGAAGGCAGCCGTTTTGGCGAGAACTGATTCATCCAGATAGCGGAACCGCTTCATGGAAGAAATCGAAACTCCTTGGTGTTTGTCTGCTCTGGGAATTCGGCTAAGCGAAATGACTCGCGCGTCAGAAACTCTGAGTCCGAGCGAAAGATTCTCCAGCTTGCCGGTCACCTGCAGAAGAGCAACCTGCCCTTCAGGAGTTTCGATGACGCCCTTATGTCGAACATCCGCACCGCTCAAAAGTCTTCTAAAGGGGTTGGCTCCGCTTAAAAGGTCGCCCCAAAGAGGATCTAACCGACCGCCGGCCTGAGCAACCAGCTCAAGCATTTTATCGGACTTGACTTTATGTCGGCTCACCTTGCCTTCGGCCATGATGGTCACGGTTTTGCCATCGTACGACCAGTCCACATCTTCCACGGTCTGTCTGATTCGGGCGCCTTTTGCCAGAATTCTTGTTTTGTGTCCGCCCGCGTCAGTCTCAATCGCCAGGCTCCGCGTGACGTCAAAGTTCTTGAAGAGCTTTTCTACAAGGGGTTTCGAAAGTGGATCGTAGCTGTTAGGCGGTGGAAAGTTCTGGAATCGGGCGACAAGCCTGGACTGCTTAGGTGCTTCGAAATAGCTGTCCTGGACCCTGGTCGAATGGTCAATTTTCCAGACGTTTAAGGTGCCTCCACCAGCCAGCCGCATTTCGACCGGCAGAAAGTCGCCCGAGCGGAAAGTCAAAGTGAGCTGCCCGTTAGGAGAGGCCAAAGAAAGCTTCCACTGACCATCAGTGAATCTCGGTTTCCAGCCCTTGCCTTGAGCGAGAATATCCTTGATATAGCCATCCCACCCTTTGGGGGCGAGACCAGAAATCACGAAGAGATCGAGGCCAGGGATCTGCTCGACAAGCTGAGGTACGGCATCATCCCAGGTGATTGGCTGCAGCTTGACATGCTGAGAAACTTCTGACTTGGAGACGATTCTGCCCCCTGCACCGAAGGCAACGCTGTTAACCACCTTGCCGTTTTTGTCCAAACTGGCAATAAAGGCTTGATCTGGACGGCGGGCTTGAACCAGAAATCGAGAGCTTGAGTTCCCTCTTTTTGAAGTCGTGGTTTGGGTGTAGGCGGTCGAAAAAACCTGCCTGCTGTTCATCGAAGCGATGGACTGCTTAAAGACCTCATCAGTAGGGTTGATAAACCCAACGGCAAGTGCCAAGGTGATCGGTGTCATGGTTTTCCAAGACCTCCAGGAGCTCTATTAGACTGTACCACAAGGCAAAGAGCCAGTAACGTTGCGAGGTATGGAACAGCCTGCCAAAACTCTCCGGGAAGAGTGACCCCCAAAATGGGGCTTCCTTGAAACAGAATGTTGAGGTTGGTAAGAAGACTAAAGCCTAAACAGGCGAGGAGGGCAGGAATCGGTCTCCAGCCCGCCAGCACCAAGGCGGCAAGAGCAATATAGCCTCGGCCAGCCGTCATATCTTTGGCAAATCCGCCGGCTGTCCCGGCGATAAGTGCCCCGGCCAATCCGCAGAAGACTCCTGTGGCAATCAGAGCTTTAAACCTGATCTTCACAGGATCCAGCCCCATGAGGCGAGATTTATCTGGGTTGTTGCCTACCGCAAGCAGTCTGAGTCCCCCCTTGGTTCGAGCCAAAAAGAGGGCAAAGCCGAGAGCACCAAACAAAGCCAATCCCCAGAAAAGCGGTTCAGGGAATCGAGGCAGAGTGCCGCCGCTTTGCAGGATCGGGACAGCCTCAGAAAGGTAGCCGGTTCCGCCTATGGCAAGGGCATTGATTCCCATTCCGCTGATAACTTGATCGATCTGGAAGACTTGAGTCAGCCAGGCATGCAGCAGGCTGAGAAGGGTCGCCATGAGAATGGCAGCCAGGATGGCCGCCCAAATGTTGTTGAGCCACAACCCAGCGATTGCCGCCGCACAGGCTGCCCCGAGCATTTTGCCTTCCAGCCCGATGTTGATGACACCCGACCTTTCACTGGCCAAGCCGCCCAAAGCGGCGAGAAGCAGAGGCGCGGCATAGGCAGCGACACCTGCCAAAAGAAGCCCGATAAGTGCCAGACTCACTTGGCCACCTCGCGTCGATACTTGAGAGCGGCGAAGACCAAAATCACAATTCCTAGCAGCAGAGCGCTGATTCCTTTAGGGACTCCGAAGAAGCTGAGCCGCCCCGTAGCAGCATCGACAAGCGCAAAGAAAAAGGCACTTGGAATCAGAGCCCATGCCGATGAACCGGAAAGGAGGGCGACACCGAGAGAATCGAAGCCAAAGCCTCCCGCGAGGGTTCCGTAAAATCTATGATCTGCCCCTGTCACCAGCATGGCTCCGGCTAATCCGGCCAGGGCACCGCTCGCCGACATGGCCAAAACCTGCACCTTGCGGGTCGGAATTCCTGCCATTTCGGCAGCTCGCGGGCTTTCCCCCGATGCCTCAAGCTCATAGCCTGCGACTGATCTCTTCAGCCACCAGGCCGCCCCGAGCACCAAAGCCAAACCAATGATCCAGCCAAGTCCGAGTTCAAACCTGCCTGCCTTCATCAAAACCGGCAGATGAGCCGACTCGGCAATGTTTGCCGTTGTTGCCGACTGCTGACCCGGATCTTTAAGCACTCCTTTAGCCAAAAAGGTGCAGAGCGACATGGCAATGGCGTTGAGCATGATGGTCGAGATGACCTCGTGCCCCCCGCGATAAGCCTTGATCAACCCGGCTGGAAGAGCCCAGAGAGCGCCGAACGCAGCCCCGACCACTAAGCCAAGAATCAAGCCGAGAGGATTAGGAATCGCAAAAACCGTGAGAACAGACCCCAAGCCCCCGAGCAGAATCTGCCCCTCGGCCCCAATGTTAAACAGCCCCGCTCGCAGGCCAAGAAAGACAGCCAGACCCCCGACAAGCAGGGGCGTCATCCGGGCGAGAATGGCCTTCCAGCCTGAGTCGGTGGTTACTGCCCCCAACATGCCTTCAAAGATTTTGCCTGGCGCGGCCCCTGTTGCCTGAAAGGCGGCGACGACAATAATGAAGGCGCCCAGAACCAGAACCGTGTGGTGCCAAGTCCACTTTTTCACGCTTCGGCCCCCTCTTTCATTCCGACCATCAGCCTTCCAATCGCCTGGCGATCTTTGGCCAGGTGCTCTGGAGGTGCGGCCAGGGTTCCACGGAACATGACAAGGATTCGGTCGCACTGGGCCAGCAGCTCATCGAGGTCGAAGCTGACAACAAGAGCGGCTGAACCCTCTTCTCGGCACTGCCTTCTCAGCTCTTGATAAATTTGGGCCGTGCCATCGATATCCAATCCTCGCGCCGGCTGAAAAGCAAGGTGCAGTTTTCCGCCAGGGGCCATGGCCCGCGCGGCCGCGAACCTCTGCTGATTGCCCCCGCTTAGAGATGACATGGGAAGATCTAGCCCACCGTGGCGAGTGGAGAAAAGAGTGGCAGCTTTCTCTGCCCAAGTGCGCCGAGCCTCCTTATTGACCCAGGGGCCTCTGCTGACCTCTGGCCTTCGCTGCAGGCCCAGAACTCCGTTTAGTTCAAGACTCCAGGAAGGAATGACGCCTTCTTCAAGCCGATCTTCGGGGATGACCCTCATGCCCCAGGCAAGCCTTTCTCTTGTACTTTGCGGTGCGGCTTTGCCACCAAGATCAATTGAGCCTCCGGCAAGGGGCTTGATCCCAAGCAGAGCATGAAAAAGCTCCTTCTGGCCGCTTCCATCGACTCCTGCAATTCCCACAACTTCCCCTGCCCTGAGGCTGAAGCTGACATCTTTGAGTGCCAGGTTCTTTCTTTCATCAAGCAGGCTGATTTGTTTTGCTTCGAGAACTGTTGCCCCGAGAATGGGCGGAGTGATGACCGGCGGCTCAATTCCGTGGCCGACAATCAGTTCGGCGATCTGGCTTGTGGTGACTTCGCTGACAGGTTTGGAATCGACCAGCCTGCCCTGGCGAAGCACAGTTACTTGGCTGCAGTAATCCATCACCTCGCTGAGCCGGTGGGTGACCACGATGATGCACTTGCCCTGAGCGGCCAGCAGCTTAAGGCTCTCGTAAAGGGCCTCGCCATCGGCAGGGGAAAGCATGGCCGTCGGCTCATCCAGAATCATGATCTGGCTTTCGCGCCACAGAAGCTTTAAGATTTCTAGCTTTTGAGCTTCACCAGCACCGAGGCTGGAAGCCGGTCTGCGCCAGTCGAACTTGAAGCCCATTTGGTCGGCCAGCTTCTGGGCTCTGGCCTCGTTGGGCGCGGGGTCGATCCATTGGCCAGGCTCGGCGCCTAGCATCAGGTTTTCCAGACAGGTCAGCTCGGGAATGATGGCGTAGTGCTGGCTGACCATGCCAACCTTGGCCTTCGGGTCTTCGAGTGAAACCTCGCCGCTCGTGGGCTTAAGCGACCCATGCAAAATACGCATGAGAGTGGTTTTTCCCGCCCCGTTTTCTCCCACCAGAGCCTGAATCTGACCCCAGTTGGCCTGAAAGCTCACCTGGTCAAGTGCTTTAACCGACCCGAAAACCTGGGTGACCCCCTGCATCGTTAAGGCAGCTTGGGTCAATCAACCTCCTTGGATTTATTTCGCTTAAGTACTTCGTACACGGCGGCGGTCGTTTCCTGCCCCCGGCCTTCGTCGTCAAGAACCTTCAGGAGCCGATCGCAGAGCTCGGTCATTGGAAGATCGAGATCAAGAGCATCGGCTGCCTCGACGCAGTAGCCGAAGTCCTTTCTCTGATTGATGATAGAAAAGCCTGGGGACCAATCTGCGGCCAAGACCTTGGGGCCGTAGTTGTCAAAAGCCCAGCTTCCGGCGGCGCCTCCGGCGAGAAGCTCGCGGGTGAGAGAGACATCCAAGCCAGCCTTTTCTGCGAAGGCAAGGCTTTCACAGAGGCCGAGCAGGGCTCCGGCAACTGCCACTTGGTTCGCCATTTTGGTTGTCTGGCCTGCACCAGCTTCTCCTACCCACTCGGCCCGCTTGGCGTAAGACTGCATGAAGGGCAAAGCCTCATCGAAATCTGCCTGGCTGCCCCCGACAAAAATGGTGAGCTGCCCCTTTTGGGCTCCCATCGATCCGCCCGTGATGGGGGCATCGAGAAATCTATGTCCCTTCTTGGCCAGATCCTGATGGATCTTTTTCGCTCCAGTGACCGAGATAGTTGAGTGGTCGACGAAAAGCGTGTTGGGTTCGGCTTCGCCGGTCATCTGGGCCAGACACTGCTCCACATCTTCAGTCCGGCTAACGCAGAGAAAAATGACCGAGCAGTTTTGAGCGACATCCTCAAGGGTTTCAGCGACGTGGGCTCCGACTGCTTCAAGGGCATCCGACTTGCCAGGAGATCTGTTCCAGACAATCACCTCGTGGCCTGCCTTTAACAAGTGTCCGGCCATGGGTCCGCCCATGACTCCTAGCCCAACAAATCCAACCCTCGCCACGCTTCAAATTGTAGCTCCCCTGGGTGAAGGTGCATTGAACCTTGCGGGTCAAAGCTGACTCAAAATCGTCTGGTCCGTGATCTTGTCGTCATTCACCAGCATCGCCGCTTTGCTTAAAATCACCGCCAGAGTCCTGTCCCCCTCAAACGGAAGGTAGATGGAATCTTCTTTCTTGCCGCTCGGCACAATGCAGAGGTAGCGATTCGCCGGCTCGATAAGAATATTGCCGCTGCCAAGATGGATTTTGTAGCTGTGCCTCTTGCCCTGAACCTTTAAGAACTTATCATCAAGTTCGCACTGACGGGCGATGGCCATGCGGGGGAGGAGCCTTTGGAGCACAGCCTTGCGGGTCTCGGCTAGAGGGCTTAAATCGCCAAAGCTGAATTCGTGCCAGGTCCAGTTCTGGGCGACGATCTGCTCGCCTCGGTCATTCCACTCAGGGTCCGCTCCGATGCTCGTTACGCCCACAAAGAGGTCAACATCCCTCATCATTTCGCTAAAAACGATGGGGGGAACATCGACCATAGGAATAGGATCACGGCGCCTTAAAAACCTGACTTGATCAGTAGAAATCAGCTCGGCTATACCAGCGTCGGTCATTGGGCCTTCGACAATCTCAGCAAAAAATTCGGCCGTTAGATCCCAAGCAGAAAGGTGCCGTGTTGGGTAGTGCAAAGGTGCATCAAAATATCCCTGCAGACTGGCTTTCCATCCCCTTTCTTTCATCAGGGCTACTGCCTGATGCTGCTTAAGAATCTGAGCCGCAAATCGGTTTGAGTAGGTTCTTGTCGCTATTTCCGCATCAGTTAGGACATAAATCTCTCGGAAGCTCTGCTTAAGCGGCTGAGTGATTTCCTGCGAGATAAGTGCATCTCTCCACGCGACAATTTCTGCGTCATCAGCCGTTAAGGGGTGCCAAAGCCGGACTGTACAGTCAGCAGAAATCTGGATCTCCTCGTTATGTGAGTTAGTGAAGCCTCCATTTCTGGGCAGAGCCGAGAGCCTGCTGCCTTCATATTCAAAAGTCCAAATCAATCGATTGGTCAGATTTGCTAGAACGGGGTGATTGAGATACTGTCCTTGCCAATCAGAAAACTTGATAGAATTCTCAGCAATAAAGAGCCTATCCAGCCGCTTCTTCTGACTGGAAACCAAAATCTCCAGCTCCTTCTTCTGGCGCTTTATGTAGTCAATATCCTCGCCAAAGTTCTGCTTCATGGCGGCGGTCGGAGAGTTGACCTGCTTGGCTCCGCTCCACCACTCTAGGTTCGCTCTGCAGAGCCGATCCAAACTCAAAACAGCCTTATCCGGACCGAGTTCAAAGGTGATTGAGCTGTTTTGATCCAGATCGTAATCTGGAACCAGCTTGGCTTCCAGCTCCTCAAGAGACATCTCCATCTTGTAGGCGGCTCGGCTTAGCGCCTGCTCAACCTGAGCAAACTGAGTCTGATTTCTAACTCTGGTTTTGGCAATGCTTAAAGCGGCCAAGGCTTCCATCGTTCCCATTTCTTCAAGAGTCCAAACAGCTCCAGAGAACCCTTTGAGACATCGAGCCCCTATGCCAGGAATTTTGTCCGAGGTCGCGCGCATGATCTTGCCTAAGAGCCAGATTGTTTCTTGATCTGGAAAATACTTAAGGAAGGCAACAAAACCTCTTGCCTGGTCGCTGACCATAGGGTCAACAGCCATGGGCATTTTCTGCATCACTTCGAAAGACCTTTCCAAGACCTCTCGATAGTGGCGAATGTCAATAGTCTTAGCAATTTCCGCCGCCTTCTTCTGCCATTTTTGAGATGGAGTGGTTCCCTTGCAGGTGATAGCGTGATTGACAATCTCTTCAATCGATTTATCAGCAAATAGGTTCTCCTGCCAAGCCTGAAGCGCTACATTCTCACCGAAGCCAGAAATGATCTTAAGCAGCTTGTAAGCTTCTGGCTCATCAGAAAATCGGAAGCCATTTATGTCGTAGTGGGCAAGTGCTTGGTTTACGAATGATCTTGCAGTTTCTTCTGGAATTTGTGGAAGAATCTGTTGGAACTGCTTTACATGATACAAGTCAACTGGGTGCCCACCAGAAATCCACTCCTTGCCAGGCTCCGCGCCTTGAAGCACAAGATCCAGGTACTGCAGAATCGTTGCCGGGCTAAGCTTAGCTCTCCCCCAAGGAAAGCAGTTAAAGTGCCAGGGCTCCCTGTTCTTCGTTTTGCGGTCCAATAGCAGCTGAGCAATAGCATCTTGAACTTCAGGCTCTTGTTCTCGTACCATTGGAGCAAATCGGTTTTCTTTCTGGACCTGAATGTAGTGAGCTAGATCATAAATAAAAGCCCTTTCGTATTCAGAAAGACTCTCAGGCTCAAGTCGGCACGATTCATCCAGCAGCTGCTTAGCCTTTTTCTTAAGGGGAGAATCGAACCAGCCCATCAGCCACCCACCAAAGGAACAAGCCGGAGAAAGGTGACCTCATCATCCTCGTCCAAAGTAAGAGTCTGGTCCAGAGTTTCCGCCTGTCCGCCCGGCAGCAGCACAATAAGCTGGCCCGCTTCAAAAGCCTTAAAGGCACGAACAAAGTGTTCGTTAGGCTTAGTGGACTTTGGCTCTGAGGCCATGTTAAGTGGGTGATGGGCCTGCTTCATCTGCAGTCTGCGTTCTTTTTCCGAATCAAGCTCGTACAGAATCCTGCTTTCGATGAGGGTTCGAACCGTGATTCTTGGCTCAAAAATCTCGACAATCCTGCCCTCAGACCTGACCCCGGCAGTCGTCTCATCCACGATTGATATTTTCATGCGGCTCTTTTACCTTGTTTCTGGGTATAGATACGCCTAGTGTTTCCCGGTCGTTACTCGCGCCAAATACACCTAGAAGGGGTGGGTGAAGCTGGACAAAAGCGCCTCGGATCATCATCCGTTTTGGTTGTCGGGCTGGGAGGCTTGGGGTGTGCCTCTGCTCCGTGGCTGGCTAGAGCCGGGGTCGGACGCATGATCCTTATGGATCCGGGAATTGTGGATGAACCCGATCTGGGTCGTCAGCTTCTCTATACATCATCTGATTTGGGCGTGCAGAAGGCGAAGGCAGCAAAGCAGGCTCTTTCTGCAATGAACCCAGAGATTGAAGTAGAGGCTCTGCCTTTGGCCTTGACCCAAGAAAACATTGCCATCATCGCTAAGAATGTCGACCTGATCATCGACGGGACGGATGAAATCCAACCACGCTTGGCAATGAATTCCTACTCTGTGGCATCCGGCAAGCCTGTGATCTTTGGCGGAGCCGTTGGCTGGGCCGGCATGGTTCTTACTGTTGCCCCAGGCCTGCCCTGCCGAGAATGTGTTTTTGCCGATTCCCCAGCCTCAGCCGTCTGCAGCGAAGCAGGAGTCTTGGGGCCAGTTGTGGGTTGGGTCGGGGCGATTCAGGCGGCGGAAGCCTTAAGAATCCTGCTCGGACGTGGCCCTTCCGGGCCAGGCAGTCTGCAGACCTGCGACATGCTGCACAGCACCCAAAGACGAATCAAGGTCAGCCGAAACCCTTCCTGCCCCATCTGCGGATCAGGTTAGAATCGCGACCATCAGCATAAAGTGGCAGGCCGTGCCAGCCATAACAAAGCAGTGCCACAGTTCGTGGCTGGAAAAGACTCCTGGCCAAAGCTTAGGGCGTTTTGAAGCGTAAAAAATCACTCCAACTGTGTAAAAAAGGCCACCGGCGATCATCCAAGCCATAGTTTCCCAGCCCGATTTCGCCACCACTTGGCTGGCAAAGGGCAGAGCCATCCAACCCATCACCAAGTAGAGCACCAAACGCACCCAGGTCGGGGGCTTTTCCATGGTGAGGGTGAGCACAACCCCGGTTATGGCTAATCCCCACTGTGCGGCCAGCACCCACCAGCCAACTCCTCCGGTGAGAAGAAGCACACAAAGCGGCGTGTAGCAGCCAGCGATCATCACGTAAATCGCAGTGTGGTCCAGCTTCTGCAAGCCGGGAATCACCTTGGGAGTCCAGTGATAAACGGCACTGGAAACATAGAGAAAAATTGCTCCTGCCCCAAAAACCAAAAAGCTGACCCAGGCCGCGGGGTGGGACCATGCGGCGAAGATGAGAGCGGAGGTTCCGGCCAGCACCAAAACCGCCGCCACCAGGTGGCTTAGGGCATTAAAGGGCTCGCGGATTTTGCTGGACATCGCCTTGTCTTCAGGATACCTTTGCCATCTTTAGCCAAGAGCAGATTGGCTCTGCTATAATGCGATTAAGAATTCGTATTCTCAACTCAACGGAGCCCTCAATGACGACCTCATTTGCCACTCTGCCTCTTTCTGGCGTCACTCTACCAGCCGCGCTCAAGCCACTGGAAAAGCTCGCCACCAACCTTTGGTGGACCTGGCAGCCCCAGGTGCAGGACCTCTTTGCCGAAATTGAGCCTGAGCTTTGGGCCAAGAAGGTTGGCCCGGCTGGCATTCTGAGGGCGACTCACCGATTGGATGAGCTTGCGAAAGATAAAGCCTTTGTGGCTAAGGTGAAGGAAGCAGAAGCCTTGATGGATAAGGCCCTTGCTGGCGCTGACAAAGCCTGGTTTGCCGCTTCGGCTACTGGCAAAGAAAGGGTCAGCGAGGGGCCAATCGCTTACTTCTGCGCCGAGTACGCCTTTTTCGAAGGCTTCAACCAATACGCAGGCGGGCTTGGAATTCTGGCCGGCGACCACTGCAAAGAAGCCTCTGACCTTGGCCTTCCCTTCATCGCGATCGGGCTCTTCTACCACAGAGGATTCTTTCATCAGATGGTGGATTGGTCTGGCCGACAGGAGCACCTTTACCGCCACTTTGACCCTGAGGACTGCAGCTGCTTAAGGCTGTGCAAGCCGGGCACTGAGGAGCCCTTGACTGTCTCCATTCCCATGTTTGGACGTGAGGTCAAGGCAGGAGTCTGGCTTCAGCAGGTCGGGAGGATGTCTCTGATCCTGCTCAACACGAACCTCGATGAGAATTCTGAAGCGGATAAAGCGATTACCAGTCAGCTCTACTGCAACAGCCGCAGCATGAGGCTTCACCAAGAGACGATTCTTGGAGTCGGGGGAGTGAAAGCGCTTCGTGCCCTTGAGGTTTCCCCTAGCGTCTGGCACATGAACGAAGGCCACTCGGCACTGCTGCTGATCGAACGGCTTCGTGAGTTTGTGTCTGATGGCTTAAGTGTTAAAGAAGCTTCCGCTAAAGCTGCCAAAAACTCTCTGATTACGATTCACACGCCGGTGCCAGAAGGCAACGAAATGTTCGATTCAGAACTGGCTCGCAGGCTGATTGAACCTATCATCGAAGGCACCAGCCTGGATATCGATGATCTGTTAAAACTTGGGCTTGGAGCTGATAAAAACCATCACGTTTTCGACATGACCGCCTTCGCGCTGCGCCATAGCCGCATGGCGAACGGAGTTAGTCTGCTGCATGGTCGAACCGCCGACAAAACCTGGCGAAGCACAACCAAGAGAGAGGTTATCGGAGTCACCAACGGAGCCCACGTGCCCACTTGGCTTGGCCCAGAAATGAAGCGATTATTTGAGGCTTCTGGTGCAGACTTTAACTCTCCCGACCCCCTCGGAATCAACTCATCCACCACGGGCCGACCAGAGTGGCCGGCAGCCCTCTCTCTGAGCGACGATGAGCTGTGGGAAGCCCACATGCGGCAGAAGCGCGCTCTGCTGACCTTGATGGAAAGGCGCCTGAGAGAGCAGCGCGCAAGGCACGGAGAAGGCCCCGAGATTCTTGATGAGATTGCAGGCTGGATGGAAGAAGATGGCCTTCTGATCGGGTTTGCCCGACGCTTCGCCCCCTACAAAAGGGCTTCGCTCATCCTCACCAATCGAAAGAAGGCAGGCAAGCTGCTTGACGGAAAGCACTCGATTCAAATTGTCTTCTCTGGCAAATCTCACCCCGCTGACCGAGGTGGGCAAAGCCTAGTTGAGCAGGTCTGGAACGAGACTATGAGTCCAGATTTCAGGGGCAAGGTGCATTACATCGAGGATTACGACATGGAGCTGGGCAAAGCTTTAACTCAGGGTGTCGACCTGTGGCTCAACAACCCTAGGCGGCCCTTGGAAGCCAGCGGCACCAGCGGCATGAAGGCAGCCATGAACGGAATCCCCAACGCCTCAATTCTCGATGGCTGGTGGGATGAGGGCTTTGAGGAAGATAAGGCCAAGCGAAACGGATTTGCCATCGGGGACCGAGACGAAGCTGAATCGGTGAAGGAACAGGATAAGAGGGATGCGAAAAATCTCTACAAGACTTTGGAAAAAGAAGTCCTGCCCCTGTACTTCAGAGAGGACTCTGACGGAATGAAACGAGAGTGGATTCAGGTGATGAAGCGGGCCATTTCAACTTCTATCTATTCCTTCTCAACCAGCCGAATGATTCGAGATTATTGGGAAGAAATGTACGGTCCCTGTGCAGAGGACTGAGAATCAGCTCTCGATCTTCACAACCTCAACGCCCTCTTCTTCTGCCGCCTTGGCCAGTTTTTGGTCCAGGGTGGCAAGGGGGTGGCCGAGTCGAAGAGCAAGCTCCAGGTAGGCAGCATCGTAAAGGGTGAGCCTGTGGCGAATTGCCAGAGCGAGCTCGGTCGACTTCGCCGCACTCGCAGTAAAAGCATCAGGAAAGAAGTCAAAAACGGCCAGAAAGGCCAAGGCTTCATAAATCTCAGACTCGCTGATTCGCCCTCGCTTCATGGCCATGACCAACCCATTCGAGACTTCCAGAGCCCAGTGCTGAGGAACATGCATCGAAGCCTTATAGCTTTCCTCCAAAACTCGTTCTGCCCCTGGATGCTTTTCATCCGACAGGCACCAAGTCAGAGTTAACGAGGCATCAACGACGATCTCCATTTAGTATTTCCGACCTTCGTCAATCAGCTCTTTTGCGGAAATCCCTCCCAAACTGTACTTTGTCCTTAACTCCTTCAATCCTGCGAGAGCCTCCTCCTTCGTCATTCGCGGCCCAGCCCCTATCGGAGTCAGCATCGCCACAGGCCGACCGTGCTTGGTTATCATGATTGTCGCCCCCTGGGAAACCTCCTCCAGCAGAGCAGGAAGATGCGTTTTGGCTTCGTAAGCTCCGACTGTCTTCATATTTAGACTAGACGCAGACTAGTCTAAACTGGTTCCTGTTAAAGTCTCCTGCCTTCGTCAATCAATTCCTTGATCGGGATTCCTCCTGTGCGGTACTTGGCTCTCAGTTCAGCAAACCCCTTCATGATCTCGCCTGGAGTCATCCGTGCGACAGAACCACCCACAGGAGTCAGCATCGCCACAGGCCGACCGTGCTTGGTTATCATGATCGTCGCCCCCTGGGAAACTTCTTCCAGCAAGGCAGGGAGATGCGTTTTGGCTTCGTAGGCTCCGACTGTCTTCACTATTAGACTAGACGCAGACTAGTCTAAACAGGTTCCAAACTGGTCTAAAGTCAAAATCCTGGTTAAGCCAATCTTAAGGTCCGCTAGAATGTCACTTATGCGGTCGTGGTTCGTTCTTGCTTCTCTTGTTGCCTTGGGCGGAGCCGCCGTGGTGGCGATCAACACTCTTGGCGAACAGCAGGATGGCAGCTTTCTGGTCTCATCCGGCCAGAGGCTGAAGCTCTTGGGAACCACTGTGAGGACCGAAGGCACAAGGCCAAAGGACATTGCCCTCTCGCCGGACGGAAAAACCATCGCCCTGCTCACAACCCGCCGATTGATGATCACGGACCTGCAAGGCGCGACTTTGGGACAGATCAACCTATCGGCCGCGCCACTCGGTTTAGCTTGGGATCCTAGTGGGGCCAGGGTTTATGCCTCGCACGGTAACGGAAAAATCGGTGTTTACACCTGGAACGGGAAAGAGCTCAAAGCCAGCTCAGAATGGGCTGTTGAACCTGCCGGTGCCAAAGGCAATCCCATGCCGGTCGGCTTGGCGACAGACTCACAAGGCAATCTCTTTGCTGCGCTCAGCATCCGAAACAAAATCATCCAGCTCAGCCCAATCGGCGAGATTATAAGATCCTGGCCGACCGAAGCCTGCCCCTACCACTTGGCGATCTCGGCCGACGGCACCTTTTTGGCGGCATCGAACCGAGGCGGAGCCATTGTTCAGCCGAGCAAGGAACAGCTCGACCCTAATTCACGAGAACCCTTCGCAGGGACAGGGATCGCCTCGGCTGATTCCGCTGGCACCCAGGTCCGCATCGATCCCAGAACGGATGCCGCCCTCGGGGGGTCAATCACCCTCATCAATCTCAAGAACTCAAACCCTGAGCCAACCGTCGTCAATGTCGGAAGGCAGCCCTCCGGCCTCGAATTCGGACCAGATTCAAAGGTTCTTTATGTGGCTAACGCCGACGAGGACACTTTGAGCCTGGTCGATGTTGCAGCCAAAAAGCAGATTCTCAAAGTCGGCATCGCTCCGAAAGAAGATGCCGTTTTCGGCCAGATCCCCACCGATGTTGTGGTCGATGATAAAAACAATAAGCTCTATGTGACTCTGGGCGGAGCGAACGCAGTCGCAGTGCTGGATGGGATCGAAAAGCCAAAAGTGACAGGCTACATTCCCACTGCCTGGTATCCACTTGCCCTTGAAAGGGCCGAGGAGAGCTTGGTCATTGCCTGCAGCAAAGGCATCGGCTCAAGGCCATCAAACAAGACGACAGGGTTTGGAGTTCACGATAACGTCGGAGCCTTTCAAAACCTGCCCCTCACCCTGACCAAAGATCTCAGGTCGATGACAAGGCAGGTAGCCAGAAACAACGATTGGACATCCCGACCAGCCGCAAGGAAAGGCAGGGCTCCCCTGCCCATCCCCCAGAGAATCGGGGAGCCGAGCCACTTCAAACACGTTGTCTACATCATCAAAGAAAATCTCACCTACGATTCGACTTTGGGAGACATGAAAGAAGGCAATGGCGACCCTTCGCTCACCACGTTCCCCGAGAATGTGACCCCAAACCACCACGCTCTCGCCAGGAGATTCGGGCTCTTTGATAACTTCTACATCTCAGGAACTAACTCTGCCGATGGTCACCAGTGGGTGGCAAGCTCTATAGCCAACGATTACATTGAGCACAACTATGCGGCTGCCACCCGCAGCTACCCCTATGATGGCGGAGACCCCCTGGCTTTCTCACCTTCTGGCTTTTTGTGGACTCACGCCAAGCAGGCAGGAAAGAGCGTTAAGGTCTACGGTGAGTTTGTAGATAAGCCTTCGGTCATTGATTCCCTAACTGGAAAATCGCCCGATTGGCTCAGGTGCTGGCAGGATTACAAATCTGGCAAAGGCGAGGTGGTCATCAAGGCGGATACCAGCCAAGCGGCCCTAAAGCCCCTTATTCACCCCAGCTACATCGGCTTCCCCAGCAATGTCAGCGACCAGTGGCGGGCCGATGTCTTTTTGAAAGATGTCGCCGAGTGGGAAAAGAGCGGTGCCATGCCGAACTTCAGCATGATGCTGCTTCCCAACGATCACACCGTAGGAACCAGAGCAGGCTGGCCAACTCCGCGAGCCGCCGTCGCAGACAACGATTTGGCCCTTGGCCGGATTATTGAAGGCTTGACAAAGAGCCGCTTTTGGCCAGAGATGCTCATCATCGTCGCCCAAGATGACAGCCAGCTGGGGCTGGATCATGTGGATGGTCACAGATCCGTCCTCTTCATGATCTCGCCGTGGTCGAAGCCAAACACAACGGTCAGCGACTTCTACAACCACGCGACAATTGCTGCAACAATCGGTCGAGTTTTGGGATTCCCCCCCATGACCCGATTTGATGCAACGGCAAAGCCAATGGTCAATGCCTTAGGAGATGCAGTCAATCTGGCCCCCTACTCGGTGCTGAAGAACAACATCCCTCTCGATGAGCTGAACCCCAATCCAAGCGCCCTGACCGGCGAAGCCAAAAAGCTTGCCGAAGCCAGCATGGCAATGAACTGGGAGGAGCTAGACACTCAGAACAAGGTGCTTGTCAATCGGGCAGTCTGGCTGGCAGAGGCGCCCAGAAGTGTTGGAAAGAAAGGATTTTCGACTCAATTCCCGGCAGCCAAGGCAAGTGCTGGGGAATAAGTTGAGGTCCTATCTGCCCAAAAACTGCAGCTTTCGTTTACAGAAAGCGCCTCTACAATAAAGGTGCGGGAGACGACCAATGACGACCAGCACGATGACCGTTGAGGTTCATTACAAGAGCCGACACGAAAAGAACACAGACGAAGACCTTTACGAACCTAACACGATGGAGCTGCGCGAGGCTTTGGATCACATTGCGGATCACGCCAACCAGCACAACCTCCGTATTGTCAGCGTCATCGTTCTGCCCAGCGAAGCTGGCACCATGATCAGCAAAGAAAGAGCCATTTATGACGAGCTGGGCCACGAAAGCGGCCGAGCCATGTCGATGGCATACCAAAGGCACCCAGAAGCAGTGACCATCTCGGTCATCTTCCAGTCATTGGAATAGTTAAGGCAAACTTAGGTCCGCCAAGTTCGAGAGGTTTGGTCTATCACCCAGCCTTCGAGTTCGGCGGACCATGCCTTGTGGCCCCCTTCAAAAATCAGCTCGGTCGGCCAGGTTCCACCCAGTTCGCCGAGGCTCGCTGCCCAAGTTTTCTTATCTCGACGATAAGCTTCCTGTGCCTTCCAAAAGAGAAAGAGGGTCTCTCTTGCCGCAGCACCTTGAAGGGGAAGAATAGCTTCGTCTGGCTCCAAAGCAAACTGCATAACCCCCCACCTTTCTGGCTGGTGCATGTCAATAAAGCCCTGGGGCGACCAAACCC
This sequence comes from Synechococcus sp. UW140, assembly GCA_943369295.1. GTDB lineage: Bacteria > Armatimonadota > Fimbriimonadia > Fimbriimonadales > Fimbriimonadaceae > JAKRSE01. Next base: position 111,689 of record CALRMU020000006.1, on the reverse strand, counting down.
AGTTGTCTTCTGGCTGGTTGGGCCGCTTCACATACTTGCCCTCAACGATGTCGGTCAGCCACTGCACGCGGGAGAAGTTGATCCGCCACTGGTCGCCCTTCTGCGGAGGCAGGCGAGTGCCGGAATAGTCTTCCAGCCCTTCCCAAGGGATGAACATCTCGACCCACCAGCCTTTGTCCTTATCAGAAGGGTCATTGACCGTCCCCTCAATCCTCACAGCAGATTTCATCCCCTGCACCTCGTAGCCATCCAGAGCGGGGCCACCAGCCCGGTAAGGGCGGGGAAGCAGAAGATCCCAGGTGGTGCCAAAGGCATTGATCTCGAACTCAAGGTAGTTATGGCTGTCGCCATCAGGATCTAGAAAGAGCTCGAAGTCGTTGTCTCTAAAAATCACCGAATCATGTTCGGTCAAGGTGGCCCAAATGTGGGGTTCTTCCAGTTCTGCCAAAAAGGCGATTCCTTTAGAATTCCATGCAGCTTTGAACCTTGTTCGGTGCCGAGGGGCGGGCAGGCTTGGACCCTGAATGTCCAAAAAGTCTTCACTCCAGGCAGATTTCTGCCAAACCCCATCACTTGGGTCAGCCTTCAAAGTGAAGTCGCCGGAAACAAAAGGACAAAGGTAAAAGCGCACCTTGCCAAGATTGTGCCTTGAAATGGCTTATCGAAGCAGACGGGAAAGGCCGACTCGTGCAAGCCGCACCCTTTCCGCCGCCTCTCCAGCACAGATGTTGTTGACTCCAAGTGCTTTAGCAATATGCACCTGCATCAACTCATCTTCTGGATTCAAAGCTAAAGTCACAGCACAAGAGGCAAGTCTGGCCGAGACAGAAATTCTTTCAAGCGGACCATGGTGAAAGGCAGCGGCTTCGCAGAGTGCTGGCTTAAATCCGCGATAGATCAAAAGAGCAAGCCCAGCCTGCGTGTGATCAATGCCAAAAGTGTCTCTCTCCCAAGTCCAGTCCGGACCATCTTCACTTTCAATCCATTCAGCGTAAACTTCTTTCTTCCAAGCTGAAATGCCAAGGACTCCAAGATCCTGCAGAAGGCCAAGGGTAAAGGAATCGCTCTCAGGCATTCTCATTCCCTGACCGAGGGTTCTAGCTGCAATTCCCGTCAGCAGAGATCGTCGAAAGAGCCCCATGCCAGTGACTCCTAAATCCTTGCCAATCTCGCGACAGGCCGCCATATAAAGCACAGCTTGGCTGGCCTGAATCACAGCTCCCCAGCCCAAAAGATTGGCGGCTTCTTCTAAGCTCGATGCCGTACAGGGAGTCTGACCCATCACTCCAGCAGCCAGGAAAGCCAAGGTTACTTTGGCTCTATCCTGCTCCGCGTTGATCATGCGGTCGACACAGGAGGCGCTGGATTCTCCGATTTCCGCCAGCAGTCTAAGCCGATCTAGAAGCCCATCCAGCCGTCGATGCTGACGCACAGATGCGACGACAAGCTCAGAAGGAGAGCTTGGCGGCGGATCGTTTGCCAGACGCGGAGAGACCATGGGTTAGTGGCAATTGTCGGCAGGATTCACTTTTTGCTTACCCTTTTAAAGTGAGAAATCTCGATTGAATTCCCAGGCTTGCTAAGCCGGATTTAAAGCTGCAGGTCTTGCAAAAGCAAGATGGTGGATGGAGTTCAACTCCATCCACCATTTTTCCTTCCGGCAGCTTCAGTTAGTCCTGAAGGTCAGTCCTGCTGAAAGCAGGGCCTGGCTCCAGCCTTGGCTGAGTTACGGGCGGGGCCACAGGCTCGCTGATGGGCAGTGGGGTTCCACTATCCATATCCTTCGGCTTCGCCGCTCCCAGCTCTTCTCCTCGGAGAATGGCAAGGAAGTCCTCTCTGTTCAAGGTCTCTCGATCAAGCAGAGCATTGGCCACCCCGTCCAGCTTCTCACGATGCTGAGTCAGGATCATCTCGGCTCTCTCTCGAGAACCTTCAACGATCTTCTTGACCTCTTCGTCAATGATTCGAGCCACGTCTTCGCTGTAGTCACGATCTTCGGCGTAATCGCGGCCCATAAAGGGATTGCGATGAGTTCGGCCGATGGCCATGGTTCCCAGCTTGTCGCTCATGCCATATTCGGTGACCATGGCTCGGGCGATGCGGCTGACTCTCTGAAGGTCGTTGACGGCGCCAGTGGTGACACTGTTGAAGACCAGTTCTTCGGCAACGCGTCCACCCAGAAGGCTGCAGATCTTGTCGAGCAGTTCCTGCTGACTGGTCAGATAGGTGTCCTTGTCGGGCAGGTGCCAGGTTGAACCCAGGCTCATGCCGCGAGGAAGAATGGTGACCTTGTGCACTGGATCTGAGCCATCCAGCAGTTCGCCGATGATAGCGTGGCCTGCTTCGTGGTAGGCAATGATCCTGCGCTCGTGAGGATCGATGACCTTGGACTTGCGTTCTGGGCCAGCCATAACTCGGTCGAGTGCATCCTCGATGTCGCCCATCGTGATCTTGACTCGTCCTCGCCTGGCTGCCAGCAGAGCGGCTTCGTTGAGGCCGTTTGCCAGGTCAGCACCGGTGAACCCAGGAGTTCGCTTAGCGATGGTCTCCATCGAGATTCCTTCGTCCATGGGCTTGCCCTTGGCGTGGATTTTCAGGATGAATTCTCTTCCCACCTGGTCGGGTGGATCAACAACGATCTGTCGGTCGAATCGGCCTGGCCTCAAGAGGGCAGGGTCCAGAACGTCTGGTCGGTTGGTGGCGGCAATCATGATGACGCCGGTGTTGGCGTCAAAGCCGTCCATTTCAACCAGAAGCTGGTTCAGAGTCTGCTCTCTTTCATCGTGCCCGCCGCCCATGCCGGCGCCTCTCTGGCGGCCGACAGCGTCGATTTCGTCGATGAAGATGAGACAGGGCTTGTGGGCCTTGGCTGTTTCAAAAAGGTCGCGGACTCGAGCTGCGCCGACTCCGACAAACATTTCGACAAAGTCAGAACCTGAAATGTGGAAGAAGGGCACGCCTGCTTCGCCAGCCACGGCTCGGGCGACGTGAGTTTTGCCAACGCCGGGAGGGCCTGTAAGCAGAATTCCCTTGGGAATCTTTGCACCCAGTGCCACATACTTCTTGGTGTTCTTCAGGTAATCGACGATCTCAACCAGCTCCTGCTTGGCTTCATCGATTCCTGCGACATCCTCAAAAGTCACCTTGGGGGTGTTTTCACCCGCTCGCTTGGCACGGCTTCGGCCGAAGTTCATGGCCTGATTGCCGCCGCCCTGAGCCGGACGAATGAGGAAGAAGTAGAGGAAAACGAGCAGCAGGATGGGCATGACGAGCATGACCAGGGCTGAGAGGATCGCCGCGCTGACCGGGGGAAATTCTGAGTTCAGAATCGCACCCTGTCCTTCGGGTCCAACAATCAAAGAATAAAGCTCTGCTCCAGTCGGGCTTTCGATAGGAAAGGCTCTGACTTCGTAGTTGCGGGGCTTCGATTCACCCGTTCCCAGCTTAAAATCGCCGCGAATTGTAGACTGCTGCCAATTGACAGTCTGAATGTTTCCGTTTGTGAGCTCCCGTCTGAACTCGCTGACATTCATTTTCTTAGGAGGAGCCGCGCCCAATAGCGGGGCCATCCCTTGTGTCGGCGAAAAGATCGACAGGGCAACAAACAAGCCAACCGTTAGCAGAACGATAATGGCAAGTACTTTCAGGGGACTATTCTTCAAGACTTCGTCTTCCTTGTGCGGGGATTCACCCCTCACAGTGGCCTACGCCTGAGCTAAGACCGCCGTTCCGTCCATTATGATTGGCTCTGGGCCCGAAGAGGCGCAAAGGTCAGGATAATCAGCCTTTCTGTATCTGAAGTTAGCTTAACTCGCTCGCTGATCGGCCCGTTGGGCAGCCACAGAGGGCCGACAAAGTCGCAGATCACGGGCAGTCTGGCCTTCGCGGCCTGAGTCAGCTTCATCTCGTTGTAGATGTCGCTAACCAGCTTAGAACCTGTCATTCCTAAGGGGGCCATCTTGTCCCCTGTTTGAGCCGAGCGAAGGAAAAGCTGCCCTTGGACTTTGGCTGCATCGATTCGCGCAAGGATCGCCTGCTCTCCCGGACCCGGCTGCCAATCGGCGGATTCGAATCTTGCCGTCAAGGTCCATCCGAATTCAAGGCTGTCAGTTTCTCCGGGAAGGGTGACAAGAGTTCTGAAGGGTTCGGTCGGCTGACCTTGAGTGAAGTGAATCTTATCTTTGGTCCAAGTAATGGTGACCTTGGCTTCCTCGGTGGTCACAGAACCTGTTCCCTGACCGGCCAGACTTTCGATGATGGTTGTGGTCTGGCGATGATCCAAACTGCCACCGACTGCCTCAGCCGCCAGCCTTAGCGCTCGGGTCAAAAGCACTTTGGGCAGTGCCGTCATGCGCAGAAGATCGAAAGAAGCTTCGCAGTCTTCGGTAAGGAACTTAAGCTGACCATTGATCGGCAGTTCGGCCTGCTCCAAGGCTCCTGCCGCCATTCCGTTTAGGAACCTGTCCTCTTCTTGAATCAAAGCTGCCGCTCGGCCAATGGCATGAATAGCTTGTGGGTTGATTGCTGCCAGCTCCGGCATCACCTTGTATCTCAGGCGAGACCGAACCAAGGTCGTGTCTTGATTGGTGGGGTCCTCGTACCAGCTTAAACCTCGTGAAAGGCACCATTCCTGAACTTCGGCCTTGCTGAACCCCAGCAGGGGGCGAAAAATCCCTTCTCGGTAAGTCTGCATGCCGCCCATTCCCCTCATGCTGGCCCCCCTCGCCATGTTCATCAAAACCGTTTCGGCCTGGTCATCCAGGGTGTGGGCCAAGGCGACAACCGAGGCCCCAAGGGCCGTTCTAGCCTGTCCGAAAAAGGCTCGTCGAGCCCATCTCCCTGCTTCTTCCCAGCCCATGCCGGTCGCTGCCTTGAGAGCCGGGACATCTGCCTTGCCGGAAAGAAAAGGAATGCCTCTTTGATCGCAGAAGGTGCGGCAGGCCTCCTCATTGGCATCGGCTTCTGGCAGCATGCCGTGGTTGAGGTGACATGCGCAGACATCAAAGCCTGCTTCGTGAAAGAGGTCTAGAAGGCAGGTTGAATCCGCCCCTCCCGAAAATCCGACCAGGAAAGGGCCGGGGGGGAAGAGCGGCAAATGGTCCTCGATCACTTGCCGAAAGGCCCTGAGCACACAAAGAGGATGGCACCTGGCAGCCCCCCTGGGTAGTCTGAAATCAGCCCTGCAGGACTTCAAGTCCCTTGGAGGGCGCACTTTTGGGAGGCAATGGAGATGAGCGATGGCCCTAGTCGAAAAGCTCGCGGAGAAGCTGCGATCGCTTGCCCGAACCAAACCCTCTGCCCGGCCAGTTGATTTCGACTTTGCTCGGCCTGAGGATCTGGCCGACGCCATTCTTCTGCTGACTCCAGAAGAAACTGCCCAGGCATTGGGCCACATGGAGCCGGAAGTTGCGGCTCAGATTCTGGTCGATGCCCCCACCACAAGAGTCAGGCTTGTCGTCCCCCTGCTAGAAGACAGACTCCTGGCGGCCTACCTCGATGTCCTGCCCATGGACGACGCTATCGATCTACAGGAAGAGATTGATGAGGAGAGGTGGGAGAGGCTGCTTGGTCTTATTCCGCCCCAAGATGCTGCGGAGATTCGACGCCTTCAGAACTACCCCAAGGGCTCCGTCGGCCGGTTGATGACGGAAGCCTATTTCTGGGCTTCCCCCTACGCCACAGTGGAATCTCTCTTGGTCGATCTACGATCGGCCAACCAAGAGAAATACGAATCGGTTATGGCCGTCTATGTTGTAGATGATTTCAGAAAACTTATTGGAATCATCTCAATTAGGCGTCTGCTTCGAGCCCACCCTCAGATGCTTGCCTCTGAGGTGATGAACAAAGACATGGTTTCAGTCTTGGTTTCAGATTCTGACGAAGAATCTGCACGAACCATGGCGAAATATGGCTTCTATGCCCTGCCAGTGCTGGACGATTCTGGACAGCTCTTAGGAATCTTTACAGGAGACGACGCCCAGGAGATTCTGCAGGATGCAGACACCAAAGACGTTCTGGCTCTGGGTGGCGTCTCCGGAACGGTTGAAGCCTATCTCTCGCTCAACCCTTGGCAGCTCTACGCCCGAAGAATGCCCTGGCTTCTAGCCTTGTTTGTGGCAGAAACTTTAACAGGTCATGTTCTGCGGCACTACGGCCAATCGGATGAAAGCCTGGCGATCAGCCCCCTGATGTACTTTGTCCCTCTCTTGATTGGTGCCGGGGGCAATGCTGGTTCTCAGGTGACCTCCACCATCACCCGATCTTTGGCTCTGGGCGAAATCACTTCCAAAGATTGGTTTAAGGTCATCGGTCGAGAGTGGGCCGTAGCCTGCATGATTGGAGCGACCCTGGGATTGGTCGGAGCTTTTCGTGCTTTTGCTCCCGCCCCTATCGGTTGGTCCGCTGGTTTCCAAATGAGCCTTCTGATCGCTCTGGCCCTGCCCTGCATCATCATTTGGGCAAGCACAGTGGGCAGCTGTCTGCCGATTGCGGCCAAAAAGCTTGGCATCGATCCGGCCGTGCTTTCGGCCCCTTTGGTGACCACCCTCGTCGACGCAACAGGCTTGGTCATCTACTTCGAAATCGCTCGTCGAGTCATCACCCGCTCGCCTTAGCCCTTCTGCTCACCTCCAGCAAAAAATAAGGCCCTATAAAGCAAACCTCCATTTTGTTTTCCGGGTAAGCACTGAATGAAGGTAGATGCTTCAGGAATTTTTTAGTTCTCCCCAGAACACTCCGTTCTTGGTGGCATTGGCAGTGCTGTTTGCTTTGGCTTTGTTGGTCGTTGCAGCTAGCCTTTTGGGATTCATCGGCGACACGGATCTGGACGCTGAAATCAATTCACCCGTTGACACAATGCTGGATTTCTTAGGAATCACAGCCACCCCCAGCAGCATTCTTGTAGTCGTCACTTCTGCCTCCTTTTTTCTGGGCGGCTTTATCACCCAGGTAACTGCAAAGAGCTTAACAGGCAGCTTCCTAAGCGGATGGCTGGCGATTCTGCCGGCCCTCGCTTTGACTCTAGTTTTGGCGAACATGACAGGCAGACTCTTTAAGAAAGTGAAGCTTAAAGAGCACACAACCGCCGTCCATAGCGATTCTTTTATTGGAAAAAGTGCAAGCATCGTCGGCGGAACCGCTACGAAAGATCTCCCCGCTCAGGCCAAGCTGACCGATGAGCATGGCCAAGTTCATTACTTTTTAGTGCAGCCAGCAAGGCACGAAGATTCTCTTCCGGAAGGAATGGAAGTCGTTCTGCTGCTGAGAAAGGGACCCAAGTATTTTGCGGTGCCAGCTGAAGGTTTTGACCTCAACAACATCGACTTTGAATCATTGAACCAGGACGTTAAATAACACCATGCCTCAAGAACAACTTACATTTATCGCCGTAGTTTTCGGCATCGTATTTGTCGGCCTTTTTGTCATCGGCCTCATTGTTTCTCGCCTTTACAAAAGAGCAAGCAAAGAGAGAGCCTTTGTAAGAACAGGTTTTGGCGGACAGAAAATTGTGATGAACGGCGGCGCCTTGGTGCTGCCGATTCTGCAGGAGACGATTGAGGTGAACATGAACACCATGCGCCTCAACGTCGCCCGCAGCAACGAAGCTGGCCTGATTACCAAAGACCGAATGAGAGTCGACGTTCAGGCCGAGTTCTTTGTGCGAGTCAAGCCGACCGAAGACGCCATTGCTGACTCGGCCCAGACCCTTGGCGCCCGCACCATGAAGCCAGAACAGCTGAAGGAACTGGTCGAAGGCAAGTTCGTTGACGCCCTTCGATCAGTCGCTGCCGAGCTGACGATGGAAGAGCTGCACGAAAAGCGTGGCGAATTTGTCCAGCGCGTCCAGACAACGGTGAGCGAAGACATTTTGAAGAACGGTCTTGAACTGGAATCAGTCTCCTTGACCGCATTGGACCAGACAAGCCAAGAGTTTTTGAACCCTCAGAACGCCTTCGACGCTCAAGGCCTTGCGAAGCTGACCGAAATCATTGAAGCCAAGCGAAAGCAGCGCAACGATATTGAGCAGGAAACCAGGGTTCAGATTCAGCTGAAGAATCTTGAAGCAGAAAAGCAGTCCCTCACACTCAGTCAGGAACAGGAATTTGTCCGCTTGGCTCAGCAGAGAGAGATTGAAATGAGGCGCGCTCAGCAGAATGCCGAGATCGCTAGAGAGCAGGCCGCCCGAGGACAGGAAGCAAAGCAGGCAGAGATTGAAGCTCAGCAGCTGACCGAGAAAGCCAGTCTTGATGCCAAGCGCAAGGTTGAAGAGCAGAGAATCGACCTCGAAAGGGCAGTCAGCGAACAGGAGGTCATGAAGGCCAAGCTGGTCGAATCGGCTGAGATTGAAAAGCAGAAGTCACTTGAACTCGCCGAACAGGACAGAGCCATCGCCATTGCCGAAAAGAGCAAAGCGAAGAGCGAAGCCGAGGCCCTCGCCGCCGACGCCAGAGCCGAAGCCGTAAGAGCCGAAGAAAGAGTCACCACCGCCCGCGAGCTCGAAACAGCCGAAAGACGCAAGTCAATCGAGCTGGTTTTGGCCAGCGAAGAAGCGGAGCGATCTGCAATCAAGATCAAGGTCGCGGCAACGGCTGAAAAATCTGCGGCCCTCGACCAGGCCGAAGCAGTCAAGACTCTGGCTGAAGCTCAGTCGTCTAAAGAAAGGATCGCTGCTGAAGGTGCCGCAGAAGCCGAAAGGCTGCTGGCCGACGCCAGGGCCAAGACTCTTGAGGTTGAAGCCGAAGGCAAGCGCAAGCTCAACGAAGCCGATAACATCCTGAACGCTGCTATTCTCGAAGCCAGAATCAAGCAGATCCTGATCGAGAACCTGCCGAGCATCATCCGCGAGAGCGTGAAGCCGATGGAGCAGATCGAGGGCATCAAGATCATTCAGGTGGATGGTCTGACTGGCGGGTCATCTCATGGCGGCGGCTCAAACGGTTCTGGCGACGGGGGCAGCCTGGCTGATCAGCTGGTCTCTTCCGCTCTCCGCTATCGGGGACAGGCACCCTTGGTCGATTCCTTGATGAAGGAGATCGGTCTTTCTGGCGGAGACCTTAACTCCTTGACTCAGGCGGTCAAGACGGCTGAGCCTATGGCGAAGCCAAAAGAAGCTCGAAAGCCGGAGGCAAAGCCTGCCGGCAATGATCCCGAGTAAGGGATCTAGCTGAGAATGATAAACGCCCCTTCTGCCGCAAGGCCGAAGGGGCGTTTTGACTTTCAACAAAGGAGGACGACTCTACTTAGAATCCTTCTGATTCCAGAGCCGATAGTTGAGATCGAAAGTGACCGATCTCATTCGGTTGATCACATCAGCGAAGGCGAGGTCAAGATCCTGCCCCTGTTCCATGTCCTGCTGGCTCACCTCAAAGAGCGGCCGTCCAGAACCTCTAATCGTGTAGCCATCCCTGCCCACCTGCTCGAGTCCAGGAACTCGATCAAAAAAGGTGTTCAGCCTCTTCACCGCATCTTCCGATCGTGCGATGGCGTTTTCGCCTCGAAAGGCGTGAAGCTTCATCTTTCCGAACCAGAGCTCAATTGCCCCTTCGTCACCAATCTTGGTGATGGCGCGAAGAGAGGTAGTGACCTGGCTTCTCTTGACCGGAATGTTTCTTTCGTTCAGAAACTTAAGCATCGCCTGAGCCCGCTCTTTCGATGGCGGGTGACTGGCCAAAATTCCCCAGTCAATCTGAGGTCCGCCTTGGTCTCGGTATGCCAGACGCTCCATGAAAGTGAGGGTGCCAACCGGGTTGTAGCCGCTCTGCACCATGTACTGCATGGCTCCGTAGTCGGCAGAGAGCTCGGCTTCAAGGCTCCATCCGCTCTTAAAGGCCTGTCCGGCTAGGTTCGCGCCCTGAAGGCCAACCAAGGCATCTGGGGAGCGGGTGAGGATGGCGGCCAGGATGAGAGGAATCTGCAGGAGGTCAACCCTGCTGGCCCTTCTTCTTAACTCAGCCAGGTGCCGAAAAGCTGCGTGGCTGATTTCGTGGGCCACGACTCCTGCCAGCTCATCATCCGATTCGGCGTAATCGATCAGACCTTCGTAAATGTAAATGAACCCGCCAGGAATGGAGAAGGCGTTGACATCTTTGCCCTGGACGACCTTAAACTGATAGGGAAAGACCGACAGGCGAGGATCACCGAAAGTGACTTCGACCGCCTGAGAATTAGCGATCGCCGCCAGTTCTTTGCCCATTTTCTCTACCTTGGCAATCTTTTCAGCGTCTTCGCTGAACTTCAGTTCCTTGGCAACTTCGGCAGCATACTCAGTCCCCAGCTTGATATCCAATTCGACATCTTTTCTGTGGGCTTCCTGCTTCTTCTTCGCCTCAGGGTCAAGCGAGGCATCAGGAGGAGGGCTCTGCTGGTCGAGAGAGGATGGGTTCTGAAGAGTCCAAAGAAGACGCCTGTTAGAAAATCTCTGATCGACCCGCTCAACCGCTTCGAAGGCCCCATCAGGAAGCTCGGCCCGCCAGCCTTCGGCGTGGCATGCTTCGGCGGCGTGGTGGTGGGCATGACCGTGTGAATGGTCTTTATGCAGATCCTGCGCCGGTGCGAGAGCCGAGGCCAGAAGGACGGCCGTGAATGTCATGCCTTGTATTTCAAACGTCGCAAGCCGCTATCCGGTGCAGTAGAGACGGATTCGGAGGGCATGATGGCACAAGTTTAAGCTTTCAAGCTTGATCTTCTGACTTCTCATGCCGGAATCAAGCCCCCATCTGATGCGGACTTAACGACGCAGTGTCGCCACGGCCTGAGCGACAATGCCTTCTGCTCGCCCGATTGAGCCCAAACCTTCATGCGTGGTGGCCTTGAGGCTCACCTGATCTAGCTGAAGCCCGCAGGCATTGGCAATCGAGGTTCTAATCTCGATCCGGCGAGGCATCACCTTTGGCTTCTCGGCCAGGATCGTGGCATCAATGTGCTGAATCTTCCACCCTTCTGCTGAAACAAGCTCGACAGCTCTTGCCAAAAACCTCAAGGAGTCGGCATTCTTCCATTCAGGATCGGTGTTAGGAAAATGAACTCCGATGTCATCCATTGCCGCCGCGCCCAAAACGGCATCGGTGATGGCGTGCAGAAGCACGTCGGCATCAGAGTGTCCTTCCAGGCCGGGTCCAGGAAAAGCTACGCCTCCCAGCATCAAAGGCCGTTCAGGATCATCGGAAAAACGATGAATATCGTAGCCAAACCCGGTTCTAATCTCCATGCTTTCTGGCCTCAGATTCTGTAAATCGCTAGGGTAGGTGACCTTAATATTGTTTGGCTCACCGGGCACGCAGCAGGGGTTGACTCCAATCTGCTCCAAAAGAGCCATGTCGTCAGTCAGTTCATCCCTCACTTCAGAAAAAGCCTGCCGAAAGAGTTCGACTCGTCCGGCCTGAGGGGTCTGCACGCTTCTAAGAGCCGCTCTGTTCAAGGTGCGGGACTGCTCGCCGCCAACCTCGCGGATCGTATCGACAACTTTGAGGCCGGGATAAGCCGCCCCGTGCTCCCGGGCTGCTTCGATGACCGCAGTGACGAGTTCTGGTGTGGCAAAAGGTCGCGCCGCATCATGAACCAGCAGAATCTCTGCTTCGTCATCAAGGGCCATAAAGCCAGATCGGCAGCTTTCCTGCCGTGATTGGCCGCCAGGCACGACCCTAGTCAAGGGCAGCTTTGAGGCTATCTCAGAAAGCATTTCAGGACTGGCAACAACAATCACCTCTCGAAGGAGAGGGTGCTTGGCCAAAAGATCGTAAGAAGTCCGCCAGACAGTTCTGCCGTCGGGCAGAACCTCATCAAGCTTGTTTTGTCCGTAGCGAGAAGATGAGCCAGCCGCCAGAAGGAGAGCCGAGACCATAGCCTTCAGCGTCCGCGCCGCTTGTTTCCGCCATTGCTTGTGGGAGGACCGTTCTCGTTTTCGTCGTAGGTGGCAAAAATCATCTTGCCCCTTTCGGTTTGAATAACCTGGCTGACGGAAACTTCAACAGTTTCGCCCAGCGCCTGCCTTCCTCCTTCGACAACAACCATCGTGCCGTCATCTAGGTAGCCGACTGCCTGGCCATACTGGCTGCCTTCTCTGATGAGGGGCAGCATCATGGTTTCGCCAGGGAGAACCGTTGGCCTCAAGGCGATGGCAAGATCGTTGATGCTGAGCACCGAAACTTCTTGAATTCGGGCGACTCGGTTGAGGTTAAAGTCGTTGCTGACCAAATCGGCGCCAAGAGCCTTGGCAATCCTGACGAGGCGAGAATCAACCGGTTCCCTATCATCAGGGGCGTGCTTGTCATGATCTCCAACCGTGACCTTGTAGTCAGACTGAAGGCGCTTAAGCACTTCTAGACCTCTGCGGCCTCTCTGCCGACGAAGAACGTCTGAGGCATCCGCGATGGTCTGCAGCTCAAGCAGCACAAACTGGGGGACGTAAAGTTCACCTTCCAGGAAGCCAGCCTTGACAATATCGTAAAGCCTTCCATCGATCAGAACGTTGGTGTCAAGAATCTTGATTCCAGACCGCCGAACGGCTGTTCCTGCCTTGCCAGAGTGCCAGGGCAGAACATCTCGAACCGCCTTCAGCACATAAACCGAAACTGAAGCCAAGCCGAGGGAGAGAAAAATGGTGATGAAGGGGGTGATAACCTGCCCCAGCCCTTGAAAAAGAACATAGAAGGGGAAGGAAAGAATGATGCCGGCAAACACACCGAGAAAGACATCAACCTTGTCGCCGGTTTCAAGCTTTTCCCACTTGGCTACCGACTTGGTCACAACCCTGACGGCAAAGGCTCCTAAGCCGCCACCAACGATGAGTCCAAAAAGACCCATCATAAAGTACACAAAAAAGAAGTTTGTGTAGTTGTAGGGGGTGGCTGTCCTTATTCCGGTATTTGTAATCAGCTCGGCGATCCCCTTCGAGATCGACTCCATGAAATAGGGGAGAAAAACAGCGCCGCAGGCAGCGCCAACAATTCCACAGACACCAACGATGACTGTGCCTACAGGAATCGGGCGGCGAGGGCGTTTGCCCTTGCCGCTTGATCCCTTACCGTTATCAGCTCCACCTGGCTCCACGACCAGATCGGGCTGTTCTTCAGCGTTCCCCAACAAGGCTTATCTTTGCTCCATCCAGAAGAAAACTGACGAAGGCTTGGGCTACGCTGCCCTCTGCAATCTTGACATGACCGAGAGTAAGGCGTGGGGATGGACGGGTCGAATCGATCCCGACCCATTCTTTTCCAGACCAAACTTCAACCCAGGCATGATAGTAAAAGGCTCCATCCTGGTAGACCATTCCGCTGACCAGCTTGGAAGGTATTCCCGCTGATCGAAGCAGAGCCGCCATCAATACTGCGTGATCTCGGCAGACACCCTCTTTGGTTTTCAGGATCTCGGCCGCATCTCTCATCACGCCGATTCCGGCATTGACTCCAACTTCAGAATAGACCCACTGTCTAAGCTTTTCCGCCGCGGCCAGCACTTGGGTTTCGTTTCCGATCACTTTTTTTGCTGTTTGGGCAAAAACTGGCTGATCGCTGGGAATCCTAAGGTCGGGCTTCAGCCACTCTTCATGTCCCTTGACGTCGCCAATCCTGCCGGATGGTCGGCTCTGGGGCTCTTTATTCAAAGTGACCATCCAATCTAGCCCTTGAGCCTTAATCTGCTGGCGAGAATCGCTGGGCAGATGGCCAAGGTCTCGGCCAGAAAACTTGAGGGTCATCTTCGCCGCGCCCAAAGGCAGGGGCTTGTCCGGTCGAATCGAGGAAACGAGAGCGATGTCCGATCCGCCTGTAGGAATCGTCAAAGCCTCTTCCATCGATTCTGGGATCATCTCCATCCCCATGGGGCCCTGAGCGTGGATAAGGCTGCCAGAATCGTTCAGGAGGATGTCCAGGGGGGCGCGAGGGTCATTCACCATAAGGCGTCGGCCCTTGACTGGCTTGCCTTTGACTGTTCTCGTCGCCTGACCCATGTCGGTCACGGTCACTTCGGGCAGAGACAGCGAGTTGGGGTCGAACACAAGAAACTTGCCAGCCGGCTTGCCCTGCCTTGCCCTTTTGATGGCTTCGTTGGCGGGATCTTCCACCACTTCCATGCCAGCCGGGATTGTCAGGACCTGCTTTTGAATCTGTCCTTCGCTTTCGCTGACCGCGTTGATCTTGCCAGGCAGAAACTCAGCCGTCACTTTGAGGGTGCGTCCGCCGGAGTTCATGATGAACTTCAGGGTCTTGGGCTTGCCTTCCTTCGTGCTGGTCGATTCGGAATCGATGGTCATCTGCAGACCAGCGCCGAGCATCGCCGCACTGATCACAGTCTTGCTTTCGGTTCGCGTGCCATTCGCCTCACTCCACTCCCTGGTCAGGGTGTGGCCAATTTTATTGCCCTGAATGTAGAGCCCGACCCAGTTTTCGGTCGGAATTGGAGCCGCGACGGGCGCAGTTTGAGGTGTGGCCAAAGCCAAAAGCAGCAGGGGCGTAGAGGTCATGGCTATCTCGATATTGTATGGGAACTCTGGGCATTCCCTCCAAATCAAACGTTTATAGGCCCGCCAAGAGTCCCAAGCATCAGGACTTAACTCAGACTCGACCCAATTCATGGGTTAAATCCCGGCCCTGAGCCCCCATGGCAAAGACCCTCGTCATCGTCGAATCCCCCAACAAAGCCCGCACTATCAGCCGCATCCTGGGCTCAGAGTACGAGGTCCACGCTAGTTATGGCCACGTCAGGGATCTCCCTGAAGGCAGCGATGAGATTCCGGCAGAGTTCAAGAAAGAAAAATGGGCTCGCCTTGGAGTCAATGTCGCCAAAGACTACGAACCCATTTACGTTGTTCCTGGCAGCAAGCAGAAGCAGGTAAGCACTCTTCGCACTGCGGCAAAATCTGCTGATCACATCCTGCTCGCAACAGACGAAGACAGAGAAGGAGAATCGATTTCTTGGCACGTCCTTCAGGTGATTAATCCAAAGAAGGCAGCGAAGATTGAGCGAATCGTCTTTCACGAAGTCACGCCAGAAGCCATCAACGCCGCAATCCTGACCCCGAGAGCTCTGGATATCCACCTCGTCAAAGCTCAGGAAACGCGCCGAATTCTCGACCGGCTTTACGGCTACACCCTCTCCCCCCTGCTCTGGCGAAAGGTGGCTCCCCGACTGAGTGCAGGCCGCGTGCAGAGCGTTGCCGTCCGCCTTGTCGTTCTCCGCGAAAGAGAGCGAATAGCCTTCAAAGAAGCCACCTACTGGGATCTTGAGGCGGAAATCAAGGCAAAGGCAGGTGGATTCAAAGCCAAGCTGCAGAAGATCGCCGGCCGACGCCTAGCCGATGGCGGCAGCTTCAACCTTCAGGGCGAATTCCAGAACAAAGATCACTACTGGCTGAACCAGGACGAAGCTCAGGATCTGCGTGAGGCTTTGGCCGAAGCGAAACCCTGGACAGTGACTCTCAACGAAGCCACCCCTGGCCGCGAGAATCCTCCCGTCCCCTTCATGACCTCGACCCTGCAGCAGGAGGCGAACCGAAAACTCGGATTCACCGCCCGACGCACCATGCAGATCGCCCAAGAGCTTTACGAAGGCATTGACCTGGGCGGAGGCGAGCGAGTTGGTCTTATCACCTACATGAGAACCGACTCACTTTCTTTGGCTGAATCGGCCTTGAAGGAAGCAAGAAGCGCGATTTCTACCCTCTACGGCCCCGAGTATCTGCCTGCTCAGCCGGTGCGCTACAAGTCGAAATCGAAGAACGCTCAAGAAGCGCACGAAGCGATTCGACCCACCAAGATGGATCGCAAGCCTTCTGAAATCCAGAGGCTGCTGACATCGGAACAGTACAAGCTTTACGACCTAATCTGGAAGAGAACTCTGGCCTGCCAGATGAAGCCAGCCGAGGTTGAAAGAACCAAGGTTGAGGTCACGGTGGCTCACGCCAGCAAGGATTTCACCTTTGGCGCATCGGGCAAGCGAATCGTCTTCCCTGGATTCCTGCGAGTCTATGTCGAAGGCATGGATGACCCCGAAGCCGAACTCGGCGACAGAGAAAAGATCCTACCCAAGGTGACCCTGAACGAAGTGGTCGAAGCGAAGGATGTCACGGCAGAAAGGCACGCGACACGCCCTCCGGCCCGATTCACTGAAGCCAGCCTGCTGGATATTCTTGAGAAGGAAGGAGTCGGCCGTCCCTCAACCTACGCCACGATCATCGGCACGATTGAAGACCGCGGCTATGTTTTCAAGAAGGGCAAAGAGCTCGTCCCCACCTTCACGGCTATGGCTGTCACCAGCCTGCTCGAAGACCACTTCTTTGAACTTGTTGACACCCACTTCACCGCCAGGATGGAGGAGGAACTGGACGAAGTTTCTCAGGGCAGCCGTCCCCCCACTCAGACCCTTCGCGAGTTTTACGAAGGAGCCGATGGCCTTGAGGCCCAAGTCGAGACCAAGGGCAAGGATATTCCTTACCCTCACCTTCGAGTCGCTGAAGATGTGGTCGTCCGAATCGGCCGCACCGGCCCCTTCCTTCAGCGAGGAGAAGGCGGCAAGGGCAACACAGCCAACGTGCCCGACGGACTGCCTCCGGCTGATTTGACCCCCGATATGGCGACCGAGCTTCTTGACCGCTCAGCCAAGGGGCCAGAAGCCATCGGCATGGAGCCGAATTCTGGCCGCAAAATCTTCCTGAAGAAAGGCAGGTTTGGCGACTACCTTGAGCAGGATCTGACGGAAGAGGAGAAGGAAGAGGGAGCCGCCCCCAAGAGGGTGACCGTTCCGCCTGGAACTGATCCTGGAGCCTTGACTGACGATCAGCTTGGGGTGCTTTTCAGCTTCCCCATGATCATCGGTTCTGACCCAGAAACCAACGAGCCGATCAATCTCGCTGTCGGACGCTACGGCGCCTACCTGACCTCGGGTGAGAAGAAGGCCAATGTCGGTGACTGGCAGGCAGCCGCATCCCTGACCCAGGAACAGGCTTTGGAAGCTCTTGCCAACGGCGGCAAGAACAGATTCCAAAGAGCCGCCGCCGCTCCAAGAGAGCCACTCAAGGTCCTCGCCCTGGAAGGAGGAGGAGAGCTGAAGGTGCTTTCTGGCCGCTACGGTCCTTACGTTACTGACGGGGAGTTCAACGCGACCCTGCCTAAGAATGTCGAGCCGGCTGAGATCACTCTTGAGCAGGCTCAAGCCCTGATCGAAGCCAAAAAGGCAGCTGGACCTCCCGCCAAGAAGAAGGGTCGTCGAGGTGCTTCGACCAGCCGCACATTATCAGCAGCAAAGTCTGCTGATAAGCCGGCCGCCAAGAAGGCACCAGCCAAGAAGACAGCGGCGAAAAAATCAACGGCCAAGAAGTCGACCGCCAAAAAAGCGGCTCCTAAGAAGAAGGCAGAATAGCCTCGAACACAGAGACCGGCTGAGCCTAATCAGGCTAAAGCCGGTCTTCGTGTTCAAGCATCCAGTGCATCAAAGACTGCCACTCTGTGCGCTGCATTTCAACCAGCTCAATCTGGTTTCGCCTCAGATCCTTGTCGCATAAACTGACCAGCTCGCGAGGGTTGATCGGACAGTTTTCGAAAAAGGGATGTCCACAGGCCCGATCAAGCCAATATTGGCTGTTCCAATAGTCGCCTTCTCGGCGATGCATGATGGCGTGCCACCAAGCTCCTAAAGGAGTCTCCAAATTTTGGCTGATCTCGTGGCTCAGTTCAAGCTCATCCAGGTAGATCAGCAGGCCAGCCTTGAAGGCTGGATGCACTTCAGCCGTCAAGACCTTATCGGCCATGTGAGCATGGCTCACTGGCCCGGGAGCAAGCAGGCTCGGCATTGCATCCGTCAAAGGAAGTGATGCCTGAATCGAGGCCGCCAGCTCTCGGGCCGAGGTGAAGATCATGGCAGGTAGGTGTCTCGCTTCTCCTTCCAGCGTCCGCGAGTGAAATCGGGGAATTTCTGGGGAGCACCGCCCTTCTTGACCGAAACCTCGCTGAGCGGTCCAGGGGCGGCGATAGCCGCGAGATCGTAGACGTCAATGTCGGGGGTCAGACCCTTTCTCATGCAGTGAATGACCCGGTAAAGCATGACCAGGTCCATGCCGCCGTGGCCTCCCTTATCGCCCAGTTCGTCGTTCACCTGTTTGATGATGGGGTGCTGATGCTCGGCCTTAATCGGCTCATACTCTTCTGGCTTCAGCCAGCGATGAGCGCCATCGACTGAATCGAGAGCGAGTCGGGCGGGATAGTCTGAGAAGCAGCCCTTGGTGCCCTGAACCAGGTTCAATCGGCTGTAGGGCCTTGGTGTCACAACGTCGTGCTGCAGCAGGATTGTGCGTCCCATGGCGGTGCGAATGACCGAAGAGTTCATATCGCCGCCCTTGTACTTGGCCTTCCTCTTTCTCTCATCCGTCGGAGGGTTCTTCTCTACATATTCGCTTAATGCGGCCTCCATAGAAGAGAAGGAAACCATGGATTCAAACCTGTCTCCTCGGTTGAGGTCCATGTAGAAGCCGACAGGGCCAAGACCATGGGTGGGGTAGAAGTTGCCGTCCCTTTCAACGTGGGGAATCCATCGCCAGACGCCTTCGCCTCCATCGCCCATCAGCAGGCTGCGCAGATCGTGAATGTAGGCTGCCTCACCATGGGTAATGGTGCCGAGCATGCCCTTGTGAACCATGTTCCACACCAGCATTTCGTTGGCGCCGTAGTTGCAGTTCTCCAGCATCATACAGTGGCGCTGGGTGGCCTCACTGGTGTCAACCAGCTGCCAGCACTCTTTCATGGTTTGAGCACTGGGGACTTCGAGGCCGACGTGCTTGCCCTTCTTCATGGCGTCCACTGCCATGGGTGTGTGCCAGTTCCAAGGAGTGGCAATGATCACAAGGTCAAGATCGTCTCTCGCCGTGAGGTTTTCAAAATCTCTTTCGTTTCGCCAGTAGCCGGTCGGTTCGGGCATCCCGGCGTTCATCACCATCTTCTGAGCGCGAACCACTCTCTCACGATTGAGATCGCAGATAGCCGTGACTCTGACCCCAGAAACATTAAGAAGGTCGCCAAGAAGACCGGTTCCCCTTCCACCCACACCAATGAAGCCGACCTTGACCAAGTCGCGGGGCTCAAAAGCCACACCAATCATCGACTTGCCCTGCTGAGCGGGGGCCAATGCTTCTGCCATCATCTCACTTTCCGTCGAATGGCCAGCGACTGTGCTGGCAGCCACGCCGGCTGCACCCAAAGCCGCCGTCTTAAGGATGTCTCGGCGAGAAATTGAAGCCATCCTCCATGATGGCCCTTTCTGTGAAGTGGGGTCAAGCGGCGTTCCTTGACTTACAGCCACAGATGGACCCGGAACCCTTGCCCTGGAGGGCCAAGAACCCCCACTTGTGACCTGCCAGACTCTGCCGTAACATGGATCAGGGTCTGCTGACCTTTATAAAGGATGTTTCGATCATCGTGGCCGGAGCGGTCACCCTGATTGGCCTTTTTGCCAGCGGCTGGGAGTACCGTAAGAAGAACCGAGCCGACCGGGCCACGCACTTTGTTGAGCTGCGGCGCCGATTTCTTGAAGATCGAGACTTTAGAAGAATTCAGGAGCTCTTGATCACAGATGATCCTGGCCTTCAGGAAATCCCGAAGCAGGAAAGACGGAACTTCATCGGATTTCTTGAAGAGGTCGGCCTCATGGCTTCGAGCGGCATTGTTCGCCGAGAAATTGCCTGGTGCATGTTTGGCCGGTACATTGAGCTGGCCGATGCCAGCCAGAACCTTTGGCATGGCCTTGACCCTGAGAGCAAGTACTGGACTGTCTTTCGCCAGACAGTCAAGCTGATTGAGGAAGAAGACAGGAAGAATCGGAAGAGGCCCCTGGCTCTCTGATTGGATTTTGGGTCTGGATGTGTTCTGCCCTCAGTTCATGTATCTGTGGCCTGGTTTAGCTCTGCTAAGCCAGGAATGCAGAGCTTAGTTTTTCGAATCAGGGTGACCGAGGATGTGCCCCGGATTCATCACCACGTGCCCTTAAGCGAGCCAACCCCTTCCCCTTCCCCTTCCCCTTCCATCGCAGACCCATTTGCAGTGTGAAGCCGGCCCAGATGGAAGGGGTTTTTCCTTTTCTCCCCATCGAGCGTCTCCTCGTCCCTCGGAGCCACTCGAAGGGGTTCGTTCCGGACGGGCTTGGCAGCCGCCAACGTAGCTGTGGCCTGGTTTAGCTCTGCTAAGCCAGGAATGCAGAGCTTAGTTTTTCGAATCAGGGTGACCGGGGGTTATTTCCTTGCTTCCCATCGAGCGTCTCCTCGTCCCTCGGAGCCACTCGAAGGGGTTCATTCCGGACGGCATTGGCAGCCCCTCATTCCTGGCTCAGCAGAGCTGAACCAGGCCACACATCACATGCAGAAGGAGACAGTCCCTCCTCTTGACAAAGCTTGAGGTGACCGAGGATGCCCCGCTAGCAGGAGCCCCGGAACTATCACTCTTTAACCTAAGGCCAGCCAGCCCCTGCACTCATCCCGAATCCAAAACCACGACTCCTCAACCCAGCCGCCAGGTTAAAGATTCGTCAAGCCCGATCAAAATTGAGTACAGTCGTGAGGCGATGCTGAACCCTGGAAAAAGAACGGCCTTGATCCTGACTCTGCTGGGAGCGGCATTTTCACAGGCAGCGTGGGCCGAGCCAGTGGCTCGAATCAGCAAGAAGATTGAAGGTTCCTGGCATCACGCCATCATCGCCGACCTCAACAGTGGGCTCGTTTCTGCCGAAGTCGTCCACACCGAGCAGCTTGTCTCACCCTGGAAGCTGATCGGGATGGGCCAGCCGATTGCCGCAGTGACAGGCACCTTTTTCGCCTGGGAAACTGGCCGCCCCATCGCC
The DNA here is from genome assembly GCA_943369295.1 of Synechococcus sp. UW140. Classification (GTDB taxonomy): domain Bacteria; phylum Armatimonadota; class Fimbriimonadia; order Fimbriimonadales; family Fimbriimonadaceae; genus JAKRSE01. The sequence goes on along the minus strand of CALRMU020000006.1, from coordinate 90,875 downwards.
GAAGTTCTAGTCGATGGCACTTTGGTAAGCCAGGGTAGACGAGGCACAGCCTTGGGAATCGACTGGAACGGAGCCGCTTCAATCATCGATGCTCCTTTCGGACGAGAGATTGACTGGCTGCCTTTTAGGTTTGGCCTCAGAGGCGCGGTCAGGCTGGTAAGGGAAGGTGTGGTGAGCCCAGACCCTAAATCCCAGGGCTTCCGCGACCCAAGAATCTGGGGAAGCGCCCCACGAACCGGCGCCGGATTGACCAAGCACGGAAAGCTGATTCTCATGGCGACAGCCAAGCCCATGACCCTCAGCAAGTTTGGTCGAGCCATGGTTCAAATGGGAGCCGTAGATGCCATCAGCCTCGACGGAGGCGGTTCGACCATGCTCTACTACCGAGGTCAAATGGTGATCTCGACGCGGCGCCCCCTCTCTAACCTTTTGGTTGTTAAGGCGGGAGGGCCGATCGCTTTCAGGCCACCGTCACTGGCCCAAAACCAGGGCCTCTGGTAGACTCCCCCTCGCCTTGGCCAGGACCTTCCTTGCCGTCGTGATTCCCGCTTATAACGAGGAAGAACGACTCAGCCCGACGCTGGACGCCATTTGTGATCACTTGGCGAAGCAGAGCTATACCTGGCAGATTGTGGTGGTGAGCGATGGCAGCAAAGATGCCACTCAGTCCATCGTGAAGGCGAAATCTCAAGCCGAACCGAGAGTGACGCTCGACGATTCTCAGCCCAACCGGGGCAAGGGCTACGTGGTTCGCAGAGGAATCTTACAGGTCGATGCCGACTGGGTTCTGTTCAGCGATGCCGACCTGGCAACCCCCATTGAAGAGCTGGACAAGCTGATGGCCAAAACCAAAGAGGGCGAGGTCATCATCGGCAGCCGCCCGCTTCGGGAGAGCCAGCTCGAAGTCCGCCAGCCCCTGTGGCGAGAATGGGGAGGCAGAATCTTTAACAAGTTCATTCAGGCCGTGGGAGTCTGGGGAATCAAAGACACCCAGTGCGGGTTTAAGCTCTTCAGTCAAAAGGCAGCGAAGGATATCTTCGGTCGGGCCAAGCTCGATGGCTGGGGTTTTGACTTTGAAACCATGATGATTGCGCGTGACCTTGGCTACGAAATTATCGAAGTCGGAGTGAGGTGGCGACACATGGAAGGCAGCAAGTTTGAACCCATGAAAGAAGCCCCTAAGATGCTGAAGCAGCTTTTTGCCCTTCGCTTGGCCGGAAAGAAAAAGCGAATCAGCCCCAACCCCGAAGCTCAGCAGCTTTCACCCAAGGGCTAAACAACCAAGGAGGCCAGCATCAACGCAGACGAATACCCCCGTATGAGGGAGCTGGAGGACCACTATTGGTGGTTTGTTTCCCGCCGTCTAATGGCTCAAGAATGGCTGGAAGAGTTCTGCCCCGAAGGCAAGGTTCTCGACCTCGGATGCGGCACAGGTGCTCTCCTCCAGTCTCTACAGGAGACCCGCGATGCCTCAGGGGTCGATTTCAGTCCCCTGGCCCTGGAGTTCTGCCGGTCACGCGGCCTTAAAAATCTTCACGAGGCGGATGCTCAAGCCTTGCCCCTCCCCGATGCTTCTTTTCGAGCCGTCATCACACTGGACACTCTTGAGCACGTGCCGGATGACACCAAGGCCATGGCGGAAATCTGCCGAGTGCTGGAACCGGGTGGAATCGTCATCATCAACGTGCCCGCCTTTCAATGGCTCTGGGGGCCCCACGACGTGGCTCTGCACCACTTTAGGCGCTACACGCCCAGAATGCTGAAAACCCGCCTAGAAGCGGCCGGATTCAAGGTCGTGCGGCTGAGCTGCGGAGTCTTCTTCTTCTTCCCCCTGGTCGTGGCGATTCGATTGGCAGAAAAACTCCAACGCCGAGAGCCTGAGGTTAAGCTGCCTAAGGTCTCGACTGGGCTGAACCGACTTCTGCTCAAAATCATGGCTTTTGAAGCCAAGCTCATGACCAAAATCCGCCTGCCTTGGGGTTCGAGTGTCTGTGCCGTCGCCATGCGCGACCCAGCCAAGGCCCCTTTGGCACTTCACAAGGGTGAGTCGCTCCGTAGTAAGGATTAAACAGGATGGCGAAAATGACTCTGGCCACGGTCCCCTACGTTAACGCCTATCCTCTGGTCTTCGGCCTTGAAGAAGCCTCGGGGTCTGAAGTTCAGCTTCTTTCTGCTCCGCCATCCTCGCTCCCTTCTCTGCTGGATTCCGGCGAGGCTCAGGCGGTTTTGGTCTCTTCGATCGAGGCGATTCAAAGACCGAATAGAACCTGGATTGGCGACCTTTGCATTGGCAGCGATGGCCCGGTCGAGAGCGTTCGCCTCTTCAGCCAAGTGCCCTTTAGCAGGATTCGACGAGTGGCTTTGGATCAGTCGTCCATGACTTCCAACGTTCTGGCCCTGATTCTCCTGGAAGGCCTTTTTGGGATCAAACCAGAGACCTTCACCCACCCCCCCGTTCAATCGGAGATGCTGGCTGAGGCCGACGCCTGCCTCCTCATCGGGGACATCGGCATGACGGCCCCTTCTGATGGCTTGGAGGTTTTGGATTTAGGTCAGGGCTGGAAGGAACTAACCGGTCTTCCTTTTGTCTGGGCTGGCTGGATTGGCTCTCCTGGTTTCGACCCCGCTCTTCCCAGCCTGCTTGAGAAAGCCTATGAGCTTTCTGGGTGCGGGGCTATGCCTCCGGATGTTTCAGTGTCAAGCTTTTCTGTGGGGCGGCGCTCCGCAACTCTAGATCAGGCAGTTTTCGAGTCAGGCTGGACGCGAGAGAGACTGGATCACTATCTGAACGCAGTCATGATCTACCGCCTCTCCCACCAAATGAAGCAAGGGAGAGAGGAATTTTGGTCGAGATCAAAGGCTCTCTTAAAGCACAAAGAGTTGATCAAGGGCCTGTAGCGTAAGCAGGAAAAAAATGATCCAGCCCGACTCGGACTGGATCATTTTTTGCTTATGTGCCTTGAAAGATGATTATGAGCCTGCAGCCTGTCGCTCGCGCTCCTTCTCTTCAGTCATCTTCTTCTGACGAGATTCTTCGCGGTACCACTGGGCGCTGATGTTCGAATCGTTGATCTGGGGCTTGGTCACCTGGATGTCGGGGATCAAAATCGAAGGATCCTTGGGGACGCCATTGACCATTTCCATCCCGTCTTCTTGAGGTCTTCCAGAACCACGACTCCGGGCAGCGGCCTGAAGGCTCTGCTTGTTCTGCTCCTTCTGAGCATCGGTCAGCTCCTTAGGAGCAACATCCTTGGGAGCTTCGGGAGCCTTGCGGAAAAAGCGGCCAGGATCCTGCAGAAAGCCGGTGGCGTTGACGATTCCTCCTACGAGGACCATGACCACGACTGCGGCCAAAAGGGTGACGGGGGCCTTTTTCTGATTCATGACGTTTGTTGGAATTATGATGGCAAGAGTAAAGGTTGACTAAGGAGAAACATGAAAAGTCCCCTTGCGGCTTTGGATGCCAGGCTGATTGGCACCAGGAGCACGGGCGACGCCAGCTATTGGCGTGGCTTGGTTTCTGGTTTTTCCAAGCTGAAAGGCGACTTTCACCTTCTTCTTTGTTCCAACACAGAAAAGCCGCCAGAGATTCCCGATGATCCTAGAATTGAATGGGTCGTTCTACCGGGCAAAGGCAGATGGTGGAGCTTTGTCACTCTTCCGCTCTATGCAAAAAATCGCGGGTGTCCTGTACTTCACACCCAGTACAGCCTCTCTCCTCTCGCCCAGGGCGGAGTGACGACAGTCCATGATGTGAGCTTTTTTGTTGGCCCAGAGTGGTTTCAGCCCAAAGATCGTTTTCTGCTCCAAAAAAGCGTGCCCAGTTCGGTTCGGCGAGCGAAGGCTGTGATTGCGGTTTCTGAAACGACGAAAAGGGAGATCGAGCAGTTCATTCCTGGGTCAGCGCACAAAGTTCATGTCACCTACAACTCGGTGGGAGAAGGCATTCAGCCGCACCCACTAGAGGAAGCCCGCAGATTGGTGAAGGAAGCGGGAATTGAAGGCCCCTACATGATGACGGCCGGGACACGGTGGCCAAGGAAGAACATGGAGCTGGCGATGGCAGCGGCCGATCTTCTTCCTGACAGCCTGCCTCATAAACTGGTAGTCACGGGCAAGCCAGGCTGGGGTGACCAGAGCCACGGCAAGCGCACTCATGCTACAGGCTATGTCTCCGATGAACTGCTGACTGCCCTTTACCAATGCTCTGACCTCTACCTCTGCCCTTCCAGGCACGAAGGGTTCGGGATTCCACTGCTGGAAGCCTTCGCCTGTGGCTGCCCTGTGATCTGCAGTTCAGGAGGCGCTCTGCCCGAAGTCGCTCAAGATGCCTGTCTGGTCATGAAAAGCTGGGAGGCAGCCGATTGGGCAGTGGCAGTCGCTGACCTCTTAAGCAGTCCAGCAGAACGCGAAAGCCTTGTGATCAAGGGGACGAAGCGTCTCGGAGACTTTTCTTGGGAGGCAACTGCCGCCATAACTTTAGATATCTATCGGGCTGTGGCATCCGAAACAGCTGTGCGGAAATGAGAGACTGAAATCTTGAGAGCCTTGATTGAACGTTCGGTCAGTATGATAGAATAAGGGTCTGCCTCTTCGCAGCCGGAGAAGATGAGTTTGGCGTGCCCATGTCCAAAAAGAAGCTTTCTCCTCTCGTTGCCATCTTTCTCACTGTCTTTATCGACATGCTGGGATTCGGCATTGTCATCCCCGACATTCAAAGGCGAGGAGAGGTTCTGGTCGGAGCTGGCCCCCAGCTGGGCATGCTGATCGCGGTTTATTCGATCGTTTCCTTTATCTTTGCCCCCCTTATGGGCAGGTGGAGCGACAAGATCGGCCGCAGAGGAATCCTGGTCTTTACCTCGCTCTTGGCCGTTGCCAGCTTTGGCATCTACGCCTTTGCCACTGAACCCTGGATCATGATTCTTTCCCGGGCATTGGGGGGATTGAGCGCTGCCAACCTTGGAGTCGCCTTTGCCTATGTCGCAGACGTGACAAAGCCAGAGGACAGAAGCAAATCTATGGGGCTGATCGGGATGGCCTTCGGGCTTGGCTTCATTCTAGGGCCCCCTATCGGTGGCCTGCTTGGTCAGCTTGACCACAAGGCTTACCTAGCCACCCAAGGGCTGCAGCTAACCAGAGAAACCGAAGTGCTTGCTTTTCAAGGGGCGCCTTTCCTGATGGGAATGGCAGCCGCTGCCTTCTGCTTCATCAACTTTTTGGTCGTAGTTTTTGCTCTTCCTGAATCATTGAAGCCAGGTGCTGAAAAAGCCAAGGCCTTTAACTTTCAGAGCCTTGTTACTGCCTTTAAGACGCCTGGCCTCAGCACCCTGCTCATCCTCTTTTTCGTCGCCAACTTCGCCTTTACCAACCTGGAAAGCACCTATTTCAATCTGGTCAACATCAGGTTTGGCATGACTCAATCCGAGGGCACCTATGTCCTTGCTGCTGTGGGGGTGGCGACAGCCTTTATGCAGGGCTACTTCATTCGAGTTCTGCTGGCTAAGTTCACCGAGCCCTCTCTGCTCAGGTTCAGCTACCTTCTCTAAGGGCCCCTTTTGATTTCAGTGCCCTTCTTCGGGCCCTGGATTCCCATGCTCTTGGGGGCTGTCGGGCTCGGGCTGAGCTCTGGCCTTTCTCAACCCATTCTCAGCGGTCTCATCAGCCAGCAGACTCCCCCTGAAATGCAGGGGGGAATTTTTGGCGTCACTCAAGGACTCGGGTCAATGGCCCGAATCATCGGGCCGATTGCTGGAAATTGGATGCTGGGCATCCACCCTGTTCTTCCTTATGCCGTGGCAGGGGTCTTGATGATCATTCCCCTCACTTTGGCGTGGAAGTTTAACGCAGCATCACAAAGGACGGCCAGCTAGCCTCGCCGCCTTAGAAAGAGGAATGATTCCAGAGAGATCTGGCCTTTCCATCTTCTCAGGCAGACGGCAGACAATGTCGCCCGGAGTGGACTGATTTCGACTGAACAGAATTGGGATTAGCCAGGCCTGATCTTCTCCGTCACCATGAACCACGGCGACTGCCCTGAGCTGTGAGGTGCTGGACATCTGCCAGGACTGGTCAATCCACTCCCACGCGACTTGACTTTCCCATTCCTTCTCGGTCAGGACAATATCGATCACACGCTTGTTGGGAAAGCGTTCTAAAAGAGCGTTGGTGCCGATCTGCTGAATCTGAACCTTGTCTCGACCAGAGTAAACGTCCTGCGGCAGTTCGTTTGACTCGATGATCTCGCTGGAGAATGAACTCGCTGCCTCAAGTGTGGCGCTGATCTGCTGCTTAGCCTTGGCAATAACTTCTGGGCGGTAAACCATTTTTCCGCTAACCAGAGTTTGGTAAGCAAAGATTCTTGCCTCCAAAGCCTTGACTCGCCGAGGAATGGCAACCTTAAAGGTCGCAGTCATCTCTTCGGTCGTGGCTCGATTTGTTAAAGACTCAAGGGTCGAAACGGAATTGAGAATGCTGGCCGGCTCATCAATCGGATAAGAGAAGGCGATCTTGTCAGTGAGAACTCCGTACTGAATCCGGAGGCTGCGAATGCCGTTGAAGAAAGGGCGATCGGCATCTGATACGTCTGACGGCCTTCGATCTGGAATCCTTTGCAGAAGGTCATCAGCAGAGGATCTGATCCGCTTGATCTGTCGAACTGCTTCGATGTCGGGGTTGTCTGTCCCCAGAGACCGAAGAAGTGACATGACGTGATGCTGAAGCGCCTGCTGAGCCCGCTGATCTTTAGATGAAAACTCGGCAGCAGTGCTGGGATAAATTTCCTGTGCAGCAGAGTAAAAGTGCGCGGATACACCGCCTGGCACGGCTAGAGTAAAAGCGATGGCTGCAAGGGTGATGAATGAGGTGGAAACCGCCTTTTTCTTACTTATGAATTTGATTGATAACATTGTGTTCTTGCCAACTTTCTCGACTCAATTTAGCTGCCTTCCTATCAACTCATCAAGAATTGAGCCAAGCCTCTGCGGAAGCCTCCAATGCACGCCGCCTTACATCAAGATCGTTATGACCAGATTCATGTTCCCAGGAAAATCTGAACGTAAGCTGAATTTCGTCCATTTTCTTTCAGAATGAGCTTATTCACGGGGCTGCGGGCCCGAAAGCTGTACTTTCGATCACTTTCAGGCGTATGGTCAGGTCAGAAGATGCTTGGCCTGCTCGTTTCCCTTGCCTTGACTGGACTGTCCGGATCGCTGCCGCCAGCTTTTTTGGATTCGCCGGATAAAGTGACCCTTTGGCTGCCAGAGCCAATGACGCGCGAAGCAGCGGCTGAAGGCTTTAGCCTTTCGGTTGAAGGGGCGCCAGTTTCAGTGACGGCTGTGGAGCCAGTAGGAGGACCTTGGCGCCCGACTCGGCCAGAAAGGCCAGGCAGAGTTGTGCTGCCAGGGAGCTTTCAGGACGAACTGGGAGGATCAGAATGGGACCCCAACGGTGAATCCAGTGAGATGACCGAGGTGAGGGAGGGAGTTTTCGAACTCATCGTCACTCTGCCCAAGGGTCGATTTGAATACAAGATCGCAGTTGGAGGCGGCTGGGGCGAAAACTACGGGGCTGGCTTTATTCGGGATGGTTCAAATCTGGCCATTGTTGTTCCCAAAGATCAAACAAGGGTCCGATTCCTTGCCGATTTCAAAGCAAAGACTATCCGCAACTCGCTGGAACACCCCTCTGAAGTCCCAGCTCCACCACCTGGAGGCTCAAAGCCAATGGTGCCGAGTGGACCCGAGCAGTTTTCTGCCTTCAGGCTGACTCTAGCCAAACCACTTGACCCTAGTGCCGTCACCAAGAAGATCACCCTCAGCCGCCAGGGGATGCCGAACAGAAAGGTTGAGCCCAGAGACTTTTTGGACCAGGAAGCCTTTCGCTACAAAGGCGGAGACTTAGGAGCCGTTTGGAGCCCAAGCGGAACAACGTTTAAGGTCTGGTCTCCCACAACAACTTCGGCCCAGGTTCTTCTCTACAAAACAGCCACAGGTGGCCAGGCAAAGTCCGTCCCTATGACACGTGGTCCCCAGGGTGTCTGGCAGGCTCGCGTGCCTGGGAACCTTCACGGAACCTTTTATCGATTCAGATTTGAGCGCCACGGCACAACTCGCGAAGCTGCCGACATCAACGGCCGAGCTGCAAGCGCTGACCTCAAGCGCACCATGGTGGCCAACCTTTCAGCGGCCAATCCAACGGGCTGGCCAAGCAGACCGATGGTGCGTCACGGCGACATGACCGATTCCGTGATCTATGAAATGCATGTCAGAGACTTCACCGCCCAAGCTGAATCTCGTGTCAGGCCGGAATGGAGAGGCAAATACTTGGGCCTCGTTCAAAGGGGGCTTAAGTCTCCGACAGGAAACCCGATCGGAATCGACTATCTGAAGTCGTTGGGAGTCACCGATCTGCACCTGCTGCCAATTCAAAGCTTTGAATTTACAGGCTACACCTGGGGCTACGCGACCACCCTTTTCAATGTTCCTGAAGAGAGCTATGCGGTTAACCCCAACAACCCCTTAGGCGTCGTTCGAGAAGTAAAGCAGATGGTCCAGTCTGTCCATCAATCTGGCATGAGAGTGGTGATGGATGTGGTTTACAACCACACTTGGCCGCCTGAAGGGCAGGGATCTCATTTCGAAATGACCGTCCCTCACTTCTACTTTAGAACCAACGAAAGAGGACAAAACCTCAACGAATCTGGCGTCGGCAACGCCGTTGCTGATGAACGCTGGATGGTCCGAAAGTACGTCAAGGATTCACTGGTCTACTGGGTGCAGGAATACAAGATCGATGGGTTTAGGTTTGACCTTTTGGGAATGCACAAGCCGGAATCTGTTGCGGAATGGGTCAAGGCGATTCGAGCCGTCGATCCAGATTCTGTGATTTATGGCGAGCCTTGGACCGGCGGGGGACCGACTCATTTTGGGAAGAACGCCCAAAGGGGTGTCGGAATCGCAGTCTTCAACGACAGATTCAGAGGCTTCTTCCGAGGCGACAACCGCAGCCCACAGCCTGGGTTCATGCAGGGAGCCCAGTGGGATAGAAACGAAGCTGACCTCGCCGTGAGAGGCTATGTGGGGCCGGCTGGCCATCCTCGCGCCTTTGCCGAGAAGCCCAGCGAAACCATCAACTACGTCAGCGCTCACGACGATCTGACCCTCTGGGACAAGATTAGTCTTTCGATGCCTGAGGCAGATGAGAGAAGGAAGACAGGTGCGGTACGAATTGGCTTGGCTGCCACGCTTTTGAGTCAAGGCGTGCCCTTCATTGAGGGCGGAGTCGAAATCGGACGGACGAAAGGCGGGGATCCGAACAGCTACGCCAGCGGGGACAAGGTCAACCAATTCGACTGGGCGAGAGCAGAAAGCTATCAGTCCCTTGCCGAATACACCAAACAGCTCATCAGCATCCGTCGACGCCACCCCGTTTTCCGGCTTCGCACCCAAGATCAAATCAAGAAGGTGATCTCAACCTGGCCAATTGACAAGGCTGAAGGAATGCCAGTCTTCGAGCTCCAAGGAAGCCTGGTCGGCGATTCGTGGGATCGAGTCCTGCTGATCTTCAACAACAATGCGGCCAGCCGAGGAATTGACCTTCCTGAGGGAACCTGGCAGGTGGCGGTGGAAGGAAGCCGAGCCAAAGATGGCTTCTTGAGAAAGACTATGGGACGAGTAACGGTTGCCCCCAAAAGCGTGTCGCTTCTCTGGCAGGAAAAAGGAGGCTGAGAGAGAAATCTCTCAGCCTAGAATCTCAGCCTAAAATCGACCGAAGTTGAAGGCGAGTTCGACCGCGAAGCCGCGAGCTTTATAAGCACCCGATCCGCTTCCTCCCTCTCTGTTTGAGACATCGGACCAGCGGTAGGAGGTGTTGAGAGCCAGGGTCTGCCAGATTTGGTACCGGTAGACCAGGCTCAAATCTCCGGTGGATTGGGGCAGATAGCCCTTGGTTTCTCCACCCGACCAGAGAGCAGAAATGACGTGCCTCTGCCTTAGGCGCCAGGATGCTGAAGCATCGAACTGCAGAATGTCCTGCTGGAAAGCCCCCGCATTGCCGCCGGTTGAGAGCCCATTCGCACCAGCGGAGAAGCTAAGGCGGCCAGGAGGGCTGCCATCAATGCCAAAGCTCCAGCCAGAAGCAGTCGAAGTCGAAGTGGCTCCGATGAATCGAGACTGGCTGATGTTAAGGGTGCCGTTGACCCTCAGCCACTCCGTGGGGTCCCAGTCAACGCCAATCAATCCAGACTTGGTTTCTGAGTTGGAGGTGATGGAGCCTCGACTGCGTGACAGGTAGGCGCCGACTCCAACTGACAGGCTGTCATTCGGCCGCCAGTTCGCGTTGAGGCCAGTTCTCGTTTGAGACGAAGCCCCCCCGATGAATCCGCCAGTGGAGCCGGAACTAAATGAGTTTCCGTCGTAACCATAGCCATATCCAGAGCTAAATCCGGAGATCTGGCTGATCTTGCCTGCATCAGAATCTGACCAGGTGAAATTGGTAGAGAAATCCTGTCTTGGCCGCCAAGCAAGGGTTGCCTGAAGGTCTCGGCCTGTGCCCTGCTCACCTTTAAGGGCCAGTCTGCTTACCGAAGCACTCAAGCTTGCGTTTAAGGTTTCGCCCGCATCATAGCTGGATCGAAGCTCTACCCCTTGACGGGTCAGGGTCTGGCGGGTTCCCACTGCCGCGGGGTCTGGCGCCTTGGCCGAGAGATAAGAAAGCTCCAGGCGAGTGGTAAGACGGCCGAAGCGTCGGGCTGTGCTGAGGGCAGTGGTGTCCGAGGCAGTTTCGCCCGCCGCGGCCCGGCTGATCGTCCGGGTTTGGCTGAATTCCAGGGGACTCGAGCCGGGAAGAGTCGGCTGGAATCTTGCGACTGCCTGGGTGAGAATGAACCTGTTATCGACTTCATTCACCCTGCCACCGGCTCCAGTCGTGAACTGAGTGATGGAGCTGGTTCTATGGCTGACACCAGTCACCCATCCCTTGAGGGGTCGGTATTCGAGTCTCAGATCGCCAGTCTTTTCGGCGCGATTGAAGCCAATGCTTTCAATTCCGACGAAGCTTGATGGCACATCACGAAGTGACGAAAAAACGCTTCCCCTGCCAGCGTTGTAGCGGACCTCAACACCCTTGGCGTCGCCAGAAGAAGGGGTCGGAGTGTTGGTCAGTCTGCCCCTTGCCCAGTCGATGCTGAGGCTGCCCCCCTTTCCTAAAGGAAGGCTGTAGTCAAGGCCGACCACTTCGCGGTCCCCGTTGACTGTCGTTGTCGGAGCGGGTGTGTAAAGAACGTCCACGTTTGAGGTGGAAGGGACAAAGCGAGTGAAATAGAAGATCGCCCGATTGCCCGGATCGATCGTGTAATCCACCCCTTCAACCTGCAGGGCTCCATCGATACGGACGGTGAAGGGGCTGCCAGCCAAGGGCGTGAACTGTAGAACGTAGGGCGTACCGGGAGCGCCAAACCCCTGGAAAGACTCGAGACGGGTGGAGAGTCGATTGTCTCCGCCTGATTTCTGGGTGAGATAGGTGGCGCTGATCCGGCCAAGATTCCCCATGGCATAGCCAGCCGAGCCGCCGAGCAGCCTGCCTCTGATGCCAGAGATTCCCAAAGTCTCGTAGGTGGCGACGATGACCGAAGTGGGAGAGATGACCTTTCCTTCGGCGGTCGACCGGTTAACGAAGCTGATGGCTCCTAGATCGTAATCGATGGTGTAGTCGCGTCCGAATTCCTGCTGGACACCATCGACCTGGATGCTTTCTGAACCTCGGATGATCTGGCTGGACTGAAGATAGTAGGGTCCGCTGGTGTTGGCGCCAGCGATCGAGACGGTTCTCGCCTCACCCCTCACTTCAGTCTGAAGAAACCTTGCTTCAAGGCCATCTTTAGCGTAGGAGATTGATCCTCCGCGCAGGGATTTGTTAAAGGTGGCGAACTGGTTGGTGTTAAGCAGCCGCCCCTGAATATCGCCCAGGTTAAGGGTCACGGGGCCAGTCTTGTAGTCCAGACTGAACTTCTGCTCTTGGGGGTCGCGGAATCGGCTGTCTTGAATCGTGGCGTTGAAGTTGAAGACGCCTAGAACCTTCTGCCCCTGAAGAGAAATGTTGCCGACATCTACCCACCGCTTCGCGCCTAGACCGTAGGAGGTCTGAAGGTTAAAGGCTTCAGCATCGCCATCAACTGTGTTGACCTGGTAACGGAGCCGACGTGAACCGGTAGCAGTGATTCTCTGAAGTACCTGGTCATTAAACCAATCGACCAGGGTTTTGCCCCTCTTTCGGCTCGGGTCGTTGATCCCCCCCTGCTGAGTTGGAGTTGGGGCAGAGTTTAGGCCAGGCGTTTTACCTTCGACCGGCTTAGTGCCAGGTGCCATTGGGGGAGGAATGGGCGGTTTTTTACGAGGATCCTCCTTTTTCTGAGGATCAGCCTTTTTGGGATCTTCTTTCTTGGGATCCTCTTTCTTGGGATCCTCTTTTTTAGGAGGGTCCGACTTTGGATCGGCTTGGGTCTGACTCGTCTCAGATGAACTGCCAACCTGACCCCCAGCCTGAGGATCAAGATGAGTGCCCTGCTCTTCCTGAGCCAGCAGAGCACCAGGGAGCAGGGCCAGAACGACGAGGCTAACCCAAGGCCGCATGAAGGGCTTTGATGTTCTCCTGAGCCTGCGATCGCAGGTCTTCGCGTCGGCGCACGAGTGAATCAGCAATACGATCCCTGTCCTTGATGAAGGTGGTGAAGCCATCAAGCAGCCTTTGAGCTGTGAGACCTTCGATAGAAGGAGGGGTTGCCAAGCCCAGAGAGTTCGCAAAAGCGTTGACCTTAGGGTCGTAGCTGACCATATAGGGGGGCACTCCTACCGTGGCAGCCAAAATGCCAGCATGCAGTCTCATGGCGATCACTGCATCCATTCGGGCGATTCTTTCCTGAAGAGGAACCGGCCCTCCAACACCCTTCAGGTCTGGCACCTTGCCTCCATTTTTTTTGGAGATCTTTTCGATGAGAGCGTAATCTTCGTTCTCGTCCAAGCCCATAAGGACGGGCATCCAGCCAGCTTTGAAGAGAAGCTGAGAAAGATCTGAGAAGGTGTCAACGATCTGGTTAGTCAGCTTGCCGTAAGGGCGCACAGAGATTCCGACCGTCTTCATGCCGCCGGCAGAGAAGGCAGGAGCACCATCTTTAGCCGGGTCTGGCAGAAGAAAGGCCATATCAGCCGCAACTCGAGGATTAATTTTGCATCCCAGGCCGCGAATGGTCTGAACGGATTGAGGGTCTCGGACCATCAATACATCAGCAGAATCAAAAGCTTTGCGGGCAAATCTCTTGCCGAAAAAGGTGTTCAGCGGCCCCACCCCTTGGCCAAGCATGATCACTTTTTTGCCGGCTTTTTTTGCTGTCCTAACGAGTCCTGAATAGTAGATGACGCTTCTGACCGAAGAGACATCTTGAAAAACGCTGCCGCCAGGGAAGACCAAGGCATCGCATTCGGCAATGGCAGTTTTAACCTGTCCAGAATCGAACCTGGCCACGCTGGTAAGGCCGTAGGTTCGCATCAGCTTTTCTGGCTGGCTTGCTAGAACAGAAAAGTTGTATCCATGTCCCTCAATGCCCTCCAAAAATCCGAGCAGAATGGCGTCATCGCCAAAATTGCCACAACCTAAGTAGCCTGCCAATAGCAGGTTAGACTTCATTTACCCTGGCCCCTTTCCCCGAAACCGGCCGTCAGCTTAAGGGCTGCCAAGGCCAGAATCAATCCAAGGATACCGCCGATTACCCACCCGATGAGGATGCGGGCCAAGTTAAGTTCAAGCGGGGAGTGCAGATGGCACAGTGTGTTGACAATTGAAGTCAAACCTATCATCCCGATGACGATGGCAAAGCCGCCAAGAGGCTTAAGAGCAGGCTTTTTAACCGAGGCTGCCCAAAGGAAAAGACCTGTGATGAGCAGGGGGTGCCCGATCATGAACTCCTTAGTTCGGGGACGAGTGTAGAGGATCTTATCAAGGAGAGATCGGAACTGCAGTTCTAGACCGCTGACGCTGGCCGGGCTGTCGTTGCCTGTCCTTCCCATCATAAAGTAGATCACTCCGAGGGCGATGATGCCGATGAGAGCTGAACCGTACAGAATGGGAGAAGCTGCTGCCTTTTTGAGGTCCACCACCTGACTTGCGACAATGACGCCTCCCCAGAAAAGCGGGAAGAAATGGGCCAGTTTAATGCCACTGAATTGATCGTTCTGCAGCATCCAGGGAATCCCGGTCAGGCTCGCCGCGACGATCAAGCCCCCAAGCAGAGCGAAGGCGGACATGATGATGAAATCACGCCAGGGCTTGACCTCCGTCTGATCTAGAGTCCACAGGAGCGAGGCCATGGGGCAGAGGACAGCGGCAATAAGGGCCGCATAGTGCCGTGTGCCTTCGGTGAGAGATGCCGCCACTGCGATCAGGACGATCAAGCCTGGGATGGCCTGTCCTCCAGGAAGCTTGACACCGCCAAGTCCAGAAGTCAGAACCCAGAAGAAAAAGGGTGCCAGGGCCAGGTAGGCGACAAAGATGGGAATGATAAAGGGCTGGGGAGCAGTGAAAGGCCTGGGAACCGCAACGGTGTGGCCCTCGTGCTGAAGACCCTTATTGATCTTGAGCAGCAGATCCTCTAGATTCTGGAGAGGATCATCTCCTCCAACAGAGATCGGTCGAACCAGAAGCCATCGGATGCCTCTTTCTCTTGCCGCCTTGACATACCGCTCAATCACAGCGGCATCGGTCAGTCGGTCGCCTTCGGCCTGCTGAATTGAATGGAGCCTTAAAGTTTGGCCAGGAACCTTATCTCTAACCGCCGCATCTCCACCCATCTTTGCGAATTCTGGAGTGAGGTAATTGAGCTGAAGATCCTTCATCACTTGGATGAAATCGTTCTGGGCGACTCGTCGGCCAAGAACTTGGTCGCCACTGGGAAGAATCCAGTTAGATCCGTAGGATTTGGAGGATTGAAGCATCTTTTCGATAGCTTCTTTACCCATACCCTGGCCGTTTGAGTGACGGGCGATGATTTCCAGCCCAACTTCTTTCGCCTGCTGAACTGCCTTGGGGTTGAGTCCCAAGGAGAGGCTCCGAAGAAGATCAGGGCTGCCTTCGAACCTCAGTTCTGGAGCTGTAATCTGTCTTTCTAAGCCAGGCAGACGCCCTTTGGAAAATTCAAGAACTCGGTTGAGTTCAATCTCATTGCCTGTGACGGTCACTCCGTCGACATCAGTAGTGAGAGTGAGAGCCCCTTTCGCTTGGAGTTCAGCGACGGTTTCTTCGCTGAAGGCGACCCCGATCAAGCCTTGAAGCTTAAGGGCCTCAGCCGCTTCTTTAAAGGTGACACCACTAAGCGAGGCGAGGTCTTGTACTGTCTGGGCCTCGACTGCCAAACCAACCGCCTTGTTGGCGGCTTCTGCTTTGTGCCGCATGAAAAGCGGGCCGAGCAGAAGAAGAAATCCGACTATCGCGGACCAAAGAGCGGCAGTTTTAAGCGTCTGCGAATTCACTAGTCTCCCATTCTGGCTTCAAAGTTTCCAAAGCCTTCGTCCGTCCCCCTAAAACCATGACGGTCAGCATTCCGGCGGCAAAGCCCCCAACATGAGCCCAGTTAGCCACACCTTCCTGCGGGAAGACAATTTGTAGAACAAACCAAAGCCCGATTAGGAGCCCGGCAGGGATAGGAAAAGTCTTCCAGAAAATGGGGAAGAACATAACCTCAATCTTAGAAGCGGGATAGAGCAGGAAATAAACGCCCATGATTCCGCCTATGGCGCCCGAGGCTCCGAGCAGGTAAGCCTCTGAGTGTGGATAGACCAGGGTGTGGACCAGCGAGGCCACGACTCCCCAAAAAAGATAGTAGAGGGCGTAGCGCCAGCCACCCAGAGTTCTTTCAATCGTCGGGCCGAAGGCCAGCAGATAGATCATGTTGAGGGCGAGGTGAAGCAGCCCTCCGTGCAGAAAGAGCGACGTAAAGATTCGGCCAAGTTCTGCGGGGTTTCCTTTACCCGTCACAATAAAAGTGATCTCTTCTGGCCTCATGGCCAGATCGTTGAAAAAGACGCTCTGGCCGAAAATGCTGAATCCCCTATCCCACAGGTAGATAAGGACGCAGAGGAAGACTAGGGTGAGGGTGACAAGAGGCTGGACCGATGATCGCAGACTGTCCCTGATGGGAATGGGGATCATAAGGCCTCTTAAAGGGGAAGTCTACCCCTGACTTTTAAGAGGCATCGGAACCAAGCTTCGGAACCTGGGGCGGCAGAAGTGTCGGAAGGATTTTGAGCAGCCTCGGCTTGCTGAGAGGCTCGTTGTTTGATTCGCAGCGCGGAGAAAGCAGACAGCGCGGACAGCCATCATCGCAGGAGCAGGATTTCACCATCGCCGCCGACCGGTCGAGCCATTCTTCTGCTTCTTGAAAAAGCCTTTGACTCAACCCGATTCCTCCTGGAACCGTGTCGTAGATCACGACCCTTGGGCCGTAATTCTGGGGACTCCAAGCAAACCAGACTGCCCCTAAATCGCGGGGGTCACAGCCAGCCAAAAGGGGGGCTGAAGCTGACAGCAGGTGCTGCCAGGCGTGGAGCGCACCCCCTGCTTCTTCATCTTCGACCGGAAAGACTTCGATCGGTGGATCGAGAATCACTCCCATCGTCTGAATCTGGTGAAGGGGCATTTGAAGCTCATGAACCGAAAGCACTGTGCCATCCGGACCCATCCGCCTGTATCCCAAGGTTCGGTTCGTGATTTCTACCGAGCTGAAGCTGATCTCTATGCTGCCGCACTTTCGCTTCTCGACCGTGATCTTCTCTTCGGCCAGAGACTGCATGACTGGCTCGGTTGACCAGGGCACCCTTTCTTTAGAAAGATAAGCAATCTTGTTTGGCCAATCGAGCTGCTGGACTACATAGTCATCCTCGCGATGGATGTAAACAGCCCCAGGAAAAGCCCACTCCAAGGCTCGCCAATCTTCCATTTCTCCAATCAGCCGGCCATTGCAGACTAGCTGGATAGTAGGGCCAGTGCTGCCGCGAATAGAAACTCTAGCGGCGGGAGCCTCGAATCCAGGATAGAACCACCTTCCCCTTGCCGGGGAAAGCTCGCCAGAGAGGCGCAGATCCTCTGCCGTCGCTTCTCCCATCGGGGAGAGCTGCTGCAGTTCTTCGTCGGCGGGGGGGAGTTCGTAGGCAGCACAGGTAAGTTGAGCCCGCGAAATAGGCATGTTGCCTAGATCAATCAAGGCTGGTTCGACAGGGTTCGCCAGAAGCTCTGGATGTTCCAGCAGATAGTGCTCTAGAGGGTCGGGGTGGGCGACAAAGATAACTGTCCCTGGGAGAGCGCCTCGGCCGCACCTTCCTGCCTGCTGACGAAATGACGCTAAAGAACCTGGGTAGCCATTAATGATCACTGCGTCAAGTCCGCCAACATCGACGCCTAGCTCCATGGCATTTGTAGAAGCTAGCCCGGTCAGGCTGCCTGTAAAGAAGGCCTGCTCAATCTCTCTTCTTTCTTCGGGAGTGTAGCCGCCTCGGTAGCTGTCGATCTTGTCCGTTCTCAGTCCCTTTCTTTCCAGCCGCTTCTTTGCCCGACGGGTGACAGTTTCTGCGGCAGATCGTGACCGACAAAAGGCAAGAGTTCGGATTCCTTCAGCCGTGAGTTCAGCGAGAAGCTGAGATGAAAGATCATTGGGAGTTGGCCCTTCCGGAAAGCCTTCAGTGAGAATCCAGTGCCTCTCGCTTTGAAGGGATGAATCATCCGTGACCAAGTGACAGTCGGCTCCGAAAAGGTTGCGGAAATGCTCGGCGGGATTGGGGAGGGTGGCGCTGGCGGCAAAAACGGTCGGACTCCCCCCCATCCAACGGCTGAGTCTGAGAAGTCGGCGAAAAACCCAGGCGCAGTGGCTTCCAAAAACTCCCCTTAAGGTGTGGGCTTCATCGACGACGATCAGCCTTAGAGATCTGAGAAACTTTCGCCACAGCTCCTGGCTGGGCAGAATTCCCACATGCAGCATGTCGGGGTTGGTGAGAATCACTTGGGCTTCGCGCCGGATTAAAGACCTCTGATTCTTGGGAGTGTCACCGTCATAAACGGCGATTTTCACTCCTTTCGGGGCCAGCTTCTTCAGCCGACCGAGCTGATCCTGCGCCAGAGCTTTAGTGGGAAAGATAAGCAGGATTCTCGCCGCCGGTTCATCGGCCAGCATCTGCAGGGCAGGGAGAGTGTAGGCCAGAGTCTTGCCGCTAGAAGTGCCTGTGGTCAGCATCACATTCTGCCCCTTGAGGCAGGCGGCGGCGGATTCTGCCTGATGCTTGTAGAGCTGATGGATGTTGTAGTCGTCAAGCGCGGCCAAGACTTCGCGATGAAGTCCTGGCGGAATATCTGCCCAGACCGGAGCGCGCGCAATTAAGCGAATTCGTGCAGAAGGGTGCTCGGCTAAAATTGCTTCGGCCAAGTCGGCAGCCAAGGGCGACCGATTAATCAAGCCTATCCAGTTCGGATTCGCCTTTCTTTCTTCCCCTCGACCACTGGGCGGCGAAGATTGTGCCGAAGTAGAGGATCACCAGGGGGCCAGCCATGACGAGCATGGTGGGAATATCGCCTGTCGGAGTGATGAGCGCCGAGGCTAAGGTGATGCCGACAATTCCGTGACGCCAGTACTGCAGAAGAGTCCTTGGCTCGACAATCCCCATCCAGGTCACTGCATAGACAATCAGGGGAAGCTGGAAGCCCAAGCCAAAGGCCAGCATCAAGTTGACCGGAAGGAAGATGACTCCTTCAGGATCCTGTATGATCTGGACCCCGTCAAAGTAGAAAACGAAGCTGAAAAACCACGCGTAGGTGACAGGCAGAATTGTCCATGCAAGAAATGCCCCAAGAGCAAACAGCAGGATTGAGATGGGAACTATGTATGAAAGCGGCTTTCTTTCTTGTGGTCGTAATCCAGGCTTGATAAAGCCCCAAATCTGCGTGACACCGTAGGGCAGCAGCACCAAAAGCCCGATGAAGAATGCCAGCTTGAGATAGAAGAAGAAGGGAACTGTAACGTCCCTAAAGGCCAAGTCAACTGTCACTCCTTTGGGGACAGACGACATGAACATGGTCTTAAAGGTGTTAAAAGCATGCTCCGCCAGAAACCAGCCGGCGGTCGTTGTGACCAGGCCAGCAAAGACGATTCTGAAAACTCTTTGACGAAGCTCTTCTAGGTGCTCGGCTAAGGTAGCACGCAGCTCCCCTGATGGATCAGGGGAGCTGCTTTCTTCGTCATCCCATCGATTGAGGGCGCTCATTGCGCCGGTTTCTTACTCGAGTTCCATCGAAATGGAGCTCTGAATCCTCAACACCTGTCGAACGGTCAAGCCGCCACCAGCTCCGCCGCCGCCCTGGAATCCACCGAAGCCTCCGGGAGGGCCTCCAGCGAAGCCGCGATCATCATCGTCTCCCATGGGACCGCCTCGTCCGCCAGGGCCACCCTGACGTCCGCCGCCTCGGCTTGCCTGGAAGAGTGAAAGTCCACCTCTTGGGTTGAAGCTGGGTCGGTAGTCGACTCTAATGGATGCCAAGAACTCGTTAGGATCAAAGTTCTGAACTCTGGCTCCACCGGCTCCGCCACCGCTAGAACCCATGCCGCCCACGCTCGGACCGCCAGGTCCGCCAGGACCAGCCGCTCCGCCAGCAGCTCCACCAGCGGCAGGAGCTCCTGCAGCCTGGCTTTCGATGATGCTTTCCTGAGTCTGGTTTCGATCAACGCGGACCACCATGCCTCGATCGATAGCGAACCAGAGAACCTGTTCGATCTCGATCTTGGATGCTTCACCTTCGACCTGGTTGACATTGCTCATGCCAGCCAGTTCGCGGGGACCAGCAGAGAGGGTCATGCGGATCTTGGCGCAGGGCATGTTGCGATACCACTCAACACCTTCGAAGACGCCTCGTGAGCTGATTCCTCGAGTGAAGGTGTCCTTCTCATCCTTAGAGTCGAACTCGAAGGTGGGGAGAAGGAAAGGAGCATCCCAGACATCGCCTGGCTTGACTGTTCGGCTGGGCAGAACCGGAAGGGGGAAAATGTAATAGAGGTCGGTGCGGGCGCCATCACCGGACGTCCCCTCAAGAGGGAAGTAGGGGGGAGCAGCGCTGAAGACTTCTCGACCCGTTGCAGTCACCCTCATATAGATGGGGTGCATTTCATAGGAGAATCGAGGAGTTGGCTCGCTGGCACCAGAAACCGAAACGACTGTATAGTCGCGGCCCTTGTCGGGCAGACCCTGAATTCTCACCAAGCCTTCGCGTGAAGCATTGGAGCCGTACGCGTTGTCAATGGCGTACATGATGCGGGTCTTTTCGGCCTCAAGGTCTCGGCTGGGGGCTCGGCCACCCACCTGAGCAAGGGCCTGGCTCAGAAGTGAAACTGAGGTTTTGCGAGTCAGGCTGTAGGTCCATTCCTTGCCGGGGTTGAAGCGGTACCTCAGAGCGAGGCCGTTGGCAGGAACCTTGATCGAAGTTGAGTTGTCAACCTTGATTCTCACTGAAGAGCGATTGACGATTCGAGGCTTTTCGCTGAAGTCAACAAAAAGGACGACTTCAACCGTGTGCTCACCGTCAGGCAGATTCCTCTTCTTCGTGTCAAGGTTATAGACGTAGTCGTTTCCTTCGACATCAGGCAGAGTAGCCTCAAGGAACTTGCCATTGACGTAGACGCCAATGTAGCCGCCTTCTGGGATGGAATTCTTGGGAATGCGGACCTTAACCGTCTCACGGACCGTCGAACCATCCACCGGGCGGCGAATCGTGAAGGTGCCCTGGGCGACCGTCATTCCGGCGAGCGCGAAAAACGCCGCTGCAATCAGAAACTTCTTCATTTGGCTTATCACCCGTCAGAACCCCTCTGACGTTTGCTGAGTCACTGATTATGGACGCTGCCTAGCCCGGCTGTGTTACAGTTCGGGTCCGACTTAAGGGCCAAGAGACGAAAGATTAACAGAGAAAGTCGCAAAGGCACCTGCAGCCCGGGCCAAATCGCTCTTTGCCCCCGCAGCAATGAGGGACAATGATGAGTCCTCATGGTCCTGCCTTTTGATGTTGAAAGCCTAAACCCAGCTCAAAGAGAGGCGGTGGAATGGCCAGGCGGACCCCTGAAAATCATTGCCGGAGCCGGTTCGGGAAAAACCCGCGTCATCACCTGCCGCATCGCTCGGCTTCTGGCTCAGGGCACTTACCCTTGGCGAATTTTGGCCGTCACCTTTACCAATAAGGCGGCCAAAGAAATGAAAGAAAGGCTTGAGGGCATGGTCGGAGAAGGCCAGGTCGGCAAGCTGTGGGTGGGCACATTCCACTCCCTCTGCGCTCGTATTCTTCGCACCGAAGGCCACCATATCGGCCTTGATAGAAACTTTGTTGTCTACGATGACTCTGACCAGATGACCCTGGTGAGAGATCTGCTGAAGCAGAAGAACATGGATGACAAGTCAGTTCAGCCGCGAGCCGTTCTGGCCGAGATCAGCCGCGCGAAAGAAAAGCTGCTGACTCCGGAAAAGTACAAAACCACTGCCGCCGGATTCTTTGAAGGAATCGTCGCTCAGATTTACCCTGACTATCAGGCCGCTCTTCAGAGAGCTCGTGCCCTCGACTTTGACGACCTTTTGATGGTCACAGTCAGGCTGCTGGAGCAGTCTGAGGCAGTGAGAACCAAGCTGCAGGAGCAGTTTATGCACGTGATGGTTGACGAATATCAGGACGTCAACTACGCTCAATATCTCCTGGCCAGCATCCTCTCGGGCAAGCACAGAAACCTGACAGTCGTGGGCGACGACGACCAGTCGATTTATGCTTGGCGGGGCGCCGATGTTGGCCTGATGCTCAGGTTTGCCAGCGACCACCCCGATGCCAAGGTGGTCACTCTCGACCAAAACTACCGCTCTACAAAGCGAATCCTCGCTGCCGCCCACGCCGTTGTCCAGCACAACCGGGGCCGCATGGATAAAAAGCTTTGGACCACCAACCCAGAAGGTGCGTTGGTGGGATTCCTGGAAGCGGGCACGGAGCAGGATGAAGCCATGCAGGTGGCTGACCGAGTTCTGCGAGAAGTCAGAACCGGGCGACGAAGCTACAAAGACCTTTCTGTGCTCTACCGCACTAACGCCATGAGCCGCGTGGTGGAAGAAGCCTTTCTCACCATGAGAATCCCTCACGTCTTGGTGGGAGGCCAGAGGTTCTATGACCGCAAGGAAATCAAAGATGCCATCGCTTATCTGCGATTGGTGATTAACCCCAACGACATCATTTCCTTCCGAAGGGTCATCAATGCTCCTCTTCGCGGAATCGGCCCCAAGTCGGTAGAGCAGATCGAAGCTGCCGCCGCCGCGATGGGGGTCACTCCTATGGAAGCGATTCAAGACCCTGGCATGAGGCAGGCTTTTCCGGCCAAGCCCCGCGCGGGGTTGGGAGTCCTGGCGGCAGCCTGGAAGCGAGGGGTTGAACTCTCAGAAGAAGGCCCCGTCACCCCCCTGCTGAAGCACATTCTTTCCTCGACGGGCTACCTGGATGAGCTGAAGGCAGACAGAACGGAAGAATCGATTGGACGCCTGGAGAACCTTCAGGAACTGGTCAACGTGACCTCGAAGTTCGATTACGATCACGAAGATCCGTCCTTGACCGCCTTTCTTGAGACTGTCGCCTTGGTCTCAGATGTGGACAGCATCAACGAAACCAGCGATGCCGTCACCCTCATGACCCTTCACTCTTCTAAGGGTCTGGAATTCCCCGTTGTCTTTTTGATGGGAATGGAAGAAGGCGTCTTCCCCCACTCACGATCTTTGATGGATGACCAGCAGCTTTCAGAAGAAAGAAGGCTCTGCTATGTAGGCATGACCCGAGCGAGAGAGGAGCTGATTTTGAGCCTCGCTCAGAGAAGAACCCTCTACGGACAGCCCAACTTCAACCCACCGTCTCGATTCCTGCAGGATGTCCCTAAGGATCTGATGGACTACGCTCCTGGCGGTCGCATGGATGCTCCATCGGGCATGAGAGTCGTAAGGCAGGAACGAACAGGCGGCTATCGCACCGAAGAACCCACGATGGTCGATGACCTCCCCACCAAGCGAAACAGCTCTTGGGTGCCCCCTTTCAAGGCGGGCCAAAAGGTCAGCCACCCCAAGCTGGGGATCGGGGTAGTCATCTCCTGCGCCCCCGTCAACGACGATACAGAAGTGAGCGTTGCCTTTGCTGGTGCAGTTGGAATGAAGAAACTTGTGCAAAGCAAGGCTAAACTAGAGTCAGTCGAATGAAGTTGAAGCTCCTTCTGGCAGGGTTGGGTGGCTGTGCAGTCCTTTGTGGCTGTGCGGCAGATACCTCTTACATGCCTCTTGAAGAAGGCACCCAGTGGAGCTACACAGTTTACGATTCCGCCGAGCTGCCGACCCAGATCGAAGTTGCTGCCCCAAAAAGGGTAGGGCAGGAAATGGGCTGGGAACTGAGGTCGCCACACCTCGGCCCCATGGAGCTAGGCTGGAAAGGCTCTATTCTGCGCGCCTCCCTGCTGAGCGGAACAACCTTCGATCCTCCCTTGACTCTGCTGGATCTTTCTGCTGGCTTTATTGACACCGAAGCCAAAGAACAGCCAGTCAACAAACCCGGCAAGCGCCCCTTAGGTGAAGCCACCTGGAAGGGAAGAATGAGAGTGGCAGGGACATGGCATGAAGCCGAAGCCACCCTAAAGCAGACCCTCTTGACCAAAAGAGACCCGGACAAAAAGCTGGCAAGAAGCGAATCGGGCGGCTGCCGGGTGCTGCTGACCCTCACCTGGGGCGACCACTCCAGAGAGATCCTGACCAGCTACGTCAAGGGCCGAGGCATCATCCGCCAGACTTCCAAGGTCGTTGATCAAGAAGGAAGTGTCAGCCTTTACTACCTTAGCGGACCGGTCAAGGCAGAAGTAGAGCCGGTCAAACCGAAAGACCAGGGAGAACCCGCGGACCCTCAGGCCGATCCAGCCACTCCAGCTTCACCTCAAAGCACTCCTCAAGGCCAGCCTGCGACTCCGACGGGGGCCCCTGCCACAGAATCTTCCCCGACTTAAGCAGCACAAGTCTGTCTGCCAAGGAGAGGGCCCAGTTCAGATCATGAGTCGCGGCAAGAATCGCTCTTCCCTTAGCCCGCTCTTCTTTTAAAATCTGAGCCAGTAACGAATGTCTTGCTAAATCGAGGCTGGCGGTCGGTTCATCCAGCAGCAGCAGAGGGGCATCCTGCACCAAAGCCCGGGCGATAAGGGCTAGCTGAAGCTCCCCGCCAGAGACTTCCAAGAGGCTTCGCTCCTCAAACCCCTCTAGCGTCACACGCTGCAGAGATTTTGAAACAGCCGATCTATCTTCACCTGTTTCAAAGAGACCAGGGCTGAGAGCGAGGCGTCCCATCCCGACCAAATCAGCAATGGTGAAGGAGAAGGAGTGCTTCTCCTTTTGAGGAACAAAGGCGACCTGTCTGGCTTTCTCTTTTGGATTCAGGCTTTCTAGATTTTTGCCCTGCCAGGTGATTGACCCAGTAAAAGGAACTTGACCTGTGATGGCGTGAAGGAGGGTGCTTTTTCCCGTCCCGTTTGGGCCAAGAATCATCACGATCTCGCCGGTGTCTGCCTGAAGCGACACACCGCTCAGAACTTCTTTTTTTCCTCGCTTGACGCTTAAATCCTTCAGCGAGAGGCTCACGATCAGAGCTCCGGAATGAGGCCCGAGGTGTAGGCTTGGTACATGGCCGCGTAGGCTCCCTGCTGCTTCAAAAGGTCATCATGGGTGCCCTGCTCAAGCACAGAACCCTGGCGGAGCATGACGATGCTGGAGGCTCTGGCGGCAGTCGTCAGACGGTGGGCGATGAAGAGAGTCGTTCGCGACTGCATGACTCTTTCCAAGGCTTCGGTCACGATCTTTTCCGAATGGGCATCCAGGTTGCTGGTGGCTTCATCCAAAACCATCACCACTGGATCGCGCACCAAAGCGCGGGCGATGGCCAGCCTCTGACCCTCTCCGCCACTCAGGCGGACTCCCCTTTCTCCCAAAACAGTCTCCAAACCATCGGGTGCCTTTTCGACAAAGCCTTTGGCGTTTGCTGATTCCAAAGCCGTAAAGAGCTTGGCTTCATCAGCTTCGGGTGCCCCGAGCTTGAGGTTCTCGCTGATGGTTCCGGCGAAGAGAAGAGTCTGCTGAGGCACAACGCCGAACTGCCTTCTCAGCCAGTCAACATTGATGTCCTTATAGTCAACCCCGTCGAAGGTGATCGTCCCCTCGGTTGGGTCGTAAAAGCGCAGCATCAAGTCGGCGATGGTGCTCTTTCCAGCACCGCTCGGACCGACCAGTGCCAGGGAGCTGCCAGGCTCAATGACAAAGCTGACCTTGTCCAAAGCCCTTGTGCCATCGGCGTAGCAGAAGCCGACATCTTTAAACTCGATTCGGCCCTGAGGCTCAGGAAGCATCTGACCAGATCGGCTGCCGATATGCTCTTCTGGCACATCCATCACTTCGCGGTGAATTCTATCGGCGGCAGCTTGAACCTGATTGTAGGTGTTGTTGACGTTGGCCAGGCTTCGAGCGCCTTGGTTGATCACGTCGAGAGCAAAGGTGAGAGCGACGATCTGACTGATCTGAAGCAGACCAGCCTTGGCCATGTGTCCGCAGATAAGCAGGATGGTGGCAAGGCTGACGGCTCCGATGAGTTCAACCATGGGGCGAAGCTGGGCAAAGCGCCTTGCCGCCTTCATTTGGCTTTCGAACTGGCGGTCAACCAAGGAATCGTACATTTGTCCGATTCGAGCTTCGGCGCTGAAGGCCTTGATGACCCTTGTGCCGCCCAAAGCTTCGTTCGACATCGCCGCAATCTGAGCCAGATCATCCTGCACTTCTGATTGGGCCATCTTCATCTTTCTGCCGTTCCGGTCGATAAACCAGGCCATAACAGGAATAAAGAGCATGGCGATAAGGGCCAGCTGCCATTGAATGATAAAGACAGAAATAATCGCCAAAATTGCCTTAATCGGCCCATCAATGGAATCTCGAATCAGGTTTACGGCGCTCTGATAGACCCCGACATCGTTGGTCAAAACGCTCTGGATGGCCCCTGTTCTTTTCTCGTTGAAGTAGCTGACAGGCAGGCGCTGCAGCTTCATAAACAGCCTGCGGCGGAGGTCAGCGGCAAGGCTGGCAGCGGCGCGGCTTAAGTAGTAAGCCTGTCCGCGGGTGAAAATGTACTTGATGCCGAAAAGCAGAATGACCGTAAGGCAGATGATGGTCAGGGTGGTGATCGCCTGATCCTGCCTCTGCTTTTGAACATCGCCTGAATCCTGCCTTCTCGCTTCGGTGATCTGGCTTTTCACCTCTTCGACCTGGGCGGTAGTGAGGTTAAGGAGCTCGGCAATCTGCTCCGTTTCAGGAAGAGATTTGTTGGGGTCGATGAGGGGGCTGAGCCTTTCTCTTACCAGCTCTCTCGGAATCCCGGCCGCTCTGGCTAGCTGGCTCTCCCCCGGAATCCCTTCGAGAATCGAGGTTCGGGTGGGGGTGGCATCCTGAATCGCCTCAATCGCCTTTTGGGTCATGGGGATCATGGCCGCAGTCAGGACTGAGGTGAAAAGGACACAGGCAAGCCCCTTGGCAATGGTCTTTCGCTGACTTTTCAGCTCCGCCGCGATGCGGGGATCAAATTTGCGGAAAAGGTTGACCATGCCGGATGCCTGTTGAGCAGGGGAATGTTACTCTCTGGCTCAATTTCTGCCTTGGGTGGCGGGGTCCGTGGCAGTGCTTCGGGTGAGGATCTACCGGGGATTCAAGGCTGGTTGAATGCCAGTGACAACTGGCCTCACTTTTTTTCAAGGGGCACTTTCCCGACCTTCCCTCGCAGGCTCGGGCCAGATCGGGGCACCACAAACTTCATTCCTAATCAGTCAACCCCCATCGAGCAGCTCCAGAAGGGACATGCTCCGTTTCCCAAGAAAAGGGCGAACTGTCGGCCTCTTAGCGAAATCTAGGGTCTGGCCAGAAACGGCAGGCCGAAGGACAGTCCACTTGTCATGGACCAGTGGCACCCACCCAAAAGCCGCCAAATTGAATTGCGAAAATTCAACTTTAGGGTCCGGAACACCCCCCTTCATGTGGCCCCGAAGGAGACGCTCGAAGGGCAGAAAAAGTCATAAACCGAAGTGGACAATCATCACTTATAAAGCACAAGCACCGAATCGATGATGTGCCTTGCTGGGTTGCCCTCAGCCGGAGTCTTGTTGACGTAGGGCTGAATTTCGTAGCCAAACTTTGTGGAAGCTGTCAGATCCTTGGTCACATCCACCCGCCAAGGCTCGACAACCGATCCCGGAGCCCAGCCTGCTCGGTCGAACTTCCAAGTTCCACCTTGGGGACGGCAGGGGTTAAGGTAGTTGTCTTCCTTCCAAAGGTTGTTTTCGTAGACCTTGTCGTTCACCATCAGCTTTCTCCACAGGGGCAGAAACTCGGCGGCGTTGTCTGAATTCGGGTTCATTCCGTGCCCCGTGACAATGGTGTAGACCTCCGCTTTCTTGACCTTGCCAAGGGAGTAGGTGACGGGCTTGGGAAGGGGCTTGCCCGTGCCCAGCTCGTAGCTGTCCTGCCACAGAGGCTTGACTTCACTCGGGCGAAGCTTTAGGGGGCCATTGAAGTAATCGAGATCAAAGCTGATCAGCCAGCCTTCGCCCCAAGTCTCACATTCCCAGGTGAATTCTTTGCTGCCCTGCAGAAGAGGCAGCAGGTGGGTGACGTCGGTCGTCCAGGTCCAGCCCTTGCGGTAGGGGGTGATGCAGCGGACGACTTCAAACCTCTGGCCGGAATCATCCTTGAGGTAGAGAGTTGCGTACCGATCCCAGGGGTCGATCCCTTTCGGGGTGGGGCCGAGCTTGAGGGTGGCAATGACCCTTCCCACCTTTGAAACATCGCTTGGCAGCTGGACTTTTTGGCTGAACTTGTGGCGGCCAGCATCGTTGAGCTGATCTTCAAAGACCTTGACCTTCTTGACCTCTTCGACCTTGGCGGCTCTGCCAGCTTTGGCCGAGACTGTGCCCCCGGCACCTGCAACATGCCAGGCATCAGCCAAGGGCTTAAGAAAAGGCACAAAGTGTTTATCGTAAACAGCCGTTCTGCCAATGAAAACTGAGACATTGCTGCCCCCGACCACACTATTTACGAGGACACGAAATTCCTGCGGGCCAGTGTTTTTGATCTCTACTGGCGAGAGCTTGTTGGCCAGTTCGACTCCGTTCCAGTGAAGGGAGACCTCCCTCTGAGGCCTGTCGTAGATGTTGCCGTTGGCATTGAAGATGTTGGTTTCTTTGGGGTTGTAAGTATCGAAACCCACGCCGAAGGCTCCGACCAGGTTAGGTTCAGCGACATCCTCCAGCCTCGGCTGCTGGCTGGAAAGGACCATGGAGAAGCCCTTGGAATCGAGAGGAAGAGTGATTTTCGCTTTGGCTTCAGCTGAAACCAGAGGCGGAGCGGGCTGCGCCGCCGCAGAAGACAAGAGAAAGAACACCCCAACCATGAGATCAATGGTATCTGGTTTGGGTTGAAATTTCTTGTTCTGAAAAAACACTCCCCTCTCCGATCCTTCAGCTTGATGAAGAAAAGGGAGAGGGGAAGGGAGTCCTTTATGAAGCAGACAGCCTAAGGCTTTACGATCTTAAGCCCATCGAAGAGCCGACCCTCGATGTCAAAAGCCGACATTTCGAAGGTGGTTCCGTTGATTGAAACGACGCAGTAGTGGTGGCCGTGACGGATTCGATTGCTGAATTCGGGACGAGTGGGTCCGTGCCTTTCCAATCCTCCTCCGCCTCCGCCGCAGACAATGTAGACAGGGCCTTTTTCGGCCGAGCTGCCCTTGATCAGAGGCCAGGTTCTTTCGTAGCTGTGAATGTGGCCAGCCCAAACAACATCCACTGCGTACTTTTCATAAAGCTTGGTCAAAGCTCTGACCCTCAAATCGCCTCGCACTGACTGGCCTTCCCAAAGGTTGCCGTAGTCATCTTCATCGCTGCTGTAAGGGGGATGGTGGTGAGCCACAAACTTCCACTTGGCTTTGCTGGAAGCCAGGGCAGATTCGAGCCACTTGTACTGCTCGCTGCCTTCGGCGACATTGCGGTTGGTGTCGACAATAAAGAACTCGGCTGGCCCGTAAGAAAAGCGATACCAGTACTCGGGGGCAGGCACGCTGACGTAATCGTAGTAGAACCGGGCGTCCTTTTCATGGTTGCCGATGACAGGGATAAGAGGCACTCGATCGAGCAGGGGCCGCATGGAGCCAAAAAAGTCGTTGGTCCAGTGCCGCTTGTTCGATCCCGTTCCCACCAGATCACCGACGATCATAAAGAAGTCAGGCCTCTCGTTCCACATGTGCTCGGCAATGCGCTTGTTGATCTGAGGCTGATCCTGGGTGTCACCCACGACCGTAAATCGAATTGAGCGATTGGTGTCAGGAGCCGTTCGGAAGGTGAGAAGAGGGGATTCCAGCCTGCGGCCCTTGTCATCGATAGATTCAACTTTGTAAACGTAGTGAGTTTCTGGCTTCAGATCCTTAAGAACCACCTTGTGGACCAAGGATTGAGGGTTCTTCTGCTGCGAACCCACAGAGCGAGTGAGGCTGTTTTTGTTAGATCCGAAATGGACGACTGACGTGCTTGTGCGGGAGGTTTCCCACATGATCGTTATTTCGTTCGGAGTCGGATACTGCTGATAGGGCTGAATCACCCATTCGAAATTCGGATTCTCTTCGATAACTGGCGCGGCTTGGGTGAGCTCTTGTCGATGCTCAAAAAGGTGCTCGACTCCTTCGGCCGTCGCGACCAGATCATAAAGTGCGGCCCTGACAAACCTCCCCTCAAAGGGATACTGCTCGTCGTCGTCTTTGTAGCAGCCCAGAGTCCAAGGGGCTTTGACCGGATAAAGGATGTCTCCGGATTGGGCTGTGCTTTGGCTTTCCAGCTTGCCGTTCACGTAAAGCTTCATGGCCTTTCCGTCGTAGGTGGCAGTGACGTGGTAGATGCGACCGATCTCGTAGTCGGTTTTGCTTTCGAGATAGGTCAGCTTTCCATCGCCGTCATCGGCTCCTTTGGTGCTGAGGGCAAAGGTAAAGCGCCCCCCGTTGTAGCCCAGCGACCAGCCTTTTTCGTAATTGCCGTTGTCCTGAAGAAGCCCCATAAAAGAGCCATCGTTGTGCCCCATGTTCACGGCGGCCCAGGCTTCTACAGTGAACTTCTGCTTCGGTAGAAACTTTTCCTGAGTTTTGAAGTCATCCGCGATGATGAAAAAATCTTTCACTCCATCGAGCTGAAGGCACTGACTGATAGCAGTCGGGGCAGCCTTCGGTGCTCCTTGAATAGCAGCATCGGGGCCGATTGTCGCCTTCAGCACGCTGCCCTGAACCTGTTTGGGATGGAACTCCCAGGCAGCGATGGGGTCTGGTCCATCGTGGACTAGAGCCGCAGAAGCCAGCAGGAAGGCAGAGGTGAGCATTAGAGTCGAGTCTGGAACCTAGCCGTTAAGGAGCGGTTAACCTGCCTTTAGAAAACGAACCTTATGCCCAGAGGGCGCTGTAAGGCAGAGCCCAGAGCTTTTCGCTCAGCCTTCTTGCTTCGGGGCCGGCCGTTAAGAGAATGCCAGCCGAGAGCCGGTCTCCCGCCACCTGTTCAAGGAACTCGATCGGCCTTAAGCCAGCGGGCGAAGGATAGCTCTCAGCCGTGACATCGATAGCGACAATCTGACCATCGCCTCTTGCCATGACAATAGGCACCTCGTATTGTCGGACTGACCGGAAGTGGACGACTTCCATCGTTGTTTCTGACCAGCCCCCCTGCCTCTGAAGCTCCATGCCAACCCAAGAGGAAAGAACGCCGCGAACCAAAGGTTCTTCGGGAGAAAGGGTGGCGGGGTCAACCCCAAGCAGGTGAATAAGAAGTCCCGAATCGACAAAGGCGACTCTTTGAGCTTTTAAGGTGCGGTGGCTGAGGCCCGAGCTCCAGGCAGAGAAGGGATGGATGAGAAAAACAGCTTCTAGCAGCCCGATGTAGCGGTTGAGAGTCGTGTGGGCGATGCCAGATTCTCTGGAAAGAGAGGAGACGTTGAGGGTTTCTCCCACCGATCTCGCCAGCAGCTTAAGCAGTCGGGGCAGAGCCGTCAAGCCCTCAATGTCAGAAAGGCTTCTGACGTCTCTTTCGATCAGCGCCTTGACGTAGGCTTCAAACCAGGCTCGACGTCTCGATTCCACTGTCCGGTGGAAGGGTTCGGGGAATCCGCCTCGATGAATGCGGCTCCAATCGAGCGGCTCCCCTTTCGCCAAGGGGAGGTCGCCCGCAAAGGCACGGTCGACAAAGCTGCCAGATGACTCTCCGATTTCTGCCTGAGCCAAGGGCCAAAGGCTGGCGACTTCCATGCGGCCGGCAAGACTCTCGCTCAGCTTAGGCAGCAAAAGAAGGCTGGATGAACCAGTCATGAGGAATCGGCCAGGACGCCTGTCTTCGTCCACCTCAGCCTTGAGGGATCGGAAGATGTCGGGGGCTCTTTGAACCTCGTCCAAGATCAGCCCATCTGGATGAGCCTTAAGAAAAGCTCGGGGGTTTCGGTGGGCAAAGTCGAGAGCGGCGGGGTCATCCAGCGAAACGTAGGGAAGATGAGGAGCCAGTTCTCTGACCAGAGTTGACTTGCCGCATTGACGGGGTCCCTGCACCATGACCACTGGTGTATCGGTCATGGCTTCTTGGACTCTCTGCCCCATCATTCGGCGAATCATGAACCTAATATACCTTGATTGTGGTGAATTATTCACCACTAAACGGCGAATTTAACTCCATCTGGCGATGAATTAAACCGCGCTCGATGAAGATTATGCCGCTATAGATCGGACGAATATCACGTCCAACTTGGAGCTTGTTTCTCGACCCTCTGCTGAATGAATCTCAAACTAGTCACTATTTGTCTACTATACGAGGTATCGGCCAGACCTGTCAAGACTTTCAGGGCCAGATGGGAAAAATTTACGAAGAATTTGCAAATCAGGACCCAATCATGCCTCGCCACGGCAGCCGAAGACGTTGAAGACTATGTCCAAAGAAGAGGAACCTAAGTGGAGCAGACTGAGATCGATAAGCCAGCAGAGCAGCCAGCATCGCTGCGTCAGCCTGCCTCTCTTTCTCTCAAGCCAATTCACCTGCTCGCCGCCATCGGCCTGGTGGGGGCTGGAATCTACGCTTCTATTCTCCTCACCTCTCAGTCTGTCGATGAAAAAGGTAGACAGATTTTGGCTTCTCAACGAGCAGCCCACGACGCCGCTCTCAAGGAAGCCCAAGAATCTGCCGCAGAGAAGGACAAGGAAATCGCCTCTCTGACCAAGAGCCTGAAGGAGAGCTACGAAAAGCAGAAGAACCTTTTGACCAAGAACCAGGAGCTGGATGCCAAGGTCAAGGCCTTTCAGGGCAGCCTTAATGTCAGCCGGGGACAGGTTCTTCCTTCGCCGGACACAAACCTGCCGGTCAACATTTCTCCCGTTTTCCAATCGGCCGAATCTCCTTTGATCAAGGATGGCAGCCGCCTTTTCACCCTGCGGCCAGAAGGAATCTTCACTGTCCAGACCCCTCCCGCCTCGGTCAAAAATATGGCGAGCGGCCAGCTTAAGGTGCCCGAAGCATCAAGGGCTCTTGCGGCGAAGCCTGCCCCCCGCGCGGGGTCAGTGAGGATGCTCTTCCCCGATCGCGAGTTTGCCGATTCCCAAAAGCCAACTATCAAGTGGCAGAGACAGAAAGGAATGCTTGGCGGCGTTCAGTGCGTGGTGCTGGATAAGGAAGGCAAGGTCGTGGCGAGATCCGAAGCGACAACGGCTGAATCCTGGCAGGTGAGTCAGGATCTTCCTCGCGGCCACACCTACACCTATCGACTTTTGAGCCCCAACCCCGCCGAGCCAGATGCCGGTCAGATTTTGGCCGAATCCAGCTTCTATCTTCTCTCCGAGTCAGAATCTGCCGCCTTGGCCAAAAAGCTGAGTGAGGCAGGGGATTCTTCCTTGATGAGGTCTGCTGCCTACGCTGAAAGCGGGCTGCTTGCCTCAGCCGAGTGGGAGGCAGGAAAGTTTGCCAGGTCGAATCCCAGGATCGATCTTGGCGAAAAGATCTTGAGCCAGATCAAGTCCCTGCGGCCGAAGCGATAAGTTCTGCCTTCTCGGTGGTGAGAGGAAGGTCTCGTTCACGACCTTGACTCGACCCTCGTCAAGATCATGGCATCCGACACTTTTCGTGTCTTCGAGGGCCTGCTCATTCAACTCTGCTGTCGAGCAGGATATGTCTAATCGAAAACACTCAAAATTACACTGGCGTTGCCAGTGGCACAGAACTTCTGTCCTCTTTCTGGGAGAGTAAATGTGGCCTGGTTTAGCTTCGCTAAGCCAGGAACGCAATATCTGAAACTCTTCATTCACGACCTTGACTCGTTCCTCGTCAAGATCGTGGCACCCGACACTTTTCGTTCATCTAAAAAGGAGGGGTGGCCTGCTCGATCAGCCCGCTGTCGAGCAGGATATGTTTAATCTGAAAGTTGTGAAATCAGCACTGGCGATGCCAGTGGCACAGAACTTCAGCTCTATTAAAGAGTAAGTGTGGCCTGGTTTAGCTTTGCTAAGCCAGGAATGCAATATCTGAAACTGTTCATTCACGACCTTGACTCGTTCCTCGTCAAGATCGTGGCACCCGACACTTTTCGTTTATCTTGAAGGGAGGAGCGATCAGCTCGCTGTCGGGCGGGAATTGAGCAGCTTTACACGGGGACAACTCATTCCTGCTCTGCCGCTCAGGCTTCGCGGGCAGAACAGGCCAACCCATAGTCTAAGAGGATTGAAACGACCTCACGTCAAAGACTCCATTCTCGACCTTGCCCCACCACCCAACCAGCAAACTAGCCGCTGCCACCCCAAACAAAAAGAGCCCGACACCAGAAGTGTCGAGCTCTCAAAGTTTCGCTTTAAGTTCTTACTCGGCGGGAGCTTCTTCTTCTTCGACGAAGTCAGCCATGCCGCGGAGCTGAACCGTGGAAGCGACGACTGTCTCGGGGGAAGAGAGAGCGTTGACGCCTTCGGGAAGATTGAGGTCCTGAACCAGGATTCGGTCGTTCTGCTTCATCTTGGAGCAGTCGATCTGAACTGAATCGGGGAGATCCTTCACCTTGGCCTGAACCAGCAGGGTGCTGACAGGGGTGATGAGGGAGGCAACGTTCTTGGCAACTGCCTTAGGAGTTCCCGAGTAGGTGACAGGAACGGCGATGCGGATCTTATCCTCATCGACAACTTCCTGAAGCACCATGGTGGTGACCTTGTGGGTCACTTCGTGGCGTCGGATTTCCTTGACAACGACTCTCATTTCTCGAGAGCCAGAATCCAGGGTCAAGGGGAAAATTTTCAGCCCATCCTTGCCACTCAAAACAGCCTTAACGTGAGCGACGGGGGCCTGGATAAGGCGGGTGCCATTTCCCTTCTCAATAAGAGCCATGGGCAGAATGCCTTCCTTCCTCAGGCGATTTACAGCCAGAGACGAAGTTTTGGGGCGGGTTACGACTTCAATCATGGTCCGTCACTCCTCCCGGCCAGGCGCCGGGAACAAGGGGATGGGCGCGGGCGGTGCCTGCGCCAAGAGTCAAGGATACCTTGGCGGGCGAGTCCGACCCCTAAGAGGGCCCTAGCCGAGCCTAGCGGCCCTGCCTTTCGACCCAGTGAAGAGCCACTTTTGCTAGGGCCTGAGCCTTTTCAACTCATCCCCAATCTTCTTTGCCTGGGGTCCGGTCCAGGACTGAAAAGCAACAATTCGCGATCCGGCAAAAGGCGACTGCCTTTCTGTTCGGCCAAACTGGCCTCCTTCAAAGGGGGCAAGTCTTGCCTGCTCACTTGAAAGGACGATTCCCCACCCTGTCAGGCTGCTGCCCACAGCGTCAAAAACATTGCCTCCTGTGGATTTTGCGCTCCGCCAGGCTCGCTGGTCAGGCGGTTCCAATTCTGCCGTCACCATGCGCCCACGGTTGGGGTCTGGCTGCCTGCCGGCTTCGACAGGTGCTTCGTCAAAGGGGCGGACCTGAAGGCCAACGTATGAGGTTCCTTGACGCCTGTAGTAACCGAAGGGTTCTGAAGAGTAGGTCGGGACCTTCCACTTCTCTTTCTCTCTTTCCTCCAGCTTCAGCCAGGCTTCCTCCAGCTTGGTTCTGCTGTTGGAGTCCATTTCAAGCGCGCCGCCTCCGCGAAGGAAGCTCCAGACCAACCCTGGCGCTTCGGAAGCGTCACCGTAGTAGCCAAGGCTGAGCAGAGGCCCTTCGATCCAAGCCACCTGCCAAGACCTCCCTCCAAGACTGAGGGCCAGCTTGATTTCACCTGGCGGAGTCCCTGGGCTGCCGAACCGGATGCTCTCTCCTCTCTGCCTGACCCATAGCCACTGCCCGCCGGAGAGCCTGTGCCAGCCGATATCTTGATTGAGAGAAAGCCTTTTGCTTGAACCAGTTATCGTCGCAGAAAGGGTCGAGAGGCTTCCCTTGCTGTCGGCGACGATGGCCAGCAGCAGAGCTTCTTCTGCCGCCACGCCACTATTGGCCATGGCGCAGCACACGATTAGAGAGAAGCTCACGTTAGGCTAGACGCTCGGAAGCCTGGGGTGGGTTCTGGGGGCTGGGCTTCAACCGGCTAAAGCTTCTCTCAGATCTCCGCCTGATTCAATCACACCTCTCAGCCAGCCGTTCCCTAGCAGAATGTCAATTGGCATCAGCTTCTCCTCATATTCATAAGGAGGATCCAGCCATTTGAAATCATCTGGGTAAAGAGACATCACCTTTTGAAGCACAACGCAGGTGGTCAAGAAGGGTTGAAAGGTGCGCCTATCTGTCACATGAATGTGGCAGCCCTGGCAGATTTGACCCACAAACTTGTGGAAGGTGGGCTGGTATTGGTAGGGGCGGAAAACACACCCAGGCAGTCCGTACCGATTAAGCTCCTCCGCCAAAACCCAGCCATCAATATAGGGGGCCCCAAAGATCTCGAAGGGTTTGGTCGTGCCTCGGCCTTCGCTCATCTTGGTGCCTTCAATCAGGCACATGCCGGGGTAGACGACGGCAGTTTCGACCGTCGGCATGTTGGGTGAGGGCATAGCCCAGGGGAAATCTGTCTCGTCCAGATAACTCTCTCGATTCCAGCCCTGCACCTCAACCACCCTCAAATCGACACCAGGAAACTGGGTTTGTTTAAGGTGCCGAGCTACATCTCCCACCGTCATTCCGTGGCGGATTGGCAGGGGATAAAGGCCGACGAAGCTGGCGAAAGCGGGGTCGAGCACTGGGCCCTCAACAGTCACCCCATCAATCGGATTGGGGCGATCCAGAACTGTCACGGGGATTCCGAGGGGTTCGCAGGCCTTCATGCAGAGGGCCAGAGTCCAGATAAAGGTGTAGTACCTTGCGCCCACATCGGGCAGATCAACCACCAATTCGTCGATCCCCTGCAGCATTTGGGGAGTCGGCTGGCGGTGCTGTCCGTAAAGAGAATGGAAGCGCAGACCCGTCCGCGGGTCTAGGTAGCCTTCCCACTCAATCATGTTGTCCTGCGTGTGGCCCCAAATTCCGTGCTGGGGTCCAAAAACTGACATGATGTTGATTCGCCCTGACCGATGATAGGGAAGCAGACAGTCAAGGACATGGACAAGATCTCCCGAGATAGACGCCTGGTTGCAGACCAAGCCAATACGACGCCCCTGAATCAGGCGGCAGTCGTCGGAGAGAAGGACATCCAAGCCCACGGCGCTGTTGGACACGGTTCAAATTTACCTGCGCCTCCGGCAGAAGGGCTTCTGCCACGAATCCTCAGGTCTCTTGTCGTTATTGCCCTCATGTCTATTGCTCCTGCGATCGGAGTGATTCTCCTCACGTGGCAGGCCGGTCCGAAGTATCCCCTGACTCTCTTTCTCACCCTACTGCCTCCCAGCTTTTCGATGCTGATGCTCTGCCCCATAGCGGCAAATCTGGCTTGGGAAAGAGGGAGAGCTCCTTTGTTTATTGCCCTGCCCCTTACCTTCGGGCTCCTGCTGATCAATTGGCGGCTGTTTCTGGGCTCAATGGGATGGGATATCTTGGCCTTTGAGGCTGCTAGGAGGGCCGACCTATCCTGGACTTCCTGGCCAATCCTTGCTGGCTGTTTGACGGGCCAAGCTTTTATTCTCTGGAGGGCAGAAAGCCGCCTGCCTCTTTTCAAGTCAGGTTCTGCATAAATCTCAGCAAGGGTGAATCCCGGCTTGGACCCTGCCCCTCTGCGGACCTGTCATTTGTCCATGACCCGCCCCCTGGTACACTGCCCACCCCATGAAGAGGGAGGATCTCCTCGACCTGAACGATGCGCTGCAGCACCCGGGCCGAAAGATGGTCTTCGAGATCTCCACTGAGTTAAAGCAGGAGGAGGATCTCGACCTCCTGGCGCCGATCCACGGAACCTTGAACGCTGAATCCACCGGAAGCATTCTTCTGCTTTCTGGCGAATTCAAAACCAAGATCGTCCTAGAATGCGCCCGGTGCGGCCATGCGCTTGAACTTGACCATGAATTTGAAATGGATGACGACTTTCTTGTGGAAGGCGTCCCTTCATCTTGGTCTCACGACTCTTTTGCGAAAGTAGCCCCCGACGACGAGCCAGAAGCCTTGTTCCAAGAAAACAGGCTCTTTCGCGACCGATACATCCGGCAGGGATTCCTGCTTAGTCTGCCCTTACAGCCCACCTGCGAAAAAGGGTGGGATCAAATCTGTCCTTTTGCCGAAGCTCGAAAAGCTCCAACCCCTCCAGCCTCTGGGCACCCAGCCTTTGAGGCCTTGGGATCCCTAAAGGTCTCGGAGGAGGAATCTAATTGAGAATCGCCATTGATGCAATGGGCGGCGACCATGCCCCGGCAGAAATTGTCCGGGGGGCCATGGCCGCCGCTCACGAAGTTAAGGGCACTCTGATTCTGGTCGGACAGCCAGAGGCGATTCAGGCTGTGATGGAAGGGCCCTGCCCTGCCAACGTTATGATTCATCCCGCCACCGAGGTGGTTGAGATGGATGAAAAGCCGATGGATGCCTTGAGAAAGAAGAAGGATTCATCCATCTCGGTCTGCATCGATCTGGTTAAAAAAGGCCAGGCCGACATTGTGGTGAGCGCAGGCAATACGGGTGCAGCAACGGCCGCCAGCCTGTTAGGGTGGCGACAAATGCCCGGCATTCATCGCCCCGCCATTGCCAGCCATTTTCCAAACAAGCACGGACAGTTTCTTCTGCTCGATGCCGGTGCTTCTCCGGATGTTGATCCGGAACATTTGGTTGAGTTTTCTTTGATGGGCCGCGCCTACGCCAAAGCGGTCATGGGAAGAAAAGACCCCAAGGTTCACCTGCTGAACATCGGCGAAGAGCCAGGCAAGGGCAACGCCTTTGCCAAAAGATCTTACGAGCTGCTGGCTCGGCATTCTTGGTTCGCTGGCAATATTGAAGGCAAAGACATTTTTAGGCAGCCCTGCGACATCGTCGTCTGCGACGCCTTTTTGGGCAACGTCGTTTTGAAGACCGCCGAGGGTGTCGCCGAGTTCATCATGTCGGAAATCAAGGCTGCGGTCCCCACCGGGCCAGCACGGCTGCTGTATCTTCCACTCAAGAAGGCGCTTGCCCCTCTGCGAAAGAAAGTAGATTACGCAGAATACGGCGGAATGCCTTTGCTGGGATTGAACGGAGTGACAATCATCGGACACGGGCGCAGCAGCGCCAAAGCTATTCTCAATGCCATTCGCCAGGCCTCGCAGATTGTAGAAGCCAACCTGGCCGATTCAATTAAGCAGGCTATTGCCGAAGAGGCCCACAAATGAGAAGAGCCGTTGTAATTGGCACAGGCATGGGTGTGCCTGCCGGAGTCTTGACCAATCAGGACTTGGAAAAGATGGTCGAAACCTCTGACGAGTGGATCGTTCAGAGGACAGGGATTCACGAAAGAAGGGTCTGCTCAACCGATGAGGCAGCCAGTGACCTTTCCATCATTGCCGGCCGCCAGGCTTTGGAAGCCAGCGGGACATCTCCTGATGAGATCGATATGGTCATTGTCGGAACTGTTTCCGGCGACCACCCCTTCCCTTCCACCGCCTGCATCGTCCAAAACGCCTTAGGAATCAAGAACGCTGGTGCCGTTGATGTTGGAGCAGCCTGTGCAGGCTTCATCTACGCCATGGACCTTGGCGCGAGCATGGTTGAAACTGGCCGAGCCAACAAGGTTCTGGTTATCGGTGTTGACGTCCTCAGCAAAGTCGTTGACTACACCGACCGAGGCACCTGCATCCTCTTCGGCGATGGCGCTGGCGCAGTTATTCTTGAAGCCCAAGAAAACACCGACCGAGGCTTGATCAAAACCACCCTCCATTCAGATGGCGAAGGGGCCAGGCACATCGTTCTGGAAACTGGCGGAACCCGCTACCCAACCCACCTGTGGGAAGAGCACCAGAAGCGTCGCCTGCTTTACATGGCCGGCAGCGAGGTCTACCGGTTTGCAGTTCACGCCATGGGAGATGCCTGTCTGAAGCTGCTGGATAAAGCTGGACTTCAGCCCTCAGATATCGACCTTTTTGTTCCGCACCAGGCGAACATCCGCATCATCGAATCCGCCGCCCATAAGCTGGATCTTCCGCCCGAAAAGGTCTTTATCAACGTGGACCGCTACGGCAACACTAGCGCAGGTTCTATTCCGATCGGGCTCCATGAAGCGGAGAAGGAAGGAAGGCTTAAGCCAGGAATGCTGGTTATGACCGTTGGATTTGGGGCTGGATTGGTCTGGGGCGCGAACTTGATTCGCTGGTAGTCGCCTTTCAATCGTATCAAGTCTGACTAAAAGAACTTAGAAGAGCACTGGCGATGCCAGTGGCACACAAAACTTCAGTTGTCAACTTCGTGATGGCTTGTTGTGAGGCTTGAAGGTTGCTGGCACTGGCGATGCCAGTGGCACAGGTATCCAAGTGAGAAGACTGGCGTGTTTTGCCTGGTTCGCCCGGAAAATTCAACAATTTTCTGTGGCCTGGTTTAGCTTTGCTAAGCCAGGAATGCCTTTTGTCCTACCTATTGCCGGGGCGACTCAGCTCGACTCAAAGCCGGGCTGCCACTTGTAAACCATTGACTTAAGCTTTACAATCACTGGGCATCGTGCCACTGGCAGCGCGAGTGCTTCAAGCGGTTAAAGCTCTCTTTCCAGAACTGTGATCCAGGTTGGTTCTTAGCAAAAACTCTTGACTAAGTGCCACTGGCAACGCCAATGCCTTTCTGAGAGAGCCTTCTGAAGTGTGTTCCGTCGCCAGAGACAGCGGAACACACTTCGATATCAGGTTTCCAAACTTCACACGTCGAAGTTGACACCCTGAGCCAAAGCTGGCTTATCGGTGCCGTAGTAGACGGTGGAAGTCTGCCGCCTCATGTAGGCTCGCCAGGAATCGGAACCCGATTCTCTGCCGCCGCCAGTCTCCTTTTCGCCTCCAAAGGCGCCGCCGATTTCAGCCCCGCTGGTGCCGATGTTGACGTTGGCGATTCCACAATCGCTTCGGCGGCGGAAGAACTCAGCCTCACGAAGGTCGGTCGTCATGATGGCGGAGCTGAGTCCCTGAGGAACAGCGTTGTGGATCTCCAACGCCTCTTCGAGAGTCGTGTAGGGGATGATGTAAGTCAGGGGCGCGAAGGTTTCGTGATGAATCACTTCGGGCTGGTTAGACAGCAGCACCAAGGCTGGGCTGACGTAATAGGCTCCTTCACCTAGATCCAGCCTCACCCTTTCTCCCCCGACCATGGCCGAGGCGAAGGGACGCACTGCTTCAATTGCCTTCTGCATGCCATCAAAGGCAGCCTTATCAATCAGTGGACCGACCAAAGTGGCCGAATCGAGCGGATCGCCCACCTTATCGCTGCCGATCATGGTGTAGTTTTGTGCCAGCTGAGCAAAGAGCTTTTCGACCAGGCTCTCGTGGACGATGATGCGCCGGGTGGAAGTGCATCTTTGTCCCGCCGTGCCCACCGATCCGAAGAGGAGAGAAGGCAGAGCCACGGCCAAATCGGCCGAAGGGGTAACGATGATGGCATTATTGCCGCCGAGTTCCAGCAGGCTTCGACCGAATCTTGCTGCGACCTTGGGGCCGACTTCGCGACCCATGCGGGTGCTGCCCGTGGCAGAGATCAGCGCCAGCCGCTTGTCATCCACAAGCTGTTCGCCTGCGGCTCGATCCCCAATGACCAGGGTTGAAAGACCCTCTGGCAGTCCCATTTCGATTCTCACAGACTCAAACAGGGAGTGACAGGCAATGGCGGTAAGGGGAGTCTTTTCGCTGGGCTTCCAAACGCAGGTGTCGCCGCAGACCCAGGCGAGGGCCGCGTTCCAGCTCCAAACAGCGACTGGGAAATTGAAGGCAGAGATGATCCCGATTGGACCAAGGGGATGCCAGGTTTCCGACATCAGGTGGTTTGGCCTTTCGCTGGCGATGGTAAGGCCGTAAAGCTGGCGAGAAAGTCCGACCGCGTAATCGCAGATGTCGATCATCTCTTGGACCTCGCCTCGGCCCTCGCTCAAAATCTTTCCGCATTCCCAGGTCACAAGCTGGGCAAGTTCTTCCTTGTGGTCCCTTAGAGCCTGGCCGAATCGTCGAACCAGTTCGCCCCTTTGCGGAGCGGGGACATCGCGCCAGGTCTGAAAAGCCTTGTGGGCAAGCCCGATCTTCGCATCGACTTCATCGGCAGTATCGACCCGCAGAGTGACGATGTGCTCTCCATCAATGGGGCTGTAGACGGGCAGAGTGCTGCCCACCCAGTCATCAAATTCTGGGGCAAGTTGGTAGATCAGCTCTCCGACGTTCACTTTTGTGTTTTACCTTTTGCTGGCTTGGGGCCTTGATCGGGGCTGAGCCGCCGCCTGCAAGGCAGTGAATAGGTTCTGGCAATCAGCCTATGACTTATGGCCCTTGCAGGGCGAAAATGATTCCATCTTCCCAGGCGAACGTCCCTTACTTTCCTGCTTGGGCCCACCCCCTGCCCAGCCTTAGTGTGTTCTTAACATTTGGATGCCTATGATAGAAATGTAAACGCGAAACGGGCCGTTGAAGAGCATCGTTCGACGTTGACGACAAGCAGTTCAATCAGGCGGAATGCAATTCCGCCTTTTTTTTCGCCCGGATGTCTTGTCTGTTTGATGCCCAGTTGCTGAAGGCTGATTAATCGCCTCAAGAAGGATTGAGACTCCGTTTTGAGTCGCTTCGCCTGCACAGACTCGATCTCCATTTCGTGAACGTTTTCATTTGAAAACCCTGTTTTATGAACGTTTTCATGGTTCAGTGATCGTTTTCAATCAAAAATGCTCCAAAATCAACAATCTCATGGATCAATCCTCTGAGGCATCCTCGCGCAGTAGGGATGCGGTTGGCGGAAGCTGGTTAGTAGAGGAGTATGGACTTGAGATTGTTCAGCCCCTACGCTACATTTCAAAACTCGGAAGCACTAGCCTGCGCCGAGAAGTAAACGGCAGGTTTTTCAACACCTATCAAGCAAGTTATGCACCCTCAAACAACTTGGCTGGCCACTTAGAGTTTCTGCTCAAGCACGAGAGAATCAACCTTGAGCTTCTTGCCCGATTGTTTGCCGTCGTCGGTTCAAACGAGATTACCGAGTGGCTGCTTAGAGAACCTTCAGGCAGATACGCGAGACGATGTGCCTGGCTTTACGAATGGCTGACTGGAGATTTTCTGGATGTGCCTGACACGAAAGCCGGCCCCTACGTGGACATCCTAGAATCTGAAAGATACTGGACCGCCGCTGAAGCAGAAAACGAACCCCGTTTTCGGGTCAGGAACAACATGCCTGGCACGCGCGAACTCTGCCCAATGGTGAACTTTAGCGATTCGATCATGCCAACTGTTGGGCAAACCGAGATTTCAGAAGCTCTTGCAGAGTTGGAAACCCAGTTTGGGGCAGATCTTGTCCGCAGAGCAGCAATCTGGCTGACCGTGAAAGAAAGCAAATCCTCGTTCAAGATTGAAGGCGAAAACGATCCAAGTCGAGAGGAAAGGTTTGCCGCAGCGATGGAGACCCACATTGGCCGAGTGTCAGATTTGTTCGGAGAGGATCTAGAGGCAATCCAAAGAGAGGTTCTGGGACCGAATGCACTTCACTACGGAGTCAGGCAGTCACCCATCTTTGTCGGGCAGACGGTTCGAATGCAAGAGGTCATTCACTACATTGCTCCAGGCCATGAGGATCTGCCCCGATTAATGTCCGGATTGTCTGCAGCCGCAGAAAGGACGAAGGGCACAAATCCCATTGTACGATCAGCAGTCCTCTCATTCGCGTTTGTCTACATCCATCCCCTCTGCGACGGAAATGGCCGCTTAAGCAGGTTCATGATCAATGACATTCTGAGAAGGGATGGAGTCACTCAAGATCCGACGATCATTCCGATCTCTGCGACTATCAGCAAAGATTTGGCTTCCTATGACCGTATTCTTGACATCTTCTCAGCGGTGCTCAGAAGAAAATACTCTGGTCATTGGCGATTTGGCAAGGAGCTTACGTATCCGGATGGCGAGATTTCGAATTTTGAATTTGATGGCTATAGCCAAGCCCTGCCTGCTTGGAAATACATGGACCTGACCGAGCATGTGACCTACATTGCAAAGGTTCTGGAAGAAACTGTTAAGAAGGAGATGACGCAGGAGGCTGCTTATCTCCGGAAGCACTACGATAATCGCGCCAAACTCGGTCAAATCATTCAGGCGAGTGACAACGCTCTCGACCGAATCATCCGCTCCGTGATTCAGAACAATGGGAAAGTCTCCGGCAAGCTAGCGGCCGAGTACCCGATCCTTGAGAGCAAAGAGCTTTCTGATGCTGTCAGTCGGGCAGTCATGGACGATATGACACCGAGAGTAGAGTAACTGGACCCCACCTCTCCAAATCATCTGAGGGCCTTAGGCGATGAGAAACCCTGCGAATCGGGTATCTCTACAAACGTAGAAGTCGTCAAGCTGACGAAGTCTGCTTTTTGTTGGACACCATGGCTGCCGCACCCCAAATTGAGACAGTAAAAATCACGATCAACGAGATCGAGATTGAAGTCCCCAAGGGAGAATTGATCGTCGAAGCGGTCAAGAGGCTCGGCCTGGAGATCCCCATTTTCTGCTACCACCCCCGCATGAAGCCGGTGGGAATGTGCCGCATGTGCCTGGTCGAAGTGGGATTCCGCCAGCCAGATGGATCAGTCCGCCGCATGCCGAAGCCCCAGGCTGGCTGCACCCTGCCTGCCAGCGAAGGCATGGCCATCTACACCGATACTGAGATGGTCCACCGAGATCGAAAGGGAGTTCTTGAATTCCTTTTGATCAACCACCCCCTCGACTGCCCCATCTGCGACCGAGGCGGCGAATGCCCCCTGCAGAA
Source organism: Synechococcus sp. UW140 (assembly GCA_943369295.1). Lineage (GTDB taxonomy): Bacteria > Armatimonadota > Fimbriimonadia > Fimbriimonadales > Fimbriimonadaceae > JAKRSE01. The sequence continues at coordinate 46,410 of CALRMU020000006.1, read as the reverse complement.
CAACACTTTGGCCTACGGCCCCAGCACCAGCCGATTCACTGAGATGAAGCGGCACGCGCCCAAGGCCTACCCTCTCAGCCAGTACGTGACCCTCGACCTTGAAAGGTGCATTCAGTGCGGCCGCTGTGTGAGGTTTACCGAAGAGATTTCTGGCGACGCCCAGCTTGCCTTTAGGTTCCGAGGCGCAGAAATGCAGCCCTCCACCTTCCAGCTCACCGATTTCGAAAGCCGATTCAGCGGCAACGTCATCGAAATCTGCCCTGTCGGCGCCCTGACTTCTTCCAAGTATCGATTCCGCGCTCGACCCTGGGATTTGGAAACTCGTCCCGGCATCTGCACCGTCACTGCCGAAGGCACGAACATCTGGTTCGATACCCGCAGTGGCAGACTTATCAGAGTCAACGGCCGCACCAACGAAGCGGTCAACGAAGAGTGGACCAGCGACAAAACCAAGTTTGGCCACGACTTTTACAACAGCCCCGAGAGGCTGACCAGCCCCCACATTCGAAAGGGCGATGACTTTGTGAAGTCCGAATGGGGTCCTGCCTACCAGCAGATTCTGACCGCCAGCGAGAATTCTGAAGTCGCCGTTCTGGTTGGCCCCCGCCACATCAGCAACGAAAGCCTTTACTCACTACAGAAGCTCTTCCGCAAGGGATTCGGCAGCTCCAACATTGATCACAGACTCGGCCTTCCTATTCAGGCTAGGTCAGAAAGGCTGGAGTACAAGCTGGGAATCGATTCGGTCCAGACGACCATCGCCGAGCTGGAGCACACCTCTTCGATTCTCATCTTCGGCACCAACCTCGCCGACGAAGCCCCCATCACCTACCTGAGGGTTCGCAAGGCTTGGTTCAACAGCGAAGCCAAGGTTGTTGTGGCTCACCACTCTTCAAACGAAGCAGATCAGTTCGCTCACGCCGTTCTTCGCTACAAGCCAGGCAAGGAAGCTGCCTTGGCCCAAGGTCTTAAAACACTGCTCGCCCAGGGCGGCAGCGTGGAAGCCCTCGCTCAGGAGACAGGTGTTTCATCTGCTGAGCTGATTAAGGCGGTAGCGGCCCTTGCCGAAACTGAGTTCGTCACTCTCACCACTTCCAGCCTGCTTGGCGCCAGCCAAGCCGCCGTGGAAGCCCTGGCGACTTCTGCCAAGGAGAAAGGAGGCAAGTTCAGCCTTCTCGCTCTGGAATCTGGCCAGAAGGGTGCCGAAGAACTCGGCGTCCTGCCTGACACTCTTCCTGGCGGAGCCGCCGACCCCAAGGCCGGTCTCAACACGACCGAGATTCTTAAGGCAGCCGCTGCTGGCAAGATCAAGTGCCTCTGGCTGGTCGGATGCGATCCTCTCAATGAGATCGCCGATCGAGACCTGGTTCAGTCGGCTTTGGAAAATGTGGAGACTCTTGTGGTCGTTCACAGCCAGCAGGTCGAATCCTGCCACTATGCTTCGGTGGTTCTGCCCATGGCTCTTCCGGCCGAACAGGATGGCACCTACACCTCAAGCGAGCGAAGGGTCCAGAGGATGGGACAGATTCTTCAGCCTCTTGGCGACGCCAAGGCTCCTTGGAGAATCTTCACCGAGTGCCTTCTGCGCATCAGGCCCGCCACTCCCGCCTTCAACCCGCGCGAGATCATGGAGGACATCGTCGCCGAAGTCCCAGCCTTTGCTGGAGCAGACTACGACAACCTCTCTGGCGAGGGTGTGATTCTCGGAATCGGCAAGGCAGAAGCAGTCGGAGTCTAAAAGCTCTCGTTCTGCCCACAGCTCTAAAAACAAAAGAAAGTCCCCAGCCCAGGATCAACCTGGCTGGGGACTTTTCGTTATCGGCTTCCCTTTTACGGTCTGCTGTTGGGCTGACGGGCTGCGTCGCCCAGAATGGCGAGAGCCTTGGCGATAGCCTGGTCAGTCTCACCGAATCGAGGCATTTCAGCTTCCATGTCAGGGGTGACTCCGTTGCCTTCCAGTCTGATTCCCTTGATGGTCACGTAGTCGGTCACGGGGAACTGCATCCAGAATCCGCCGCCATCACGCAGAGGAAGCATCATGGAAGCCAGAACTGCGCCAGCCGTCTTGCTGCCAATCACCTGAGCGCTGCGGTGGTCGCGCAGGGCCGCGGCGGCCATTTCGCTGGCGCTGCCCGTGGCACCGTTGACCAAAACTGCGACCTTGCCCTTAAACAAGGGGCCTTCGGCTTTAAAGGGCCTTACCTTGGCGGTGGTCTTTTCTGCGACCTTCACCAGGTCGGTGGCCTTTGCGCCAGTCGCCTTTTCGTAATCTTCCACCGTTCGCTTGCCCAAAAAGGTGCCGAGAGGCTGGGTTTCGCGGTCGAGGAAGTACGACATAAGGTGCTGAAGGTTAAGCACCAATCCGCCTCCGTTGCTTCTGAGGTCCAGAATCAGCAGGTCTGCGGTCATGGCCTGCTTCATCAGGGCATCCACGTTGGCGCGGCTATAACCCTGGTCGAAGGTTGGAATCGTAACGACCGCTGCCTTCTTATCCGCCTTCCACTCAATCGATTCAGGAATGACAGTGCTGTACTCGGCTCGAGTGATTTCTAGAGTCAAGTCCTTGCCGTCGCGAATCAGCTTGATGCGAGATTTCTGCCCCAGCTCACCGGCCAGGTCGGCGGTGCTTCGCACCTTTTTGCCATCGGATTCAACAATCAGGTCGCCCATTCGAATGCCGGCTTCTTCAGCTGGGGTTTCTTTGAGGACCGAGACGACTCTCAGGCCGGCTTCTTCAATCTGAATTCGGATCCCGATTCCAGCCCTTCGCTGGGTCATGCGCTGCTGGCCAAACGAGGGTGGGAAAAGGGTGATGTGGCTGAAGCCGAAGTTGTTGAGAGCTCGGTTGACAGCGGCGGCAAAATCGTTTTCAGAAGTCGCCCGGTCGATGCTGGCCTTCTCTGCCGCGACAAACTCGTTCCACTTGCTGAAATCAACGTTGGGGACGAAGGCCATCGTGTTGATGGTCCGCTCCATGGCATCCAGCACAGACTTTTTCGTCGCGGCATCCAGCGCCTTGGGTGGGGCTGGAGCAGCGGCCGTGCTTGCAGGGGGCGGAGTGGCCTGAGATGGGGCCAGGGCCGGCACCAGGCTGAGGGCCATCAACCCCGCCAGGAGGATCGGAGTTCGACGCAGAAATTGCATGGGTGTGTAGTAATAACCGTTTTTGATGGCTGATTGTTTCATAAAGAGGGGTCCACTGGGGGGAATTCGGGGGAAATTCACGAAGGAGAGTCTCTGAAGCTTGATTCACCATTGCTCGATCACCTGGCAAAGCGCCCAGGCCAGAGATATGCAAGCCGTAATGATTGCCTGGGGCACTCTGCGAATTGGGCAAAGTGGCCTCAGCCACAGTTAGACAACCTCGAGCGAAAAGAGACCATCCTGAATCTTTTGAGTCGCTGTCCCAGTCAACCCGTTACACGGCACTCCATTTAAAGCTGATTGAACGGAAGAGACCGATCGAATGATTAGCATATTTCAGCAATGCATATAAAAACAATCTGGAGTACAATTGTTTCGAAATGTTGCAAATTCGACAACTGACGTTAGGTCAGCTAAAATGCTTTCGCGCCGAGCCCGTCAGTATTAAATGGGATCACCCAGTGACGGTAGCGATCGGGCCGAACAATAGTGGAAAATCCACCTTGATTCGCGGCGTTTATGACTTGATGACCAACGAACTAAGGCACCCGCTTACCTTCAATGCGTCCGTCTGGGCTCATTTATCACGAAACAACCGACTATTCCATGAAGACAATGAATATGGGCGACTAGTCAGCTCATTGAAAAGGCTGGAAGGAGCCACTGTAAACTTTTCAAAGAGAGATGGCGGGCAGTGGGTAGCCGGTAAGAGAGTAGAGCTTGGTGGATCCTTTCATGATATTAGCGAGAATGAAGCTATAATCTTAGTTAGCTTACTCCCGCACCTTGACCTTTTTAGGCACCAGCCAGTTTTTCTGAGCGCTGAAAGAGATATAAAATCTGAGGAAACTTTAGACGCAATCAAGTTAGGAAACGATGGAGAGGGCGCAACAAATCTTGTTAGGGCTCATTTGCAAAGTGCTCAAACTAATCCCGATTTTTACAACAGGGAATTTATTGAAAAAGAGGTTTTACACCACCTAAACGAGATACTAACCCCCGTACCTCCTTTTACACGTCTGGACATGCAGTATAGTAAGGTGGAGAATTCGAGTTCGTGGGTCTGGGAAGTGAGGTTAACGGCCGAAGGGCAAACACCGCTAACTCTAAGCCAACTAGGAAGCGGCGTAAAGTCGGCATTGTTAATCATTCTTGCGACAATGTCCCCGGTCTTGAATCCCAGGCTTGTAGATGGCCGAATAGCTGCAGCACTCAGCTGGGATGGTCGCTATATTTTTGTAGAAGAACCGGAGAATAATTTACACCCAGCCGCCCAGCGCAGACTTGCTCAGTTCATTTTAAGGCATGCTGAACGAGCAAAGTGCAAATTTTTCATAGCCTCTCACTCCACGAGCTTTCTGAACGAAATGTTTGAAAGCAGGAAGAGCCTCACACTGCACATATCTAGAGATCAAGAGAGTAGTAGAGTTCAAGCTAGAGAACAACCAACTGAGCAATTCAAAATTCTTCGCGATTTAGGTGCATCAACGGCAGACCTTTTCCTTGCTAACGGAATCATCTGGGTTGAGGGCCCATCAGATCGCATCTATATTCGACATTGGATTGATATCTGCTCTGGAGGTCAGTTGATTGAAGGTGTCCATTATCAATTCATCCTTTATGGTGGAGCACTGATTTCTCACTACACGTTAAATAAATTCGACAGGGCTAAGGCAATTGACAAAATAAAAATGATGCAAATCGGCCTAAAGCATTTTGTGATCTGTGACAGTGACAGTGTTATGATGGATGGGGTTCCGACTAAGTCCGCTGTTAATCTATTAAAAGAAGCTTTCACAGACTTCAATCAAGATGAGGCGAAAATCTGGGTGACTACTCCAAAAGAGATCGAGAATTACGTCTCGGCACAAGCCTTTTCTCAGTGTTTGGAGATTGATGCGACTGATCCATACAAGCAAAGAATTTGGACATCAAAAAAACATGGACCTGGATGGCTGTCCGTGATGTTAAGGAAGAAGAGCGAGCCTGACAAAGTCGTGCTCGCCAGCAAACTTGTAGACTTTATCGACCTTCAGACCCAAATGCAGGTAGGAGATTGGAAAAAGAGAATGCAAGAGGTTGTACAGGCCATTGACTCATGGCGGCCAATCCGTTCAGAAAGCACCTTCCCAATCTTCCAGGTTCCAGCTACACCTGAAGTTTTGGAGCCTTAGTTGATCGTTCGCTTCCCCTCCGCCAATCGTCACTTTCCCAGACCCGCCCCATGCATACACCCCGCTGGACCCTGTAAGATGGCGCTGACATGGCGATTCCGATTGCTGTTCAGCTTTACTCCGTCCGCGGTGACTGTGCGGAAGATTTGATGGGGACTCTGGGCAAGGTTGCCGAGATGGGATACGCGGGGGTTGAGTTTGCCGGATACCACGGCCACTCTGCCGAAGCGATCAAGGCTCGGCTTGATGAGGTTGGCCTCAAGTGCGAAGGCGCTCACGTAGGCTATGGCGAATTTGCCCCCGACAAGTTTGATGCAACGGTTGCCTTTCATAAGACAATCGGCTGCGATTGGCTGATTATTCCGTGGATTGCGGAAGAGAAGCGAAACACCGCCGAAGCCGCCCTGGAAACAGCCAAGGAAATGACCGAGCTGGTCGGCAAGCTGGCTGCTGTCGGTCTGAAAACCGGCTTTCATGTGCATGACGGCGACATGAAGGTTTTGGATGGCGGCAAGTGCGCCTGGACCATTTTTGGCGAAAACACTCCAACCGAGTTTCTGATGCAGTACGACACTGCCAACGGAATGCACGGCGGAGCCGACCCCGTCGCCCCCATTTTGGAATTCCCTGGCCGTGGACTTTCGGTCCACCTCAAGGAGTACTCCCAGCCCTGGGGCAAGGTCGTTGGCGAAGGCGAGATTCCTTGGGCCAAGGTTTTTGAAGCCTGTGAAGACAAGGCTGGAACCGAGTGGTACGTGGTTGAGCACGAATCTGATTCGGGCATGACTCCGATGGAAGCGATTGATGCCTGCCTGAAGAACATTCGGGCCATGGGCAAGTAGGCTTCCGCCTTGCTTGCTGGTCACCCAGATTCCCTTGGGGGGGTCTGGGTGATTTTTCTTTTGGGGTGAATGGGCGCTTCGGTTCACTGGTCACGGACCAGTGGCCGGCAGGTCTTACTCTGGTTATTGAGTGGGGGGGGGGGTGGCCTGGTTTAGCTCTGCTGTCAAGCAGGAATGCCTTGCCCTAAACAAGGCTTCGAAATTCCCATTCACGACCTTGCCTCGTCCCTCGGAAAGGGTCGTGGCACCCAGACCCTCCCGTCCAATGAAAACGGTGGCCTGGTTGTACGATGAAGTCGTTCAGCCAGGTGAGCGAAGCTCAAATCCGAGGGTGCCCCGCCCCGATCAGCCTGCTGTAGGGCGGGAACAATGAGTTTCAATCCTGGTCAGGTCGAGTACTTCACCCGTGGGTGCCCCGTCCCGATCAGCTCTGCTGTCGGGCGGGAACTGGAAGTCTTCTGTTTTTCGTTCCTGAAGCAGAAAGAATCCGTGCCACTGGCAGCGCCAGTGCTCTGACCGCAATCTTCACAAGGGGAGAACATCGTGCCATCTCCCGCCCCTTCCGACCATAAAGAATTCGTTATCCTGAACTGAGCAGTCGGAAGGGGAGACTCTTTTCTCCCCATCGAGCGTCTCCTCGTTCCTCGGAGCCACTCGAAGGGGGGTGTTCCGGACGAGTCTGAATGAGGGGCTTGGATCGGCCATGCTCTACGAAGAGAGAAGCATTGATGTGAGTCGCCATTCACGACCTTTTCCTCGTCCCTCGGAAAAGATCGTGGCACTCCAAAACAATGCTTCAACCAAACACTTCGACCGAGGGTGCCCCGTCCCGATCAGCCTGCTGTCGGGCGGGAAGTGCTGTGTTTGTGTGCTTATTATTCACGACCTTTCCCTCGTGCCTCGTCAAGGTCGTGGCACCCAAAACCGTTTGATTAAACAAAAGCGACGGGGTGGCCTGCTTGACCAGCTCTGCTGTCAAGCAGGAATGACGAGTCTCAATCCTGAACAGTTCGAACACTTCGACCGAGGGTGCCCCGCCCCGATCAGCCTGCTGTCGGGCGGGAACTGAAAGCCTTCTATCAGTCCCTCCCAAACCAGACGAATCAACTCCGTGCCATTAGCGGCACCAGTGCCCCAATCGCCTTGATCTCAGCAAACCAAGACTCTGTCAGAAACTGAATAAACCAACTCAGGCAGCTCTTCGCTCTTCTTCTGCCTGAGGATAGGTGCCATCTCTCAATCGGTCCGAGAGGCCTTCTCCCGTCAAAGGACGATCGAAAAGAAAACCTTGGCCAAGCTGACAGCCTAGCCGGCGAATCAGGTCGGCCTGGGCTTCCGATTCCACACCTTCACCTGTGACATCGATCTTCAGGGTGTGGGCCATGGCCAAAATGGCTTCGACGATGGCCTGAGCTCCTTCTTCCTCTTCTAATCGGCTGATAAAGCTCTTGTCGATCTTCAGAGTATCAATCGGAAAAGCATGGAGAGTGGAGAGGGAGGAGTAGCCCGTCCCGAAGTCATCCAAGGCCAGGTAGACGCCCAAAGCCTTCAGCTCCTTCATTCTATCAATGCTCTCTTCCCTGTTCTCCATCAAGATCGATTCTGTGATTTCGAGCTTTAGGCACTGGGGAGGAAGCATGGTCTTCTCCAGCGTCTGCCGAATCACGGTCACAAGGCTCCCGGATTGGAACTGTCTTCCGGAGAGGTTGACGCTCATGATGAAATCAGGAGACTTAAGAATGTCTCTCAGAATCATTGCCTGATAACAGGCCTCTTCAAGCAGCTTCCACCCCAAGGGAACGATGAGGCCGGTCTCTTCAGCGATGGGAATAAAGACGGAAGGGGGAATGCTTCCTTTCTCTGTGTGATGCCATCTTGCCAAAGCTTCGCACCCTACAATCCTTCCAGATTTCAGCTCGATCAGGGGCTGGTAGGCGGCAGTGATGTCGCCTTCAATCACGGCCTTTCTCAAGGCTGTTTCCATCTCCAGCCGCTCTTTTGCCATCTCATGCATTTGAGGGCTGAAGAAAACGTAACGAGATCTTCCCAGACCCTTGGCGTGGTACATCGCTGTGTCGGCAGATTTCAAGAGGGATTCAGCCGACTCGTAAGGGTTGGTTTTGATGGCAATGCCGATTGAGGCGTTGGCAAAAGCTTCTGTGCTGCCGAGCATAAAGGGCTCTTTCAGACTGTCCAAAATTCTCTTGGCAACCAGCCTTGGCTCTTCTTCACCCAGAACGTCTTCCAGCAGGATGGTGAACTCATCCCCGCCAAGTCGGGCGACTGTGTCTCCTGGCCGGACAGCGTCGCTCAGTCTCTCTGCCACCTGCATCAGCAAGGCATCACCCATATCGTGACCCAGGCTGTCGTTCACGAGCTTGAAGTTATCAAGGTCGATAAAGAGCACCGAAATGGTTCGCTTGGTTCTAAAGCATCGACGCAGTGCTTGGCTCAAGCGATCAAGAAAGAGGGCTCTGTTGGGAAGTCCAGTCAGCTTGTCATGATAAGCCTGATATTCGATCTCTTTGGTGCGGGCAGCAATAATCAGTTCCAGATTTTCGTTATGCCGCTTTAGGGCATCCTGGCTTTCCTGCAGCCTTCGGCTCCCATCATCCAGCCGGTCGAGCATCTGATTAATGTTGAAAGCCAGAGAAGCGACTTCGTCGTCCTCTTTGACCACAACTCTCTTTCCCGACGATCCTGCTCCGATCGTTGAGACTTGATTGCCAAGGTCTTCTAAGGGGCCAATCACATGCCTCATCGTGGCGTAGCTGACGACCATGATAAAGATGGCCCCTACGCAGACGATTTGTAGAGTCATCCAATTGGTGGTTTCCTGCCCAAGCTGGTGAATCGAACGAGGCATGGCCGCCTCGACTCTCAAAAGGGGCTGCCCCTTGAGATCACGCAGGAGAGCAGTCCCCATGAGACTCGATCCCTCGACCCAAACACTCTGGGTCGAATCGAATCGATTTTGGGAACCAGCTGGCAGAACTGGACTCCACTGTAGGTTGAGACTGACAACTCTTGAGAGCTGGCTCTTGATAGAGTTATCGACTTCCTTAAAGGAAGCCAGCCATCGACTGTCCGCCGTTTTGTGGAAGGACGCGATAAAGGCACCGGCGGGGGTTCTGACAAGTCCAGAGAGTCCAGAAGGCTTTGTTTCGGCTAGTTCAACCAGATGGTTTGACCTGATTAGATTCTCAGCTGCGGTTTGGGAAAGACTGCCTCTCCCAATCCAAAGGTCAGACTCGCCTGTCTGCTTCAAAAGCAGCGCGCCATCCAGATCAAGCTTGGTGACCCTGTCCGGCGTCAAAGTCTTCTCTGGAGCAAGCTCGGCTAAGGCCCCTGTCTGGCCGTGAACCTTCCCTACTATTTGGCCGAAAACAGCTTCAACACGCTCGAGTTCAGTTTTGGCTCTGGCCTCATCCTGCTGAGAAAAGCTATTGACCAAGGTGCCAGATGAGGCTAGATGAATGCCTATGCCCGCTATGACCATTCCGGCCAAGAGCGTGGCGAAAAACTTGTATCTCACCTTCATGCTTTTGGTGCCCCAAAGTGTGCGACGCCTCTTTATTGCAGGGTGCCGCATTTATCCTTCGGGCTGAATTAGGCAGTGCGTTACCTGTTAAAAGGGTGAGAAGGGCCTGAAAACGATGGTTCTGGTGATCTTGCGGGCGGCCTGCCTGGTCGGCTGACAAAAAAATGCCCCGCACAAGGCGGGGCCATTCGTTGGACCAGTACGTTTATAGATAAAAAACGCCTGTTTTTTTGGTTAAAGATCAGATGATTTGTACTGCTTCAGAAACTCTGGCATTGAGATATCGCTGAAGTCAGAAACGTCCAGAGGAGCCAAGGGCCCCCTGGCAGGAGAGATGTGTCGGACCTTGCTGGGCTCGCGAACCGGAGCCACTTGTGCGGATGTGGTTTCGGCCGTATCAGGCTCTTCGACGATAGATCGATCTCTGCCTCGGCTTCGATCTGCCTGCTGGAAGACTGAAGGATCCTGAGGTCTAGCGCCTTCCATCGGCATGCCAACGGCGACAACCGTGACTTCCACCGAATCGCCCTGATTTTCATCAAGAGTCAAGCCCATGAAGACATCGCCTGTTTCGGGGTCGATGTACTGGTTCAGGTAATCCATGGCCTCATTGATTTCGCCCATGGAGAAGGTGGGACCAACCAAGAAGCTGACCAGCATCTTCTGAGCACCTTGGATAGAAAGGGTGGAGAAGGGAGACTGGACGGCTGCCTGGGCTGCAATTCGAGCCTTCTTTTCGCCGATTCCCTTGCCGATCCCCATGACTGTGAGACCCGCGTTAGTCATCACAGACTTTACGTCGGCGAAGTCCACGTTGATCATTCCGGGGCGAATCACAATGTCAGCGATTCCTTTCACTCCGCAGAGCAGAGCTTCATCTGCCGACTTGAGAGCATCGACAAAGCTGACCGACTTTCCGACCGCGACGGGCAGAAGGTCGTTGGGGATGACGATGAGAGAATCGACGATCTCTTTAAGCTTGTTAAGTCCGGCCTTGGCGATCTTCTTTCGCTTTCCGCCCTCGTACATAAAGGGCTCGCTGACGACAGCGACGGTTAAGATTCCGCGCTGCTTGGCCAGCTCGGCGATGATGGGGGCCGCGCCTGTGCCTGTGCCGCCGCCCATTCCGGCTGCGATAAAGACCATGTCTGCACCTTCAAGGTGCATGAGAATTTCCTTCTCAGTTTCGCGGGCCGAAGCCTCGCCGGTTTCGGGGTTGCCGCCAGAGCCGAGTCCGCGAGTGGCATGAGCGCCAAGCTGAATTTTCTGAGGAGCCAGACTCTTGTTCAGAACCTGGACATCTGTGTTGGCAGCGACAAAATCGACGCCATCCAACCCTGCCTCAATCATTCGGTTGACAGCGTTGCAGCCTGCACCGCCGACACCGATCACCTTGATCACGGCCTTCATCTCGAACAAATTGATCGGACTCACTCCTTTGAAACCTCGCGGCAGGATGAGTCCCTTAACAAGACCCTCCCTCTCCTTGCCCTTCAGACGGAGAGGAAGTGGAAAAGGGGGCAAGACCTTCAGGGCCAAAGTGCAGACTTTTCCACACTCGAGCCTGAGAAAAGATTCACCCTTTGGTGGAGATCATCTCACCAGGGCTTCTGCCGCCTCGACTGTGTTCGCCAGGAGGCTTGTGACGGTCATGGGGCCTACCCCGCCAGGCACAGGAGTAATGGCCGATGCCACCTTGCTGCAGGATTCGTAGTCGCAGTCGCCCACGTCGTGGCTTCTGCCTTCGACCTTGTTATAGCCGGCATCAATAACGACTGCGCCAGGCTTAAGCCAGTCTCCCTTCACCATTTCTGCCCGCCCGACGGCAGCCACCAAAATGTCCGCCTGACGGACAAGGTCGGCAAGGTTTTTGGTGCGGGAGTGGGCGATGGTCACAGTCGCGTTCTTCTCCAGAAGCATAAGCGCCATGGGCTTGCCCAAAATCACGCTTCTGCCAATGACCATCGCGTTTGCTCCTTCGCACTTAATGCCGTAGTGGTCAAGAATCTTGGTGATTCCCAGGGGTGTGGCGCATCGGAACCCGGGAAGTCCGGCAGTGAGAAGACCGAGCGAGGCTGAAGTGATTCCGTCAACATCCTTTGCTGCTCCCAGCGCTTCCAGCACTTTGGGTTCATCGATGTGCTTGGGGAGAGGGTGCTGAATAAGAACCCCGTGAACGGCGGGGTCGGCGTTGAGCTTGTGAACCTGGGCCAGAACTTCCTCAGTCGTCACATTTTCGTCAACCGAAAACTCGCCAGATGCCATTCCGGCCGCTTCGGCCCACTTTCGTTTCATCGCCACATAAGCCAAAGAGGCGGGGTCTTGTGCGGCGACGACCGCTTCGATTCTTGGCTGAATTCCCTTCTCTTTCAGGGCAGCCACCCGATCCGTCAACTCTGCGCGGATTTGTTTAGAAAGGGCTTTTCCGTCAAGAATCAAAGGGCCGTCAGACATGGATTCAGTGTAACCCTCATAAGGTCGGGACACCCGAGACTTTCCGGCGATCAGCCCTTTAGGGCGGGGATGAGATCGACCAGGCCCTTGACCACCAGCTCAACGGCAATAGCCCCCAGGATCAAGCCCATCAGGCGCTCCATAACGGCGATTCCTGTCGCCCCTAGCTTGTGGGCGATCTTCGCGCTCAGCCTCAGCACCAGGTAGGTGACGGCGCAGGCAATGAGAATGATGAGGATCACCGCCCCTTTCATCGACCAAGAATCTTGAGCCTTGAAGTTGATGATCACGGAAGAGATGGCGCCAGGGCCAGCGATTAGAGGCAGTCCGAGAGGCACGATGGCCGTCTCTTTGCGGACCTTGGCTTCTTCATCTTCTTTCTCAGTGCGCTTGGTGCGGCTCGGCCTGGCATTCAGCATATCCATGGCGAGCATGAAAAAGAGCACGCCGCCGACAACCCTAAACGAGGCTAGGCTGATCCCGAACATCTGCAGGATGTAGGGTCCGATAACGGCCGCAATAATGAGAACTGTTGCCGCAGTAAAGATCGCGATCTTGGCGACACGGGCTCTGCCTTCTGGGTGGCTGGCGGTCAGGGCTAAAAAGAGAGGCGCCAGACCGATAGGGTCGACCATGACCAAGAGGGCCACAAGAATCTTTAGAAGATCGGCCCATTCCAGCATAGCTGCAAGTGTACGGGCCGCAGCAGATCGTTAACCGGGCTGCCAGGGTAGAGAGGCCCAGGGTGAAGCCATCCCGCCATAATGAGGACTAGCACCATGGTCAAAGCCGCCCATCCAAGAAAGGTCGTCGCTCCGCGCGGCAGCCAGCTTTCCTGCGCTAACTGGCAGATTGAAGCTGCCTATCGCATGATTCAAAACAACCTCGATCCAGAGGTCGCTGAGAGGCCAGAGGATCTGGTGGTTTATGGAGGAATCGGCAAGGCGGCTAGGAACTGGGAGAGCTTTGAGGCGATTCTCGCTGCCCTTAAATCCATGAAGCCAGATGAAACTCTTCTGGTTCAATCGGGCAAGCCGGTGGCAGTGATTCGAACTCACACTGATGCCCCTAGAGTGCTGATCGCCAACTCTAACCTCGTACCTCATTGGGCTAACTGGGAGCATTTTCATGAACTCGATCGCAAGGGTCTGATGATGTACGGCCAAATGACGGCCGGATCTTGGATCTATATCGGCACCCAGGGGATCGTCCAAGGAACCTACGAAACCTTTGTCGAGCTTGGCCGCCAGCACTACGGGGGCGACTGGTCCGGAAAGTGGATTTTGACCGCTGGTCTTGGAGGGATGGGCGGCGCTCAGCCTTTGGCTGCCGTTTTGGCGGGAGCCCACTGCATTGTTGTGGAGTGCCAGGAAAGCAGGATCGATTTTCGACTTCGCACCAGGTACTTGGATAAGAAAGCCAAGACCATTGAAGAAGCCTTCGAGATTCTTGAGGCAGCGACCGAACCGACTTCGGTTGGCTTGTTAGGGAACGCAGCCGAGCTTCTGCCAGAGTTTGTAAAGATCGCCAAGAATGGCGGACCTCGCCCTCATGGAGTCACGGACCAGACCTCTGCTCACGACCTGATCAATGGCTACCTTCCTGCTGGCTGGAGCCTTTCGGACTGGGAAGAGGCGAAAACAGCTAACCGTGAAGGTCTTAAACAGGCAGCGGCAGAAAGCTGTGCTATCCACGTCAAGGCCATGCTGGACTTTCATGAAATGGGGGTCCCGACCATCGACTATGGCAACAACATTCGCCAAGTGGCTTTAGATCAAGGGGTTGCCAACGCCTTTGACTTCCCCGGATTCGTCCCCGCCTGTGTTCGACCTCTCTTCTGTGAAGGCAAGGGGCCTTTCAGATGGGTGGCCCTTAGCGGAGATCCAGAAGACATTTACAAAACTGACCAAAAGGTTAAAGAGCTTTTCCCTGAAGATAAAAAGCTTCATCGCTGGCTGGACCAAGCCAGAGAACGCATTGCCTTTCAGGGTCTGCCGGCGCGCATCTGTTGGCTGGGATTAGGAGAGAGGCATAAGGCGGGATTAGCTTTTAACCAAATGGTGAGGGATGGGGAGGTTTCTGCCCCGATTGTGATCGGCCGAGACCACCTAGACTGCGGAAGTGTCGCCAGCCCCAATCGAGAAACCGAATCCATGATGGATGGCAGCGATGCTGTTTCGGACTGGCCCCTGCTCAACGCGATGCAGGCTGTGGCTGGCGGAGCGACCTGGGTGAGCTTCCATCATGGAGGCGGGGTCGGGATGGGCTTCAGTCAACATTCAGGCGTCGTCATCGTTGCCGATGGCACACTAGAAGCAGATGCCAGACTGGAACGAGTGCTGTGGAATGACCCCGCCATCGGAGTTGTGAGGCACGCTGATGCTGGCTACCAGATTGCTAAAGATACAGCGGCTGCCAAGGGGCTGAACATGCCCGGAGCCACCTTGTGATCATCACTCCCGGCACCTTGACCCTGGCTGATTTAAGGCGGGTCGCCAGAAAATTTGAACCTATCGAGATTGCAAAATCGGCCTGGCCCGCTATAGAAGCCAGCGCTGCCACAGTGGAAGAGATCGTCGCCAAGGGTGAACCCGCTTACGGAATCAACACGGGGTTTGGCAAGCTGGCGAAGGTTCAAATCTCGCTAGAGAATCTGGCTCAGCTTCAGGCTAATCTGGTCAGATCTCATGCCGCTGGGGTAGGTGCACTGCTCGATGATGAGACGGTTAGGCTGATCTTTCTGCTCAAAATCGGCTCTCTGGCTCGTGGTTATTCTGGAATCAGGCGAACAACCCTCGAAACCGCAATAAAGGTCTACAACGCGGAGATCACTCCCTGCATTCCCTGCCAGGGATCGGTCGGAGCCTCGGGCGATCTTGCCCCCCTCGCACATCTGACTCTGGCCCTCATGGGTGAAGGTGATGTAAGGGTTGCTGGAAAAATCATTCCTGCCAGCCAAGCTTTGAAGGAGGCAGGCATCGAGCCCGTCACTCTAGCTGCGAAGGAAGGCTTAGCCCTCCTCAACGGAACCCAAGTTTCAACGGGAATCGCCCTGATTGGGCTCTTTCGTGCCGAGCAGGCCTTTGCTGCCGCCATTGTCGCGGGAGCCCTCAGCATCGATGCCGCCAAGGGATCAGATGATCCCTTTGATCCGCGCCTTCACGAGATTCGTGGTCAAGTGGGACAAATCGAGACGGCTCGACGCTACCGCGAACTTCTAGCAGGAAGTGAAATCAGAGAAAGCCACAGGGAAGGGGACGACAGGGTTCAAGACCCCTATTCGCTGAGGTGTCAGCCCCAAGTCATGGGTGCCTGCCTCGACATCATTCGAAACGCCGCCGAGACCCTAAGGCGTGAATCTAATGCCGTCAGCGACAACCCAATCATCTTCAGCGACACTAAAGAAGCTGTTTCCGGTGGCAACTTCCACGCCGAGCCGGTAGCCTTTGCGGCCGACACTCTGGCTCTCGCCATCGCCGAAGTCGGAGCCCTCAGCGAAAGAAGAATCGCTCTGCTCATCGATACAACCATCTCGGGCCTTCCCGCCTTTTTGGTCAAAGAAGCCGGGCTCAACTCTGGCTTCATGATTGCCCATGTCACGGCGGCGGCTCTGGCCAGCGAGAACAAAACTCTGGCTCATCCGGCCAGCGTGGATTCTTTGCCGACTTCGGCAAACCAAGAAGATCACGTCAGCATGGCGACCTTTGCCGCCCGCAAGCTGGCTGATCTGGCTTTGAACACCAGGCACATCATCGCTATCGAGATCATGGCGGCGGTGCAGGGAATCGACTTTCATCGACCCCTGCGGACTTCACAAGTTTTGGAGGAAGTCGTGGCGAAGGTGCGCTCACGTGTTGATTTCATGGAAGTGGACCGCCCCTTCAGCCCCGATATTGCTGCTATTGAAGAACTGATTGATGAAGACCAGTTCACCGCTTTGGCTGGCGATCTCCTCCCAAGTTTCTCCCTTGAACGAATGTGACTCTATGAATGACCTCTGGACCTGCCGCACCGACCCCCTTGACGGAGACCTTGGCCTCCGGTGGGGTCACCTTGTCTCGGCAGATCCCCCTTCTGCGGGCTGCTTGGCTTTGTTGGGATTTCCGTCCAACGAAGGAGTAAAGCTCAACCAAGGCAGGGTCGGGGCAGCCTGGGGGCCAGATGCTCTCCGCAAGTCATTGGCCAATCTAGCCGCCCATAAGGTGAGGAAGATCTGCGATCTGGGAGACGTCAATGTCGCCTCGCGTGACCTCGAAGGATCGCAGGAAAGATTCGCCGAGGCAGCGGCTGCCGCTTTGATAAAGGGAGCCAGGGTTGTCGGTTTGGGGGGAGGCCACGATATCGCCATGGCCAGCTTTATGGCCGTCCGTCAGGCCTTCCCTGACGAACGAATCGGCATTCTGAACTTTGACGCCCACTTTGACCTGAGGATCAGCGATCAAAGAAACAGCGGCACCCCCTTCCGCGATGCCCTGCAGATGGACCCCAGTGCCGAGTACAAAGTGGTCGGAATCAGCCGGGCTGCCAATACTCAGATCCTCTTTAAAACAGCCATAGATTTAGGTGTTGAGGTTCACGAAGATCATTCAGTTCCCCAGTCATTGGGCGGGTGGATGGAGAAGATTGACCATCTCTACATGACCTTCGATCTGGATGTTCTTCCTGCGTATCAGGCTCCAGGAGTCAGTGCTCCCAACGGAAACGGTGTGACCTTGGATCGTCTTATGCCCTTGGTCAAAGAAGCGGCGAGGTCTGGCAAGCTGAGGCTCTTTGATGTCGCCGAGCTGAACCCAGTTCATGATCTGGATGGCAGAACGGCCCGAACAGCAGCCAGAATCATCTGGGAAGTCGCAGAAGAATGGACCTGATCATCAAGGGGGCTCGGCTCTACTCCCCAGGAATCGAGCTGCCAGAAGGGGATTGTCTGGCTGTCAGCCAGGGCGAGACTGCCTTCATTGGTCCCTATAAAGACTGCCCTCTTGAAGGCGAAACACTTGATGCCGAAGGCAGATGGCTGACTCCTGGCCTCATCGACTGTCACACCCATTTGGTCTTTGGCGGCAGCCGAAGCGAAGAATTCGAAAAGCGGCTTCAGGGGGTCTCTTACGCTCAAATAGCCTCTGAGGGAGGGGGGATTCTTTCAACCGTCGCCGCGACAAGAAAGGCCACTGAGGAAGCACTTTTAGCTTCGGCCCAGGCGAGAGCCGATATCTTGGTCAGTCAGGGGGTCACAAGTCTTGACGTGAAATCTGGCTACGGGTTGGACCTTGACTCAGAGCTGAAAATGCTGAAAGTGGCCGGCAGACTGATCGGCCCCAGGATAACCAGGGGATTTCTTGGCGCTCACACGGTACCGGCAGAGTATCGACCCAATTCTGAGGCATACCTCAACCATTTGGTTGAAGTCATTCTTCCTGCCGCCGAACCTCACTGCGACTACATCGACGCCTTTTGTGAAACAGTCGCCTTCTCGCCAGACCAGGTAAGGAGGCTTTTTAGAACCACCAGCAAGCCGAAAAGGCTGCATGCAGATCAGTTGACCGATGGAGGAGGAGGCGCCCTTGCTGCGGAGTTCAGGGCCCTTTCGGCTGATCACCTTGAGTACTCGTCCACAGAGTCCCTTTGGGCCATGAAAGCAGCTGACACAGTGGCCGTTCTCCTCCCTGGAGCCTACTTTGCTCTTAAAGAACCCCAAGCCCCCGATGTCGCCACCATGAGGGAGATTGGCCTTAAAATGGCTGTCGCCACTGACCTGAACCCAGGGACATCGCCATTTGCTTCTCTTCCTTTTGCCATGCTGCTGGCCTGCGTGGAATTCGGACTCACCTCGCAGGAGGCATGGGAAGGGGTGACGATTCACGCCGCCGCCGCTCTCGGCCGTCCAGAACTAGGCCAATTGAGAGTAGGGGCTCCGGCTGACTTGGCTCTTTGGAACTTTGCTCAACCACGAGACCTCACCGCTTCTCTGGGAATGCCCTATCTTGCCCAATCCTGGGTTGGTGGTCAACCTCTGTTTGTAGGCTGAAAAGGTTCGTCAGCTAAAACAGGCGGCTTCCGTTTGGAGCTTTAAAGTCAGGGGCGAGCAGAATCACCCTGCCTTCTTCATCAGAGACTCCTGTCGTCAGGCACTCTGAAACAAAGGGGCCGATCTGTTTGGGCGGAAAGTTGAGCACAGCAAGGACCTGTCTTCCGACGAGATCTTCTGCCTTGTAGAGAGCTGTGATCTGAGCGCTGGATTTCTTGATTCCAAACTCGCCGAAGTCGATCTTTAGCTTGTAGGCTGGCTTTCGGGCCTGAGGGAAATCTTCGGCCTCGATGATCGTGCCGACCCTCAGCTCGACCTTTTCAAAATCCTGCCAAGAAATCTGCTCCATTCTTCTGCCGATGATGCAGCAGAAAGGGCGCGGAAGCATCTGCTTCTGCGCCCTTTGACAGAGTCTAAAAGGGGGAAAGTCAGCTTCTAGAACCTGAGCCAGAACCAGTTCGGGGGCTGCCGGTTGACTGTCCCATTCGGCGTCTCGCTTCATCGTTAAGAGGGATCAGCTTGCCGCCTTCGCCAATCTTGTAGATCGGCATCTCGCCCCAGCACGATCCCCAGCCAGAATTTGATGGCCCAGAGGACCGGATCACGCGGCTGACTGTTTCGATGACACGCAGGCGAGGGGTTCCCGTCGTCCGCTGAACCTTAATCACCACCCAAGGGCTGGTGACCATCTGGGGCATGATGGCGTTCTGATTCGGCTTTTCGAAGACGACATCGATGTCATAGACGCCAGATTGTCTTCGGGCAATGGTTGAAACATTCAGGCTGTAGCCAGGCGTGGGCTGCTGGCCGGCATGAATGGCAATGATGATTTCCTTCGACCAATCGGCGACACGGGGAATCTCACGCCTTGTGCCAGGGTCAGCAGGGAAAGCACGGTTGAAATGTGCCTGCCACTGAGCTTCCGAGCCCAAAACTCTCATTTCAGACTGGGTGATGGCGCAGTGCACCCCCTGGTTCACCTGAGTCCACTGAACAATCGGGCCAAAGGCAGTCTGTGAAGGCGGATTGGTAGAGCTCTGAAATTGGGCCGGAGCCGCAGCTGTCAAAGCCGCCACTCCCACTAAGGCAGCTAAAATTTTCATAGTTGATTGTTTGACGGTTTTGATTGGCATGAGGTTCGTTAGGGTCCCTGGTGGCAGCACTAGAAGAAATCCGCAATCTGGGAACATTATCTTGGACCGCTTCTGTAACATCCTTGAATAATGATTACAGCCTGCGTCTTCGCTGTTTGTGTCAGTCTGAGCCCCATGAGTTCATTCGATTTTGAAAAAGTGACCGAAAAAGACTTCGGCTTTCTTTCCGGCTCCTGGGAAGCTGAAATTTGGGGAGGAATCTTTGAAGAAACCTGGTCCACGCCCCGAGCTGGAACTCTGACTCACATGGGTCGGCACACCAGCGATGGCTCGACGGGATTCCTTGAATTTGCTTCGATTGAAAAGAAAGAAGGCAAATGGACTCTCTTTGTCATGCTGGGAGCGCCATCGCGGGGTGACAAAAAACCGACCCCCTTTGTGCTTGAAAAGGCGTCCAAAGGCGACGTAACTTTCTACAGCCCGACAAATGCTTATCCCACCCGAATCCGTTACCAAGGAGAAGGAAAAGACACCATGACCGCCACCCTTTACGGCAAAGAAAACGGAAAAGACAAAACCGATGTCTTCAACTTCAAACGCGTGAAGTAAAGCCGGAGAAATCTTAAGGGGCGTCTACCGCGCAGGAGATGAGATCGGCAAGATCGACATGCTCTAAGGTCGCTTCGTGGGTGGCAGAAAGAACAACCTGAGGGGCAAAACCAGCTTCAAAGGCCTCCTGCCACCTGGGTGCACAAAGGCACCACCTGTCTCCTGCCTTTAAGCCAGGGAAAAGAAACTCGGGTCTTGGGGTGGAAAGATCGTTCCCCGCCTTGCGGCTGAACTCTAAAAATTCATCGGTGCAGATCGAGCAGACGGTATGGACTCCAAAATCTCCTGAACCAGTGCCACAGCACCCATCACGAAAATAGCCAGTCATGGGGTCGGTTCCACAAATGGTCAGCTCCCCACCCAACACGTTTCTATCTGGCCTTCTGTTCATGCTTTATCCCTCACTTTTTACTGCGGCAGATTTGGACTTGAGATCAGCCCCCTTAGTCCGATTGAACTGCCATCTACGGTAAATGGGAGTGAAGAACATGATGATGCCAGAGATCCCCAGGGTGATAAGGCACAAGGCGACCACAGGCAGAACGGTTTCGCGAAAGCCCTCATTGAAAAAGCTGAGGTCGTGAATGTCTTCCACCATTTGGTCATTGCGTTTTGAGACACTCAAGACCTCTGCAGTGCCCGCATGAACCTGTACTTCGTGGTAGCCAGTCTTGCTGGTGATCTTAAAAACGCCTTTGCCTGTGTGGAGCTCAAACCGATCAATGTCGTCCAGGCTCTTCAGTTCAGGGATTCCCTTGGCAAAGACGGCCGAGGCGATTTTGTCCAGGCTCGAGATCTGTGATGCAGATTCAAGAGAAGCCCCCTTTTGGGTGGGTGGCTGCAGCCAGTCCGCCTTCTTCTTCCAAGCCAAAAGCAGGCCCGTTGTTGAGACCAAAATCATGAAAAGGCATGAAATGATCCCCACCCACTTGTGGAAGGAACGGGAAAAGCGGAACACTCCACTTCAGACGATCTTCAGGTTGAGAAGGTTTGACAAGTGACCTGAAGATTCCCAGAAGATTAGGGCTCTAGCTTTTCGTAGACGTCTAAAGCTTCAAGAGTTCTTGAAATATGAGTTGGGCTTCTCACGCAATAGAACGTCTGCAGAAAGGTGAAGAAGCAGTCATCACCCCTCGCGGAAACAGCATGAAGGGCTTGGTGAAAAGCGGCGCCAGAGTGACCCTTGCCCCGATTGCCGCAGAACTAAACAAGAAAGATATCGTGCTTGTCCGAGTGAAGGGCAGGGTTTACCTTCACCTCATTCACGCCATCGATCAAGACCGATTTCTCATCGGCAACAACATCGGGGGAATCAATGGCTGGGTGGGGAGAAGCGCGATTTACGGAATCGTGAAGTCAATCGAATGACAGCCGATTAGTTCTGGTCAGCTTCCAGCAGACGCTTGGCCTGCTCTTCCTGCACCAAGGCATCCAGCATCTTCTGAATGTCGCCATCCATAAAGATCGGCACGTTGTGGCAGTCCATGCCAATGCGGTGATCAGTGATTCGATCCTGGGGGAAGTTGTAGGTGCGGATCTTTTCGCTTCTGTCGCCAGAACCGACCTGACCCTTTCTCAGTTCGCCTCGTTCCGTCGCCAGGCGATTCTGCTCCATTTCAAAGAGTTTGGCCTTCAAAACGTTCATTGCCTTCTCCTTGTTCTGAGCCTGGCTTCGTTCGTCTTGGCAGGTGCTGACCAAGCCAGTCGGCTTGTGAATGATTCGAATCGCCGTTTCGTTCTTCTGCATGTGCTGTCCGCCAGCGCTTGAAGAACAGAAGGTGGAAATCTCAAGGTCCTCGTTTCGGACTGCAATTTCAACGTCCTCAGCTTCGGGCAGAACGGCCACGGTCACAGTTGAGGTATGAATTCTGCCGCCTGATTCGGTTTTGGGCACTCGCTGCACGCGGTGGACTCCGCTTTCGTGCTTGAGTTGGCTGTAGGCGCCTTCGGCGTCAATTTCAAAAGTGACCCCTGTAATGCCCCCAATTCCCGTTTCTTCAATGTCCATCACGCTCACCTTCCAGCGGCGGCGTTCGGCATAGCGGGAATACATTCTAAAGAGCTCGGCGGCAAAGAGACCGGCTTCATCACCCCCCGCGGCTGGGCGGATTTCGATGATGACGCTTTTGTCATCGTTGGGGTCTTTAGGAATCAGCATCAGCCGAATATCTTCTTCCAGCTTAGCTTTCTCTGCCTTCAGCTCATCGGCTTCGGCGTACGCCATCTCCCTCATTTCAGGGTCGTTGTAAAGGGCTTCGGCCTGCTCCAAGTCGTCGTAAATCTTTTTCAGACGGCGGACTGCCTCGACGATGGGCTCCAGCTCACGACGAGCCTTTCCAAGAGTTTTTAGTTCTCTTGGGTTGCTTGCCACGGCAGGATCTTGAAGCTGGGTTTCGATGCCATCGAACCGCCTCTCCATCTCGAGGAGCTTGGGGAGCATGAGCTGAGCAGTGTACCGATTGGAGGTTTAGCCTCCAGGGATTACCACGTCGTCCAGTGCCCGATAAATCTCAACCAGGCCCGCATGCTGAAGCATAAGTCCCTCTATAGCCTGCAGTGTGGGGGCATTGGCGGCTCCGCCAACCCGGCCACAGGCTAGGGCTCCGGTGGTCGAAGCAAAGGCCAGACAGAGCCCAAAGGGCCAGTCTCGGCTCAGACCATGCAGCATTCCGGCTCTGAACGCGTCTCCGGCTCCGGTTGCATCCACCAGCTGAGGGGCAGTAAAGGCGGGTAGATGGCGCAGCTCTCCCTCTTGAGTCATCACCCATAGGCCGTGCTCGCCTTCCGTCATGATCATCAGACAGCCGTACTGGTCGTGCCAGTCCTTCATCCAGGCTTCGGTGGCTTTTGGGTTTCCGCCGGTGCCCGTCCAAACCGTGCTGCCCTGCCAGATAACATCTGGGCTCAAGGGTTCATCTTCGCGGACGAAGTCGAGAGAGTAGAGTCTCATTCCTCCGTGGCGGCCCATTCTCAAGGCCTCTCTGGCCGCCTCGCCGTGATTGTCGTCAAGTGTCAGCCAAGCCCCAGGAAGAATTGGCAGAAGGTCCAGACCATGGCGGTCAGCCATAGGCGCGAAACCCCACCCCATCATGGTCCGCTCTCCACCGGGAGTGATGAAAATGTCACAGTAGGGGCCGTCGTGGTCGCGATCTGGAATGAGGGCGTCTTCCAGATGGCAGTCGTGCAGAAGCTGTCTGGTCTGGTCAGAAATCACGCCGCGACCCAGCGAATTGCCGACAAGCTGAATCTCATCTCCCCAGGATCTGAGGGCGGCAGCTGTGTTGGCTCCTTCTCCTCCCAATGCAGACCGATCGCTTTCGATCTCGACATAGGCTCCTGTGCTTGGCAGAAAGGGCACCTGCCTTAAGCGGTCCAGGCAGACAGTGCCGTAGACAACGACCATTAGAAAGAATTGTGGAGGCAGTATCCTTACAGTAATGAGTCTTCCCCTGATTTCCGCAGGGATTGCCCTGGCCGCCGCCCCGGCTGTTCAGCCAAGCGGAGCCAGCCAAACGACTTGGATCGGGGGAGCCTTGTGCCTTCTGCTCTGGATCGGCTACGGCTGGACCCTAAGGCAGTCTGGAGACAAGATGCGGTCCAGGCTGCGCCGCATGAGCCGAGGGAGAAAGGTCTTTTTGGGCTCGGGCGGATTGATTCTTGGCCTTGTCTTTCTTATCGGAGGAATGGCTTTGCTTGCAGGTTTGGGTGGAGCAGACGCCAACGGAATCAAGTGGTGGGCATGGCCGATCATTTTGATCTTCGGAGGGGCCTTTGTTCACACCCAGGTTCTGGGAGCAGCGGCCCTTACGACCCTAATGTTGGAGCCTCCGGAATCCTCACGACCTAGAGCCGGTTCCGATGAAAAGGAGCCTAACCTGGCTCAATCAGAAACTGCCCCTGCCTCTTCTGCGTCTGAACCCACAGAACCCGCGCCATGAAAGCTTTTACTACCTTCTTCCTCGGAGCTGTCCTCGTGCTAGGCATGGCTGTGCCAGCACTGGCTCAGACTCCCGCCGACATCACAGCCTCGACCCGAGTTCAGGAGAAGTTTCGCAAGCTCGAACTGCTCAACTTTACTCTTCCCGTTCTTCTGACTCAAAAGCAGATTAGGGGAGTTCTTCCCCTGCTTGAAAAGGCAAGAAAGGCAGATTCTGACCTAAAGGGCAAAGAGGCGGATATTCTGCGTGGGCTTGAGAAAGACTGCGATGCCGCCATTTTGGCTGGCACAACAAAAAGGCTTGTCATCCCCACCACCCTGATGGACAAGATCAACAAGAGCACGGCCGGTATGAACATTGCTCGTCAGATGATGATTCAAGAGCATGTGACAGCCGTATTCAACTATATCAACACGGCGCTCGAACCCAGCCAGAAGAAAGTGGCAGCCAACCTGATCCCTGGCAGCTGGGTGAATCCGAAAGAGCCTGAAAAGGCCACCGAAGAAGAGAGGCTGAACAGGTGGGTGACCTTGGTCATCATGGATCCTCTCTGTTACGGCGTTCTCGTTGAAGTCGCTAAAGCCACTCCTCCAGATCCGGTTACTCCCCCTGCAAACCCATGAAACTCAACTCGCTGATTCTGCCTGCATGCTTTGCGGTTTTTCTTATGGCCGCTGTCGGATGCGCACCAGGCAAAGAGACGGCCAAGGCTGAAACTCCGAAGCCAGAGCCGGTCAAATCTGCTGAAGCTCCGAAAGCTGCGACAGAAAAGGCCGAGGCACCAGTCGGGGTTGCTGGTTACGATGCCGCCAGAGCCAAGGCGAAGAAAGATGGCAAGCTGCTGATGGTGAAGTTTGAAGCTGATTGGTGCGGTCCCTGCAATGATATGACCGAGGCCATGAAGAGCGATATTGTTCTGGCGGAAGAGATGAAGAACTACATTGTTTTTCATGTCGATATCGACAACCCCAAGAACAAAGAAATCTCCGCCCGCTTCTATCCCGATTCAGGAATCCCCTTTGTCATCGTGCTCCGCCCGGGTGATGAATCAAGAGTGACCGACTTTCTTGGATTCGACACTGGTGCGATGCTGGCCCGAGAGCTCAAGGCAGCCAGAGACAAAGCTTAAGCTCAGCCTGCAAAAACAAACTCCTGCCGAACCTTGTGTCTGGCAGGAGTTTTTTGTTTCGCGCTTGGCGCGTTTTGGCTAAATGACAGCGAGGTTGGGGTCCACCGAAGGATAGCTGCCCAAAAGAACAGTCTCCAAGGCCCTCTCTTTGATCTCAGCCAAGGCGGCAGCGACGTTTTCGTCAGTTCTGTGCCCGGCGCAGTCGACGTAAAACATGTACTCGAACTGAGCTCGGGGCGCTGGCCGAGATTCGATCATCATCAAGTTGACCGAGTGCCTGAAGAAGCTTCCTAAGACGTGATAGAGCTCGCCTGGCCGGTTGCGCAGGTTGAACATCAAGGATGTCTTGTCCTTGCCCGTTCTGTCGGGCTCATTGGCGCCGAGAACAACAAACCTTGTGCGATTGTTGGGGTTGTCTTCAATGTGCTCTGCGAGCAGGCTTAAACCATAGCGGCTTGCTGTGAGGTGGTTGATGATGGCCGCGCTTTCAGGATCTTCCGCCGCCTTGATGCCAGCAGCAGAAGTCGGAGTGACATCAAGAATTTCTGCCTTCGGAAGGTGGTTCTGCAGCCACTTGCGGCATTGAGCCGCTGGCTGAGGTCCAGCATAGACACGCTTGATCTGGCTTAGATCTTCGGCGAGGCTGCCCAAATGGTGATGGATGGAGATAAAGGTCTCCGCACAGATCCTCACGTTGGTTTGGGGGAACATATCCAGGGTTTCTGGAACGACACCCGCAATTGAGTTCTCGATGGGTGCCACGCCGTAATCGGCCTGATGGTGCTCCACCGCCATAAAGACTTCGGCAATGGTGGCCACTGGCATGGTCACTCCGCTTGAGCCAAAGGTTTCCACGGCCGCGATTTCGCTGAAGGTGCCAGGGGGCCCCCAGAAAGCGATGTGCAGAGGCTGTTCGGCATCTCGTCCTGCGCTGATGATCTCGCGGAAGATGGCCTTGAGGTGCCTGGATTCGAGAATCTTGGTGTCAGCTTTCTCGAGTTTCGAGTAGATGGCCCTTTCTCTTTCTGGAGTAAAAAAGGGTCGGCCAGATCTGCCTTTAACGAACCCGACTTCTTGAGCCAAGGCGGTGCGTCGATCCAAAAGTTCGATCAAAGAAGCATCGACTGAGTCGATGTCCTGTCGAATTTGGTCTAGTGAGCGGCCTGTATCTGACATCTGCTGAAGAGAATACTCGCGCCAGCCCCCGCCAGACTCCCCGAATGCCCGAAGGAGCCACTTCCTTTAGGTTAAACTTAGTTGCACTTTGGGCGAGATCCTCACCCGAATAAGTGATCTCTGGGCCCCGGGCGGCCAAGGGATAATCAGCGTCTTCGACATTCTTGTCGTAGCGTTTCTTACTTATCGACTTTTGAAGCTGGTACAGGGCCGCAGAGCCTGGACGCTTCTGACTGGGATCGCCGCTTTCGCCGTCATTCTTTTTGTCAGCGAAAAGCTTCAGCTCAAAACTCTTCACTGGCTTTTAGAAAAAGCCACCATCCTCGCCCCTGTGGCCTTGGTCATTCTGCTGCTGCCAGAACTAAGGGCGGCCTTGGAAGGATTCGGCCGGCTTGGTCTTTGGCCAGAGAAGCTGCTGGCTGGCAGCCTTAGCCCCCAGCAGGAAACCATTCAAGCTGTGGTTCAAGCCTGCACCAAGATGTGCCAAGACCGCACCGGCGCGCTTATTGTGCTGCAGAGATCGGACGGGCTGGAAGAGGTCGCTAAGACAGGTGTACAGCTCCGCGCCAAAGTCTCTGACGACCTGCTGAGAACCATTTTTTACGAAGGCAGCCCCATGCACGATGGCGCTGTTTTGATTCATGAAGATGAGGTCGTCGCCGCAGCCTGTCGTCTGCCTCTAAGCG
This sequence comes from Synechococcus sp. UW140, assembly GCA_943369295.1. Classification (GTDB taxonomy): domain Bacteria; phylum Armatimonadota; class Fimbriimonadia; order Fimbriimonadales; family Fimbriimonadaceae; genus JAKRSE01. Next base: position 19,598 of record CALRMU020000006.1, on the reverse strand, counting down.
AGTCGGCAAGGCTGGAAACCAGCTACCACATGAGGCACAGAGCCGGTCTTGGCCTGGCTGAAGTCACCGACGCCGTCATCGTGATTGTCAGCGAGGAAAGGGGTCAGGTCAGCATCGCTCACAAGGGCTTTATCGCTCCCTTGGAATCTCCGAACGAGCTTGAGGCGGAGCTCTTTAGGCTGATCGCTCCTCACGGCGAAGCCAAGAAATCAGTTTTGAAGTTTCGGCGCAAACCAGAATCCGAAGCGGCACCCAACCCTGACAAGGAGCCAGTGAAATGAAGGACTTCTTTCTCGCCCTTGCCTCTCTCATGATTGCGGTAGTGCTGTGGCTGCAGATTCAGCCCCAAGCCGACCCTGGTCGTGAAAGAGAAATGACTGTCCGCCTTGAGGTCGAAAACCTGGCCACGGGCTTGGCTGTCATTCAGGCCCCAGAATCCATTCGAATCATTGTCAGCGGCACAACCCAGGTTTTGGAAGGGCTGGATTCCACCGAGTTTTCTGCCTTCGTTGATTTGAGCGATTCAGGGGTGGGAGAGATCACCTCTCTGGTTCAGGTCAAGGGTCCGACTCGCGCCAACTTGACGGCAAGACCGGTTCGTCCACGCATTTCGCTTAATGTCGACCGAATCGACAGAGATAAGAAGGCTGTCACCTTGGAGACTACCGGTCTGCCACCCAGCGGCTTGACCTACGATATTTCTGCCCTAGACCCCGACCAAGTGGAGATCACGGGCCCGGCAAGACTGGTGCAGAGGGTAGCCACATTACGCGCGATTCTGGACCTCTCGCGAGTCAGGCCCGGCAGTGCCTTTACTCTCAACGTCGAGCCTCTTGATTCACAGGGCAAGCCGGTTACGGGCCTGACTCTTGATCCGTCTGATGTCATTGCGACCCCCAGTGTTGTTTCTGCCCCAACCACCAAGCGGGTTCTGGTGAATCCTATTTTCAGCGGTCAGCTGCCCTTTGGAGCCTCGGTGGAAAGGTTTGAAGTGACCCCGAACCAGGTTGAAGTCACGGGTCCGAGCACCGAATTGGCGAGGATCAGCCAAATCAGCACCGCCGTCATCTCTCTCGATGGCTTAACTGGAACAGTTGAGAGAGAGATCGAATTGACTAGCCCTCAAGGAGTCAGGATCTCCGGAGCTGGGAAGGTCAAGATTCTGCTTGTGATCAGGCAGTCGCAGACACAGGCTCCTCCGCCAGCCAACCCCTGAGCCATTTTATGATTGAAGTAAGGACGATATTGGCGGAAGAAGCCGATGAGTTTTTGATGCTTCTCTGCAGTGTTTTCACCCTCGACTTCAAGGCGGCTCAGAACATCTTTTACCAAGAGCCTCTCTTTGATCTGAATCGAAAGTGGGCTTTGTTTGAGGATGGCAAGATGACTTCCATTCTCACGACTTCTCCTCTCGAATTCGGCTGGGGCAGAGCGGCAGGAATCGCAGGAGTTGCAACCAAGCCCGAAGCCAGAGGCCGAGGCCATGCCCGCCAGCTTTTAAGCCAGGCCATGGAAGCCACTAAGGATAGAGGCGAGCACGCCTTCATGCTCTTTGCCACAGACCAGAGGGTCTACAAACAGCTGGGCTTCACTTTTGCCGATGACGTGGTGAGAGGAGAAGTGAAGTGCAGCGGCCTGACCGGCGAGCTTGAACTGCTGGAAGTCAGTGACGTTAAGCAGCGCTATTCTGCCTGGTCTGCCGAGAGCGACGACAGGCTGATTAGAACTCACCTTAAATGGGAAGCCTGGACCTGGAGCCTAAAGCACTGCGAAGCCCGCGGAGAAGGCTATGTCTGCATTGAGCCGGTTCTGCTGAGAGAGGCGATTCTGCCTGGCCACTCTGGCCCCTGGCCCATGCCCGAGAACACCATTTTCTACGGCTTAAAGCGGACTGCCGAAGCCATCGGGGTTCCTCTCCTGACCTCCCGGATCGAAATGCATGCCATGACTCTGGGCTTCCCCAAGCCTCCGATCATGTTTATGACCGATCAGTTTTAAGCATGCCAGTCATCAAAGTTTCAGGTGAATCTCGGAACTATTCCCTGATTCTCCGCAAGAAGTTTCATAGAGGCACTGAGCTTTCCGTTTGGCGGGTTTGCAGTTTTAGAAGCCGCAGAGTCTTACCTAAAAAAGAAGCGCCAGGGCCCGAAACCGACGACTGCTCGCCTCAATTGGTGTGGGCAGTCGGCGATACAGTTTACGAAGTCAAACACTGATATCCAAGGTTCCACAAATTCTCCCACTGATTTAGAAAATAAGATCTCCATCTTTCGTCTGAATTCAGAATGATGTGAGGCCGGGAATTCACAGTCCCATACGGCTTGGAAGTGTAAATCTCTATTTTTACTAAGCCATCCTGAGCAGTGGGATCGACAATGAAGAAACCAATTGACGGTGGAAAGGGAAGGTACCTAATTTCAAAAAGGGGATTTTCAATCTCTAAACTCGCGAACGCGGACTTGACTGAGATCATCGAATCTTTAAAGCTTTGTACCGAATCGAAAGCTGGATCCGTTAATGGAAGAATAGATGCGCCGATGCCGTCTGGATCGACACATAATACTTTTACTTCCACGCCTCGATCAATAGCTTCTTTCAGATGCCTTCTATTTGATTCTATAAGCTTGCAGTTATTGCCTGATACAAATATGCTCCTTTGCGCCCTTTGAAGTCTTGTTCTGACGGAACCCACTGCTGAATCGACGGAGTCTCTGTCTCGAAGAGTAAGAACGTCAGCAGAATCCTTTAACTGAGGAGCTTGGTCTGCCCGAATCCAGCCAACCCGCGGATGAGCTCTGGTGGCGAATCGGATTGCCTGCATAACTTTTGAGGCGAGCTCAAAGGGATGGGTGAAGTAATTAATGATATGTCTTGATGCTACTTCTTGTCGAAAAGATTCTAGAGCAACTCGTGCGTCCTCGCTCATGTCCGATTTTTCTAGAGGTATTTTCCCAGGATCAGCGTGCAGGAAAGCTAGTATCGGCAAGCCTAATTTTAAGGCAAGTTTGTATTCGCGATGGGTGTACGAGAGCGAATTGTCCTGAGTGCGGGAGCCGTAACGTCCTCCGATTACCAAAACATAGTAGTCAGACTGTGCGATCATAGATTCAATAAAGCCCCAGGCACTATCATCTGCTGCGGGGAATAGCTCCATGCCGGCTGGCATACAATCAATGCTCAGCAAACTTTGCATTACTGCACGGCGCTCCTCGATCAAGTCTACAAAGGTGGACGAGACAAAAACTTGATAGCGTGTTTCCATAAATTTCGGTAAAGCTCAGAAGCACATGCTGGAACTCTATTATAGCGTGCTTCCAGCAGAATTTCTAGTTCAATCCTGAGCCATGGTTAATTTATCTTTCTTGGTGTATGCTCTTTCGCCAAAGGGTGGTATATAATTGAACGTCGTATTAACAATGGCCGGTCGAGGTTCAAGACTCGCCGGATACACTACTGAAGTTAGGCCCAAATGGGGCGTTCCCGTGCTCGGACATCCAATGTTACTGTGGGCCCTGGAAAGCCTTAGAGGCATGAGCATTTCTCAGTTGATTATTGTGGTTCGGGAAACTGATAAATCATATCTTGACAGACACTTTCCGCTCCTCGCCAAACATGCTTCGGTAGTTTATAGCATTGGGCCACCGACTGGACAGTTGCCCTCGGCTTTGGAAGCTATTGACCTCTGTCAGTTCTCTGAAGGCTTGTTAATATTAGGTTGCGACACTTATGTCGAATCTGCGTTTGAAACGGACTTCAGGTCCTTGCGTGCATATTGTGATGGCATATTGTCAGTCGCCTCAATGCCTGGCGATCGATGGGGTTTTGTTAAAGCCGACAAATTCGGAGTTGTATCGGAGGTAGCTGAAAAAGTACGAATTTCGGATCAGGCATGTACAGGTATGTACTATTTCTCAAGCTGTGAGATCTTTTTGGCCGCTGCAAATGCAGTTCTGACGACGGAGGATCGTGTAAAGGGAGAGTTTTATGTGACACAGGCGTACAATTGGTTATTGCGACATGGGGGAAGAGTTATTGCTTCCAATGCGAAAATGTGGGACATGGGTACGCCGGAGGCAATTTCTGACTTTGAAAGGAATCCGCCAGCATGCAACCCAGACACGATTTTGCCTCACCTATTTGGCAAGTAAGTCTACGCGAGTTTGAATAGCTAAGTATAAATTCTATTGGGTAATGGGTTCTGTTAATTGTTCTCAAGCAATGTTTAGTATGTTGTTTGCATCGTTAATAAGCTGCCCGGTCTAAAGTGTATATTTTGGCCATAAAACACTTCGAGTTCCACATACTATGTATTCTTACTGGTTTTCTACCGAGACATCCACATAGGGATTGAGACAATGAACAACTGGTTTTGCGTTGCCAGGAACGGGGGGGCCTAGTAACTGTCAAGACAGTAGGCAATCCGGCAGTTGATCTTCTCATCTGCTGAATGATCTGACAGATTTGGCGACTGGTAGACTCCGCGCCAATGGGCTCTTTGAAGACTGCGAGGGAAAGTTGGCAAGAGGGCAATCCCTACGACGCTGTTCGGTTATTAGTCAACTCAGTCAATCTGGACGGAGACTACCAAGCCTACAGAGATTCTCTCGATGGCGCTACCGAAGAGCAGATCCTGATCTTTGCAGTTGTCTACTATGCGAGCGAAGTAAACAACGGGGGGCACAGTCAGTTCTTCTTTAACTCGTCCGGTCTGCTTTGGAAGGACACACTCACTGGCCTAGAGAGAATTGGCGCCCAGCCCTACGCCGATGTTCTGGCTTCTGCCACGCGACTTTTCGAGGGGTCAGAACCAAAGTTTGATCGAAACGAAAGAGTGGAACAGTTGAATCAGATATCGTCGGCGGATTTGAATGACTTGGACGACCAGTTCTACGATTTAGGGGACGACACATTGGACCAGCTTCTGCTTGAATTCGTTGAAGAAATTACAGAAGCATTCTTTGAGGATTGAGCCGCTGAAAGGCTGGCCGACGCGGTCTAAAGAACTCTGTTTTCGTCTGCTTTAGTCTTCATCTTTAATAGACTAAATACGAATTGAGGCTGGATTCCATTGAGCCAGCATTGCGGGTTAGGATTTTTCAGGCTTAGGTGGACAATGGCCATTTGGAGCGTTACATAGTAAAATCGGGCCTGTGCTTGGCACTCTTTCTGTTCTCGCTCTTCTCTCGTCACCCCTTGCTGCACCTAAGGCAGCCCAGCAGCTAAACGTCAATGGCACCAAAGTAAAAGAAGCCTTTCAGAAGTTGGATGCCGCCTGGGATATGGGCATCAGCGGCCGCCCAAAGCTCTATACAGGCTGGGGCATTCTTGGTGGCATGGTGACCGGTCCGAAAAACTACTTCGGCTGGACCTTGTCCCTCAAAAAGGATCAGTCTATCAGCTTCTCAATCACAGGCGACAAGTCGGTTCGAAAGGTCATCAGCACCTTGGTTAACGCCGCCGACAACCAGGTCATCATGACCATGGATACGTCTGAGCCTAGCCTTTGGCAGGAGTACACCGCGCCTGCTGATGGACGCTATACGATTCGAGTCAGCCGCGAATCCGCCAGCAATGTTCCTGCCTATATGGTGCTTGCCATCGAATCAAACAATGGCCCGACGATTTCTAAGAGCAACATGCAGGGATTGGCCCAGAACATGGGAGCAGCCTTTACCGAAGCGACTTCTGGCGCTGATGCCTTGATTCTGCCAACCAACACCGCCAATCTCTACATCGGCAGCTTTAAGACCAATGAAACGAAGTCAATTTTCAATCTGAACTTCATCAAGGGCCCTTGGGCGATTGCAGCTGGTGCGGATGGCCCGAAGGAAACCTTGAACCTCACCATTAAGAATGAGAAAGGCATGGTTCTGGCCACTGATCCTGGCGATGAAGAATTGGCCTACTGTGTTCTCCCAGAGGATGCGCCAAAGTCAAGGCTAGATTTGACCAGCGTTTCCAAGGCCCCGAGATTCTGTTTCGTTGCCACCTTTAAGGCCAAGTAACAAGGCTGACTTGGGTTTTACATATAAAGAGACTGCAGGTTTATCCTGCAGCCTTTATTTGTGTTGGGTTATCGAGCCGAGTTAGGGGGTGCTGTCGAGCACCTTGTGCTTCACGCCATCGATGGCGTTGTGAGCGGCGCGGTCGACTGTGTTGACTCCTCGGTGTGCGGCACCAGCCAGTTCTCTAGCGGCATCTCGGGCGTTGCCTTCAAAGTCCTCAAAGAACTCATGAGTCTGACCAGCAACCTCTCGGCTTTTGCCTACCACTTGGTCAAACTCTCTCTGTTTGTAGGTGGCAAAGATCAGTGTGCCAAGCACACCGGCAGCAAAGCCAACCAAAAGGGTCGCGAACTCGTGATTTGGTCGCGGTGATGTGTGCAAGTTTGTGCTCATCTATATGTACTTACGTTGCGACTACCTTGCCTGTTCGGCAAAGGGGTCACTTGGCAGAATTTTTTAAAAGGGAAGACTGCCGATCTGCGCCTTGTAGCCGCGGTTCAAGACTTTGAGAGTTGTGGGAGGAGTGAGAAGGGTCAGGTCTGGGCTTGCGGTAGGATCCCAATCTGCTGACTGGTACCCGGCGTGGCTCCATGAGTAAAGCTGCCCTCGGCAGACCAAAAAGGCTTGGCCAAGGCAGGCAATCATGGCTCCATCTGGGAGGTTCTGCCAATCTTCCGTAAGCATTCGAGGGCTTGTTCTCTCCTTCTGAAGCTGGGCGTCGAGCTCTGGAAAAGACTTAAACCCAGCCAGATCTTTAAACTCCTTCGCGGCCTCTCTTCTGCATTCAAAACATGGGCGGTGCCCGGCCGCCAGTGCCGTGACTTCATCTAGGAAAAAGAGCTCGGTGTAGAGTCCTGGCTGCATAAGGGGCCGCTTTCGACCCTTGAACTCAAGCTTGCAGATGATCCAACGCTTTTCACTGGTGAAGGGCCTGAAGGTGCCGGAGCGGCTCAGCAGGACTCCCCGGTTGCCCATCCAGGCTCCTCGGTGAGGGGTGGCGACGAGATTCTTGAAGGGGTCGACTCGGTTGGCGAGAGGCATTGTTAGGGGCCCGATTGCCCTCTAGATTTCTCTACCGATTTTCTGGCCCTTTGGACGAACTGCTTCAGTTCCTCACTCAGCTCAAAAGCTTTCATGATCCGCCACTGAGGACCCTTTTCTCGCCGAAGCTTTATCATAAGGCGGTGGATTTCAATGTTCGTGTCATCAAGATCGGTTCGCCTCATAACCCTATTATAGCGGCGATGCCGCACCCCAAGTCTGGTTGACCGCCGCCTGGTTTTTATCCAGACAAGCCACTGCTTGAACCCATCCCTTCGGGTTCGCCAAGGTCACCGGAGATGGCCCCCGGTAGTTCCTCATGCGGCAGCCGAAAAGTGAAACCGTCGTTCGGTCTGTCCCCGCCACTAACAAGAATTCTCGCGGGTCACCGATTGTTGTGATGGCTCCGTTAGGGCCAGAAAAGGCCTCGACATTTGTAAGGGCAAGGTGCCCCTTTCCTTCCGCAACAACCGGAACAGTGTCTTCGGGCTTCTCGCCTGTATTAGAAATAATCGAGCCCTGCGACAGCTGCCAGTTTCGGTTGAATTCATTGTCACCCTGTTTCCAAACCCCCACCGCAACACAGTCAAAGTTGAAGCCTGTCAGCTGGCCGTAGCTGGCGGGTCCAAGGTGGATTCCCCCAAAAGCGCCGAAGGTGAAAAGGTTGGTGAGCTGGGCGTTGTCGGTTTTGTCGATAGAGTAAGTGAAGGTGCGGCGCCGGACCACCGAATCAATTACAGAACGAGAATAATCTCCCCTAAACAGTCTAAGGTTTGCTGGGTTGACGTGGCAGTTAAGAATCCTTGGGACATCGTAACAGCGAGAAATTGTGATGAACTTTCCGCCCAAGGGGTAGCCGTAGCAATGCTCGATAAGAATCTGCTCGCAGGGGTGGCTGGCAGATGCTGCAAAGTCCATTGCCTCGTACTCGCCGTAAAAGGTGAGGTCTCGCAGAGTCACCCCCATAACGCTGGACTTCTGCGAAACTTGGATCGTTGGTGGGTAGACAATCACCTTCGTGGGGTCCGACACTGTCTGGTCGGGGTACCAAAACTGAATCCCCTTGATTTGGCTGGATGATTCGACTGTGATGAAGGGTCTGGAAGAATCTTGGATGGCAAAAACACTTCCCACCGGCTGAGCCTTGGTGGGGTGCTTGGTGCCTCTGCCTGTCGGCCCGTGAACCCCTATCAGACTGACATTAGCCTTGAGGACCAATCCGCCATTTAACGCATAGGGTTCCGGCGAAGGATCGACAAAAAGGGCAGCCCCGCGAGATGAAGCCCAGTCGATCGCCTTCTGAAGAGCCAGAGTGTTCTCGGCAGCTGATGCTTCTGGCTTCACACCGAATTCCAGAATCGACCTGGCGTTTGTTTGGCCAAGACAGAGCACAGCAATGAGCCCAGAGAGCATGACTAGATTCTGACCCCTCAGGCGCATCTGCTGACCAAGAAAAGGAGAGAGGCTGAAATTTAGGTTAAGAATTATTCTCGCGTCAGCCCGTTGAACTGAAGCGTTCAGTTACTTTCTGCCCAGAGGCCCCTTGGCTTTGTGCGTCAATAGAACAGCAGATGCTTTCCTTTTCTCTTCTTTCCGCTGTCCTAGCCTCCAAAGAAGAAGGCATCTCCTCAGTCAGTCTCGAAGGCAACATTGCCCACACCACCCAAATGCTGGTCCGTGCCTTTGAAATGAGGGCCAACCTATCGCCAGATCTCGGACCCATGCAGCTGACTGGCCCCGACCCCGTGAAGGGTGTGTTTATTGCCCCGGGCACGAGCGTCAGCTTTACCACCCAGGCTGTTGCCGGGCAGAAGCTGTACCTTTACTTTGCCGCCGGGCAGAATGCCCTCGGCCAGCCAGGAGGCAGGTTTAAGGTCTCTGCCTCAACCAAGAGTGGCGCTGCCCCGACCCCTACCTTTTCGGGTGGATCGGTTTTTGGCAGTTCGGAGATTCAGTGGAGCGGCGGCAGGAGCGAGACGGTCACGCTCACCCTCAACAACAACGCCAAGACGGGTGAGCCGACCCTGGTGATGACTGCCCTCTGCACGCCGGCTCTTGATAAATCGGCAGCCTTCTCCCCCGATCAGATCGCGGCCGCCGGCACCCAGCTCGCTCAGATCGTTAAGGAAAACGAAGGGCGGTTCTCTCTTCCAACAAACCAGTTTTTCATTGCCGGATCACCCTTCAAAGGGTCGATTCAGGTGCCAGTTGCAGCTCCCGAAAAGCTGCCGTCACTGCTCTTTGCCGCCATCGAAGACGGGGATTCTGCGGTGGAATCATTCACCTCTTCCAGCAAAGGCCGCGCCAACAGGCAGAAAGGGGCAGCGACCGTCAGCCTTCTGCAGTCAGGAGGTCGGCATCAGTTTTCGGCCAAGGCCGCTTCCGGCACTCCTCATTTTCTGTTGAGGCTGCTGGGTCAGCAGGTTTAAGGACTAGCCTCCGCCTTCTGGTCGTATGACGGCGTTCTGGACAGCCTTTTTGAAGTCATCAGGAAGGTCTGAGTATTTCATTGCCTTGCTGTCCGGCAAGAGCTCGATTCTGTCCAAACGGTGTGAAATCTTTCCCAGCTGGCCGAAGTCGAAGGTGACAAGAAGGACTTCCTCGGCACCCAGAAAGAAGTCGTAGTTCTCTATTCCTTGGCCAGCCTTGATGACCTCTGGGGACAGAAGTCCAGAGACTAGAGCCGGAGATGCGACCCGCAAGGGTGACCTGAATTTTTCTGATTCAAGCAGCCAATGGGATGTTTTCTTTAATGAAACCTTGACCACTGCTTGGGCGAGATTGGCACTGGCCAGACCTTGAGTGACTTCGTGGTTTAAGTTTCTACTACCGTTTAGGCTTTGCCCCGACCACAAAAGGAGCCGTCTTGCTTGATCAAGCTGGCTGCCAGCTAAGCTGTGCCATGGAATAGAAATCTCAGATTGGGCTGCAGCTTCTCTTAAATCCTGTCCCAAAAGACCAAAGAACTTAAGCAGATCAAAATCTTCCCCGTTCAGAAGAAAGCCGCCAGTACTGTTAAAAATTCCTCTGAATGTCTGAGGCAGAATCGTATCGTCATAGGCTTCATGGGCAGCACACAGGACTGCGACTTCTGCATGACCAACGCTGCCAGTGCGTGCCCGATCGATCAAAGTGGATGCTGCAGTCCGATTGAAATACCCTTTGCTATAACCAACATCTTCAGGATGAGGACGCAGGGTGATGAGATCATTTTTAACCTGAAGGCTTTCACCATCTTCATAGCCAGCAGAATTATAAACTTCCTGGATCAGGCTTGACAAGGTCAATTCCCGACGCCTTGAGAAGAACGTTAGAACTGTGAAATTGGCGTCTGTTACTTTGGCTATCAAGTTTTTACCAGTTGAGCTCACGACCTGATCGAGAACTTCTGTTGGACCCTTAAGTAGGATGTCATTTACTGCGAGCTTCTTAAGTCGCTCGGCAACAAAAGCGTCTGGAGAAAGCTTTAAACCTGGCTTACCTCTTTGGGATCTGACAGCTTGAAGAAATTTTTCGTTAAAATCAGTCTCCTGAGAGCTAAGCTTCACCAGCGTGGTCGGTGGAATGACTTTGAATAGTTCACCTTTCGCGCCTTCAAAATTCTCGAATGCACTTAACATTAATAACTGAGTTTGAAGCGCAGCAATGTCGCCATTTTCATTAAAGACTCTCAAGGTTAAGTAAACATCAGTGGCCTGCCTAACCGCTGTTAACAGCAGGTGACGCGGCACTCCATGGACATCTGGATCAATAAAACCGGCATTTTGGTTAAGTACATTGGGGTGCTGAGCGAGACTTGGATTTGCGCTTGCAAGGACAGAGAATTCCCGATTCTCCGCTAAGAATTGACTAAATGCAGAGCCAGCGGCATCAGGGAGTTTTGATTGAAGCGAGGTTGGGTGAAGTGAAAACACTTTCCTTTCTCCGTACTTCAATTGAGTCAGATCTTTTGAAGCCAAGGCTCCAAGCAGATTATGTAGAAGTCTTGCAGCAGGAGTGCCTTCGGTCCAATCCGAGTGGGCCTCCTTGATGGCCGAAGAAGTGGAGACACCATCCACCCGAGCTACATAGTCTGAGATCAGTTTCTTAGAATCAAGAGTCTTGTATCTCTTTCTAGCATGCTCTATCCTCCATGTCGCATTCTTTGCATAAGCTTCATCAATAGCCTTTGACCATGGTTCGGTAATCAGAACCTGAGCACCTTCGATCACCTTCCATTCGCCACGAGCGACTCTGGCGATACCCTCTCTCAACCTGCTGGCGGCAAGAGCCTTTACGTTTATGTAGATGAACTGGTCGGGATTTGCACCTGCCAGCTTGTGGGGCACGCCTGTGAGTTTTTCTAGTTCGGCTATTGCCGCGGACAGTGTGACGGTACGAAGCTCGGCTGTTATTGGAGCATTGACCTGTGCTAATAGACAAACATAGAGCGAAGTCACCATCAGATCTCTCTGATTTCACTATAGCCCAGTTATTTGTTATTGAGGCAGTTTATTCAACGGGATTTCTGAGAACTCCGATCCCCTCGATCTCAATCTCGATCACATCTCCCGGCTTCATGAAAAGTGGGGGAGTGCGGGCCATGCCAACTCCGTGAGGAGTGCCGGTCATGATGACCGTTCCAGCCGGAAGAGTGGTGTCGGCGCTGAGAAACTCGATTAAAGTGGGGACATCGAAAATCATGTCTTCGGTAGTCCAATCCTGTACCGTTTCTCCGTTGAGGCGAGCCGAAATAGCAAGTCCGTTGGGGTTTGGCAGCTCATCAAGAGTCACGATGCAGGGGCCGAGAGGGCAGAAGGTATCGAAGCTCTTTCCGCGCGACCACTGACCGCCGCCCCAATCTTTCTGCCAATCGCGTGCGCTCACATCGTTGCCGCAGGTGATGCCGAACACATAGTCCAGGGCGTTATCTTTGGTGGCGTTCAGGCAGTTTCGACCAATGATCACAGCCAGTTCGGCTTCGTAATCCACCTTGTAGGAGAGCAGCTTCTTAGGCAGGCGAATCGGGTGACCCTGCCCGCAGACTGAATTGAGAGATTTGAAGAAGACGACGGGATGATCGGCGACCTTTGAGCCCTGTTCTTCGGCATGGCGCTGATAGTTCTGCCCAATACCCACGATCATTGCCGGAGAAAGGGGAGCCAGGATCTCATCCGGCTGGTTAGATTCGCCAGTTGGAGTCAAGCCACTAAAGAGTTCGCCAGAGAGTCGATGGATCGAACCATCCTTCTCTTCTCCCCAAAAAATCTCCTCTCCCAATCGATAGCGAATGATCTTCATCTGATTTTCCGGTCGGGCTGGCCCCGAATCAGGATATCACAGAGAGGTTGAAGGGAGAGGTCCGGCTAGATTCAAACAAACTCATCCCCTGGTTTGTGCCACTGGCTGCGCCAGTGCCTAAACCCAGAGCCCAGTAGAGTGAAACTACCCAGTCCTGTCTGGCACTGGCGCTGCCAGTGGCACAGAGGTCAACCTAAGCTCCACTCAAGATGGGCTGGCCACAGGCCGAACCTGTGACAGAGCCTAATCCTGATCCGACTCAAATGCAATCAGGCCAAGCTCTCGGCGAACTTTTAGAGCAGCCTGGACATGCAGAGCATGACCAGACCTCTCCGCCGTCACGTTCAAAAACCTCAGCGGAATCCCGGCTAAGGCGAGGTCTCCCATCAGGTCGAGCAGCTTGTGGGCGGCGGCTTCGTTATCCTGTCGCGCTTCGTTGACATGCCCGTGAGTACCAAGGATCAGGCAGCTTGATTCGTCCAAACCCAGGCCAAGCCCAGCAGACCTTGCCATCTCAATCTGATCTTCAAAAACCCAGGTTCTGGCCTTTGAAACCGATTCCTGATAGTCGGTGATTGAAAGAATCTCTGCCTCTTGGTGCTGCGGCCAGCGGCCTCCCTCACCTTCCAGCAGAAAGCGCCAATGACCCGTTCCAGCCCCCACCGCGACCTTGGCGTTATCCTTAATCACGTAGGCGCGGGTGAAGAGCCGGTGAGCTTCCGCAGAACCTAGTTCTGTAGATCCAACACTGTTCAATCCCTGAACATATTCGATGCTCGAACCATCCAATGCAGGCAGCTCTCCGCAGCCTTCAAGTTCGATCAGGGCGTCGGTAAACTCCATTCCGGCCAGGGCGCTGAGCACATGCTCAATCGTGCGGCAAGGGCCGATTGAGGTGGATCGCCTCGTGTCCGTCACGTTCTCGGCCAAGGCGGCAAAAATCTCGTCACCAAACTTAAAAGCCAAACCCTGATCGTAGGGGTGAATCGTGGCACGGCTTGGCTCGCCACAATGAAGGCCCTTGCCCTCAAATGTCACCGATGCGGCAGGGGTTTTACGTGTGTAGCTAAGCTCCATTCAGGCTTCCTTGGCTTCAATTAGGGCGGAAAGCTTGGCTTCCAGCTCCTTCACCTTTTTTTCTAAATCTGGCAGACGTCGTGTTGCAGAAAGGGTTCTGAGGGCCGCCTTAAAGGGCTGCCCGGGTGAACCTGCATAGACGTTCTTTTCAATGTGGCCCTGCACCCCGGTCTGGCCGGTAAGGATTGTGCCGTCTTCCAGGGTTGTGTGGTCGCCAATTCCGGCCTGCCCCGCCAGAACACAGCCCTTGCCTAGAGTCGTGCTGCCTCCCATTCCGGTCTGACCAGCGAGAACTGAGTGGGCTCCGATTCGGCAGTTGTGGGCGATCTGAACCATGTTGTCCAGCTTCACGCCGGTTTCAAGGACGGTGTCCTCAAAAGTTGCCCGATCAATGCAGGTATTCGCTCCGATCTCTACATGATCTTCAATAATCACACGGCCAACCTGGGGGATTTTTCTTTGTGCCTTGCCGTCCCACACATAGCCAAATCCGTCTGAACCTACGACGGTTCCGCTGTGGATTGCGCACTTGCTGCCGACAAAAACATCGTGATAAAGGGTCACGCTGGGGAAGAGAACAGAGCCTTCTCCCAGGACGCTTCTATCTCCGATAAAGCAGAGGGCGTGCACCTTGGCTCCTGCACAGATCTTTGCTTTCGGGCCGATCACAACATTGGCGCCGATTGAAGCAGAAGGGTCCACTTCTGCGGTCGGATCGACAACAGCAGTGGGGTGGATTCCAGCAGCCAGGCTCAACGGCTTGTCGAAAAAGGCCAGGACCATGCCAAAAGCCAGCTTGGGCTGGGGGTGCAGAAGGCAGGGGCGATCCGGCAAAGCAGCATCCGGAGAAAGAATGATGGCTCCAACCTTTGAAGCCAGAGCCTTGTTCAGATGCTTCTCGTCTCCGGCAAAGGTGATTCCTTCTGGGTCATCGCAGCCGGCGGAAACAGGCCGGACAATCGAGAGGTCAGAGGGCCCTTTAAGCTCCGCCCCAATGATCTGGGCGATCTGGCCCAAGGTTACTGTCGACTGCGTCTCCATTTCAGAAACTCCTGCGTTGCGTCTTTGGCTCCTTTTGAGGTGGAAGACCAGGTTCCCCCCTGAAGCCTGACAAAGATCATAGCTTCATCTTTCAGCCTGGCGCGAAGCGGCCAGGGACTTCGAGACTGAGACCGCCAATCTTGGGGTCTCTTGGCTTGTGCTGCGGCCCCTTGGGCCCCTGTGGCGGGCTGGGCGGGAAGGCTGCTTTCTGGGGTGAAGGCTGATTCAGAGATTGCGCTCAGCGCCTGGGCTGCCCTTCGTCTCGCCTCCGCTTCAGCCTGACGGATCAAGTCGCCATCCTGCAGCTTTTCTTGTTCAATCACGGCGGCCAAGGCAGCATCGCTTTCTGCGGCGAGGTTGGCCAGCAGCGCCTTCACCTCATCTCGGTAGGCATCTTCCAGGCCCTTGATCTGCTTCCTCAGCTCGGCAGATTCAGCCAGCTGAGCCTGTCTCAGTTGGTCTTGGGTTGATCTGCGGCGGCTGTTAGGGTCGGGGTCCGGGAATCCAGAGAGCCAGCTTAACCTAAAGGTGAGAGGACCAGTTTTGGCCGCCAGGGCTTCGAACTTGCTTCGGATCACAAGCCAAACCTTTTCCAGCCGTTCCTGTTCTCCTGCGGCCAGTTCAAGGCGCTTCTCGTCCCTTAGGCCCTGGACCTCGGCAAGATAGCTGAGGGTCAGCTTACGCTTAAGATCTTGAAAAAGTTTTTCTCGGCTGGCCTGTACTTCTCGCCAGGCTTCTTGAGAAAGTGCCCTAGAATCCTCGCTGAGGGTGATCTGCTCGGGAAGAGCAGTGAGACTGCCAGAACTGGCTTTAAGGCCCTGGAGGCCCTTTGTAGAGAAGATTCCTGCGGGAGCAGGGGGAGCAAGAGCCTCGAGCTTATCGAGATCGACGAAGAGAGCTTGAGGCTTATTTGCAGAGCAGCCCCCTGCCAGAAGAGCCATGGCACAGAGGCCAAGGCTGATTCCGGGCAGAGGGCGCGGCATTGCTGGTCTTAAGCCGATCAGGGCTTAGAGTCGAGTTCCTTAATCACGTCGGCTGTCAGGTCGTTGGCACCGTAGGGGGCAAACTGCCTTTCAAGCACAACCGTGAAGGCTCCTTTCTTGGCAACGGCCGAAAGAGATTCTGTGGCTCTGGTGGTCTCGGTTCGGCGCATTTCAACCTGTCTCTGGTTTAGGTCGCCGGTGAACTCTTCCTGCCAGGCCTGCAGAAGCTGAAGAATGGTTCTCTGCCTCTGGTTGTAGTCCTGCAGCTGAATCCGATCCTGGTCGGTGGGGCTGGGCTTTTGGTTAAGGTCGTTGTAGGCCTTGGTCGAAGCGGTGATGTCCGTCTTGACCTTCTCGTTCTCCTGCTGTTCGGCAGGGGTAAGAGCGGTGCCCTTCAGAGCCAGAGTTCTCAGCTTAGTGGCCTGTTCCTGGGTGGCAATGCGGTTGTTGTCCAAGAAGGTCAGCAGAGCCTGACGAGAGGTGACCAGATTGCTCAGGTCCTCAACGTTCTTCTTGCCCATTTTGCTGTCGGCAATGGCCTTGTTCATATCGACCACAGCGGTCTTTTCCTGACCGGACTGAAAGCCGCTGAAGATCATGAAGGCAGCCATTGCCGCACAGGCGGACCAGGCGATTCGGCTGGAGAGAGTGGGATTGTTCATGAGTGGTTTGGCGCTTGGTTGTGAATTAGAAGCTGGTGCCGAATGCGAAGTGAGTTCGAATTTTTCCTTCTTGGCTCACACCGAAGTCGATGCGGATTGGTCCTAGTGGGGTTTTGAAGGCTGCGCCAAGGCCATAGCCTAGGTAAAGCTTAATCTTGTCCGACTGGTCGTAATCTCTCAGACGTCCATAGCCGTTCCAGGCTCCACCGTAGTCGATGAATCCCACGATGTTAAAGGCCTTTTGCAGGGGGTAGCGATACTCAACCGAAGAGAGGAAAGACTGGCTTCCCCAGAATCTTTGGTTGTCGTAGCCTCGCAGAGTGGATGAGCCGCCCATGAAGAACTGCTCGAAGAAGGGCACGGTTCCTGTGATGTTGCCGACCCTCGCTCTGGCTGCCAGGACAGGCCGAGGCTTGTCAAAGGGCTCGCCTTCTTTCAAAGGCTTTGACCAGTACTGACGGTACTCAAGGCTGGTGCGGAGGAAGGTGTTGCTTCCCAGAACACCCGTATCGTTGGCGACAGATCCGCCAATCTTCGTGATGTTGCTGATGCCTGGCTCGATCTGGAATCGAATGAACCTTCCGTAAAAGGGCTCGCTGGTTGGACGGCGAGTGTCGATGTCGTAGTTGAAGCTCAGGTAGGCAAGGTCGCCATCCTGCTGCAGAAAGTCGTTGCTCGTCAGGTTGTCCTTCAGGTTGATCGTCTTGATGGTCTGAGCCGTCAAGCCGATTCCTGCTCGAGTCGTGTCGTTCAGAGGTCGATTGAAGGAGACCGAGAGACCGGTTCTTCTTTCGTTGAAGTCATCCTGGGTGCCGGAACCGAAAGCATCTGTGCCCGTGCCGACAAAGTTGTAAACAACCTTGCTGAAGACCTGAGCTGAGAAGGCGGTGTTCCAGCGGTCAAAGAAGCGGTTAGAGTAGGCCAGCTCGGCAGAGGGTCCACCACCGGCGGCTGCCTGGCTGAGGTTGACTCCAACGTTCTGACCAGAGCCCCTGAAGTTCGAGTCTGACCAATAGAGGTTGCCCACCAATCGGCTGGAGGGGTCGATGGCGACGCCTGCACCGATCTGAGCGGTTTTGGCTTCGGCAACGGTCGTTCTCAGGTTGAAAACACCGGGGCGGTCTGTAGCCTGGGGTGGTTCTGGATCGATCTTTTCGAACCACTGGGTGCCCACAAGTTCAAGCAGGTCGCTCTGCCACTGGTTCTGCCGATAAACCTCGCCCGGCTTGGTCTTAATCAAACGGCTGAGGGTGGAAGTCTTGGTGCGAGAAAGGCCAACAAAGGTGATTTCGCCCACCCGTGGCTCAAGCATCGAAATGAGCAGAGCGCCAGGAACTTCGGCGTCAGGCTCCAAGGCTAGAAGCTGGGCAAAGGTGCCTTCTTTCTGGTAGGCAGCGACGATGGCGTCGCGGATCATGGCTCCGTTGCGGTTGTTCCAAATCCTCCCCAGGGTTTGGAACTGCAGGGCCATGGCCGTGATCTTTTCTGTCGAGACAACCGTGTTGCCAAGAACACGAATCTCATTGATCACAGGGTTTTCAGAAATGTCGACAAAGACTTCAGTGTCGCCCGATTGATCTCGGGATGAAATCTTGACATCTCTAAAGAGGCCGATGTTAAAGATGGCTTCTTCGTCGGCATCGGCATCGGCTCGTGAAAAAACCTTGCCCACCTGCAGCCTGGTCATGGCTGCGAGAACGGCATCTTTGCTGACATTTTGTGTGCCGCGAACTTCGATGGTCTTGACAACGGTGGCCCCCTGCGCATAGGCAGTGAAGGCGGCCGAAGCCAGGATGATTGCGGCGATCGATCTACTCGTCAAATTGGAAACTCCTGCTGCCCTGGTCAGGGTGGCGGCTTTCTGCGCCAGAGTTTAGACGGGTTGAGCACAAAATGGTTATCGTTTGGTCCTTACAGGAAGAAAAGAGGTTCAAATTTGTTGAATATCGGTCTGGGTCGTCTTTTTCGAATCGGAAAAGTGTCTGCCTTTTCTGCCTTCTTCTTTGGTCGAAAAAGAAACTCTGAAAACTTGACTGCCTGGTGTAGCATGAGTTAGCAGGCCAGCCATGAAGCTCTCTGACGTTCAACTCCCCAAAACCGCCAAACCCCGAGCCATCGTCCTGCATTGGACGGTTGGCCGAAACAAAGCCAACTCAACCGACCTGGCTCATTACCATTTTGTTGTGGAAGGTGACGGCAATATTTTGGCCGGAAACCATACAATTCTCGATAACGAGAACACTTCCGATGGCGACTACGCTGCCCACTGCCTGGGCTTCAACACCAGGACAATCGGCATTTCGCTCTGCGGAATGATGGGCTCAAAAGAGAGTCCCTTTCAGCCCGGACCCGAGCCCATTAAGGCGAATCAGTTCGAGATGGCAGCTAGGCTGGCGGCAAAGATGTGCCTTCAGTACGGCCTGACTCCCACCCGGACAACTGTGCTGAGCCACGCAGAAGTTCAGCCCAACCTGGGCATCAGGCAAAGAGGCAAATGGGATGTCACCCGGCTTCCTTGGAACCCCAATATCTCTGGTGCAGGCCCTTGTGGCGACCTTTTTAGAGACATGGTTTCCAGCTTTATGAGGCCCGAAGAACCGGCTTCTTCTATGATCCTCGTCAATCTTAAAATCAACGGTTCGGCCATTGCTCCTAAGGGTGTCTTGGAGGACGGCGAAACTCTCGTGCCAGTTCGCGATTTAGCACCCCTTCTGCCCTTTACCTATACAGTTGGTGCAGTTGATGTGGAGAATCGCCGAGTGGAAGTCAAGCCTTCTGGCGGGGGTTCTCACTTCCTTGACCTTGTGATTCTGGGGCAGAAGGGGCATATCGGGCTCCGCGACTTGATTGAGGCGATTCTGCCATTTGGCAAGACAGTGAGCTTCGGTTTTGTGAAGGGTACTACTGGTCAGCCTTCTACAGTTGAAGTGACTTTTAGCTGATCAAGGTCTAGGTTTTGGAAGGCTGATTCTGCAGGAGATAGGTGGCCTGGTTTAGCTCCGCTAAGCCAGGAACGGAATTTCTGAATGACGCTGATTCCAATCCATATTGATGAGATAGGGCGGCGAGTGCCAGTCCACGAATGGAGACGAAGGAAATTGATCATTCAGGGGCGCTGCCCCTGCCACCCAACTTCTGAAAGACGAGAGAGCTTGGGTGGCCTCTTCTGTCTGCGAGGAACGAGCAGCAGAGGAGGATAGCGCAGTTGTGTGGCATTCATGTCGAGCTGAAGAGTCACCTAGTGCCAGGGTTTTCTGTGGCTGTGCCGAGGAAGGCGATGAATGAACTCCTAATCGCAATTTGGGGTGAGTGTTGATTTGCACGGCTCATGGAGCCGTGGCACCCCTTGTCAACTTCTAGTCTGAGATACCGTGTTGAATTGTCAAGGGGTTGAGGTCCATTCGGTTCCTCTGTTGACCACTGTCACAATCCGGCGGAGCATTCTGGCCATGATGGCGACCAGAGCGCATTTCTTAGGTTTTCCGGCTTCCAGCATCCGGCCGTAGTGG
>CALRMU020000005.1:0-173065 GCA_943369295.1 Synechococcus sp. UW140 | reverse complement strand
TGCTCAGCCCACTACGGCCGAATGCTGGAAGCCGGAAAACCTAAGAAATGCGCTCTGGTCGCCATCATGGCCAGAATGCTCCGCCGGATTGTGACAGTGGTCAACAGAGGAACCGAATGGACCCCAACCCCTTGACAATTCAACACGGTCTCTCACTCTTCCAGTCGGGCCCAAACATAAAGTGATAGATGATCAGCTGGGTTCTGCCCTCGAAAAGGTCCAGCAGTGTCTTCTCGCCTTCTTCACCGATGAATGTGTAAATCTTGTCCAGCTTTACCATGGGCAGCCGTCTGCGCTTGGCATTGATGCTGTCGTACTGGCGGGTGTGGGCCTTCTCTTCGGTTAGCAGCTGCAGGCGCGCTGCAAGCCATTCTTCTCGAGAAGAGATCGGCGGGTGAGCGGCCTGATTTTCAGAGCTGGACATTGCCTCATTAACATACCAGTCGGTATGCAAAATATGCAATCCAGCATTTCTGACACAAATTGGCAGACTGTTCATTACATCGCGTAGATAATATTGAGTTGGGTGGCCAAACTGGCTGCCTTGAACCCCATGTTTAGGACTCCGATGAGAAAACTTTCTACGCTACTGCTGACTTCAGTCGTCCTTTTGGCGGCTGGCACGACCAGTGTTTTGGCTCAGGCTCCAAGTCGAGGATCTGTAGCTGTCTTCCCCGTGGTCTTTGATGATTCCGGCACAACGACTTCGAGAGCCAAGGCGAAGGACGCCATGGTGGAAGTCTTTAGGAAGGGAGGCTTTAAGGTGCTGGATGATGCAGCCGCTGCCAAGGCATGGAAGGGCAAAGGCTACCGAGTCCCAACCAGTGCACGGCCACCTTCGACCGATCAGCTTGCCTCTTTTGGCAGAGCCGCTGGCGTCAAGTACGTGAGCACGGCCCATGTCACCTTCCACACCCGTTCTATCTGGGTCAACCTTGGCCCAAAGACAATCTCCAACAGCACGATTTCAGTGACCGTCATTGAATCCAGCTCTGGGAAGATTGTTTTTGAAGGTGACGGAGAAGGCCGAAGCGACGAAAAGTCCGACGGTCTGAAGGTCGCCGGAGCGCTTCTTTTGACTCCACTCGTGACTGCTGTAAGCGGCGGACCAAAGACGCCTCATGAATCTCGGGCTGCTCAGATTGCTGCGGCCAGGGCTCTTGAGAAGTTCGTGGTCGTTCAGGATCAGTAAGTTAGTCTGACAATCGAATTGGCCCGCTGAAGAATGCTTCGGCGGGCCAATCTTTTTGAAAAGGGGTCTGGGTTAAGACCCTGCCTGAACCATAGCCACGAGCTGATCCCAGGCTGTCCCCCAGCCCTCTTGGAATCCCATCGATTCGTGCTGCTGCTTCCCGGCTTCGGTGGCATGAATCACATGGGCTCGGTACTTGGTCCCGCCATCGACGGCTTCAAAGGTCAAGACAGCAGTGAAGTGAAAGGAGCCTTCTTCCTCGGCTCCCTGAGGGCGGAATCCGGGCCCAAGGGCACTGGTCCAAACCAGCTTTCTCTTGTCAATGACTTCTAAGTAGCAGCCTGCGCCGCCTCCGCTTTCTCCATTGGGGCCGGCCATTTGGGTTCTAAAGATTCCGCCGGGGCGAAGATCAATTTCACACTCTGTCGTCACCCAGGGCAGAGGGCAGAACCACTTGACCAAGGTTTCGGGATTGGTCCAGGCATCCCAGACTTTATCAATCGAGACAGGGGCAGTCCTTTCCAAAACGAGGTCGAGAAGGGGATCGGGGGTGAAGGTGGCAGATTCTCTCATTTGTTTTTCTCTTCTTCAGAAATCAAAAAGGCATCCAGACTGTCGAGTCTGTTCTCCCATGTGGTTTTGTGTTTCGCTATCCAGCTTTCTGCCTCGTTAAGGATTGTGGGCTCTAGTGAATAGACTCTGGTCCGACCAGCTTTCGCCGATTTGACCAAGCCCGACTTTTCCAACACTCGCAGGTGCTGCAGAAAAGAGGGCAGAGCCATTTCGTGGGGACGAGCAAGTTCGGTGACAGCCGCCGGTCCTCTGCCGAGTCGTTCCACGACTTGGCGCCTGGTTGTGTTAGAGAGGGCATGAAAGACCTCATCCAAAACAGGCAAACACTTAGGCATCTGCCTAAGTATTCGTGGCCCTATTCATGCAGACCGGGACCTCGGCGACTTTGCCTGCACCCTTCCAAGCTAAAGCATTGATGATCTGGACCCTCTTTCCTCTGAGGGTTCATGTTAACGTTCCATACTTAAAACAGCCAATGTCAAAGTTCAGCCATGGATTTCGAGCCTTAAAGACTCGGAACTATAGGCTGTTTTGGGTGGGCCACACTGTCTCGCAGATCGGATCTTGGATGCAGATGACGGCCCAAGGGTGGCTGGTGCTTCAACTCAGCAATTCTGCCTTTGAAGTTGGTCTGGTCACTGCGCTTCAGTTCACTCCGGCTCTGATTCTCAGCCTTTTCGGTGGAGCCTTGGCCGATAGAGTTGATCGGCACAAGCTTCTTTTCATCACCCAGGCCTTTGCGGCTCTGCAGGCTTTTTTGTTTGCCTTGCTGGTGACATCCGATTCGATTCAGGTAAACCATGTGTTTGCGCTCGCCTTCTTTCTTGGCTTGATCAACGCTTTCGATAATCCGACCAGGCAGTCGTTTGTGCCTAGCCTGGTGCCGCGGGATGACCTGCCGAATGCGATAGCGATGAACTCTTTGGTCATCAATGTAGCAAGGATCATCGGTCCAGCTGCGGCAGGGATCCTTATTGCTACAGTTGGGATGGCTTTCGCCTTCTGGCTCAACTTTGCCAGCTATCTAGGGATCATTGGCGCTCTGGCGCTCATGGATCGAAGCCAGATGGAGATTAGGAAAGAACAGGCCAAGCAGTCGGTTTTGGCCGGGATCAAGGAGGTCCTGGTTGTGCTTTGGCAGAGACCGCCCGTGTTTCTCCCCTTGATCATCATGGGCTTCTTCGGAACCTTTGGCTACAACTTCAACACCTTCATCCCCCTCATTGGCGGATTTGTCCTCAAGGTCCAACCCATCGAGTACGGAGGACTAACCTCATCTCAGGGAGTCGGAGCGGTGATCGGGGCCCTTGCTGTTGGCTACATGGGAAAGCCCAGCCCCGTTAGGCTTCTGCTTGCCGGATTAGGTTTCGCTCTGGTTCTCGCGGCCTTGTCCGCCTTCAGTCTTTATTGGCCAGTTGTCGGGCTCTTTGCGCTGCTTGGCTTCGGCGCTGTTCTGCTCGCCGCTTCATGCAATACAACTATTCAGCTTGGTGTTCCAGATTCTTTAAGGGGGCGAGCCATGTCGGTCTATTGGATGATCTTTGCCGGTTCGACTCCGGTGGGAGCCTTATTTGTCGGTTTCACGGCCAAGCAGTTCGGAGTGCCTTTCACCCTTTTCGCCTGCTCGATGCTATGCCTGGCTGGGCTGGCTGCCGCACTGGGTTACTGGGTGCGGAACCGTGCAGCATGGAATGATTGGCACCTAGATCGGCCCGCGGAAGCTGGCGATTAGGGTATGAAGCCGTAAATGGCAGGCACCTTTAATCGACGCGAGCTGATGGCGCTCTTTCCGGCAGCTCTCCTTACGACACAGATTCCGATCAACCTGGATGATGCTGAGCAGGAGTTTTTCGCTTTCCAGGCGAACTCTGGTCAGGCGGGGACGACAGGCCAGACCCTTTCTGCCTCATTTCCTTCCCAGGATCCACAGATGATCTTTGCCATCGTGGCGGCCAGTCATGGAAATCTTGACCAGGTCAAGACTCTTCTGGCTCAATCTCCAGATCTCGCAAAGGCAGGATGGGATTGGGGCTTCGGCGACTGGGAAACTGCAATCGGAGCAGCAGCTCATACGGGTCAGAGAGAAATTGCCAAGCTGTTGATGGAAAGCGGAGCAAGGGCAGACATTTTCACCCACGCTATGCTGGGACATCTGGATGCCGTAAAGGCTATCGTTGCTGCTCAGCCAGGAATTCAAAGGGTCCTTGGCCCTCACGGGATCACATTGGCCCAGCATGCCCGGCTTGGTGGAGAGCCAGCCAAGGCGACTTTGGATTACTTGGTAAGCCTGGGAGACGCAGATACTCCTCGACCAAATCAGCCCATTACTGATGCCGAAAAGGAGACCTTCCTTGGCACTTATCAGTACGGAAAGACCGAGGCTGAAGCCTTGGTCGTCTCGAAAGACCAAAGGGGGAACTTGAATCTCAAGGCGGGGGCAGCCTTCACTCGCAGTCTTCGCCGAGTTGGGCCGGCCGAGTTCGAGACGTCTGGCTCAGTCGGCACAAGGGTTGTCTTTGTAATGGAAGGCGGAAAAGCCTCTGAGGTCAAGATCCTAACCCCTGCTCCTTTGCTTACAGCGAAAAGGGTCCGCTAGAGTATTCCGAAGTCATTGAGTCAATCATTGCCGCCACACTGGCCTCAGAGTTGAATCTGAGGCCAAGCTTTTTAATCAGGGGCATGGTGTCAAATCGGCATTCTGGTGCCTGATTGCCAGAAGGAATGATTTCACTTTTTGAATCCAGCTTCTCGACAATCAGCCTGGCAATAGACTCCCACGTCGTTAGGTTATCTGCTGCAGCAATGTAGGTTCCAGGCTCTGCCTTGGGTTGAATTGCAGCTAAAAACACCTTGGCTAAATCATCTCGCCCGATAAACTGCCTGCCAAGTTCTTCATCCAGTTTGATCGGAGAGTTGTCCAGGGCGCAGTTGAAGATGCGGTTGATCTGATTTCCCACCTTCAGTTTTTCACCTTCGTAAGCTGGCCCTCCCACAACTGGTCCGGGGCGAATGACAGTGCCTTCGAATCCAAGCTTCTCGGAGAGAGTTGCCAAGAGAAGCTCGTTCTGACTCTTGACAAATGCGTAGGCGTCGTAGGGTTCAACCTCATCTAGGGCCGTCATAAAAGGCTTAAAAGGGCGGTGGACAGCAGTAGATGATGTGTAGACCACCCTCTTGACATTAGCTTCTGCCGCCGCCTGAAAGAGGCAGATGGATGACTCGAAGTCTCCAGATGCTGGCATTTCATCCTCATCCGACCAGATGATCGAGTTGTGAATCAGGCAGTCCTGACCTGACATGTACTTTCGAACTTTGGCGAAATCGAGCAGGTCGCACTGGACGATGTATGCATTGGGCCTCGCCGCCAAATCGGGCGGAAGAGTTCTTTCATGTGTGAGCAGGGTGACTTCACACCCTCGCCTGATCAGCAGGCTGGAAAGGCTAAGGCCAACAAACCCAGTTCCTCCTGTGATGCAGACTCTCACCTGCATATTTTGACTCATATGTCTATCCTTTGTTGGACGAGAAGAGCGGGACAGAGCAACGCAGTACATGCAATGGGCGACTTGCGAATCAGCTTGAATGGAACTATCCTGACTTAGCAAAACAACTTAGCAGGACAGCATATGAAGATTTCTAATCTGGACGAACTTTACATCTCTGAACTTCGCGATCTCTATAGTGCCGAGAGTCAGCTGCAGCATGAGATGCCCGGCATACAAAAGGTGCTGACCTCTTCACAGGCAGCGAATGCAGTCAAGCTGCATATTGGCCAAACCAGGTTTCAGATCAAAAGACTGGACACGATTTTTGCAGAACTTGAAGAGAAGCCGACCGGCCACAAGTGTCGGGCCATGGAGGGGATTTTGAAGGAGATATCTGATGCGATGGAGGACATTCAAGCTGGTCCGCTTCTGGATTCTGCTTTGATTGGCGGACTTTCGAGGATTGAGCATTACGAGATTGCAGGCTACGGTGCAGCCTTAGCCATGGCAAAGCATCTTGGACTCAAGAGCCACATTGCCCTGATCAAGGAAACACTGAATGAGGAGCACACGACAAGCAAAGATCTTTCTGGTCTTATGGTCTACGTGTTGGAATCATTTGATCTGCCTACAGAATCACTGGTTTAGTCCATGATCTTGCTGAAATTCAAAAAACCAGTTGAACTGAAAGTTCTATTAGTCTAGAGGAAAAGTACATTATGAAAATCACAACAATTTACGGCATTCTGGCCTTTGCATCAGTTATCTTGGTTGGCTGCAGCAGCACAACCGAAGGTGTTAAAGAAGATGCTGAAGTGAACGGAAAAAAGATAAGCAGTGAGGCAGAAACTCTCTCTGAAAACATCAGTGGTACTGGTCGAGACATCAATGCCGCAATGATGCTGACCCCAAAAATCACAAGCGCCATCAACGACAACCAAAAGGCCGAGAATGACAAAAACAAAATCGATGTCTCATCTACTGAAGAGAAGGTCTTTTTGACCGGCCATGTTGCTTCAGAAGAACGAAAGGCAAAGGCCGAAGAACTTGCCCGAGGAATTCTTAAGGAGAACAATGCGAAGCAGACACTTGAAAACAAGCTTGAGGTGACTCCATGAACGGGATTGCACCAGAAAACTGGCTTTCTCATGGGATGCCCGATGGAGCGGAGGCTGCGGACGAACTAGACCTGCAGGGACCAGAACTTTCTAGGACTTCATCTGATGAAGGTGACGAAAAGGAGTCTGAACCAGATGATGAATCTGGTGTCAGTCGTCCACTAAGCCAAGGGAGTGATCCTTATCTCCAAGTTTCCAGTCACTGGATGGCACCAGGCAAGAACTTTTCTAAACAGCGGGGCATTGACAACAGTGCAAAGAGGGCCCATCTGATCCGAATCGAGACGATTCGAGCCTCAGTGGAGAATGCCCAGATTGAGCGCGAGTCGGAGTTTTTTGTTCCTAACCCAGACTCTCCTCCCGATTCGCCTTTCAAAGCCTTTTAGGTTCCAAAAGGTTAGGCGCAGAAGCGAAAAAGAGACAGGCGGATTGCTCCGCCTGTCTCTTTCAATGTTCAAGAAAGAAGACTTACTGTCCGCCTTCTTCGGCTCTGCGGGCTGCGTCCTGAGCTTTCTGGGCATCCAGTTCGGCACCGCGTCCAGCTTTGCGCATGGCTTCTTCGTAGGCTTCCTGGCTCATTTCCTTTCTCATGGCTTCCTGGTCACCCTGGCTGACCGTTCCCGGATCGCATCCGATAACGGCCAGGCCAAGAGCCGCCAAAACTCCAATTGCCAAGAGCTTCCTCATCTTAGCCACCAAAGTTCCACATTGGGTAGTTGATGGAAGTGTTCATGCCAGCAGTGCTGACTCCGATGTTTCCACCAGTGGAGGAGATGGTGCAGAAGGAAGCCTGGTTGAAGGTAACCGACGCACCGGTCTCGGCAAGAGTTGGGGTTCGAGACAGGAAGGCCGCGGCGGGCATGGACTTAGCAGAGCTATCCATGAAGCCGAGGATGACCTGACCGTTGCTGGTCTTGCGGGTGTCGGGCTGGGTGCCAAGAGTGCCTGCAACGCAGTCAGCAGCCGTTCCCTGCATCAAGCGATAGCGCCAGTACTCTCGGAAGGCGACGGGGTAGCTCCTCTGCTGGAAGGCAAAGGGATCCTGAGTAGCGTGAGGAATGTGGGGTGCACCTGCACCGCCGATTTCCATAAGAAGAAAGGCTTCGGATGGGCTGACAATGGCAGTGGCGCTGCCACCGAACCATGAATCTCTCAAGCTTCCACCTGCGGTGGCGCTTCGGTTGTGAGTGTTCAGAGCACCGGTGAGACCAGTGTTGATTCCGAACTGATCGGAAATCTGACCGTTCGTGGTCCACTGTGAACCTCTTTCTCGAAGAGGATTAAAGAAAATGTCAATGTTTTTGACGTAGGGCATCACCCACTTCTGCCAGGAGAAGTGATTCATGCGGTAGACGAAGTTGCCAGTGGTGCAGCCGACTCCGACGCCGTTGGCGGGGAATGGGGTGGCAGCGGCCAGGGTGCTGTTAAGGGCGGAACCAGCTTCGCATCCGTCCTGTCGGGGAAGAATGTCGTCGTAGTCAGCCAAGTACAGTTGAACAGCGGTTCCAACGTTCTTCACGTTGCTGAGGGTCTGGGTTCGCTTGGCAGCCTGCTTGGCCTGGGCGAAAACGGGGAAGAGGATGGCAGCAAGGATAGCGATGATCGCAATGACCACCAAAAGCTCGATGAGAGTAAATGCTTTTCGCATAAGTGCACCAGCAGGGCCGGATGCTTGAGCCAGCCCCATCCGAGTTCAAAGTATAAGGCCTGAACCCAGGGTGTGGCACAGTCTAACAGGACCAATGAACAGGCTCAAAATGGGCTCAAAGGGTGCTTTGATTGAGAGGATTTTCTCGGAATTCAGCTTTTTTTAAGCTGAAGGCTTAGGGCCCGCCGCTGATTTGTGAGGCATCCGGGGTTTTCCACAAAATTTTCTGAAGTCCCTGCTTTGTCGTGAATTCTTAGGGCTTTATGCCGATCATTGATCCGCAGTCTGGCAGTTATAGCCTTCCTTACTTATCCCATAACCTTTGCTGAGAAGATAAAAAAGAGCAGCTTTTCTGCTCCTCCTGATTGGTCGGCACCAATTGTTAAGGGGTCTTAACAAAAGCTCAAGATTTATGTCGTCGATAGTTCTTCCTGGTCTTCCTGCAGAAGACGAATCAAGAGCTCTGGGCGGGAATTTACGCCAAACGCTTTGTAGAGATCCTTGATGTAGCCATGGACAGTGTGAGCACTGAGGCCAAGCTTTTGAGCCGCCTGCTTTTCAGTGTCACCGGCTAACAGGCAGCCTGCCACCTTTCGCAGCCGGATAGGAAGATCAGTCAGGATCATCGCCTGAGGTGTTTCTGGCGCTCGCCAGACATCATACAAAAGGTTGGTGAGTCCGAAAAAGCACGCGGCGGCAAAGTCCCTCTCCTCAGTCGAAAACTGATCTTGTCCTGTCGACCGGTTGTAGTTAATGGTCCAAATGAGTCCAGGCTCTAGAACGATTCCTCGCGGATCGACGGCGGGCATCGTTACGTAAAAGCACGAATCCTGCTTCGCCTTCAGCCGCAGATGTTTGTAGTGGGGTGAGCCGTACCAGTCCTCATCCGAGACAACTTCCTGTCTCAAAACGGCAGATCGTTTTTTGTGGAAACCTTGAATGATGTACTGCCCCACAAAGGGGTCGGGGTAGCGGTTGAGATCCGCATGGTAAGCGTCTCTCGCCGCTCGCTCGGCAGGAGCCCATTCACCGAACCCTGCCATCTTTCGCATGACCAGAGTCTCTGGCCCTCCGCTGACATGGCTCAGAGTCATGAACCCTGCAACGCTGTTCAGCTCCAGTCTTAAGGCATCTGCGATCAGGTGGAACCGTGTCGTGGGATCGGGGGTTTCACTCACTGCCTTCAGAAGAATCTCGGTCCATCGGGTCAACCGGCTTGGGCAGAGGGCGGAGCTTGATTGATGCCTCGATTCTCCAGATCTTCCAGATGCGCTCTCAGTAGTCAAAGGCTCCATTCTTCACTCGGTTCAACATGGGGCTGCCCCCCATAAAGGGGGGACCGCAGAACTGTAGATGCCCTTTATACTCGCTGATATATGCTTTCAGTACAGAGAAAGGCTGCGGTCTTTGTCTCTTTGGCTTTGATTTTTGCTCTCAGTGGCTGCGGTGGTCTTTCCTGCAACGGAGATTCTGGTCCTGTTTCGGGTGGTGGTGGCGGAGGTGCTGGCGGGCCGATTCTCACTGGAGTTTCATTCACCGATGCCTTCATGAGGCCCGTGTCAACCAACCTGGCTTCGGGTTCTGACCTTGTATTTAGCGCCTCTGGGCTCGCAGCAAGTTCAACCATCGAGGCCCTGGTTTTCGGGCCGGGAGAAAAGGTCACTCTCCCGACAGGTGAATCAGTCTGCGGCTACATGAAGCTCTCAACGAGCAAAACTGGCAGCCTGCCTGCAACTGTATTGATGCAGCGTCCAGCTGATGGCAGCTATCAGGTCAAGCTGCGCTACGCAGGCACGAGAGCAGAAGAAGGGGTGACGGCTATCACCGTAGCGCCAGAAGCTGGCAGACCCAACCTGAAGGTGGGAACCTTTACCGATGGCGCAGTGACTGAGACTCAAGCTGTTCAAGTTGGTTTGAACCTTGGTGTTTCTGGGACGGGATTTGCACCTGGCCAGGTTAACCTGTATGTTGTCGAGTACGACCCGACGGGAACTCTGGGCGGAACGCTTTTCGACATTTCTGGATTCGTGTCGGATGGCACGATTGCTTCTGGACGAGGATTGGAAGGCACCGCGGAGACTGTCACCGTGGGGGCAGATGGGACTCTGTCGCCCAGGGAAGTGTGGCGCAGTGTTTCAACCCAAGCCACGGGCAAAACACTTGAGCTGGTAGTGGATGTCAATCGGGACGGCAAATACGACTCAACGGTTGACTACAGGCATTCTCCCATGCTCGGTTCTGTGGCTGTAATCCCCGCCTCTGACAGGTCGACAGGTGCAAAGGATTACGACATTGTCAGTGATGGCACCAACCCGAGAACCCTTTTTCAGTCAAATGACATGGCTTGGGTCGAGCGGTACGCCGGCGACAAGGCAGAGATCAATGCTCTGGTCGGCGCCTATGTCATCAAGCTGGACCAGGCTACAGCAGACCAGGCTCCCTTGGTCGATGTTTCTGGTCCTGGCGGGTCATCTCAGCCAGAGACTTGGTACCGGGCCAAAGGAGTCACCCACTTTTTCAACAAGGTGCCGATCTACATGCCGGACATTCGGCCAGGCGAATACGCCGTTGTTCTCGACATGGATGGCGACGGTCTTCTGGACCGCAATTCAGATGTGATCGATGGATTTGATGGCGAGGCCGCTCTTGAGACGGTGACGGCCATCAGCAGGCAGAAATGGACTGTGATGGTTTATGTCGATGCCGACAACGACCTTGAAGGAGCCCTGCTCAACGATCTGGATGAGATGGAGATTCCTCAGTATCTGGATGCAACAGGGGAATCTCAGGTCACTGTCTGCGTGCAGTTCGATAGAACTCCTGGCCAAGATTCGAGCAATGGAGACTGGACCACGACTCGCCGATTTATCATGGCGACCGATGGCCAGCCTGGTCTGATTGCCACTAATCACGTTGAAGATTTAGGCGAGCAGGATATGGGCGACCCCAACACCCTGCGAAGCTTTGTCGATTGGGCTAAAGATGCCGCTCCTGCTGACCGCTACATGCTGATCATCAACAGCCACGGCAACGGTCCACGGTCCCGCTCAGTCGAGTCATCCATCACGCGTGGTGTGGGTTTTGACATGAGTTCTGGCAATAGCCTGCTCACTCCTTCTGAACTCTCAGGAGTGCTGCGAGGTGTAGGCGGCGTTGATGTTCTTGGCTTTGATGCCTGCCTTATGGGCAGTGTCGAAGTCTTGGCTCAACTGCACGGGTTGACTGACTATGTCATTGCTTCCGAGCTGCTTTTCCCAGGGACATCCTATGACTATGCGACTCTTTTGACTGACCTTGTCGCCAATCCAGGCATGACTCCAAGGGAGCTTGCCATCGAGACTGTTGATTCAAACCGTCCTCAGTACGCATCCACCGATAACGTCGTTCTAACCGCTTACGACATGGCGAAGGTTCCGGCCTTGGTTAACTCCATTCGAGTGATGACCGAGAACTATCTAGAGGATCAGCCAGGCGACGCGCTCTCAGCGATGTACGAGATTCCTGGACTTTGGAGCACCTTGCTTCTAGGAAGATCTGACCCCGAGGTCGGCCTCCTGCTTAACCACGATACAGGCGTCTTCCGAAGCGAATATGACGACTTGGTTGACCTGGGAAGGCTGATGACGCAGATAAAGGCAAAGTCTGGTTCTGCCTTTAGGGGAGCATTGGCTGGACAGGTGGTCGACGCCATGAATGAAGCAGAGATTGCCCAGCTGATTTCTCCCAATCGAGCCACTACTCATACAGGTCTTTCCGTCTGGCTGCCTAACTCCAACGACTATCAGTCTGGAATTCAGGCGTACCGACAGCTCACCATGTCTCGGCAGACTAAGTGGGATGAGATCATCGGTCTGGTTCTAAAGGCGAGAGGTGTGATGACATTTAGCACCACGCCCGTGAGCGGACCTTACAATGGAGTGGGGAGCTTTCTTTCGTCCTTTGCTGATGTTGAGGCTGCCGGCAACAACTTGGTTTCGACTAGTTCGGACTATGGTTTGTTTGTCGGAGATGGCACAAACTATGTGATCACAGATCTGCCCTTGACGGAAGACAAGGCCTTCGGCTATGCCCTGATTCCTCCCGCCGAATGGGAAAGCCCTCCCCGCTGGAGGATTGAACTTGGTTTCACTGTTGTTCATTTCCAGAGCCTGACTTCACCAAGCCTCAATAGACAGGTCAGCACAACTGGCTGGTATGACAGAGAGGGAATCTTGTGGAACCAGTGGTTTCCCTTCAAATTCACCAAAGAGGGGGGCATTGAAGTGCTAAATCGGACCCTGAGCTACGGGCTTTAGGGCCGTTGTCTGGCAGCTCGATTCGGCATTCGTGAAAATGGGAGGCTATGGCGAAAAGCCTGCCTCCCATTCTTCTTGTCAGCGGACCCCCAGCCGCAGGGAAATCTGCCTTCTGCCACGCCTGGGCAAAGAGGCAGGAGAAAGGAGTCGTGATTCCCGTCGACGAACTGAGGTTCTGGGTGGTCTCGGGCAGGCTGGATACCTTGATGGGCTGGAGCGATGAGACCGAGAAGCAGTTTGTCTTGGCCGAAAACGCAGCCGTCGATGTGGCTCTTAGGTACCGAGCTGCCGGATTCGCTGTCGCTATAGATCACTGCCGACGACCCCAGGTGATGGATGAGCTCTTTGCCTCCCGCCTCGCCGATGTCCCAGCGGCAAAGGTGGCTCTTCTCCCTGCGCTTGAAATCTGTCTGCATCGTGGCGAGACGAGAACGAACAAAGACTTCCATCATTCGGCCCTGACCGATGTGATCATCGGGGTTCACAAGGGTTACTCAGATTGGGATCTTGCGGGGAATGGCTGGATTACAGTGACAAACGAGGGAAGTTTGGACTCGACTCTAGATGAGGTCGAACTACATCTAGCCAGTAGGTAGAATCCAATCGTGCAAGGTTCTGAGGTGACGAGGGAAGTTCGCACCCTCTCCATATTGTTCTCGGTTTATGGTTGGGTGAGCACGGCGTTCTCGCTGCTCATACTGGGCTATTTTGCGGTTGTCTTGGGTGGAGCCTTTCTGAGCGTCCAGAGAGGTGAAATGAAGCCTGGAGAAGTTAGGATCCCGGAACCTAATATCCTTCGACTTGATCCTTCTGTTCTGCTGCTCATTTTCCTTGTTTTAGCAATGTTGAGTCCGATTATCTACATCGTCATTGGCTCATGCCTTAAGAGGGGTAAAGCACGATGGCTGGCCTATGTTGGGGCCATCCTGGCGCTGTGGAATGTTCCTCTAGGTTTGGCATTAGGAATCTACACTTTTGTCGTTCTCGGCAAGACAGAAAATCAGCAGGGATTTGTTTAGCCTTCGCATGTTTCTTGGCTGAGGAAAGTTCAGCCTTTTTAAAGTGAATGAGGTTCATCTAATGGAAGTGGGGAAGAGCGAAGGCAATTCTGTTCGATCTAAGGCTGATATTAGCCTGGATCGTGCCGCAGGGGCGCTCATTATCGCTGCCTTCCTTTCGTCAGGCGCTGGTCTACTCATACTTGGTCTGGCAGTCTATCTGGGACTGCCTTTGATTCTGCCAGAGATAGATCGAAGCTTTCTTCCAGAAGTGCCCTTCATACGGTTCACCGATGTGAAATCGAAAGAGAATTTTGCCCTCATAAGCCTTCTATTCGGAATGAGTTTTTTGGCTGGTGGAGGAAAACTAAGCATTCTCGGTGTAGCGGCGAGATGCAGGCTAACTTATGACTTGGTCTTCATTGGTTCGATCTTCTTGATCCTCAATCCCGTTGGGACGATCTTTGGGATTTATTCAACCAGCATTCTCTCTCAAAAGTCAGTCAAGGCCCTTTTTTATTCAGAGGATGAATTGCCAACCAAATCGGCTCATAGCACGACTTCTTCATTAGATGGGAAATCTTGAGGAGTTAAGGACTTCAGTTTGAGATTGAAACAGTCACAATCAGGACTCACAAATGTCAAGCACCGAAAATCTAAGCCCTTCTGAAATCGCTTTCCAAGCGGATAAAAGTCTAGGGCAAGTCACTGTGGCTCTTGGCATTGGCTCTATTTTCTTCTTCTTTACGTCAATGATTCAGATTCTGGGTGCCTTGATTGTTGGAAACATGACCAGCAATCCAGAACTGTTTGAGCGCTTTTTCCCTACCACCATTTACGGACGATTTGGCGAGATGATTACTCCTCAAACAGTGGCTTTCTTTTACGGGTTCACTGGCATTATCATCTTCGTCGCCTCTGTGCTTGTCGGCATCGCCTGCTTTTTATCACGGCAGAGAAAGCACCATGTCTTCGTTTTGGCGATCTCCGCACTCTGTACGCTGCAGTTCCCAGTTGGTACTGGTATCGGAATCTTTTGCCTTATGAACTTGAACAAAAAGCCGGTCAAGGCCCTCTTCGAAGCAGCAAAAGTGCCTCAAGTCCCATCAGACCAGTCGGGGCAGCCCCCCGTCTTGTGATTGTCCGTCCCTTGCGGTCATGCTGAAGGCATGGACCTGCAGTACATCGGACAGACTGGCCTTGAAGCCTCAGTTCTCAGCTACGGATGCATGAGGATTGCTGGGATTTGGAATCCAGCCGATCTCACCCCTGCTCACCGAGAAAATGCTCACAAGGCGCTGCTCACCGCCTACGAATGTGGCTACACGCTTTTTGATCATGCAGACATCTATGCTCAGACAGTCTGCGAAAGCCTCCATGGCGAACTGCTTAAGGATTCGCCTGATCTTCGCCGAAGCACCATCATCGCCACAAAGTGCGGCATTCGATTCGGTGGCAGCCCCAATCCCGATTCCCCCCATCGCTTCGATTTTAGTTTTCAGCACATCATCGATTCCTGCGAAGGCTCACTGAAAAGGCTGAACGTAGAGACAATCGACATCTATCAGCTACATCGGCCCGACTACCTGATGAACCCAGAAGAGGTCGCGGAAGCTTTTGAGCAGCTCCACGCCCAGGGCAAGGTTCGCTATTTCGGAGTCAGCAATTTCATGCCGAGCAAGGTGGCGGCTCTACAGGCCAGCCTCTCCTTCCCGCTTGTGGTCAACCAAGTTGAAATCCATCTTGGCCGTCTAGATCCCTTTGAGGATGGCACGCTGGACCAGTGTCTGGAGCTTGGCATTACTCCTCTTTCGTGGAGTCCTTTGGCTGGCGGATGGCTTGGCGAAGGCGGAATTGCCCCAGAAGGCAGGCCCCACTTGGCCGAGCTTTTGACCCTGATGGACAAGCTGGCCAAGCAGCATGGTGTCACACGAACCGAGATCGCCCTAGCTTGGCTGCTTCAGCATCCAGCAGGCATCATTCCTATCGTCGGTTCCACCAAGCCAGAGAGGATCAAGGCCGCTGTCAAGGCGACTGAAGTCGAACTGGGCAGGGAAGAGTGGTACCGCATGATGGTGGCTGCTCGCGGCGTTAATCTGCCTTAAGGCCGCCTATGGCCTTGATATCTTCTGGCCCAACGAGGCGGCCAGAAGAAATCAGGGTCAGCACGACTAGCCCCATTTTTCGCCAGGGAGTTTTTCCCCCTGCAACGCTGGCAAGGCTGGCCTGTAACAAAGTTTTATGAAAGCATCGTTAGCTTTGGCTGCCGCCTCTGCCGCTCTTGTCATGGGTGGCTGCATTCCTATGGCTATCGCCGGAGAAATGGAACAGGGCAAGCTTGTCGGCTCTGGTGTCATGACCACTAAGACTTTTGATCACAAGGGATTGAGAGGCTTGGAAGTTGGCAGTGCTTTCGAGGTTACGATCACTCCCGATGACGCTCCACTGGTTGTGACCATTGAGGACAACCTTGTCGATCATCTCAAGGCTGAAGAGTCACGAGGGATCATGAAGCTCGACACCATGGCCAGAAGCATCACGACAGAAAAGGGGATGAAGGCCACTATCGGCATCAAAACTCTGGAGTCACTGGAGATCACAGGAGCAGCCAATGTGACTGTGGCTGACGCCAAAGTTCAGAGGCTTGACCTAGAAATGAATGGTGCAGGGAAGCTGGCCTTTGCCGGAACTCTGGAAAGTGTTGAGGCAGAGCTGAATGGCGCCTCCGAAGCAACATTCGATGCCTCGCCCAAGAGGATTCGTGCAGAAGCCTCTGGCGCATCAAAGATCAATTTTAACAATAAGGCTGATGCTGAGACGCTTATTGCTGAACTTGACGGTGCTTCTTCGTTGAAGCTTGCCGCAAAGACCAAGGAAGCTGATGTTGAGTTGACTGGAGCTTCATCCGCTTCCTTAGCGACAGAAAAGCTCAGAGGATCTGCCAAAGGGGCAAGCAGCCTAAAGCTGCTGTCAAAACCAGCCTCCACAAGGTTCTCGGTGCGGGGAGCTTCATCTCTGATTCAGCCCTAAGTGGCTTAAAAGCAAAAACGGGCCAGCCAGGATTTGCCTGGCTGGCCCGTTTTTGCTTTTGTGGAGTGGAACTAAGCCGCTCGTGGAAGTTCCTGAAAAGCAGGGTGAGTTTCAACCCAGTCGTCAGGGTCAATTCCGTCGACCTTGAATTCGCTGACCAGGTTGTCAAGTTCCTTAGCCAGTTCGGCGAGAACGGTGACCTGGGAGGCGAGTTCTTCGGCAGCGCCAGTGGTTTCTTCGGCAGCGGCAGAAACGTCGTGGATCGATCTGCTGACGTCCTCGCTGCCCTGAGCCATCGTCGAGGCAGCGGCAGCGTTTTCATCTGTGATAGCCACACAGTCATCGACGGCTCGCTCAACCTGTTCGGCCAGTTTGATCATGGCGGCAGACTTTTCTGCGACACGGGTCACGGGTCCGCTCAGGGCCAGAACGCTTTCGCTTCCAGTCTTGACTGCGGCGTCAGCTTGAGCCATAGCGGCTGATGACTGCTCCATAAGGAGGGTCATTTCTTCAATCAAGTCAGTGATGTTCTTCGTCGCGGTGCTGCTGCGCTCGGCCAGCTTTCTGACTTCGTCAGCGACAACGGCAAATCCCTTGCCGTGTTCACCAGCTCTTGCAGCTTCGATGGCAGCGTTGAGGGCGAGAAGGTTGGTCTGATTGGCAATATCCTTAATGAGGACAACAATCATCGCAACGTTCTCTGACTTGACAGTGAGTTCAGAGATTCTGTCACCAACCGTTGTGGTGGCCTGCTTGATAACCTGCATGCCATCCAGTGTCGATTGTCCAGCCAAGGCACGGCTTGTGTTTCTGCCTCCGACACCAGTCGAAACAGCAACCTCTTCTACAGCCTCAGAAACTTCCTTGACTGCCAGCCCCATGCTCTTCATCTGCTCTGCGATTTCAGCGAGGGTCTTAGCCTGGTTTTCACTGGAAAGGGCGACTTCGCCGCTTGCCTGAACAGTGCTCTCCATTGAACTTAGGATCTCTGTTGAGCGAATGGCGACTTGTTCGTTAGCATCAGCAATAGAGCTAGAGGCTTCGCGGACTGAGCCGGACAGGGTGCTGATCTCATTTGAAGCTGTTCGAAGTGTTCCGAGGGCGCGATTCAAGCTGCCCATGATCTGTGTCATGGCCCAGCCGATGGCGTCAGAAGAGTCGATATTCCTCTTAGGAACCCTCTGTCTGATGTCACCTCGAGCAATCCTGTTCGCCCAACCGGCGTACTCCTTGACTCGGGCGATAAGCAGTCGGCCGCTTTCAGCCAGGCTTCCGATTTCGTCCTTCCCGCGGTGGGTGATTTCGACGTCGATGCTGCCAGAGGCGATCGTTCTCATCGCCTTATCGATTTCTGCAATTGGCTTGGAAATCTGTCTGGAGAGAAAGAGGGCGATAGCCGGAATAGCCACCAGCAGGATGGCGAAAATGATGATGAAGGTGCTCTTTGACTGACTAACGAGGGCAAAAACTTCCTGAGTGTTGGCCCGGGTCAAAACTCTCCAACCTACTCCAGGGTAACCAAGAGCGCCAACGGACTTCGTGAAGGCTCCAGCCATCTCCGAATTCGTCCTGGTGTTTTTCGAGTTCTTAAGGCCCTGGTCACTGCCTGTCGTGGCAGCCTTGGCAAGTTCATTTCCTGCCTCTGAAAGATTTAGCTGAGAAAGGGTCTTTAAATCAACTTCAAACCCCTTCTCGGCCATGCCCGGAAGAAACTCCAGCACCAGTGTGCCCTTGGGATCAATAAGGGCGATTTCGCTGGTGGACCAGCCTTGAGCGGCCATTTCTTTCTGTGCATCTTGAAGAATGGCCCCAAGCATTTCGGGGCTGACTAGGTTCTGCCAGTAGCCAATGATCTGTCCTGCGCTGTTCTTAACTGGTGCGCTGAAAGTCATGTAATAGCCGTGGGTGCCAAGAACTTCGGCGGCCCAATCCAGCTTCTTGAAGTCCTCAACATAGGTGCCGGTCAAGGCATCGGATGCTGTAAAGTTTCCTGCCTTCACTGCCTGGAACCAAGGATCCTTTGAAAAATTGCGATTGAAGAGAGGTGAGACCTTGATTCTCGTCCCGTCTGCTTTAACAGAGCTGGAAGCTGCAACGCGGCCCTTGGTGTCCACAAAGAACATGAGGTCGTAGACCGGCGTGTAAGTTGAAATGTATTTGTTGATCAGCTTAGAAAGGCCAGAGTTGCCATTGACCTGATACCACTTGCTCTGATCATGGAAACCTTCGTTTAAGCCAAAGGCCTGAACGTCGCCATACCTTTCAAAAAGGTTTCGCTCAACGGTGTCGATAACGCGGTCGGCATTGCCCTGAAGAGCTTCTCCGACAAGCTTCTCCTGCTCGGCAAGCCCGCTCCATGCGAGTTTTCCGGCGAGAAGGAATGGCAGAAGGCCAAACGCCATAAAAGCAACGATAAGTTTTGGGCCAATCTTCATTTCCTACAAGATCCTTGTGCATGAGGCGGGATTGCGCCTTATGCTTGCTTAATAATTGGCGAATTGCTGCCTTTTATTAGGCTCCTGGCC
This sequence comes from Synechococcus sp. UW140, assembly GCA_943369295.1. Lineage (GTDB taxonomy): Bacteria > Armatimonadota > Fimbriimonadia > Fimbriimonadales > Fimbriimonadaceae > JAKRSE01. The sequence goes on along the minus strand of CALRMU020000005.1, from coordinate 154,201 downwards.
ACGAAGTGATCGATTATCGTAAAAAGTCCAAGGCGATTTTACGAGGCATTATAGGACGCTGGTTTTTCTGCCAGCTGACTGCATTTTGGCCTTTACTGACCGATTGTTCAAATTTTTGAATAAAAATTTCGGGCTGTTTTTGTTCATGAATTTGACGAGTTATTTAACCAATCACATGAAAATGATATGACTGATGGACGGCTGGGCCCGGGTTAGGGGTGGATTATTTTCATGCCATCGTGGAACACTGCGAAGGCTGGAGCCGTTGAATAGGAGGGACTAAGGTCCCCTGCACCCCATGCAATTGCTTGTGAAGGAAAAGAACTCGCTGTTGGAAGCCGTGCATCTTGCGACACGGAAGCTTTCTGGGGTCCAAGATGCCAACACGGTTCTTTTGGATGTCCTCAATATCTGCGTCGAAGCCGCTAAGGCTGAAGGGGGCACCATATTCCTTCATGAAGCTGCATCTAAGCGGCTTAGATTCCTGCACGTTCTTCCAGAAGAAGTTGCGAGCAAGCTCGGGCGATTAGATATTCCCGATGATTTTGGTGTTGCAGGCGAGGCATTTCAATCTGGAAAGACGATCATCAGCCAGTTTTCAACTGCCGGTGACCCTTCCAGCAGTGAGATCAAAGAAAAGAGCGGAATCACAGTCCGCACCATGATCACAGTTCCCCTGCGAATCGCGGGAGCTGCTCCGATCGGCGTCGTTCAGCTTGTCAACAAGATCGACGGTGTGTTCACCGAGGATGACGTTGCCGTCTTGGACACGGTTGGAGACGTCTGCGCCTTTGCCGTCACGACTAGTCGTTTGATGGAGCAGAGACAGTCAGTTGCTGCCCTTGAAGGAATGGGCCGCACCGCGCACGACTTGGCGAACAAAGCAGGCGTTCTGATCACATTCCTGCCCGAGTTCGAAAGGAACCTGGATGGCCTTAGGGCTGTACTGAAGCTTCAGGGTGTGAAGGGTGACGCCATGTTTTACCTTGACATGCTTGAGGGGACTTTCAAAGACGTTTTCTCCCCCTACAGTGACAGGGTTTACCGTTACGCGCGTCTCGTCAACGACCTGGCCGCCGGCAAGCCTTTGACACCAAAGCCCAAGATGCAGAGTCTGCCCCATGTGGTGGAGGAGGCTGTGCAGTTTATGGAGCCACAGAGCAAGAGACGCAGGGTAAAGCTCAGTCTTGATCTCGACTATTCCGCTCCCGAAACAGAGTTTGACGACCTCTTCTTGATTCGAATTATAGAGAACCTTGTTGGAAACGCCATCAAGGCGGTTGCTGAGACCATGCCTATCGAATGGTCATCTGCGAATGCGGCTGACGGAGATGCACTCTATCCGGGAGTGACCGTAAAGACGAGCGTTACCGAATCTAGCCACCTCATCGAGATCATCGACAACGGGCCAGGAATCTCTCCAGCTCAGATTAGAGGCATTCTTGGTGGCAACGCCAGAAGCATTTGGAGCAACAGCAAGGGAACCGGACTTGGCACCAAGGTCGTGGTCGAATTGACCCAAGCCATGGGTGCAAAACTGAACATCAAGTCAACTCTGGGAGAAGGAACAACCTTCTCCCTAGAGGTTCCTTTTATTCAGCCACAGCTTCAAGCTCATTAACTCTGACAACCACGACAGTCGCGTTGTCAGATCCTCCTCCAGCGAGGGCGCCGGCAACCAGATCCCATGCGATTTGGAAGCAGCCCTTGCCGGAAGCGAGGCTGGTGTGAATGGCTTCGTCGGACAGGTGATTGGTCACTCCATCTGAGCAGAGCATGAACATGTCTCCGTCTTCCAGCTCAAAGGTGACGATATCTGGCTGAATCTCATCCTCTGTTCCAACTGCCTGGGTAAGCACGTGCCGGTAAGGGTGCGCTTCGGCATCAGCACGGGACATTGTGCCAGCGCGAACAGTCTGCTCAACCCAGGTGTGATCGAAGGTCATCTGTTCTAGCTGATCACCACGCAGCCGGTAGAGGCGAGAATCTCCAACGTGAGTGAAGAGTCCCTTGTTTTGAAGAATGCAGAGACTGGTAAGGGTCGTGCCCATGCCTCTTCTGTTTGGAATCAGCCTCGCTACATCAAGCACAAACCGGTTTGCCGCCTTGATTGCGGCTCTGGCCGCCTCTTCTGGCTCGGTCGCGGGGTGGGTGCGATAAACCTCAATAAAGGTTTTGCTTGCCAGCTCCGAGGCAATCTGGCCCGCCTCATGGCCGCCCATACCGTCGCAGACTACAAAAACTTGACCCCGGCTGGCGAGTTCAGAATCTGTCTCAGTCAGGAAGACCTCGTATTTGTCTTCGTTGTTCTCTCTCACCCGGCCAATGTCGGTTTTCATCCCATAAGAGAGGTGAGGCCGAACGGTCAGGGGCACTTGGGGCACGACTGACTGAACATCAATTTCTGCGGTGATCTCGTCCATGAGGTTTCTCTTACGACTTCAGCTTAACTGTCAAGGTAGTGCCGCCAAGAGTGATTCTGTCTCCCTCACGCAGCTGTGTTTTCGAATTGGCGGTAAGGCGGGCATCGTTTAAAAGGGTGCCGTTGGTGCTGCCAGTATCGGTTAGGTAAACGCCCGAGTCATCGGCTTCAAAGACTCCGTGCTTTCCGCTGACGTGAGGGTCAGAGATGACAAGGTCGTTGCCGTCTCTGCGACCAAAGGTCGTGGCACCGACTCTTAAAGAAACCTCTCGATCTTCCATGACCAGCACTGCCTTCACCTGACCAACGGTTGGGGCGGCGGCGATGGCAGAGGTCTTGCCAGAAAATGCGGCGAGAGTTCGATTTGCTTCACCCGGGAGGCCAAGAGTCAGTTCTAGTCCGCCAAGGCTGATCTTATCGCCGTTTTTGAGGGGCTGCTTTTGACCAGCAGAGAGTCTCTGTCCATTGACCGAGGTTCCGTTGGTGCTGCCAAGATCTTCTACAGTCAGGCTGTCGCCCGATGACGTGATTTGAGCGTGGCGGCGAGAAACTCTCGTGTCCTCGAAGACAATGTCACCTTGACGGCCCAAAGCAGTATCGCCTGGGCGAAGCCTGTGCTCTCTTCCGGTGGGATCCACAAGAACGGGGAGCTGGACTGAGGGGGCTCCGAAGGCGTCGCCTTCAAGCGCCATCTCAAAAATCAAGCCGCACTCACCACAGTAGATGAGTCCGGGAGGATTGAAGGTGCGGCAGACTGGGCACTGAACCGGCTTGATAGTTGCCGTCATGTTCAGGCTGGGGGCGTTCCCCATGATCGTCTTGTTGGGGTCGAAAGGGGTCGCCCCCAACAAGGTGCGATTTGGGTCTGCCATTGGTGTGCCTGGCATAGCCTGGGTCCGGCCCGGATCCATCATCTATCTATTGTGCCCCAATCTCGGTCGATCGGCGCACCCACACTTGCATGGTTCCAGGATTTCTATTGGCCCAAGCAAAGTAGGGGATAAGGGGAGTGGCGCAGAATGAGGCTTCGACCAAGCGATCTTCGCTCGCGTAAGGCCACCTCTGGTCCCCGCCTGTCCAATGCAGCGTGTAGCCCTCGGCGTAGAGCCCCGGTGCATGAGGAAGCCATTCGAGGTCGTGAAGGTGCTGAGTCAAGCCTTCAATAAAGTAGTCATCGACGTTGAAGCGCAGATCTTCTTCTTCAAGGCAGTAAACCAAAACCCCTCTTTCAACGGCGACTCTTCCTCGACAGGAGTGCAGTTCCGGTCTTGCTTCGATGAACCTGGCATGGGGGTCAAAGCTGAATTCGATTGTCTCTCCCACTTCCCAAGTTTTCGTCCAGCTCACCCACCCTGACGTGAAGTCGCCTGCATAGCCATTGGTGACCTTGGTTTCGGTGCCTCTCCAAGAAGGAACTCTGAGCCGAAGGGTGAAGGGGCCAGATGGAGCCTTGAGAATTCGTATGGTTCCCGAACCATCTCGAAGGTAGTCTCCTTCGATCTCAACTTCGAATTTGTCGGTTTTGATCACACTCGCGAAGGGAAGGCAGAGGGTCAGACTGTCATCCGTGTGCCTTGCCGTGCAGCCACCCAAGGAGAGCAGCAGTCGAGTGACATTTGGAGGGCAGCAGGCGCAGGTGTAGTAGCTTTTTCTTTGCTGGCTGCCATCAGATTCAAGCGGATTCTCATAGAAGTAGCCTGTGCCATCAAGGGAAAATCCGCTGAGAACCGCATTGTAAAGAACCCTTTCCAAGACATCCAGCTTGTCAGAATCTCCTGTCATTTCCGCCATGCGCCATGCCCAAAAGATCAAACCGATTCCTGCGCAGGTCTCGGCATAGGCCGAAGCATTTGGCAGATCGAAGTCCTTGGTAAATCCTTCGTTTTCCGAACTAGATCCGATTCCCCCCGTGATGTAGGTGCGGCACGAAATCAGCCTTGTCCAGATGGATTCCAGGGCCGATCTCATCTCTGGCGAGATGCTTTCACCAAAGGCGGCTAGGGCACCGGTGTAGAAATAGACAGCTCGAACCGAGTGGCCGACCGGTTCGGTCTGGTCTACAAGAGGCTTGTCGTCCTGAAGGTACTTGGCGACGTAAACATCGTTGTCGAGGCACCAGTCAACGAAGTGTTTGCTTTTGCCCAAGCGGTTTGGATCTCGGACTTCAGGTTCAAAGGGGCTCGGACGTCTGCCTCGGCGATCAATCATCCATTTGGCAAGTTCTCGCCACTGGGGGTCGCCAGTGCAGTCCGAAAGTCGGCAGAGGGCAAGTTCTAATTCTTGATGGCCGCAGTAGCCAAGCCGCTTGTCTGGCCCGAAGACTGAAGCAATATGGCTCGCGGCTTTGAGGCCCACATTAAGAAGGTCATCCGAACCAAGGCATTCTTTATGAGCGACCGCCGCCTCAATCAGATGCCCCATGCAGTACATCTCGTGGTCACTGGCGGTCCGGCTCCATCGAGCAGAGTGAGATTCAGCGTCCGCATCCGACCAATAGTGGGTGGCCTTGGTCTTCAACTGATAAAAGGTGTTGATGTAGCCATCTTCGCCCTGAGCGCCAGCAATCAGACCGACGGCTTCATCAACCATGGCTCTCAGTTCTGGATCATTGAAGAGGGCCAGGCCGTAGCAGGCTCCTTCGAGCCACTTGTAGAGGTCGCTGTCGTTGAAAAGAAGCCCCTCGTGGGTGCCTTCTTCTCCGCGAATGACGCGGCGAAAGTTCTCAAGGCGGCCAGTCGCCTCCATTTCTTTCCACTGACCTTTCAAGCCGGCTTCAGCGGCGACCTGCTGCCATCGCGACCAAAAAGGATCGGTGATTGTCACCTGTCTAAAAGGGATGGCATGACCCAGCTTCATAGGTCCATTCTAGCTAGATTGGAACTCGCTTTTGCTTCGCAGCATTCAGGCACAATAGGATCTGTAGAGGCAATGCTCTTCTTCGGCGGCAAAGATCGTTTCGAACGTCTGGTTAAGCCAGAGCTAAAGGTCCTGTACCGGGTTGCCCGCCGTATGGGTGCTGGTCAGGAAGAAGCCGAAGATCTTGTCCAGATCACTTTGGTCAAAGCTTATCAAGCCTTTGATCGGTTCGATGGCCGCTATCTGCGAAGCTGGCTGATTCGAATTTTGCGGAATGAGAAGCTGATGCAGGCTCGCACTCAGCAGATCGAGACATCTCTTCAGGAGCCGGATGCTCCTGAGCCTGCTGATGCAGGATTTTGGGAAGAGGTGAGCTGGAGAATGGAAGCAGGAAGGATTCTTGAAGAACTGGCTGAACTGCCAGAACCCTTCCGCATGACGATCCAGCTTTGCGACGTTGAACAGATGACGTACGAAGAAGCAGCCCAAGCGCTGGAAGTGCCCATTGGCACGGTCAGATCTCGGCTGTTTAGAGCAAGAGCCATGTTGAGGCAGAGACTGACCCCCGTGACAGGGAACCTGGAAGGAGCCTACTCAGGATGAAGATTGATTGGCAGGAGTTTGAAGATGGCGGACTGGGCGAAGAAGCGATGAAGCAGGCCAGTAATGAGCTTAAGAACAATCCAGAAGCTCAGAAGGAATACAAGGGCCTCTGTGCTTTCCGCAAGGCTGTTCGATCTGCCGTGCTCGCCGAGCCAGTGCCCGACCACAAACTCAATGCCTGCCTAAAGGAAGTTTGTGGAAGGAAATCTGCCCCGCTCTGGAAGAGAACCCTTGGCTTTGCTGCCGTCGGAGCCTGTGCTGTCGCCCTCGCCCTGGTTTACGTCCATCAGCCAGATTTGACTCAAATCACAGAAAACGGTGGGGTTCGTTTTTCAACCGCTGGCAGCTTTGAAAAAGACCATGCCCGGCTGGACACCTTGACTCCTGTTCGAGTGCCTTACCTAAACCTTGAAGGGCTGGCCACCTACAAGGACATGCATGCCTGCAGCGCAAATGTGACGCTTAGGCTCGTTGCAAAGGGAGAAGAGTTCACCCTTACGGTGACTAAGCGAGGCGAAGACATGAAGGGTGAAGTTGTTCACGCTGGGAATCGCGATTTTGTTAAAGTTGATGATGCCCTTTGCTGGAGTTGTCCAAACTCGGGCTATCGGCTTGCTGGCGGCTCAACCGAGACAAGATCTTGGCTGGCCAATCAGTTGACCCAGCGCACGGGATACCTTCCTCCCGGGCGTGTTTAAGCAGAAAGCTTGAGCTCACCTAGAGAAGGTCACGGTGATTCTTCGTCCCACCGTGACCTTTTTGCCTTCAATCACTTCGGCTTCAATCACTCCTCTTCCGGGTTTCTGCTGACTGGCATCAATCACGGCCTGCCACGAAGAAACATCTGCGGCCTCGGCAATCACCTTGCCATTCACCTTAAGGCGGAGCCTCTTCTCACCTCTATGAAACGGAGCCCATCCAGAAACCATGACCGTTCCTGAAATGGTCGACCCATCCTTCAGCGGCATGGGCTGTGGCTTCAACTCGTCCTGTTCGGTCACGACATCGGATAGGAACCAGGGCGAACTGATCGCTTCTCTGTAAGCAGCCAGAACTTTGGGGTTATGGGTAACGGCGTAATTGTTGTTCCTGGCATGCTCCAGGTCGAGGTTGTTCGTGTTGAAGTAGCAGACCGCCTTGACCCTCGGATAGCGGCGGGGAAGTGCGCTGTAAAGCGCTCGAATGCAGCCTATGGCGAAATCTGGGACGCTTTTGCCTTCAAGGGCAGAGAAGTGAGTCGCTCCGTACTCGCCGATGATGATCGGCTTGCGAGCGGCATACCAATTGTAAATGGGGTCCAGAAGCTCAGTTGGCCCAACCTGCTTGGCGGGAGTCTTTTTGTTCTGGTTGAAGTAGGTGACATTGTAGATGTTGACTCCAACCCAATCCACAACGTCGTCGCCAGGATAGTAGCTCTGCACTGGTCCGAGGGGAGTCGCGTAGGGACACCAAACCATTGCGACGTTAGGAGCCTTTTCCTTCATCTTGTTGGCGACGAGGCGGAACTTCTCTTTATAGAGAGTGGGGTTTCCGTGCCAGGCCAGCCAGTCTCCATTCATTTCGCTGGCGAAGCGCAGAAAAATGGGGACTCCAGTGCGGCCGAGTTCTTCGGCCAATTTGTTGAGATAGCTGTTATCTAGAACGTACTGAAGGCCGAAGTTGGGTTCCAGTGCAATATGCACAATCCGCTTCTGCATGCCCATCAGGCCGATCCAGTCGGTAGGGGCAGGGCGTCCGTAGCCTAGATAGAAAAAGTAGCTGGCGTGTTTGCGTCCGGTTAGTTTTTCAAACTGATCGGGAATTCTTCGGGTGATGCCCGTGTGATCCTTGAAAGTCTGCTCAATTTTGGGGTCGAGGTCAATGTATGCCCCCAGATAAGTCCCCTGCCTTGGTTCATACTTTGCCCTGGTGTACTGGGCCGCCAGTTCGCTTTGAGTCGGAATCCTGTCGATGTAAAGCTCAACAGCCATGGCCGCCGAGGCCGAAAAAGCAAGAACCGAAGAGGCCGCCAGCCGTCGCACGTCCATGAGCCCAGAAAGGTACCAGACCCTGCACCAGAGTTCTCGTTATGAAGCACCCCTTTTCAGCCCGAAGCCAAAGAGCACAGATAGCAGAAATGAGGATTCAGGCCAAGAAAATGCTGCGGCTTTTTGGCTGGCCCGATGATTCTGAGTTCGTCTGCATCGCCCACGCCTTTAACACGACCTTTAGGGTCAGAGCTAAAGACCGGCCTGAAGCTGCCCTGAGAATCAATGTCAACAGTGCCAGCAGTCTTGAGCACATTAGGGCAGAGACGGCGTTTGTTCAGCACCTGCACAGCCAAAACGTTTTAGTCCCTTCACCTATAAAGGGGTTAAATGGAAGCCACGTTCAGACTGTCGAGTGGGAGGATGGCAGGCACCTTAACGCCGTTCTTTACAGCTGGATTCCGGGACGGAGCTACGAGAACCACTTTTTTGAAAAGGACTGTTTTGAACTTGGCAGGCTGACCCAAGCTCTCCACACAGCTGCAGAGAATTGGGAAGTGCCGGAGGGGGCAGTGGTCAGGCCATCTGGAGATGTGCTGGCTGGCCTTCCGTGGGTGATGCCTCAGGTTAGCCTTGAGTTTGATCTCGGTCTTTGGGAAGATGTTTGGGAGCAGACCGCGGCGATTTACAAAAGAATGGACCCCCAGCCAAGGCGAGTGATCCACGACGACCTGCATATGTGGAACCTTAAAAAGGCTCCGGCTGGAATGACTGTCTTCGACTTCGACGACATGACCATGGGCTGGCCGATTAAGGATGCGGCCGTGACTCTTTACTATATGCGTCGTCTGCCAGATCCGGAAAAGAAGGAGGCAGCCTACTGGCGCGGCCTTGGCATGAGCTGGGATGACGCTGGCCTGACAAGGGATGAGTTTGAACTGATGGTGGGCAGCCGAATGGTGCTGCTGGCGAATGATCTAGCTCAAAACACGACGGCCGAGCTGCAGGCCGAGCTGCCAGATTATGTCGCTGTGGCAGACGAGAGGCTAAAGCGTCTGATGACTCAGAAGGTCTACCGGCCGTAAGGGCAGGGAAGAGTTCACAATAGAGAAATGTCAGAAGCAGGGTTGGAAGCTCACCTTCAAAAAGGAGGAATTCTTGTTACGGGCGGCAACGGCATGCTCGGCCGAGACCTTGTTCCCGAACTGGAGCGCAGGGGCTGGACTGTTTTCACCCCGCTTCACTCAGACTTCGACATCACTCAAACCAGCCACCTCGAGCGAATGAAAAAGGCGGACGGCATTGTTTGGGTGATCAACTGCGCCGCCTACACCCAGGTTGACCAGGCCGAAGATGACCTGATGAAGTGCATGGCTGTGAACGCCACCGGTGCAGGAGCCCTGGCCGCCTTGTGCGAAGACAAGAACTGGCGCATGGTTCACATTTCGACTGATTTTGTTTTCGATGGTGATTCTCAGAGGCCCTACACCGAAGATGACCCTCTTCACCCCCTGGGCGCCTACGGCCACAGCAAGATGATGGGTGAAAAGTACGTGGCCCAAATGCACAAAAGCGCGATCATCCTCCGCACTTCTTGGCTCTACGGGATTCACGGCAAGTCTTTTCCTCGGACCATGATCGAGGCCTGGCTGGCAGGGAAGAGCTTGAAGGTCGTTAATGATCAGCTGGGCTGCCCAACATCGACAGTGGATTTGGCTCGGGTGATTGCCGATGTGGTGGATTCCGCCCCGCCGGCAGGAATCTATCATGCCGCTGGACCCAACAGTCTTACTTGGCACGGATTTGCGAACTTGGCTCTGCGAGCCTATCGAGGTGCTGTCCTGAAGACAGACGTTCCGATTGATGTAGCTCCCTGCACCACAGCCGAGTACCCAACTCGAGCCCGACGGCCTCTCTATTCAGTCCTCGATACAACCAAGCTTGCTGCCGCTGGAATTGCCCCCATGAGGTCCACGGTTGAATCTTTGCTGGAGTTCTGTCAGAGGCTTGGGGCAGAAAAGCAGCCTCCTTTGTAGAAGAACTGACTCTCCTTCTGGATCGAGGTTCTTTGAGAAGGCACTGGTCACGGACCAGTGGCACCCGAAGCTGACATTTAAATGGGGGTGCCACGGCTCCTTGAGCCGTGTGAGCAAAAGACGACAGCTGAGACTTGGCGACAGCTGAGACTTGGCGACAGCTGAGACTTATCGAACCATGTCTTACTCTGCCCCGCGTCCTCGGTACAAAAAAGAACCCAAGTATTAGGGGTCTATCTGGACCGCCCAGCCCTGGAAAGTGGCAGGTAGACTCGTGACGACCGCGCAAGACGGGAGACGCCAATCGAATGACCGAAGTGATCATGCCCAAGATGGGCGACGGGATGGAAGAAGGCACTCTATTAGAGTGGCTGAAGAAGGACGGAGACAAGGTCAAGCACGGTGACATCATCGGCACCATTCAGACCGACAAAGCCACCCTGGAACTCGAATCTCCCGGAAAGGGCATTCTGACCGCCATCCTTCTTAAAGAAGGCGAAACTGTTCCGGTCGGCAAGCCGATTGCTTTGATCCTGAAAGATGGCGAATCTGTCCCCGCTGGTTGGGGAAGCGGAGCGTCTTCTGCTCCCGCCGCACCTGCCGCTGCTGAAGAAGCCGCGCCAGTCGCTGCCGCCGCTGGATCGACCGATGCTGCCGCACCTGTGGCTGAAGGACGAATTAAGGCCAGCCCTCTGGCTAAAAAGATTGCCCAGGAAGCTGGAGTCAACCTTTCTATGGTTGCCGGCACCGGCCCCGGAGGAAGAATTGTCGAAAAGGACGTGAAGGAGGCCCTGGCCGCCCAGTCCACCAAGATGCCTGACTTCAGTCAGGCTGCCCCGGCGAGTTCTGCACCTGCAGCACCAGCCGCTAAGTCTGTTTCTGTGCCTGCTGGCCCAGCTTTTGTTGCTACTCCTGGCGTCGACCAAAAGGTGCCTCTCACCAGGCTTCGCACCATCATCGCGCAGAGAACGCAGCAGTCGAAGCAGGAAGCTCCTCATTTTTACGTCACCCTGGAAGTTGACCTGGAGAACATCCTCGCCCTGCGAGATCAGTTCAAGAAGGACGAATCGGGCAACGTATCGATCAATGACTATGTGATCAAGGCCACGGCCCTGGCTCTGGCCCAGATGCCAGAGGTCAACGCCAGCTTTGGCGGAGATCATGTTCTGGTCCACGGCTCGATCCATATGGGAATCGCGGCGGCCGTTCCGGATGGACTCCTGGTCCCGGTCATCAAGCACGCCGATCAAAAGACTCTGAGGCAGATTTCTGCTGACAGCAAGTCTTTGGTCAGCAAGGCTCGCGAAGGCAAGCTGGGTCTTGATGAAATGTCTGGCTCCACTTTCTCGATCAGCAACATGGGCATGCTGAACGTCGATTCTTTCGGCGCGATCATCAACGGCCCCAACGCCGGAATCATTGCGATTGCTTCAGCCAAGAAGATCCCCGTCGTGATGCCAGATGGTTCTATTCAGGCCAGGACTCGGATGAATATTACGGGATCCTTCGATCACAGGGTTCTTGACGGCGCGGTCGGAGCAGCCTTTATGAACCAGGTCCGTGACTTCCTTGAGCATCCCACCCGGATGCTGAACTAGGAACTGGTCAGTCTCTAACTTGAAAAGTGCCATCCCGATTCGGGATGGCACTTTTGGTTTTTGCAAGCCGAATCGGGAGAATGAGGGAACCGCTAGAGGCAGAAGCTGGGTAGCCTAGAACACGGATACCTCCGGGGGGTCAAGACCTTGATAGCTGCAGCCACCTTACTTCTATGCCTCTCTGGCCAACTTGACAGTCCGCTTGCTCCTGACTTAAAAACAGGGAGGTCTTTCCCCGTATCCGAACTCGGCAAGGAGGTCGGGCTCGAAGTCCAGACTCCAGGCGTCCTTGATTCCCAGATAATCTTTGTCAAGTCGGGCAATTCCCCAAAGGAAGAAATCCTTGCCAGAGTCGCCGACACCCTAACCTGCGATTTGAAGCAGGAGCGAGACGTCTGGAGGCTGTCCAAGCCGCAGGCTGTTGCGGCCGAAGAAGCCAAGAGGGCATCGGAAATAAGTGCCCGGGCCATCGGAAAGGCCCTAAAGACTGAGTCAGAACGCTTCTCATATGACCCTGAGGAGTGGGCAAAAAAACTTCTGGCCGGGCACGCTGAGGGCTACGTGGATTACTCATTCACAGCCGCTTCAGCTTTGCTGCGGGACCTCCTAAATGTAATTGGCCCGGAAGGACTGACAGAGTTGAACTCGATGAGTGGCACTGTTTGGTCTAGTCAACCAACTGTAGCTGAGCGCACCTTTCCCGCTGGATTCGGCACGGCACTGCAGAACTATCATGAGAGAAACAAGCAGCTTGGGCGAATTCTTGAAAAGAGGGGGGATGTTAAATGGTCTTTCCCAGACCCAATCAACCAGGCGATATTTCCAAAGCCAATCTTTGCGGTTCAACTCACTGCAAGTCGTCATTCAAACAACTTTCACTCAGTCCTTAATCTTTACGGCGAAGACGGTTCTATCCTAGCCACTGCAGCGCTGATTTTGACTTTAGAACCGGAAGTGGTGACAGGCTTTAGAGGGAGTGAGGAACCTCTGGAGTTCTCACCTGAGATAGCAAAAATCTTGGAAAAGAAGGCCCCTGGCCAGTACGTTTCCAGGCAGACGGCCGAGGAACTGAAAAGCCGCTTTTTACGTGAACCTCTGGATGTTGTCGTTGGACCCTTGCTCAGTCAGGCCGCTGAGATTCACGGATATAAAGTCGCCGCGCCTCTGCCAGATGATCTCCACCAAGTTATAGCATCAGCGCCTCCAAAAACCACGAAGGACCTCTTCTCGCTTTTCGCAGCTGCAGGCGTGACATTCAAAGAACAGGATGGCTGGCTCATTGGAAGCTTCTCGCTAAAGCCTGCCAGCCTGGGGCAGGTCAATCTTGACCGGCCACAGCTTAAGCAATGGCTTGAGAAAAGCGGCAAACTCGGAGTGGAGTGGCTGCGGGAAGAGTGCCTCCTAGCTTATGTGAGTGGCCCTGGCTATATCGGCAATTCGCTGGATGATTGGCTGCGGTATGAGATCATCACGCCGATTCATGGTCAATTCGTACTTTATCCTCTCGTGGCTTCATCTACCAGGATTCTGCTCGGGAGCCTATCGGATCAAGAATGGGGTGCGGCATTGAGGGGCCAGCCTATTGCGATTACTCCTGGCTCTGATCGGAGCAGCTGGATGTTGGCTCGGTCCACGGGAACACTGATTCTGAGTCGTGTAGATGGAAAGGAGCTCGCTGACATAGCAAAAACTGGAACCGTCGCCATTCCTAATGGTCTGCCAGTCGGCTCGCAACTTCGGCTCACTGTCGGTCAGTTGAGGGCAATGATGGGAGGCAGATGGAAGAACCATCCTATTCTTCTCACAGGCGTTCCGGGGAACATGGCTGATCTAGTGAGAGACGTGACGGACGCTGAAATCAGCGCTGCCATCTCTGGTCCCCACGCGATCGGATTTCAAGTTGGCCTTGGTGTAGAGCTGCAATACGGCAAGGAATTGAAGATTGACGATGATTTTAAGCTCACAGGCTTCACACCGTTAAAGGAAGGGATCTGGTTTACAGACTGGCCAAAAGAGTGGAAGGATGAAGTTACCAAGGGTGTGAAGGCCATTAAAGATCGTAGTGATCAGACCGGAACAGCTCGTCCTCCTGCCACTTACTGACTCAAGCAGCTCGTAAATAAAGCGTCCAATTGGGTCACAACTAGGGGTATACATCAACGGTGGATGGCCTCACTTCTGCAAGCATCCTGAGAGTCTGTGCTGAGTCTGCTGAACCTTGGCAGGAGACTTCGGTATGACTTCTCTTTTCCTAGCCCTTGTTCTTCAGAGCCTGCCGCTGAGTCTTGATGCCCTCGCTCCTCTCAGCCAGCTAGCTGTTCATCTAAAGAAAGATCATCAGATTCAGCTGACCTACCCGCCAGCCCTGGAGGACCAGGTCGTCTTCGTCAAGTTCAACCAGGTCCAGGCAGATGAGGCGATGAAGAGGCTGGCAGCCGCTCTGGACTGCCAGGCCACATATGTAGACGGGAAGTGGCTGCTTGAACGTGACCAGGTTCTACTGGCAAAGCGCAAGGCAGAAGAAAAGGAAGAACGAAGGCGGCAATGGCAGCTGAACATTGACAAGATGGCCGTCCAAGCAAATGTTGATTTTAAGACTGTCCTTTCCGGGCTTAATACGGTCAACCCTGCAGAAGATGAATCATTGAGCTTCAAAAATCCAAGCGGCCGCTTAATGTTCAAGCTTCTGGATTCGATAGGTGCGGCTAAATTGGCCGAGCTGGAGCCTCATTCCATCACCACGTTTTCAACTTCTCCGGGCAGTCAAAACAAGCCCTTCTCTCCTTTGGTGCGGCAGCTTGCCGCGGCCTATGATAAGGAAAGGGAGGAGCTGAGGCTTGGTTTGGATCAGTTGGGGCCCCAGCTCTCAAATCATTTCCTCTTTGCCGACCCGAAGCAAAGGGGCCCCCTATTCAATCAGACCTCTGAGATCGCCTTGACCGCCTTTCTCTGGCAGAACCAGAGGCTGCACTTGACCACCTATGATAAGAAGGGAGAGCAGATTGCTATGCAGGTCGAGTTGTTTTATGGCCCCCCCGAAGTAGAAGCTGGGTTCAAAGGAACAGATTCACTCCTCACAGCGCCACATACTGGCCGGACACTCTCGATCCAGGATCATGCTTGGGAACGAAATGCCGATGAGGCTAAAGCTATTTGGGAGCAGATGAAGGGGGAGCCTCTGGACTTTTTAGTGCGACCTGTACTAACCCAACTTGCCGAGAATCACAAGGCAAAGGTGGCCATGGTGGTCCCAGATTCAGCTCATGCTGCAATAGCGGAGGTCAAACCCAAGACTGAGAAAGCCCTTGCCCAGGCCTTGGCTGGAATAGGACTGCGTCTTGAATTGAAGGATGGCTGGCTGAGCTCCAAGTTCAAGAATCACTCTCAACTGGGAACGATTAACCTGAATCGACCCGCCTTGTCTGCCTTCGCCCAGGCTTGGGACGAAAACGGACTCTCGTGGCTCCGGGCACGCTGTGTCTTTGCCGCTCGCCACCCGGATGCTGCCAGAAGAACTGACCTCGATGAGTGGCTCACTCACAACGTGATCAGTCCCATCCGTGGCGGATACCTCTTTCCGATGCTCATGGAGCCAGAAGTTGAGCGGGCAATGGGGGCGATGAATGATTCTGAGTGGAACAGCTTCCTGAATAACCAAGAGGTGATCCTGAGACCTTCAAGCAGGATCGCAACGAATCTTGTTGCTGCCACCCATGGAAGAGAGTTCCTTCGTCCGGGCATATCAATTGCATACCCAAACCAAATGAGAAATGGCGCCTTTGCCTTCGCACAAGGCGAGCCCTTTCCAATTAGGCTTAAGGGGACCATCAACCGCATACCAAGCTTGAGATCTGAGAAAACGGGCAAGGCCCCGGTTGATACAAGTGTTGCGGCTCGGATCATTGCCTTCACTGTCACGAACCCCAACGAGACTGAAATTGAGGCAGCGCTTGGAGGCCCGGCCACCCTGGGAACAGGAATGAGCCTGAGTGTCCAGGTCCGATTCGGCACCAACTTGGGCTTTGAACAGTACCAGCCGCTTGAATCTTTTCAAGCGAGCGGAGAGCAAAGCTGTTAAGGGACTGGCCGAAGGATCTGAGGGACCTCTTCTTGGGACTAGTGAGGGAGGACTTCGCAAGACGATCCCCGCCAACGCAGGCCCAGCCTCCACCTTAAGGTCCTTTCTGGCCGGAAAGGTCACTGGGACCATGTTTTGCCTGGTCCGTGGCCGGGTGGTGGGGTGGTTGAGGGCAGCTATGACGTTGAAACCTATCTTACGTTAAGAGAAGGCAAAGATTTTAACGTTCTGAAACCACTGAAACAGATGGGCCGTCTAGAAATATGGAAGGGACTCTTCCGGGGACCTTGCGGGACCCTCTGGAAGTCAATTTGAACCTGAGAAGCCCCTCTGGCCGCGGTCTGCGGGCAGATAAGGTCCCAATGTCACTCACTTAGAGGGGGACCCCGTTGACAGGGCGGTAGGCGCCTGGTATCATTCTCTTCGTCAGCCACACAGAGGAGCGCGAAAGAAAGCGCACTGAAGTGAACGGCAGATTCGCTTGAAAGAGCGAGGGCATTTTGAAAGCTGCATAAAGGAACGTAGGATGTGAATAAAAAGCATCGAGCTAAGAACGCTTTAGTAATAGAGAAATAAGTTTAAAAGCTACAAAGGGTGCGCGGTGAATGCCTAGGGACAAGATGCCGAAGAAGGACGTGCAAGCGACGAAACGCTCCGGGGACCAGCACGAATGGGGTGATCCGGAGATATCCGAATGGGGAAACCCGGCGGGGGTAATGCCTCGTCATCCATGACTGAATACATAGGTTGTGAGAAGGGCACCTGGTGAACTGAAACATCTTAGTAACCAGTGGAAGAGAAATCGAAGAGATTCCGTAAGTAGCGGCGAGCGAACACGGAAGAGCCCAAACCAGTCGGCATGCCGGCTGGGGTTGTAGGACCTCCACTAAGCCTCTCTCATTGAGCCTCAGGTTCAATGAGCAAGGTTTAGAAAAGAAGATCGGTTAGAAGTTTAAAGGAAGTTTCTGGAAAGGAACATGATACAGGGTGACAATCCCGTACTTTAAAGACTTCACGAATTCAGGAGGCACCTGAGTAGCGCGGAGCACGAGGAATTCCGCGTGAATCTGCCCGGACCACCGGGTAAGGCTAAATACATCTTGTCACCGATAGTGCATCCAGTACCGTGAGGGAAAGGTGAAAAGAACCCCGGGAGGGGAGTGAAATAGAACCTGAAACCGCGTCATCTACAAACAGTCAGAGCACTATGCTAGGAGCAATCCTTCCAATGTGCGATGGCGTGCCTTTTGCAAAATGAGTCTGCGAGTTGTCGGTACAGGCAAGCTTAAGTGGTTCAGCCACGAAGGCGAAGGGAAACCGAGTCTGAATAGGGCGTCTAGTCTGTATCGGCAGACCCGAAACTGCGTGATCTAGCCATGGTCAGGTTGAAGTGAAGGTAACACTTCATGGAGGACCGAACTCATTGACGTTGAAAAGTCTCGGGATGAACTGTGGTTAGTCCGGTGAAATGCCAATCGAACGCAGAGATAGCTGGTTCTCTCCGAAATGCATTGAGGTGCAGCGTCACGTGTTGTCATGCGGGGGTAGAGCACTGAATGGGCTAGGGGGCTTACCCGCTTACCGAACCCAACCAAACTCCGAATACCGTATGATTAACGTGGCAGTGAGACTGCGAGGGATAAGCCCCGTGGTCAAAAGGAAAACAGTCCAGATCGACAGCTAAGGCCCCAAATCGATGGTTAAGTGTGAAACGATGTGAGATCGCATAAACAGTCAGGAGGTTGGCTTGGAAGCAGCCATCCTTTAAAAAGTGCGTAATAGCTTACTGACCGAATGTGGTTTTGCGCGGAAAATGTAAGGGGGCTCAAACCATCAGCCGAAGCTTCGGGATCCAGTAATGGATCGGTAGGAGAGCGTCGTGCATGCAGTGAAGCTTGAGCGGAAGCACAGGTGGAGCGTGTACGAGTGAGAATGCAGACATGAGTAGCGATAACAAGGGTGAGAATCCCTTGCGCCGGAAACCTAAGGTTTCTCTGGCTATGTTCGTCAGACGGAGGTAAGGCGGCCCTAAGGTGAGGCCAGAAGGCGTAACCGATGGACAGCAGGTTGATATTCCTGCCCCAGCCATTCCGCAACCGATGACGCTTCTTGATTCTTCAGACAGACCGTTGGTAGTTCTGAGCTGCGCCCTTCGGGGCAAAGCACTTGAGGATGATAGGGGCCGCGAAAAACTCGGGTTAAAGGGAATGGTTGACCGTACTGTAAACCGACACAGGTAGGTAAGTCGAGGAGACTAAGGCGTTCGAGAGAACTCTCGTTAAGGAACTAGGCAAATTGACCCCGTAACTTAGGGAAAAGGGGTGCCCCGCAAGGGGCCGCAGCTAAGCAGCCGGGGCGACTGTTTACCAAAAACACAGGTCTCTGCAAACGTGAAAACGGAAGTATAGGGGCTGACACCTGCCCAATGCCAGTAGATTAATCGGAGATGTCAGGGTAACCGAAGCATTGAAGTGAAGTTCTGGTGAATGGCGGCCGTAACTCTAACGGTCCTAAGGTAGCGAAATTCCTTGTCGGCTAAATACCGACCCGCATGAAAGGTGTAACGACTTCGGCACTGTCTCAACGAGAAGCTCGGTGAAACTGTAGTACCCGTGAAGATGCGGGTTACTCGCAATAGGACGGAAAGACCCCGTGGAGCTTTACTACACCTTCAGATTGTTGTTTGGATGTAGATGTAGAGCGTAGGTGGGAGCTTAGGCACCAATGGAACACCACCCTTCTGCATCTGGATAACTAACCTGACTCATTATCTGGGTTGGGAACATTCTGTGGCGGGTAGTTTGACTGGGGCGGTCGCCTCCTAAAAGGTAACGGAGGCGTACAAAGCTGCACTCAGGCTGGTCAGAAATCAGCCGTCGAGCATATAGGTATAAAGTGCGGTTGACTGTGAGACAAACAAGTCGAGCAGGTACGAAAGTAGGTCTAAGTGACCCTCTGGTTGTGCGTGGGCACGCCAGGGTTCAACGGATAAAAGCTACCCCGGGGATAACAGGCTGATCTTGCCCGAGCGCTCACAGCGACGGCATGGTTTGGCACCTCGATGTCGGCTCGTCGCATCCTGGGGCTGCACAGGGTCCCAAGGGTTCCGGAGTTCACGGATTAAAGCGGCACGCGAGCTGGGTTCAGAACGGCGTGAGCCAGTTCGGTCCCTATCCATTGCGAGCGTAGGAAATTTGAGGAGAGTCGCCCTTAGTACGAGAGGACCGGGGTGAACAGACCGATGGTGTACCAATTGTTCCGCCAGGAGCATACGTTGGGTAGCCAAGTCTGGAACGGATAAGCGCTGAAAGCATCTAAGCGCCAAGCCGACTCCAAGATTAGATTTCCCTGAAGGACCCATGAAGACTACATGGTGATAGGACGCGTGTGTAAGCACAGTAATGTGTTCAGCTGAGCGTTACTAATTGTCCGTTCGTCTTTTAAACTTGTTCTTAGCACGATGCTTTTTATTCGCAAACTACGTTCCAGCGTGCAGCTTTCAAAGTGTCTTTCAACTTTAGGTGAAGACACATGCGAGTTGTGTTCGCGTGATCATAGCGAGAGGGAAACACCCGTTCCCTTCCCGAACACGGAAGTTAAGCCTCTCAGCGTCGGAAGTACTTGGTCCGCAGGGATCCGGGAGATAGGAACGTCGCGCGGCACACACATTGTTAAGGCCCCCGAAAGGGGGCCATTTTCATTTTACGACCCTTGATTTGTCAGTTCAGACAAACGATGTGGGCAGAAGAAAGGGCCAGGTGCTTTGCACCTGGCCCTATTTGCTTAACGATCCAGAGTTCTAACCAGAAGTCTGGGTAGGAATCATGCTCATCATCATGCTCTGCATCATGACGTAGAGGTTTGGCACTGGGCAGAGCCAGACTCGGCCAGTTCCTTCGAACACGTTCACCAAGCCTTCTCCACTGGTCATTGTTCCGAAGAGTGACTTTGTGGACTTCTCGACTTTAAAGTTGAGCGAGGCGGATCTTGCAACAGCAAAGGTTCCGTCAACCACCAATCGATCGTTGTTCAAGTCAACAATTTCAACCGGACCAGGAATGCTGATGATTACCTTGCCTGTTCCAGTAACAGTGGTTTGAAAAAGACCTTCTCCGCTGAGCATGGCGGCGCCAGCTTTGTTTGCCTGGGCGCTTACGTCAATTCCACCATCAGAAGCCCAGTAAGCTCCTCGGTCAAGAACCAGCTTGTCGTTCATCAGGCTCAGTTCATAAAAGCTGTAGAGAGTTGGCTCCAAAACCAGCTTGCCCGTGCCCTTGTAAGTGGGGCGGAAGATGGATTGACCAGTCACGGCAGCCTTGAAAAAGCCACCCACCGAAGGAGCTTTTGACTCCATTTCAATCCGGCCAAGCATGTAGCGCATTGCGCCAGACTCAGTTCGGACCATCTCGTTGTTCATCAGAACTTCAACATAGTTGACGCCTTCTTTGTTCAGAATATGAAATTCAGCCATCTGAACCGATTCTAGCCAATTCGGCTTGTGTTTATCTTTAGTGAAGAAATGTTTACGGTCTAATTCTTCTCGGCAAGCAGCAGGGCTGCGCCAAATACTCCTGCACTGTCACCCAGTTCGGGCAAAAGAATCGGAGTGGAAGGGTGGCTATGAACAACCCATTTGGAGAGTTCATCTGGCAGGCGGTTTACCAAACACGGAATCTGCCCGACTCCGCCACCTAAAACAACGGCGTCTGGGTCCAAAAGGTTAATCACGCTTCCCAAAGCCTCGCCGACATATTTAAGAAGCCGATCTTCAACAGCTGCCGCTTCGGCTCCGCCAGCCTTCATAACTTCGGCTAAACCAACCTTGACACCTGTTCGAGCAAAGTGAAATCTCTCCAGCGAAGGTCCGCTGACTAAAGTCTCCAAGCATCCCACCTTGCCGCAATAGCAGGCCTCGCCGGCTGGCTCTATTACCGTGTGGCCCCATTCTCCGGCAATTCCGTGGCGGCCCGTTAGCGCTTTGCCATCGACAATAACGCCTCCGCCAACACCGGTGCCAAAAATGGTTCCAAACACAACGCGGCAGTCCTTGG
Source organism: Synechococcus sp. UW140 (assembly GCA_943369295.1). Lineage (GTDB taxonomy): Bacteria > Armatimonadota > Fimbriimonadia > Fimbriimonadales > Fimbriimonadaceae > JAKRSE01. Next base: position 133,590 of record CALRMU020000005.1, on the reverse strand, counting down.
CTGCGCCCATCATGGCTTCAGCCAAAGCAAAGCAGTTGGCATCGTTCTGCACTTCTACTTGGCAGTTCAGCAGCTCAGCAAGGTCGGCGGGCAGCGGCTGATCGTTTATGCAGGTTGTGTTGCTGTTCCGCATCAGGCCAGTAATGGGGTCGCAGGAACCCGGTGTGCCGAACCCAATGCTGGTGGGGTGAGGAAGGCTGTGGTCGGAGACAATCTTATCGATCAAGGTCTTGATCTGATTCAGAATGTGCCTATATCCCTTCTCTCTTTCAGTCGAAATTCTGACTCGAGCCAGAGGAACAGGGCGTTTTGGGTCTTCAAGAACAACCGCTTCAACCTTGGTTCCTCCCAGGTCAACTCCCCAAAACAGACTCATAGGCCACTACTTTGGCGGATTGCCACTGTGCAATGCAAACCTTAGGCCCATGGGCAAAATTGGGCGCGTCAAAACCCCTATAACGAGCGTAGTAAAGGCGGCATGGCAATCGCTGTCGGATCCAAAGCACCTGATTTCACTCTGAAGTCTATGACCGAAAATGGCCTCGAGGATGTGACCCTCAGTTCAAACTTCGGCTCTAAAAACACCGTTCTTCTCTTTTTCCCTGCCGCCTTCACTGGTGTCTGCACGCAGGAAATGTGCGATGCCAGCAATGGCCTCGGCGGTGCATCTGGCCTGGATGCCGCTGTTTATGGAATCAGCGCCGACACTCCTTTCGCCTTGGATGCCTGGGCAAAGAAGAGCGGAATCACCACTCAGCTCCTCTCCGACTATCAGAAGGAAACGATCAAGGCTTACGACGTGGTTCTTCCCGACCTTGCCGGCCTTGGCATGGGCAGTCAGAGAGCCGCATTCGTGATCGACAAGGAAGGCGTCGTCCGCCACGCGGAAGTCACCCCCACTCCTCTCGAAGTCCCCAGCTTCGATGCCATCAAAGAAGCTCTCGCTGGCCTCGGCTAAGTCAAGCTTAAACATAACGATGGTCCCTGCATTCAATGCAGGGACCATCGTTCTTGTCAGGCAGTCCTTTTACTTTGCTGCAACGGCGGCAGCAACAGCTTTGGTCAGGTCTGCCTTCACTTTCTCAGACCATTCCTTGGCAACAAAAGTGACCTTGCCTTTGCGGTCCACCACCATAAAGGTGGGCACGCCTTCAATTTTTAGCCTGTCAATCAAAGGGTCGTTGTCAAAGGTAAAGGTGTAACTGTAAGAGTTCTTCTTCTGGTAAGCCCTGGCTGCCGCCGGGCCCTTTTTGTTTTCCAGGCCATTGGCTCCCACGACAATCAAGCCCTTGGCAGCATGAGCCTTATGAAGGCTCTGCATCGTGGGGCTCGCGGCTTTGCAGGGGCCGCACCATGATGCCCAGAAGTCAAGAAGAACAACCTTGCCCCTCGTGTTGGCGTTGGTCAAGGTTTTGCCATCCAGAGTCTTCATGCTGAAGGCCGGCATGGCTCGCCCTTTCAGGTCGGACACAGTCTTGATGGGTGCTTGGGCGTAGGCAGCCAAGGCAAGAGCAGATAAGGCCGAGATCATAAGGGCGCGTCTCATTACATAAATGGTAACGCTCCAGCCAAGAAAGGAATTCCCAGAGGTCCCAGGCTGGAATCAGAGATAATCGCCTACGTGGCTAAGGCAAAACTGCGTCCTCTCTGGCTTATTCCGCCGGGTTTGGCCAGTTTGGCGGTCATCTTGGGTCACGCAAGGTCTCAGACTCTGCTGCAAGATTCTGATACCAAGGTCCTCTTAGAAGTCATTCGAGAGACGCAGAACCCCTGGGCGTGGTTTGTTGGCGACTGGCCTCTTGAAAATCACTTCTACCGACCAATCTCGACACTTTTCTTCGAGTTCGATAACTGGGCGCATGGAACCAATGCCGCCGGATACGGGCTAACCAACGCTGTCATCGCGGCTCTCTGCATCATGGCCTTGGTCTGGCTGGTGCGAGAGCTGATGGAAGATTGGGCTCTGGCCGGTATTTCAGGAACAGTCTTTGGCTTGTGGCACTTAGGGGTCATCCTTGATTCTCAGGCCGTTTCTTTAGTTATGACAGCAGGTGCTTTAGCGTGCCTTGTTGGGTTCTTTAGGGGCAAGCAGGCGGGTGCATTGGCCGGAGTCGCGGCCACAGCTTTGGCCGCCTATTGGATAGGTACCGAATACGGACCAGTGCAGGACATTTCCTTTAGAATTGTTGGCTGGCTGCCAGGAAGAACAGCCAGTGTCATGACCCTTTTTGCTCTGATAGCTGGGGCCAGCTATGCCAGGTGGGAGAGGCTTGGAGCCGCGAGAATCGAACCCAAAGTTGCCACTTCGACCGAAAAGCCCTTTAGAGCCTCGGATCCTGTCAATGCTGCCAAGCCGACTAAGGGTCTATGGGTTTGGCCAATCATTGCTGTCTTGGGGACCGCACTGGCACTGGGCAGCTATGAACAGGCAGTCATGCTGCCAGGACTCTTGATTGGCAGCTCGATCCTCATGGCAATTCGGGGCTGGAAGCCGAGATGGTGGATCCATGCCGGAACCTGGAGCCTCTTGGCTGGCTATCTTGTCCTGCGCGCCGTAATCATTCCTAAAGAAGTCAGCGGCTACCAGTCTCAACAGCTCAGAACTGGCTTTGAAGGGGGAGTTCTTATGGATCTGCTGAACTACTTGGCTCCAGGACTCAACTGGATCAGAACGATCATCAGCAACTTCATTCCCGACCCTCTTATCCTGCTGACAGCAGGTTTCTGGGCACCTATCATCTCACTCATTGGCTGCTTCGCTGCAATTTACATCTGCGCTAAAGATGACCAAAGGTGGAGCATTCTTGGTTTTTGGCTCATGGCATTCTTCGCATTCCTGCCCATGGCCTGGCTCAAAATGTTTGAGCACTACCACTACTGGCCTTCGGCTTTTCTTTCGGTGGCGTGGGTGCTGATTGTTGGGGCGGCAATCCGAGCTGTTGTCAGCGCAGTTTCGCCCCAAGCAATTCAAGCGCCGAAACGATCCGATCCCGCACCTGGTTCGCTTCCTCATCCGTAAAGGTGCCCGAAGGCTTCCTAATCTGCAGGCCGATGGCCAAGCTGTGGTGCCCTTCGGGGATGCCTTTGCCTTCGTAGATGTCAAACAGCCACTGACGTTCCAACTCGGCTCCGCCTGCCTGACTGACAGCCTTTTCAATCTCCAAATAGGAAAGAGCCTTGGGAGCCAAGACGGCGATGTCGCGCAGTGCGGCAGGGTGTCGGCTAACTACTCGATAGTTGAACGTCGGAGTTCCTCCACCGTAGAGAGGAGGCAGCTCCAGCTCAGCAAGACAGGTCGTTGCCGCCAGGCCAGTGGCTTCGGCCATGTCGGGGTGAATCTGTCCCAGAATTCCGACCGGTTGTCCGCCTGAAGTCAGCAGAGCCTGACGAGTTGGGTGCAGGCGGGAATCGCCAGAATGGGCGACAAAGTCCAGTTCTCGTCCGACTGACTGGGCGACCTTTTCGATCGCTCCCTTGAGCCGTAAAAAGGTGGCAGGAATCTTAACCTGCTCTGGGTGAGGCTGCCCCACCTGTCCTGTCAAAATGAATCCTACGCGGTCCTCTTCGCCTTCGGCAGGGAAGACTCTGCCTGCCTCGAACCAAGCTTGGTCACGTCCTCCATTTCGAGCAACAACCTGTGCCAGGCTGGGCAACAGAGAGTTTCTCAGCCACGCCATTTCAGGAGAGTGAGGCTGACGAACACGAATCTTCTCGCCTTCTTCATCAAGGGGGTGCGAATCCCCTAGGGAATGGCTGATCGCCTGGTTGAACCCACACCTTAGCGATGCGGCGATTAAATCATCCAGCAGAGCCTCGGCGCCATGGGTGCCGCCAAGAGGAGTTGTCCCCTGGGGCAGAATCTCGCCAAACTTCTCGTAGCCGTAAATGCGGCCAATCTCTTCTGTCAGGTCGTCTTCCCGAGCAATATCGGCTCGCCACGAAGGGGGCAGGGCAGTAATCACACCATCGGTAAGGTGTGTTTCAAACCCGAGTCGAGTCAAAATTGCTGTCGCTTCGTTAGCCGGGACATCCAGTGCGAGCAGCCTGCGAACTCGGTCAAGCGAGACGCTTACTTCCTTGGCCGGCAGATAGGATCGCCGATCCAAAATCACTCCGGGCAGACTCGATTTGCCTGTAATCTGGCGATAGAGTTCTTCGAACCGGTTAAGCGCGGCTTGGACGCCTTCTGGATCGACATGCCTTTCAAATCGGTAGGATGCCTCTGTCTGGAGTCCCTGCTCCTTTCGAGTCTTGCGCACGGAGAGTGGCATGAAGTGTGCCGATTCCAGCAGGCACCGTTTTGTGGTGGCCGAGACCTCAGTCTCTGCGCCTCCCATGATTCCGGCCAGAGCGATTGGCTTGTCGCGGTCGGCGATCACCATATGGTGGGGCTTCAGCTCCCGCTCAATTCCGTCTAGAGTGGTCAGGCTTTCTCCCTCTCTCGCCTCTCGGACAATGATCCCTGGACCGGCCAGGAGGTCCAGATCAAAGGCGTGGAGCGGCTGGCCCGTCTCCAGCATCACGTAGTTGGTGAGATCGACCAGAAGTGAGATCGGCCTCTGACCACACTGCTTCAGCCTTGTCTGCAGCCACTCAGGCGAGGTGCCATTTTCGACATCCTCATAGATTCGAGCGGCGTACCTTGTGCACTGCTCGGTCTGAATGCTGACCTTGGCCTGCTTTCCAGCATCCAGGCTCGCTTCGTCTCCAAGGGGGAATCGGCCTCTGGCGCGCTTGAAAAGGTCTGTTTCGCCGTCTTCTGGACGCTTGGCGGCCAGTTCCCGAGCGAAGCCAAGGATTGAGGCGGCATCGCCACGGTTGGCCATGATGTTCATGTCAAGGCAGGTTTCGCCTTCGGCCTCAAAGGTTTCTTCCAGCTCAAACCCAATCATGGTCAGGGCGTCGCCCAGTTCCTGCGCCGTAAGCGGCGTGGGAATATAGTCTTGGAAGAAAGAGAGGCTGAACTTCACGTCGCGATGAGTTTACCGAGCCTTAGTTTTCCAGCCCGGGGAGTCCGGGTGATATCGTTGAATTCCGAACTCTTAATGAAAACGGGTGGCCATAAATGGCCCGCAGGGCAGGGGCGGTGTCAAGGACAGTTGGTGGCTCGCTGAGTTCAAACAGAGTTAAGAGGCCGGTGCTGCAGCGGTTCATGCTTATCCACCGCGAGTGTTTCGAAAAGCAGAATTCCGTGCCACTGGCAGCGCCAGTGCTCACACCTTCATCTAATTCTAACACTATAAAGAATCCTCTCCAGATTTATCAGGGTCAGTAAACGCACTGGCGCTTCCAGTGGCACAGTTGAGTTCAACGATGGCGGGGGCCACGCTTTTGACCGAGGGGCGAGGGCAAGGGCGTGAAAGCAGGGTTCGGCAAACCAGGTCTGGAACTGTCCCTCAGATCATCCCTTTGCAGTTGTATGTCACGGGTGACCGCGGATGGCCCGTAGGGCAGGCGCGGTGTCAAGGACAGTTGGTGGCTCGCTGAGCTCAAACTGAGTTAAGAGGCCGGAGCTGCAGCAATTCTTGCTTATCCACCGCGAGTGTTTCGAAAAGCAGAATTCCGTGCCACTGGCAGCGCCAGTGCTCACACCTTCAACTAATTCAAAGACCATGAAGAATCCTCTCCAGATTTATCAGGGTCAGTAAACGCACTGGCGCTGCCAGTGGCACAGGTTAAGTTCTTACGAAGCCTGAATGACAGCGGGCTTACCCCCTTTGCTTTTGGAACCGTGCCCCGGTCTGGCCCGACGTTAGGAGGGAAGGCCGGGAACGTGACTCAGCAAACAACCGTAGCCTACAGCCTTCGAATCTTGATGTTCTTAAACCGGACCAGATCGCCGTGATCCTGCAGAGCAATTCGCCCGGTTCCTTTTCGGCCGTAGTGGCTCAGGGCTCTCAGCCACGACTGGGCAAGCTTGCCTTCCCATTCCGGAGAACCCAACTGGTATTCAAGAACAAAACTGCCGTTGGCGTAGTGCTGAACCTTGCCCTTGTTGACCTTTAGCCTGTAAGAATTCCACTGTTCAGCGGGACGAATAAACGCCTTGACGCCGGGATACATGGTGTAAGCCGATCCGGCCGAAGTCATTACTGATTTTCCGTCAGAGTGGCCAGCATCGTCAAGAATCTGCATTTCGAGGCCGGAATAGGCCGCCCCTTCCAGCTTAGGATCGACATGGAAGAAGATGCCGCTGTTGCCCTTTGGAGCGATTTTACAATCGAGCTTTAGTTCAAAGCTTGTGTAGTCCTCTCCTGTCATGATATCCCCGCCCTCTCCCGACCGGGGGGTGAAAACCAGTTCGCCATCGACGGACTTCCAAGCGGACCCAACAGGACCTTGAGTGCCAAACTTGTGCCACTTGTCTGTGGTCTTGCCATCGTACAAAAGAGTCCAACCTTGCTTGGCTTCAAGAGCGGTCAAGGTGTTGTCTGGGGCCGCGGCGATGGCCGAATAGACAAGAAAGGAAGCGATCACTTACACTATTTTAGCTCTTTTTGGTCTAGATCTGCTGATATAAAAACGGGGAGCCGCTAGGGCTCCCCGTGATCAATGGAGTTGCAGCTTCTAGTAATGAAGATGCTTGGGATCAACCTTTCCACGGAAGACCCAATAGATTCCGCCTGTGTAAGCGATCACAAAAGGAACACCGACCAAGGCGATGATCAGCATGGCCGTCAAGGTTGCGTTGCTCGATGCAGCATTGCTGACTGTCAAAGAGTTGGCAGGCTCAAGAGCAGGAACAATGTTGGGGAAGCTGCCGAGCCCAAACAGAGCCAGCATTAGAGCAATGCTAGCGCATGAGCTGAGGAAAGCTAATCCATCCCGCTTATGGTAAACCTCTCGCGGCACGTTGGCTAGCAGAAGGAACATTGCTCCTGGGAGAGCAAAGAGCCATGGCTGAGCGAACATTTTATTCGTCATGCTTGGCGCCCAGATAAAGGTGGCCACTGTGAGAATCGCGAAGCTGACAAAGAAGAAGATCATAGAGTTTTTGATCCAAACTCCGACCTGATCCCTCAGTTCGCCTTCAGTCTTAAGTGAAAGGTAGATCGACCCGTGCATCATAAAGAGGGCCAGAGTGGTGACTCCTAGAATGATGGGGAAGGGCTGGAGCAGACTAAAGAAGTTGCCCGTGTACTCAAACCTGTTATCCAAAGGAAGGCCGAGAATAACGTTGCCCAAAGCCACACCCATAAGAATCGGGATGACCATGCTGGCGACGCTAAAGGCCACGTCCCATGTCTGCCTCCACTTAGGGCTGGATTCTTTGCTGCGGAACTCGATGGCCACAGCTCGGAAAATCAGCATTCCAAGCAGCAGCATAAAGGCCACGTAAAAGCCGCTGAAGACCGTGGCGTAAACGTTGGGGAAGGCGGCGAAGAGCGCGCCTCCACCAGTCAAAAGCCAGACTTCGTTGCCGTCCCATACGGGACCGATTGAGTTCATCACCAGTCGGCGGTTCTGGTCCCCTTTTGAAAAGAGGTGCAGAGCACCGACGCCGAGGTCGAAGCCATCCAAAATAGCGTAGCCGGTAAGAAGCACCCCAACAAGCAGGTACCAGATAACGGGAAGATTAAGACTGTCGAACATCAGCTTGCCACCTTGTCTGTAGATTTGGGGTTGATCAAAGGAACTTGAATGGGGTCTCCATTCTCATCGAAGACAGGGCCATGCTTGATCTTTTTGTCAAGCAGATAGATGAAGAGGACTCCTAGAAGGGCATAGAGCAGGACAAACATGATCAGCGAGCCGAGCACCATTCCCGCCGTCACATTGGGCGATACTCCTTCGCTGGTTCTTTGAACACCTGTCACTGTCCAGGGCTGTCTGCCAACTTCCGCAGTCATCCAGCCAAGGTTGTTGGCAAGATGAGGCAGAACCACGGCACCGACCATGATCTTCAGCATCCAAGGAGATTCGAAGAGCTTGCCCTTTGGCAGCATTAGGGCTGCTATGCCGAACATCAGGGTCAAAAAGACTCCGATGCCAACCATCACGCGAAATGATTGAAAGACTGGCTGAATCGGGGGGAGATCCTCTTTGGGGAAGTCGTTGATTCCCTTGGTGGGCTGAACACCCATCATCAAGGCTGATCCCATCCCCGGAATCTTCAAACCATCGACGGTCTTGGTCTCTTCGTTGACCTTGCCAAGAATGGTCAAGGGCATTGAATCGTTGGCGTTGTAGAGGCCTTCCATAGCCGCGAACTTGGCGGGCTGGTTTTTGGCGACATTGACGGTAGAAGCGTGGCCAATCCAGATCTGCAGAAGGCAGGAAGCGAGTCCGATTCCGACAGCCATTTTCATGGAAGCCCGACCAAAATCTTCATGCTTCTTTTTAAGCAGGTAGTAGGCAGAAACACTGGCTACAAGGCACGCGCCAGTGATGAAGGAGCCGACGAGGGTGTGAGTCAGACGGTCAATGGTCGACGGATTGAAGACAACCGCCCAGAAGTCGGTCAGTTCTGCTTTGGGGCCAAGAGGAGTCTGAACAATCTTGTAGCCAGCCGGCGTCTGCATCCAAGAGTTGGCGACGATGATCCAGATGGCGCTGAACATAGAGCCAACCCAGACCAGGATTGTTGCCACAAAGTGCATCTTTTTGCTGACCTTGTTCCAGCCAAAAACCAGAATTCCAAGGAATCCAGATTCAAGGAAAAAGGCAAAAACACCTTCTGCAGCAAGGGGACTTCCAAACACGTCTCCGACCATGCGAGCATAGCCAGACCAGTTGGTTCCGAACTCAAATTCGAGAACGATTCCTGTGGCAACGCCCACGCCAAAAGTGAGGCCAAAAATAAGGACCCAGAAACGGGTCATGCGGTGGTACAGCTCGTTTCCAGTCTTCAAATACATCCCTTCCATCAAAACCAGGAACATGCCCAGTCCGATGCTGAGAGGGGGGAAGATGAAGTGGAAGCCAGTTGTAAAGGCGAACTGAATTCTCGAAAGGAGTTCGGCGCTCATAAGCAAACTGCTCCTGTGAACAATCTTTGTGAGAGGCGTTTCATGCGCTTCTGCAAAATCATTATGGAGAAGGATTTTTTCAATTTTTCATAACTTCATAAAAGGTAAAGATTCTGATACTGCACACTTCTGGTGTTGATTAAAATGTATTAAAATGTCATGAATCCAATGATTGTTGAACAATTGTAGGTTCAGGTCCAGGTATTGAGCCTGTACCGATGCCTCTACCGGGTTCAGCTTGGAAAACTGCTGCTCCGCCTAGCCTCGACCGCGGGGCTAATGTTCGCTACAATTTCGGCTGCGATGTTTTTCCAGGATGGGCTTTTGAAGTAGGAAAGAAGGCCCGGCTGGCAGTGGAGGGCAGGGACTTAGAGAGTTAACCTTCGTGTCTTGCGGCTAGAACCGGGGAGCTTTAGCTTGAACAGCACTGGACGGGGTCCAGTGGCACTCTTGCAGTCAGTCTCAAAAAAGCCCGCAAGGCAAAAGCCAAGCGGGCTTTATTCAGGCTTCTAGTGAAGCTAGCTCTTGTTCGCCTTTCTCACCATGATCCAGCTGATAACCAGCACGGGCAGCCAGAAGGGAGCGAAGACGATGACGTAGGCACAGAACCCGACGACCGTCTTAAACGCGCTCTGGAAGGCGTTGACGGCTGAGGTCCAGGCGTCTCCCATCCATGGGTCTGGATTAGTCTCGTCATCAATCTTGGGTTCCTGGGTCAGGTTGACCGAGATTGTGCTGAGGGCAGCCATGTTTCTCAGGTTCTTGGCCTGACTCGCCATGGATTCAATTTCCATACGGACCTGGGCCAAGCGGTCCTTGATCTGCAGAATGTCTCCGATTCGGCTGGCTCGGCTTAGCAGAGTCCGCAGGCTGTCTTCTTCTGCCTTCAGAGTTTTGACTCTGGCTTCAAGGTCAAAAACCTCGGCTGTCACATCACTGCCCGTGGCGCTCTCGCTGATCAGAATTCCCATTCCTTTCAAAGCCTCGTTCGCCTGCACCCACTGTTTCGAACTGACTCGAATGGTGAAGTAGGCGGTCGGGTTTTTGGGGTCGGATGAGACATTGGAGGACTCGACAAAGCCGCCGAATCTCTGGGCGATCCTTTCCACCTTGCCTGCTGACTCAGAGATGTTCTTGACTCTTAGGGTCATGTCCCCACTTCGGGTGATGAGTCTCTGGGATTGAAGAGTGGATGCTTGGGGAATGGCCGAGGAAGCCACCTCGCTTTTATCGAAATCCTGCCTCAAGCCGGCTTGGAAGTCCACTCTGCCCCGCGCAGGTGCCTCGCTTCCTGGAGACCCCAAAGTTGGATCAGCCTGCACGCCGCCCGAGTAAGCACTTTCTGCCTTATCCGCAGGGACCTCACTCGCAGAAGACTTAGTCATTTCAGTCCCAGACTCAGCCCGGTTCGTCCCAAGATTTTTCATCCCCGGGCCAAAAATGACCATCGCCAGGACGCAGACAGCCGCGGCCGAAGCCACAGGGATTCCCCAGGAAGGCAGAGCTTTAAGCGAAGGGAAGGAGAACTTTTTCTTTTCAGTTGCTTTGAGTGTTTTTGTAACTGCGTTATCCATGCCAGAAACCTCCGGGGTCTTGGCCGCTGAGAAAATTGATCGCGAGAGAAGCTGGTAGAACTCAGCCTCCTCCTTCAGTGCAGGGTCCTGCTCAATGGCAAGGCGCACTTCCTCCATTCTCTCGGGGGAAAGTTCCTTGTCGAGGTAAGCCTTCAGGTCGCTTTTAATATCGTTCATGCCGTCACCTCGGTAAGGGCCGCTCTCATCGAGCGGAAAGCGTGGTGGAGGCGGCTTTTAACTGTGCCTTCGGGCACCTGCAGAATCGAAGCGATTTCTTGGTAGGTCAATCCTTCAATTTCGTGCATCATCACCGCCTGTCGGTGGTCTTCAGAAAGTCGCGAAAGCGCCTTTCTCAAAAGGTCTCGCTGAATCAGGTCTGGCTCGGGGGAAGGGCCATCGTCAAGCCATTCAGACAAGGGCAGGGGTTCTGCGTTGCGGCGGCGAGAGAGGTTTCTCACGTGGTTGTGGGCGATTCCCAACAGCCAGGTAGAGAAGCTTCCCTGGCCCCTGTAGCCCTTGAGTGACTTCTGCATGGTGACAAAGGTTTCCTGAGCGGCATCCTGCCCCAGTTCTGGCCCAAGTCTGCGAACGCAGAACCTGAAAACCACCGGGTAGTTCTGGCGGACCAGTTCGCTAAGGGCGTCACGATCTCCGCTTGCCCCTTTTTCGATCAGATCATCCATGTTGTGCTCGACCTTTGAGTGTCACGTCACGAGGCCATCGTTCAAAGAAAATGACGACTGGGACCATTAGAGTGCCGCTAAGTGGGTGGAGTAGGGAAGAACTGGAGTATTCTCCCCCCGCTTGAATGGCCGACGAACAGCCTGATGTGACGATTCTCGTCCCTGCTTTGAATGAAGAGCGCACGATCCGCGAGGTGGTGCAGCGTCTCATCGCGCTTCCTATGAGCAAACAAATCATCGTTATCAACGATGGCAGCACCGACAGCACACTTAACGTGCTCAAGGAATTCGGCGACCAGATCATCATTCTAAGCAACCGGACCCGTGGCGGCAAGGGGCGGGCGATACGGACCGGCTTGGTTCACGCCAAGGGCAAGACCGTGGTGGTTCAGGATGCAGACCTGGAATACGCCCCGGAACAGATTCCTTCTGTTGTTCAGCCTCTGCTCAAAGGTCCCTACCGAGTTTCTTTCGGGGCCAGGTTTACCAAGGGCATGCACCCGAAAATGGCTCTGCCCAATAAGCTGGTCAATATTCTTCTCAGGTGGGCGGTCAAGGTTCTGTACGGAGTGACTTTAAACGACGAAGCCACCTGCTACAAAGCCTTCGAGCGCCGCCTGATTATGGATATGGAACTGAGCTGCGAAAGGTTTGAGTTCTGCCCCGAAGTGACGGCTAAAGCGATCCGGCTTGGCGAACCTATTCACGAGGTCCCGATCAGCTACGAGCCTCGGAACATGAAGGAAGGGAAGAAGATCCGCTGGACGGATGCTCCGGAAGCGTTCTGGACTCTGCTGAAGTTTAGGTTCTGGAAGCCGACTAAGCGTTGAGGACTCTTTGCCGCCCCATTGAACTCAGCTCTGTTGGGTTTTAGTCCGACGTGGGGTGCCCCGCTCCGATCAGCTTGCTGTCGGGCGGGAAATGGGCGACCCTTAATTGGCAGATCCCAAAAATTACCAAAGGGTGACCGGGGATGGCTGCGACGAAGGAGCTGCTGCCCCGGAACCGCGGTTCTTGACTAAGTTTTTTCGTTGACCCCGCGGCTGCCCTTCGGGCCATCCACGGTCACCCTTTTCAGTGTTCAAAGTTGGGGAATTCGCCGCCATGATCTCTGGCTTGGGTGCTTCGTTGACCAGCAAAGCGGCAACATTTTAGCTAGAAGCAGACCATTCCCAGGCGGTATTGTAGGCCCGTGGAAGTAAGTAAGCCTCGAATAGAAACTGCAATAGCCCTGCACCTTGCTCCCATCGTGCGGGCTGATGGCTTCAAAGGATCAGGGAGACAGTTTCGCCGCACGGTAGGCAAGTGGACACACGTCGTTCAGGTGCAATCGCACAGATATGATTCGGGATTTTGTGTGAACATGTCAATTCACCCAGTCGGTGTCCCTGATTTTGGGCGCAAAGTTCATGATCCCAAAAAGATTCTAGAGGTCGACTGCCGATTTAGGAGCAGGCTGACGGGCATTCCAAACACCAAGGATCAATGGTGGTCACACGATGGAACCCAAAAGGGAATGTGCTGGGCTATGATTCTGGCGGCTGAGACCTATGAACGGTACGGCAGAGAGCGTTTCGACTTGGCGACTGCTGACGATTCGGACTTGAACTGCGTGTCTCCAACGGCATTTATCAAGGGAAAGTTCAATGGCTATGGCTTCTGCGAGGATCGCAGCGCGACGGCTTTTGTCTTGGCCTGGATGAGAAGGGAGAGTGGTCATCTTGAGGAAGCGAAGGCCCTCGCCGAATATGCTTTGAGGAGCTCGAGCCCGCATGCAACCTCCTACAATTCTTGGTTGGAGGAGATTCTGGCCGAGCTGGAAGTGCAGATTCTTCGCCCGATCGATGGGGGCAAGCAAGGTCTCTGAGTTTCATCGAAGGCCTTCCAATCCCGCCTCGCCTGACCCCGATCAGCCCGCCCAAGTAAACTGAAAGCATGAGCTTGGGCAGCTTCAGCTACCCCCTGCCGGCAAACGAACCGGTCCTTTCCTACGCTCCGGGTTCGCCCGAGCGCGCCAAGATCAAGGCCCGCCTTGCCGAACTAAAAGCAGAGTGTCCCGAGATCCCAATGATCATCGGGGGCAGGGAGGTGCGAACCACCGACCTTCACGATATTAGGCCTCCTCACGAGACCAGCCACCTTCTGGCTCGCTACTGCATGGGCGGCAAGGAGCACGTCGAGGCAGCCGTCGAAGCAGCCCTCGCTGCCAAGCCAGCCTGGGAAGCCATGCCTTGGGAAGACAGAGCCGCAATCTTTCTTCGCGCTGCCGACCTGATTGCCACCAAGCACAGGTGGAACATGAACTGCACCACAATGCTGGGGCAGAGCAAGAACGTCTTCCAGGCAGAAATTGATGCTGCCTGCGAAATCATCGACTTTCTAAGGTTCAACGTTGCCTTCTTGGCCCAGATCATGGCGCAGCAGCCAGTCAGCGGACCCGGAATGCACAACCGGTTGGAGTACAGGGCCCTTGAAGGCTTTGTTCTGGCCATCACCCCCTTCAACTTCACCGCGATCGGAGGCAACCTTCCTACCTCGGCAGCCCTCTGCGGCAACACAGTGGTCTGGAAGTGCGCCAACACCCAGGTTTACAGCGCCTATGCCTTTATGGAAGTGCTGAAGGAAGCTGGTCTGCCCGATGGCGTCATCAACCTGATCTACGCTCCCGGCCCTGTGGTCGGAGACACCTGCTTGACTCACAGAGAGTTTGCGGGAGTTCACTTCACGGGATCCACCTGGACTTTCAACTCTATGTGGAAGACGATTGGCGAAAACATGGCCAATTACAAATCCTATCCCCGCATCGTTGGAGAAACAGGAGGCAAGGACTTTGTGGTGGTTCATCCTTCGGCCGACCCCCAGGTGGCAGTAACCGCTCTGCTGAGAGGCGCATTTGAGTACCAGGGACAGAAGTGTTCGGCAGCCTCTCGCGCCTATATTCCCGCCAGCTTGGCCGAAAGAATCAAGCAGGGAATGGTGGATGGCATGGGCAGCTTTAAGATGGGAACGGTGGAAGACTTTTCCAACTTTATCAACGCTGTGATTGACGAGAAGTCTTTCAAGAGCATCATGGGCTATATCGAGAAAGCCAAGGCTTCTTCTGATGCAGAAATCCTGGCTGGCGGAGAAGGAGATTCCAGCAAGGGCTGGTATATCCAGCCAACCTTGATTGAAGCGAAGACCCCCGATTTCACCACGATGTGTGAGGAGATTTTCGGACCGGTCTTGACCATCTACACCTATAAGGATGAAGAATTCGAAGCGACTTTGGACTTGGTCAACACGACCTCTCCTTATGCTCTTACCGGGTCAATCATCTCGCAGGATCGAGACGCCGTTGTGCTTGCCACTAACAAGCTTCGCCACGCTGCTGGCAACTTTTATGTGAACGACAAGCCAACCGGAGCCGTGGTGGGTCAGCAGCCCTTCGGTGGCGCACGCGCCAGCGGAACCAACGACAAGGCTGGTTCTGCTCTCAACCTCTACCGTTGGCTGAGTGCCAGGACGATTAAGGAAACCTACAATCCTCCGGTCGATTACCGCTACCCGTTCCTTCAGGAACCCTGAGGTTCTGAGAGATCGGTTTCTTGAGACGGCTGGCTCCATGTCGGGGTCAGCCGTTTTTTGTCCGCGATCATTCGTCAGCTGCATTTCAAGGGGCAGCCAAGGAATTGGCCTCGGGATTCCTACAGCCCGAGACCCTCTTCGTCCGCTTTCTCCGTCTCCTCGCTCCTTCCGCCAGCAATCAAAAGATCGGTATCCACCTTGCCCAAATCTGGCACTGATCGGAAGGAATCTGGCCGAGGCACGTAGCCGCCAGTCTCAGCCTTCTCAGAAACCTTGAGTGCCGCAGCTCTTTCTTCCGCCCCTGGCACAACCGGCCATAGAGTCTTTTCGGTCCAATAGCTGGTAAGAAACTCGCTCCAAACCCGGTTGTAAACCTCTACAGTTTGGTCAGCAATGCGACCCCAGTCGAAGTCAGTTGAGAGGCGGGTTCTGGCGTTTTTCTTCATCCGCTCCGATCGTTCTGGGTTGCGGAGCACGTTAAGAATTCCCCAGGCCAGCGAGCCGGGGTCCCCTGCAAAAGTGGTAGTGCCTGTGACCTCGTGCAGCACGACTTCCTTCAGGCCACCTGCATCAGAACTCACGACAGCTGCGCCAGCGGCCATGCCTTCTAACGCGACGATTCCGAAGGGTTCATAAAGTGAAGGGAAGACAGCCACGTCGGCGCACCGGTAGAGCTGGTGCAGAGATCGGTTGGCCATGAAGCCGGTAAAGAGCACTTTATCTTTCAGGCCAAACCACCTGACAAATCGTTCAAGAGTGTCTCTCGCGCCTCCACCGACAATTACGAATTTGGTGTTTGGCTCTTTGGCCAAAACGGCACTGGCCGCCTGAAGCAGAACTTGGATTCCTTTTTCTCGAACAAATCTGCCGACGAACATGACGATCTTTTCGTCTGGGGCGGCGAGTCTGGATCGCCAGGCTGCTCGTTCTTCAGGGGTCCAATCGAACTCAAACCTTTCGGCATTGACCCCGTTGTAAATGATATCGACCTTGTCGGCGGGGCAGGAGAAGTACTTCTGTACTTCATCTTTCATAAAGTCAGAACAGACAATGACCCGCCAAGCTTCGTAAGTCAGCCAGTACTCCTGTTCGTGGATCGTTTTCTGCAGATCGGTGTGGATTCCGCCGTTGCGTCCCCATTCAGTTGCGTGGACCGTGGCCACCATGGGCAGCTGGTACTCGTACTTCAGCTCTCTCGCAGATTCCAGTGAGAGCCAATCGTGAGCATGAAAAAGCGTGGGCTGTCCGCCGGGACGCCAATCTTCTAAAAGGCGGCGGACCCTAAGGTCGGTGGCCTTGTTGAGCAGGTGAATCTCCTGCAGAAAGCTCTTTGGCTCAGATTCTAGGTGAACGCGGTGCACATGAACGCCGCTGGGCTCAATTTCTTCATCAGGAGCCTGGGGCGTCGCCTTAGTAACGACGTGAACTTCGATGTCTCGCGCTGCCAGCTTTTGCGAAAGCTCGTAAACGTGGGGGCTGATTCCACCCACGATGCGGGGCGGGTATTCCCACGAAAGCATGACGACGCGAAGCATGAATTCAGTTTAGCCTGAAGATGGGGCCAGGAATCTGGCTGAGTTGATCCTGATTCGGTTTTCCAAGCTGCCCGGCTTGCCCCTGCCTCGTGATAGACTCAAGGACATGTCATCCGCCTACGAAACTCGCCGAGCCAAACTCGCCAATGTTCTTGCCGAAGAAGGTGTCGCGGCCTATGTGGCAGCCGGAATCGCCACTCTCACCTATCTGCATTCAATGCACGAAACAGGAGGAGAAAGGTTTTTGGGCGTCTTTCTCAAGGCAGATGGATCTCGGGCTATGGTGGCCCCTCGCCTCTCTGCTACTCAGGCAGAGCGGTTGGGAATCAGCGACGTAAGGCCCTGGATTGATGGTGAGGACCCTCTGGCATTGGTTTCTGCTCTCGGCAGCGAATGGGGCATGACCGAAGGCAAAATCGCGATTGATGACGATATGCCCGCCCACATGGTGCTGGGGCTTCAGCAGGCTCTTCCCAAGGCAACCCTGGTTTTGGGACACGAGCTGCGAGCCAAGGTTATGGCGATCAAGGATTCTGATGAGCTGGCCGCTCTTCATGCCGCTGGTGCCGCTGCCGATGGCGCCTGGGATGAAGTTCGGCCCCAGATTAAGGCTGGACTGACCGAGATCGCCGTTGCGGAGATGCTGCAGAAGGCCATGAAGGCCAGGGGAGGCAAGCCACTCTTCGCGATTATTGCCGCAGGAGCAGGGGCAGCCGAACCTCACCACGGAAGTGACGAGACCGGAATCAAAGAAGGCGACGTTTTAATCTGTGACTTTGGCTGTGAAGTCGACGGCTATGTCAGCGACATCACCCGAACGGTTGTGGTCGGCCAGCCCACCGAAGAACAGAAGAAGGTATACGACCTGGTTCACAGGGCCCACCACGCCGCCAGAGCGGCTATAAAGCCCGGCGTGGCTTTTCAGGATGTGGACCGAGCAGCCAGGGCCGTGATCACAGAAGGTGGCTACGGCGAGTACTTCATTCACCGCACGGGTCATGGGGTCGGGATGAATGTTCACGAGGCTCCTAACGTTGTCGAAGGCGAAACCCGCCTGCTCCAGCCCGGCCATTGCTTCTCTATCGAGCCAGGAATCTATCTTCCTGGTCGGTTCGGAGTGAGGATCGAGAATCTGGTTACTGTGACTGAAGAGGGTCACGCCAGCTTTAACGTGGATCCTGCTGCAGAACTGACTTCGGTTGGGTAAGTTTTGGTACTCATTCCCGGCCTTCTCCTCCTTCGTCGGAGCCAGACCGGGGCACCAGATTAATCCCGATTGATTTCCTGAGGTTTGTGTTTCCCGCTCGACCAGCTTGCTGTCGGGCAGAAATCTTTCTGCTTCGACTCTTGGATTAGGAAAGCTTCATGGCCTTTCTCACCATTCGGTGCCCCACTCTGGCCCGAGCCTGCGAGGGAAGGGCGGGTTCGAAAAGTCCATCTGCACTGTCGCTATCAAAATTGAAGGAACATTTGTACAAACCTGCACCGGTCATGGACCGGTGGCACCCTGGTTTTGAACTTTTTTATCGTGTATAGCGGCTCTGTGAGCCGTGAAGAGCTCTTGTAAACAAAAACGCCCCTCCGGACCTCGTCCGGAAGGGCGTGAGCAGGGCGCGAGGAGGATCAGTCGTCGCTGAAGGGGTCAAAGTCATCAAAGGCGCTCCCCGAAGTATGGTCTTCGACCGGGCAGAAGCTGCACTGCCGGCGAAGGATGTCTTCCATTTCCTGGTAGTGCTCATCCAGGTTTTCAGAAGCCTTTACCTTTCTTCTCAAGGAACTGTTTCCCTGTTGACCCACTTCAACAACCTCGATCCACACTCTCTTCTTCTTGGTTCCTGCGACAGGAATCGGCTGAATGCGAAGGTAGTGCATTGGAGTAAAGGTCTGCGGTCGTTGGCAGAAGCCGAAGAGGCAAGTGCTGAATTGTAGGCGAATCTGCCAGTCAGCAAATGAGATGTATTCTTCTTCTGCAAAGCTTATGACGGCTAATCTGGTCTTCAGGTTCGCAAAGTGCCCAATGCAGCTGCGGAGCCGATTCAATTCTTGGGGCTGAATCTTTGTGGTGTCAAAAGGCTCTCGTATACTCAACAAGGTGGTGAGCCAACGCCTGTTAAGTGCTTTGGGAACCTGGATGGCTGTGCTTTTGATGACAGCCTCCTTCCTCATGGGGACGCGTCTGACCCCAAACGGCATTCACTGCCCCACGGCCGCTGTCCAGCTCGTGGCCTCATCCGGTGGCCTGAGGGTGCCTTTTGAGAAGGAAAAGGGATTTGAGCAGTGCCGATGTCGAGAAAGAAAGGCAAAGGCAGAAACTTCCTTCCTAAACTCTGGCGTCATGCTTGAGTACGTCCTTCCTCAGTCAGCCGGGCAAGTGACCACTCCTTGCTTGGCCGAAGCCGTTGTGCTGCCGGCAAAAGAGATCGGCGACCTAGCCGTCATCTCAGCCACTCCTCTTTTGCCTCCACCAGATTGGGTCTGATTCATCGAATAGTTTCTTTCCGATGACTCATTGACCTAATTATGAATCAGCATCTTAACCTTTACAATTCGAGGCTTTGTTAACATGAAGCCTGCCCAAATTCTGTGGATCATTGCGGGAGTTCTTGTGCTCCTGCTTGGTGTCTCACTCTTCGTACCCTCGGGTGCAAAGATCCCCGTTGGATCACCCTTAGACCCCAACCTGGGAGTCGCCGACCCTTCGGCCCTTGAAGGGCTGACGATCAAGAAGCAGGAAGACCACCCAGTCACGCCAGAAATGTCTAAGGCTGCTGCCTCGCTTGATGCAGAGAAGGCGCCAGATTTCGATCTGCCCTCAGTCGATGGCCCGAGCTACACCTTGGCTCAGCTGACAGATGGCAAGCCGCTTCTGATCTTCTTTATTGAAAAGGAGTGCCCCTGCTGTCTTGGTGCCAAGTTCTTTGTCGACAAAATGATTGATCTTTATGGCGATAACTTAAACGCTGTCGGGATTATCAACGCTGACGGGGCCGTCGCCCGCGCTTGGAAGAAATCAACCAAGCCTCTGTTCAAGGTTTTGATGGATCCTGAACAGAAAGTAATTGCTTCCTACAAGGCTGAACGGGGAGTCTATACAACTCTCATCGCCCCAGGCGGCGTGATCGACAAGGCTTATCCTGGCTACTCACTCTCCACTCTCAAGGAAATGAGCGGCCGCATTGCCAAGCTGGCTGGTGTCCCGGCTAAAGAGTTCGTTTCGAAGGCAGCCCCAGAAAAACTCACCTCTGGCTGTGCCTTCCCCGAACTCCTCGAAGAAACCAACTCGAACCAATCATGAAAAACAAGCTTTCTCTTATTCTCATCTCTGCCTCATTCGGTGCCGCCGCCTTGGCTCAGGCTCCGGCATCAGCACCAACGCTCCCCACTTTTTCGCTCAAAGCCGCTCGTGGCGGCCAGACTTGGACTGAAAAGACATTGGCGGCCAAGCCGACTCTGGTCTTTCTGTTTTCCTTGGGCTGCCCTCACAACGCCAAGGCGGCTCCTCAGCTAAACAGGCTGGCCAAGACGCTTGCCCCGAATATGAGGGTTGTGGGCTTTGTCAATGCAGGTGGCGATGAAGCTTCTACCTATCAGGAAGCCATCGGCCTGGATTTCCCCCTCATCACCGACCCCAAAGGCAAGACGATTGAAGCTCTTGGCGGAAAGCACAGTCTGGATTTCTTCGCTCTTGCTGGTAAAGGGCAGAGAAAAGCAGTCGGCTTCTGGGAAGGCTATTCGCAGAAGTGGGTGAAGGAGGCCCTAACCAAATCCAAAGTCAAGGTTGCTGATTCTAAGCTGGCCTTTCTCCCGGTTGGAAGACAGTCTGGCTGCGGGTTTTAGACCACTCACTTCTTAGTTAAGTCAGAGACGACTGGGGCTGCTAACCTCTTCTTATTGATGGGTGGCAGCCCCATTAGTTCCTCAACTTAAAACGGGTGGCCTGCAGCCCAGGAGTCAGTGATCTCATTTAGAAAGGAGCAGAATGGGCTCAAGACGAGAAATTGATTTCGGTGCCACTGGACCCTGCCTAGTGCTTGAACTAACTTCAGATCTGCTTCTGACTCCCCTGAGGAGTCCAGGTCTCAGACGCTTTCCAGCAATCCCAGAACCTGTCTAGCTGCGGCTTCTGCGTCTAACATGGCCATATCAACCACAGGAACCGCAGGAGTCCAAGGTTCGAAGTCCAGGCATAACACATCTTCCCAAGTAGGCAGGATATGGCCAGGAATGTCTGCTGTTCTACCTTCAACCCTTACCCTGTGCAGTTTTTGGTCAGAGCAGATAACTTCGACCTCTAGAGAGGCAGCAGACGAATGAAAGGCCACTTCGCGCCAAGCTTCACGTGTGATGCCGATCGGGTTCACACAGTCAGCCACCACGCATCCACCGTTGTTTAAGTGGTCTCTGGCAATCTCATAGGCGACCATGTAGCCCGACGGACCAACCTCTGCGATGCCAGACTGAATCAGGGCTTGCTCTATCGTGTCGATCCTGAGATGTAGAGATCCAGTCTGCTGAGCCAGGCTCTTCGCGAGGGTTGTCTTGCCGCTGCCGGGAAGGCCAGAAAGGATGATGATCCAAGGCTTCATGGCAGGTGCAGAATCCATCGCTCGGCGGCGATCTCATCATTCCATAGATATTCTTCCGTCAAGGTCAAGCCAAGCTTTTCCATGATCCTGATCGAAGCCCTATTGCCTTTCAGGGCGTGGGCGCTGAACTTCTTAGCTTCAAGGTTCTCTTGAGAGTGACTCATAAGCAGGCGAGCACCCTCAGTGGCATAGCCTTGGCCCCAGAACTTAAACAGAAACCGCCAGCCTAGCTCCCAATACTCAGGGTTCTGCCTTTCTGGTCTGAGGTGAAGCCAGCCCATCGCTTCATCTTGGTGATTGAGGCAAGTAAAGAACCCCCAAGGGTGTTCTTCTGTAGGTTTTGGGCAGTCGGCCAGCCCGGAATGACGTTCTAAATCTGATCTTTCTGCCGACCCAGGGAGGAACTCTGTGACTCTGGGATCGGAGTCCATTTCTTTGATCAGGCCAAAGTTGGCCTCAGAAATAGCACGAAGCTTGACCCTCGGCCCGAGGATTACCACTTAGGCACCCTTGCCGAAAGTTCGCAGAATAGAGATGACATCTTGAAGCTGTCTGATTCTATTCTGAATCTCCCTGAGATGAGTCATATCTCGAAGACTCACTGTAAAATTGATCTCAGCCGTGTGATCTTTGGGAATCGTTTTGATGCGGGCCCCAAGAACAGGTGCCTTAGATTCAGCCAGAACTGTGGTGATATCGTGCAGCAGATTGTTGCGATCGAAACAGGTGATTCGCAGAGCCACCGAGAAGGAGGCTTGGCCATCAGACACCCAGCTCATGGGGCTCACCCTCTCTGGTTCCTGCTCCATAAGGTTCAGCAGATTGGGGCAGACGACTCGGTGAATAACAATGCCTCGGCCTCGCGAAATGTAGCCGCTGACCTCATCGCCAGGAATTGGTCCGCAGCACTTTCCGCGTCGGTACATGACGCCATCAAGACCACCCTTGACCTCGGGCACCTGAGGTGG
This sequence comes from Synechococcus sp. UW140, assembly GCA_943369295.1. Lineage (GTDB taxonomy): Bacteria > Armatimonadota > Fimbriimonadia > Fimbriimonadales > Fimbriimonadaceae > JAKRSE01. The sequence goes on along the minus strand of CALRMU020000005.1, from coordinate 111,708 downwards.
CTTCCGGATCGTACGGATTTCTGGCAGGCCATCATTTTTGGTGTTGCTCGAGGGCAGAAGATCCTTTAGTTTTTCGACAAGGGATTGGACTCCCGTCAATCCCTCTCCGACCCGGACGAAGATGTCTTCTGGACGGACCTTGTGGCGAAGCTTTGTCGCGAGGAGAGCCAAGTTCTCTTCGCTAAGGCAGACCTTGGGGTCTAAACCTTGACGCTTCAGCTCTTTTTCAATCACGTCGCGTCCGCGAGCCTGGTTCTCTTCGCGGCTTGCCTTTCTTAGGTAAGCGCGGATTTTTGATTTGGCGTGCTGACTCTTAACCAGCCTCAGCCAATCGAGGCTTGGATGAGCGTTGGATCGGGTGACCATCTCGACCACATCGCCGTTCTGCAGCGTGTGGCCAAGGCTCACCATGTTGCCGTTGACCTTGGCTCCGATAGCTTTGAGGCCAAGATTTGTATGAATTCTAAAGGCGAAGTCAAGGGGAGTGGCTCCGACTGGCAGGTCCAGCACGTCGCCTTTAGGAGTGAAGACGAAAACCTGCTCGGAGAAAAGGTCGCTGGAGACCGTGCGCAGAAAGTCTGATGAAGTGCGGGCGTCGCTGCTCCAATCGAAAAGCTGCTTTCTTAGGCTGCCCATTTCGGCCGGGCCATCATTCTGCACCTTGCCTTCTTTGTAGCTCCAGTGGGCAGCAACACCATATTCGGCCACCTCGTGCATATGGTGAGTGCGAATCTGGACCTCAAGGGGCTGCCCTCCAGGACCCAAAACTTTGGTGTGAATCGACTGGTAACCGTTAGGTTTTGGCGAGCCAATGTAGTCATAGAACAAGCCTGGCATGGGCAGCCAAATCTCGTGAATGATCCCGAGCGCCAGGTAGCACTCGCCGGTTTGGTCAACCAAGATTCGCAGTGCAGTCAGGTCGTAAATTTCCTCGAAGGGAGTGTTGTGTTTAAAGACCTTGTTGTAGATGGAGAAAAGGTGCTTGCTGCGTCCGTTGATGACTGCGTGTCCGAGCCCCTTTTCATCCAGCTTCGTTCGCAGAATCGCTAGAGCCTGGCTTAGTTCGTGGTCGCGATCTTCTCGTGTTTTGGCCACCATGCCAGAGATGCGGGCATATTCTTCGGGGTGCAGGTTTTGGAAGGCTAAGTCTTCTAACTGCCACTTAACCTGCCAGATTCCAAGCCGGGCAGCAAGGGGAGCGTAGATGTCAAGAGTCTCTTGAGCAATGCGGATCTGCTTGTGCCTTTCGTGGCCGGCGATGGTCCGCATGTTGTGCAGACGGTCGGCCAGTTTGATGACCATGACCCTGATATCCTTGGCCATAGCCAGGAGCATTTTTCTCAGGGTTTCGGCAGTCCGTGTGGCTTCAGCCGCCCGCTTGCTTGCTTCAGAAGCGTCTTTGTTGACTCTCAGGCCGAGTTTGGTGACCCCTTCGACCATGGCTCTGACGTCAGGTCCGAACTCTCTTTCGACCTCCTCTCGGGTGACGGGGGTGTCTTCGACAACATCATGCAGAATGGCAGCGATGATCGAATCTTCATCCATACGGAGTTCGGCCACAATGCGGGCCACTTCAAGCGGATGAGTAATGTAGGGTTCGCCCGACTTCCTAAACTGACCCTTGTGGCCTTCTGCCCCCATGCGGTAGGCACGCCTCACCCTTTCTAGGTCTGCATCGGGGCGGACCACGGCGAGGGTTTGAAGAAGCGGCTCCTCCAAACCCTCAGGGACTGAACCATGAGGGTGGATGGCGTCGAGGGCCATGAGAAGTTAGGAAGGGCAACCCTTTCGACGCTGAAAGGAAGACTTACCCCTATTATAACCTTTTGAAGATTCAATCCGCGATGATTTTAGCTGTCATCTTTCGATTGACGAATCTGGCTGAGTGAACTCAGACCGACTTGGCACCTTGCCGCTCTTCTTCTGTTCTTCAAGCCGCTTCAGGTTGTATTCGCTGTTCTTCTCGCCAGGGAAGTAGCGCTGCTCTTCTCTAAAAAAGAACTCAGCCGAATCAGTCTCTCCAGCTTCAAGCGATGCCAAAGCCATGGCGTTGTTGACACCAGGGAAGTAAGGCATCAGCTCGTAGGCTTTGATAAAGGCCTTTCTCGCCTCAACGGGCTGTTTGGCCTTATCGTAGGCGTAGCCTAAGCCGAACCAGATTTGGGCGTTCTCTGGCTGCCAGGTGAGCGCGAGACCATAGGCCTCGACGGCAGAACCCAAGAGGTTGCGGGCGACAAAATAGTTAGCTCTGCGCTGGTGAACCTGGCTGAAGGCTTCTCGAGTCAGACGATGAATCGGCCGATCAGTCGGAGCCGGAGCAAAGAGTTCGGGATGCATCTGTTTCCACTTCTCATCAGCGGTCAAGACGTCCTCGTTCTTCAACACTGTGTCGTGCATCCTAAAATTCCAGCCAGAGGGCTCCATAAAGGCAGCCGATGCTCTGATTGCAGGAGGGAATTCAACATAGAGTGGTGCTTCAACCTGCTCTTCGCTAAGCTTCGGCAGGTCGAGAGGCTGGTAATCCCAACTGTGCATTGTGTCGGTTAGCCAGGCTCGCCGAGTCTTGGCTCCCCACCTGAAGATGGAATCCTCGCCGTTCATTCCTTCAAACTGCGGATAGCCGTAGGCAAAGGTCAAGTCCGGCCTTGTAAACCCACCCGCAACCGCATAGGCTAGGGGGTGCGAGGCGTTGTCGCTGGCAGCAAAGAGGGTCGCATTTTCAGGGACTCCCTTGAGATAATTCTCTATATAAGTTTGCGGATCGTTGTAGCCGCGCATTGAGTTGGTATAGACAGAGAATCCGGCCAAACCTCCCAAGACACAGAGAACTCCGCCGATCATGACATCACGGCCACGAGTCTGAAGGAAGGCAGCGGCTCGGGCCAAGCCCAAACCAGCGGCCAAGGCCAGCATCATGTAGATGGGGATGTGCCAATCGGAGACTCCGTAGTGGCGAATGTATATGTTGTCCATGCCCATCTGCTTCATATGGCCGAGCAGCAGAAGGACGGCGTAAGGGACGACGGCCAAGGTCATCCAGAGCAAAGGCAGCTTAAGCCTGCGAACCAGAGTGATCATGCCAATGGCGCTAAGGCCAAGGACGATCCAGCCAAGCTCACCTTGAAAGTTGTAGCTCATCAGCCATTCATTAACGAATCCGGCCGGAGCATCGCTCATAGGGCGAGACTTCCACTGCTGGCGAGAAATTCCCCAGAAGAACCTCTCCCAGTTGTCGGGCTGACCCCAGTTCATGATGGGGTTGGTCGAAGATCGAATGGGATTGTAGAGGAAGACGCTGAGGCCTGCCACAGTTCCTGCCAGTCCCCACAAGCTTCTCTGCCACCAGGCAACCGGCCCAGGCAGAGTGAAGACGAAGGCGAGCATCAGCAAGCCCAGACAGATCTGGCTGGGGTGGTTGGCCATGCTCAATCCCCACACGACGCCAAAAAGGCTCCACTGCCAAGCCTTTAAACCTTCTTCATCTGTGGCTTTGGTGGCCAAGGTGAGGATAAGGCAGAGGTGGAAAGTGAGAAGGGTGTACTGCTCTGTGATAAAGCTCTGCTCCAGAAAGGCAGGTGAGACCAGCAGAGCAAGAGGGGCGGCCAAGGCCAAAAAGTGGGGCTTGAGGTCAAGGTCAGATTTTTCGATCCACTTGATCGAAAGGTGAGCCATGAGTCCAAGCGTTGCTGCTCCGTAAAGAGAGCAGAGGAAGTTGGTGACGTAGGCTGCCTCTAAAAAGGGCAGAAGGCTGCAGGCGATCCAGGCGGCAAGAGTCCAGCTCGGGGCTCCGGGTGGGTGAGGGATTCCTCCCACCTTGGCGGCCAAGGCAAATTCTCCCGAGTCGTGAAAGGTCACTCCAGGAGCGACATTGAATCCCAGCACGATGGCTGAAATCGCAAAAACGATCCAGGGAATAGCTTTCGCCCACGCATCTTTAGGCTGTGCGAAAGGCAGATGAATTACTTCGCCGCGAGTTTCGGACGAAGGCGGGATTGCTGCAGGCTGGGCCACCAAGTAAAAGTGTCGGGTGGAATTGGTGGATTGTGTAGGGGGAGGTCTGGCAGGCTTGAAGGCTGAAGACGGAAGGCTGAAGACTGAAGACTGAAGACTGAAGACTGAAGAATGAAGACTGAAGACGGGCAAGTCCTGGTCAGATTCTTGTAACGGCAGCACGACTCGGGGTGTCGTGGCATCCGTCCTCTACGTGAACCTTGCCCGGGCCCTGAGATATCTAGCAGCTGGGTGCCCCGACCGATCAGCTCGCTGTCGGTCGGGAACTGACTAACTTTCAAACTGAACCTCTTCCAGTGCCGCTGATAATCTAGAAAGGGAAGTGGCCGGCCCGGTCAACACAACTGGCTCCAGACACAAAAAGACCCCCTTCAGCAAAAGCCAAAGGAGGTCCTCAAAGGGTTATCTGCCGAAGCTGACAGCCGACCAAGCGAACTTGCCGACCTTGGCCGCGCCCTTGGCACCAGCCATCACGTAGCTTCCTTTCTTGAAAAGCTGGAGAACCAGGTTCCAGGCGAAGCGCGCAAGACGGATGATCGTCTCAAAAGATGCCAGCAGAGTGGCAATCGTCACGATCGTCTTGATGATCTGTCCCAAAGCAGCCATTTTGTTTATAGACAGGTTGTTCCGCAATCTCGTTGCATCTTTAGGGCAAAAATCGCCGAACCTGCAGTCTGTCGTTCCAGTTCCTTACGTCCCCTTCTTCACGTGAGGCTAAAAGAGCTTCGAAGTCAAGGTCTGCAAAAACCACAGTTTCTTCGTCAGCCGGCCCTTCGGCCATGATTCCGTTGAAAGGAAAAGGCGCGTTGCAGGGGGCAAGAATTGCCGGAGTTCCGTGGCTCTGAGGAACAGGTTCTCGGCCCAGGCTGCCGACCAAGGGAGCATGGAGGACGAATATCTGGTTTTCTACTGCCCTGGCGTGGCACGAATGCCTGACTCTCCAATGGCCATGCCAAGTCTCGGTATAGCTTGGCACGCAGAGGGCAAGAACACCTTTCTCTGACAAAGCTCGACCCAATTCAGGGAACTCTGAGTCGTAACAGATCAGAACTCCGAGTCTCGGATCTGTATGGGGCATGAGGTCTGCGCCGCCAGAAATCCCCCATTCGACCCCCTCAAACTGGGTCATGACAATCTTGTCCTGGTGCGTGATCGATCCATCCGGAGAGAAGACAAGAGTGCGATTCACCCACTCGTCGCCACTCTCGACCAAGAGGCTGCCGGCTACGATCGTCATCTGGTGTTCGACCGCAAGGCTCGACCGAAAAGAAAGATCGTCCGCCGATACCAACTGCCGATCTTGAGGTCGTTTAGAGATGTCGGCAAAGACTCCTTCAAGTTCAAGAGTGATCAGCTCGGGCATGACCAGCAGCTCGGCACCCTGGTCTGCGGCAGTGGTGACCAGCTCATTGAAGTGGCTCCAAAAGCTATCGACCCCATCACAAGGACGAATCTTCCACGAGGCGCAGGCGGCTTTCATTTGAATCTTAAGGAGTCCAGATAAGTTTGGCGCCTGCATTTCCAGATTCTTCATCTTCCATGCAGTTGTAAGCCACCACCATCAAGGACATTCCCATTTTGAGCAGGGGAGTCATGGTGGGGTCGGACCTTTCCCCAGCTTCAACCTGCCTTGCGTAGTCCGCGGGGTCCTCCAAGCCAGAAGAAGAAAAGCCGGGCAGACGGCAGAGGGTCACATAGGATTCCAAACCTAGCCTGCGCACAAGATCAAACCTAGCCTGGTAAAGCTTCCGGGCTATTCCCAAGCCTCGGTAGTCAGGATGGACCGAGATATCGACTCCGAAGAGCAGGTTTCCGTCTGGGCTGTGACCCGTCAAGTCCAGCCCGCCAGTAATCTCATCCCATGTTTTGGGCGCAAGCCAGGCTGCCTGCGAGATCATGATTGCGGATGACGAGGCCACGATCAGATCATCTTTAATGGCCACGAACTGGCCTTCAGGAAAAAACTGAAGATGTCTGGCCAAGTGGCGGGGCCGCCAAAGGTGATCTTCCGGGAAAGGAGCAGGGAAGCAGAGCCGCTGGAGCGCGACGGCTCCGGGAATCCACTTCTCTTCAAGCGGAAGAATCTGCAGGCTCATCCCTTAGTAATCTGCTGCAGGAACTGCACAAAGCACTTTCGGCTGTCCCAGGGGCCGGGGGCCGCTTCTGGGTGGTACTGAATCGACGAAGCATCCGCGCCAGGGACCCTGATGCCTTCGACAGTATTGTCGTTGACATTAATCTGAGTCACTTCAGCTCTACTGCCAGTCAATGATTCAGGATCCACAGCGTAGCCGTGGTTCTGGCTGGTGATGGTCACAGTGCCGTCGAGCAGATCTTTCACCGGGTGGTTGCTGCCGCGGTGTCCAAACTTGAGCTTAAAGGTGCTGCCTCCCATGGCTTGGCACAAAAGCTGGTTGCCCAGGCAGATGCCGAAAAGGGGCCTCTGGCCAACAAGCTGGCGGACAGTTTCGACCTGATTCGGCAGGCGAACGGGGTCGCCCGGTCCGGGGCTGAGCAGAATGCCATCTGGGTTGTGCTCTAAAATCTCTGCCGCAGATGCCGTGCTGGGGTAGACCAGGGGCTTGATGCCGATAGCTGCCAGTCTGCGAAGAATGTTGAACTTCAAGCCGCAGTCCAAAACGGCGACGACTGCCTTGGCTCCGTCGCGGCTGGGGTTAAGGTCTTCTTTGCCGCTGGCTCCCCAAGAATAGGGTGAATCAGTCGAAACGCTTGTCACAAAGTCGGTTTCGTCGTAATGAGGGTGGGCTTCCAGACGCTCGACAGCACCCTCGGGGTTGGTGGTGATCATCCCCATGGTTACGCCGCTCGATCGAATTCTTTTGGTGAGGGCGCGGGTGTCAATTCCCTGAATCGCAGTGATCCGCCTCTCTTTCAAAAAGGCATCCAGGCTCTGGCGGCTGCGCCAGTTGCTGGGCACATCGCAGGCTTCTTTGACAATGATTCCGGTGGGCTTGACCGAATCTGATTCGAAGTCGTCGGCGTTGATGCCGTAGTTGCCAATGAGGGGGTAGGTGAAGGTCACCATCTGGCCGGCATAGCTGGGATCGGTCAAAACCTCTTGGTAGCCGGTCATGCCAGTGTTGAAGACGACTTCTCCAACCGTCTCCCCTTCTGCTCCTAAAAGCACACCATCAAATCTTGATCCGTCGCTGAGCAGGAGGGAGGCCTTCACTTCAAGGGGTGAGACTACCCCTTAACCTTGTCAGGACCCACGTCTAGAATCAGCGTGACAGGTCCTTCGTTGACCAGGCTTACCTTCATGGACGCTCCAAAGACACCTGTTTCCACTCCACGAACTTTCTTTTTTAGCTCAGCCACAAAAGGTCGAAAAGCTCCTGCCCCTTCTGATAGGGGGCAGAAGCGCCAAAAGAGGGGCGGCGAGATCCAGAGGCGTCTCCGTACAAGGTGAACTGAGAGACGGCCAAAACCTGGGGCAGATCCTGCTCGGGAAGATCTGCCAAGGCCAAGTTCATCTTGTCTTCTTGGTCATTGAAGAGGCGGAGCCCAGAAAGTTTTTCCGCCAGCTTGACGGCATGGGCGGGTTCATCATCCTTGTGGATTCCGACCAGCACCAAGAAGCCAAGTCCGCACTGACCGACCACCTTGCCCTCGACTGCAACCGAAGCCGAGCTGACCCTCTGAATCAGGGCCCGCATTTACGAAATCGCCTCGATCCAGCCCTTTAGGTTATAGCAGCTGGTGATTCGGGTGATTTTGTCGTTCTTGACTTCAAAAAAGGCCGCAGCCCAGATGGCGTAGGTTTGGCTCGTGGCCTCTGGCAGACCAGGATCTGTGTTGAAGTAGGTGCCGCTGCAGGTGAATTCGGCGGCTCCACGGTCGCCGTTTTCCATGATCACAAGGTCAGAAATGTGCTCCTTGTAGGTGGCGTCCATGTGAGCCTTGAACTTTCTGAAGGCCTCTTTGCCGATTTCTCTTGGGCCTTCATTGATGTCGTGGATGACGTTTTCGTCCAGTAGAGCCAGCATGGCTTCTGCGTCGTGGCTGTTGAAGGCTTCGAAGTAGGCGGTGATCAGATCGCTGGTGCTTGGCACGGGAAAATTATGACTTGGGCACATTGTAGGGGAGGGCAACAGGGTTCTGGGTTTAGTTTTAAGTGGATCTTTGCCAGAATTTTTGCCCCAGGGGTGCCCCGCCCGATCAGCTTGCTGTCGGGCGGGAACTGCGAACTTACTGTCGAGCGATTCCCGACCCACCACTCGTGCCTCCTGAATGGGTCGGGGCACCCTACTCTCGCTGGGACCGGAAAGAGGCAGACTCGCCAAGATCATCTTCGAGGCAAAAACAGTGGAGCTGCCTCACGCCCTAGGCTCTCGGGAACTCGGCCCCGGACCAGCCGGTAGATTAAGGTCCCATGCCCGAGCTGCCAGAAGTAGAAACCGTCCGAGCCCTTCTGGACCGGCTTTTGGTCGGAAAGAAGCTGACGGAAATCGAAACCCTCCCCGACTCGATCGTCTACGAATCAGCCTCGCATGATGAAGTGAGGGAGACGATTTTAGGGAAAAACCCCACCAGCACAGGCCGAAAAGGCAAGCTTTTCTGGATGAACTTTCCCGATGCTCCCACCCTCATGATGCACTTGGGCATGTCTGGCTGGGTGGTGGATGTCAACGCGGAAAGAGAAAAGCGTTTGGTCAGTCACGGAAAGGCACCCCTAGAGGACCCTGAGGGAAGACCCCGCTTTCTCAAGCTTATGTGGAAGACCTCAGACTCTGCCGCCGCTTTTACTGATGGGAGGCGATTGGCCAGAATTTGGCTCGGAGACCCTGCCACTGACAAGAGAGTCCTCGGTATGGGGCCAGATGTCTATCTCGATCCTCCCACTCAGGCCGACCTCGAAAGACGGCTAAACAAAAGAACAGCCCCGATTAAGGCTCTGCTTCTTGATCAAAAACTCTTCTGCGGAATCGGGAATTGGGTGGCAGATGAGGTCCTCTACGCATCAGGAATCGCGCCTCAAAGGGCCGCTGGGAGCCTCTCTTTTGAGGAGCTCAAGCGGCTATCCGAGGCAATTGAGTTTGTAGTCAACTTAGCTGTGAAGCAGGAAGCCGATGAATCTCGCTACCCGGAAGATTGGCTTTTTCATGTCAGGTGGGGCGGAGGCAAGGGAAGTGAGCTTCACCAGGGCGAAGAACTGAGGCGGGATCAGGTTGGAGGCAGGACGACAGCCTGGGTTCCTGCAAGACAAAAGTAGTTAAAGGGCCCTCTGTGCCAATATTGGGGCATGTTCTTCTCCGTGCCTGTCTTGGCTCTCCTTGCGCAGAACTCACAGCCCGAAGTTAAGGTTCTCCCTTTGACTGAGGCCGTGGCTGCTCGTTTGGCTTCGAACAACAAGGGCATGCTGAGAGATGACCAGCTTGAAAACCTGATGGTCACGGGCGCATGGCGGACTCCAACTGCTGGCGCACCCTTGTTTGGCCAGACATGGGAGAAGCTGACCTTTAATGCCGAAGGAAGATTTGAGGGACGATTAGCTTCTACCGGCGTGATTTCACTGACTCACCAAGCGCCAGAAGCCAGTGAAGCTGTCCTTGAGACCCTTGGTGCAACCCTGGTCTATGTCAACGGTGAACTGAGGTCCGGAGATGTTTACGGAAATGGCGCCTTAGGAATCCCCGTCACTCTGAAGAAAGGCAGGAACGAATTTGTCTGCGTTATGGGACGAGGATTTTTGCAGGCACGGCTGGTTTTTGGCCGACCAGAGGTTGGGCTGGATCTCCGCGATGCCACCCTGCCAGACATTGTTGAGGGCGAAGAAGGCCTCTCTAAATGGATGGGAATCATCGTCCGTAACGGAGGAGATCAGGCAAAGGATCTCACGATCAGGGCTGTGCCAGTTGGAAAAGGCAAGGCAGTCACGACTCCTGTGCCTCTCGTTTTATCAGATGGCTTGAGAAAGGTCAAGGTGGGCTACGATGCTTTTGCTCAGCCTCCTCAGTACCGAATTCAGCTTCTGAGGGGAGGAAAGGTTCTGGATGACCAGGAGGTAAAGCTCAACCGAGTCAAGCCGAATCAAACCCACAAGCGAACCTTCCTGAGCCGAGTGGATGGCAGCGTTCAGTACTTTGCTGTGAATCCATCCAGCAAGCAGGGAGCGGGGCAGGCGATGTTCCTTAGCCTCCACGGAGCCAGTGTCGAAGGCATCGGCCAGGCTCAGGCCTATGGTCAAAAAGATTGGGGGCACCTTGTCGCTCCGACCAACCGCCGACCCTTTGGCTTCAACTGGGAAGATATCGGTCGTATTGACGGCATTGAGGTCATGGAGCTGGCAGAAAAGCAGCTCAAGACCGATCCCCTGAGAAGGTATGTGACCGGGCACTCGATGGGAGGCCACGGAACCTGGCACTTTGCTTCTCATTTTCCGGATCGATTTGCGGCAGCAGCTCCGGCTGCGGGCTGGATCAGCTACTGGACCTACGGCGGAATCGGGCCGGCCTTTGATATGAATGATCCTGTTCAGAAGAGTCTGAGACAGGCGACCAATGCCAGCGACACCTTCCTTTTCCTCAACAATCTGATGGGGATTGGCATCTTCACCCTTCATGGCGATGCTGACACCACAGTGGGAGTGGATCAGCCCCGACGCATGAGGCAGGAACTCGCCGGGCACCCCAACTTCAAATGGCATGAAGAAAAGGGGCAGGGGCACTGGTACGACACCGATCCTGAACCAGGCGCCAACTGCGTTGACTACAAGCCGATTTTCGATTGGTTTAGGGGCCTGAGAAGAAAGGCTGACCAGGAAGTGAATCAGATTGATTTCACCACAGTCAGCACCAGAATCAACAACCGCTATGCCTGGCTAGAGGTGATTGAACAGGAAGAGCACTTTGCGCCTACTCGCATGATTTTGAAGAGGGAAGGGGGTGTTCTTTCAGGCAAGACGACTGGTTTGAAGCAGTTCTCAGTGCGGCCTCAGGCAGACTGGCCTAGCTCTCTCACCTTCGAGATTGATGGAAGCGTGATCAAAACGGCCAAGAGCCCTCTTATCGCTTTCCGGAAGATCGACGGAAAGTGGGTTCTAGCCCAGCGTCAGTCTGAACTCGCGAAATCTAAGGTCGCGACGCTTGGCTTCAAAGATGTCTTCGAACGCAGATTCCTGGCCGTGGTTGGAGTTTCTGGCTTGGCTTCGGAGACCACTTGGGCGTGGAACAAGGTTCGGTTCGACAATGAGTTTTATCTCTACCGAGGAAACGGATCTTTCGATATCGTCACCGATGCCGAACTGGTGAAGAATCCGGGATTGGCAAAGGGCAGAAACGTTCTTCTCTACGGGCATTCCGAGATGAACAAGGCTTGGAAGCTTTATGTGCCTGAAGCCGACCAGATGAAGCGGGGCTCATCCGGCTACGGTCTGATGGCCTGGCCCAAGCAGGGTGAGGCGTGGGGCGTCGTTGGGGCCATTACGGGCTCCAGCCTTGAGGGTCTGAAGAGGACGGATCGTCTGCCCATCTTCAACCCTGGTCAGGGTGCTCCGGCGAAGTTTCTGAGGAAGTAATCAGCAGAGGGAAATCTGGCTGCTCGGGCAGGATGATTCGGGCAGCTTCCATTCTTAAGAAAATGAGTGGCCGGGGATGTCCTGAAGGGCACCCCGGTTTAACTGCACGGACTTAAAGGTGGGACCCCGGGTTCATAGAACCTACATGGAATCTGGGGCTGCAGCTTGTTCCTCGCTGCCATCCCCATCCACCCAGCCATGGAAACTGCAGCCTAACTGCGATCTCTGCTCTGAGCCGTCAAATGAACCATGTGACGGTTCAGGGTTGATTGAGCATGAACAAAGACCATCTCAGTCAGCTCGTTCCACACATAGTAAATCTCAGGGAGATCATCCAGGGTCACGAACTTGCGATCGCTCGATTCGAACTGAGGGTCCAGGTCAACAAGGCCGCCAACGCGAGCAGCAAAGACATCGGCCCACTTGACCTCAGCCCTTTCTCGAATTTTATAGCATCCGATATAAATTACGTCTTCCAGCAGGGCTCCAGCTTCTTCCTGCGCTTCTCGGCGCGCGGCCTCCACGCTGGATTCCATCGGCTCTACCCGTCCCGAAGGGATACACCACCCACGATCCTCAATGTCACACAAGAGGACTTCATCACCCTGCCATGGGAAAACCAAGGCAGCAAAGGCTCGGAGAGGTGCCCTGTAGGGGGCGGGGTAGAACTCCAGGGTCTGGCGTCCTGCCCTTCCACAGGGAAACTTCATAGTTAAATTCCTACCCCGGAGTATTCCACACGACGACCTTGCCAAGGACCTGAGATTTTGGAACGGGGCCAAACTCTCTCGAATCTTCTGATACTGGCTTGTTGTCACCCAAAACGTAGTAGCTGTTTTCGGGGACTCTAAATTCGCCGCTGCCAAGGGGCCAAGATTCAGGGGCGTTCAAAAAGTCAACGACATCACCTTGAAGGGCATAAACCCGCTTGATGACAATCGACTTGTCTTTGGGAGACCGCACAACGATGATATCGCCCTTCTGAATTTCCCCGACAAGCCAGTAGGCGCGGCTCGTCAAAACCCTTCGGCCAGGTTCTAAAGTCGGCTGCATGCTGGGGCCAGAAACCTGAACAGTCTGGAATTGGAGAAAAAAGAAGATGGCGAAGGCAAGGACGAAAAGAAGAAAAACTCCGAATCCGGTGAAGAGAACCTTTCGCTTGGGTGAACTGGTTGTTCGGGTAAAGACTTCTGCCATGGGGTCGGGGCTCGGCTCCTCTTAGGGTTATACTTGACTCTGGCCACTTGGCCCCGCGTCTCTTTCTCTATGAACGCCATTCTTCCCCTGCTTAACCAGTGGTCTTTTTGGGCCATAGTGGTCTTGCTGACGGCTGTGATCATTCTCTTTGTTCAGGTCAGCCGCCTTTCACGGCGGCTGAAAAAGGAGGAGCGCAAATGGTCTGTCCTGCTAGAAGGGGTTGATGGAGTTAATGTCGAGCATCTGCTTTACCAGCATTTGGCGGCCAGATCCGAAGCCAATGCCGAAATGGATGAAATCCGGCATCGACTTACCGTGCAGGAAGGGAAGATGAAGACCGCGAAGCGGTTTTTGGGAGTCGTTCGGTACGACGCTTTTGAAGGAGTTGCTGGTGAGCAGAGCTTCGCATTGGCGCTTTACGACGACGAAGGAAACGGTGCGGTTCTAACGACGCAGGTGGGCCGAGCGGATACCAGAGTTTTTGGCAAGCGTCTGACTGCTGGCAAGCCAGATAGGCCTCCGACGCAGGAAGAACAGCAGGCGCTGGATGAAGCGGCCAGAGGAAGGCCGAGGCCAAGGGTTTCTTCGTCATGACGGATGGTCTCACCGATCTTCAGTTGATTGAACGGGTTCAGCAGGGTGACAAAGCCAGCTTTGACACCTTGATGCGTCGTCATGAAAAGAAGGCCTACCAGTACGCCTACCGCCTGACCCAAAACCAAGACGACGCCTGCGACATTGTCGCGGATGCCTTTGTCAGAGTCAATTCGGCTCTTAAAAACTTTCGTGGGCAAAGCGCCTTTGGGACCTGGCTTTACAGGATCATCACCAACTGCGCTTTGGATTTTAAGAAGAAGGACAAATCCAATCGGACTGTCAGCATCGAGACTCCGACCTATTCCGGAGGTCAAGAGGTTCAGAGACAGTTTGAAGATGAAGGGCCAGGACCGGATGAACTAGCAGAAAGAAACGCTAGAGAGCTGAGCGTCCAGCTTGCCCTGAGCAAGATGCCCGAATATCAACAGGCCATGCTGGTGATGTATCACGTAGAAAATTTGAGCTACGAGGAGATCGCTGATGCCCTGGACCTCCCCCTGGGGACTGTGAAAAGTCGACTGAACAGAGCGAGACTTGCTCTTCGGGACCTACTGACTAAAGACGAGGAACTATTCAAGGTCTAGGTCAGTCAATTAAGCAAAGCAGCATGAGGCGTCGATGAATCGAGCGAAGGCAAGGGACTTTTATTCGGACTATTATGAGGGCACACTTGATCGTGGCCTCACCCAGATGTTCGAGCGAGCCCTGAAGGAAGACAGCTCACTGCGTGAAGATTACGATCAGTTCCGAGAACTGATGGGAAGCCTGGATACTCTCAAAGACATCGAAGTTCCAGAGCCAGCTTTTCTTCATGAGCGCATTGAAAAGCGCATGAATGAAAAGTCTGCCCAGACTGTGGCTAAGCCTGCTTTTTGGTGGCTTACATGGGGCAAGTGGGCCTTTGCCGGAGCTACCGCCCTTGCGGCTCTCGCCTTGGTCATCAACATGACCGCCCAGCCCAGCAAGTCTCCCAATTCAGTCGCCAACCTGGTTCCTGACATCAGCATCAGCGCAGAAGTTCCTCCCAAGCTGGCCTTGGATGACAAGGGCTTGACTCTTCTGTTTAAGCCAGGGTCTGAAGCCAAGGTGACTTTCCAGGCAATGGATTCGACATCTGGTCCCAAGGAGTTCAATCTTGATGCCGGCCAGGAGCTTAGGTCCCCGGTCCACAACGAATCCGAATCGGCAGAACTGGTTGAGATCACCTTCTCAACAAGCCATGATCGGCTGGTTGTTGCCGTTCCAGGAACCAAGACAATTCCTCAAAGGAACGGCTCAGGGACTGTGAAAGATTTGGCTCTCGCTTTGGCTAACACTTTCGGCAGGCCCGTTCAGCTTGCGACAGATAAGCCAGCTCAACGGCTGATGTGGGATTTTAAGGCCGGTGACGAGGTTGATGCGGTGAGCCAGACGCTTAGGCAGTTTGAGCTGAGCCTTGAATCACGAGCCGACGGAATTCTCTTCCTTAACTAGCTTCTGATCTTCTAGAAGCAAAAAAATCTCCCTGGCTGGCCTCAGCCTCCAGGGAGATTTATTTTTAGGGGCGCAGGTTAAGCCAGAAGTTCAGGAATGCCGAGGTGCTCCTCAAACCCTGCCATAACGTTAAAGGTGTGGATCATCTGGGCTTCGCCTGCTTTGCCTCTCAGGTCGGCCATGACGCGGACGGTTAGAAGGCCAATGTCTTCACCTGGAGTGTGCCGCAGGTCATAAAGAGCCCACGGACGCCCAGAAACCTCAGCTGCCGACCATTCCGAGGCCTTTCTCACATAGAAACTGCGACCGTAGCTTTCTTCAAAGAGATCGTCGATCAAAGACCAGTCGGGCATCTCTTCTATTGGAACCAGGGCGTTAAGGGCAATGACAGAACCAAGGTCTTGATCATCAAGGGCCAAGGTTACTGATTGGTTTATGCCAAGACTATCTAAAAGGGCGCCAAGGTCAGGCACTGCCAAAGACTTTGATGCCTGCAGCATGATTTCATCGGCGGGCAGGCAGGCTCTAATCAAGGGACCAAGGGCGATGAGAGCCAGGGTGGAAAGTGGCGAAGGGGTCGAAACTCTATCAGCGCAGACAAAGGGGTTGTTGTCCGCTAGTTCGATCAGGCCTGTCAGAGCTCCTTCAGAGACGCCTGTGAGAACGCTGCGCTGCCAGCCTTCATGGGGTTCAAAGGTGAACTCGTCGCCCGGAAACAGCTCTGCCCCAGCCGGATGATTTTCTAGCAGATGCCAGAGGTAGGAACCGGCTGGGGCAGTAACTTTCATTCTTGCCGCCTTACTGTCGAGTAAGGGTCATTGTCGTGGGAATCGAGATTGTCCTTGGCTTAGCAGGGGTCTTGCTGCCAGCGGCTGCGGGCTGAGCAGGCATGGTCATGTTCATGGTTTGAACAAGGTTGTAAGTAAGAATCATTCCGTCCTTGGCATCAATGGTGTAGCTGCCTCGGCCGGTGCCGCTCATTCCGCTGCCCTTGGCGCTGGTTACTACGGTGATCTCAGCGACCTGTCTGCCACCTGATGCGCGGACAGCCTTGAGGGTGGCCCTGGTGGTCACCTGCATCGGAATTCCCATGCCGCGAGTTGTGGAAGTTGAGGTCCAAGTTTCACCAATCCGCACTGGCTTCGTGGGAAGGCTGACCATGACGCCAGCTTCATTGCCTTCAGTGACCTTGCCGGTTCGGTCAATCTTGATCGTCACGGTTTGGGGCTTGGCGGCGGTTCCACCCATCGAAGGGGGAGTCTGGGTCACCTGAACGGTGCTGATGCCATTCTTCACATCAACGACCTTCATTGAAATTGGGGACTTCATGGTCTGCTTGGCGCTCTGTCCTCTTGGGGCAGTGCCACCCATGGCAGCAGAAGCATCAATGACCGCATTGAGCATGTACTTGTAGGTTGCTCCCTTGGTCAGTCTGAGGCTCATTGCATAGCCAGAACCCTGCTTGGTCACCTGGGCGTTCAGGCTCTGAGGAGCAAACCCCAGGCCGAGAGTCAAGGCGATCGCCCCTGTGTAGATGAAGGTCTTGTTCATGTGTTCTCTCTTACGACGTTTTTGTGTGTAGGATGCTGTGCTGAAGGCCTATTTGACTGAAATCAGGTCGAGGGTCACCTTGACCATTTGGTTGCCCGTGATGGCCCTATTGCCGGATGGGCCGTAGATGAGGCCAGGAGGAAGCATCAAGGTTCTCTTTCCGCCAACCTTCATGCCGCGGACTCCGTCATCAATGCCTGCGATTACCCTGTCTCCCGAAGTGGCTCCAACGGTGAAGTTCAAGGTCTTGCCGCGCTTTCTTGAATCGTCAACCACGACATCGTTAAGATAGGCGACGGTGTAATGAATCTCAGCCTTCTTGCCAACGACTGCCTCTGCACCTGTGCCCACCTTGTCATCGACCGAATCGTAAACGGTCTCTTCGCCCTTTCTTACAACACCAAGCAGCTTGAGCTCAAAAATCAGGTCAGCCGCGGGTGGAATCTTGGGAGGTGAACCGGCTGGTCCGTAGCCCATGTCAGAAGGAACACTGAGCTTGGCCTCTTCGCCAGGAAGCATTCCAACAATTCCCTCGTCCCAGCCTTTGATAACTGAGCCTGCGCCGAGCACGACAAAGAGAGGTGCTCCATCTGCTTCCAGGTTACTGTCAAACTCTGTCCCGTCAACCAGAGTGCCTCGGTATTCCATGAACACCATGTCACCCTGTTTCACGGGTTCACCTTTTCCTGGCTTGATGATTTCCTTTTTCAGCTCAGAAAAAGTGGGCTTTGAATTTGAACTTTCCGTCGGCTTACAGCCAACCGCAAACAAAAGGGCAAAAACACCCAGGCCGAGCCACGTTCGGGACATGATGAGCTAAGGTACCTTGACCTTAGCCTAGGGATAGGGCAGAAGATCAATGGCGAAGAAAGGCAAGGTGCAGGATCATAAGGGACCCGCTACCATAAATAACCGAAAAGCTGGTTTTGAGTACGAGCTTTTAGAGAGGTGGGAGGCAGGTCTGGCTTTGGTGGGATCTGAGGTAAAGAGTCTGTACCTTGGTCGTGCCAGCATGGTCGATGCCTATGTTCGCATAGTTAACAACGAAGCTTGGCTTTATAGCTTCGACATCGAGCCCTATACCTTTAGCACTGCATGGCGTCCTGAAAGGCGAAGAGACCGGAAACTGCTTCTTCACAAGGCCGAAATCAGGCTGATTCAAAGAAGGTCAGAAGAGAAGGGGCTGGCCCTTGTGCCGACCAAGGTCTACTTTAAAGGCCGCAAGGCTAAGGTCGAAATTGCCCTGGCTCGCGGCAAAAAAATGTACGACAAGCGTGAGAGCTTGAAGGAAAAGGATCAGGATCGAGCTCGTCAGCGTGGCTACGACGAATAGGCTGACTGCAATTTTCGGCCAAACTCATTGCAAACATGGCCGCCTTTACCAAGTACCTGTGGTTTGAAACGAGAAAGAAAGAAGAATTCGTCCGGATCACTGACGAAGTCGACCTTGCCGTTCAGGAGTCTGGAGTTCAAGAGGGCATGGTTTTGGTCTCGGCCATGCACATCACCAGTGCAGTCTATGTGAACGATTGGGAGAACGGACTGATCGCCGACATTCAAGAGTGGCTCGATCATCTGGCTCCGAAAGCCAACTATCGGCACCATCAGACCGGGGAAGACAATGGTGAGGCTCACCTAAAGAACCTGATCCTCCATCACCAGGTCATGATCCCTATCACCGCAGGCGAATTGGACCTCGGTCCTTGGCAGCAGATCTTTTATGCAGAATTTGACGGCCAAAGACGCAAGAGAGTCGTCCTGAAAATAATGGGAGAGTAGGCCGAGGCTGTCCTTCTGCCAGCGACCCTGCCTATGACCGGATACGAACTCATCAGCTCGAACCTGCTTTCGCCCATGGTGCTGGCTTTTGCCCTGGGTTTTATAGCGGTTCTGCTGAAAAGTGATCTCAAGCTGCCACCCGGGCTCTACACCTCTCTTTCTATCTATCTGCTCTTCGCCATCGGCCTTAAGGGTGGTGTGGCACTGAGTCAATCATCGCCTGCAGAGCTTGCCGGACCCTTTGCTGCAACCTTGGTCTTGGGGATAGTTACCCCCCTGATCGCTTACGCCATCTGTCGAAAGCTCGGCAAACTGGATAAAGTGGATGCCTCGGCTATGGCCGCCCACTACGGTTCTGTCTCAGCCGTCACCTTTATTGCGGCTACAAACTTTGCCGCCAGCGAGGGGCTGAAGTTTGAGCAGTTTTTGCCAGCCCTCGTTGCAGTGCTGGAGATCCCCGCCATTTTGGTCGGCCTGAGCATGGCCCTTAAGGATGGGAAGGCAGGTGGTTTGAAGCTGGTCATTCACGAGCTTCTGACTGGCAAGGCAGTCATTCTTTTGGTTGGAGGCGTTGTCATTGGCCTTCTTGCTGGTCCGGTAAGGATGCAGCAGGTCGATCCTCTCTTTGGTGATCTTTTCAAAGGAGCCTTGACGATCTTTCTGCTTGAGATGGGATTGGTAGCCGGAGCTCGAGTGCCCGACCTTAAGGGAAGAGCTGTCTTTCTTCTTCTCTTTGGAACTCTGGTGCCGCTCTTTAATGGTCTGCTCGGAGTCTGGGCAGGAAGCGTGGTTGGGATGACGGCCGGAGGTGCTGGAATTCTAGGGGCAATGGTGGCATCAGCCAGCTATATCGCCGCCCCGGCTGCTGTGCGGCTTGTGCTCCCCCAGGCGAATCCTGGCCTTTACTTAACGGGAGCCTTAACGGTCACTTTTCCTTTCAATCTCATGGTGGGCATCCCTCTTTATCTTGAGGCGGCCCATTGGTTGATAGACAGATGATGTTTTTGCAGATGCTCCAGACTCAAAGAAGGACAAAAGGGGAAAGGAAGTCCCGAATTTGCCGTGCGTTAAGGGGTCGGGAAGCGTCAGTATCGCCAGAGAACAAAATGAGTGTGACGCGACCATTAATGAGCAGAGCCATGGCGGCTTTGGCAATTCTTTCCCTCGCGGTCATTCCTAACGCCGTTTTTGCCCAGGCATCAGGAAGCACCAATCCCGTACCAACTCAGGTCGTTTCCCCCGACCGAGTCATGGTCAAGGTCAACGGTCAGAACATTACAGGCCGACAGTACTTTTTGAGAATGCAGGTGCTGCAGGATGTCGGCAAGCTGGTGGGAGAGCAGTTCGTTCCCGCTTCGCCCGGCTTCATGACCCTTCAACAGCTCATCAACGAATCTCTCATTATTCAATTGGCTCGTCAGCAGGGCGTCTACCCCAGCGATGCCGAATTGGAGGCCGAGATCGCCAAGAGGCTGAAAGATAATCCCAAGCTTAAGGAAGCCTTCACGATGCTCGGTCTGACCGATGAGGACTTTCGATGGGATGTGCTCGTGACCATGTGTCAATTCAGAGTCATCACCAAGGGCGTCAACATCACAGACTTTGAAGTCGAAAACAGCTACAAAGCCAACGTTGCCACCCGCTACACCCTGCCCAAGAGATTTGTGGTGAGAGTGATTACTGTCGGCAAGGCAGAAGATCAGAAGAAGGTGGATGATGCTCTTACCTCTGGCAAGACTTGGGGACAGGTAGCGGCTGAATTCAGCCAGGATTCTGGCAAGCTGGATGAAGGTCGCTTTGGCACCTTCCCAGATTCAGAACTCAAGGGCACTCTTAGAACCGAGATCGACAAGATTAAGAAAGGCGACCAGACCAAGTGGCTTGCAGCAGGATCTATGTTCGCTAAGTTTTGGCTGGAAGACGTGATGGAAAAGGAAGTGATTCCGCTTGACGACAAGCTGAAAGCCCAGATTCGCCAGAACCTTCTTTTGGAGCGAGGTCAGGCGAGGAACAACATCACCAAGCTGCTGGAAGACATGAGGAAGTCAGCCAAGATTGAGTTCACGGGGACTCCTTTTGATGAGTCGTTGAGAAAGGTCTTTTTGGGCGGATCGTAACTCGTGGATCTTGGACAAGCAGAGTCTCTGCTCAAGAGGCTGGGGCTGAAAGGTAGCTGTCAGATTCATGTGGCTCCCACTCTGCTTCAGCCAGACCAAAGAGCGCATCAGGTCTTCTTGGGGTTCAGCGACCCTAAGGAGATTCTGTCTTTTTTAAGGCATCTGTATGCTCCAGTGACGCCTCTCTCAGTCGTCGCTGGCAATGGACGCTCGAATTTTTTCCTTAACGAAGAACCAACTTGGGCCGAAGGTGCGGCTCTTGTCGTTCCTGCCATGCAGACGGATCATCCTGGCGGCTTTTATGGATTGGTCTGGGTAATGGATCGACTGCTCGGGCCAGGAGGCTGCCCTTGGGATCAGGAGCAGACTCACGAATCTTTGGTCAAGTATTTGATCGAGGAAGCCTACGAACTGGTTGAAGCCATTGAAGGCAGAGACGAAGATTCGATGGTGGAAGAGCTGGGCGACTGCCTGCTGCAGCCTGTGTTCCATGCTCAGATGGAAGCTCGGGACGGCAAGTGGAGCATCGAAGCGCCGATCAAAGCGATCACGGACAAGCTGATTCGCCGTCACC
Organism: Synechococcus sp. UW140; assembly: GCA_943369295.1. GTDB lineage: Bacteria > Armatimonadota > Fimbriimonadia > Fimbriimonadales > Fimbriimonadaceae > JAKRSE01. The sequence continues at coordinate 90,872 of CALRMU020000005.1, read as the reverse complement.
CTCATGTCTTCGGAGAGATCGATGTCGCTGATGCCGATGAGGTCCTGAGAAACTGGGACAAGATCAAATCCAACGAGAAGGGAGGCGAAAAGCCGGAATCGGTTTTGGCTGGTGTTCCTTCGTCACTTCCAGCTCTCCACCGCGCCTTGATGGTCAGCAAGCGGGCGGCGAGGTGCGGCTTTGAATGGCCCGATATTGAGGCCGTTTGGGAGAAAGTGAGGGAAGAAGAGGCCGAGTTTAAAGAGGCCATTGCTTCAGGCGATAAAGAGGCAATGGAATCGGAGCTTGGCGACCTGCTCTTCACCTACGTCAACATTGCCCGCTGGCTGAAGCTTGATGCCGAAGAGAGCCTGAGGCGAATGCTAGCCAGGTTTACCAAGCGATTCCAGGCCATGGAGGCAGCCAGCGAAGTTCCTCTTGGTGAGCTTTCGGCTGAAGAATGGGATCGGCTCTGGTTGGCGGCAAAGGCTCAGACGGGCTAAACTCTGCCCGTGCAGCAGATCACCCAGAGGCTTATATCTCTGGCACTTCTTAACACCCCCGGAATAGGGGGGCGAACCTTGACCCGCATCCTCACCCGATGCGATCTCTTGAGCGTTCAGCCCTACGACTTTATGCGCCTTTCCATGGAGACGATGGTCGAGGAGTACGGACTGAAGAAGTCTGTGGCTGAGAATTGGGTGGTCGGACGGGAAGGGCGCCTTGAAGTGGCGAAACGTCTAGCCGAACAGATGGAAGCTCAAGGAGTGAGGCTGGTTACCCTGGCCGACGCCAGCTATCCCTCCCTGCTGGAATCTATCGACCCAGATCCTCCTGGAGTTCTGTATCTCTATGGCCAGGCTGGATTACTGGACGGACGAACCTTCTCTGTTCTTTCCAGCCGCAAATCTTCTGAGGATTCTTTGAGGCAGATCGAGGCTTTGGCCGAGCAGGGAGTTTTGAATGGTGAGATTCTGGTGGCTGGGCACGACACTCCTGAGTACCAGAGGTCGGCGGTTGTTCCTCTGAGGTGGGGGGCTCCAAGAATCTTGGTGCTTGACCAGGGAATGAAGAAGGTTCTGGGAGCTGATTTGAAGGAAGAGGCTTTTCGAATCGCCCGATTGTGGCGGTTCCAGTTCGATCCGACGACGGATCTGGTCGTGGCGACTCAGCCACCCGATGGCGCCTATCACGGCAACAGCAACAAAGTCCGCGACCGATTGGTGGCTGGCCTATCTCGTCGGCTGGATTTGGTTGAAGCTTCTCCGGGAGGGAACATGAGCCTTCTGGGCCGGCGGGCTCTGGGGTCTGGTCGGCCGGTTCGGGTGACGGATAAGGTTCATGACCACCAGAGGTGGAATGAATCTGGAGCTGGGTTGATTAGTATTTGAAGTTGGTGTGCCCCGGTGAATCTTGTGCCACTGGTAGCGCCAGTGCTCTACTGACGAATCCCAAGGTTAACCTCTTGTTGAAGATTCTCCATTCACGACCTTGACTTCGTCCCTAGTCAAGGTCGTGGCACCCAGAACCTTTCGATCATCTAAAGAGTCAGGGGTGGCCTGCTCGATCAGCTTGCTGTCGAGCGGGAAAGGTAGTGCTTTAATTGGGTTTTCCCCAACCACTGAGTTGTGGGGTGCCCCGTCCCGATCAGCTTGCTGTCGGGCGGGAAAGGATCAGTCTAAAGAGCTTCTTCCACCTGTAAGACCACAGGCGCTGCCAGTGGCATGAATTTCCAGGCTTTGGAGTTGTGTAGAGGAAAAACTGCGGTCGGCCAGCTTTGCTTTCACTGGTCATGGACCAGTGGCACCCACGCCATAAAGCTTCAAATGGTGAGCAATAACCGGGCAGCTTTGAACAGGCAAATCCCGGCCTTCTCCTCCTTCGTCGGAGCCAGACCGGGGCACCAAATCTTCTCACTCAAGCAAAACTGATGGGTGGCCTGCTCGACCAGCTCCGCTGTCGAGCAGGAATGAACAGTCTGAACTCGGCTCCCCCCAAAAACTAAATGGTAGGGTGCCCCGTCCCGATCAGCTTGCTGTCGGGCGGGAAATGACTAGCCGTAACTTGGATACTCCAGGCTTAGCAGAGCTAAGCCAGGCCACAGATTCCGAGCGAAAATTGTCTTTCAGGGGCGCTGCCCCAGCCAGCCAGACTTTTTCAAAAGCTGCATGGTCTGGGTGGCGTGGGTGAAACCCACGAAAGGACAGCCTCAAATCAAGCTTGCCAGCCTAATGCAAATTGGGCTATTCCTGGCTTTGCAGAGCTAAACAGTGCCACAGATTCTTCGCAGAAATAGCTGTTCAGGGGCGCTCCGAATGAATAGCGCAGAACGGGCTCAAGGAAACAAACCTAAAACAGAACGTCCAGCAGGACAAAAGCAAAGATCCCCAAGCTCACAAATCCGTTGAGCGTGAAGAAGGCCAGGTTCACCCGGCTCAGGTCATCCGCCTTCACCAGACTCTGCTCGTAGCACAAAAGAGCGGCAGCGAACCCAACTCCCACCCAGGCGAAGGGGCCGGCTCCGACCAGAAAAACACCCAAGCCCATCAGGGCAATTGCTCCAAAGTGGGACAGACGGGAGGTGATGAGGGCAGTCTTGCGGCCAAATCGAGAAGGGAAGGAATGCAGCCCCTGCTTGCGGTCGAACTCATCATCCTGCAGGGCATAGATGAGGTCGAACCCGGCGGTCCAGAGCATCACAGCGCCGACCAAGGGAAGGATCGCAGGATGCAGAGTGCCTGTCACGGCGATCCAAGCCGCGGCAGGAGCAATGCCAAGACTCAGGCCAAGAACGTAGTGGCAGAGCCAAGTGAAACGCTTGGTCGCGCTGTAGCCTAGAGTGACCAGCAAGGCCACAGGGCTCAGAGCCAGAGCCAAGGGGTTCAGCAGGGCAGCGGCCAAAACAAACAGCCCGCAGGAAACATAGAAAAACAGCTGAACCTGCCCTAATCCCAAAAGACCAGCCGGGATGGCTCTCATAGCCGTGCGGGGATTGATTGCATCAATGTCACGATCGATGATTCTGTTAAAGGCCATCGCCGCGCTTCGGCAGGAAACCATGGCAAGCACGATCAGACTGAAAACCTTGACTCCGGGCCAGGCCGAATTTGAAATCGAAAGGGAACCCCACATCATCCCGATCATCGCAAAAGGAAGGGCGAAGATCGAGTGCTCGAACTTGATCATTTCAAGATAAGCACGAAGGGCAGCCCAGCCCTTAAGAGGCTGAACCATGGGGGATGTTTCTGGCTGGAGAGCCATGTATGAAAAGGTACCCAAGGGGATGCTGAGAACTGCGGGAAGCTGCGGTGAGTAGACTTAGTCAGCCTATGTCGGCCCCTTTTTTCTACCACCCCCGAATGCTGACTTACGACTTCGGGCCGGGGCACCCCTTAAAGCCAGAGAGGCTGAGGCGGACGATTGAACTCTTGAAAGCTGAGGCGCCGGAGGTTGAGATTATCGATCCTGGCCTGGCAGAAGAAGCCGACATTCTCCGCGTCCACTCTGCTGAATTCGTTGAGCATGTAAAGGCTCTTTCAGTTGATCCCAGGCTGATTGAAGGTCAGGACAACATGGGCTTTTCGAGGCACGATACGCCTCCCTTCGCTGGAATGTGGGAAGCCTGCCTGGCCTACTGCGGGGGAGCCAAGCGGGCCGCCAAGGCAGTGAGGGATGGTGCGAGTCTGGCTCTCAGCATCTCAGGAGGGCTTCATCACGCCAAAAGGTCGCGAGCTAACGGATTCTGTGTTCTTAGTGACCCGGCCTTGGCGGTTGTCATTCTTAGAGATAAGTTCGATCGAGTTGCCTATGTCGATATCGACCTTCATCACGGCGACGGACCTCAGTCGATCTTCTACAAGGATCCCTCTGTCCTCACATTGTCAATCCATCAGGATGGCCGGACCCTCTACCCAGGTTCCGGATTCATTGATGAAGAAGGGGCAGACCTGACCTCAATCAACATTCCTCTGCCACCCAAAACAGAAGGAGCGGCCTGGCTCCATGTCTTTAAAGAGAGCCTTGACCATGCCTTCAAGAGGTTTCAGCCTCAGGCGGTGGTTCTACAAATGGGGTGCGATCCTCACAAGCTGGATCCTCTGGGCCACCTGGAGGTCTCGGTCCAGCACTGGGTGGGGGCTGTCGCTCACGTAAAGGCTCAAGGTCTGCCCATCGTGGCCGTTGGTGGCGGCGGCTATCACCTTCCTAATGTGCCACGTATGTGGGTGGCGGCAACTTTGACCCTTATGGGGCGAGAATTTGGACCTCACATTCCGGACGTGATCACCAGAGATTGGGGGATGTCGAGCTACTTTGATCTCGACCCAGGTGGCGAAAGAGGAATGGAAGCGGCTATCGCCATTGCCGCCCATTGGAAGGACCGTTTAGTAAGCTGAACACGTCAGAGGTAAATTCTTTTTGTGAGCCGAACAGTCATCCACACAGATCAAGCTCCTGCCGCAATCGGCCCCTACTCCCAGGCGATCAAGGCAGAAGGCACGATCCTTTTCATGAGCGGTCAGATTCCCCTCACTCCCACCGGAGACCTGATCACGGGGGACATTAAGGCTCAGACCGAGCAGGTCGTGGCGAACATGAAGGCTGTTTTGGCTGCTGCCGGTGCGACCCCCGCCAACCTGGTCAAGACCACCATTTTCCTCAGCTCGATGGATCATTTCGCCGCTGTGAACGAAGTCTACGGAGCCATGTTTGAAGGCGAGCCGCCTGCTCGCAGCACAGTTGCCGTTGCTGGTCTGCCCCGCGGCGTCGATGTTGAAATCGAAGGTCTGGCAGTTCTGTGATCCCCGAAGACAGCCTGCCATGGGTTGTCTCAATTTCTCTCGGCTCAAGCAAGAGGGATAAATCTTCTCTGCTTGAGCTGGGGGGCAAAACTTTCAAAGTTGAGCGGCGAGGCACAGATGGCGACTTTGCCGCCTTCGCAAGGCTCTTTTCTGAACTGGATGGAAAAGCTGCCGCACTTGGAGTCGGGGGAGCTGACATCTGGCTTAAGGCTGGGGGCAAAGCCTATGCCTTCAAAGATGTAGAAAAGGCCGTTTCAGGCGCAAAATCGACCCCAGTGGTTGATGGCAGCGGCCTTAAACACACTCTCGAACGCAGCGCCATTATGTGGATGAAGGACCAGGACATCCTCGACTTTGAGAAATCCAAAGTGCTGCTTGTCTCTGCAGTTGACCGCTTCGGCATGGCCGAAGCCTTGGCTCAGGTCTGTCCGAGTGTTGTGTACGGCGATCTCATTTTTGGACTCGGAATCCCGATTCCAGTCAGAAAGCTTTCCACCGTTGCCTTTCTAGGCAAGCTTCTGCTTCCCATCATCACTCGCATGCCGATCCAGACCTTTTATCCGACAGGAGAGAAGCAGGAGAAGCGGACCCCCAAGTTTGCCAAGTTCTTTGAAGAAGCAGACTTGATCGCGGGAGACTGGCACTTTATTCGCCGATTCGCCCCGGAAAACCTGACGGGCAAGAGAATTCTCACCCAAACCCTGCGAAAGGCCGACCTGGAATGGCTCAAGTCGATAGGACTTCACCAGGCCATCACGACAACGCCGGAAGTGGGTGGAGAAACCTTTGCCACCAACGTGATGGAAGCGGTTTTGGCCGCTGAAGCAGGCAGAAGGCTCACAGATTCTGAAATCGAAGCAAGGGTCAGCACCCTTGGATGGGTGCCTCGCGTCTGGACTTTGAACCCCTTGCCTCTTGGCGGTTGACCTTTTGCCCGGGAGAATGTCCTACATTCGGCCACATGGCGAAACCACCTAGTTGAAGGGCCGGTACAAAGGACCAGATGAGTTTGATTGGCATGGCGATGGGAGGGGTGGCCGCAGGCTCGGCTTTTCTCGCCCTGGATCCTTCTAATTTTAAAGAGGAGCAGGGTCGGCTTGTTGCCGAAGCCAGTGCCGCACCATTCGTCGAAGTCATCCCCTCCTGGAACTTTAAATCGAAGGGTGGCGCAGTCAAGGTAGAGCTCAAAGCCCTGGGCGATGGGTTTGAAACCAAAGATTACAACTTGGGGGTCTGGAGCCTTTCGCCAGATCTGCGCACGAGCGCTAAGGACCAAGCCGACGAGCATGGTGATGTCTACACCGATACGCTTGTTCTCAAAAAGCCTGGCCGCAGAATCAGGATCACTTTGACCCTTTTGCCCAACGCCGAGGGCAAAACCCCAGAACTAAAGGAGTTCTTTCTCAACTTCACCCCGCCTAACTGGGCTCTCAGTCAAGAAGATGCCTATAAGGATGTTTGGGGCAAGGTGCTGAATGTGCCCGAATTGGCTCAAAACGATTACCCTGGTGGAAATGTTCTCTGCAGCCCAACATCGATTTCGATGCTGATGAGGAGGTTGGGAACGATGCTGGATCGTAAAGATCTACAGCTGGATGTCCCAGAAATTCAGAGTTATGTCCACGACCCGGCATGGGGCGGTACAGGCAACTGGCCTTTCAATCTTGCCCTGCCAGGATCATTCAATGGCATTCAGGCTTTTGTCACAAGGCTCAATTCACTAACTGAGGCGGAACGGTTTATCAAAGCAGGCATTCCTTTGGCTGTCTCTGTGGATTACAAGATTCTGCTTCAGAAAGATTACAAGGGCGATGGAGGCCATTTGATGGTCTTGATCGGATTCAACGAAAGCGGCGACCCCGTGATCAACGACCCGGCTAAGGGAAATCAGGTGAGGCAGGTTTATCCTCGCGCGCTTTTTTCTAAAGCCTGGGCTGCCTCTAAAAACACAGTTTACGTGGTTCGGTCTACCAACCAGCCCCTCCCCGCAGGCGGAGGACCTTGGCCTGCACTAGGTAAGCCATGAGCTCCAGCAAGTCTCTTCCAAATAAGAAAAAGAAAACGGCGACAGTCCTGCTTTTCGTCGGTCTCTTTGCCCTCATTGCCATCGGCTCCATCGGCTTTGTGGCTGTCAACTCGCTTCGAGGAGCCAATAAGGCAAAAGAAGCGGAATTCAAACGAAACACTTCTACCGTTGAGGTTGGTGATATTCGCGTTGAAGTCATCGAATCCGGTCCGCTGGAGGCTCAGAAGTCGGTTGAAGTCAAAAGCCGAGTTTCAGGACGAGTTCAGCAGCTTCTGGTTGACGAAGGCGATATGGTAACCGAGGGACAGCTTATTGCAATCATTGATCCCCAGGAAACCGAGCTTCAGGTAAAGCAGAACCAAGCTCAGCTCAGAGGAGCCCAGGCAGGTGTCTCTCGGCTCTCGGTGGAAATCGCCCAGAGAGAAGTGACCGCGCGCACCAACCTCGCCCGCGCTCAGAGCCGTCTGCGACAGGTTCAGCTTGAGCTGCGCGAACAGCCTGGTTTGACGAATGCAGGCATCAGGTCGGCTCAGGCTGCCTTGGCCTCAGCTGAGCAGGGATTGGCTCTTTTGGTGAGGGTGACTCAGCCCAACACCAAGATTCAGATTCAGTCTTCCTTGGATGAGGCGAAGGCTAACCTGCAGAACTCTCAGCTTGAGTTTGATCGAAGAAAGAGTCTGCTGGAGCAGGGCTACATTTCAAAGAGAGAGTTTGAACAGGCGGAACTTAACCTTCAACTAGCCAGGACTCGAATTCAGACTTCGGAAGACAGACTGGAGAGACTGAACCGAGAACAGGATTTGGAGCGCAAGCAGGCTGAAGAGAGAGTCAATCAGGCTAAGGAAGAACTGAACAGAGTCCGATTGAATTCGATTCAGGATACTGTCAAGAAGGAAGAGTACAGGCGAGCCCAACAGGATGTAATGGATGCCACGGCTGCACTCAAGGACGTGCAGGCTTTGGCTGCCAGCAGAGCTCAGCAGGCTGCATCGGTTGACCAGCTTCAGTCAGTTCTCGGCGATTCGATGAGGCAGCTGGGTGAAACAGAAATCCGCGCTCCAGTGACCGGCATCGTGACTCAGAGACTGGTTCAGCTCGGTGAACTGGTTGCCAGCCTTTCCAGCTTCAGCAGTGGAACCCCCATTATCAAGATTGAAGATCGTGCGACCATGAAGGTCAAGCTGGATATCAATGAAATTGATGTCGCCAAGCTTAAGATGGGAATGAAAGCCGAGGTCAAAGTGGATGCTTTCCCTGATCGATCCTTCAACGGCAAGGTGACTAAGGTTGCTCCTGCCAGCGCGCCAACCACAGCCGCCACCGGTGCCAACCCAGTTGTCAAGTACACGGTCGAGGTCACCCTCGATTCCGGCAGCCCAGACCTAAAGAGCGGAATGTCTGCCCAGTGCACCATGAGAGTTCTGGACAGAACCCAGGTGGTTCGAATTCTTCGCAGCTTTGTTGTGACGGATCAGGATGGAACGACTTCAGTCCTCCTGCTCAAGAACAAGGATGCCCGCGATGCAAAGGGCCAGCCTGTCACAGAAAAGACGAAGGTGAGTCTGGGAGCCAGTTCTGGTGCCTACATCGAAGTCCTTTCTGGCGTAAAGAAAGGAGATCTGCTTTACAAGCCCGAATTCTCTGGCCCAGGCCGCAAAACCTTCTTCGTTGATGGAGACGAAGCCGAAAGAGCAAGGGAGAAGGAAGCTGAGGAGCAGGGTAAAGAGGTCGAACCAGCGCCGGGTTCAGAAGGTGAACCTGGCGGGAATGCAGAAGCGAGCCAGTAGTCATGAGCATTTTCGAGTCGATTCGTGTCGCGCTAGACATGCTCATCCTGCATAAGATGAGGTCATTCCTCACTATGCTCGGCGTGATCATCGGGGTCATGTCTGTCTGTCTCATTGTCATCGTGGTTCAGGGCTTCAAGAGCTTCATCGAATCCTCCTTCTCAGGTTTGGCCGCCGATGGCATCTATGTCATCTACGACCCCACCCGACTCAGAGATGGCTCGAGTGCAGGTGAACTGGACGGCACTGACGAATCAGTGAAGAGATTCATTCAGGAGCGGGCTCCGAGCGTTCAGACAGTGAGTGGCTTGGTTGAAGCTGGAAGCCACACAGTCAAATCTGAAGGCAAAGACATCAAGAACGTCAAGGTCACAGCGACCGACGTCAACAACCACACTCTGATGAAGAAGGAGCTTCTGACGGGGAGGCTGATTTCTCAGGAAGATGTGGACCGCATGACCAACTCTGCTGTCATCAGCGAGAACCTGGGCAAGGCTTTGTTTGGTCAGCCAGAAGCGGCGATGGGGAAGGTTCTGCAGCTGCCGGGGATAACTCTGGAAGTTGTCGGGGTTATGAAGAGGCCCCCGCAGATTGGTGGTCCGCCCGAAGATAACGTCATTGAGATGGCCTACACCACCGCCCAAAGAAAGTGGATCGGAGGCAGAACCTACTCTTATCTCATGGTGAGAGCCGCCGACGGCTACACGGTTGACCAGGCGATGGATGAGTTGTGGAAGCAGCTTATGGTCCTGAGCAACAACAAGCCCATCTTCAGAGTTGACTCCAACCAGTCAGTTTTGGCGATCTTTGGCACGATCATTGGCAGCATCGGCATTGTCCTTTCCGGCATCGCCGCCCTTTCGCTTCTGGTCGGAGGAATCGGCATCATGAACATCATGCTGGTTTCTGTTAAAGAGCGAACCCGCGAGATCGGCCTGCGAAAAGCCGTGGGAGCCCAGGGGAACGCTATTCTGCTTCAGTTCTTGGTGGAAGCGGCAGTCCTTGGTGTTGTCGGAGGATTGATCGGCATGGCCTTCGCCTGGGGGCTGGGACAGCTGGTCAGCTTGATTACAGTTCAGGTCAAATTCCCGAATGAAGGTGGTCTCAAGGCTGGATTCCCAATTGAATGGGCGGTTGTAGCCACAGTCTTTTCGGCCATGATTGGTGTTATCTTTGGGCTCTTCCCAGCGGTCAGCGCCAGCAAACTTGACCCCATCGTTGCCCTTCGGTACGAATAAATGAGCGAGACAGGCAAAGATTTAATCAAGCCGGTGGAGAAGGCCTTTGCCTCTCTGGGTGATAAAGACGCCCAGGATCTGTCAAAGGGTGAGAAAGGCTTCGCCGCTGCCGTTCACTTGGTTGGAATCTTTGCCCCTCTTTGGGGGCCCCTGGTAGCCTTTTTTGTGGCAAAGGGGCGGTCGCGTTATGTTGAAGCCCATGCGTGGAAGGCTCTGAAGGAGTACTTCATTCTCACCCTGGCTTACTTCATCTACGGAGCCTTCTCGCTTACCTGGCTGGCGATCAGGCTTTACCAGCATTGGCAGGAGAACTGGGTCAATTTTGAATGGGTTCCGTTTCTCCTTAGATTTGCTATTGGCTGGGTGATCTTCTTCATCTTGGGAATCGTGCTTTTGATTCTCAACCTCTTTCAGGCTTACCATGCCTGGCAGGGCAAGTGGCCAAAAGCTGAAGCGAAAAAGCTAGGTCGCGGCGAAAGCGTCTAGCATGTTCCAATGCTGCCCCAGAGTCGTCTCTCCACTCTCGCCACAATGACTCTATGGGGCTGAGCTCTTTGCTGGAGTGCTGGGAAACTGGCATCAGGATTTATCTCAAACGCCCTGGTTTCTGGCTTTGGATGGGCCTCGTTTCAGGTCTCTGTTGGTTTGGATTCCCTTTTGGTCTGGCTTGGCTAAAAACCTTGACGACCAGTGGAAGAGCCCACTTTGACATGGTGACCCCAGGGTTCCTGGCTCAGTCTGTTTTTGTGGCTGCCACTCAATGGTCTTGTGCGACAGGGATGGCCAGGCTGGCAAGAGAGCAGCTGAGAGACCCCAAGGTCAAAGCGGTCAAGTGGATTGAAGGATTCTTCGGCGGCTTCGTCACTTTTCCCGCCGCGGCTTTAGCGGCATGGGTTTATCAGGAATCCATCAAGATCTTGTCCCCCTTGGATGGGCCGCTGGCTTACGGGTGTCTTGGATTGATCTTCCTTGTGGTTTTGGTGCCTTTGCACGAAGCCTATATCGCCGCTGTTGCAGAGAAGGGGACGCTCCCTCAGATTTTTTCACGGATGGCAGGGAATCTGAAGCCGTCGAACCTGCCTGGACTCTTGGGGATGGGAGGCATTTTGTTTATCTTTGCCCTTTTTCTTGGCCTTCTTCTCTTCATGGCTGGATCGTTTCTCATTTTTCGGTCTGGGCTGCTTATGTCACTAGAGGCCTATAGCCTCTGCATGATCCTGCTGATTTCGCCCCTCATGGCGATCTACTCTCTTGCCTGGGCCCGCTTTTGGCAGAAATCTGCCTCAGTCGTCCCTGCCTCAAAAGACGCTAGCCCGTAGAATCTACTTCTGTGCTGCTTAACGTCGCCAATGTCTCCAAGAACTTTGGGGTGGACGTCATCCTTGAAGGTGTTAACTTTAAGGTGGAGCGGCGTGACAAGACCGCCCTTGTCGGGCGAAACGGCACTGGCAAAACAACTCTGCTTCGGATCATTACAGGGGCCATGAACCCTGATTCGGGTTCGGTTTATCTGGCCAAGGGCAGCAAAGTTGGCTACCTTCGCCAGGAACAGATTATCGACCAGGGGACGACTTTGCGGGAGGCAGCAGAGTCCGCTCTCGCGGACAGCCTCGCTGCCAAGAATCGCTTGGCTGAGCTTGAAAAGATCCTAGAAGACAATCCCAACGACTCAGACCTCGAAGAGTACGCCTCCCTGCACGAGCATCTGGCCGAGACGGGCGCATGGACTGTAGACAACGACATCACCACAGTTCTGAAAAAGATGGGCTTCACCGAGGACGAGTTTGACCGTCCGACTGCGGCCCTAAGCGGTGGAGAAAAGACCAGGCTCGGAATTGCCCGCCTGCTGCTCCAGCAGCCCGATCTGCTGATTCTCGACGAACCAACAAACCACCTTGACCTTCAGGCGGCTGAGTGGCTGGAAGGCTGGATTCGCAGCTACCCCGGCGCAGTCTTGTGTGTCAGCCACGATAGAATTTTCCTTGAGAATACAGTCCAAAACGTTATTGAACTGCGGAACCGCACCACTAAAACCTACACAGGCGGGTTCAACACATACGAAAAGCAGAGGGCAGAAGAAGATGCCTGGCAGGCAGAACTTGCCTCGCGTCAGCAGGATCAGATTGACAAGCTGGACGAATTCGTCCGGCGATTTATGAACAGCCAGAGGACTGCCCAAGCCAGGGGCCGTCAGAAGCTGATGAATCGCCTGATCACGGAAAAGATTGACGCCCCTACCAACGATAGGGGAATGACGGCAGGTTTCAAGGATGTGGCCCGATCAGGCGACATCGTCATGGAAACCAAGGACCTCTCCTTTGGCTACCCTGGCTTGACTCTGGGGAGGCGTCTGAACTGGACGGTCAGGATCGGCGAAAAGTGGGGAGTCATTGGCGAGAACGGCGCAGGGAAGTCCACCCTCATCAAAACCATCCTCGGTGAAGTTGAAGCCCTTTCTGGCGGCTGCCGATTGGGGTCCAAGGTGCAGGTTGGCCTCTTTAACCAGGACGCCGTTGACTTGGATCCGGATGACACCCCCATTTCGCATATCGCCTCAGAGTGCGGACTCGAACCTCCCCAGGCCAGAAACCTCCTCGGACGATTTCTGCTGGAAGGGGATGATGTTTTCCGCCCGATTGGCACCTTGAGTGGCGGAGAAAAGAACAAGCTGGTTCTTGCCGAACTCACCCACATGACTCCGAATCTGCTGATTCTGGACGAACCCACCAACCACCTTGACATGGCCAGCCGCGATGCCTTGATCAAGGTTTTGAAAGAATACAAAGGCACCTTGGTGCTGATTTCTCACGACAGATCTCTGCTTTCAGCAGTCTCTGGTGCAATCCTTGATGTCAAAAAGTCGGGGCCAGTGCTCTTTCCTGGCGGGTACGACGAATACAAGGAGAGTCTGAAGAAGAAAGCTGCACCAGAGGCAAAGCCAGTCCCAACTGCCGGCAAAGGCGTCTCTTGGCGCACCCCACCTCCACCGCCCACTCTCTCCCCCCGTGAATTGAGCAAAGAGATTGCTCGATTGGAGAAGGAAGCGGTTTTGAAGGAAGAGGAGATCAGCCGATTAGAGGATGAGGTAAAGGCTCTTGAAGTAAGGCTGGCAAACTTGGCTTCTGGCGATGATGTGGCTAAGCTCTCTGTCATGCACTCTGAACTTCAAGAGAAGATCGGTGACGCCATGGATGAGTGGGAAGCCTTTCATGAAAAGCTTGAAGGCCTTAGGGCTCAGCAGGTTCTTTAAAGCTTCCGAATCTGGCACAAGCCTAACAAAACTGCCTCGCAGATTTACCTGAAGTACTGGAAAACTTCAGAAGTTGGCACGGAGATTGATTTCTTGTGGTGAGGCCCTGAGGAGGGTTTGAGTCATGTCAAGAAATTTTTCAAAGATCGCATTCATCTCGCTTGCACTCGCAAGCGTCGGGGCTGCCAGCGCAAACATCACGACAACAGTTCTTAGGCCCCAGCCGGCCGATGCTTTCGATCTGGATCATTTTTATTACTACACCTGGGGCGCAGACTTCAGGGTTCCTACCGGTCAGACGATCGTTGGCGCGACTCTGAAGTTCGATGACATCTGGAATTGGAGGCAGGAGCCCAACGTTCTTTATGTCAATCTGCTGGACAATCCTGCCAGAGGCTTGAGGACTTTCTGGGATAACCAGGGCGGCGGCAACGCTTTTGCCGGTCAGGGAACAGTTGTTGGCCAGTGGACTGACCCTGTTGGCGGACGAGACCGAAAGTTTGACCTGGTTTTTGACTTCAAGAAGCTTGGTCTGCTGGATGAACTGAATGCCTACGCCGCTGATGGCCGCTTTGGCTTTGGCTTCGACCCTGACTGCCACTTCTACAACAAGGGCATCTCAATGACGATTCAGACCGCCCCAGTGCCAGAGCCGACGACTATGGCCCTCCTGGCCGCTGGCGGCGTTGCTGCCTTCCTGCGACGCAGAAAGGCCAAGTAAAGTTCAAGTCAGCCAGTCAGCAAAGCACCAGTCCAGGCAATTGACCTGGACTGGTGCTTTGTTTATGAACCTTGCTTGACACATGCCTCTTTAGCCAAGCCCCGGACTGGTAAAATGGGGGAATGACCGAGACTCAGTTCCGGTACCCGAAAATCATCCAGGGGGGGATGGGCGTTGCTGTCTCCAACTGGCGGCTCGCTCAGGCTGTCGCTTCTTTGGGACAGATGGGAGTCGTTTCCGGAACCGGAATGGATGTGGTGCTGGCACGACGACTTCAGATGGGTGACGTGGGCGGCCACATGAGGCAGGCTTTCGATGCCTTTCCGATCAAGGATATGGCTCAGAGAGTGTGGGACAGATACTTCGTCCCCGAAGGCAAGGCCGATGATGCTGCTTTCAAGTCTCGCCCCATGAACAAGGTTGAGCCTGGCCCTCCTTTGCTTGAGCTGACCATTCTTGCGAATTTTAGTGAAGTCTTTTTGGCCAAGCTTGGCCACCAGGGATTGATTGGCATCAATCTTCTCGAAAAGATTCAGCTGCCCCACCTTCCTTCGCTTTTCGGAGCCATGCTGGCGGGAGTCGATTATGTTTTGATGGGAGCTGGCATTCCTCGCCAGATTCCTGCAGCGCTCGATTCTTTGGCGAAACTGCAGGAAACTCATTATCGACTGGATGTCGCAGGCGCCCAGTCTGGCGAAACCTACGTCACAAAGTTTGATCCTAAGCTTCTGGCCGATTGGCCAATGGAAGAGCTGAAGCGGCCCCAGTTTTTGGCGATTATTTCCAGCTCAGTTTTGGCGACAACCCTGCTCAAAAAGATCACACCTCCAGTTGACGGCTTTGTTGTCGAAGGTCCAACCGCAGGCGGCCACAATGCACCTCCCCGTGGAGCAATGGTTCTGGACGAGAACGATGAGCCGATTTACGGCCCTAAGGATGTCCCTGACTTCCAGGTGCTGCGAGATCTGGGGGCTCCCTTCTGGATGGCGGGTGGATTTGGCGAACCCAAGGCCCTGACCGATGCTCTTGCGCTGGGCGCGCAGGGAATCCAGGTTGGAACTGCCTTTGCCTTCTGCGATGAATCCGGACTTGAGCCAGCCAAGAGGCAGCAGGTGATTGATCAGGCCATGGGCATGGGTGTCGGAGTCTACACGGATCCCCACGCCTCCCCAACTGGCTATCCCTTTAAAGTCATTCAGATGAATGGCACCCTGAGCACTGAGGAGGTTTACAACGACCGGACCCGAATCTGTGACTTGGGATACCTTCGCACCCTCTATCGTCAGGAGGACGGTTCAGTTGGCTATCGATGCGCTTCAGAGCCGATCGATGACTATTTGAAGAAGGGCGGAGCTGTTGAAGAGACCGTCGGACGCAAGTGCATCTGCAATGGACTCCTTTCGACCATTGGCCTTGCCCAGGTCCGCAAGGATGGAAGCGTTGAGCCTCCTATCCTTACGGCTGGCAACGATGTTTCTTTTCTGCCTCGCTATCTGAAGCCAGGGGCAAAAAGCTACACCGCCAAAGAAGTGATCGATTATCTTCTGCAGGATCAGCCCGCTGAAGTTAAGGAAGAAGAAGTTCTCACTTCAACTCAATCTTAACTCCGCCTGTCTTTTCCAGTTCTTTACCAGCCAGGTAGCTTTTCGCTTCCTGGCTGTTTTTCATGGTCGCATCCCAGAATGCCAAAGAAGCTGACTGAACCTGTCTGACGTGGAGAGGGTTGTTCCCGCCCATGATTCGAGGATTGATGAGGCGGGCGCCTTGGCCATTTATCCCGCCAAAGTCGTGGGCAGCATCTTTAAGCCAGACCAGTGATTTATCTCCGGGAGCCGCATGATCAAAGGCATGGCGTCGGTAGACCTTGGGGTCACCAGTGCCTCGGCCTGCATCCTTGTCGCCAGAGATCATCATCATGGGGCCCTTCATGGTTTTGTAAGAAGCCTCATTTACCCCTGGCCCCATTCCCTGTGGTGAGATAACCAGGAAGGCTTGGAATCGGTCGTCTTTCCCAGGAGTCAAGCCTCGAACTGACATCCCACTGACCATTTGAGTCGTCCAAGCGCCAAAACTATGACCGCCCATACCGAGCTTAGTCCGGTCGATTCTTTTCGACAAGTCAGGGACAAGCTTGGCGATTTCGTCCAGGCTGTCGAGAATCAGCTTAATGTCCTTTGGCCTCTGGGGAGCACTGCTAATGTTATCCAGACTGCCGCTAAAGGCTTTCCTTCGGGTTTCGGCGTCAGCGTAACGCAGCGAATCATCGTGAGTTGGCTGAATGATGACGTAGCCGCTGCTGGCCCAATACTGGACCAGAGGGTCGAGACCCGTTTCACTTCCGTACATCCCGTGGCTGATGACCAGAAGGGGGTAGGGCCCGCCAGTAGTAGGCCCTACGATTCTGAAGGAGAGGTCTCTCATGCCCTCTCTCTTCAAAGTGTGTCCCACCTTCTGGGTCACTTCCAAGGATGTCTTAGCCGGCTGATACCAGCCATCCGAGATTGCAGCGAGGGCGAGCAGACCAATCATTACAGATGAGGTGACGCCCAGCCAGAACCAGGGTTCACTCGTCCTGGTTCTGCTTGGCTCGCTCAGCTCTGGAAGTCTGCTTGATCTCGTTCCAGGGGAAGCTTCTTCCATCGGTTCTCGGAGTGGCCGGGAGTCCGCCGCCTAAGATGTAGGCTCGGCGCGGAATATCGGACACATTCGGTCCCGTGTAGTGCAGAGTTCTTGAGGTGTGAAAGGTGGCTCCGCCAGGAGGAAGGGGGCAGGCAACGGCCGTAGAAGTATCTGCGCCGAGCACTTCAAGCGCATGAATTCGCACATCACCTCCGATGCTTTGGTGGCTGTGAACCTCTAACAGGTGGCTTTTGGGAACGAACCACATGCAGCCATTTTCGACCTTGGCTTCCTGCAGGGGCACCCAGATGCTGAGGGAAGTGTAGTAGAGGCCAGGATCCCAATAGGCTTCATCCTGGTGCCAAGGAGTTTCTGCCCCAGTTCGGGCCGGTTTAAAGATCATGTGGGCATCACCTGCCCATGCTTCAGCACCAAGAAGCTGCTTGACTAGATGATCGGCGTTGGCGTGCAGCTGTGAATCCAAAAGTTCTGGCGCATACTTGGCCGGACCTAGAATCTGGGGCAGTTTGGCGGATTCTCCTTCCTCATCAAGTCCGGCAAGGTCAAACGAATCACCCTTGTCACGGCCCGGCATTTCAATAAAAAGTCGATCATAAATTTCCCTCATCCATTCCACTTCATCGAGAGGCATGATGTTGGGGATTGAGAGGTAGCCCTCTTGGTGGTAGAAGCTGATCTGCTCTTCGGTAAGGCTGACCGTCGGCTCGCGCATGACGTGAATCTTACCGAGAAGCTGATGAGCTTTTTGCATGGTTTTGGCTTCGGGTGCCAAGGAATTCTTAGGATGATTGCGATTAAACTTTGCCTAGATGCAGAGCGTTACCAAAGTGCCAATTGGGTTCGACCAATTGAAGGAAGTCTGCCAGGCACTTCTCGGTCGGAACTTGGCATCGATAGAAGCCTTTGACGATGGCTGGTTCAACGCAGCTTACGGGTTAGTTTTTGATTCTGGCGAAGAAGCGGTGATTAAGATTGCTCCACCTGCTGAGGTTGAAGTCATGACCTATGAGAGAGACATTATTCGTGGTGAGCACGAGGTGATGGCGCTTCTGCAGGGCTTGATCAGTCTGCCAAAGCTGATTGATTCGGATTTGGAAGGCACTCAAATCGGACGCCCCTTCATCATCATGGAGAAGCTCAATGGCTCTGCCCTCAACAAGGTGATCGATAAGCTGCCAGAAGCTGCCGTTGGGGAAATCCGGCATAAACTGGGGCAGACGGTAAGGGCGATTCACGCCCAAAAGGGCGAGACTTTCGGAATGATCCAAGGTCCGAGGTTCGATTCGTGGCCCACCGCCTTCACTCACCTCTTCTCAAATGTGATTGAGGATGGTCGGCGGAAAGCCGTTGATCTGCCCTATGCTGAGTGCCTTGAGCTGCTTGGTGAGACTCAAGACTTTTTGAGCGAAGTGGCTGATCCCTGCTTGGTGCATTGGGATTTGTGGGACGGCAATGTGTTTGTCAAACCTGAATCAGGCAATTTTGTCGGAGTGATTGATTTCGAGCGGGCTCTTTTTGGCGATCCCCTTATCGAATTCTGCGCCATGACCTTGAATGATGATGTCAAGGCTGGATATGGAGAGTTTGACTTTGACTCTGAGTCAGCCGCCGCGCGGCGAAGGATCTACCATCTCTACCTCTTCCTCATCATGTCGATTGAGGGGCAGTACAGGCACTTCGTGGATCAATCCAGCACAGCCTGGGCTAGAGAAAAACTGGCTGAAGTTTTGAGTTAAACCTAAAAGGCCCCCTCAACTCTAAATGGATTGAGAGGGCCCTTGGGCAATCTGCACGTCTAGCGCATGTTGTTGAAGCTGGGAGTGTAAGTAAGATCCAGCCCCTTGACAAAGGTCATCACCTTCTGAAGGTCATCCTTGCTCTTGCTGGTCACCCGGACTTCTTCACCTTGGATCTGGGCATTGACCTTAAAGCCCTTGTCTTTGATCTGCTTGACCAGAGCCTTAGCTTCGGGCTGAGGAATCCCCATTTTGAAGGTGATTTCTTGGTGAACGCTCATACCGGAACCAGGAATGATCTTTTCCTGATTAATCATCTTGTACTCGATTCCTCGTTTAGCAAGTCGGCTGAGAAGAATGTCGCGAAGCTGTTCCAGGCGGAACTCATCTTCGGCGGTCAAGTTGATTGACTCTTTCTTGAGCTCGATTTCGGCGATGCTGCCCTTGAAGTCAAATCGGCCAGCCAATTCGCGCTGAGCCTGGTCAACGCCATTCTTAACCTCCATGAGGTCGACTTTGCTGACGATATCAAAGGAAAATTCTTGAGCTGCCATGGCTTTGTTGTGGCAGGTTACCGAAGTTTCTTTGGCTCAACTAGGATGCCTGCGAGAATGGGCCATGCCTGGCCCTATGCCAAGAATTGGCAGAATTGGACGGCATGCGGACCCGGCCGAGATCAGACTCGTCTAATATAGTGTATGCGCAAAGTCGCACTGCTTACTGTCTTGGCAGTTTTGATGGCGCCTGTTTTGGCATCCGCTTCCCGGGTGACTGAGCAGGCCGAATATGCTGTCAGAGACATCATCAAATCCTCGACCGGTTACGGTCGGGTTTACTTTTCTCTCTCCAAAGAGAACTTTCTCTCCGCCTCTGAAGCACGAGTGACGGGAGAGGGCGTCGCCTCAAACCGCAACGGTTGGGGAGGTGTGCCCTTCAAATATTCAGTCAAGGTACATCGTTCGAACTACAACACTCGCGATGCTTCGATTGACTTTGCTGAAGGCAACGATCTAAACAGCAACTCAGATTGGTCAAAACCCCTTCACAGCCAGGGATACGAAGTTGGCTTCACCTATCCCCGCTGGTATCAGACAGTGACAAACAGCTCAGTCCGATTTGAAGGCAAATCCTACGGATCGGGCGAAATTCAGGTTCAGGTTTACGACCGAAACGGCCGACTGGTAAGGGAAGGACGCGGCAATCCAGACCGAAACGGAACTTGGGCTGTTCAGCTTGATCTGTCTTCCGGTTCCTATCGAGCTGTCGCTCACAGGCGCGGCTGGAACAACGGCGACGAAGTTAGGTTTGCCGTAGAAAGGCGAAGCGGCGACTGGGGTGAAGGCAGCGTTTGGGATGACGGCAACGGCACCTTTGCCTGGCAGCAGGGTGGTTGGGATCGCCCCACAATCGGCGGCAGTGGTGACCTCGAAATCACCAATCCAAGAAGCGGGGAAAGCGTAAATGCAGGTTCCTTCCGTTTCCGAGGCCGATCTAATGGAGAGGAAGTCACCTTCTCTCTCTTCCGCGGCGACAACAGAATTAGCCGCCGTACCCTAAGGGTCCGAAACGGAGAGTGGGAGAACACCATTTTCGTCGGCGAAGGCCGTTATCGTTTGGTTATTGAGCGGGATGGTCGGTCTCGTGAAGTGCAGTTCTCGGTCCGAGACGGCGACTTCTCTGGCAGCTCGAACATCGAAATCACCAACCCGCGAAACGGTGATCGTGTCTCTTCAGGCAGTTTCAGGTTCCGTGGGCGCTCCGACGGAAGGGAAGTGACCTTCACCCTTTATCGCGGTGACAGCAGAGTCACCAACCGAACTCTCAGCGTCTACAACGGCGAATGGGACAATACAGTCTTTGTCAGCGAGGGCCGCTATAGGCTGGTCGTTGAGCGGGACGGACGAAGCCGTGAAGTGAACTTCACAGTCGGCAGTGGTTCCAACATTCCAAGCGGAAGCATTGAGATCACCAACCCAAGGAACGGCGAAAGAGTCTCCTCTGGCAGCTTTAGGTTCCGTGGCCGATCTGATGGCAGAGAAGTGACCTTCTCGCTCTTCCAGGGCAACAGTCGGGTGACAAACCGCACCCTGTCTGTGCGTAATGGCGAGTGGGAGTTCACCACCACCTTAAACAGCGGCAGCTACCGCGTCGTTGTCGAGCGAGATGGCAGATCCCGTGAAGTCCGCTTCACCGCCGATGGCGGCTCGTCAGGAGGATCTTCTGGCGGAGCAGTCCTGAGGGTGACCAACCCGCGAGAAGGTGATTCGGTCAGCAATGGTTCGATTCGCTTCCGCGGAGAAGGTCCGGATGGAGAGGTGACCTTTAGGCTCTTTCAGGGCGACCGTCAGATCACTCGCCGCCTCGTCCGAGTTAGAAATGGCCAGTGGGAGACGACCTACAGCCTGGATTCCGGCCGCTACCGACTGATTGTCGAGAGCCGAACTGACACGCGAGAAATTGCTTTCAACGTTCGGTAAGCAGACTCATAAGGCAAAGGCAGAGGCCAGACATTCCCAATCGGGGAAGTCTGGCCTCATTCTTTTTCCTAATTCTTCAATCTCAATTGACACTCAGACAGGTTCTTGTATATAATCAAGTAGTTACGGAACCATTTGGTTATGTTAGTCGCTGAATCAGATTCTGTCTCGCTTGTCTTCGCTGCCTTAGCTGACCCAACCCGAAGGGGAATTCTGGAGCAGCTTAAAGAAGGCTCTGCCTCCGCTGGCGACCTGGCTCGATCCTATTCCATATCAGGCCCGGCAGTTTCAAAGCATCTTAAGGTGCTTGAAGAGGCTGGCCTGATTGAAGTTGAAAGGCAGGCGCAGAAAAGAGTGAGGAAGCTGAAGGCCACTACCATGAGGGAGGCCTTTGATTGGATGCAGCCCTACGAGCAGTTTTGGAAGGAATCTTTTGATCGACTTCAACTTTGCCTTGACCAAATGCCAGACGAGGAAACACCATGACTCCCCCAGACCCAAACTGCGTTTTTGCAGTCACCCGGCGCTACAAAGCCACCAAGAATCAGCTGCTTAAGGCTTGGTCGACGCCAGAGATCATCACTAACTGGTGGGGTCCTTATGGGTTTAG
The DNA here is from genome assembly GCA_943369295.1 of Synechococcus sp. UW140. Classification (GTDB taxonomy): domain Bacteria; phylum Armatimonadota; class Fimbriimonadia; order Fimbriimonadales; family Fimbriimonadaceae; genus JAKRSE01. The sequence goes on along the minus strand of CALRMU020000005.1, from coordinate 69,609 downwards.
AACCACCACGCACAAGATGGATTTTCGGCCCGGCGGAGAATGGCGCTTTACCATGCACGAGGCTAACGGAACCGACTACCCGAACTATGTTCAGTACATTCAGACGGGACCGGATGTGATCGAATACGATCACGGCACCCCGGATGAACCCAAGTGGTTTCATGTCCACGTTGCCCTGAACGAACTTGGCCCGAAGGAGACCGAAATGGTCTTCACCATGATCTTCCCCAGTCCAGAAGTCAAAGAAGCCTTGACCCGAGGTGGAGCCGAGCAGGGGCTCTACCACACAACATCAAGGCTGGCGATTTGGACAGAATCTCTGCCGTTTGAAAGTGATGAAGATGCGGTGAGAAGGGTTCTTTCCGACTGGGCTTCGGCTACCAGCCGCGGTGCAAAGGATGAGATTCTGAAGAACCACTCCGAAGCCTTGGTGATCTATGACGTTCTTGAGCCGATGCGCTACATGAACCGCGCCGTCTACCAAGCCGGCTGGGATGAGTGGCAGCCCGAAGTTGAAGGGGCGATGACCTTTAACCTGAAGGACCTTGAACTGAGAGTAGATGACAAGCTCGGCTTTGCTTACGGGCTGTTAGAATGCGGAGGAACCACAGATGAAGGCACAGAGTTTAGCGACTTGGTGCGAATCACCTTCTGCCTAGCTAAAGGTGATGATGGCTGGAAGGTGGTTCACCAGCACGTATCTAAGCCGCACTAACTGGACTGCAAGCAATTACCCCCTCCAAATAAGCAGCTTGGAGGGGGATCGCATTAGGTGCCTGGCTGGAGGCTGACCTAGACAAACTTGATTGACTTGCCTTCTCTGGCCGACTTAAGAATTGCTTCCATGATCCTAAGGTCTCGCCAACCCATTTCGCCAGGGGTGATAAGAGTCTTTGCTGGATCTTTGATGCATTCTGAAAGGTGATCCATCTGGTCTGCCCACTGGTTGGCGGGGGTGACTTCGATGGGGGTGTTGTTGCGCCTAAACTGGTGCCCGGAGTAGGCGGTGGCAGGTTCGGCGACGATTCTTCCCCTGTTGCCCATGACAACAAAGTTGTTGGCATTCCAGGTGTAGGCGGTGGAGCCGTAGCCCTGAATTCCGTTGGGGAAGATGAAGTTAAAGTGGTTGACGTCTTCGACCTCTTTGAAGCGGGGAATGTTGAGCTTTGTGCTGGTGCCCCAGATTTCCAGCGGATCGGCCCCTGCCAGGTAGCAGAGAGCCTGAATGGCATAGACACCGATTTCGCTGATCGCGCCGATTCCTCCTAGGCTGCGCTTGGTATGCCAGCCATCATCTCCGCCGAGGACGAAGCCGTGCTCGCTGCGAATTGTACGAATATCGCCCAGGGCTCCCGTTCGGCAGAGCCTCATAGCTTCCAGATTGTAGGGCTCAAAGTGGCAGCGATAGCCAATGCCAAGCCTGAGCTTTCTTCGCTTTGCTTCTGCCACCATTTCGGCGCATTCTTTGGCGGTGCTGGCCATGGGTTTTTCGCAGCAGACATGCTTGCCTGACTGCAGCGATCTCATGGTGAATTCGTGGTGGGTGCCAGGAGGGGTGATGACATAAACGACATCGATGTCGGGGTCATCCTTAATCCTTTCTAGGTTTTGATAGTTGTAGATTTTGCTTTCAGGAAGGCCATACTGCTGGGCAATCCTCTTGGCTTTATCTGGTGTGCCGCTGATCACCGCAGTCAGCTTTGAATGCCTGCAGTTCTTAATGTTGGGGAGGATGTTGTTTTGGGCGTAGCCGCCAAGACCCAAAATCGCCCAGCCGACTGGTTTGGTTTCTGGCTGAAGTGCAAAACCTGCTGTGGCTGCCCCGGCAGCGAGGGCGGCAGATCCGACCAAAAGGTCTCTGCGAGTCATTCCTTCCATTGCTTGATTCTACTGGTCTGGGCGGCCTAACAGTTGTGATATAGTTCAGTTCATTAAGACGACTGTCGATGAGGTGAGTCGTCACAACCCCTTAGGAGCAAAGTGCAGGAAATATCTGAATCAGCTGCCGACCGGCAGCCCAACCCAACACGCAGGCTGTTTTTGGTGCTTGGTGTTGTGGTCGGAATCCTCTTAGTCTGTGGGGTTGCCAGCCTATGGCTGAGAAACTACTTTGCTGATCAAGTAGTGAAGGCAGAACTAGCCAAGGCCAAGGCGGCCGGGATGCTGACGACTCTTGAGGATGTGAAGAAGTTCATTGGTCCGGCTCCTGATGAAAGTCAGAATGCAGCGAGATTTTATAGAGAGATGACTGCTCTTAAGGGAGAAGACGACCTCGGAAAGCTATCGGCAATAAGGAAAGAGTTGTTCGAATCACCAAGTGATAAAACAATTGTTGCTGCAAAACAACTTTTGGCTTCCAACAGACAGCTGATTGGGCTGGCAGAAGAGGCAGCAAAACGCCCCGCCTGCTACTTTGATCATGACTGGTCACTTGGATACAGCCTGCTCTTCCCTCACTTATCAGTTTCAAAACAGGCATCTCAACTGCTGCTCACACGTGCCCAGATCGCAGCCTACGAAAAAAGGGATGATGCTGCAATAGAAGATATTAGGCGAGTAAGAGCTATTGCACGTCATTTATCTCAGGATAAGACAGTGATTACAAAGTTGGTATCACTTGCAATAACTTCACTTGCGGTAAGGGTGACAACCCACACTGCCGCCCAAAACCCTCCGGGATCAGTATGGATAAAAGAGCTGCTGCTCATGGAGAAAGAAATAGCAGTGCCGACATACCAAGAAAGTGCAGCTCTAGACTTGTTTTCAGATTTGATGATGTTCAAAGATGTTAAAACTCAGGAATCACGAGAGAAAAGAATCGGGTTAAAAAGAGAAGAAGTGCCTCCGGTCGAAACTCGATTGATGGCAGCCGCAATTGCTCAAGGCAGTGGATTGAGAAACACGATTGCGGGCAGACTGATGATTTGGAAAGAACTAGGAAAGGAGGACTCTATTGATTGGACAGTTGTTGCAGCTGGAGCCTCTGAAGTCAATAGGGGCTACCTTTCAGACCCATACTTGATCACGATTTCTCAAGGACTTGGAATAGATGACATTGAAATGGTAAGAGAGCCAAGAGAGCGGGCGATTGAGAAAAAGCTCTTGATTCAAGCAGCTGTGCGAGTACTGGGTCAGAGCAATCGCAGAATCCTTCCTGACTTCTCAGATTTGGTGAGCCCAGTTGATGATATGCCGATGAAGGGGCATACTGTTGGGAACGATCTCATCCTGTCATTCCAGGATCCTATTGATCCGGAAGATGGAAGCAGATCTTTAAAATTCAAACTTTTCAAATCCAACAATTGAACGCCCCGTAAGTACGATATGCCTCTTATAGAAGGTGAAATTTGACTAATTTGGAACCAGCAACTAAGAAGGGGCTGATATTTATAGCTATCCTCGGTGTCGTTCTGGTCGCTCTTGCCATCATTCTCTTTAGGCAGGGTGACAGGCAGCTTATTGTCAAATACGAAAAAGAACTTGCTCTGGCAAAAGACTATCGGATGGTGGTGGATGAGGAAGATTTGAGGAAGTTTAACCCAAAGATTCCGGATAGTGAAAATGCTGCCCTTGTTTATATGAAGCTATCTCCGAAGATGACTACGCTTGCAAAGGTGAATTCTTTAACTCCAAGCACTACATCAACTGATTCACTTTTGACTGAGATTCGAAACGAAGTTACGGACGCTGACGATGACTTAAAGCTGCTTGATGAGGCCGCAAAGCTGGAGAAGTTCTGGGTGGATTTGTCCTTTTATAGGGGCGAGGGTTCAATCATGGTGAACCATTCGAAGGTTTATGTTGGGACTCAGTTTTTATTGGCCAGAGCTTTGCTTGCCAAGCTTGAAGGAAACGAATCATCTGCACTTAAAGATTTAAGGACCATTTCAAATATAGCCGGCCACTTCTATGGGTCAAATGATGAGGATAAGTTCGACCTGGCTGACGAGATTAGTTGGATGAAAGCCGAGTTTTTGGCTGCCTGGGCCGCAGAAAAGCCTCCCGGCTCAATTTGGCATAGAGAGCTGAAAACTCTCGCTGAAAATTATGTTGTGCCCGGCCCAAGAGATTTGGCGACTCTTGGTCTCTACTATGATCTGGCTGCGATTGAGTCAACTCGCAGTCGTGAATCCAGAGCTAAGCATCTTGGCATGAAGGATTCTGAGGAAAGCACCGTCTCTGGGTTTGACGTCGCCAGATATGCGAATCGAGGATTTGAAGCAAGCAAACTGAAGATCATAGAAGGATGGAGGACGGTTTGGGTTGAAATTGAGAAGGGTGACTACGCCAATCCTGGTGTCATCCGAATAGGAGATGAGATGATTTCGGAAGGGCTACGATCTAACCCTTGGCTCTCCAGTTTTGAGCCTATAGATAGAATCTATGCTCCAGATGTCTCGGAGTTTCGACTCAGGAAACTTGCTCTTCAAGTGGCTTCGCGGATTCTTGGTCAGGAAGACAGAACGAAAGCTCCTTCAATGGCAGGCCTTCAATTGATCCGTCATTCCACCGCCCCAACAATAAGCTACCATTCACGCGCAGTAAAGATTGTCTGTTACGATTCGAGATCAAGAAGGCCTGATTTGACCCTAACTATTCCGCTACAGACTCCTTGAATTCCTGTATTCAACTTAACAGTTGATGAATTAGACTGCTCAGGTCTCTTCTTTGGTGAGAGCGCGTCTCTGCCCGCCTCGGTGAGGAGTCTGTTCTCGGTTTGGCATCTATAAGCACAAATGCAGAACAGCCTTGCACAGTAACGTTCAAATGGAACCCCTGGGCAGACCCTGCTGAATTAGCTTGGCAAAGGGTCTCATAAGGGGGCATGGCGGAGAAGAAGAAAAGAGGTCGGTGGTTCTACTCAGCGACCCTGATTCTCGGCTCTGCGTGGCTAGGGCTCTGTGTCATCGCTCCCATCTGGCCCAACGGAAGGCTGATCAGCTTTGTCTTTGGCATGGCCCCACCGATTGCTTTGGCCGGACCTTTCTTCTTCTTAACGGCTATTCTGCTCCTCAGATTTTTCAAGAAACCCGCCTGGGGGCTGCTTCAAGTCGGAACCTTGATCTTGGCCTTGGGTGGATTTTCACTTCTCGGATACAGGTTCAATTTCTTCAAAGGGATGTCATCTTCAGGCGATGTAAAGGTGATGACAATTAATGTCCATTTCTCATCCATTACTCTGCCAAAGCTTTTAGATAGAATCAAAAAAGACGATATTGACCTTGTGATGATGCAGGAGGTTAAGAAGAAGGAGCGAGGCCCGGCACATTGGTTGAAGAACAATCTGGATGGCTGGCATATTGCTGAGGCAAGGGAAGTTGCTATTATCTCTAAGTATCCACTTGGAAAGGTAACAAGAATCCCCTCAAAGGCTCTAGAATTCCGCAGCATTCTGCTGGTGGAAGTTCTTGCTCCGACTCCATACTTAGCCGCTACTGTTCACTGGTCTAGCCCGCAGTATGAGGAAGGCCTGGAGAAAATGAAGATTGGGGCAGAGAGGCAGTCGCTTGATTTCAGGCAGACGATGGAATTGATTCAATCCATCGGGGAATCGAAGCCTTTTGTCTTAGGAGGTGACTTCAATAATCCACCTAGGCACAAGCATACAAAAGAACTAAGTCGGGTACTGACCAATGCTTTTGATGAGGCGGGGACAGGCTTCGGCTGGACCTATCACAAAAAGCTGCCAGTGGTTCGTATTGACTATCTCTATACGAACAAGCTGTTCAACGTGGAGCATTGTTACGTAGATAGGGACATTGGTTCGGACCACCTGCCAGTTGTCGCCGAGTTAAGCTTTAAAGAGCAATGAGCATCGAGAAGCCTAAGTCGATAGCAGCAGCAATCTGGGTTGTACTCTGCGGAGTCTGGCTGGCACTCTGTCACCTCTCCTTGCTTCTGCCGATTGATAACTGGCTGCATGTTGTGTTTGGCATGCTGCCCCCGGTTGTGCTTCTTCTCCCAAGCATTTTCGTTCTGCTTATCCTGTTCTTCAGGTTCCGCTCTCAATGGCAGGCGATTGGGGTTTTTCTGGGTCTGAACTTTCTGCTTGGGCTGCCTCTGCTGGGTTTCGAGATTCCTAACAGGCCAGTGGGGCATAGCGTTCTGCCAAGTTCAGCAAAGCTCAAGGTGATGAGCTTCAACGTTCACTATTATTCCCGTCGGCTTACAAAGGCTCTCGATCTGATAAAGAAGGAAGAGATTGATGTTCTGCTGCTACAGGAAATCAAGGGCGACGATGAGCTAATGCACACCTGGCTGGCAAGGGAGCTGGGCGGTTGGCACACTTTTCACGAGGGTGAAACAGCAATAGTTTCTCGCTGGCCCTTAACCAATATCAGGTCAGTTCCATTGCCGGTCGAAGACTGGAGAAGGATCATCTCGGCTGATGTTGAGGGGCCATACAAGTTCAGAGTCCTTAGTATTCACTGGACGATTGATCCTTTTTTTGAAGGGGGAGACTTTTTGAGGGTGGGAGCCGACGCCCAAAGGCAGAACCTTGAGGCGATGCTGCAGGAGGCAGTCAAGACAGGCTTGCCTTTGATCATTGGGGGTGATTTTAACAACCCACCGAGGCATGGTCTTAGCAGACAACTTTCGCAAAATATGACAAATTGTTTCGAGGCGGTCGGCTGGGGGCCAGGCTGGAGTTTTCCGAGCAGCTATCCGGTTCTCAGAATCGATCATCTCTTGGTGAACAAGGGCTTCACGCCAATCAGCTGTTGGGTGGGGCCAGATGTGGGTTCTGACCACAGGCCTTTGATTGCAGAGCTGGTGTTTGAACCTTTCAATCTTTCAAGGTCGGGCCAAGGCAGGTTGGGCCTTCCTCTCCCCAAATAATGGGGTCAATCCTCATCAGCCTTGCTGTCCTTCCCCTATCCCAGGCATGGTAGACAATAAAGTCGCCGGTTTCGCCAGGGCCGCTGGTCACTGAGTTGTGCCCTGGGCCGAGCACCAAGCCTGGTCGGGTTTTAAGGGTTCGGGGTTCTGGTTGAGAAGTGTTAACCCAGGGCCCTGTGGGGTGAGGGGCAGAAACGTAATCGACCCCGTAAGTGTCGTTCTGCCAGTTTCCTCCGCTGTAGAGGCAGAAAATCTGGCCGTTTTTAAAGTGTGCGGATGGCCCTTCGAGAGTGTGCCAATCGTGGATCCCTTTGTAGATTGGCCGATCTTTCTCAAACCTCTGCCATTTTTCGGTTGCCCTGGCGACAAGGGTTGGGGTGCCGGCCAGTTCGGTCATGGTGGTCAGTTCATCCACCATCAAGACTGTCCCTGGCCTCTCGCCTTCAACCAGGTCGGTGGCGTAAAACAAAAACCATCGTCCATCTGTGTGCTTGTAGGGGCAGGGGTCGATGGCAAAGGGGCAGTCTTCTGGGGTCAATCTGCCTTCGTCAAGGTAGGGTCCGGCCGGCTTGGAGGAAGAAGCGACCCGAATCTGGTGGTCTTTGTCTCCAACTCCTACCGAGTAGTACATGTAGTACTGGCCCCTGTGAAATGCAACTTCTGGAGCCCAGAAAGCATGCCCTTTAAACTCAGCAGGTGGGACGAGGGCTGGACCAAGGGGCTTCCAATCAACAAGATTATTTGACCAAAGAACCTGAAACTGACCTCCCTCCGGATTGCTTTCTGGCATTGCCCCTGTGCCAAAGGCAAACCACTCATCCCCTACTCGCAGAACAAAGGGGTCGGCGAAATAGGTGGGATAAACGGGGTTTGCATAGCCGAGTTGAGATTCAATGTTAGGAGTAATCAGGCTCATTTAGCTTGGTCTGATCAGATTGTAGAACATTTTTGCTGAACAATTGCATGAGCATCGCACTTGTGCTATAGTAATTGCAGAAGGCGGCAAACGATGTCAGGCGAACTCAAGTCTCACATTCTCCAAGTGAGAAACGGATCAGGGGCAGGAATTTTTAAGGCCCTGGGTTCAGAAGCACGTCTGGAGATCATTTCTCTCCTGGCTGGCGGCGACCGAAACATCAACGAAATTGGCCTCGCCATGGGGCTCTCTCAGCCCACCGTCACCAAGCACATCCAAATTTTAGAACAGGCTGGCCTAGTTCTCAGTGAATACATGCCGGGAGCTCAAGGCATGCAGAAGAGGTGTCGGCTCAGATTCGATCAAATGATCGTTTCGTTTGAATCGGCAGGAATCACCGAAGAGCGCATGGAAGAAGTAACCATGCCTATTGGGCTATACAGTCAGGCAAACCCCATCGCTCAGTGCGGCTTGGCCAACCGAGAAAAGATGATCGGCTTTTTGGATATCCCTCAGGCCTTTCTTGACCCAGAGCGAGCCAGCGCCGAGATTCTTTGGATGTCGGATGGCTACGTTGAATACAACTTTCCAAACACACTTCCGGCCACAGTCGATATTCTAAGAATGGAATTGATTATGGAGGCCTGTTCGGAGGCTCCGAATTACGACCACGACTGGCCGTCGGACATCACAGTCTGGGTGAATGGGCTCGAAATCGGCACCTGGACCTGCCCCGGCGATTTTGGCGCCAAGCGCGGAATTTTGAATCCCGGATGGTGGGTTGACCACATGACCCAGTACGGAGCTCTGAAGATCTGGTCTCTCGATAACGAAGGAGCCTCGCTGGATGGCAACCCACTTTCTGGCATCACATTAGATGCTGCCGGAATTCAACCCAACAAGCCGATTTCAATCCGCATTGGCATTAAGGAAGATGCCGAGCACAAAGGTGGCTTTAACCTGTTTGGCAAGGGATTTGGCAATTATGCACAAGACCTTGTTTTAAGAATGTTTTATGTGATGGGCAAGGACAGAGTTGATACTGGCCTTCCAAAGGAATCGATGGTTCCTTTGGAGTTTTGGAAGCAGTGATGATTTTTTGTGCTTCTGCCCTGTGTGTTTCTTCTAACAACCATTCCGTACTCTTTAACTCAAAGAGGACTCTCTCTTTGCAGAGATAGCAGAGAGCTCCAATCAAAACAGCAGCAATATCATGAAACGCAGTGGTTTCACCCTCATCGAACTCTTGGTCGTTATCGCCATTATCGCGATTCTCGCGGCGATTCTTTTCCCCGTCTTTGCCCAGGCCAAAAAAGCTGCTAAAAAGACTTCAGACCTCAGCAACATTAAGCAGATTGCCACCGGATCTCTGATCTACTCTTCAGATTACGACGACATGTTCGTCGCTAACGGAGAAGGCATGGTTCCCGGCAACGCAGGCAACTGGTCCACCATGCAGCCCTGGACTGGCGGCGACTTCTACGGCAACCCCTATGGCGCTGGTGCAGGCGGAAACCCTCCCGCTCAGGCTCCTTTGGGATTCATGGATCCTCTTGCTGTCCAGAACTGGGGTCGAGAAACCTTCCCCTATCTCAAGAGCATGGAGATTCTTGTCAGCCCCGGCGCAAGCAAGGATTCTGATCCTAAGTTCGCCCCCAGCACCAATCCCGGCGCTGGCCGCACCAGCTACATGTTTAACGGCTGTGTCAGCAACACCTCGCAGACTTCGGTAAGCCAGCCAGCTGACATCATCACATTCCAGAGTCGAGCTACCACAGTTAAGGAAGCGATCGTTTCACCCCGTCGCAGCTTCTTTACCGATGGCGCTAAGCATGCAAACGATGCTGATATTGCCTGGGCTGGATTCAACTTCTCTAAGGGATCCAACTATGGATTCGCCGACGGCCATGCTAAATTTGTTAAGAGAAGCGCTCTTAAGTTCAAGCAGCTTGGCTATTGGGAGTGGGTCTTTATGGATTCACGCGGATCATGGGTTGACCCTGCCACCAATCCTTCAATGGAAGCCGACCCAGAGCTTAACCGCAACTGGTGGGGCACTTGGGGCAACTGCGATCCTTCGCAGGTCCAGTAACTCCACAACTTTGTTGGTTCAGGCGACTCACTTGCTGCCTGAACCAACACTTAACCTTTAACTTAACATGAAAAAGATTCTGATTTTGATTTTCTGCGGACTAGCAGCAGCCTTTAGTGCGGCCGGATGCAGCACGGATGAAAATCCGGTTTCGCCAGACAAAATGAACGAACTGAGAAAGCAGGAAGGGGATGAAAGGGCAAACTTTAATCCTCAGGGCGGCGCGCCTCCCTCAGGAAACTAGGCGTTAAAAGCCACACAATGAGTCTTGCCCTCGCCACAGCAGTGGCAGTTATTGCTGCCAGCAATGCCGGAATCCTAGTGGAGTTTAAGAATCCCGTTTGGAACCAGAACTTTCCTGATCCCTACATTCTTCAGGAGGGTGAAGCCTTTTATGCCTATGGGACTCACAATGGTCCGACCGGCTTTCAGCTTTTGACCTCGACTGACTTAGTCAATTGGAAGCACGAAGGCGGGGTTGGCAAGCCGGAGTGGTCGAATGATCAGTTGTGGGCGCCTGAGGTTCATAAGTGGAAGGGTGAGTTCTATCTTTTCTACTCGGCTCTTGATCCAGCTTCAAACAAGCGAGATTTGGCCGTCGCAAAGGGGCCGACTCCAAAAGGGCCCTTCAAGCTTGTTTCGAAGCTGGTGACGGGCGCTTCGGTCAACCCTAAAGACAACCAAAACGGAGCCATCGACCCGACCCTCTATGTCGAAGACGGCAAGCCTTACCTGCTCTACATTCGAGAGGAACAGCCTCGTGGATTGGCCATCGCTCCTCTTTCGCAGGATCTTTCGAAGATCGTGGGTGAAGAGAAGGTTCTGATCTGGGCTGACAGGGAAGTGGAGAAGGGAGTTCTAGATGCTCCTACCCTAATCAAGCAGGGGAAGACTTACTGGCTGATCTACTCTTCTGGCTGGTTCCAAAGCTGGAAAAGGGATGCCTGCTATCAAGTCTGGGCAGCATCATCCACCAGTCTCATGGGGCCTTACACTAAACCCAAGGAGCCTTTCCTAACCACTAAGCCTGGCGAAACCTATTCGCCGGGTCATCAGACTATTTTTCAGTTGAATTCTGGTGAGTGGTGGATGGCTTATCACGCATGGGATTCAGAAGGCGAGCCCATGTACGGTCACAACAAACTGGGGCGAACTTTAAGAATTGACCCTCTCAAATGGACTGAATCGGGCCCGAGAGTTGCCGGACCATCTATCAATCTTCAGCCTGCTCCTCGGGTTAAGTAGGGGCTGGCTTGGCCATAATTGGCTCGTGGCTGACGGCAAAACTGCTGACTGCAAAATTGTGAGAGGTGGAGACTCTTTTTCTGGCAAGCAGGGTCTGGATTACTTCAGTGGGGTCTCGGCTGAATCATGCGGCGCAAAGGCCATCTGCATGCACATGCTGGTCATGCCACCAGGGGCAAAAGCCAAGGCACATTTTCACGAAGCTCACGAGACGGCGATCTATATGCTCGAAGGGGTTTCGGAGTTTTTTCACGGGCCAAACCTGGAGCATTGCGATAGGGTCTCATCCGGAGACTACATCTACATTCCGGCCGGAGTTCCTCATCAGCCTTACAACCCGACTGACGAAAGGGCAGTGGCGATCATAGCTCGAACGGACCCCAACGAGCAGGAAAGCGTGATCCTGACTCCTGAACTCGAAAAGGCGTGATCAAGGCTCTGCTGATCGATCTTGATGGCGTGATTCGCCACTGGCCGCAGGATGACCCGAGTTTCGTAGACCGGTTTGGAGTCAGCTTGGCCGAGATCAAGCGGACGGCCTTCTCAGAATCGCTCCTGCTCCCAGCCATCACGGGTCAAGTGACGGATGAGGAGTGGCGAGAGAGCATTGCCCTTCATCTAGAGGGTGAAGGATTTGAGAGGGCGAAGGAAGCTGTCTCGACATGGTCAGCAGCAGCGGGCGTGGTCGATCACAAAATACTGGAGCGAATGCAGTCGCTTCGCCACAAGCTTAAGGTTGTTCTTGTCACGAACGCCACGACTCGGCTGGACATGGATTTGGCTGCACTCGGATTGAGTGAGAGTTTTGATTCCGTCATCAATTCATCAAGAGTTGGCTTTGCCAAACCAAGTCAAGAAATTTTCCAGGCGGCTCTAAATTGTGTTGGGGCAAGGGCTAAAGAGGCGCTGTTTGTCGATGACACTCTGGCGAATGTGACTGCAGCCCAAGCACTTGGCATTGCCTCTCATCACTTCCAAGGTCTTGAAGGCTTCGATTCCTGTGTTATTCAAAAGGGATTCCAACCAGTTTTCTTACCAATAGACTAGTGTCCAAAGCTGTTGTCAGCATGAATGAAAGGAATGGCTGATCTGGCTGTCTGCTGCTCGGAAGTCAGGCACTCGTGTTCGTCTAAAGACAATTTGTTATGGAGAAGGCCATACTAATTGTGTGGTCTCCACCCTCATCGGACTCTCAATGCTGAGCATCTCCGGCCCAGACTGGCTTATCGATTCCTCTCCCTACCGAACCAGCTTGAAGCAGGAGAAGGGGATAATCACCCTCTCAAATGGCTTGGTGAGCCGCACTTTTGCCACCGAGCCAGGCTTTGGCACGGTTGCTATTGATGCCCACGGTGAAAGCCTTCTGAGGTCCCTAAAGCCAGAAATCATCCTGACGCTGGACGGTGTGGAGCACAAGATTGGCGGCTTTCTGCCGCCCCGAAATCGCGCCTTCATCCGCGATGAAGACCTGAAGAACCCTAAACCTCAGCCGAGTGACTGGACCTTTGAAGGAGCTGAAGCGGTCAGAGTGAAGGCTCCTTTTGGGTGGAAGCGTGTGCGCCAGGCTGCAAACCAGAAATGGCCCCCGGCGGGCAGGGGGCTTGAGGCTCGGTTCCGAGGTCCGCAGAGCCTCCTTTTGACCATTAGGTACGAGGTTTACGATGGAGTTCCGGTTGCCTTCAAGTCCTTTTCACTAAAGAGCAGTGCCGATAAGGCGGTCACCTTGAACAAGTTTGCTGCCGAGCACCTGGCCTTTGTCGAAGGAGAATCAATTGTCGATAAGCCGAGAGAATGGCAGAGACCAAACGTCAGCGTCATCACAGACTACGCTTTTGGTGGAGGATCACCTTCGGTCACTCCCCGGGCCGTGCAATGGAAGGCGGACTTGGATTACGACACCCAGGTCAACTACGAGAAGACTGCTCCAGTTGACTTGGTCGTTTCTCCAGAGATCGGCCCAGGCTATCTGCTAAAGCCTGGCGGTACTTTCGAGAGCTTTCGCACCTACCTCATCCCACACGATTCCAGCGATGCGGAAAGGCGGGGTCTTGGGATCAGGAAGTTTTACAGAACCTTGGCGCCTTGGGTGACAGAAAACCCCATCATGCTTCACCTGACTTCCACCGACCCTAAGGTCGTTCTGCCAGCGATTGATCAGGCGGCTGAGTGTGGCTTTGAAATGGTGGTCATCAGTTTTTGGAGCGGTTTGGACATGGAGAACCTCTCCCCAGAGAACATTGCCAAGTTTAAGGGATTTCGTGAATATGCCAACGCCAAGGGGGTTGAGCTGGGGGGCTACAGCCTGCTGGCTTCCCGCCGAATCGATGACGAAAACGATGTGATCAACCCTAAAACGGGCAAGACAGGGGGAGCCATTTTTGGTCAGTCTCCCTGCCTCTGCAGTAAATGGGGAGAGGAGTACTTTAAGAAGATTGAGCGTTTCATGGCCGAAACGGGCTTTCAACTGTTTGAGCACGACGGCAACTATCCCGGCGATGTCTGCGCCTCTACCAGTCATCCGGGGCACCAAGGGCTAGAAGATTCTCAGTGGATGCAGTACGAAAAGATTCGTAACCTTTACCACGACTGCAGAGAGAAGGGAATTTTTCTCAATGTGCCAGATAACTACTTTCTCAACGGATCCAACAAAACCGGAATGGGCTACCGAGAAGCGAACTGGTCTTTGCCTCGCGCCCAGCAGCACATTCATGCTCGGCAGAATCTGTTCGATGGAACCTGGGAAAAGCCCCCGACCATGGGCTGGATGATGACTCCTTTGGTTGAGTACCAGGGTGGAGGAAAGGAGGCCACTATCGAGCCTCTGAAAGAGCATCTTGAAGACTACGCTCTGCATTTGAGCAACAACTTGGGCTACGGAGCCCAGTCCTGCTATCGCGGCCCGCGCCTTTACGATGCTCCGGAAACCAAGGCGCTGGTCATCAAGTGGGTTGATTGGTTTAAGAAGCATCGGGAGATCCTAGAAAGCGATGTGATCCACGTTAGGCGGGCAGACGGCCGCAATATCGATGGAATTCTTCATGCCAACCCAACCCTAAAGACCCCAGGAATGGCGCTGTTTTGGAATCCAACCGACCGGGAAATGGAGCAGGAAATCACCATTCCTCTCTACTACACAGGAATCAAAGGCAAGGCAAAGCTGAGCGTCATGGGGGCAAAAAGCAGCAGTGTGACCCTTGACGAGAGGCAGAGGCTGGTGAGGAAGTTGAAGGTTCCTGGCAAGTCGATGGTGTGGATCACTCTGGAACAGGGATGAAGCTTCGAAGCTGAAATCTATAGACTCTCGTCCTGCTTTGCCAAACTCGGCGGCAAGAGGGGGGACGTTTGTGATCTATCCAGGAAGCTGAGGGCTGGCGTCGTATACTTGCGGGGTCAGCCTCTGCCATGGAACGCCACCTCTCCGCTCAAACCCAGTTCTTTCAGACTCCCGTTCTCAGACAGATAACTAATCGGGTGAGGGAAGTTGGGGGGATCAACTTGGGTCAAGGAGTCTGCAATCTGGCTCCCCCGATGGAGATGATTGAGGCGGCAGAAAGGGCGATGAGAGGGGGGATCAACCTTTACACTGATCCCCGAGGGCTTCCGTCTCTACGAGAAGCCATAGCCCACAAACTGCGAAGAGACAACGGAATCGCGGTCGAGGGAGATTCGGGTGTGCTTGTCACTTGTGGCGCAACAGGGGCTTTCGAGGCAGTCTGTGGAGTCCTGCTGAATCCAGGCGATAAGGTTGTGGTCTTTGAGCCAAGCTATCCTTATCATTTACAAGCCCTCAAACGCTATCAGGCCGAGGTCATTACCATTCCTTTGCTCGGGCCAGATTGGGGAGTGGATTTTGGTTTGGTTGCGGAAGCCTTGAGCCAGAATCCCAAGTTCATTCTCGTCAACACTCCGGGCAACCCTACTGGCAAGGTCTGGAATCAGGTGGAACTCGAGAAGCTGGCGGACCTGCTGGAGCCCACCGATACCCTTCTGGTCACAGATGAGATTTATGAGTACATGGTCTTTGATGGCGAAAGCCACGTTTCTCCTGCGACCCTTGATCGGCTGAAGGACAAGACTCTTACCATGGGGGGATTTTCAAAGACCTTCGCCATTACTGGCTGGCGTATCGGATTTCTTCATGTTCCGACAGCTCTAGAACCCCACTTTGTCAGATTTCTTGATGCCGTCTATGTCTGCCCCCCAGCACCCCTACAGCAGGGAGTCGCGGAGATGCTGTTGGTCCACGGCGAAACTTATCTTCCCAAGATTGCGGCAAAGTATCAGGCAAAACGAGACCTCTTTGCTCAAGGCTTGTCCTCGCTCGGCTTCGAGCCTCTTCCCCTAAAAGGAGCCTATTATCTTCTTGCTTCATGGCCTTCTTCGCTTGAAACCAGTGACTCGGTTGAGGCTTCCTATAAACTCATCGAATCATGCGGGGTCGGGGCGGTGCCTTCCTCAGATTTCGTCAGGGACCATCACAATGCTCCTTGGCTGCGGTTCTGCCTGGCGCATGATGAGTCGGTATTGGAAGAAGCTTTGAACCGCCTGAGTTCTGCCTTTGCTAGACTGTAGGCAAGGTGGAAGAGAGCGCTAAAGAAAAGGAAACGAAGCCTAAGAAGTCGCCAATCTGGCTTAGCTTCAACCTTGCCTTCTTCGCCTTCTGCTTAGTCGCCTACTTCACTCGGCATGATAGCCTTTTCGCTTTCTTTGTCTGGCCAGCCTTCGTTCCCGCCTTTATAGGTGTGGTGTGGGGAGTATTTCTCGCCCCTTGGCGAAAAGGACTCATGATCATTTGGGGAGTTTTCGCCTTGATCTTTGTTGAGGAGGTGATTTCGATTACGCGGATGCTCCTTCCACCTGGCCAGCATTCTCTCAGAGTCGTTACTCTGAACTGCGGGTGGGGCAGGGTAGAGGCCGTTCAGGAACTGAAAAAGCTGAAGCCAGATGTTCTGCTCTTGCAGGAATCGCCCGGTTCCGAAGATCTGAAGAAGCTGGCGATGGAGTTTTTTGGCGAAGAGGGCAGCTTCGTTTCCGGGCCGGACGCCACCATCATCGCGAGAGGAAAGCTGGATCAGATTGGTTACGATCGGCGAGTTTCCAACTTTGTATCAGCCAAGCTGACAACCCCTCAAGGAATGTCGCTGAACTTGGTCAGCCTTAGAATGAACCCACCCGTCCTCAGACTGGACCTTTACAACCTAGCGGCATGGAGCGAATTCACGCAGTCACGGATCGCGCGCAGAGCAGAAGCTGAAGAGATTGCGTCTCGCCTCAAGGCATCAGGATTTCAGCCAGACATTGTCGCAGGGGATTTCAATTCACCCCCGGATTCACGCTCCTTCGGCAGTCTGACTGCTGACCTTACTGATTCGTTCAAATCGGGCGGCCGAGGTTATGGAGCTACGGCTGTGAATCCGCTGCCTTGTCTGGTGAGAATAGATCTGGTCTATTCGAGCAGAAAAATCGAGGTCATCAATGTCTGGACTTTCGCCGGAAAAGAATCTGATCATCGAGCGGTTGTCGCGGATTTGAAGATTAAAACCTAAATTTTCTTTTACTTGGTATCCTTACCACACCCTTTGGTGTGAGCTCAAATGATTGCAGCCTCCCTTGTTGCCATGGTACATCTCTCTGTTGCTCCCTATGGAGCCCTTCCGAGCCCTCGCCAGATCGCCTGGCACGAGATGGATCAGTACGTTTTGGTTCATTTCACTCCGACCACCTTTGAAAACAAAGAATGGGGATACGGAGACGCCGACCCCAAGATCTTTAATCCGACCGACTTTGACGCTGACCAGATTGTCAAGGCGGTAAAGGCTGGCGAATTCAAGGGCCTTATTCTCGTGGCCAAGCACCACGATGGTTTCTGCCTTTGGCCCACCAAAACCACTCCTTACAACATCACCAAGAGCCCTTGGAAGAACGGCAAGGGCGACATGGTGAAGGAGTTTGAAAAGGCCTCAAGAAAGGCCGGTCTCAAGTTTGGCGTCTACTGTTCACCTTGGGACCGAAATCATCCCGAGTATGGAAGACCCGCCTACGCGGAAGTTTACAGAGAGCAGCTGAGGGAACTCTACACAAACTACGGAGAGCTTTTCATGTCTTGGCATGATGGAGCTAACGGAGGCGACGGCTATTATGGCGGCGCCCGCGAGACGCGAATTATCGATAGGGCCACCTACTATGGATGGCAGAAAAACTGGGCGTTGACACGACTTCTCCAGCCCAATGCAAGCCTCTTCAGCGATGTCGGTCCCGACGTCAGATGGGTTGGAAATGAAACCGGTCAGGCGGCAGAGACGAGTTGGGCAACCTTTACGCCTGAGCCTCGCAAGGGAAAGGGCAGAATCGGACCGGGAGAAATGGATTACACCAAGCTTCCGTTCGGCACTCGAAACGGCCGCTTCTGGATGCCAGCCGAGTGCGATGTTCCTCACAGGCCAGGCTGGTTCTACCATCCTGAAGAAGATTCGAAGGTGAAGACTGCCGAACAGCTTTTCTCACTCTATCTAGAATCAGTGGGAAGAGGGGGCAGTTTTAACTTAGGAATCGCACCTGACAAACGAGGGCAGCTCCATGAAATCGACGTGAAGGAACTGACCGAGTATGGCCGGCTTCTGAGGACCAGATTCAAAGACAATCTGGCTTTAAAAGCATCTTTTCAAGTCGACGGCAAGGCTCTGTCCAGTCGGAACAATCTTCGTGATAGAAGCCGCTATTCTGAAGAGCATGGCTCTGAGTTTGTGCTTAGCTGGAAGCAGCCCATTGACGCCAGCTACGTTCGAATCAGAGAGAACATCAAGCTCGGACAGAGAATTGACAAATGGAGCATCGAAGGTCTTCGTGATGGCAATTGGGTGACTCTATCTAAGGGTGAGAGCATTGGTGCCAACCGCACGGTCAAGGTAGATGGCAAGGGCATCACTCAGGTGCGCGTGAAGATCAGCGGACCGGTTGTGGTCAATCTCAGCGAAGTTTCTGTCTTCTAAACGCAGCCTAAAGTGCCTAAAAACTGTATATGTTCATAGAGACTGGAAGGGGCCCTATAGGTCTCCTTCCGGCTTCTTAACAATTCAATAAACAAGGTGTCCTAGACTTTGTTTAGGTGAACTTTTGAGGAGAACAATGCAGTTGTCAGAAGAACAGAGGGAACTGATCTCGCAGATTTCCTCTTTCGACATCGATGGCGGAGCGGTCAAGCTCAGCTTCGCCAAGAGACTGGCCAGAGAGAATCAGTGGACTCTCTCTTTCTCCAACCGAGTGATTGAGGAATACAAGCGGTTTGTGGCTTTGGCCATGGTCGCTGGTCGTCAAGTCACCCCAAGCGAACACGTTGACCAGGCCTGGCACCTGCATCTCACCTACACTGTCAGCTACTGGGAAAGATTCCATCGTCTTCTGCCTTTTCCACTTCATCACCACCCCACCAAGGGAGGTGGATCGGAATCGGACAAATTTGAAAACCAGTACGAAGCGACGCTGAAGCTCTACTCCGAGGTCTTTGGGGAAGCACCTCCTGCTGATATCTGGCCCCCCACTGAGAGCCGGTTCGGTCATGACTTGGCCTGGGCTAGGGTCAACCTGAATGACCACTGGGTTATTAGAAAGCCAGATTTCTCAAAACTCAGACTGCCCTTTGCGGCTGTGATTTTGAGCCTAATTGGTGCGGGTTGTGTGCTGGCTACGACAGATCAGGCACCAGTAGAGAATCCTTTTGCTCTTCTGATTGTGATTGGAGTCGTGCTCACTCTCTTCTTTATAGTGATGATCTATCGCGCCTCCAAGACGGGACATGGCAGAAATGGGGGCGACACCACTGGCAGCGGCGGCTATGGCGGACACGGTGGCTCAGGCTGTGGCAGCGGCAGCTCGCATCATCATGATAATGACAGCGGCAGCGACTCAGGAGGAGGAGATTCTGGGGGTGGCGGCTGTGGTGGTGGATGCGGTGGAGGGGACTGAAACTCCTGCTTTAGCATCCTGATTGGCTTAATGCTTCGTAGTCTTGATAGACCATGAAAGCGAGGCCAAACTCTCACCTCCCTACAAAGGTCTGCCCGATCTGCGGCAGACCTTTTTCTTGGCGCAAGAAATGGGAGAGGTGCTGGGACGAAGTCAAGTTCTGCAGCGACAAGTGCCGGATGAACAAATCTAAAGGGTAACGTTTGTTAGGTGAAGCCTGGCCCCACGACGGTTGACGAATACATGGCGGCCATAGAGAACGTTGAATTCAGAGTGGCTTTGGAAGACTTAAGGAGCTTGATCCGAGAAGAGGTGCCGGATGCCGAAGAAAGAATCAGCTACGGAATGCCGAGCTACAAGCTGAAAGGGAGCATCTGCCACTTCGCAGCCTTCGCTAAGCACTGCTCCTTTTTCCCCGGAGGCGTAGCCTTGGATTACGCCGAGGAACTGGCTGGCCACAAGGTGTCAAAAGGGACGATTCAGTTCACGCCGGATAAGCCCTTGAATCCTGAACTGGTAAGGAAAATGATACGGCGAAATGTTGAGGCAGACAAGGCAAAGAAGACCCGTTAAGATCTGCTTAAAACTCCCCATAGGCAAAAATACCAGTTTGGTGGCGATCTTAGTAGAATTAGCGAAAGTAATGTCTATGTAATGCCTGGGCTTGTCAGACTTCGGACATGACAAAAAGCCGCATCCGGTATGGCCTGATGGCAGTTGGAGCCTGCATGGCCCTGGCCCCCGTCGCTGTGTTTGCCCAGGTGAGTGGAGCAGACTTTGAAAGATACGGAGAGATCAAGTTCGAAGGATCGAATCAGACTCGAGCTCTGCCAAACGGCAGCATCAGGTTTGCAACAGAAGACTCCTCAGGCGTCTTCACTGATGGACTGCTTCACGACTTTGAAACCAACCTCAGCTACTACGGGTTAGACCAAAACGGCAGCAATAACTCGATGACCTTCGAGGGGACTGGAACGGTTCGCGGGGACTACGGAGTCATCAAAACTCGATACCAAGGGACCCTTTACAACTCTTTCTTCAACGAAGCTAACACGCCCCTTTACGACACCATCAATGAGGTCTATGATGCATTCGGTGTCCCGGATGTTATGCAGGGAGTCGCCACTGCCGGATGGGTGGATACCCTTCAGTACGGAGGAACGGCGACGGGATACTTGGCCACTTATGTGTTTAGAATTACTGGAAGCAACGAAAACACCAAGTCATTTAGTCTGCTGGATGTCCAGGTCGGTCAGGCGGATTCACAGAGATTCCTCTTCCTCAATCCTGGTCAGGTTGACCAAGTAGTAAGGACCGATCCTGTTTTCATCGGTCAGGCTGGGCAGAAGGCTTCCGTTCAAATGAACACGATCTTCCAGCCAAACCTGAGAGAGCTTGACCTGGGAGAAACCTTCTCTGGCGACTCAAACTTCTCAAACACCGTCGAGTTTCTTGGCGTTGAGCTGAGAGACATGGCTGGCAACCTTGTGACGGATGTTTCGATCGTTGGAATGTCTGGCACTCAGTATCAGGCAGTGCCCGAGCCAGCCACCATGGTTGTTTTGGGTGGTCTGCTTGGTCTGGGCATTCTTCGCAGACGCAAGCCCTCCGCTTAACAGCTTTTCCTCCCTGTCAGTCAATTGGTCGGCCTCCTTAGTGGGGTCGACTCTTTTTGTGCTTAGGGCCTGCATCCTTTTGTTTCTGGCCGAGGTAAGTCCACTGGCAGTCAGGACTTAGATGCCTACTGCCGCAAGCTGTATGAAGCTCAAGTATCTGCCGGCCATCGGTGTGGTTGTGGCCCTTGTTGTGGTTTGGTCTGCGACCCTGTTTTTCCCTGGTGGCTACAACTGGAACAAAGACTTCATTTCAAGCCTTTTTCATGCCGGAAGCGAGACCAGCCGATGGATTGCCATTGCCGGAGTCTTTGCTTTTTGGCTTTCTCTTGCCCTGATTTTTGAGCGGCTTGCGAGATCCGAGGCTTTTAAGCCAGATGCCAGCTGGCTGAGAATGACAGGGTTTGGCTCCTGCGTGTACGGGTGCTTTATTGTCACCCCGATGCACGATCTGATGATCAACATTTCGGTGGCCTTTATGACTGGCACCCTTATTCTGCTGCTTCGGCGGCTGACGATTCTAAAAAGCTATGGTCTGCTCGCAGGAGGCGTGGCTTCATCTGTTCTGCTCTTTATCAGTGCTGCCCTTTACTATGGTGGTCAGCTTGATGGAACTTTGCCTTGGATGCAGAGGATCTCCTTTTTGTTCTTCGCAGTCTGGCTCGTCGTTTTGGACTTAACCCAGGTGCCAGCAGCGAAGTTAAAGAAGTCAGGCCCTACTTAGCCGCCGCCACAATAGCGGCGACTCGATCAGGCTCACGATTCTTGCCCGTGGTTCGATCAAACATTCCCACGTCGGCGCCGGTATCCCAGTACATAGGAACCATGCCGTGCCTGTAAGCTGAATTGGTAACGTACTTGTCCCAATCTAGCTGGTAAGCCTTCATGCCTGGGAAGTTCTTTTTGAGCCCAACACCGTACTCACCCAGCAGAACGGGAATGCCCTTGTCGACAAACGCCTTTTTGATTTTCGAAAACTGGCCATCGACAAAGTCTTCGTCTCCCCATGTGTCCTTCGCCGAAGGATCCTTGGCGTTTTTGCCCCACTGCCAGATACTGCTCTTCTCGTTGAGAGTGAAGTTAAAGGGAGAGTAGTAGTGAACCTCCATCATCAGGCGGTTCTTTGCCTTGTCGGTCGGCAGTTTAGTGTTCACCCTTACTGCCGCATCAATGTCGGTGTTGTAGCTTTGCACAACCAGCCAGCGGTTGGAGTTAAGCCCGCCTGTGGCTCGAACCGTGTCCACAAAGATCTGGTTAAAGCCATTCTGAACCTCCGCGTTTTCGGCTGTCGGAGGGCCGTACTCATTGGTGACGTGAACCTCGTTGGTGCCAGCAAAGAGAATGCTGTGGTCGAAACCCTTAAAGGCGTTTGCGATCTGAACCCAAAAGCTCTTGAACTTTGCTTCGGTTTGGGCTCGATTTGCGTAGGTGGGCTGAAGCCAGCCGCCATCCCAGTGAATGTTGATCAGCACGTAAAGACCACTGGCCTGAGCCAGCTTAACCACTTCTTTGGTGTTGTTCATCCATTTAGGGTCGATCCTTCCTTTTGCGTCTGTGTACTGGCTCCAGGCGATCGGGATTCTAAGACTCTTGAAACCAGCCGCCTTGTAGCTCTTCATAATGGCAGCGTTGGGAAGGGGGTTGCCCCACGCTGTTTGGTTCGGGATTGCCTCAAGAGTATTGCCAAGGTTGATCCCCGGAGACATGAGCTTCAGATAGTTTTGGCCCGTGATTTTGGCCATCTCTGGAGTTCTTTGAATCGATGTCCCGGTGGTTGACAGCAGGCCAATTGTCATCACGGACACGACGAGGCGCACTTGCAGAAGGTCAACCATATTCCTTTCGAGTATTTTAGCTCACAGGGTGCTTCCAGCAAAAAGCGTATCGAAAGGTCTATTTCAGAAGAACCATCACCGACCGCTTTGTTGAGTTCATTGTGAGGCTGAACTTTACTGGTTCGTCTTGGTTGGAGGGATAGAACCTGTACTCACCAGTAATCGACTTTCGGGGCTGAATGTTCATTCCCCAATCAGAGTAGGCTGAATCGATGTAAAAGTCCGGATAGTTAGTAGTTTTCCGGCCAGAAGAGTCTTCAATCTGGGCTTGAGCATACTGCCAGCCCCAGCGCTCGGGAAGAATCATATCGTTAGATGCTTCGATTCGAACGGCGATGCCGCCATCTGAAACTTTCTTAACCTCTAGCACTCGAAAATTCAAGCTGTCCAGATCAAATTTGGCTTTCAAACCAACCTGGGCCGAGGAGTTAAACCGCAAGCTTGATTGGGCAAACACAGATGTTGGCTTTTCGATGAGGTTAGTCACATCGAATCTTGGAGTCTGGGAGGCAATAAAGGTGTGAAAGTAGATTCCAATCTTTAAGTGTGGGATCTGTTCGGGAAACTCGTAAACAGACCAGACATCAATCGCCTGGCCTGGTTTGAGCTGCTGTGACAAGATGTCGCCATTTTTTAAGGCAGATCCTCTGTAATCAACATCACTCGCCTTAAATGTTGGCTCGTAGCATCTCAATGCGAAACAGCTTGCATCGCTGACGAGGATCGGCTTCTTTTCTGGATTCTTGATTGTTGATCCAAGGATTACGAGCATTTTCCCTTGTCGAGCAACAATCGTTTCTCGCTTCGTTCCAAAAGAAAGAGCCGTGCGGACTGAATTCAGGGTGATTAATCTGCTGTTGCCAAGCTCCGTTACCTTCTTTTCTCCTGCGGTCCTCCCAACTGTTCCGACTAGATAGGGAGTTCCGAGCTTTGCCTTGTATTCCTGC
The DNA here is from genome assembly GCA_943369295.1 of Synechococcus sp. UW140. Taxonomy (GTDB): domain Bacteria; phylum Armatimonadota; class Fimbriimonadia; order Fimbriimonadales; family Fimbriimonadaceae; genus JAKRSE01. Next base: position 46,159 of record CALRMU020000005.1, on the reverse strand, counting down.
TTGGCTGGGGCTGCCTGCGCCCCCATCACAGCGGCAAAAATGCATCCGCTCAAAAACATGAGGTCAACATTACCACGAGGACTTAACCAAAGCGGCTATTGCCAATAGACAATAGCCGCTCTGACTTGTTTTCAGGGCAGACGAGTCTGCCCGGTTTTAACCTAGGTTAAGCCAGGTCGAATCGGTCCAGGTTGGTGATCTTGGTCCAGGCCGCCACGAAGTCGTTCACAAACTTCGCAGAAGCATCTGAGCTCGCATAAACCTCAGCCAAGGCTCTAAGTACAGAGTTCGAACCGAAGACAAGATCGGCTCGGGTGCCGGTCCACTTCAACTCTCCTGTGGTGCGGTCCCGGCCCTCATAAATCTGACCGATCGAGGGGGCTGAGGACCACTTGGTTCCCATATCCAGCAGGTTGACGAAGTAATCCTGGCTCAGAACTCCGGGCTTAGCAGTCAAGACTCCGTGGCTGGCGTTGTTGTGGTTGATTCCCAGCACCCTAAGACCGCCAATGAGAACGGTCAGTTCGGGAGCGGTCAGGGTCAGGAGCAGAGCCTTGTCGATCAAGAGTTCTTCAGCCGGGGCCTGACTGTTTCCGTTCTGGTAGTTCCTAAAGCCATCGGCCACCGGTTCCAATACAGCGAAGGATTCCACGTCAGTCTGTTCCTGAGTGGCATCGGTTCGGCCTGCTGTGAAGGGAACTGCGACGCTGTAGCCGCCGACTCTTGCTGCTTCTTCGATTCCGGCATTTCCGGATAGAACAATGAGGTCAGCCAGAGAAACCTGCTTGCCGCCAGCTGCGCCAGCATTGAACTCAGCCTGAATTCCTTCCAGGACAGCAATCACCTTTCCAAGCTGATAAGGCTGGTTGACTTCCCAACTCCTCTGGGGTTCAAGTCGAATGCGAGCGCCGTTGGCGCCGCCTCGCTTGTCAGAACCTCTAAAGGTCGAACAGGCAGCCCAAGCGGTGCCGACAAGTTCTGAAACCGTGAGGCCAGAAGCCAGAATCTTCGCCTTCAGAACATCAGCATCGGTGCCATCGATCAAGGCGTGGTCAGCGGCAGGGACTGGATCCTGCCAGATCAGTTCTTCGCTCGGAACTTCTGGTCCAAGGTAGCGGGCCTTGGGGCCAAGATCGCGGTGAGTCAGCTTAAACCAAGCCCGGGCAAAGGCGTCGGCAAAGGCATCTGGGTTCTCCAAAAAGTGGCGGGAAATCTTTTCGTAGGCGGGGTCGAATCGCAGCGACAAGTCAGTTGTCAACATTGTTGGCTTGTGCTTCCTGCCAGCAATGTGAGCATCCGGAATGATCTCCTCTGCATCCTTAGCCACCCACTGAAATGCACCAGCTGGGCTCTTGGTCAGCTCCCATTCAAAACCGAAAAGGTTCTCAAAGTAGTTGACTCCCCACTGAGTTGGAGTGGTGGTCCAGGTGACTTCAAGGCCGCTGGTGATGGTGTCGGCTCCATGACCGGTGCCATAGCTGCTGGTCCATCCGAAGCCCTGCTCTTCAAGATCAGCACCTTCTGGGTCAACGCCCACGTGGTCCGTTGTTCCAGCTCCGTGGCACTTTCCAAAGGTGTGGCCTCCGGCGATAAGGGCGACAGTTTCTTCGTCGTCCATGGCCATCCGAGCGAAGGTTTCTCTGATGTCATGAGCGGCGGCCACCGGGTCGGGGTTGCCATCGGGGCCTTCGGGGTTGACGTAGATCAAGCCCATCTGAACGGCGGCAAGAGGGTTGTCCAGGTCGCGCTGACCTTTGTAGCGGCTGCTGCCAAGCCATGTGTTTTCGCTGCCCCAGAAGATGTCCTGATCAGGTTCCCAGGTGTCTTCGCGGCCTGCTGCAAAGCCGTAAGTCTTGAATCCCATGGTTTCGAGGGCGACGTTTCCGGCGAGAACCAGCAGGTCAGCCCAAGAAATCTTCTGACCGTACTTCTGCTTAATCGGCCAAAGAAGTCGGCGAGATTTATCGATGTTGACGTTGTCGGGCCAGGAGTTGAGGGGAGCGAACCTCTGCTGACCTCGGCCAGCGCCGCCTCGTCCATCACCGATTCGGTAAGTGCCGGCGGCGTGCCAAGACATTCTGATGAACTGGGGACCGTAGTGGCCAAAGTCGGCGGGCCACCAATCCTGCGAGTCGGTCATGAGGTCTCGCAGATCCTGCTTCAGAGCCTCGAAGTCCAGCTTGGCGAACTCTTCCTTGTAGTTAAAGGTTCCACCCAAGGGGTCTGACTTGCTGGAGTGCTGGTTGAGCAGATCGACTCGAAGCTGATTAGGCCACCAATCTTTGTTGGATGGTCCGGCGGCTGAGCCTGAGAAGGGGCATTTAGATTCGCTTGACATGGCTAGTTAGATTCTCCTTGAGAGTGTTTTTGCTGACAAGTGGGGCAGATCCCCCAAAAGATGACCTCGGCTTCATCGACAAGAAAGCCGTGGTCAGTTGAGGGTTGAAGACAGGGAGCTGCGCCGATCGTGCAGTCCACATCAAAGGTGGCATAGCAGGTGCGGCAGATGAGGTGATGGTGGTTGTCGTCGACCCGAGATTCGTAGAGGGCGGGGCGCCCAGCGGGTTCGATTCGGCGGATGATTCCCGCTGCCACTAGGGCATTGAGGTTATCGTAAACGGCCTGCCTGGAAAGGCTGCTGACCCTTGCTTTTGCCGCCAGAACAATCGTTTCGGCGTCTTGGTGCATTCCGGGTCCGCCGACAGCTTCAAGCACGGCAAGCCTCTGGGCTGTAAGCCGCAGTTTCGCCTGCTTAAGGCGCTGTTCAACACCCTTTTGCATTTCAACAGGTTACCGGTGTTATCTGGATTGAGTACAGACAATGAGTCGTCTGGACCGAAGATCTTCAAAGATAAGCCCTAGCTCTTCTAACGCAGATGAATCGCTCTGCTAGGCTGAAGGCTCTGAGTAGTTAAATGGGCTGGCTTGCTGTTTTAGGGATGGGGTTAGTCCTCGGCGCATTGGGTGGCGGCGGAGGAATTTTGACCGTCCCCATTTTGGTCGGCCTCTTCGGATTTTCTGCCCTCGAAGCGACCGGAGGTTCTTTGCTGGTCGTCGGCCTTGCAAGCAGTGTCGGGGCCGTGAAAGGCATGCTCAGCAAGGAGATCGAGTGGAAAGCTGGCCTTTCACTGGCTGTCCCTTCAATGGTTGGTGCCTTCTCGGCACGCATGTTCATCGTGCCCAACATTCCCGATCCCGTTTTGGGAGTCGCAAAAGATGACTTCCTTCTCGGTGCCTTTGCCTTGGTCATGATTCTTATCGGAGCAAAAATGCTGCTCCCAGAAAAGGCCGAACCCAAGGTTGAGACAAACCAGATTAAGATCGCTCTGGTTGGGCTTATGATCGGCATGGTCAGCGGAGTTTTAGGGGCTGGAGGCGGCTTTCTTATTCTGCCGGCCTTGACTCTGCTCCTCGGAATTGAGCTCAAAAGGGCGATCCCAACCTCCCTCCTCGTTATCAGCATGCAGTCACTTGTTGGGTTTGCTGGTGAGCTTTCTCGGCCGATTCAGTGGAGTCTGCTGGGTGCCATTGTTGGGGTGGCCTTGCTGGGCTTGGTATTGGGTTTGCTGGTGAGAGACAAGGCCCCCAAAGATGTCCTTAAATCATCATTTGCCGTCTTGGTTTTTCTTGTCGCAGGCTGGATGATTTATAGGGTCCTAAGCTAAATTTGGGACTGAAAGGTCTTTTTGAATCGCTATAGAACCTTGATGGCTCAAGGAATCAGAAATGAAAAAAATCATCACCGTGGAAGACCTCTCTCGAATGATCGATTCAGATGCTGCTCTTCAGCTGATTGATGTGCGGTCTCCCGGCGAATACGCATCAGGGCATGTTCCTCAAGCCCTTAACATTCCGCTCGAACAGGCGGATGCCCGAATCGATGATCTTGGCAAAGGCAAGGTGGCTATTTTGTGCCACAGCGGAAGCCGAGCCCAGATGGCCTGCGATCTCCTTAGCCAGCACCACCCAGGCCTTTTAGTGGTTCAGGGGGGAACTCAAGCTTGGATTCAGGCCGGCAAACCCATTGTCAAGGGTGTTAGTGGACGATGGTCTTTGGAAAGGCAGGTGCGCCTCGTGGCTGGCCTTATGATTCTTGCCGGAACGATTCTGGCTGTGACTGTTCAGCCTTCTTGGATTTATCTCGCCATGTTTGTTGGCGCAGGATTGACCTTCGCCGGGGCCACCAATCAGTGCGGCATGGCGATGCTGCTGGGCAAGCTGCCTTGGAATCAGCCTGCCAAATGTGCTCTTCCGAACAAAGAGGTGAAAGCGTGATTATTCGAAGTTTCTTTGACGACAAGCTGGCTCAGGCCAGCTACTTGGTGGGGTGTGCGGCCACTGGAGAGGCGATTGTCATTGATCCTCTGCGCGACATTCAGCAGTACCTGGATATGGCGGCAGCCCAGTCTTTGCATATCACCGCCGTGACAGAAACCCACATCCACGCCGATTTTCTCTCTGGTTCAAGAGAGCTATCGGCGGCGACAGGGGCAAAGATGTACCTGAGTGATGAAGGAGATGCTGATTGGAAGTACGCCTTTGCCGGTGAGCCAAACGTTGTTCTTTTGAAGGATGCAGATGTGATTCGGGTGGGCAACCTGACCCTGCGGGCTATGCATACCCCTGGCCACACGCCCGAACATTTGGCTTTCATTCTCACCGATCATCCCATGAGCGAGATGCCTCATTCGATGTTCAGCGGAGACTTTATCTTCGCGGGGGATGTCGGTCGGCCCGACTTGCTGGAGAAGGCGGCAAATGTTGCCGGAACGATGGTCAAGGGGGCAAAGGTGCTCTATGGCTCAATCCAGAAGACTAAAGATCTTCCGGACGGTCTGCTGATTTGGCCGGGTCACGGAGCAGGTTCTGCCTGCGGCAAGTCGCTTGGTGGTTCGCCAGTGACCTCTCTTGGATATGAACGAGCTTCGAACTGGGCATTCTTGATTTCAGACGAAGAGAAGTTTGTCGAAGAAGTTCTTTCTGGACAGCCAGAACCCCCCGCCTACTTTAAGGAAATGAAGAGGCTGAACAAATCTGGCCCGGCTGTCTTGGGCAGTCTTCCAAAGCCCCTGCAGACAGACAAGCCCACAGGAAGGCTGGTAGATGTGAGGACGGCCGATGCGATGAGGGCTGCTTCTGTGCCTGGCGCACTGGCTCTGCCTTTCGGAAAGGGCTTAACCAATTGGGCGGGCTGGCTGCTGAACTACGCTGAACCGGTGACTCTTGTTGCCCCAGATCAGGCAGCTGCCAACCAAGCGGCCAGGGACTTCGCGACGATTGGGCTGGATATCGTGGCTGATTGGATTAAGCCCGCAGATATTGGCGCTGAACTCGTTCCAATGAACCTTGTGAATCCGGAAGAGATTCTTCCTACAGACTTCGTACTGGATGTGAGGGGAATCAACGAGCGGAATCAGGCGAAGATTAAGGGATCGGTGCATATCCCCCTTGGCGAACTTGCTGCTAGGTTGGATGAAATCCCGAGAGAGAAGCGAATCGTCGTTCACTGTGCAGCTGGTGGAAGGAGCCCGATTTCTTACTCAATTCTGAAGAACGGGGGCATTGATAATGTTCTTGAACTCTCGGGAGGAATTGAGATCGTGAAGAAATCCTGCCCTGGTTTGATGGCATAAAATCGGCTGTAAAGAAGCAGAAATCTAATAAAGACTGGACCGAGGCGAGGTGGATTTTTCAATCCGCCTCGCCTTTTTCTTACCAGCTCAAAGAGTCTCCTGCTGCCTTGGCTATGCAAATCGGCTAAACGCGAAATCAGGACTGACGTAGAATAAAAATATGTCTGCAGTTGCAGCCGCTCTCCTGATCGCTTCGACGACAAACCAGTTTCCGATAGGAAGTTATAAGCCGGATATCTCAGGAGTTCCCCGGGAAGCGAGGAGCATTATGGGCGCCTACTTCAACCCCCACTATCTCGTCATAAGGCCTCGTTTCGAGTTCGTACTGGCTGGAGCAGAACAGCGCGGCTATTGGCGTCCGGAAGGCGGCAAATATATCCTGGTTTTCGATGGTTTTTTCGCTTCACGTTCTAGTGAACCAGAGGAAGTCCTTCGGAAAAAGGTGCCCAAAAACCACCTTGAAGGGTTGGTGCTTGAACAGGGACCCAAGGGAACCTTGATCTTAAGCAAGTGGGGGCAAGACTGGGGACCTGTTATCTATCGTCCACTGCCTAGGCGAAGCATTTCTGAGCTGGTGAAGTTGAGTTCTACTTACAATGAAGCTTTTGGGACTGAGAAGATGGGGGCAGTTGACGAAGCTAGCAATGCCTTGATTGACAGGGTGAACAGTGACTGGTTTGAAATATTGGGTTTTATCAATGACCCGAAGCAGTCTTGGGACCATAGAATCTGGGCGGCCATCAATCTTGGCAGTTTGAAGGATTCTAAAGGAATAGAAGAAGCTGCCCGGATGATTCCGTTTGTTAAGGATAATGAGGGAAAGAAGAGAGAGGCGTCGCTCCGTAGGATTCTGTCTAGGCCAGCAGCAAAAAGACCGACCGACCAGACTGCGGACCTGCTTATAAAGTTTCAAAGTCAAGGCTTATTGCAGCCAGCCGATGTTGCCCCAGCTCTTGGCGGACTCAAAAGGGAGAAGGATATTGATCTGCTTATCAGCTGGCTGGATTCTGAAAGAGAGTTTGACAAGGCTTACTCTTTACAGGCCTTGACCCAGCTTTCTGCCAGTAAGGCCTTGCCCAAGGCAAGTCAGCTTGCAAATGATCCTAAAGTCAGTGTGCAGCTAGCGGCTCATGCACTCATCGCACGGACAACCCCCGACGAGCTCGAGCGAAAAGCAAGTGTGAGGTCTATTGCAAAATGGACCAAAGGTGGAGATTTTATGACTCCATCCTATGCTGTAGATGCCTTGGTGAATTCTCGCGCTCCGGAAGCATTTCCATATCTTGTTGCTCTGCTGAATTCTGATGCCTCAAGCATGCTGCGCGCGAATGTGGCTATTGATCTGGGTGAACTAGGTGACTTACGGGCAGTTCCAGCCCTGTTGGAGGCGAAACGAAGGGAAGTTAGAGGTACGGATGACTGGCCAGGAGAAGCCAGGGTTATGAAGTCAGCATCGGAAGCTTTGGTGAAACTTGGCAGAATCAAGCGAAGCCAAGCTGCTAGGCCCTAGCGGGGTAGAGTCAGCTGCATGGTTGGTATGTTGTCAGACTGCATCAGTAGCAATCCATCGCTAAGTGAGCTCTTTATCGTCTGGTCCGAAGAAGCGAAAACGACGGCGAAGGCAGAGCGAGACCTGATGACACAGGCAGTGCTTCGAATGTCGAAGGACTTCGATCCTGAAGCGGATCTGAGTGACGTGCTGGATCATGATGGACTAAGGGGAATCTTTGCGAGTATCGGCATCGGTCTTTCCTTGCCGTCTGATCTGATTGACTTGATTGGTCCAGAACATATTACTTACGATCAGCTCAGATATCACAAGGTGATTATCACTTTGCTGCCTGGGGAAGAAGGCCGGAATCTAGTAAGAAAACTTCTCAGTTTTATGTATCACTACCAAAGACCGCTCATTCAAATGGGGCACATCTATGTAGTAGAGGAAGCGCTGGGTGATGATTGTTCGCCCTCTGAGTTTGCAGAAAAGGTGTTGAACAAAGATACTCGACGCCTCAAGCAGGTCGCATGGTTTGATACATGGTCAGAAACTTTAGCTGCTTCTGGTGATTCCCCATAGAATACTTTCGCCAGATTTCATTCAAATCCCTATTAGTGCATTGATGAGAGAGAGTTCTCCCGATTAGGAGAGCTCAGATATCGTCATCCTGCCTTTGCTCGGCATGCCTGTAAGCATACAGGTTATCTGAATGCTGCCGCCCACCAGAAAATTGATGGGAACGAATTGGAATGAGGATGTGTTGGACAAGCGAGCCCACGAATGATCCTCACTCAAACTCTTGCCTCTCTTTATCTTGCTTTGTGCATGGCAGGGAACAACGGTCAAGCGCAAAAAGCTGTACAAATCTCGAAGGCCAGCGGCCCAATGTCGCCGTTCGAAAGGCTCACTTCGGGTGAGTGGCAGATGAAAAGTGTCGGTGGATCGCAGTTTTTTGAAACTTGGAGGTACGGACCTGGGGGGCATTCTGTACGAAAATTCACCCATGGGGTCAACCTTCACGACAACAACCGACCTTGGCGTGAAGTTGAAGTATTCTTCTGGAACCCTTTAGAGAAAAAGGTCAACCTGTTAGGGTTTAGCCCCTTTATGGCTAGCGTGAGCCGAGGAACCATAGACCTGAAATCTGGCAAGTTTCAGTCACGTTTTGAGCTGAATCAAGACGGTGATGTTCGCAAACTAGGCCATGAAATTGCCTTTCAAGGCAAGGATAAGTTTCAGGAAACACTCTATGAATCAGTAAATGGCCAGCCCTATGTTGTTGGCAATCAATGGAATCACGTATGGTCTAAATCTGTCACTCCTGTTCCTGTCCTTAAATCGCCAGAAACTCCCAAGCCTGAAGGAGCCCAGGCTATTCTTGCAGCCTTTGCTGGCAAGGCATGGCAAGGCAGATCGCCAGTCAGAACTGCTGAAAGCTACCGGACTGACTTTGAATGGATTCCCTATGCGAATGTCATGAACATTCGCTCGACTTTAAAACCAGTCAAGGGCGGAACAATCAGTGAATATGACTTGTACCTTTATCAAATTCCTTCTGCAGTGGGAGTTCAAGCCTTTGCACTCTTTAATGATGGAAGTCACGGACTAGGTTCTGCCGTTGCAAAGGGATCCGGCAAGATCGAGGTTCGCCTGAGGATGAGCTCAAGTGAGAACGCCGATCGTTCAATCTCCTATTCAATCGGACCCAATGGCATCCTGGAGGAAGATGCTTGGAAGATCAGGAAGGGGAGCAAGACTCAGACTAGGAAGAGGGTTTCTTCGCCGGTTAAATCCTCTTGACATGGGTTGTGTACTCTTCAATCGAAGGAACTGTGGCGTGGTTGGTATCGATTGTTTTCACAATTTTAACCTCTATTGGCCAGCCCGTTTTCGCATCCAGCTTAATTGTGCCTTTCTCTGTTATTCTCTGCTGATACTTGCTGTCACCCATCATCGGGTTCTTTAGGTCAATATCAACTACTCCCGATGAGTTGTAGGCAATTTCTGCGATCTGCACACCATTAATGCTCTCAATCTTCACGAGCTTATATTCAGCTTCAGTCCCGGTTTGATCAAACTTTGAACTTTTTTTGGTGGCAGGGTTAAGTTCAGTGTCCAGCGAGTCACTGGATGTTGCTTCTTCAGAATAGTCTATTGATCTACGCCACCTTGAACCGGGTTCAACATTTTCATCAGGGAGCATAGTGTCTAAGAATCCATGCTCAAACAGGCCGATGGCCCTTAGTGCCATCGCACCTGACCAGCGAGAATTATCAGCTTTAACAGGGGCCGGATCGCTGGCTGTCCCCATTTCACCCGCCGAGATGCGGTAGACAGCCTTGTCAATAATGGCAGCTATCTTTTTTAAATGATTAGTCTGCTTCTTGTCGAGGTCAATGCCATCAACCTTGCTCGGTTCAATCTCGTAGTCAGTGCCCGAAATCCTCTTTATGGAAAAGTCGAATGACATGTCCATATTTGTCTTGTACTGGGGCACCTTGTTCATCAAGGTGCGCTCTTGACTAACCAAGTGAAATTTGAGAGGGTCTTCTAGCGGTTTTAACCGAAGCAGAGTTCCGTTTTTGCTGCCATTCAAGACTTCTGTTTCTTTCAGAGTTTTGTCTTGGGTTGCTTTCGACCCAAGACAGCCAGCCAAACCTACTAAGGTAAGGACGGTAAGTGCTATGAGGGCAACTGAACCGCATGAGGAGGCTTTCCGAACCATGTGTCATGAGACTACCGTGGGGGAATGCTGATGAACTCCCCCATTTGGTTCACCGTGAACATTCTCCTTATCACCAGCAGACTTACGGAACGCAGACTGTCGGCTTAATCTGGAACAATGAGGAGTGAGTGATGTTTGGCCGCGAATCATGCCCTCTTACATCCTCATCGACTCAAGTGATCGAGATGAGTTGGCGAAGGTCTGGGGTTCAAGTGTTCAACCTTCAGTCCTCACGATTCAATCTCCCTCCTTTCAGGCTGTCATTTCTGGTGTCAAGGTTGGCAGCTTTTCTGTCTACAGCACGCAGGTTAAGGGCAGCTATCATTTAAAAACCACCAAAATATCGGGCGACTACATTCTGGCCACTCTGGTGGATGGCTTCGGCATCATCTGCTGGCCCGGCAAGTCAAAAGAGTTTCAGCCATTAAAGGCAGGGTCGGTGGTTTTGGCCGTTCCCGGAACTGACTGTGAATACCGAATGAGCGAGACCTTGGCTGTTACCGTTGGAATCCGGCCGAGAAACGCTGACCTGCTCTTGATGAAGGCTCTGCCCTTCAAGCTTAGAAACGAGGTCGTCGGTGTTCTTCCAGAGCTTGAGGCGAGAGATATTCGCCAGCTTAGTCTCTTCTTGACATCAGAGATTGAGCGCTGCAAGGTGATGGATGAAAGCGCTCTGGCTTATGTCCAGATTCTCTTGGATGCTTTGGCGGCAAGATTTTCGCTTCACCTTCGCCAAAAGCTTGGCCCGGAACGAGGCTATTCCCCGACAGATTTGGCTATTGCCCTCAAGTGCGATGAAATCATCGTCTCGGGGGATCCTTTGGTGACCAGTGTAAAGGATCTTGCCCAGGCCGCAGGCTGGAGCGAGAGGCACGTCTATCGGGCTTTTGATGAAGTCTGCAACTGCACTCCATCAGATTTTATCAAGCGAGTGAGGCTCTTTCGGGCTCGGAGCAGGTTAAAGTTTCCTTCATCTCCGAGTGTCAGTCAGTCAGAACTCGCAACGGAGGCAGGGTACAAAACCCTGCGTGGGTTCCAACGCGATTACCTCCACGAGTTTAATGAAGAGCCATGATGCAGATTCTATAAGTGGTTTGACCATAGCCAGTACAACTATTAAGCCCTGCCAAAAAGTGGCAGGTTTTGCTAAGCATCTCCGATGGCTGATGATCAAAGTGCGAAACTAAAATCGATCATCCGGAAGTTGAGCCGCACTTGATTGCCGCTTTCCGCGTCGCCGGAGTCAGTTGGGTACATGTCGAGGAGTTCATTTCAGTTTGGTATGGCCAGCCGTCAGCTGCTCGCCGGGTTCTTTGCAGTCTCGCTGATCGTTCTTAGCGGGCATGAGGTTCATGCGAAGGAGGGAGTTAAGCTTCTGCCTAACGCCGAATCTGCCCAGCAGTCCTTTATCACCGTGAAGGAAGCTGAGGGAAGGACACTCTTCGAAATTCCTGCTTCGCTCCTCGGCAAAGACATGATCTGGTATGTGGAGAGGGGCAGTGTCTCGGCGTCAGTTGCCGAGGGGGCTGGCAAGGGAACAACGACCCTTCTGATCCGCCTGCAGAAAGTAGGAAAGCAGCTTTTTATCCGCAACCTGACTGCGAGTATTGGGCGACGTGCCACCGATACTCCGGGCGGACCGAGCCGACTGCCTACATCTGACGATAAGGTTCCTGCTATTGCCAGGTCGGTTGCAGAATCCGCTTTGGCTCCCCCTTTAGCGGCTATTCCGATCTCTTCTGAGGGGGTGGGCGGAAGTTTGGTGGTGGATGTCACAGATCTGTTCAGACGGAACATCCCGGAGCTCTCTCTTCTGCCAGTTATTGGGGTCGCTCAGGTTGACCCCAGCCGGAGCTATATCGAAGACGTTAAAGTTTTTCCTCGCAACGTTTTGGTGAGTTCGCTGCTGACAGCTCAGCCACTGAACGGGAGCGACTCGGTGTCGGCAATCCTTAAGCACAGCTGGACTCTGCTGCCAGACGTGCCGATGAAGCCGCGCTTGGCTGATCGTCGAGTTGGCTTGTTCACCGTTGATTTTGAAGAGTACGCGTCCACAGCCAACGCTGGGTCGGCTGCGAGAAGCTATGTTCGCCGCTACCGTTTGGAGAAGAAAGATCCGAATGCAGCCGTCAGCGAACCGGTCAAGCCAATCGTTTACTACATTGGCCGAACCGTCCCGGAGAAGTGGCACAAGTACGTTCAGCAGGGAGTTGAAGACTGGCAGCCAGCCTTTGAGGCCGCCGGTTTTAAGAACGCCATCATCGCCAAAAAAGCCCCGACAGTGGCCGAAGATCCGAACTGGGATCCGAGTGATACCAGGCATTCCGTCATCAGGTGGGTGGCGAACCCAGTGGTCAACGCCCTTGGTCCGAATGTGGCTGACCCGAGAACGGGCGAGATTCTGGCCGCCCACATTGTCATCTGGGAAGACGTTCTTAAAATCGCCAACGCTTGGTACTACACCATGTGTTCGGCAGTTGATAAGCGGGCGCAATCACTCCCATTGAGCGACGAGCTGGTTGGCAGAATGGTCCGCTACATCGTTTCGCACGAGGTCGGACACACCATTGGTTTAAGGCACAACCACAGGGCCAGCACTGCCTACACAGTCGCTCAGCTAAGGAACCCTGCCTTCACTGCTGAAAACGGCTCGACCGCTTCGATCATGGCCTACGGTCGAATGAACTACGTGGCTCAGCCAGGCGACGGAGTCACCCCGGAATCTTTGATGCCAAAGGTTGGCCCCTACGACAAGCACGCTATCCGGTTCAGCTACGCCCAACTCCCGGCCGCTAAAGAAGCCTCGACTCTAGAAGAATGGGCTTCGGCCACCCAGACCAATCCTTGGCTGGTCTATGGTGGCGAGGATCTTGCTGCCATGGTCGACCCTCAGGTGCTGACCCAGAACATCGGCAAGGAGAGGGTTGAAGCTACAAGGCTTGGGTTGGCGAACCTCAAGATCGCCATGGCCAACCTGGTCCCGGCTTACAAGAGCGGAGCATCGACCTTTGAAAATCTTTACGACCGATGGATTGAGGTGCTTAACGTCCGGTACGACTACCTTTCTTCGGTAGTCAAAGAAGTTGGCGGCAGGGAAGAAAGACGATCGAACACGACTAAGGAGCCTCAATACGTAGGGGTCTCTGCCGCAAGACAGAAGCAGGCCCTGGATTTCATTTTGAAAGAAGGTCTGAATTGGGATCCTGTCTATTATTCAAGCGGTGTTTTGGGAAACAGCGTTCCGTTCAACATCAGTCACGACCTTCGCAAGTATCAGGGCGCTCTGCTTGGCCAGCTGTTCGATCCCATGCGGTTGGTTTTGATCAACGATGCTTTGCTGGATGAAGATGATTCGCCAGTCTTTACCCTGGAGCAATACTTCGGCACCGTTGCTGAGGGAGTTTTTAGCGAAATCGAGGCTGGCAGTCAGCCAAGTCTTCTGCGCAGGGCACTGCACCGCGAGTTCTTTGATCTGGTGGCTAAGCAGAGAACCGTCAATCCCACAGAACTTTCTGTTCTGTATCAGCAGGTCGGAGCCCCATCCTTTATCACAGAGGCAATGTCGTCATCTCTTGGCACAGATACACGTGCTGCTCTGAGACTCACCTTGGAAAAATTGGAGCAAAAGCTGAAAACAGCCGCTGCCTCTGCCAAGACGCCACTGATTCGAGCTCACTGGGAGGAATGCCTTTCTATGACTCGCCGACTGATGAACTAGAGAGACTTACAGATGAACAAGAGATTCGCGGTTAAAAGCACTTTGCTCTGCACTATGGTCATGGGGGCAGCAGTCGGTTTCGCCCAGGCTCCCAAGGAGGTTCCTGTCAATTTTCGGCCAGGCAAATCTTCGGCCGTATTGGTTGGACGGCTGGTTGGAGATCGGGCCATTGATTACGTCTTAACAGTGAAAGCTGGACAGAAGGTTTCAGTTGCTTTGACCAAGGCTAAATCATCGGCAGGATACTTGGTGATCGATGCGGGCACGGGCAATGGAATGGCTGACAGCAACCTAGCTGGCACCAGAGCGAATGTTGTGGCAGTCACAGATGGCAAGGTTAAGGTCAGACTGTTTATGGTGAGGGCAGCGGCGAGACGAGGAGAATCGAGTCCATTTTCGTTAACTATCTCGGTGACAGGCAAGGCTCTTGCCCCTGTAAAAGGCGACGCGTTGGTAAAGGGCACCAACTTTCATGCCACCGCCGAAGCGAAAATGGATCACTACCTATTTAAGGACATGAAGACCTGCAAAGTAGGAGTCATTCGACGAGGTGAAAACGCAACTGGAACCCTGGAGTTCTCTTTTAACGGCCAAAAAAGAAGGGTCTTGATCGTGGCGGGCAAGGCTGTCTCGGCTGATTCAACTGAAAAGGTTTCCTCGTCAAAGGAGGGCGAGACTTTTGTCATTAAGATTGGTGCCAGTGAGACCTACAAGGTAAACGAACTTCTTTTGATGGGCGACTAAAATTCAGTTCAGTTAATTGAGTGGCATTGCCTGTGGGCGATGCCACTTTTTTATGCCTGAGCGGTGCCTGGACTTTCTTGGGGCATTGTAAGGTTCGGAACAGCAGAGCAAGAGATAATATCCTCGCGAGGAATTTACAATGTCTCTAGACTACGAAGATCCGAAAGTTGAAGAAGCTTGGTGCGACGAACAAAGAGAGGTTGTCCGTCAATACTTGGACAGACAGCCTGGTCTTGTGCACGGCAGTATAGGCGAGTGGCCGGCTTGGCACGTCGCCCCAATTGTCTCAATTTGGGTGGTTGAAAGTGTGGTGAATCCTGGCTGGATAGGCTGGTGGGTGATAACCGGAGACCTGCCGACTGATTACATTTCGGCCTCAGATGTTGATGATCCTCAACACCCACGAAAGGCGCTCCGTGTCTTCTGCAATAAGTGGATTACATGGGCAGACTCAGTGTTTGAAGGTAGAGAATCTCCGAACTACTGGGTTGGGACACCTGAAAGGGCCGGCGAACTGGCTCCCATGCTAAAAAGTCGAGCACTGACCCTTTTAGAATGGTGCGATGACGATTTGATGTGGGAAGGACTAGATGACGACGATGCTGGACAGGTCTGAAAAAAGGCTTTGGCCCTTTTCCTTTTAAAGATTTAACCGCGAACTGCTGCCTCAATAGCAGCGACATCAATCTTCTTCATCGTCATCATGGCTGTGAAAGCTCTTTTAGCCTCTTCACCGCCTGCGGCCATGGCATCGGATAAAGTCCGAGGAGTGATCTGCCACGAAAGGCCCCACTTATCCTTGCACCAACCGCACTCACTTTCAGAACCACCATTGTTGACAATGGCGTCCCACAGCCGGTCCGTTTCTTCCTGATCGTCAGTCGCGACCTGGAATGAGAAGGCCTCGGAATGCTTGAAGGTTGGGCCGCCGTTCAAGCCCATACAGGGGATTCCGCAAACAGTGAAGTGGACGGTCAGAACCTGCCCTTCAACTCCGCCAGGGAAGTCGGCTGGGGCTCTGTGGACCGAGGTGATGTGGCTATCCGGAAAGGTCTCTGCGTAAAAGGTGGCGGCTTCAAAAGCATCTGATTCAAACCAGAGGCAGAGGGTGTTTTTGGGTGTCATTTTGTCGCTCTGCGCAAAGGCAAACTGAGATGTGATAGAGCCGCGATGACGAGCAGCGCCCTCGATCGGATTCTTGCCATCTCTCCGCCGTTGTTCTTCTGCGATTACGATACCTTCGTCTTCTTTCTAAACCTGGCTTCTCAAGCCAAAATTTGATGCAGTCAGCATCGGAGTTTTGGCGTTTGGATCAGTTTTCTCTCTGGAGAGCTGGCTGCTTTAGGAAGATTCTGCCGAAAACTGAAGTCAGCAACTTCTGCCACTGGCCCCCGTAGGCTAGGAGTGGAAGACATGAACCAATCCAATACTTGGCCAGATTTAGCTATCGGGCTCTACGATAAGCTGACCGGCCGAAATGCTGAGATCACTTACGAATTCTCTGACCTGCGAATCAGTGTGCCAAGCGGCACTGGGGCAGAGGCTCAGCATGCAGAGTGGAGAGTCACTGGCCAGATGAAAATTCGAACAAAGGATCTTAGCCAGAACCCAAACTAACCATGGTCGGCCGACTTCAAGGATTTGTTGACGGTCGGCCATTTTCGCTTGATTCGATCGGAGAGGCAGTGAACTTGAACCTTCCTTTTGCCAGCCTGCGTCCTTTGCTGGTCCTTGTCAGGTCTGTTTCTCTTCCTAGCGGCAGGGTGCAAGCTTCTATGCCTAGGCTGAATCTCAAAATTGGCCGCCTGCCGACAATTCCGGTCCGCCTCAACACATTTCCTTGGAATCTAGTTTTGGGGCAGGGAAGGAGAAGGGCGTGAAAGTAGCCGTCACCGGTGCAACCGGGTACGTAGGAGGGCGGCTAGTCCCCGCTCTCACCGAGAAGGGCTACGAAGTGAGGTGCTTGGTAAGAAACCCGAGGAAGCTGGATGACCGACCCTGGCGAGATGACCCGAAGGTCGAGGTTGTGACGGATGACATTTCTGACCCTGCCCGTTTGACAGAAAATTTAGCAGGCTGCGAGGCCGCCTACTACCTAATCCATTCTATGCAGGCGAGCGGTAAGGAATACGCGGAGAAAGATAGAAAGCTTGCTGAGACCTTTGCGAAGGCGGCAAAGCAGGCTGGCGTTAAACGGATCATCTATCTTGGCGGACTAGGCGAGATGGGCGAGAACCTTAGCGAGCACCTTGTTTCTCGCAGGGAAGTTGAGCAGGTTTTGGAAGCAGCCGATGTGCCAGTAACTACATTTCGGGCCGCCATGATCATGGGTTCTGGCTCGGCGTCGTTCGAGATACTTCGGTACTTAGTTGAACGGCTGCCGATTATGATTACACCTCGGTGGGTGAAAACCGAGTGCCAGCCTGTGGCAATCTCAGATGTTCTATATTGGCTGGTCAAGTGCCTTGAGGTTCCCGAGACTTCAGGTCAGACTTTGGAAATCGGTGGGAAAGACGTGCTTCAGTATCGAGAACTGATGCACATCATGGCGGAGGAACTTAAGCTCCCTAAAAGAGTCATTATCCCTCTGCCTGTTTTTACAATGCGGCTTAGTTCGGGATGGATTGGCTTGGTCACGCCAGTTTCATACAACATTGCACGTCCCTTAGCAGAAGGAATGCGCAATAAGGTTGTGGTAACCAACGATCTGACCCAGAAGCTTATGCCCTACGAGGCTATGGGCGTCAGGGAGTCAATTCGTCGAGCTTTAGTCAGAGTGAACAATAACGATGTGATCACTCGGTGGACAGCGGCTGGCCCAGTGCCCGGAGACCCTGAGTGGGCAGGAGGCACAGTTTTTATCGACTCAAGGACTGTCGAGATTACGGCCAGCGAGGGCAGAGTCTATAAGGCGGTCTGTAGGGTCGGAGGTGGCCACGGATGGTATTCGGGGGATATTCTTTGGCGCATAAGGGGCTGGATGGATAAGGTGATAGGCGGACCTGGATTGAGAAGGGGGCGACGTCACCCTGAAGAGGTCGGCTATGGAGAAGCTTTAGATTTCTGGCGAGTTATCGGCATTGAAAAAGATAAGAACTTAAAACTCTTGGCAGAAATGAAGCTCCCAGGAATCGCAACCCTTGAGTTCAATATTGAACCTACTGAAAAGTGCGTGACCAAGCTGGTTATGTCGGCGAGGTTTCGCCCTAAGGGCATAGTCGGGTTGGCCTATTGGTACGCCGTCGTGCCATTTCACAACATTGTCTTTGGTGGAATGCTGAAAGGAATAAAGCGAGCAGCCGAGGCAGAACCCAAGGAATAGCTTTAGCTGACTTGGCAAATTGAGAGATGGCGAACCATACTAGCTTCATTATCGAATGTAGTGAATGTTCCGGAGCTTTACGCCATGACCGCTGAACAGATTCTCGCTGAAATTGAGCCCCTAGGAACCGAAAGCTACCGCAAGGTTCTTCGGAATCACGGCATCACAGGTCCTCTCTTCGGCGTGAAGATTTCTTACCTGAAGAAGTACGAAAAGGCGATAAAGAAGGATTATCAGCTCGCATTAGATCTCTATGCAACAGGCGTTTACGATGCCATGTATCTGGCTGGCCTGATTGCCGATGAAGGCAAAATGACCAAGAAGGATCTGAATGGCTGGCTGGAAAAAGCTTGGTGCGATGCCATTGCCGAATACGCCGTTGCCTGGGTCGCAGCTGATGGCCCCTATGGCTGGGATCTGGCGCTTGAGTGGATTGAATCTGAAGATGAAAAGACCGCTGTGGCAGGGTGGGGGACGCTATCCAGTGTTGTCGCGGTGAAGTCAGATTCTCAGCTGGATATTGATGTTTTGCGGGCTCTCTTGATTAGAGTCAAGAACACTATCCATTCTCAGCCAGATCGAGTTCGGTACAAAATGAACGGCTTCGTCATCGCTCTTGGCAGCTATGTTGCCGCCTTGACCGATGAAGCTATGGCTGCTGGTCAGGCGATCGGTGTAGTGAAGGTTGATATGGGCAGCACCGACTGCAAGGTTCATTTTTCGCCGGATTACATTGGCAAGGTGGTTTCTATGGGCAGGGTAGGGAAGAAGCGCAAGTCGGCTCGGTGTTGATAGCACTTCAAGGTGACTCTAAATCGTAACGTCCCAGCCGCCAAGTTCGGGCAATGCATAAAAACTAAGAACATGATCTATCCGGCTGGCGATTAGTTCTGGTTCGGCTGATGCTTTTTCCCAAACTCGCTGGGACCATTCTTCGAAAGGCGACTTAGCCAATACTTGCAGGCTTTCTTTTAGCATGGCCAGCAAGAGTTCGTAGGTAACGAAGTCGGTTATCGCTCTTAGATTTTCTTCGAGATACCCATGGTCATAAACTGAAGCCAGTGTGTGATTTATAGAGATTCCGCTAAACCTATCACTTGGATTGCAACCAGGCATATGGGGACACAGGCCTTTCTCCCAAATCATTCCACTTGCTAACACCAGCCACCATTGAGCACGGCCAACATTAGAAACATCAGACAGCTTCGTCAAAATTGACTTTATTATTGGCACAGATTGGCCAATTGCATTAAAAGTGCCAAATGACCATTCGAGAGTGTTGGAACCAACTGCCTTTTGTTCTACAACTGCTTCATCGCTATAAGAGTCAACCGACTCCAGATAAGCATCAGTCATCCATTCAAACACCTTTTGGCGACGACTCTCGCTCATCATCTGAGTGAATACGTGGCCGCCATCAATTGCTGCATAAAAATCTGTCTCAGAACCAGGGCCACCGCTGCCATTGAGTAACCCTTCCCACCAGCGAATCAAGAATGCAGGGAAGAGATAGTCGAAGAGGTCCTGCTGAAGGTCCACATACTTCAAGTCCATCAAGTAGTGCCAATAGTCTTCCTGATCAATCTCCTGCCAGGCCTTTCCTGCAGTCTTGATCAGTTCTTCTTGAGCGTTATCGAACTGTACCTCCGATATTGTTTTAGGAGGTATCGGATTATCAAAAATCTCTTTGAGCCGGGTCACCATTGGGCGGGTGTAGAAAACTGAGCTCATGTTTGTATTATCTGGCAACAAGCAGTCGGTGTCTCTGGGTAGAGCTTTGGGCCAAAACGTGTGGTGCCAACTCTTTAGCCATGTTCCTGCTCGGATCTCATGACTAGAGTTTATTCTGGCAAGCTTAGCATATCGACATGAGCATTAGCAGCGAAACCTTATTTCTAACAATGTGTAGAATGACCGGTATGGACCTCATCGAGTCTGTCAAGCAGCGAACCCTCAGCAGCATGGAGATGTTTCTAAGAAACTTTTCAAAAGTGCCGGATGGCAAACTGACTTGGCAGGCCACCCCGACCGCAAAGTCTGCCCTCAGAATTGGTGCCCATACCGCCCTCTATTCCAGCCGATTTGCCCGCATGATCAAGACCAGAACCCTGCCTGCCCCCACCAATCTGACCGATTGGCTTGCTGGCTTGGAGGCAGAAGAGACTGCCGTAACCAGCCGAGAAGAAGTCGTGCGGATTATGAGGGAGGGGACGGACGAGGTCCTGGAGGCTTTGGATGCGCTGAAACCTGAAGACTTGGACTTCAGCATTGATTCCGGCCAGGGATGGTCCATGACCATGCTTCAGGTTATCGAGCTTCCGGCTTTCCACGCCACGGTCCATTGCGGACAGATCGATTTTCTGCAGACCTGCTGGGATGACCAAGAAATTTATGTGGGGTGAGATAGGATGGTTAAGATGGGATTGTGGTGGTAAAGGGCACCTTGGTCATTATCAATGATCCGAATCCAGATGTTCAGATTCTGCGGTAATGTGAACCTCGAAGGCAAAAATAACAATGCAAGGCAAACTTTCCCCACGTGTCCTTGGAATCATTTTTTTGGTTCCTGGCCTCATTCTAGGTGTTCCTAGCTTGTTGAACGGCACTTTCTCGGGAGGGATAATGGGCTTCTGCACCTTTGCCGTCCTTTTTGGATTGGCCATGCTGCTTATGCCTTTTCCTAAGCGGGCCCCCTAGCTCAAAACTTGGTTTCCGGTTTGTGTCTCACAGATAGTCGCCTGATTAAATCGGTGAAGGATCACCCTCCTTTTTCCTGATCAGCAATACTAACTTACACCATGGAACAAGAACTCATCGCCCTCAACCAAAAGCTTCTGGATTCCATTTCGAACCATGATTGGGAAACCTACGCCAGCCTGGTGACCGATGACCTGACCTGCTACGAGCCTCAGGCAAATGGTCAACTGGTCGAGGGGCTGCCGTTTCACAAGTTCTATTTCGATCATCCTTCGGGCGATGCCATTCAGAGCACCATCTGCGCAGTCAAGGTGATTCCCATGGGGCCAGATCACGCCGCCGTCCTCTTCTCGCGCCTCATGCAGGTTTCTCATATGGATGGCGGGGAGAGCAATCTACAGTTCGAAGAGACTCGGCTGTGGCGAAGAACTCCAGAAGGGTGGAAGCACTTCCATCTTCATCGGTCGGCCAACGGGGCCGGTTAGATCTTTCAATCATAATGACGGCATGGAAACAGCCGATCCTAACCCGCCGCTTAAGTACGTGGTTAACCCGGATATTAAGGTTTACGAGAGGTACCTGAGGCGAGATGGCAGAGATCGGCTTCGTGAATGGATCTACCACGCCCTTAGACAGATCCCGAATTACGGATTTCTTTGTGCTGGTGGCTATGCCTTTGGTCAGTTGGTAGGAGGAACGACCTCCTGGCCAGGAATCGTCGCAGCCATGTCGATGGGAGTTATCATAGGCCCTGTTTCCACATTTATGGACTTCGATGGGAGCGTGCATAGGGTGCTAGCGGATCTGAAAGGCAAGTCTTGGGACTGCACGCTAATCGACAGCTGCTGGCAATGCACAGATAACGATGGAGTCACAACTTCATTTCCTTGGGAGCTAATGAGAATCGAAAAGTCTGACCCAGATTACTGGGAGATTTCCTGCCGAAACTCCACGGTGGTGGTTTTTCGACAGCCTCTTCGTGAGGCAGGGTTTGAGGAAGAGTTTGAGCGCAGGTTGGGGGGTGGCTGATGCCGTATTCTCCATGTTCTCAACTTCCTGAAGGATCCTGATTGGCTCTTCCTGGCTGTAGAGCTTTCCAATCTTGATTTCCTCTGTTCCTTTGTTCTGGCAGAGGGAAGCCGCTATCACCCCGAAGCGGTCAGTTTACGGGGCACCAGTCAGGCCGCCATCTGCCCCGATCCACTCTCTCATTTGATCGGCGAAGGAGTCTGCCAAGGCAGACTAAGCAAATTTCAGTTGGTCTTGCACACGATTGCAGTCTTCCGGGGTAACATCTTTGCAATCGTGTGCAATGCTGATTCGAAGGGAGAAATCGACGAATGATTACGCTCGAAGATCTAGCGCGTCAAGCAGGCGTTTCGCACTCCACTGTCTCTAGGGCCCTAGCCGACAGCCCTTTGGTCAACGCCGCGACAAAAGAGCGCATTCAAAACCTAGCCCGGGAGTCTGGGTACCAGGTTAACCAGGTCGCTCGAAATCTCAAGACAAGGTCTACCCAGACCATCGGCTTGGTGGTTCCAGAGGTCTCCAACCCCTTTTATCCGGAACTGATTCAGAGAGTGGCCGACACCGCCAAGCTGGCCGGATACAGTCTGCAGCTTCACCTTAGCGCCGCTGATCAAGATTCAGAAGGCGCATGTATTGCCTCGCTCGCGGGGAGCAGAGCTGACGGCATTCTGCTCGTCACGGGTGAGCGCGGCCTGGTTGCTAGAAGTCAAATCAATTCTGTCAGGGCAGCCGGAACACCAGTGGTGATCATGGGCTGGGTCGAGGATGCCGACCACCTTGATCTCGTGGCTGGCGATGACGCGGCGGGAGGTCGAGAACTTGCCCACCACCTCGCCGACTTGGGTCACACCCGCATTGCCGTTCTAGGTAAGGCTCTTCATCGGGGCGCTTATGATCGAATGGTCGGGTTTACCGAGGTTCTGAAAAGCAGGAATATCCCTCTCCTTCCTGAAATGTCGATTGAGGTGAAGACAGAGAAGGATGTTAGGGAGGGCGTGAGCAAGCTTCTAAGTCTTCCCGCTCCCCCGACCGCGATCTTTGCCTATCAAGATTCTCTGGCAGCGGTCGTTTATCGACAGCTTGAAGAAGAAGGAGTGTCGATTCCCCGTGACATGACAGTAGTCGGATTCGACAACCTCGATTTAGCGACTTACCTCTCGCCGCAGTTGACAACGGTCGGCAATCACATTTCACCTCTGAGCTCTGCTTTCGTCAGCCTTTTGGTTGCACGAATTCAAGGCACCCTTCCCGATCCAGCCCCACAGTCCATTATCGTCACCCCGCACCTCATCATCCGCGCCTCAAGCGCCCCGCCAAGCACCCCACTCGGCTTCGGAGACTCAATCTAATGAAGAATTTCAAGTCCAACTTGGGCACAGTTTCATTTGTCATTCTGTGCGTTGCCCTCGCTTCTTTCGGCTACGCCTTTTTCAATTCATCCTCTCCCTTCAGTGCAGCTCAAAAGCAAACCGAACTGCTGAAAAAAGTGGATGATGCAAAGGCACCTCAGGCATGGGTTCTTGAACAGGCAGGAGGGGCAAAGGGAACTTTGACTAGGGTGAAGGAAGGACCAGACGGCGCCTTGGCCCTTAAAGTCGATATCCAAAACAAAGGTGAGCAGTCGTGGCAGGTTCAGCTTTATCAAGGCGGACTGAAGATCGAAAAGGGACGCAGCTACACCCTATCGTATTGGGCGAAAGCAAAGCAGCCGACGGTCATCACCGTCAACTGCATGCAGAATCATGAGCCTTGGGAACACCATGGAGCAGCGACAGAAGTCAATCTGACCACAAAGTGGCAGAAGCGGACCTTCACCTTCAGCGGGCCTTGGGATGACACAAACGCTCGAATCACCTTTACAAACCTTGCTACTCAGCCCGGAGCAGCCTATTGGTTCTCCAATATCTCTTTGATCGCCGGGCCAGCTAAGTCTGTCGAAGCGCCGAAGCCGGCGCAGACGGCCGAAACTGCGCCACCAGCAGCGACAAGAGTGGTCGTTTGGGATGGCGAGACAGCAAAGAGCTTTGGCGGATGGGCAAATCCGCCGACATCAAGCTACGCACCAAAGGCTGGTGATGCTCGCAGCGGCGACACAGCGCTTGAATTCAAGTTCAACGATGAGAACGTATGGATCGGATGCGGATTCCATTGGTTTGGATGGCAGACAGGAACCAACGTTGGCACTGATATTAGGGGAATGACCCATCTGACCTTTTGGATTAAGGCAGTGGGCAGCACTGGCGACTTGGACGCTCAGCTGCTTTGCAATGGAGATGTGCTCGATACGCCCGAGCATCATACGTCAAAGGTTCGCATTGCTCTTTATTCTCCAAACTATCGCGATGGCCAATGGCACGAAGTCGCCATTCCCCTCGCTGATCTAGTTCAGCCGGAAGGCTTTGATCCCAGAATTGTCAGCCAGCTCGACTTGGGCATCAACCCATCAGGCAAGGTCAGTGGAAGTTTTCTGATTGACGACATTGCCTTCGAGAATCGAGGATCCACCGGTCCAGGACTGCGTGTCGTGGGCAACCAGTTAAAGGACGCAAACGGCAATGTCGTGCGCCTTCAAGGCGTAAACGTTCCGAGCCTAGATTGGAGCCCGGTAGGCGAAAACGTCATGCAGTCGATTGATGCTGCCGTCGACGATTGGAAGGCTAATGTCATTCGCATCCCTCTCACTCAGGATCTTTGGTTTGGCTACTACAAAGGCAGCCGAGCAGCAGACCAAGGCGAATCTTACAGAAAGATCGTTGACGATATTGTCAAAAAGGCTGCCGAAAAGAACTTCTACGTGCTGCTTGATCTGCACTGGTCAAACGGTGGAAAGTGGGGCGAAAACGTTGGTCAGCATAAGATGCCAGACATGAACAGCATCGTGTTCTGGAAAGACTTTGCCAAGCGCTATGCGAACAATCCGGCAGTTTTGTTCGACCTCTACAATGAGCCGCACAGCGTGTCATGGGAGGTCTGGAAGAATGGCGGTCAAGTTGAGGACCAGAGCAAGGGAATCAGTTATCGCTCGCCTGGGATGCAGGCACTGCTTGACACAGTTAGATCGACTGGAGCAAAGAATGTAGTCGTTGTCGGGGGCCTGGATTGGGCTTATGACCTGAGTGGGGTTCTGGATGGGTATGCCCTTTCGGACAAGACCGGAAATGGAATTGTCTACGCCACGCACATTTACCCCTGGAAGAAGGACTGGGACACGAATGTCACTCCGGTCATCGCCAAGCATCCGGTCTTTGTTGGTGAAGTCGGAACAAAGCCATGGCAGGAGGGTCATCCGCCACACGAAAACGTTTACACCGAATCTTGGGCGCCAGAAGTTGTCGCTTACATAAACAAGCATCAGCTGAGCTGGACCGCCTGGAGCTTCCACCCAACTGCAAATCCGTGCCTGATCACTGGATGGGATTATCAGCCCACCTCCTATTGGGGCGCTTATGTAAAGAAAGCTTTAGCTGAATCAAAGGAAACGCAGGAATTTGTCTGGCGCAGCGACTGCTCCAGTGAAGCAAGCTTTGTCAACTCGAACAATCGTCTGATTCCTGGCCATTACGGCTATGAGTTAGATCCAGAGATGCCTGAACGGGGCCTCGTTTTTGCTGGTCGGCTCACTCCGGACTTTAAAGTCGATGATCCTGAGAGTTTTCATCTCCATCCTGAGATCAGCTTTGATCGATTCCATCCTGGGAGCTTCACTGTAACATTCGATGTCAAAGTCAGCGATTTGGATCCTACAGAGCTTGGTCCCTACCGAAGCAAACCATGGCTGAACCTGGTGACTTTGTTTGACGAGACAGTTCCCGCCGGAGGCAAAAGCTGGCGTCCAGGCGTGATGGTTAACCTTGTCGGCTCCCCCGGCAAGTATCGAGTCCAAGGCTATTCTCTCAGCACCTTCTATCCAGAGCCCATAGATGCTCCCGAGTTTGTCCTCGGCAAGTGGATTCAGGTCAGGGTTGAAACGGATGTGAAGCTTAAACAGGTTCGCATCTACCTAGATGGCAAGCTCGCCTCAGCGGGCCCCTACCTGGGCAAGCCGGGTCTGGCCGGAGCCCACATGGGGCTCTACACCAACCGCCTGATGACTCGGGCGACACTGTTTAACGACGATATTGAGATTCGGATCAGAGCCAACGACTAAGTTAGGCCAGATTCAAACTGCAAAAGATTAATTGGAGAAAACGAAATGACGACAAACGCGGACATTCGAGGAAAGTGGGCATTGGTGACCGGCGCAAGCCGAGGCATTGGCAGACAGGTCAGCTTGGGGCTGGCCGATCATGGGTGCAATGTGGTTCTGCACAGCCGCAGCACCTCGCACACTCAGGATCTGGCGGCAGAACTGGTCGGCAAAGGGGTGCAGGTGAAGCAGCTGCAGGCGGAGCTGGGAAGCACCGACGAAGTCTCGGCGATGCTGAAAGAGCTGTTGGAGAATGGCCCTGCGATCGATATCGTCTATAACAACGCTGCCATCATGACCAGCTACTGCAGTGATTGGCTGAGCGTTCCATCAGACGACCTGCGAAAGAGCTTTGAAGTGAATGTGACGGCACTGATTCAGATTTGCCATGCGTTCATTCCTGGCATGATTGAGCGCGGTTGGGGCAGGATCATTAACGTGACATCTGGCATCGCAGACCAGCCAGAGCTCATCGCTTATGCAGTTTCGAAGGCGGCAGTGGACAAATTCGTTCAAGACTCAGCCGGCAAGTTGGCAGGCACAGGTGTTTTGATGAATCTGCTTGATCCGGGCTGGCTGCGAACAGATCTTGGCGGACCCCATGCTCCTGGGGCTGTCGAATCCGTTCTGCCAGGAGCACTTGTCCCGACTCTGATTAACGATGGAGTTTCTGGAAAACTCTTCCGGGCTCAAGACTACGCCGGGACTGAGATTTAACGCCCTTAGTCATGGCCAGACAAGTCCTTGTGGTCTGCGGAGACCAGTACCACCCTGCGAGCGACGTGATGTCCGGTTTAGCGCAAGCTTGCCGGACAGGCTTTGAGTTTCATCTAGCTGATGATGCGGCTCGGTTGGCAGAAGAGACGACGTTCGATGCGATCGTCTTGGCTAAGCTGAATGTCAAGTCTCCTCATGATTCCTCCCCTTGGGTCAACGAGAGCCAAGAACAGCTCATTAAAGGCTTTGTTGACTCTGGGGGAGGATTGCTCGTGATTCATGCTGGGACTGTCGGTTATCAGTCGGCACCCATGGTTCGGGCCTTGACTGGCGGTGCTTTTCAGCATCATCCCGAGGCGTGCAGCGTCGAACTCACCCCGGCTGCTCATCAGTTGACAGCCGGGGGGGCCAGCTTTAGTGTCTATGACGAACACTACTTTGTTGAGATCGACAAGGATGTCGAGGTCTTTTTGACCTCTCATTCGATACACGGAGTGCAGCCAGCAGGGTGGGTGAAAACTGCTGGCAGAGGTCGGATCTGCACTTTGACTCCAGGGCATGAGTCAACCGTTTGGGGGCAGGAGTCGTTTCAAGGATTACTTCACAACGCCCTGAGTTGGGTTGTTAGAGAAGCAGGCTAGTTCTGCGCACGGATCGTCTAGGGCCGGGTGCCTGCCCGCCCGGGCTGACCAGATCACTGTGAAGGCCCCCGACCGAGATCGCTGGGGAGCACCTTTGGCTAGTTCGTGATTTCGCCTCTACCAATACAGAGCCAGAAACGCGAATCGGAGGGGCACACAAGACCCTGGCTGAACGTAGATTTGTATATGAGTCATTACATTTCGAGTTTGACCTGTGCAGCCTTTCTTGCTTTGACCGGCATAGCTGCAGCCGGCGTGAACCGCGGACAGGCTAGCGGCACTTTTCCTCCGGAAGCATTCAATGGAATGCAGATCACTTATGCCATCAGTGGCGCCCAAGTGACAAAGTCTGAAGACGCCCCAGGGTTCACTTGGCGACGCACGATCCAAGGAATCTTGGGAAATGGCGAACTGCGGGTGACCGGCCGTGCGACTATGACCTCAGGTTACGGCTACTCTCTGCGTGTTTCGGTCACCGCTGGATCAAAATCGGACGGGGCCACATTTGAGAAAAAAGTTAACGAGTCGTCCGACTTTGACGTCGTCGTTCCGATCTATAACACCGCCGCCAGTGGTTCCGTCAGCATTTCCATGACTGGCAGCTACAATGCCGGCACGCGGGGAGTGGTCATTTACGCCGCTCTTTCTGAGATGGCGCCCGTCATGAAGGATTCTAAGCCGACACCCCCAAAACTCAGCGAGGCGGTGCGTCTGAAAATGATCCTGGACCGGTTTGCTGCAGGCACAAAGCCAGGCAACTTCGGTGCTGGATGGATGAATAACATTGCCAGTTGGCTGCCATTCACCTCGCGATTCGATTCATCAATCTGCGGCAACTACCAGGCGAACACTCTGGCGATCCTCGATGCAATCCGATGGAGCGAAGACCCCAAGGTTAAAAGCCTTATGGAAGGCTTCGACTACGGTCCTATTCAATCCCTCTACGGGGGGCACCAGGCAGTCGTCATCTATCCGAAAGGAAAGGACTGGATGACAGAAGGCATAGTCCTTGATCCTTGGATCGAGCAGAAAGCTAAAACCTATGCCGCCCCTGAATGGGCAGGCTTGTACTCCTTTGGGGCAGGAACTTATCATGGTATCGGTGGAAGCAAGGTCTACGAAGGCTCTCCCTCCTACCCCACTGTTGGCGGCGCCTATACCGATCCGAAAGCCAAGACACTAACTAACGCCGAAAAAGCCTGGATGAAGTCACTTCCTCAGTCCGAACGAGACCGAGTAAAGGCGATCTCCGACGTCAATCTCCAGAACATGGTGATCAAAAACGGGTTCGCGAATCGCAGGCTCACCGGGATCATGGTCGTCAACTGTCCAGTGCAGGCATCGGCGATGGACTCGTCTCGCCGACTGTCAGGATTCGCCGCCGACGGCTTTGCCAATGAGATGACTGGAGCCACATTCGACCGCGTGACCAAAGGGAAAGGTGATTGGATGACCATGATCCGATTTGATCCAACAGAAGGCATCAATGCAGTGATGATGCCAACAGACAATGGACCGGTCGAGATCGTTGTCTGCCATGGTCTTGGCGATGACAAGAGAACTTCTTCGCGATACACCGTAACCGCAAAGGAGGGGCAGCTGCTCGTGCTGGATGTCTCCCAGCCCCGTGCCCCGCTCCTTGTGGCCGATGGAAGAACCGTCGCTCCGGTCGCTATCTCTTCCGCAGCCTCTCGGCCTGCCACAGAAGTTTTATTCGACAGCACAAACATCGCAGCTGTGCTTAGCGGCCCCAAAGCTTTGCTTTGGCTGACATTTAATCAGGACACGCAAATCACCGAGATCTTTACCTACCACTGGAATGGCGGACGTGGAACACAAGGCGGCACCATCTCTTTGATTGAAAAGACAAGCGGCCGAACGGTCGGAACCTGGACAGCCACCTGCACACCGGGAATGAATAACGTTCCGAACGTAAACTGGACGGTAAAGCCGGACCTGCTTCTCCCGAAAGGCACCTATCGGGTTGCGGTCTCGGCACCTGAGACGTGGTCTTACAACGCCCAGTCTCAAAACGCAGGCATCATCAAGATCTCTGGCTACACAATTGACACAAAGGAGAAAACGCCCACTGTTAAGGGCACGCAAGTTCGAGATTGATCTTCTAGAGACTCAAGCCATCAAGAGCGTCATGAGAACCAACTAGAGCGATCTGATTGAAGACAGCAATGGGGGATGGCATAAAGCCATCGCCCATTGCTGTCTATGCTCCCGGCTGGACGATTTGCTGCCCCGGTCGTCAATCAGATGGCAGACTTACGCACCCAGGCCATCTAGAGACAACCCCAATGCTCCTAGCTTTGGATCGAGTTTCCCTGGCAAGAAAAGAGTCAGTTGATGCCAGTTAGAGACGACCTAGAAGCGCAGGAGAATAAGGCTTGACCCTGGCAAGCCGGGCCACAATTTCAGGGGAACCTTTTGTCTTACACTCAGCCAAGCTTGTCTTTATTCGAGCTCCATTGAGTATGTTCTGAGAAGGGCAGGGTCAATGATCACTCTCCTCTTTAGTTATCAGCCTCCAAGCGAGGGTTTCTCCCGCATGAAAGGGGACAAGTGTGTCTGCGCCATTGCCATAGGTAAGCGGCACTTCAGAGCTTAAGCGCTCTAAGGTGATGGTCCCTTCATTGAGGGGCAGACCATAGAAGGCTGCACCATTCACGGAAGCAAAGTTCTCTAGATGGTGGAGGGCATTCTCTTCTTCAAAAGTCTTGGCGTAGGATTCGAGCGCAAATGGGGCGTTGAAAATTCCCGCGCATCCGCAGGCAGATTCTTTATCTCCAATTCGGTGAGGAGCAGAGTCTGTGCCGAGGAAAAACTTGGGCGAGCCCGAAGTTGCTGCTCGGCGGATTTCGAGCCGATGACGTTCTCGTTTTGCCACTGGGAGGCAGTAGAAGTGCGGACGGAATCCCCCTTGAAACATGGCGTTTCGATTGAAAACAAGGTGGTGAGGCGTGATGGTGGCCGCAAGATTTGGTCCGCTGGATTCAACAAACGCTGCGGCATCGCTTGTGGTGATATGCTCCATGACAATCTTGAGCGCAGGAAATGCCTCTATGACCCTCGACAACACACGCTCAATGAAGACCGCTTCCCGGTCAAAAATGTCTATGTCAGGGTCAGTGACTTCACCGTGAACGAGCAGTGGCATCCCGATACTCTGCATCTTGGCAAGAACCCCATACACACGTTCTATGTTGCGGACTCCTCTTGAAGAGTTCGTCGTAGCCCCTGCAGGGTAGAGCTTGCAGGCAGTAAGCACGCCATCTTTGAACCCTCGCTCAATATCGGAGGGGTCAGATTCTTCCGTCAAATAGGAAGTCATCAGCGGAGTGAAGTTATGTGAGTGGGGAAGTGCCGCTGCGATTCGAGACTTGTAGTCAAGAGCCTGCTGAGTGGTGATGATGGGGGGATCTAGATTGGGCATCACGATTGCCCTAGCGAACTGCCTGGCTGTGAAGTGGGCCACAGAGCTAAGGAGCGTTCCATCCCGAAGGTGGGAATGGAAGTCATCTGGCCTTCGGATCGTAAGGTTGTTCATGCGGATCACTCTGTAAAGCAGCCTGTGCGTTCAGGGCTGTCCAGACTCATTGGGAGGCAGGATCGCCGTTAAAATGTCGCCAATAGTTCTGTGAGATTCCAACTCGTGCCGCAAGGGCATCTCTGTGTCAATCTCGTAACAGTTCTGTCTCCCGATTTTCACTCTTTTCAGCGCTCCCGCCAATTCTAGGTCGGCGATGATTCTCTGGACCGCTCTCTCAGTGATGCCGACTCGCTGAGCCACATCGCGCATTCTCATGGTCGAATCGCCCGCAAGGCAGATCAGCACATGAGAGTGGTTGCTTAAGAAGGTCCAGCTGCCACTATTGGGGAGGGGCTTAATATGCGACATGGATTTCGTGCTATAGTTATCGCGTCATGCAGAACGCGAAACAAGAAGAGTATACCGAAGCCAACCATTCGGCACCGAATGCATCGCCAATTTCAGTGGCCTACGGCGATGGAATCGGCCCTGACATCATGCGGGCGACCCTGAGAATTCTGACCGCAGCAGGGGCAAAACTGGCCATCGAAGAGGTTGAGATTGGCGAGAAGGTTTACGAACAGGGTTTCACTGCAGGCATCAAGCCCGAAGCCTGGGATTCCTTGAGAAGCACGAAAGTCTTTCTCAAAGCCCCGATCACTACTCCCCAGGGCGGCGGCTTTAAAAGCTTAAACGTCACTGTCCGCAAGACTCTTGGACTTTTTGCAAATGTCCGGCCCTGTGTCACCTATGCCCCCTACGTCAAGACTCTGCACCCTGGCATGGATGTGGTCGTTGTTCGCGAAAACGAAGAGGACCTCTATGCCGGCATCGAGCATCGTCAGACAGACGAAGTTTATCAGTGCCTAAAAATTATCAGCCGACCCGGATGTGAGCGCATTGTGCGCTACGCATTTGAATATGCCAGAGCCTACGGCCGCAAAAAGGTGACCTGCATGACCAAAGACAACATCATGAAGCTGACCGATGGGCTCTTTCATCAGGTGTATGACGAAATTGGGGCGGAGTATCCTGAGATTGAAAAGGAGCACTGGATCATCGATATCGGCATGGCCCGGGCCGCTAATCGTCCAGAAGTTTTCGATGTCATTGTCACCCCCAACCTATACGGCGACATCCTCAGCGATGTGACGGCAGAGGTGGCTGGCTCAGTTGGTTTGGCCCCAAGCGCCAATATCGGCGAGCACTGCTCGATGTTTGAAGCCATTCATGGCAGCGCCCCCAGAATGAGCCCCGACTCGGCCAATCCGAGTGGACTGCTGCTTGCTGGAGTGATGATGCTTGTTCATCTTAGGCAGGCCGATGTTGCGGAACGAGTTCACAATGCTTGGCTCCGCACCCTAGAAGATGGAGTCCATACCAAGGACATCTACAAAGAGGGGCAGAGTGCACGGAAGGTTGGCACCAGTGAGTTCGCAGACGCTGTGATTGAGCGCATTGGACAAAAGCCGCAGATCTTGTCTCCAATCAGCTACGACGCCAATGTGGACATGTCGCGAGCACTGCAGCCCATCGTAAGGGCAAAGCCGGCACAGAAGGAACTCGTCGGAGTCGACGTGTTCATCCATTGGACTGGTGACGCGGATGGCCTCGCTGCCAAACTCGTATCCTCATATAAGAACGGCCTTAAGCTGCTCATGATCACGAACCGAGGGGTCAAAGTGTGGCCCAACGGGATGCCTGAGACGTTCTGCACAGACCACTGGCGATGCCGCTTTGTGAACGAGTCTGGACTGACGACTCACAAGCAGATTGTAGAACTGCTCAATTGTCTTGAAGAGAATGCAGTTGATTTCATCAAGCTGGAGAACCTCTGCACCTTTGATGGCCAGGCAGGCTATTCTTTGGGCCAAGGACAGTAATTTGGCATGACCGGCCAGGTGGGGTTAAGTTTCCACCTGGCCAGAAAGTTTCTCCTGCTTCTGCTTTTCTGCAGCCCTAAAGACCACGGCAAAATTCCAGATTCCGGTCTTTCATTGGATTAGGGTCCTTCCACTTCTTTCGCTGACTGAATCAGTGGACGTCACTTCCAGTTAGTGCTCCCAGAAAAGTCGCATGCCTAACTATTAACTTCACGCACCGTGCAGTTACTCGGTGTAGCCTCTCATTTTCAGAAAGGCTTTTTCCTCTTCAATCAAATCGGCTTCGTAGCCATTGACTTGGTTTTGATGCCAAACAGTATGCGAACCGGTGACCGCTTGGGTTGGAACAGGTGCCACATAGGGGCGAAACCAACGAGGGGTTTGGAGTTCAATTAATGTTTCGTGGAGTTCGGTGCAAAGCGGTTTGAGATCAAGGTCCGCAATGGGATTGCGTGAGGATTGACACCAGCCTGCCAGGTCGGCATCCCAGTTCGGAAGTCCACTTGATGAAAATGTCTCAACTAATTCAGGATTAACGTGCTTTGCCAGAGCGTAGATTCCCTGGGCTGCTGTACAGTAGACACGATCTGTCTTAAAGCTGGTACGAATCTTTCGTGAGTCAATGACATACTGACGCAAAGAAGCAGCAAATCCGTCGGGGTTCATCCTGGCAATTTGCACAAGACAGTCTGCAAAAGAGATTTCGTAACTTGTAGGTTTTGCAGGCAGCGGAATTTCTTGGAAAAGTGGAGCCGTAAGCGATGGTTCGTTGAGCAGGAATCCGCAGAGACCGTCTGAGATAACGGCCTGATAGGCGGCCGTTCGATTTGAAATTGTTGGCGAAGTTCGTGACTTTGGATACTCGCCAAGCTGACAAAAGCGAATAGCAGTGGCGTGGTCATTGAAGGCCAGAGCCCCGATGATCGCACCCGTCGCAGTTGTGTCAAACGAATCTTGTCGAGATAAGAAAAGCCATTCTAACCGCAGCGCTAAAGCGCCATAGAGGGCATGCTGTTCGATATCTTTCAGCACGAACCTCGCCAGCCGCGAGTAAATGGTCGGCTTGACCGAATCCAATGCTGTGCCAAGTCGATTGGCCATCAATCGATTTGGGTCCCAATCCTCCGGAGCGGTCAATCCATTGGAAAGCGTCTCTTCGAATCTATCGCCGAGAATAGCTTGTTGAAAGTGCTCGAGCGGGGAAGTGGGCACCGCTGTATCTCCCCAGAATTCTTTTATTTCTTTGAGGAGTGACAAGGTGAGGCGAGGGTACCCAAAGGGCCAATTGAGGCAGACCTTTAAGTCGAAAGGTTGTTTTTACTTTCTAGAACTCACAATTTTAAACGCATCCAGTGGGTTCCGGACTCAAATGAAAGCTCACTTGAATAATCTACGAAGAGTTGAGTGACGGAGGGAAGTATTAAATGCAGATATCTTCGTGTGGCAGGGACCCTTGACTAATTGCAAACAAGAGCCTCCACGCCGCGAGAAAAATTCTAATTAAGCTCTGGAGGGAGGTGGCTCTTTGATACTTCCGACTGTCCCGATTCGGTGCGCTCATTCCCCTGCGGCGGTCTCGACTCACTACGTTCGTTGCCTTCGCTTTGTTCGGCGGGTTTTCGGACTGCGTCCTCAAGATCTTCGGCTACGCTGCAGAGTCGCACCCAAGGGTTCTCATCACGCCAGAGAGCACGAACACAAAACTCCTGCCACTCCCGTGGTTGACAGCCATTCTGGTCAGATCGCGATGTTTCCTGCGTCTATCACTTCTAGAAATGAGTTCATCGACGACACTAATCGCTGTAGATCTCCGCAGGTTGCAGGAGGCTGTCGGCTCGAAAGACGAGGTGCTCAAGCGCCAAGCAATTGATCAGTCCGGCGACGCCGGAGATCAGACCTTTTGGCCGATTAAACTCGTCTTCCGCAAGGAGGGTGGGGTCCTGCTCAATGATGTGAGTGTGACTCCGGACGAACTAAGAAAGGAGCTTCAGAAGGCTGAGAATCATGGAGTCAAACTCTATTGCATCGAGCTCCGGACCGGGCCGCCGCAGCATAAGTTCGCCCTTTCCGGGGATTACCTCAACGTCATCACTGACCAGATGCAGGCAGAGACAGTTGCGGGGTGGAAATGGGAAGTTCCTGACGAAGCCGGAGACTCCGACCTCCTGCCGCTGGAGCAGGCGATCACGGAGCTGATCGACGGAAAGCTCACAGTCAAGGATGAAGACTGGACCTATCAATACGGCTATGCCTTGGAGTGCATCGCCCGAGCCATCGGCGAGCACCTGGCAACTATCGAGGGTGACACACTGTTGACCCACCTGAAACTCAAAACGCCCTTGTCGCGGCGGCGCAAGCCGGTGAAGCTGGCCCGCAGCGACGATGTTCCAGAGATCGGCTACATGACTGCGGAGGAAGTTCAGGGCGAACACGTTCGTTTGCAGGGGATCGACCTGGCGTTCTCGGCACAGCAAGAGATCGAGACCTGCCGCCGCGAATATGCGGCTGCCGTCTCTAAAGCGGCTGCTGCCGGTCACGCAATCGTCGCATTCGGCTACTAAAAGACGTGTGCGTCGCGCCGTGCTTTGCGCGCCGAATCAGGCGGTGCAGCCGAGGGTGTGGCGGGCTCTGCGGAGTTTACAGCTCACTTGGCCCGCGTCTCTGCTGAGCTTGGTTTTCAGAGTCCCCTAGTGTTTGTTCTGATAGTGAACGTACAAAATGGTGTGCCGTGGAACTTTAATTTGCTGGCACTCCCGACGGCCCCGATTCGCGGTGGTTTTTGCTTAACGGCGGGATGTGCCTGATGACATATATCGTAGAGAGCTTCTTCGAAGACGGGGAGTGAGCGATTCTTGAATGGCGCGATCCACTGGGCGTCCGTGGTTACCGCTTCCTCCGCGTGGTGAATGGTCATCTCGTCGCCCAACTTGGCTATTGGGACAAGCTTGCCCTCCTGCGCCTTCATGGTCTTCCGTTGCCATCCGAGTGAGTGTTACGGTCCCTCATCCTGCATTCACCGCGCGCGCATCGTGTCTCTTTTGGATCTGGTGCCGATGGACGACGCTGCAGAAGTGGTTTCTTGTGCGAACGAGTCCAATTGCGAAGCAGACCTTGCGCTGATCGCCAAGCGTTTTCCCCGAAACGTACAAGACGTGCGCGAATTACTCTCTCTTGCCGAAGGCACTGCGGGACGGCTTTTGACGGAATAATTTGTCAGTCCCCGAATTAATCAGTCCATGCCAGAAGCTATTCGGACGATTCGGCAGTTGTCCACAAACATTAAGGCAATGACGGCCATTTATGTCATGGGGAGTGGCGGTTCAAAGCTAGATGGTGTGCTCTCCATGCTCGAACTGGTCTGCCTAACTGAGTCGGCGATCCCTGGTGAACTCATGGCTACGGAAAAGAGTAACCGGAGCTGGTTCAGGAGAGGACCTCGACTAAGACCACGACTGATTTTATTTGGATCTCTACAGACCAGCTGCTTCAGTTAGTCCGTTCCGCACAAGAATGACCGTACAGAAAGGCAACTCAGCGCCTCAGGCAACAGTTTTTGTATTTCTTTCCGCTATCGCACATGGGACATATCTCGTTTCGGCCAATTTTGGTTCGAGGCTGCCGAACTTTCTGTCTTTCTTCCCCATCGGCTTTCGACGGTGGATCTTCATCCTCATCTTCATCTCCAATCAAAAACAGAATCCTTTTGTCTCCCACTACGATCCGGTCATGCCCATTCTCAAAGAGATCGTCGATGGGATATTCCCAGAAACTTTGAGGATTCTGTTTGGCAGTCTTGAGCAATCCAAGCTTGTCATGGGCAAATTTGCCTTGGTCATACAGTTCTTGACTCCAATCTGTCGCATCCATAAATAGGGCATCTTCTGAACCGCAGTCTTCCGTTGAATCGATTGCAACACAGGCGATTTTCTCCGCTGATGGGTACTTGAACTTGATGGCACAAGCTAAATTCTCCAGAAGGCTTCGCCTTTTTATCCGGAATACTTCATACGATTTTTCATACGTCGGCTGATTGAAGATCAGAATGCCCCAGTAGGGGATGCCTGGACGCTTCGGGATCACAACCGTGGTCCCTCGATAATTCTCAAACTGAGACGCCTTTCCAACCCACTCAACGATCTTTGCGACCATGATCCTTCGAGCAAACCTTGTCAGTGCTGCAAACCAGTAGAGGGTCTTTTTCGTCTCCAAGTCGGTTCCAGCCATGTCCTGGAAGTACTGAGTACCTGCCTGCTGATGGTGAAAGAAACGTTCAGTCAAACGATCCCATTCATAACTATCTTCATTTGCAAATTTCCAGGCTGCATATTGAATTCCGTTGCGGAACGAATCCCAGTGACCAGCACCGATAGAAATGTCCTGTCCGGGAGCATTCGGGATGAAGTGTCGATCAGTATGGTCCAGGTTTTGCAGATACAATCCAAGAAGTTCTTGTTCGGCTTCAGCTGTAACCTCATGGACTGAAGTGAAAAGCCGTTCCTTTTCTTCCAGATACTCAATGAAGTCGGTTGCGGTGTCTAGGTAGTCAAGCATCACTTCCAAAGCCACTTCGTCAAAGATGTGACAGAAGTGAGATGCAGAAGGCTGTTCCAGATGGAAAGGAGGCGTGGAACTTCCCGCCACAGAGTTCGTCACAAGAAGGCTTGCATTCCCATTGCGCTCTTTTCTTGCCCGCTCAGCTGCTCCGCGGACTACAACAATCCGATGGATTATCGGATTATCAGGCCACTCTAGGTTGAGGGGTTCCGTACATGAACGGTCAGCGAAGATTGCACCAGGATTCTGTCGAATCCATCGTTCAGCTCCAAGAATTTGCTTGAAGGACTCCGTGACCGCGTTCCTATACCATCGGCTCCATTCCAATTGGAGATTGCCTTTGTCTTGGAAAGCAATGTGCTTGTCCGAGAAAATGACGACATGCTCTCCAAAGACAACTAAGAAGTCACAGGCTTCCTTTCCATCGCCCTTGCCATGCTGCTTTTTATTTATGTAGGGACTCGCGTAACTCCATGCCGAAAGGAATGTCTTTCTTGCAAGTCGTCCTAAGATTTCTTCTGATGGGGTTGCTGACACGGTTAGGGTATTTTTAGGTCAAAGACAGCGGCGGCCGAAACTGAGCAATATTCTTAATTATACACTAACTATGGCTACTTTACGTTCCTCGTATATCCAACCACAACATTCGCAGGGGCCGTAAGAATCACCTTTTTGCAAGCTAGTAGGTATTGCGTTAATCCGATGGAGGGCATTTCCGACTTCGTTCTTGTCTAGGGCGAGATTGACGTCCCTTTGTGGGTTACTTGCCTTCTATTGCCTTGGCTGAAGTAGCCGCTTGAACTTCAAAATCAAAATCTCGTCCGGTCTGGATGTATTTTCAGCTTCAAAAGCAGGTGTTACTCCCGGCGGTCCCGATTCACTTCGTTCATACGGCTTCGCCTCGGGATGTCCCCGTCGAGTCCGGGCAGAGGATTCGCTTTTATTTCACACGTTCTCACCCCGGCCCAGAAAATCAAAAGGGCTGAAAGAAGCCTTCAGGCGTCTTTCAGCCCTTTTGATTTCGGAATGGATTCGATGCTCCCTTGCCAGACGGGTCCTCTCAGTGGGCTGCTTTCGCGCGGACCTTAGACTTTTCGCCCCGTGATCAATCTCGCGCCTCGCTGCGAGAACAAGTAAGCCCAGATCCAATGGATCATGACCAGCAATTTCTTGCTGAACCCGATCAGATACCAGATGTGTATCACTACCCAGGATAGCCAAGCTAAGCTCCCCTTGATCTCGATCGGACCTACTTTGGCGACCGCTAACCGCTTGCCAATTGTAGCCATGTTCCCTTTATCAAAATAATTAAAGGCTGCCGGTGAAGGAACACCTTTGATGTGGCTGGAAATTATCCGGGCGACGAATTTCCCTTGCTGCATTGCCACCTGAGCAACGCCAGGAAGCGCACTGCCGTTTTTATCCTTCATTGACATCGCGTCCCCGATCACGAAGATGTTGGGATGACCCGGAATGCTGCAATTGGGAGTCACCAAAACTCGCCCGGAGCGATCTGGTTCGACCTCCAACCACTTTGCAACGGGAGTGGCCTGAACACCAGCCGCCCACAGGATGGTTCTGGTCTCAATCACATCTGAGCTTGTCCGAACGAAGCCATCGCCTAAATCCTCCACCTTTGTATCGGTCCGAACGGTCACTCCTAGCTTTTCCAGCGACTCACGTGTGGCTTGTGAAAGAGTTTCTGGGAAAGCTGGCAGCAGCCTTGGGCCAGCCTCCAGGAGCTGCACGCTCGCATTTCGAGAATCGATGTGGTCGAAGTCGCTGCGCAGGGTTCGCCTGGCAATCTCCGCAATCGCTCCTGCCAATTCCACGCCAGTGGCTCCGCCTCCAATCACAACGAAGGTAAGACACTTTCGCTTCTCGTCATCATTCAATGCTGTTTCAGCCTGTTCAAACGCCAGCAAGATTTTCGACCTCATTCTGGTCGCATCATCAATTGTCTTTAACCCCGGGGCTAACGCCTCCCAATGGTCGTTTCCAAAGTAGCTGTGTCTCGCCCCAGTGGCTAGCACTAAGTAATCAAACGGAATGCGGCGGTCGTCCAGGATCACTTCCTGAGCATCCTTATCAATGCCGGTAACCTCGCCTAACACTACTTCGGCATTGCCTGAGGTTAAAATCCCCCGGATTGGCTGGGCGATGTCGGCTGGAGATAGGCTCGCCGTGGCGACTTGATACAGGAGTGGCTGGAAAACGTGGTGATTCTCGCGATCTATGACGATGACCCTGGCACCGACGCGCTTTAGAGCTGCCGCGGTCCAAAGACCCCCAAAGCCTCCTCCTACAATCACGACAGACGGTTTTGTCAGGCGTTCCATATAATGGTCCGTACGACTTCGACAGAGCATTGGTTCTGAGTGCCAGTCGCTTAGCGCGAGGCGCACTCCTTTATTGTTTCAGCCTTTTTGACCAGCTCATCCTCTTGGTACTCCCGACGGTCCCGATTCACTGCACTCATTTCCCTCGCCTCGCTCGGCGGTCCCGACTCACTACGTTCGTTGCCCTCGCTTTGCTCGGCGGGATTTCGGACTGCGTCCTCAAGATCTTCGCCCTGATGGGCTCAAGATTCTCACCCAAGGGTTCTCATCACAGCAGAATGGCCAAACAAAAAATCCCCCAGCCAAAGGCTGAGGGATTTTTGTTTGGTACTCCCGACGGTCCCGATTCACTTCGTTCATACGGCTTCGCCTCGGGATGTCGCTTCGCTCCAGATTCGAACGTTCTCACTCCCCCAGAAATGACCAAAGCACGAATGCCGGATGGCATTCGTGCTTTGGTACTCCCGACGGGATTCGAACCCGCGATCTTCGCCGTGAGAGGGCGATGTCCTAAACCGCTAGACGACGGGAGCAGACGTTAACAATGATGCCTCACCCACCCCACCCCAGGCTAGGGATGCCCATAGCCGAAGGTAACCTTGCCCCATGCAGAAGCCACCCAAAATACTGGCCTGGTACAAGGGTTACTGCTGGCTGGCGGCGGGGCTGAAGCTAGGTTTGGCCTTAGGCGGCCTGGGCCTGATTCTCAGCAACGAATGGTGGATAACAACCACGGCCGAAACGGGAACAACGATCCCCAATTGGCTGATGCCGGTTATGGGGGCCGTGGTGATCTCAATCTTTCTTCCTATGGCTGTCGTTACGGCCTGGCTGCCCTCTCTGCCCGTTAAAAAATCGACCTGGCAGGTTCACTTCACCTGCCTGGTTATGGGGTGCTGCACCATAGCGCTTCTGCCCTTTGCGCTTCCTGTACTCATTGGGTGGATGAAGCCAGATGTCAAATCGTGGTACCAACAGAACTAACCCAGGTTCTCGGTGCGTCTAGGCACAAGCAGAATGCAGAGGAAGGCCGAGGCCCAGCCGCTTACCCTGCGAATCTCAAACCTTTGTTATTTAGGTTACAGGCCTGCGCAAAGGTTGGATTTTAAATAATCAAAGGTCCGAAAGGGCTAAACGCCAGGGCAATGATGGTCTATCATACTGGGCATGTCCGCCCGGCTTGATGTAATTGACCGTCAAATTCTTGACCTCCTACAAAAAGATGGGCGAATGACCAACGCCGGCATTGCTCGTCAGGTTGGTCTCTCGGCACCTTCGGTGCTGCAAAGAATCCGGCGGCTTGAAGATACCGGGTTTATTCAAAACTACCGGGCAGAACTCGGTCGCGGGCAGCTTGGCTACGATCTGATGGTGCTGGTGCATGTCAGCCTGGCCCTGCACCAAGAACCGCCGATTCAGAGATTCTCAGAAGAAGCCAGTGCTCTGCCTGAAGTGCTTGAATGCCTTCATGTCAGCGGAGACTTTGATTTTCAGCTCAAGGTGGTGGCCAAAAGCATGAATGAGTATCAGGCGTTCATCACCAACAAG
Source organism: Synechococcus sp. UW140 (assembly GCA_943369295.1). GTDB lineage: Bacteria > Armatimonadota > Fimbriimonadia > Fimbriimonadales > Fimbriimonadaceae > JAKRSE01. The sequence continues at coordinate 5,390 of CALRMU020000005.1, read as the reverse complement.
CTCAGTCGTATTCAAGGAGTGGGCAAAATCATGAGCTCCTTCGTTTTGGCTCCAGTCAAGCTGACTACCGAGCTTCCTTTGCCATGAGTTTCGAATTCCGTCAGATGACCCCTGACGATGAAAGGGGTTTTCATTCGGCCCGCAGCTGGGTTTATTCCGGCCGCGAGCTTGAAGGCGAAGGCTGGACTCCGGCCGAAGGCGCTACCCGTTGGGTGGTCCGAAGCGGGGAAGAGGTCGTCTCAGTTGCCGATATCGTCCCCTATCAATTTTTGGTTCGCGGCCAAGTCATTTCTTCTGGCGGAGTTGCAGGGGTTGGAACAGTGGCAGAAGCTCGCCGGACGGGAGCAGCTTCGGCTCTCATGCAGGGCTTAGTCCGGTCGCATGCAGAAATGGGGATGGGCCTGAGCTGCCTTTATCCTTTTCGCGAAACCTACTACCGTCGGTTTGGCTACGCCACCTGCGGCTGGCGATGGCAGATCAGTTCTCCGGCAGCAAGAATGCCTCAGGTGAAGTCCGATCTTCCTATTCGCCGCATCGAACCCGCCCAGGCGGCAGAGCTGCTCAATCCCGTTTACGATTCATTTGTTTCTCAGCTTTCCGGCTGTCATGTCCGCAACCAGTCGGCATGGCAGGCGAGGTTTGGCCAAATTGCTCCGGCTATCTATGCTGTCGGCGACCCTGTCGAGGCTTATCTCTGGGCAAAGATCGAAGGCTTTTGGGGAGACGTTCAGGTGGGAGAAATCGCCTGGACGACAGGGGCAGGCTATCGGGGCCTCATGGCTGTTTTGGCTGGTTTGAGCTCAAACCAGAACAGTGTCACTTGGATGGAGCCGCCCTCAAGTCCCTTCCTAAGCCTGCTGCTCGACCAAGGAATGTCGGCTAGTCAGCATCGGCCAACGATGTACCGGATCACGGATATCAAGGTCGCCTTTGCCGGAATGACATCGGCTGTGCCCTTTAGTTTTGAAGTTAAAGATCCTCTGATTGCCAGCAATCAAGGTATCTGGACCTTGGGTCCGAACGGCTTGGAGCAGGGAGGCGATCCGTGTTTCTGTTGTTCAATCAGCACCCTCACCCAGGCGCTGCTCGGGCAGCCATCTCTTCAACAGCTTGGCCTTTTAGGCGAGGCTGTTGTTCTTAAGGAAAACAGTTTTCTCACCGCCTGTCACGCCCTTCCGGCTCAGCAGGCCATCTGTATGGAGTTCTTTTGAAGTGAATTGGTCTCTTGAAACCTTGGTGGTCGCACTCGGTACGCGGCCAGATCCTCTGCACGGAAGTGTCACTACCCCGATCTACCAGACCTCGACATTTGCCCAAAAGGCACCGGGAGTCTACGATCAGTACGACTACACCCGTACAGATAACCCGACACGAACAGTGCTGCAGGAGATGTTTGCGGCCGTGGAAGGAGCCAAATACGGCCTGGCCTTTGCCAGCGGAATGGCTGCCGAAGACTGCGTGATGAGCAGCCTGAACGCAGGAGATCACGTTGTCACCAGCGACGACGCCTACGGCGGAACTTATCGCTACCTGATGGATGTGGCGACGAAGAGAGGAATCACCACCAGCTTTGTGAACGTGGCGGACCGCGCCACTTTGGAAGCTGCGATTCAGCCCAATACCAAGCTGATTTGGTTCGAGAGCCCCACAAACCCCCTCATGAATATCATCGATATTGCGATGGTTGCCGAGGTGGGCAAGAAGCATGGAGTCATGACCTGCATCGACAACACCTTCGGTACATCGTGGTGTCAGCAGCCCCTTAAATTCGGCATCGATATCGTCATGCACTCGGGCACCAAGTCGCTCAATGGACATTCAGATGTGACTCTGGGTGCCCTGATGGTGAACGACGATGAGATCTACGGCAAGCTGAAGCATCTTCAGAACGCTATCGGAGCCACCCTTTCACCGCTGGATACCTTTTTGGCGATCAGGGGCCTCAAAACCTACGCGGTGAGAATGAAGGCTCACTGCATCAACGCAATGAAGGTGGCAGAGTTCCTTGAGAAGCACCCCAGGGTGGAATCGGTCAGCTACCCTGGCCTTCCCAGCCATCCTCAGCACGAGCTGGCCAAGGAGCAGATGAGCGATTTTGGATCAATGCTTTGCTTCAAAGTGAAGGGAAGTCTTGAGGATACTGTCAAGGTTCTCTGTTCGACAAAGCTGTTTGTTCTTGCTGTCAGCTTGGGCGGAGTCGAGAGCCTTATCGAGCAGCCTGCGACCATGACTCACTACGAAATGCCACGGGAAGTGAGGCTGAAGGTTGGCATCACAGACAACCTCGTGCGTGCTTCAGTCGGCATCGAAGATCCTGATGATTTGATCGCCGATCTTGACCAGGCTCTGAATAGCTTCTGAACCTAAATCGTAAGGAAACCGAATGATTATCGCCTCGTGGAATGTGAACTCAATTCGGGCCCGCATGGGCCACCTTAAAAACTGGCTGGCTGAAAATCAGCCGGATGTCCTTGCCCTGCAGGAGACGAAGGTGGATGACCCCATGTTCCCTCATTTGGATCTGGCCGATACCGGCTACCACGTGGCGATTCACGGACAAAAAAGCTACAACGGCGTCGCTATCCTCAGTAAAGAACCCCTCGAAAGCATCAGCGAGGGGTATCTGCCCGACTGGCCAAGAGACTGTCGAGTGCAGATCTGCCGCTACCAAGGGGTTCCCATCATCAACACCTATGTTCCAAACGGAACCTTTGTGCCGAATAAGAAAAACCCCGAATCTCCCAAGTGGGAGTACAAGATGAAGTGGCTGGAAGCCTTTCCTGAGTTTGTGAAGAAGCAGGGATTCGGCAATGGCGGGGCAATCTGGCTGGGCGACATCAATATTGCGCCTGGCCCAGATGACGTCTGGGAGAGCGCCAAGCACCTAGGCGATGTCGGCCATCACCCAGATGAGTTTGCCCGTCTTGATAGAATCAAAGCTGACGGCTGGGAAGACTGCTTTAGAAAGTTCACCGAGGGTGAAGGGCACTACACCTTTTGGGATTTCCGCACTCGGGATGCTTTTGGTCGGAATCTAGGCTGGCGGATTGACCACATTTATGCGGTCGGCGACATGCAGGATAGGGTCGAGAGCTGCTGGATTGACCGTGATCCGAGAGGCTGGGAAAGGCCAAGCGATCACTGCCCGATTCTGGCCGAACTCACCGAATAGTCGGTCGAACTCGGCGTGGGCGGCACGGCAAGCGGCGAGTCGGTCCCGTGAGTGAATCATGGGGATTGGTAAGATTCACCCTTGGTCCCCATGAGCACCGCCGCCCCCCAGATTCAGCGAACTGACCTGAACGAAGCCACAGTTCAACTTGACTTCGTCTGCACACCAGACCAGGTGAAAGCGGGGATTGCTAAGGCCCTCAAGAAGCTTGGCAAAAAGGTTCGAGTCCCCGGTTTCAGGCCCGGCCTTGCTCCTGCCGCCTTGGTTGAAAATGCCATCGGCGAGCCAGAGCTTTTGAACGCCGCAATTGAAGAAATTGTCACCCAGAGCTACCGCGATGCGGTGAACAGCATGGAGCTGAAGCCAGTTGGCCAGCCTTCTGTTGACCTCACCAAGTTCACCCGCGAACCCGCCGAGATGGAATTCACCATGCTGGTGCCCCTTCCTCCCGTCATCGATCTGGGCGACTACAAGGGAATTCCGGTCAATGTCCAGGATGTCGCAGTCACCGACGAAGACGTTGAGAAGCAGATTGAAGAGCTTCGACGACGCGAAGGCAAGCAGGAAAAGGTTGCCGACCGAGGAATTCAGGAAGGCGACTACGCCGTTTTGAACGTGAAGGTCGATGGCGAAGAAGGCGACGGACGATCCTTTATGATCATCGCAGGCCAGACTTTCCCCGAAATGGATGCTCAGATCATGGGCATGCACGCAGAGGAGATCAAGCAGGCCGAACTGAGCTTCCCCGAGAACTTCCAGGAGAAGGATTGGGCTGGCCAGACCAAGAAGATCATCATCACGGTTCGCAGCGTCTCTGCCATCCTCGTTCCTGAACTGGACGACACCTTTGCTCAGAAGCTGAAGACCGAGAACGTTGACGACCTGAAGGAGAAGGTCCGAGCTTCTATCCAGAGTGCCCGCGAGAGAATGCAGGCCGACATGATCAACGAGCAGCTTCTTGATGGCCTTGCCACTCGAAGCCGAATCGTTGTTTCTGACACCACCTGGAAGGGTGTTGCTCAGAGAAGACTTTCTGAAATGGCCCAGGAACTGAGAGGACGCAACCTCTCGCTTGAGGATTACGCCAAGTCACAGAACATGACTCCGGAAGATCTGCAGTCGGCTCTGGAGAACGAAGCCAAGCTGCACGTAGAAAGAGCCGTGATGATCGAGCAGGTTTTCCGAAAGGAAGAGATGCAGATCACCGACGAGGAAGCCAACGCCCACCTCATCGACGTTCTGATTCAGAACCAGGTGACCCAGGATGGCGCAAGCAAGTTCCTTAAGGATTACGGCGCCCAGGTGAGGGAAGAAGTCATCTACCGAACCATGCACTCCAAGGTTCTTGGATTCCTGGCCGAGCATGCTGAAGAGTCTGCCGCTGAAGCCGCACCGGCTGAGGAAGCCGCAAAGGCTCCTGCCAAGAAGGCCAGCAAGAAGAAGGCTTAGTCCGCCAGGGGACCCAATTAGTCAAAGAGCCAGGCCATTTTGGTCTGGCTCTTGTCATTTGATCAGTAGGGAAAAAAGTGATCGGATTCTGCCGATGAAGAAGTCAGGCTTTTCCCCCAGGAAGAGTTTTGCGATCCTCTGGTAGCATCCCTTAACAGCCATTGAGTACGAAGGGGGCTTTCCCCTTCACTTGACCGTCATTTCATCACATGAATATCAGCAACATGGGAGTCCCTTACGTCATTGAGCAGACAGCTCGTGGCGAACGAAGTTACGACATCTGGTCCCGTCTTCTCAAGGACAGGATCGTCTACCTGGGCACGGAGATTGACGACTATGTCGCCAACCTTCTGGTGGCTCAGCTTCTGTTCTTGGAAAAGGAAGATCCTGATAAGGACATCGACTTTTACATTCACAGCCCGGGAGGATCGGTTTCTGCCGGTCTCGCCATCTATGACACGATGAAGATGATCCGTTGCGATGTGGCGACCATCTGTGTTGGACAGGCCGCTTCTATGGGCGCTGTTCTTCTGGCTGGCGGCGCCAAGGGCAAGCGATACTCTCTGCCAAATGCGAGGGTCATGATTCACCAGGTCAGCGGCGGCGCCCGCGGTCAGCTGACTGACATGAAGATTGCCATCAATGAGGCCGAGAAGTATATGAAGATCCTTATGGAGATTCTTGCCGACGCTACTGGCAAAGATGCGGAAACAGTGACCAAGGATTGCGACCGTGACCACTTTATGTCGAGCAAAGAAGCCCTTGAATA
>CALRMU020000004.1:0-273398 GCA_943369295.1 Synechococcus sp. UW140 | reverse complement strand
GTAGTGGCCGGGGCTCCCTTGATACCGTTCTAGCCTTGGAGCTGAAGAGAGCCTGCACGCTATCTCACTTGCGAGTCTTTCACTCTGGTGCCACGAAGCGTCAAACCAGGCTCTTCCCCAACAATGTTAATCTTACAGGTGCCACGATCGTGCAATGACACAGGAGGACAAGGTCGTGAATGATCAATTCGAAACGAAGTTTTTTCCCGCCCGCCAGATACAAGCTGCGGACCCCACCCATCGAGTTGCGACGAGATACAAAGAGACGTTCGATGGGAGAGATAGAGTCACCCTCTTCCCAGGCCGTACTCTGAGGACCAACAGACAGAAACCACCCCGCCGAATCTGCCGCCAGGTAGATTCTAAGACATGATCCGTCCTCCGCTCGAATCCCCCGGAGCCCTGCTTCGCAAGCAGATGTCCGAAGGCATCGTGGTCATGCCAGGAGCCTTTAACGCTCTCAGCGCCCTGACCGCCTACAAGAGCGGCGCCAAGGCTGTCTACCTCAGCGGTGGAGCCATGACCAACTGCCACTTGGGAGCCCCGGATATCGGCCTCATGACTCTGAACGAGATGGCAGATATCGCGGCTAGATCCTGCCAGGCTACCCCCATCCCCATGATCTGCGATGCCGACACCGGTTTTGGCGAAAGCTGGAACGTGGTTAGAACGGTCATCGAAATGGAACGAGCTGGACTGGCCGGAATCCACCTTGAAGACCAAGTCATGCCCAAGAGATGCGGTCACCTGGATGGCAAAGCTCTGATCACCCGCGACGCGATGGAGGAGAAAATCCGTGCCGCAGTTTCAGCCAAGCGCGACCCCAACTTCGTGATCATCGCCCGTACCGACGCCAGAAATGTTGAAGGGCTGGAAGCGGCTGTCGAAAGAGCGAAGGCCTACATTCAGGCCGGAGCCGACGCCATTTTCCCCGAAGGGTTATCGACTGAAGAAGAGTTTGCCGATTTCCGATCGAAGGTGGATGTCCCCCTTTTGGCGAACATGACCGAGTTCGGCAGGACGCCGCTTATCTCAGCCAAGAGATTTGAAGAACTGGGTTACCAGATGGTCATCTTCCCTGTTTCAGCCATGAGGGTTATGCTGAAATCCATCCAGGATTTCTATTCCGATCTGTTATCGACCGGAACACAAGCTGAATGGATTGAGAAAATGAGGACCAGAGCCGAGCTCTATGAAATCATCGACTACCAGGATTACCAGGGAGCCGAAGTTACATGGAGCGAGAATCTGCCTTCCAGCTAAAGGCGACTTCCTTGGCTCCGGCTTCGATTAAGAGCCTGCGAACAGTGGCTTCTGCTTGGCGCTCCGCCGACTGCAGAAGCTGAACCGTTCCGGCTGACTTCATCAGCTCTTCTTTGCCTTTCTCAGAGGCCCTTAAGACCAAACTCTTATCTCTATTAAGCCAAGACTCTCTTGACCAGAGAAGCTGAGTTTGTGTGCGGCCGGGGGTAAGGGTTGCCTTGGGCAGAACGACATTAACTCCCTCTGGAGTTTTCGTAAACTCTGCCTGACCAAGGTCAACACCAGCCTCAATAGTTCCAGAAACCTGCACGCCAGCTTCACTGGTTGATGCCATTTCTAACGCCTGAGGCAGACCGACCACCATCGAAAGCACACCAGGTGCTTCCAAGGATGACTGAAGCTTAACCACCCGAGAGGCTTCGACCTTCGCGGTCCTCAGCTCTCCCATGGTCTGAATTTCCCCAAAGAGGGTCGGAAGTGGCTGGCTGGATTTTTCGCTCCAGGTCAGCTTAGGCAGAATCAATGCGGTCAGACATCCTGCCGCAAAAACCCACACCCACTTCATATTAGGCGAAACTCGCTTCACATTAATTCAGACTCGCAGGTTCAGATTTCGTTCCAGCCGCTTGGGCATTGGTTAAATTTTTCATCCAACTTGTCTGGGTACTTTAAGATTTTTGAAGAGGATGCCACGACGTGTAAGACATGAATGTTGACTCTACAACTCTACAACTCTACAACTCTACAACTCTACAATTCCTCGTTCTTCATTCCTCATTCCTGATTCCTCATTCCTCATTCCTCATTCCTCCTCCTTCCTTCATCTCTCCTCCAAAAGCGTAGAATGAGAGCATGTCCAGCCTTACCCTCTCGAAGCTTCGACAGGCACAGAGCCTGCTGGCCGAAACCGGCCTTGATGCCTGGCTGATTTTCGTCCGAGAAACAAGCGAAAGCGGAGACCCCTGCCTGCCCTTGATCCTCGAAGGCGGCCTTACCTGGCAGTCTGCCTTGATTGTTTTGCCCAACAAAACGATGGCAGTCGTGGGAAGCTACGATGCCGATCCTCTAATCTCCACCGGAGAGTGGGACGAAGTGATTTCCTACGTTCAGGATGTCGGGCCTGATCTTGTCAAAGCCCTAAATGAGAACCTTCAGCCAGGAGCAAAAATCGGAATCAACGTTTCACCAAGCGATGTGAAAGCCGATGGCCTGACCCACGGAATGTGGCTGAACCTTCAGCAGATTCTCGTTGGAACACCTTGGCTGGAAGGATTGACTTCGGCAGAATCTTTGCTTTTCAGATTACGGGGTCAGAAAACTCAGGAAGAACTGAACCTGATTCTCGCCGCGATCGCCGAAGGGGACAAGATCTTTGCTGACTTCCCTGCTCATGCCGCCAAAGGCCAGACCGAACTTGAGCTTTACGATCTGGTCCAAAGCTGGATGGATTCAAAAGGACTCGGCTACTCGTGGGATCGCCATGGAGACCCCATCGTCAACTCAGGGCCCGATTCCATGATCGGCCACGGACGCCCTTCGTCCACCATCAAGGTTTCTCCGGGCCACATTCTGCACATGGATTTGGGGGTCATCAAAGATGGCTATTCCAGCGATATCCAACGCTGCTGGATGGTAGCAGCGGATGAATCAGAGGGAGTGCCTGAGGATGTTCAGCTTGGATTTGAGGCTGTCTATGGCTCAATCTCTGCTGCCGCAGAAGTCTTGAAGCCAGGAGTCGAAGGCTGGCAGGTTGATGCCGCTGCCAGGAGCTTTTTGGTCGGCAAGGGCTACCCCGAATACCACCACGCCGTCGGACATCAGGTCGGCCGAGCCGCCCATGATGGCGGAGCCATTCTTGGTCCAGCCTGGCCTCGATACGGAAACACTCCCAAGATCCCCGTCCGCGAGGGCGAAATCTACACCCTGGAATTGGGAGTGACTCTGCCCGGTCGCGGCTACTTGGGCCTGGAGGAGATGGTCGTCGTGACCTCAGAGGGCTGCCGATTCATCTCAGAAAGGCAGACGGATATGCCTCTCGTCGTGGTCGCCCCCTAAAATGCCGACCACCCGATTCGCCCCTTCTCCCACTGGTCTGCTCCACTTGGGTCACGCTTTCAGCGCCTGGCAGAGCCGAGAGTGGGCAGAAGGAGGCGACTTTCTGGTCCGCATCGAAGACTTGGATCCCGAAAGGTGTCGACCAGAATTCGAGGAATGGCTGATTGAAGACCTTGCCTGGCTGGGCATTGAGTCGTCCAAGCTGCCGCTCAGGCAGTCAAATCGGCACGAAGCCTACGACCAGGCGATTGGAATTCTAAATGAGAAGAGTCTGATCTACCCCTGCTTCTGCAGCCGCAAAGAGATCAACGAAGAGATTCGCCGCATCGGCAGCGCTCCCCACGGCCCCGAAGGCATTCTCTATCCCGGCACCTGCCGGGGTCTGCCCCCGCATGAGGCAGCAGAGAGAATCCAAGCTGGTCAACCTCACACCTTCAGGCTCGATGCTGAAAAAGCCTCTTTGCAAGCTGGCCCTCTTTCCTTCACCGACTTAAACCAAGGCACCTTTCAGGTCGTTCCCACACTATTCGGGGATCCAATTCTGGCAAGGCGCGAAGGAGGCTACAGCTACCACTTGGCCGTGGTCGTCGATGATTCCTGGCAGCAGATCGATCTTGTGACGAGAGGTCGTGATCTCCTCCCTGCCTGCCATCTGCATCGGCTTCTGCAGTCTGTTCTCAATCTGCCCACACCCCTTTATCGCCACCACAGATTGGCGGTAAACGCACACGGCGAGAGGCTGGCAAAGCACGTCAACTCACTGGCCATCAGGACTCTTCGCAGCGAAGGTTTGAGTTCAGATCAGGTTCTGGCCCAGGCATTCGAGAGTCTTGAGCCTTTGGCGTGAGACCAAGCGTCTTAATCCTTGATGTACGCGGCTTTTGGATTAGCCTGCGTTGCATTCTCGGCCCAGGGATGGGAGCTCCGAGAACTGCAGGAGGCAGGTCTATCACTCTATCTTCCGGCGGAGCCTGCCCTATCACAGGCTGGCCCCGACCCCAGCACCCCCCAATCGGTTGAACGATTTGTTTGGGTCAGCAAAGGCATGGGAGTCACGGCAACCATCTCTTATGAAAGGTGGAAGTCTCCTCACTTTGCTCCCGAAGCAGCCCTGGACATCGTAGCCAGAAGGCAGCTTGGCCTTCAGAAAGGCTTTGTGCTTCAGCCCGCCACCCTCGGCGGACATATGGGCAGCATTCTGCTGGTTCAAGACACCAAAGGTGTGACCCGTGCCATCTCGCGGGCCAAGTCTGGAAACGAAGCCTGGCAGGTTGACCTGAAACCAGATTCAGGAACCCTTGACGAGGAAACTCTGCAGGGTCTGCAGGAATCAGTCGCCATCAGCGCCGCTCCCGAGCAGGAAGGACTCTACTCAACATGGGGCACCCTCAACGCTCAGATTCAGCCTGCCCCCCAACCCCGGCCTCTTCCAGACAAGCCGATCCTTCTGGCTGGCGCCTACCTCAGCCTAAAGTCGCCAGTGGCTTTGACGCCACGTACTCGGCCAGCCGAACCCGGCACCGACTCAATCTTCGCCTCAATCAAAGAATGGTCTGGGCGCGAAGAAGGCATCGATATTGCCCTCTCATTCTTCCAGATCAAGCCGTCTCAGGCTCTTGACCTTGGCGGCTGGGTGGGAGCTTATGGAACCAGCCTAGAAAAGGAAGGCTTTAAGAACATCACCCCTGATGTGGAGCAGGTGAAGCTGGGCACCCTAAACGGTCGCAGAATTTTCGCCACGGCAGATTCACCCAGCGGGCAGATTCAGATTCAGGTCATTCTCTTGGCAGAAGGCCAGAGGTGCTGGGCTCTGCAAATGAGGACTCCGGCCGGGGCACCCTATCTTCAGCTGCATGAGGCGGTCTTCAAATCAATCAAGCCGGCTCAAGGCGCATAAGATCCGAATCAGAGCCCGAAGATCAACGAAAACAAAAAGAGAGGCGGCTATCCATTGGATAGCCGCCTCTCTTTAATCCAGCTCTCAATCAGACCCAGAACATCAAGGTCTTTAGAAGCCAACGGAAGGGCCAGAACAACAGACTCACCAGATCAAAGAAGCCATCAATCAGACCGTAGGTGGAATCCATCTTTCGAGAAGACTTGCCCTGGTCGTCTTTCTCAGACCTGCTTAGATCGTGAACCTGTGCCATGTCCTTTTCAGCCTTCGGTCGGAGCCTGAGGCTCGGCCGGAGGTGTCACGGTCTCCTCGTTAGGAGTCGATGAAACGCTCGCCGAGTTCCTGAGAGAAAGTGTCACATCACCGCTGACCGTGCTGAGGTCAATCTGACCCGAGCCAGCGCCAAGGCGTCCAGACAGCTTGCCCGTGATCTCCTGCTGATCTTCCAGCTCGATATCAGAAACGATATCTCCCTGCAGAGTCGAGAGGTTGACCAAAGCTTCGCAGCCATCAGGAACCGAGAGCCTTACGTCGCCCGAGACGGCCCGCACCGACACGGAACCCATGACAGGCTGGTTGAGGTCGACTTCAACCTCACCCGAGGCTACATCGATGTTCAAAGTTCGGACCGCGCATTCGGCCAGATGAATATCACCGGAGGAAGATCGAGCTGTGACGACTCCCTTCACCCTCTTGAGATCCATGTCGCCAGACTTGGATTCCAAGGTCACAAAAGGACCGTCACAGTCGACAAGCCTGCTAGACCCTGAAGCGAGGGAAACGTCAACCGCACCCTTCAATCCAGTTCCTTCAAAACCTGCGCTCTGGGCAACAACCTTGACCGAAGCCGTCATATCTCGGACGACCACTCGACCAGAGCTGCTCTTGATTTCCACAGGCGTATTTGGCGCAACGTTGATCGAGGCATCGATCTGACTGTCAGGGCCTTCCTGCAGCTTCAAAGTCACATACTGCTCGTTCTCTTCAAGGACGGGCGTGTAGAGAGCGGCCTTTCTTTTGGCTTCTTCTTGGTTGGCAGCCTTGAATCCGGCATGAACCCTCACCTGGCCAAGTTCTGTCGAACCAACCAAGCTGACTGCTCCAGACGAAGCTTCGATTCTCAAGACCTTGCCTTCGGGCACAGAAAGAGGAAGGCTGACAACCTTGCTTTCGTGGATGCCAAAAAGGAACCCAATTCCTTGACCGAGCTTGGCTTCTTCCGCCGCTTTCTTCACGGCTTCGACTCCCTTAGTCACGCCTTCTCGAACCTGAGAATTGACCTTCGTCCAATCGATGTCCTTTGTGACATCCTTGGCCAATCCTTCGACAAAGCCGAGGAAGCTGGAAACCGGATTATCAGTTTTTGGTGCGCCAGCCGAGGATGAAGAACCGGTCGAAGCGGAACCAGATTCAGCCGTGCCAGCACTTGCACCAGCCGCGACCTTTTCTTCCTGCTTCAGGTTCTCGTCGCCGTCCTGAAAGGCTTCCACCAGTTCAGCGGCATCTTCAGGAGAGAGCTTGCCCTCCTTCACCAGATTCATAATTCTTCGAATTTCGTCCTTCACTGTGCGGCTCCCTTCAGTTTGGCCTTGGCTTCATCAGCGGTGATGGTCCCTTCTTCAAGTTGGGCCAGAATCGATCTTTTCAGTTCGGTCTCCTCGGGCCTTCTATCGCGGGGCTTAATGGGGTGCAGTTCAAGAGCTTCCAAAAGTGAGTCCAGTCTGGCTCGGACGGTGGGGTAGCTGATGCCCAGTTCTTTTTCAACTGTGCTGATGACTCCCCTGGCTCGCAGAAAGACATCCAGAAAATCCTGGTGGTTTTGTTCAAGCCTGGCAATGGCAGGTACCTTAAACCTGCCCTTGATCGTGACACTGCCGTCTTCCGTTGTCAGTTCTGTCACGACCAGCTTCTGGCCTGAAATGGGGTCCCGTGCCGGGATTTCATGGAGGTGAGTCTGTGCCATCGTCGTCCTCGATTGAGAATCTATTAAACTCGCTACTCAGAATTATTGAGGCTCGTTGCGTTCTACCTTTAATAATGGTCTTCAAGTTGGCCCTAAAGTTCCAAAGATGGGGTCCAATGCCCCCTGCCGAGTAAACTCGGTAGTCGAAATGGCGATCATTGTGACGGGTGCGGCGGGATTCATTGGCAGCCAGCTGGTGAAAGGGCTCAATCGTCTCGGCCGAAAAGACGTCATCGCCGTTGACAACCTCACCAAGGCAGACAAGTTCAAGAATCTGGTCGATCTGGAAATCAGCGACTACGTTGATAAGAGCGAGTTTCTTGAAATGCTGGTCGCAGGAACATTTGGCGAGGTTGAGGCCATTTTCCATCAAGGCGCCTGCAGCGACACCATGGAGCACGATGGCCGCTACATGATGGCCAACAACTATCGTTACTCCTTGAACCTGCTGGATTGGTGCCAGGCCCATAGGGTGCCCTTGATCTATGCCTCCAGCGCTGCCACCTACGGACCGGCCCTGAAGGGATTTAGAGAAGAACCAGAATGCGAAGGCCCTCTGAACGTTTACGGCTACAGCAAGCTGCTCTTCGACCAAGTGGTGAGGCCAAGACTAGCCACCACGGAAAGCCAGATCGTCGGCTTCCGCTATTTCAACGTTTACGGTCCCGGCGAAAACCACAAGGGACGCATGGCTTCCGTTGCTTTTCATAATTTCAACAAGTTCAAGGCCGAAGGCAAGGTCGCTCTTTTTGAAGGCATTGAAGGCTACGAAAACGGCGGCCAGCTGAGAGACTTTGTCTACGTGGAAGATGTTGTCGCCACGAACATCTGGTTCTGGCAGAACAAGGGTGCCAGCGGAATCTACAACTGCGGCACGGGCCGCGCCCAGCCTTTCAACGATATCGCCACCACCACTGTGAACACTCTGAGATCACTAAACGGCGAGTCAAAGCTGACCCGAGAAGAAATGATCGCTGGAGGACAGCTGGAATACATTGCCTTCCCCGAAGCACTAAAGGGCAAGTACCAGAACTACACCCAAGCCGATTTGACCAAGCTGAGAGCCACTGGATGTGATGTCCGCTTCAGAACGGTTGAAGAAGGCGTGGAAGCCTACGTGAAGCATTTGGCCAGCTAGAGCCATGGCGAAGCTTTTGGGATTGGACGGAGGCGGATCCTCTCTGAGGGTCATGGTGCTGGATTCCGCTACGGATGAGGTCCTTTTCACAGGTTCTTCCGGAGCTGCCAATTGGTCTCAAACCCCCTTCTCACTTCTTGATCGGCACTGCCGACAAGCCTTAGAGGGCTGCCCAAAGGTTGATGCCGTCGCCGGGTGTCTAAGCGGACTTCTTGGCACCAAGGCCATTTCAGAAGCCCAGAGATACTTAAAAGAGCTGACCGGTGCACCAGCTGCAGCCTACGCTGACTACGCGGCCGCCTTTGCCGCAGCCCCGGCTGGAACCGACCTTCTGGTGATCGCAGGGACTGGAACTCTCATCTGTTCAAAAACTCCACTGGGAGACCTTGTAAAAACCAGCGGTGGAGGCCCCCTGCTCGGAGGCGACCCAGGCAGCGTTTTCACCATCTGCCGAACGGTTCTAGCCGAACTGATTCGTGTGGGTGAGGATGGTTCCTCTCCCGAACTCTGGCGGGCAGTTGAAGAAATTTGGGGAACCAGAGAGACTGACGAAATCCTGGCAGCCTTCTACAAGGCTCCCGACCGTGCCCAGCAGACCTGCCGCCTCATTGTTCCGATACTTGAAGCCTGGAAGCAGGAGGGACGCCCTATTGTTGAGATTCCCGGAGAGAGCCTCTTAGGCTTGGCAGAGTTGATCTTCTTCCACCTAGGAAAGGTTGGAATCGAAAAAGACTCTATAAGCCTCTGCTTAGCCGGCGGGCTTTGGTCAGCCGACCCAGAACTTCCCTCCTGGTTCATCAATCTGCTCAACGAATCAAGCTCTCCTGACCAATTCAGCTATTCTTTCTCTCAGCGAGAACCAGTGTGGGGTGCCTGCCAGCTGGCACGCACCGCTTTAAACGGAAACTAAGGAACCCGAGACATGACAACTGAAAGCCGCAATCCTCGGTCAATCGGTTTGGACAAAATGTCCGCCGCAGAGATTGTTCGTTTGATGAACGAGGAGGAGCAGGCTGTTATCAAAGCCCTTTCCCAAGCCGAAGCGGATATCGCCGAGGCCGCTATTAGGGCAGCAGAAGCCTTTCAGAAGGGCGGACGCATTCTCTACGTGGGTGCTGGAACCTCAGGTCGGGTCGCTTTAGCCGACGCAGCAGAAATGCCTCCTACCTTTGGCATTGAGCCTGACCGCTTCATTGCCCTTGTCGCTGGTGGAGCTGCCGCCAATACTGTCGCCATTGAAGGCGCAGAGGATGACGACTTGGCTCCGGTTGAGGAGATGAACGCCCTTCGACTCACCCCTGATGACATTGTGATTGGCTTGGCCGCTTCCGGCCGAACACCTTACGTGATTGGCGCCATGCGCCACGCCAGGCAGAAAGGGCTGTGGACTTGCGGAATTGCCAATAATCCCGGCGCTCCCCTTTTCGACCACGTTGATCATCCCATCCTTCTTCACACTGGCCCCGAGGTCCTCACCGGCTCGACCCGGCTTAAGGCCGGCACTTCACAAAAGCTGGTCCTCAACCGCATTTCCACCGCAGCGATGGTGCTGAGCGGCAAGGTCATCGAGAACCTCATGGTCGACGTAAAGGCCACCAATGTCAAGCTGAAAGAGAGGTGCGGCCGCATCGTGGTTCAGCTCACTCAGATCCCCATGGATGAAGCCTTGGAGATTCTGGAAGAGCGGGATTGGAATGTTAGGGCTGCCATTGAGGAAGCTCGGCGCAGAATTGCTTAAAGGAGTCATGCACACCATACAGGGGTGGCCGGGGATGGCAGCGAGGCACGAGATGCAGCCCCGGATTCAAGAAAACCTCTATGCCCCGTTCTGCCTATAGAGGAGGAGGGTCCGAGCAATTGCGTACCTTCGAAACAAACTCGAAGACCAGTCAATTCCCGCCCGACACCAAGCTATTCGGGACGGGACACCCCACCAATGTGTTAAAGAATCAAGGGGCCAGAAACTCATGAGTAACACCGGGGCTGCCCATACGGGCCATCCCCGGTCACCCATTTTCATACGATGAAGGCCTTCGGGTGCCACGACCTTGTCAGAGGGACGAGGTCAAGGTCGTGAATGCAGAGTTTCAATCTAACCAATCCCGCCCAACAGCGGAGCTGATCGGGACGGGGCACCCCACCAATGTGATAGAGACTTATGAGGGCAGATACTCTTAAGTTAACCGGGGCTGCCCATGCGGGCCATTCCCGGTCACCCATTTTCATACGATGATGGCCTTCGGGTGCCACGACCTTGTCAGAGGGACGAGGACTAGGTCGTGAATGCAGAGTTTCAGTCTGATCAATTCCCGCCCGACAGCAGAGCTGGTCGGGACGGGCCACCCCACCATTGTGATAGAGACTTATAAGGGCAGATACTCTTAAGTTGAACAGGGGCTGCCCTTGCGGGCCATCCCCGGTCACCCATTTTCATATGATGAAGGCCTTCGGGTGCCACGACCTTGTCAGAGGCACGAGGATTAGGTCGTGAATGCAGAGTTTCAATCTAGCCAATCCCGCCCGACAGCGAGCTGAGCGGGACGGGGCCCCCTAACACTGTGTTAGCTAATAAAGAGGGCAGATACTCTGAAGTTGAACAGGGGCTGCCCTTGCGGGCCATCCCCTGCTACCCAACAGTGTCTGAGTACCCCTTAAGAGTTCAGTCCGCCGAACTTCCGCTCGCGGCTTTGGAACTGCTTCACACCTTCCAGAAGCTCCTTCTCACCAAACTCGGGCCAGGCGACAGGAGTCACGAAAAGCTCTGCGTAGGCAGCCTGCCAAATCAGGAAGTTGCTCCACCTCATCTCACCCGCAGTGCGGATAAGAAGGTCGGGATCGGGCACCTGAGGGCAGTAAAGGTGCTCTCTCATCGACTCCTCAGTCAGGGTCTCGGAATCTGCACCAGAAGCCAGTAAAGACTTTACTGCATCAAGAATCTCTGCCCTGCCCCCGTAATTGATAGCGAGGATAAAGGTGATGCCTGTGTTGTTCTTGGTCTCTTCTATCAAGCTGGTGAGAGAGTCTCTCAGCCAGGCAGGCAGCTCGTCCATGCGTCCGGCAACAAAAACACGAACATTCTCTTGAACCAGTCGACGAAGCTCTTTACGGGCTGCTTCATCGATAAGCTTCATCAAGCCGCCGACTTCGTCCTCCGGTCTCCGCCAGTTCTCTGCGCTGAAACCATAGACGGTCAGGTACTTGACCCCTAGCCTATCCGCGCTTAAAAGAACTTCGCGCAGAGTCTGATAGCCTTGCCGGTGGCCGACCAAACGGCCAAAACCTTGACGAGTAGCCCACCTTCCGTTGCCATCCATAATGATCGCAACGTGCTCTGGAATTTTTTCCAAAGAAATGCCCATTTTCTGGGCTTGTAATTGAATAGAAGGAAGGTCGGCCACTCGATGGTTTAGGAGCCTAGATCTCCATCAGTTCTTGTTCTTTCTTCTTCTGAATTTCGTGGATCTCAGCAATGTGCTTGTCCGTAAAATCCTGAACTTTCTTTTCGAGTCCCTTCAGATCGTCTTCGGAAATTTCCTTGTTCTTCTGAAGCTTCTTAAGGTGATCGTTAGCATCTCGCCGCACGTTTCTAACGGCTACGCAGCCTTCTTCGGCGCGGGTGTGAACCTGCTTGACCATTTCCTTTCTTCTGTCTTCAGACATCTGGGGAAAAGCGAGGCGAATCTTTACTCCGTCATTGCCGGGGTTGATTCCCAGGTCACTCTTCTGAATGGCCTTTTCAATCAAGCCCAAAAGGTTCTTCTCCCAAGGTTCGATCAAAAGCTGTCTAGGTTCTGGAACCGTAATGTTGCCCAACTGAGTGATCGGAGTTTCGGCACCGTAGTAGTCAACTGTAATGCCTTCCAACATCACCGCACTGGCTCGACCGGTGCGAATCTTCTGAAAGTCATGACCTGTCACTTCGACAGCGTGCTTCATTCGATGTTCGGCGTCTTTAAGAACTTCCTGTGCATTCATGCCTATGCTTCTCCTGCGTAGACCAAAGTGCCAACTGGCTCGCCCATGACAGCGCGGGTCATCACGCCATTGTCGTTCATATCCATTACGATGACGGGCAGACCGTTCTCTTGACAGAGAGCAAAGGCCGCCTGATCCATGATTCTCAGCCGCTTAGAGAGGGCTTCACCAAATGAAACCTTCTCGTACTTCACGGCATCGTTGTGCTTGTTGGGGTCCTTATCGTAAACGCCGTCAACCTTTGTCGCTTTAAGCAGACAATTGGCGTCAATTTCTAGAGCCCTAAGAGCAGCAGCAGAATCGGTTGTGAAATAGGGGTTGCCTGTTCCGGCCACAAAGACAACGACTCTTCCCTTTTCTAGGTGTCGAATCGCGCGTCGTTTGATAAATGGCTCACAAACGGCATTGATAGAAATGGCGCTCTGGACCCGGCAGGCGACGCCTGCGTTTTCCACTGCGCTCTGAATGGCTAGACCGTTGATCACGGTCCCCATCATTCCCATCTGGTCAGCCACGCTGCGTTCAACGCTTGCGGTGCTGGAAAGAGTTTCACCGCGAAGAAAGTTGCCTCCCCCCACCACGATGGCCACTTGGACCCCGAGGCTGTGAAGAGCGGCAACTTCCTTTGCGAGATAGCTGAGCGTACCGGCATCCAAGCCGAATCCCGTTCCACCAGCAAGGGCTTCCCCGCTGATCTTAAGCAGGACCCTCTTGTAAACCGGTTCGCTCATAGCCGCTTAGCCTCCCACCTTCAAAAGCTGGGCGGAAGCGACTGCTGCTGATCCGCCGCCGGCCTTAGCCTGCTCGGCAACGTAGTCAGCGGTTTTCTTCTTGGCATCCATGTAGAAGGGCTGTTCCAACAGAACTGCGCTCTGGTAGTACTCCTTCTGCACTCGACCTTCGGCCACCTTGCGGGCGACTTCTGGGTTCTTGCCTTCGTTCACGGCTCTTTCAATTTCGATAGCAATCTGCTTCTCAACTTCATCAGACGGAACGTCTTCTCGGTTCAGGTAGGCAGCCGGGAAGGCGACAGCCTGAATCGAGACCTGCATGCCAGTTTCAGCCAGATTGGAAGCATCGCCAGACAAAAGGGTGAAGGCAGCAGCCTTGCCCGTATGGTGGTTGTAGATTCCAATTCCTCCAGGAGTTGGGGCAGCAGCCACAACAGCCTTTCGGAGCTGAATGTTCTCTCGGATCTTGGCGACAGCCTCTTCCATGTAGGTTTGGAGACTCTTGCCATTCACTTCAGAATTGCCATCAAGCACCACGACCTCGCCTGCAGCGGGGCTGATGCTTGCGACGAGTCCAGCAGCCAGTTCTTCGACCATGGCGCGGAAATCCGCGTTGTTGGCAACGAAGTCAGTTTCGCATTCGACCACGATTCCAGCAACCTTGCTTCCATCGGCGGAAACAGCGGCGCGGGCGTAGCCTTCGCTGGTATCTCTACCAGCCCTCTTCGCGGCGGCAGCCTGGCCCTTCTTTCGAAGGATTTCGACAGCCAGCTCAACGTTGCCTTCGGCTTCTACGAGAGCCTGCTTGCACTCCATGATAGGAGCGTCAGTCAGTTCTCGCAGCTTTTTAACGTCTGCAGCGGTCACGGTCATTTCTTAGTTCTCCTCGGTAGGGGCAGATTCTTCAACGGCAGGAGCTTCGGGAGCAGCTTCGACCACAGGAGCAGCAATCTGCTCTGGGATCGGCTCGCCGATGCTGCGGAGGAAGTCGAGTTCGACTTCTCCGAAGACCACTCCGCCTCCGTCATCCTCACCTTCGACAGCAGCCTCACCATCGGCGGTAATGCCTTCGGCGATGATTGAGTCAACCGGTCTGACTTCGAGGATCGCTTCGCTGACCTTCTGGGTAACCAGTCGGATGGCGCGAATAGCGTCGTCGTTGCCAGGGATAACGTGGTCGCAGTCGTCGGGGTCGCAGTTGGTGTCAACAACGGCCACGATGGGAATCTTCAGTCGTCGAGCTTCGGCGACAGCGATGGATTCCTTGTTCAGGTCGACAATGAAGAGACAGGCGGGCATCGCACTCATGGTGCGAATTCCTTCAAAGTAGCGGCCAAGCTTGGCTCGCTCTTCTCGTCGCTTCAGGGCTTCCTTCTTAGGAAGGCGCTCCATGTAGCCCTCTTCCTCCATTCGGTCGAGGTCATTAAGGCGCCAGATTCGCTTCTGAATCGTGTCCCAGTTGGTGAGCATTCCGCCCAGCCATCTTTCAGTGACAAAGTACTGACCTGACTTGAGGGCAGCTTCGCGCACTGCGGCCTGAGCCTGCTTCTTCGTTCCGACGAACAGCACCGATCCACCGTCCTGGACGATCCTCTGAACATAGTTCAGGGCGTCTTCGAACAGCTTGATCGTCTGATGCAGGTCAAGAATGTAGATGCCGTTGCGGGCCCCATAGATGTATCTCTTCATCTTGGGGTTCCATCGACGGGTTTGATGCCCGAAGTGGACGCCCGCCTCCAGCAGTTCCTTCATGCTGATTTGAGGCATGGTTATATGTTTCCTTTTTGGGTTTGTTCCTCCAACCGGGATGGGAACCGCCGCCCTTGTTTAAGCACTGAATAACAGAGTTCTTAAACAACCCTGGGGCGCACCCGGTTGTGTGTAATCTCCAAACGAGTCATTATGGCGGGAAAGGGCCATTTTAGGGGGGCAGAGGTCCCCACGATGCCCAGGAAGAAAAACTGCACGACGATGTAAAGCTGCAGGGCGGCATACAGAGCGATTCGTCAGCCAGAATAGGTAAAGACCAATGAATTGCTTGCGTGCATTGATGCGTGCGGCTAAGGGCTTGGCCGGGGCACTGTTCTGTGCCCTTGCTGTCGTCTCCGCTGCCCAGGGCCCCGCTCCCGCTAAAGCCGAGGCGCCATCAGCAAAAAATCCAATCACCCTCCGCATGGTGGTGTGGGATGGCGAAGAAGCCCTGATTGCCTTAAGAGAAGCAGTAGCAGGATTCGAAGAGGCTCACAAACACATCAAGGTAGACCTTCAGTCGGTCTCCTATGATTCCTACTTCAGCAAGCTGCTGGCCCAATATGCGGCCAATATCGCCCCCGATGTCGCGATGATGGGGCCAGATCAGTTCCAGCGCTTCTCTTCCAAAGGAGTTCTGCTCCCCCTCAACGATTTCTACGATGACATCCCCGGGTTCAGCATTGATTCTTACTATAAAGAGATCGTCGATGCCCATTCTATCGACGGAAAGCTCTATGTGCTTCCCCGCGACATCGCCCCCATCACAGTCATCTATTACAACAAGAAGCATTTCAAGGATGCTGGTCTCCCTGAGCCGACAGGCGATTGGTCATGGGATTTCAAAATCCGGCCAGAGCTTAAAGAAAAGGACTTCCTTTGGGTTCTAGAACAGCTTCGCAAAAAGAATGACAAAGGCAAAACCACAAGGTGGGGCTACGCTCCTGGCTGGCAGGGCCTCTGGACAGAAACGATGCTGTACAGCCTTGGGCTGAGCACAGTTGATGACCATAAGGCTCCAAAGAGGATCACCATGGGCGACCCTGAGGTTCGCAGAGTCATTCAGTACTCAGCTGATTTGGCCCTTGAGATGGACCTCATGCCGAGCGGCGTTGCAGTCGCTTCTTCGCTTGAGACCAACGCTCGAGCCATGTTCACCAAGCAGAAGGTCTCCATGTTCCATTCAGGAATCTGGGAAGTCCCCAACATGAGACGAGACCTGAAGCCAGGCACGCCCGGCTTCTTCGAGTGGGACATCGTCATGGCGCCATCCTACGCTGATGGCCGAAAAGGATTCCCCACCGGCGGCTCTGGCTACTCGGTTGTCAGCCAAACCAAGCATCCAAAAGAAGCCTGGCTGCTGACCCAGTGGATGGGTGGCGAGCCCGGCATGACCGCCATGGCAAAAGCTGGCCTTGCTCAGCCTGCCATCTCAAAGCTGGCCCAACAGGAACCCTGGATTCCCGGCCCAAACACTCCGGCTGATCAAAGATATCCGGCCAACCGAATCATCACCCACGATTCAGTCCCCTACGTCAAGTTCGGCATCTCTGCGCCTTACATGGCCGACGTTATCTCGATCATGAACCAGCCTTACAGCTTGGTTTACGATGGCATCAGCCCCGCAGACAAGGAGCTTCCTCGCTTTGCCAAGATCGCTCAATCTCGACTCGACTACCTTTTGAAGCAGGAGAGTCTGCCCAAGTTCAACTGGACAATCGGCATTGTCATCGGCATTGCCCTCCTGGGCGTTCTTCTTTCCTGGATCTACTGGCCAGAGTTCAAACGGGCACGAAAGCGCACTCTAAGAGAGCGAAAAGAGAATTTTGCAGGCTACGCCTTCATCATGCCCTGGCTGATTGGCATGCTGGCTTTCACGGTCGGCCCAATGATTCTCAGCCTCCTGATGAGCTTCGCCGACTGGGACATCGTCGTGCCGGCCAAATGGAGAGGCTTTGGCAACTTCCAAGAAGCCTTCTACATGGATCCGACCTTCTGGCCATCCATTAAGGTCACGGTCATCTACACGGTCGTTTCGGTTCCGCTTGGCCTGATAGGCTCACTCGCCTTAGCTCTTCTGCTCAACACGAAAGTCTGGGGAATGCCACTCTGGCGAACCTTCTACTACATCCCTTCGATCTCAAGCGCTGTCGCGGCGGCCATGATTTGGAGACAGGTTTTCAGACCAAAGGATGGCCTGCTCGACACTATGATCTTCGGGCCTGACGGCAGATGGGATGAATCTCCCTTGGCTAGGCTCGTGGCTCCTCTGGTCACCGATCCAGGTCAGGTCAACTGGCTGACCAGCGAGAAGACCGCACTTGCTTCGCTTATCGTCATGTCACTGTGGGGAATCGGCGGAGGCATGGTCATCATGCTCGCCGGCCTTCAAGGAGTCCCTGGCCACTACTACGAAGCAGCTACTTTGGATGGTGCCGGCCCCTGGCGCAAGCTGGTCAATGTCACCCTGCCCCTCATCAGTCCGACCCTCTTTTTCAGTCTCATCACAGGCTTTATCGGCAGCTTCCAGGCCTTCACCGGAGCCCTGCTGCTGACAGGAGGCGGACCCAACAATGCGACGATGTTTAACATGCTTCATGTTTACAACAACGCCTTTGTGGGGCTGCGCATGGGCTACGCCTCAAGCTTAGCCTGGGTGCTCTTCTTTATCATTCTAGTGTTCACGCTGGTCCAGCTTTACATGAACAGATTCGTCCACTACGAGGGAGACAAGTAGTCATGAAGCCCACAAGAGAAACCCAAGCCGCCATCTACGCAAGGGCGGCAAAAAGAGGCCAGTTCACCAGCAATCTTGGTAGAGCTGTGACCTTGGCCATCCTGTTCGGTGGCATCGTGCTGATGCTTCTGCCCCTCTACGTCATGATCGTCATGGCCTTGAAGACTCAGGCTGAGTTGGGAACGACCGATATCTGGTCATGGCCCAAAGCTCCGACCTTCGATAACTTCAAAGAGGTCATCGGCAATGCCAACCTCAACTTTGCTCTGTTCCTTAGGAACACAACGGTTATCACTGTGGTGAGCACAGCTGGCGTTCTGTTCAGCTCGGCGGTAGTCGCTTACGGCTTCTCCCGTCTTGAGTTTGCTGGCAAAAACAGGCTCTTTCTTGTTCTTCTCGCTACCATGATGCTTCCAGGAATCGTCACGATGATTCCGACCTACGTCATGTTCGCTAAGATCTACTGGGTCGATACCTTCCTGCCCTTGACAGTTCCGGCTTGGCTGGGAGGCGGGGCCTTCAACATCTTCCTGCTCAGGCAGTTCTTCCTCTCGATTCCGAGAGACCTTGATGAAGCCGCTATTCTCGATGGTGCCAATCACTGGACGATCTTCAGCAAGGTGATCATGCCTCTCTCAGGGCCAGCCCTGGCAACGGTCGGACTCTTCAGCTTCATCGGAGCCTGGAAGGACTTTATGGGCCCCTTGATCTACCTAAACGATGCCAGCAAACTAACCCTTGAAGTCGGCCTGCGCGCCTACGCTGGCTATCAGGCAGAAAGGTGGCATCTGGTCATGGCGGGTTCAGTCCTGGTCATGATTCCCATCATCATCCTCTTCTTTGTCGGTCAGAGGTGGTTCGTCAAGGGAATCGTGATGACTGGTCTGAAATAAATTGTTTGTTGTCTTTGGATAAACACAGGGTGACCTGGGCTCCTTCGGTACAGGGAGCCCAGGTTTTTCTTTCAGCCTCCGACTGGGTGTCTTTCTATTTGGGGCTAACCAGCTCCAATCCACAGATTCACGACCTAGTCCTCGTCCCTCGGACAAGGTCGTGGCACCCGAAATTCTTCTTCTATCCGAAAGCAATGAGTGGCCTGGTTTAGCTGCGCTAAGCCAGGAATGTAGATTTTCAACAATTCTCTCCCATACACAGAGTAGTCGCAAACCAAGCGGCGGCAAAGCGCCTGTGCCACTGGCATCGCCAGTGCAAAAAAACTATCTCGGCCAATCTCTCAGTTGCTGATCAGTCGCCTTCTATAGCTTAGAAAACATGCTAAAGCAGGAATTTCACTGGCGATGCCAGTGGCACAGGCACTCTTCTTTGTGCCGCCAAATCACTGTCTGCCCCGTCCCAACCAAGCTTCAGTCCGGCGGGAAATGACCAATCCTGGCCTCTTCATTCACGACCTAGACCTCGTACCTCTGACAAGGTCGTGGCACCCAAAACTCTTCTTCTATCCGAAAGCAATGAGTGGCCTGGTTTAGCTGCGCTAAGCCAGGAATGTAGATTCTCAATCATTCTCTCCCTAGCGCAGAGTAGTCGCAAACCAAGCTGCGGCAAAGCGCCTGTGCCACTGGCACAAGCTCTCTTCTTTGTGCCGCCAAATCACTGTCTGCCCCGCCCCGATCAGCTTGCTGCCGGGTGAGAATTGACTAGATTGAAACTCTTCATTCACGACCTAGACCTCGTCCCTCAGACAAGGTCAAGGCACCCCTGAAATCTGCGAGACCGGGGGGCCGGGGACGGCCCGTTAGAGCCGCCCCGGCGAAACCAAATCACAGCAGATCAATCAGACCTTATCAGCCTGAATGAGCATGATGTTTCCAACTGGTCCGGTCGGACCACCTGAAACCATGTTCAAGCGAATGATGTGGCGGCCCTTCGAGAGATTAACCACTCCCATATCCACCTTCTGCCAGTTGGACCAACCCTTGGTATCAGGAATTTGAACTGCAGGGGTTATCGGCTTGCCCTTGATGGCAAGCTGAACTTTTCCACCTAAACCTTCGCAGGCAGCATCGACAGAAAACCTAAAGCGCCCCGAAGCTGGCACCCGAACTTCGTACTCCATCCACTCTCCGGCCGATGTCCAGCCAACGCTGTACTTCGATTTCGGACTGCCCGAAGTGCCGATATCCACCCCTTCCATGGGACGGTAGCTGCCACCGGTATTGCCAGCATCATTGTCCTTGTAGCCGCCAGGTCGAAAGTTTACGGCGAGAATCGTCCCTGGAAGAGTCACAGGGGGGCCAGCTTTGAACTCTTGACTCCTGGCAACACGCCTCTTTTCCCTAGCCGCAATGGCAGCTGGGTTGACCTTCAGATTCTTATCCCTGTAAACACGGACGTAATCGATAGTCATCCTTTGGGGAAACTCTGTCGTTGCATCAGGAAAGCCGCCCCAATTCCCGCCGACTGCAACATTGAGAATCATAAAGAAGGGACCATCAAAAGCCCACCTCATCGCTTTGGCATCTTCTGGAGTCTTGGTGCCATACACCTTTCCGTCGATGGTCCACTTGATAAAATCAGGACTCCACTCGACGGCGTAAGTGTGAAATTTGCCAGCCAGTTCGGTCGGCGAAACATACTTGGCCTGCATTCCGTTGGCCCCAGAGTAGCCCGGTCCGTGAAGAGTGCCATAGAGAGTTTTTGTGTCATGCCCCAAAAACTCCATGATGTCAATTTCGCCCGCAGCAGGCCACCCAACCTTGTCAAGGGAATCTCCCATCATCCAGAAGGCTGGCCAGATTCCTTGACCTCGTGGCAGCTTGAGACGGGCTTCAAACTTTCCATAGGCCTGGCTGAACTTGCCTTTCGTCAGAAGACGGGCGGAGCTGTAGTCCCGCGCGATGCCATCCGGACCTGTGGTCGGCTCTTTACGGGCTTCAATGACAAGATTGCCTGTGCCGTCAAGAAAAGCGTTCTTGGGGCCATCGGTGTAGCTCTGCCGTTCATTGTTGCCAAAGCCCCCTCCACCAATATCCCTGCCCCACACTTTGGGGTCAGGAGCGTGGCCGGCCGGACCATCGAATTCCTGAGAAAAAGTGCGGACCCATGCCGGCTTGTAAACAGGGGCTGGTGCTGGCTTCTTTTGAACAGGAGCGATCAGGGCTAGCGTTGCGGCAAGCATGCGCTTACGCTAGCACGTTCGCTTTGCGTTCGGCTACAGATTTTCTACAGAAACTGAGGCTGATAAGTCAAAAGGGCACGGCTGCTGCCGTGCCCTAAACTCATTGGATGCTGAAACTCAGTTCTCCGATGGTGCCGCGCATCCGCCGCCGCAGCAGCTGGAAGGAGTGCTGCAGGATTCCGGAGCTGACTTCTTGGAATAGTCATTGATGTGGAATCCCGAGCCGTTGAACATGACGGCGATAGGCTGAATGATTCTCTTCACAGTGCCTTCAGATCCGCAGCTGCAGCTGGTCAAGGGCGACTCGCTGATCCTCTGCTCCGCCTCAAAGACTTTCTCGCAGCTTGAGCATTCATAAACGTAGGTCGGCATGATCTTTCCCAGAAAGGTCGTTACACCTTCAGCTACAATTGTGTCAGGCTCGACCCCCTGAGATTCAAGGGGCAGGCCTCCAGTCCTGCCATGATGCTTTACTCCCTAGCCTTCCTAGGGCAATCTTTTTCCGTGGGTGATGTTCCCATCATCCTTTTGTTAGTTCTCCTCGAAGGTCTGCTCTCTGCCGACAACGCTTTGGTCTTGGCTATCATGGTCAGGCACCTGCCAAAGGAACAGCAGCAGAAAGCTCTGCTTTACGGACTCGCCGGAGCCTTTGTCTTCCGCTTGGCTGCCATCCTGCTCGTTGCCTACCTCATTCAGCTTTGGTGGCTGCAGGGCATCGGAGCCTTCTATCTTATGTTCATCATGGTCAAGCACTTTATTGTGCACAACCAAGAACAGAAGAAGGTTAAAATCGGCGCTGGCTTTTGGCAGACTGTCGCAGCAGTCGAACTGGCAGATATCGCCTTCGCCATCGACTCCGTCATTGTCGGAGTTACCTTTGCCAAGAGCCCAGACAAGATTTGGGTCGTTTACATCGGTGCGATCATCGGCGTGATTCTGCTCCGATTCGCAGCAAGCATTTTCATTAAGCTTCTCGATCGATTCCCTGCCTTCGACCATCTAGCCTATGTTCTGGTCGGCTGGGTGGGTGTAAAGCTCGCCTTTATGGCTGGGCACAACCTCCATCGTGCCTTGCCCAACCAGGTGCCCGCCATTCCTGAAATGGACCCCATAGTCTTCTGGGCTGTGATGCTGATCTTCTTGATCGGAGGAACGATTATCGGCTTGAAGTCGGGCAAGAAGCCTGAGCTCGAAACTGAGGCAGATGAAGTTGATGATCTGCTTGAAGGCGAAATCGATGATACAAACAAGGCCGACAAAGAACCACAGTAAATACCCGGACTTCAGTCCCAAGGTGCGGCAGGATAGATAAGTCTAGTCCGAGCGGGAGTAATCTCCCGCTCGGCGAGGCTGCATCGCCGGGTTTTTGATAAACATGAGCAAGAAGCTGAAAATCGGCTTGATCGGGGCGGGCGGAATCGCCCAGGGCGCCCACATTCCGGGCTACCTTTCTGTGGCGGACGACTGCGAAATCGTCGTCACCTGCGACGTTAACGAAGAGACGGCCAAGAAAGCCGCTGACAAGATCGCTGAAGGCGGCATGGCTCGACCCAAGGTCGTCACCAGCTACCAGGAAGTCCTGTCGGACCCGGAAATTGACGCAGTCTCCATTACTACCCCCAACAAGTTCCACCACCTGCCAACAATCGAAGCCTTGAAGGCTGGCAAGCACGTTCTCTGCGAAAAGCCCCTGGCGATGAACGCCGTGGAAGCCAAAGAAATGTGCGCCGCCGCCAGAGAGAGCGGCAAGATTCTGCAGGTCGCCCTTCAGAACCGCTTCACTGGTGCTGCCCGATTCATGAAGCAGTACATCGACAGCGGCGCAATGGGAGACATTTATTACGCACGCTCATGGGCTCTGCGACGCCGAGGCGTCCCAGCCTGGGGAGTCTTCATCGACAAGGAGCTTCAGGGCGGCGGTCCCCTCATCGACATCGGAGTCCACATCCTGGACTTCACCCTCTACTTCATGGGCTATCCCAAGCCAGTCAGCGCAAGCGGCCAAACCTGGGACATCCTCGGCAAGACTCCTGGTCTCGTAAACCCCTGGGGCGACTACGATCGCAGCAAGTTCACGGTCGAAGACTTTGCCACGGGGCAGATCCGCTTTGACAACGGAGCCGTCATCTCGCTGGAATCCAGCTTCATGGGCAACCTTGATGGCGATCCCTTCCGATGCGATCTCTTTGGCACCAAGGCTGGCGCCACTGTCACTCCTTGGGGCAGCGAGCCAATCCAGATCTACACCGAGCAGAATCAGCAGCTCTTTAACATGAAGCCTGTGAACATTCCTGACGTGAAGAGCGCTCACGTCGCCGAGGTCCAGGCCTTCATCGATGCAATCAAGAACGACAAGCCCTCGCCCGTCCCCGGCGAGAATGGCCTCATCCTGAATGCGATCTTCGACGCCCTCTACAAGAGCGCCGAGACGAAGAAGGAAGAAGCCATCGACATCAGCTTCTAAAGCTGAACCCCGAAAAGCTCAAATCGCCCTGCCTGAATTCAGGCAGGGCGGTTTTTTGTTGGTTCTCTATCTGACCTTCTGAACTCGTCGAATCAGCTGAGTGCCAATCAGCATCACTGTTCCAGAAAGCAGAAAGGCGGCCGAGTAGCCCATGCCCATATTGATCCCGTTGAGGCTGTCGATGATGCCTCCAGAAAGACCTGCCGTGACCTGAGCAAAGACGACCGCGCTCGACCAGATTCCCATGTCTTTACCCAGCGATTCAGGGTCGGGGACGGTTGCAGCACCCATCGCCCAGTCTGCACTGATAAAGGTTCCCTGGCCGAAGCCGAAAGCTAAGGCCAGCACCCACATGACTGAGTAGTCGCGGGTGAAAGCGATGCAGAGCAGCACAGGGGCAAGAACGACTCCTGAGAAGAGAATTGTCTTCTTAAGCCCCCACTTCTCCATTCGTCTTGAACTAAGCAGAGCTCCTATGCCCCCACTAAAACTAAGGCTCAGGAGCACGACCATAAGTGCAATCGAAGTGCCGGTAATCGTGATGCCGAACCAGGAGAAGACTTTGTCTGCCCCCTGCTGTCTGCCCACCACATCGTCAAGAAACTTCTGCAGATAGGGCTGAACAATAAAGAAGCCCAAATTGATGAGGACGCGAGAGATCCAGACAGTCCGAAAATCGTGGTCGGCGAGGGGAGAAAACCATCCTCTCAGCCCCTTCTTTACTTCTTTGGGCTCTGCGTTAGGGTCGACGACCGGCTTAGGCAGGGGCTCCTTCAATTCTCTAATCGCCCAGAGCACGCAGAGCAGGCTGATGATCTGGACTAATCCGATCCCGAGATAAACCCATTGGTGGCCCTTGAGACCACCTAATCCTGAAAGCACTAAAGCGGCGATGACCGTCGCAATCTGAGCAAAGAGGTTGAGCGCCCCAAGAATTGCACTTGCTCTGGCCTGTTTATCCTTTGGCACAATCTGGGGGATAAGGCTGGCATAGGCGCCCTGAATGACGTCGTCGCTCACTTGAAGCATCAGGTAGCCAGCGGCGAGCAGCCAAAACTTCTCCACCCCCGCCATGATCAGCAGAGCGATAAGGGTCAGGCCCGACCCCGTGATCATGAAGACCCTTCGTCGCCCGAGTTTGTCGCTCCAGCCCCCCATCAGGGATGGTCCGACGAAAGCCCAAACTGCGCCCGCTGCAAAGATCCACCCCCAGTAGGTGTTCTTCATGTTCGCCGGAACATCGGCCATGGCCGCAATTTGGCCCGGCACGATAACCAGCATGAGTACGAACCATTTGTAGTTGTTTGCAAACCACAAGGCCGAAAGAGCCGTGTTCCAAAGACCCGATTCCCGATAGATCGAATCTGGGTGCCCGCTGCGTCGCGGGTAATTAGAGAGAGGTTCGCTCACTGGGGCTCCAGTCTGGCAGGAGTCACCCTGCGTCGGCAAGTTTTGGGCTTAGCTCTTGGCTAACCGGCAGACAATTTCCCACTCGCTTGCAGTCACAGGCATGACACTCAGCCTCTGACCCCGACGGATCACCTGCATTTCTTCCAAGCCTGCCGTCTGCCTTAAGGCCTCCAACGTTATGACCCGATCGAAGGTTTCAATATGCTTCACATCGACAGCCATCCATCGCGGGTTTGCAGGGTCAGATTTGGCGTCGTAATACTCGCTCTCCGGTTCGAACTGAGTCGGGTCTGGATAGCCCTCGCGAGTAATTTCCATGATTCCCACGATGCCTGATGGGGTCGCGTTGGAGTGATGAAAGAAGGCGAGGTCGCCTGGCTTCATGAGGTCTCGCATGAAGTTGCGAACCGTGTAGTTCCGGCAGCCTTCCCACAGGGCCGGACCACCGGCCTTTTCAAGATCGGCAATGGAATAAACGTCCGGCTCAGATTTCATCAGCCAATAGTTCATCTTCAATCCCTCTACGACAGCCTGCAGCTCAGCTCACTGGAGCGGAAGAAGAAATCCCCATTCTTCTGCTTTGTCGGGGCTGGCATCAATCCTTTCCCCTTTTCTCACTGCGCCTCTCTTTTCGTAAAAGGCATGTCCCCGCTCTAAAGTCTTGTCCGACCAAATCTGCATCAATCGGCAGTTCTGCACCTTGGCCTCAGCCACTACAGCCTCAAAAAGGGCCTTACCTGCCCCGATTCCTCTCGCCTCTGGCCAGGCGTACATTCTCACGAGTTCGCAGTCTGCTCCGGCAAAGAAGAGGAGTCCCTCTTCATCCGGAACGAGCTCTCCAACTTCTCCTGCCAAATCAGGATGAACACTCAGACCAGCCGTAGCCAAAAGTCTTCCCTCTTCAGATTCCGCCACCCAAAACCCGCCCGCACCGCTCAGATAGCTTCCCTGCAGATCGTAAAGGTCAGAGTGGTAGCCGTCTTCTTCCCAGCTGAAGTTATGTTCAATGTAGGCGGCTTTAATCAGTTCTTGAATCGCCTGACTGTCCTGCTGTGTCGCCCACCTTACGCGCAAGGTCCACCTTCAGCATAAAGTTCTCTAAGGTCGTGAATGATGAAATCAGGGGGAGTCGCTCCTTCCGGCATTTCTTCAGGCTTCCCGTTTCGGGAGGAGGGTGCGACATCGCTGGGTCGGCGAATCCATACGGTCCGCCATCCTGCCGCCAGAGCTGGCTTCACATCGTGCCCGAAGCTGTTGCCCACCATCAGAATCTCCTCACCCTTGGCATCAGTAAGAGACTCCAGCCGATTCATGACCTCAGGATTGGGTTTGCCCATTCCCATTTCGCCCTCGATCAAAATTGGATCAAAGTAGTGGCCGATCTGAAGGGTTTCAATCTCCTGCCTCTGGATGTCGGCAGGGCCGTTGGTGATCATAGCCAGCCGAAAACGCCCCTTCAGTGCCTCAAGGGTTTCGATGGATTCAGGAAAGAGTTCTAAGGCTCCGTGACGCTCAATATAGTAGGTGTCGCTCATGTCCTGAACGAGCTGAGCATCACGAATCTCAAGTC
This sequence comes from Synechococcus sp. UW140, assembly GCA_943369295.1. Lineage (GTDB taxonomy): Bacteria > Armatimonadota > Fimbriimonadia > Fimbriimonadales > Fimbriimonadaceae > JAKRSE01. The sequence continues at coordinate 247,310 of CALRMU020000004.1, read as the reverse complement.
GGGCCAAGACCCTCTTCATCAGTTCTCGCCTGGTCGTCTCGCCTGACTGACAGTATTTGGAATACCAGCGTGGCTGGCTGAGCTCTTTCACCAAACCGCCGAACTCTTCACCCCAGAGGGCGAGCATCTCATCGGGAGTCTTGCCTGTCTCAGAATGAACTTCAAAAGCCCGCTTCAACCCGTACCGGGCAGCGTTCCAGTAGCCGCACAAGGTGTCATCGAGGTCGAAGACGACGACCTTAGGGGGTATTGGGGCAGGCACCCCAACATTATGCTTCGCCTCCCCTTAAATATTCGGGGCCGCAGGAGGCGGATCACGGACTTTGGAACCTTGCCTTTAGGCAGCGTTGTAGGTTTTGATCCAGTCAATAACCTTCGAAAGGACTTGTCCACGGTGACTGATGGCGTGCTTCTGCTCGGCTGTCAGATCGGCCATGGTGCAGCCAAGCTGGGGCAGAAAGAAAATGGGGTCGTAGCCAAAGCCTCCATTGCCGCTTGGTTCGGTGGAGATTCTGCCTGGACAGATTCCTTCAAAGAGGTGAAGTGGTTCGCCCCCTGGGCCAGCCAGACCAACCAAACATCTAAACCTTGCACCACGATGCTCATCAGCAAGGCCCTCCATCCTGTCCAAGATGATCTTCATCTTGTCGGGAAAGCTGGTTTCCTCCCCGGCAAACCTCTTGCTGAAAACACCCAGCTCGCCAGGAATCGCCTCAATTTCAAGGCCTGCGTCATCTGCCAGACACCACTCTCCCGTGTGTCCTGCCGCATCCAAAACCTTGATTGCGGCGTTTTCCTCATAGGTGGTGCCAGTTTCCTCTGGTTCAGGATGAGGAGGAAAATCATTCAAAGTCAGAAGCTCAATTTCAGGAAGAGCCTCACTCAGGATCGTCATCATCTCCCTGCCCTTTTTAAGGTTGTGGGTGGCAATGACGATCCTTTGAATCATGCCGCAGAGTTTGACTCTTGAGGCGTGAGACTGGCAGGACGAACCTTGTCCCTGAGACTAATCTGACTCGGTCTCGACTCGGTCGCTTTCAACATCCTCAACATAGGATGTGTCCCAGTTATCGCAGTCCAACCGAAGACAGCGGATCACTGGCTGAATGCTTCCATCATCGTTTCGCACGATGGCCTGCTCGCCAAATCGGCACGATTGGCACATGTCCGGCTCAATCAGCCGGATGACCTTTAATTCTTGACGAATCATAATTGATGAGAACCCCACACACACTTCCCTTGCGGGCTTGTCTTCATCATTGGCCTTGGGACCACTCGGCTAGTCGTCAAGAATGCTGGATATTGAAGCAGCTTCGTAAACCACTTAGAACTATCAGGCATAACGAGGAGTTTCTGGATGCCGTGAAGACCGCCGGGCACGAGGCTCCGGACCCCGGCCTGAGGGATAGATTCTCTTCACTGCCCAGAGCCCCCATCAGCTTGGTCTGCTGCGCCCTGGCCAAACAGGTTAATCAGGGCGGCATCATTCGCCTGGCAGAAGCCTTTCGTTTGGAATCCGTCAGGTTTGAGATCGAACCTGAAGACGTGATGGACATGGCAGGAGCAAGGGGAGCCGGCCAATGGCTTGACTGGCAGTATCAGCACCCATTAGATGCAATAAAGGAAGCAAAATCTTCCGGAAGACAGGTGGTCTGCTTGACTCTCAATGATCAGTCAGTCTCCATCAACGATGTCCCTTGGCAGTTCCCCTGCACGCTGGTTCTGGGTGAGGAAAGACTCGGAGTGCCGCAGGAAATCGAAGATGCCTGCGACATCAGCGCAGCCATCCCTTTGTACGGCATGATGCAGTCGCTCAACGTCACTCATGCGGCAGTCATTGCCGTCTGGGAGGCCTTGAACGCCTATCGAAAAGTGGATCCCTCCTTCGTGCCTGCCAGGGCCGTGTCGAAAAGGCTCATTCAGATTGAGGACGAGTGAATCTTTCTGGGGCGCTCTGGGCTCTAAAGCTTCATGAGCACGAAAGAGTCATTTGTTCAGCCCTTGAATGTGGCGCTCTTTAAGTCAGAAGTGATTGACGGCGACCTTCCTGTCTTGATTGATTTTTGGGCGCCATGGTGTGGTCCCTGCCGAACAATGAAGCCAATTCTTGAAGAGGCCGCCGCCGCCTTGAATGGAAAGGTTCGCGTCTTTGCCTTGAACGTGGATGAAGAACCCGCTCTTGCCCAGGCCTTTCATATTCAGGGAATCCCAACCCTCGTCGTCATGAAAGGCAGCTTGGTCCTAGATTCTTGGAGCGGGGTCCGCCCGCTTAACAGCCTGCTTTCCGCCGTCGATCTCGCCCTAGCGAAGATTCCGGCTTAATCACATCGGTCCTTCCCTGTCAGGGAGAGAATTGATGAGGTTAAATGGCCTCGTGAGCGAATTGATCCAGATTGGCGCCGCGAGGCCAAAAGCCCCTCGACCGGAGGAACTCACCCTCCGTTTTTCCGAAGAGGCCGTTAAACAGCTGGATGCCCTTCGCACTCACTACCCCACCGAAAAAGCCTGCATTCTGCCGGGCCTTTGGATTGGTCAAAGAGAATATGGCGGCTACTTGAGCCCCGAAGCCATTGCCGAAGTTGCCTACAGGCTTAACCGCTCTTACGCAGAAGTCGAAGGGGTTGCCACTTTTTACTCGATGTACAACACGAGGCACGAAGTCGGCCGCCACATGATCGAGGTCTGCACCTGCCTCAGCTGCCACGTCTGCGGCGCTTACCGCATTGCCGACTATCTGAAGGAAAAGCTGGGAGTCGATTTCGGCGAGACGACAGAGGACGGAGTCTTTACCCTCCACGAAGTCGAATGCCTCAATGCCTGCGATCGCGCGCCTCTTCTCCAGGTCGGAGATGAGTACCACGGTCCCATGACCACCGAGTCAGTGGACGCCCTCTTGTCCGATCTTCGCCAAAGGCCCTCCTCAACAGTCATTAAGATGGCAGACGAGATTGTCAAGGTTCATCTGAAGCTCGAAGAAAAATAGTCTTGAACTGATTTCTAGCCTACAGTTTTCAACTCTTTCCACATTATCGGTTTAACTGGGAACATTCAGGGTAAAAACTTGGTCACAGAAATCAATTCGGGATGCCTTCTGAAGCGTCCACCCGGTAAAATCCTGGTCAGTCAGGGTAGAAACCTGGTGCGGCCTTTGGTAACATAGGTCCGATTGGAGCGTTGGCTGCTTAGGCAGCTGACTGTGGGTGACAAGATGAGCCTGAAGCGAGCCTTCACATTGATCGAGCTGTTGGTGGTGATTGCAATCATCGCCATTTTGGCAGCCATTCTCTTCCCTGTATTTGCACAGGCCAAGGCGGCTGCGAAGAAGACGCAGTCCCTTAGCAACCTGAAGCAGATCGGAACGTCGACAGCAATTTACTCGACCGACTACGACGACATTCTTCCCTTGGTGACAGGTCAGGACGCAACTGCGACCACCTACTACGACATCACCTGGGTGAAGTCGATGCAGCCTTACATCAAGAACCTTGGAATCTTCGTATCTCCAGTGGGTCAGGGTCTGCTCAGCACTCCCTATGACAAGAAGGGCAGCGACCGACCTGCTGATTCCGGACCTCTCGGAACTCAGGGCACTCCTCCCGCACAGGGTGGACCAGTCGTTGGCTACGGTATGACTCCTCGAGCCTACTACGCTGGCTTCGACGGATTCGCATCCTGCCGACCCGGCAGCACTGCCTGCCGCTGGCGCAACCCTTACAACGGCCAGACAGCCTTCTTTGATGGTGTTGGCGGCGCATTCGCCACCAACGATTCTGGTGACCGCTGCTACGCCAGCACCGTCTCCGGAGCTCCTGAGAACTCTCTGAGCACCACCGCCATTGCTCGTCCTTCTGAGACGGTCATGATGGTTGAGTCCGCTTCATGGGACCTCGGCGCCTGCTACGGTGAGCCCGACCTGACCATTCGAGCCCGACACAACGCTGTTCGACAGAACGGTGCTCTCGGCCGACCCGTCACCATCGGTTTGGCCATCGCAACGATGTCCGACACCTCGGCTCGACCCATGCAGATCGCTCAGATGGTCCGCATCGTGACCGATCCTGCCGGCGACTACTACCAGTACTTCTACCCCCATCGCTAAGATGAAGAAGCTGCTGGCACTCTGCGCCGGAACCATTGCCCTCGGGAGCTTTCTAGCTCTCGCGGGCTGTGGGGAAAAGCCGAAAGACCCCATCAAAGAAAACGAAGGCCAAGGGCAGTCGTTGGAAGTCCCTCCCCGACGGACTGAAGGGCAGGGCGCGCAACAGGGCCAATAAGTTCAAAACGTTAAGGCCTTATAATGGGAGTGGAACTGTAGTTCCACTCCCATTGCTCTTTGTGTTATCCTATGAGTGTAGTCTTCCGAGGGCAAGAAGATGGCAGGCAGGTCTCGAGCCAGAAACGAACAAGAAGAGCAGAAAGATAAGCTGCTCTGGGTTGCAGCTGTACTTCTAGCAGCCGCAATCTTGATCTTCATGATGATTCAGTCATGTCAAGAACGGCCGGTTGATCCTTCTGCCGTCAACACGAATGGCAAGCAGATCCCTGTCATTCCTCGAAGAGAACCTGAGAGAGAGGCGCTGGCCGCCTACGAAGCTGACCGCAACAAATAGCCTGATTCTCAAGGGTCCATAGCTCCCGAAATCTGCAATTTTCAGTCGCGACTGAAAGTAGAATGCATTCATGGCTGAGTACAAGCTGCTCTTGGAGCATTCGCATCTTCCCGAGTTCAGAACCCTTGAGGGGTATCTGGCGAAAGGCGGATACGAAGGCCTGAAAGCGGCCATTGGCATGGAACGCCAAGCGATCATCGACCAGATCAAGGCCAGCGGCCTGAGGGGTCGAGGAGGAGCCGGATTCCCCACCTGGATCAAGTGGAACGGCATTGCCAAAGAAAAGAAGAGCCCTCACTATCTTGTCTGCAACGCAGACGAAGGCGAGCCTGGCACTTTTAAAGACAAGCAGCTGATGGAAACTGTTCCCTTCCTGCTTGTAGAGGGAATGACCATTGCAGCCATGGCGACTCAGGCCGATGTTGGCTACATCTACATTCGCGGCGAGTTTATCGATGCCGCCCGCAGCCTAAGAAACGCGATTGATGAAGCCTACGCCAAGGGTTATCTTGGCAAAAACATCCTCGGCACCGGTCGTGATTTTGAACTCCACCTCCACATGGGAGCTGGGAGCTATGAATGCGGCGAAGAATCTGCCTTGATGAGCAGCTTGATGGGAGAGCGCGGAATGCCCCGACTCAAGTTCCCCCACGCTCCTTTGCCGACTGTCTCTGGCCTTTTCGAACAGCCAACCATCATCAACAACGTTGAAACCTATGCCTGCGCGCCCTTCATCTTGAAGAATGGCGGCGAGTGGTACGCAACTCTTGGCGCTTCTACAAAGAACAGCCGAGGCACCAAGATCTTCTCCGTCAGCGGCCACGTCAACAAGCCAGGAAACTACGAGATTGAGTTCGGAACCACCATGGCCGAGCTGCTTGAAATGGCAGGCGGCATGAAGGGTGGAGCCCTTAAGGCCTGCGTGCCTGGTGGATCTTCGGTCCCCATCATCACTGCCGAAGACACCATGAAGGCAGTCATCGGCTACGAAGAAATGAGCGAAGTCAAGTCAATGGTTGGCTCTGGCGGCTGCATGTTCCTTAACGAACACACCTGCATCGTCAGCTTCATCTGGCGTACTGCCATGTTCTATGCCAACGAATCCTGCGGAAAGTGCACTCCCTGTCGCGAAGGCACAAAGTGGATGAGACAGATTCTAGAGCGAATCGTGCGCGGCAACGGTCAGCCCGGTGACAAGGAACTCTTGGTTGAAATCACTAAGCAGCTTGACGGAAGAAGCTTCTGCGGTTTGGGTGATGCCGCTGCCTGGCCGGTAGCCGCTGCCATTCGAGTCTTCCCTGAAGAGTTCGACTACTTCATTGCCAACGGCCATTCTATGGTCAATTCTTCCATCGCAAAGAGCCTTGAGCCCAGCCTCGAAGATCTTGCCGCAGTCTAAGGAATCAACCAAAAGACCCCTGACCCTGATTATGACTGACCGTTCGGTCAGTCATAATCGTCTAAGAATTCATGGCACAAGCTCCCGAGATCAATCCTTCAGAGACGAAGGACGCAATCCTGAAGGCGGCAGTTGAACTCTTTGCAGAGTCCGGCATGCACGGAGCTTCTATTGCTGGAATTGCCAAGCGAGCTGGCGTGACCAAAAGTCTGGTCATGTATCACTTCCCCACTAAAGAAGATCTGTGGCGGCAGGCTGTTGAATTCCGAATCGGCCCCACCATGGAGATCATGGAAAAGTTCATGTTGGGTGAAGGAGGAATCGGCCTTGAGGACCTCATGAGGGTCCGAGTTATGGCCCACCAAGAGATTCCGGAGATCAGCCGTATGTACGCCTGGACTACTCTTGGCTATGGCAACCCTATCCCTGAAGACAAGTGCGATATGGTCAAGGCACTGCTTAACCGCGTAGCCGAAAACCCTCGCAAATACGGAGTGCCCGAAGGTCTGGACCCCGTCATGTACGTTGGCGTCATCATGGCCACAGTCGACGGATGGTTTGTCTTCAGAAACATCCTTGGTCAGTTTGCCGATCGCAAATGCGATACTCCCGAGGCAACCGATGAATTCCTCAAAATCATGCTGACAATCTTCTTTCCGAAGGCCGCATCTGCGATAGAAGAAGAAGCCAAGGCACAATAATCAGGCATGTCCAAGCTGCCCAAAGGTCAACTCGGCATTATCATCAACCCTGCTGCAGGCAGAGGAAAAGGAGCGGCGGCTCTTGAACGCCTGCTGCCAGATATCCAGTCTGCCTGGGCTGGAGAGGCAAGACTCTACAGGACGACCGGGCCTGGAGATGGGACACACCAGGCCGAAAAGGCGATCGCCGAAGGAGCAGTGATTCTTGCTGCCGCTGGCGGAGATGGAACCCTTTTCGAAGTCATCCAGGCCGCCGCACCTAAGCAGATACCTGTTCTTTCACTTCCAAACGGGACAGGCAACGATCTGGTTCGCACTCTCGGCATTAGCTCACTAGAGCATGCCGCCTCTCTTCTGCAGTCAGGAAAGGTCATGAGAATTGATGCCGGCCTGCTTGAAGGCAAGCGCTTTGTCAACATTCTCTCCTGCGGGTTTGATGCCGAAGTAGGCGACAAGATCAACAAAAAGTACCGTCATCTTAAAGGAACAGCAGCCTATCTGGCAGGAGTCGTCAGCACGCTTGTTTCTTACAAGGCTCTGCCACTCACACTCGAAATTGACGGCACAAAAATCGAAAGAAAAGTCATGCTCTGTGCCGTGGCTAATGCCCAGACCTACGGCGGCGGCATGAAGGTATCGCCCCACTCTGTCGTCAATGACGGACTCTTAGAAGTGATTCTTGTTGGTGAAGTCAGCAGATTTGAGTTTCTAAAGACCTTTCCCAAAGTCTTTTCTGGCAGCCATCTCAGCCACCCTGCTATCTCGACCTATCAAGGCAGAAGAATCAAGATCACGTCAGAAAAGGAACTGGCTGTGGGCCTGGATGGGGATGTCATTCACCGAAGCGAAATCGAGATCATCATTGATCCGCTTTCTGTGCCGATCGTTGTGCCGTGAGTCGCACGCACAGCGACTCCGCCCAAGCCTCCGGCCACCCGCTATTCAAGATCGTTGCCGGGCATGAGGCCAGGAATTACCACGGCGTCATCATGCAGAAAGATTCCCAGCTTCAAGGATGTCTGATATTCCAGAGTTCCCTTGTGAACGATCTTGAGCTTGCTGACTGCCTCAGCCAAGTCCACGGGGATGATGTGATTGTCCCTCAGGCTCACCATTACCGAGCTTCTTCCCTGGTAGATCGCATCGACCGCCCCGACGCCATAGGCTCTGGCAAGGTTTCGATCTCTGGCATTCGGAGTTCCACCCCGCTGCATGTGCCCAATGATGGTAGCCCTGCTTTCAAACTCACCCGGAGCCGCACGATCAACCGCAGTCATGATGGTCTGAGCGATTCCTCCGTAGTGGACTTCCCCGCCGGCAATAATTCCGTCGCTGACCAGCTTGCCGCCGATTTTTGCCCCCTCAGCAACGACCACGATGGCAGAATTTTTTCCTCGGGCTTTTCTCGCTCGAAGATACTTAACCAAGGCCTCAAGGGTGAAAGGAAACTCCGGCAGGAGAATGGCATCGGCTCCGCCTGCCAAGCCGGCCTTTAAAGCAATCCAACCTGTGTTGCGGCCCATAACCTCAACAAAGATCACTCTCTCGTGGCTGGTGGCCGTAGTATGAACTCGGTCCATCGCCTCAACCGCGACGCTGAGAGCCGTTGAAAAACCGAAGGTCTGGTCAGTTGCGCCAAGGTCGTTGTCAATGGTTTTGGGGACTCCGACAACTTTAACCCCCAGTTCGGCCAGCTGCATGGCTCCGCTGAGGCTGCCGTCGCCGCCAATGACGATCAAATAGTCCACACCGATCGAGGCCAGATTCTGCTTGGCCATCAGCAGAATGTCTTCGGGAATTCGGTTCGATTCGTTCTCGCCTTTCTTGGCTCCGAACCGCCCTTTGTTGGTGGACCCCAAAATGCTGCCGCCCAAGTGGCTGATTCCCTTGACAGAGTCTGGAGTCAAGGGAATGAAGTCCATCGGAGAGAGAACTCCTTCAAAACCCTTCTTGAATCCAACAAACTCGTAGCCGAGGCTGGACCCATATTTGACCGCGCCAGCGATCACCGCATTCAGTCCGGCACAATCTCCGCCTGCAGTCAGTACTCCGATTCTCATGGTCAATCAGCCTCATGTGAGTCTTGCTGACCCACACCCCAAGCCTACCGCCCGGGAATCAGCACTTTTTCGGCATATCGCTTGCCTGGGACCCTGAGACAATTATCGGATGAAAAAACGAAAAAGCCTCCCCAAGAATCAACTTGGAGAGGCTTGATTCAATTCTCGACTGCCTGGGCTAGTCTCGAATTTCCATCTTTCTGCAGGTCAAGACGCCCGCAGAATAGGTTCCGTTGCCTTTGACCGTCATTCCAACCTTCACGAGTTCAAAGAACTGCGCTTTGGTGATGGTTGCTCCGCTGGCATTCTTGTAGGTGGTCGATGCTTTGCTCTGCAGCTTGACTTGACCGCCATCAGGAAGGGTGAAGCCTTCGGTTTCTGCACCCGCTGCATCAATGATCACAAAGCCGTCGCCGACATTGACTGTGTTGACAACGCCACGAGTTTCGGCTTCATTTACATCATCCTCATTCTCCAGCTTAGCCTTGGCTGCCGTAAGAGTGTTGTTAGCGGAGTTGTAAACGCCCTCAGCTTCTGCTCTTGCACCGGCGGTCTTGATCGCCGTGAAGAAAGCTTCCTTCGTGATGATCGTTCCGGCATTGTTCAGGTACTTGGTGGTGGCAGTCGTTGCAACTGTCACTCGATCTTGAGATGGGATGAAGCCCCTTGTTCTTTCTGTCGTGACAACAAAGACGCCAGATTCCTGTGAAGCTTCTTTGACTGTGCCTTTGACCTTGTCATCGTCCTCGTCTTCGCCGTCTTCAATCTTTACGGCTTTTGCTCTGATTGTCATAGCAAGGACATCAAAGACGCCTCGAACCTCAACAAGCTGGCCGTTGGCCAAGGCAGCTCCAGCAGCCCCTTCTTCTCTAAAGATCTTAGTTGCTTCGGTGCAGACGACCTGAATCTGGCGACCCAGTCTCGTGAGAATGAAAGACTGATTAGGAGCCGTTCCGGTAAGGCCAGAAACGGTGCCCTTGTAGTCTTCATCTTCGTGTCGGTTAAGGTCGTCCAATCCGCTGCCGTTGTGGCGCAGCAGGGCAGGAGTCACAAATCCGCCAGCCAAAGTCCAGTTGGGAAGGTCGAAATCGACAATCAGATTCTGGCCCGAGCCCGCCACATTGAAGGCAGGAGTCAGGGGCAGTTCCAGTTTAGAATTGGCTCCGCTGTTAAGAGCCGGTACGAAAGAGGCGACTGTAGCGGATGTGGCGCCAGTCGGGAAAAGGTTGACTGTTCGACCAAGAGTCACTTCAACCTTGGTGTAGGTTCCAACGGGAACGCTCCCGGGGCCTAAGAAAAGGAACTGACTGCCGGCAGGAGTGCCAAGGGCTCTCAGATCAATCTCCTCTCCAGCAGGGTTGTCAAAAACCGTGACACTCGTGGCTCCGTTGTAGAGCTCAACTTTGTAAGCTGTCACCCAAACATTGTCATAGCCTGCGCTCAGATTGTCAGCAAAGAAGACACCGACAGTTGCTGAGGCAGCACCACCGCCCCCAGACGAAGAACCGCCTCCACCACCGCCGCAGCCCATGCCGGCCGCGAGAATCAGAAGCGTCAATGCGGCCAACATCATGGTGGCCAACCGACGCGAAAATGCTGTCATAGCACTCATTCAACTAGCTTAGCATGGCTTGACCAAAAGTTGACCAAATGAATCTTGACAAAGTCAGACGAAAAGAAAAAGTACTTTGTTCACAAGGTACAGAGGCTTCTCGAAAACTTTTCAGCCATGTTCCATCCAGCGGTGTTTCAGCCTCTTAGTCATCATTCTCCTGCTCTTCATATTCGCCTGACTGCTCTCCACCCCCTTCCCTTTCGTTCTCTCCTAACTGAATGACCTGCCCAGTTATTGGCCAGCGGGTCGTTGCATTTGAAGGGTTGTAGCTGAAAAAGAGACTGCCACAGAAGAAAGCAGAGGCAAGAATGAAAAGGACAGCAGCAACAGGAGCTCCGCCTTCAAGACCATCAGGGTCAGGAACCGCTTTCTTTCCATCGACCATGCCAAAGACAATTCCATCCCGGTGAACAAGGCTGTGCAGCACAACACCAGCTACATGAAGGATGACGGTGAAAAGAAAGAGGTTGGCCAGAATCGGATGAATCTCTTCAAAGGATTCGTTTCCCTGAGTGTAGGCGTAACCCGTGAAGGCCAGGCTTAGAGCCAAGAGGAGCATGACAATCAGAGTAATGCTTGTCGCTGGGTTATGGCCCGCGTACTGCTTTGCTTCCTTCTTAAACACGGAACCCATGTACTGAGCCAGTTCGACCGGATTCAAAGAGAGCCCAGTGACTCTCGCCCATTTCGTCCCAGCAATCAGCCAGATGATTCGAAGAACAGCCATCAAGGCTATCGTCAAGCCAAGCATCATGTGATAAGGAAACGAAGCCGATCCTTGCCCCAGAACTTTGGCGATAAAGTAAGCACCAAGAAAACCGACCCCGAAAAGGATGTGGAAAGATCTGACCAACCCATCCCAAACCAAAGTGTTTCGTTTCACAGCAAATATAATGCTACCTACACAGGCGACAATCGATAGTGGTGCCCAGCATCACTTCAACTGAACGCTGGGCACTGACCTTAGGAACTACAGAATTCGATCTGATTGTGCGGGCATGATCACAGGATCGTGGGGGAGCATGAGCTCGCCTTCTTCAATCGGCAGAAATGAGGAGACATTTCCGCCGTACTTGGCCAGAATGTCCTGAATCTCTGACCTGTAAACTTCCTCATCAGTCGGACTGACCGTGATCAAGGCGCCTCCACTTCTGATGACGTGTTCGTATTCGGTAGAAAGGTGGTCGGGCACTCCTTGATCTTTCAAAAATCCAGTCACGCCGCCAGCGATGGCACCAGCGGCAGAGGATCCAGCCATGCCGCCAATGGCAAGGGCCAGAGCACCGCCACCAAGTACAAGGCCAACACCTGGAACAAAGACAGCAGCCAAAGCGGCTGCCACACCGGCAGCCAGACCGATGCCTGCACCTTTTGCGGCTCCAGCCTGAGCGTCACCCACTGTGGTCGTAGAAATTCCGTGCTTGGCATTTTCCTCTGCATGCTCAACACCGCCAGTTCCGCCCAGCTGCCAAGTCTTTTTGTCGAGCTCAGGAAAGACAATGCTCAGGTTGTCCGCATTAACCCCATGGTCTAGCAGGGCCCCGGCGGCTTTCTGGGCGTCATCAGGAGAGTTAAAGGTTGCGTAAATGTTTTTCATGTGTTCCGTTGGCTTGATCTGTATAGGAAGCAGGACTTGAGTCAGGTAATCGGCGAGGTGCGGTGGATTGAGTTCACTCATCTTGATCACTAGTTTCTATGGCTGACAGCTGGCATCAGCTCTGCAGCTTCGTATTCAGCTCCATCAGCTGCTGCTGCGTCTGCCTGCAGAAAGAGCCTTAAGGCTAGGGGAAAGCTAAGCAGTTTGGAGCCAAGCAAGGCAGATAGTCTTTATCACTTAGCTGCAATCCCATGTGCATCTTCACACTTGCCACCGGGGATTCACAAGTCGTTTCTTTGGTGTCCGGAATTAGATGGACAGGAAAAGTTTCGTACCGCCCTAAAAACACAAAGAGGCCCGTGCAGAATGCACGGGCCTCAAAAGAGCAGTCCCTACAAAAGAGAAACTACTTGTTGGTGGATGCCAAAGCCTTTTCCAGCTTGGCCATATCAGCGGGGGTTTTAAGGTTGACCATCGTGGCAATAATCTGTCGCTTGCGGTAAACCAAGATCGTGTTCTTCATCTCAGGCTTGAGATTGATCTTGTAGTTGGCGATGGCCTCGTTGGTGGGTTCAACGGTTGCGACGGCAACCTTTACCAAGCCAGCGGCTTCAGCTGCCTGAGCCGCTGCTTTGGCTTGGTTCTTGGACGCGTTGTCCTTGGTGACGTGGAGAACAAAACCCTTGAGGTTGGTCTTGCTCTTCTTTACTGCGTTGTTGACGACCTTGGTGATCTCCAAGGCAGTCTTAGGATCTTCTTTGTTCAGCCAGACCTGCACTGCCGGAAGGTTTCCGTACTTGCAGGGAGGACAGGTGTCTGTCCCCTTGTCCGGGCCGCTCAGGTGCTGCGGGTGGAAGGGCGACACGTACTCGCCCGGCTTCAGGCCGCTTGAAATTGGAGCTGCCAAAACCACCGCTGTCAATGCAGACACTGAGAAGAGGGTTAGGATCTTGTTCTTGTTCTTCATCTGTCTTCTCCTCTAAGCTAAACTTCTAAGCCCCCCTTAAAGTTTCGTTACTTGACTGCAAAAGGCCAAGTTTTGTATCTTTCCTGGGACTGCTGGTCAGCTTCTCGGTTCAAAACAATCGCCTGAGCCTCTCTCTTCAGACCAAAGGGTTTGAGCAGATCGTCCCACGGCATGGGGTCTGGCTTTTCTACGAGGGATTCGAAGAGAGGTTTTAACTTCTCACCGCCAACTTCAATCACAAGCTCCTTTATCCTCGCCTCGTCGTAGCCTTCTCCTTTGCTTCTCGATTCGAGATACAGGGTTTTCATCACGTTATCGAGGCTCGCTTTCCCATCAGTCTCCTTCCTGATGGCGAGGTCGAGCAGAAGGCCGATCCCCTTGCCTTTGGTGTAGTAGCTCAGCCCGCCAAAGCCTTGGCTGCCCCTGCCCTCCCAAACTCGTAGACTCGATTCTTCAGCCGAGACAGTCTTGGCCGCCGTCGACCGCTCCAGAGACCACATGGTGCGGCTGAGATCGGCCAGAAAGTTCTGCTGAGTCCACAGCCCGGCTCTCACCAACAGCACTCCAGCGTAGTAGTCGGTCACACCCTCCAGCCACCAAAGGCTCTTGACCTCGGCAGGGGTCATAAAGTCAGGATTCGTCAGGCTCTTTGGTCGAATCGCCTTGACGTTGTAGGTGTGAAAGAACTCATGGGAGATCAGGCTGAGGGCAGACTGCGGAGCAGGGCTCCACAAGCCAAGCCGGCATGAAGCGTGATTTTCCAGCCCGCCGTAGCCTCCCCCGACATCACCAAAAAAGACGTAACGGTCGTAAGGGACTCCGCCAAAGAGGGCATGAGCTTCCTTGACAATCTTTTCGGTCGGCTCTGCGAATGGCTGAGGGCTGACGGAATCGCTCTTTCCGAAAACGACAAACTCATGCTCGCAGCCGCCTGCCTTAAAAGTGGCTGATTTAGCCTTGGAAGAAACCAGAAATGGACTGTCTAAAAGCTTGGCGTAGGTGGGCTGACTGAAGGTCAGCACCCCATCAGATCTCTCTGCTCCCTTGTTGACATACAGTCGATAGTCGTCGCTTGCCGCCACTTCAACTCTAAAGCTCTTGTCCGATTCGCCAGAGAACTTGCCGAGAACAGGTCCGGAAACCCAGGCTTCATGAACATCGACACGGAGGTTGGGGCTGAAGTTTCCGCCCGAAGGAGTCACCACATAGCGAACTTCATCGGCCCCGGTCGGAATCTGCCACGTCCCAGATCCATCAAATTTGAACTCAACCTTCCTTCCCTGCTTAAAAAATCCGATCTCTCTGACCGTTTTGTAGTACTGAAAGAGCTGATAGTCGCCTTCCCGCCAAGTGGGAATGATGAAGCTCGTCCTCGGGCTTCCCACTTTCAAGGTCACAGCCATCTCTCCCGACTCTGGCAGGGGGGTCAGGCGGTAGAGGGCTTCGGCACTCTGCATCGAAGCCATGCCGCAGGCAGCCATGAAGGAGGCAAGGATCACATAAGTAGGACGCTTGCAGAGTCAGGTTAGTTTTAGCTGATTCTCTGCTCGCCCCTCAAAACGTCACCTGTCCGGTCTAGAGATCAACCCAGACCGGAAGGTGATCGCTGGCCCTCGTGCCTTCAACTTCAACCCGGGCATCCGTGATCCTCGGGTAGCTGCCATCCATGACATCCTTCGGATTTCCGATCACAGGAACACCGGCCGAATCTGCAAGGCTTCGGCTGACGATAATCTGATCGAACAGAATTGCTTTTATCTTCACATCAGTGCGGAAGTTGTGCTCCCTTGTTCGCCACTTTTCGTTCTCGGCGTAAGCACCAGGAATACGGGCATCACGATACTGCCACCACTCCACCTTCTCCAAATCTGCCGTGGTCCAATCTTCTTTGTAGAGAGGTTCGGTTAAGTTCACCATTCCAGACCTGACCAAAATCTGCGGACCTTCATCGCCAGGAGTGTCGTTAAAATCGCCAAGGATCACGAAATCGCTTTCTCTTCGACGCTGAATCTCTTTCACCAAAAGCTCGGCGGCTTCGGTTCGGCGAGAGTTTGTCGTCCATCGGGCAGGGGCACGACTTTTGAGGTGAAGGCCGTAGAGAACAATATCCCTTCCTCCCTTTGTCACCTTGGCCCGGATCACATCGCGGCGGCCAGGAAAAGCGTTGTCGAGATCGGGAGAGGTGAAGACCAGTGAGGCTTCAGAGAACTGGATTCCAGGGGCAGCAGCAAAAGCAAGTTCCTGATTCTCTCTGGCGCTGTCTGCCATCCAAATCTTCCAGCCATTTGGCAGCACTCTTTGCAGGGCGGCCTGGCTCTCAATCTCCTGAAACATGATCGCATCAGGCTTCGCGTCAGCCAGAACCTTTTGAATCCGCCTGATTCTTTCGGGCAAAGTCCTTTCGGAAAGCCATTCAAGATTCCAGGTCATCACCCGAATCTTGCTGCTGGCAGACTGGGCAGACTGATTCTCGGCTTCGTTCATCGGCTCGGCCCCAACACTGCAGGCAGCCAGGACGATGCAGGCCAGGGTCAGCCAAAACACTCCTCTTAACCTCACATGGTCAGGATAGCTCCCCCGAAGGCAGCAAAGCTGGATAGAATGACCCTGTGGCCTCAACCAAGAGCCTAAGCCCTTCTAAAATCACCACCTACTTGGCTTGTCCGACCAAGTACCGATGGACTTACGTTGACCCCAGGGGCCGAATCTACTTGAGATCGAAAAGCTACTTCAGCTTCGGCACTTCGCTGCACCGAGTTCTGCAGAGATTCCACGATTCGGGCGACACGGGCGTGACGACTCTGGCTGAGGCAACAGCCGCCCTTGAAGAAAGCTGGATCGATGCTGGCTATGCCAACGCCGAGGAAATGACTCAGGCTTTGGCCGAAGGCAAAGAAATCATCTCAAGCTACGTTGAGCAGGTTCAAAAAGCGCCTGTCTCGGCCAAGACCCTCTATATCGAAAAGACTCTCAAAGCCCCTCTAGATGACTTCATTCTCATCGGCCGACTTGACCGAGTTGACGAGTGGGAAGACGGCACCTTAGAAATTCTCGACTACAAGACTGGCCGCTCTGGCGTCACCAACGAAGAGGCCGCACAGGATCTAGCCCTTTCTGTCTATCAGCTTCTTGTTAAGAAGCACCATCCTGACCGGCCCGTCTGCGCCTCCATCATCGCGGTGAGGTCAGGAGAAAAGGGCACATTCAGCCTTTCTGACTCTGACCTTGCTGAACTGGAGACCGACCTTAAGTCAATCTGCAGCGAAATCTTAAACCGCGACTACGAAAACTTAAGGCCGAAGGTGAAGAGCCTCTGCCCCAGCTGTGACTTTTTGAAGCTCTGCCGAAAAGACCCAGACTTCAACGAAGACTACGGCAGCATCAGCGAGCCATCAGCCGACTGAAGAGCCTTGAGAGCAGCTGCCTTAAGGCTCGCCAGATCGACACGTTCAATCTGACCTTCCAATTCGTCGAGCCGGATTCTGCCACCAGTGACTCCCAGCAGGAACGACTCAGTCTCAATCCCCGGCCTCACCCTCTCCGGCCCAACGGCCATCAGAGCATCGAAGGTCTCCTGACTCAATCCAGCAAGGGTCATCGCCTTGGCTCGGGCCAATTCGGCTAGACCCCAAGAGTTCACATCTTCGACTAACAAGGCAGTGACTTGATCGGGAGTTAAGGTCTTTTCGGACCTCTGAATCACAGTCATTTCCAACCGCCACCCCATCATGCCCGGCATCAAAGCTCCGCTGAGCTGATAGGCTTCTCCTTTCTCTTCTCGGACCTTCTTAAAGAGACTGCTTCCCTTCCCCTGTGTCAAAGCCCCGACAACCGTCATGGAGGCTGCAGCTTCCTCAAGCGAACTGCTCAGCAGGGGCGCAGAAACCTTGACGGCCCGCAGGCCGCTGACCATTTTCCTGGCAGGCGGGGCTGGGGCATCGAATCGAATTGGAGTACGCCTTGGGGCGGCTGGCATGGCCTTGAACCGAGGCATGAGGATTCCAGAAGCTGAGCCAGGCTCAAAATCTCCTCCCGCAACCAAGGTCAAGTTTTCAGGCCTCAGCACCTGCTTCTGCAGATCCAGAACATGCTCGACTCTCAATCGAGTCCAATCTGGGACTTCCCTCTTTGATGCTGCCAGCAGCGGATCAGAACTCACCCGACTCAGCTGAAGCGATTTCGCCAAAATCTCTTCGCTTCTCAGCCTTGGTCTAAGCATCATCGATTCAATGATCTGGGCTTGGGCGTCAAGACTTCCCTTAAAGCCGCTGACCTGTACAGTAAGAAGATTTGGGCCGGCGAAGAATCTAAATCCTGTTCCGCCACCCTGCTCAAGCATCTGGGCCGCCGTGAAATCAAGATTTCCCTCTTTCAGCAGATCGATGAGAACTCGCCAGGCTGCAGTTTCTCGCGAGCCAGGTTCGAAGGGCATCTTGAAGTGCGCCTGCAGCAGAACCCTTCCGGAACCGGGCTGGGGAGCTTCGATGATCGAAACAGGATTAACAGCCTGGCCCCCTGTTTGGGCCAAAACCAATGCGGCAATCAGACTCGTCATTGACCTGACTCCAAACGAAGCGCTCTTGCGGAAGTAAAGGCATCGATTCCCGCCTCCACCTGCTGGGGTGTGATTCCTTTTGCCATCTCCTGAAGGCGATCCAGAGTGAGAGAGGGATTCTGAAGAGCTAGCGAGGATTGGACTGTCACCAGATTCTCAGGTGAAGATTTGAACCCATTAAACCAGCCGTCGAGGCTGATTCGTGCCAAAGAATGCAGGCTCTGCTTTTCTGGCGAAGTCATGGCGTCCAGCTTTCTGAAGACATCTGGATTCGGTGCCGTGATGTAAATCAAGCTCCGCCAAAGTGAAGGAGTAAAGAAGGGGCTGGCTTCACCCAGCCATCGAGATGAGGCGAGGGCTGCCCCGACCGTGGCAAGGCCAGAGGTCGAATCAATCCCCTCGATCAAGGCTGCTCGGGCGGCGCCCCTCATTCCAGAAGCAACAATGAGACCTGGCGCAAACTGAGCGCTCCTTACGGGAACCTCTCTATCCTTGCCCGCAGAAACCTTGCTGAAGCTGCCCTCAGCCCGGGTTGTGACGACGCTTGGTTCGACTCCACCCGCGATGGCGATCGACATTGCCTTGCCCTCAAACATTCGGCTGTGCAGCGAAACCAAGGCGTCTGGAGTCACCTGTCCTGGTTCGGGGAATCCCATAGGATCGACTGCTTCTTCTTTAAAGACCCTGCCCCATGCTGCTCGGGCCATCTTCTGAGTCCCTTCCATCAAGACTCTTTCCTCCTCCATGATCGAGACTTCCTTCGTGATGTCCGCCTCGGTCACTTTGAGAGGCTGAGTCAAAGTCGCAAGACTCTCCAGTGCAAAAGAAACCTGTCTGGGTCGACAAGTGACCCTAAAGATCATGGACTCGCGGGTTGTCCAGACAGAGAGGCTCATTCCCTGCTCTTCTAGTTTGTGATCTAGGTCTCGGTTCGGACCTCGCGCCACAAGGTGCTCAAGCAGATGAACCTTGCCCTGCTTCAAGTCATCTTGGCTTAATCCAGCCAAAGAGACAGCGAGGGCGACTGCGGCCCGGTCGGGATGAGCAGTCGCTTCGACCTGAAGTCGGACACCGTTTGGAAGGATGGTCCTCTGTCGTTCTGGCTGCTGCAGCGAGCCAAGAAGAAGGGCCATGCCAGCCGAAGCAAGCATGGCCCAGGGTACCTGCCCTAGTGCGAATTCTTTAGCCCAAAGCGGGCTGAAGATCCTTTTTCAGCAGAGCTCTGGCTCTAAAAAGCCAGCTCTTGATCGTGCCTTCCGGCTTGTTCATAGCTCGGGCGATCTCTTCGACATCCATGTGCTGGTCATGCCTCAGCAGAATCGCATCTCGGTAGGGTTCTGGCAGTCGAGAAACAGCCTCTCTAATCATCTCGACCATCAGCCTGTTCTCGGCACCGACTCCCACTTCCAGCCTTTCATCAGAAAGAGCAAACTCGTGGTCGTCGATGTTCTCGGTTGGGTTGCGACGGCTTCGAATGATATCGACGCAGCAGTTGGTGCAGATTCGCATCAGCCAAGGACCCAAAGGTCGCGAAGGATCAAAGCTCTTCAGAGCTCGGAAGGCCTTCACAAAGGTCTCCTGAACTGAATCCTCGACATCCTCGGCATTCCTAAGCATTCGCCTTGCGTGGTGAGCCACCTGGGCGCGGTGCATGCGAAGAATTTCTTCCTTCGCGGCCCTGTCGCCCGCCTGGGCGGCAAGAACCAAAGTCTGCTCCTTTGTCAAGGGGCTGAACTCTGTCTCGCGATGAAAAACGTCCATCCCCAGATCAACTGAAGAATGGGACTCCGTACCAATGATTGCATTGAAGAACATGAGAATGAACTCCGACGTATTCATTGTATTCAAAATTCTTAAGATCAATAGGACTGAACCTTAAGAATTTTAATCTCAGGTTCATTTATCCCAAGAATCTTGTTCCATCAGTCCCAAATCCGGGGTTTTTGGCCCCCTGCGGGGCCTGATCAGGGAACGACCAGAGGCACGCGTGACAAAAACTGAAGAATTTTCTTCAGGAATGCCGACAATTGATACATGAGGGGAGGAGTCATTCTGTGGTCCCTCATGGCCAGCGCCCCGGTTCTTCTCTTAGGGGTGATGGGCATCGTGGGCCGCACACAGATCAATACTTGGGAATTTGAGTCGTACTCTCCCAAAGAAAACCTGGCCCTGCTTGCCTATCAGCAGCCCATGGCAATCGCTTCGTCAATTCGAAGCATTGACCCCCATGAGCCACGCTACAAAAAACTTGTTGACCAGGCTGTCAGCAGCTGGTTTTCTGGTCAGGACAGAGAAGAACTCGTTGACGTTCTCCCAGGGTCTATGGAGGACCAGGGTTCAAGTGGCGTCAAAAGCCAGATCATTGAAGCCAGACAGATCTTGATCAATGGACTTCACGTAAAGGCCATGGACGCCTACAGAAAAGGGTCAGCCTACGACTACTGTTTCGCCCATGCCCAAATAGTGGCAGTTGCGGATGTTTCCAAGTATTCGGGAGTCACGACGATTCAGCAGAGCGCTCTTGTGCAGATCGGCAGCTTGAGAAGAATCGCCAGCCAATGGCAGAGCCTCAATCCTGATCAGCAAAAGGCAGTCAAGGATGTCTTGACTCGTTCAAGAAGATCACCTGCGCCTCTCGCACCGCTTGCAGAAAGACTGTCGCATCTGGCAATTCGACGAAAGATGACTTTCAATGTCAGCATGAAAGATCTTGACTCAGTCTTTCACGCCTCCCAGCTTGCCAGCTTAAGTGCCGCAGATGGAGTCAGCATTTACAACATGGGGAGAGACGCTGAGAAAGTCGGACTGGACTCAACTCTCGGATTGACCCTCTCTGCAGCTCTGAAAGCCGAGAAGAAATTCGTGTCGCTCGTTAATCTGCTTTTCGATTCCCCTGAGCCTTCTGCCCTTGAGGCAGCTGCTCAGCCGGGATTTTAGCCTCGCTCACAATCAGCGTTCTTGCGCATGCCATAACCGGGTGCAGAAGCAGCATCACGAAGGGCAGTGCCGAAAGAACAATGCACGCGCCAAGCAAAGGCAGAGCTCCTTTCTTCTTGAAGGCCATAAACAAAGTCCCTGGCATGATGTGGCCGCGCCTTTGATAAGGCACACCTGTGAAATCGTTAAACGCCAGAATGCCTGAGAGAATCCATCCCACCCAGATAAGGGGAGTGAAGGTCAGGATCACGATGAAGACCAGCATAAAGACTGCAAAAGCGATTCGCAGAGCTGTATCCACCATAAACTGGCCTTTGGTCAAACCGATAAAGTCGGTCGGCTGACCGCAGATCTCCTCAACTTTTCTGCCAAGCGGATCCCAATGGAAGGAGGAAACGATGCTGGAAAGAGCCAGAAAGATTGGACCACTGAAGAGTACTGCGGCAATAAAAGCCACCACTCCGGCCATGTAGCCCCAGGGCCCGAGCCAAGCTGAAAAGGCGACGGTTAGGATGGCAGTTGTGGCCAAAACACTGATGATAAAGGCCGCCACCGAAATGAAGAGTGGCTTCCACAGGTAAGGCCTCAGATCTTTGCGACCCAAAACGAGCTTCAGAGACGAAGTGAGCGTCTGCACCAAAGCCATGCTACGCTTTTTTGCCTCTCCCCGTTGCCCCCTATGCCTGATAGGTTGACTGGAAATGATAGGCGAGAACGAAACAGCCTCGCAGCAGAACTTCTGCCACGAGGCTGCAGCGTGATTCGGGGGCGGCTACCAGCGAACGCCTTTCTTTGCAGGCAGCTGAGGCATGCTCTTATCGGCAAGGAACTTGATGACAAAAGCCAAGCCCAAGCCGAGCAGAATAACAACCCCGGCCCAGATGAAGTTTCTCACCGGCTTTGTTGCGGCCATCTGCTTCTCAACCTCCACCTGCCTCAGGGTGTCAAAGGCCTTCTTGGGGTCGGCCATGACAGTGAGTGCAGATGAAGCCTTGGCATCTGCCTTGCCTGGCTCTTCTTTCGCAGTCTTTCTGCCAGAGAGTTCCACGCTTCCAACGACCGGAGTAGCTCCGTTGAGTGCCTGCTGGCTGGAAAGCTGCTCCTGTGTCTGCTCTGGTTGAGGCTTGAACCCAGGTGGCTTCTCAGGAATGAACCCAAAAGAGGCCGCGGCCGTGACAGCCAAGAAGGCAGCCAGGACAGATCTCATTTTTGCATTTGTGATATTCATGTCTTCTCCTTCTTAAGTGATTACAGTCCCAAGCCTTCCAAAAGTGGGCCGATAACAGGCATCGATCCGAGGCCGAGGCCTCGGCCGGTTCCGACACCGTTGTTGGTTCCACCCACGTTAACAGCACTTGACTGGCGGCTGTATCCCCATTCCTGCCAAGTTGATCTCAAGAGGCCAGGTGACCGCGGAAGCTCAATATCAATAAGGGGTCGGCTTGTGGCAGACCTTTCCTTGATTCGGTTGTCGTAATTGAGCCTTAGGGGCAGTGAATAGACAATCATCGCTTCTTCTTTCGAAATGAGCGTTCCGTTGATAGTCACACCCGATCCGCCCTGGCCAAGCTGTCCGCCGCCCACGTTGTTCGTGTACATGATGGCGTCAATCTGGTTGACACCTTCTGAGAGTGAGTTGATCGTCGCGTCTGGAACAACGCTTTGATACCGCCTTCGTCCCGTGCCGTCAAACTCCATTCCGTTGAAGGGAGGAATGTAGTTTCCGTTGTCGTCGTAGCGGCCCTTGGTGAATGGGGGCCTCATGTAGTAAAGAGGAAAAGGATCGCTATAGGAGTTAGGGTTGCCCATAAGCACAGATCCTCTCGCAGCTAGTGCCAAAAGATCAGCCTTTTCAGCCGCATTCTCAATCGCCTGGGGGTTGGTGCCCTGGAAGTTAGGTGGATTGCTGTATCTAATCGACCCAACAACATGAACGTTTCTTCCAGTGTAAATCGTGCCTTGTCCCTGCACGGTACCCTTGATCACAACATCCTGAAGAACTGTGACTGGCCCCCTGATTCTGATCGGTCTGGCATCAGTACCGACGAGAACAGCCGATCCACTAATGACTCCGTTGGTATCCAAGCGGACATACCTGTTAAGGCTTGAGTTCCAAACTTCGACGCTGGCGCCTTGACCGAAGTTGGGGTTGGCTGTGCCATCGCCAAAGGTGGCCTTATTGTCAACGTAGTTCTGGCTCAATGTCTGGTACCGGCTGATGTCGCTCAAGTCCGGCATGACCAGTTCAGAGGTCTGGGTTTGGTCGAGCAGAGTCTCAGTTGGTGTCGCAGATCCCGAAGTCCTGCTCCACGCCCTGATGCCAGTCGCAGATTCCAGGGTAGCGCCAAAGGGGCGGCCTCCCTGAATGGTTGCGTTAGAGTTGAAAACGAGGTCTCTCCACTTGTTCCACTCGGTGCTGCCAATGGCACCATGTCGGCCTGAAGCATAGACCTGCCTCCATCGAGTCGGCATGCCGACCGTGCCGCCTTGATTGGCTGAATAGGTGTTGTCAGCCCACTTCACAGGCTGACTGTTGATGATTCCCGCAGCAGGAGGATCCAGCTTGTTATTTTCGGCCGCAACGACAGTGCCATTGACGACTGGCGATCCACCCGTGAAATCGAAATTGCCGTTGGCACGCATGTCACCGTTGACAATGAGGTTGGTTTCATTGAATCCGTACATCCAGCCATAGTTGTTGACAAAGTAGGTGTAGTCAAACACTCGGCTTCTGAGCAGGGAGAAAACGCAGGCAACATCGATGGTCTTTCTGGCTTCGCCTTCGTCCAAAACACCATCGTTGTCATCATCGATAAAGCCAACGCTTCGAATCGTGACCAAGCGAGTGTAGGCATCCTGCTGAACCCAGCCAACGACTCCTGCCACCCAGCGGCCGTTTACCGGACCCAATTGGTCAGCGCGGCTCCCCTTAGGCAGGGCAGCCGTGGCACCGTTAAAAACAGGATCAAGGTCTTCGAAATGCTGATCCTGCTTGAATTCGCGCCAGATGACGCGCAGCATGGCCTGGACTCCCGCTTCGCAGAGGTTCGTGGTTCGAACGTCTTCGGTGCTCCGGCGAGATTCCCTCATGGTCTGGGTGGCGTAGTCAACATAGACAACCGCTCCCAAAGCCAAAAGGGCCATAACCATAAAGGTTGTGACCAAGGCAGATCCCCTTTGTCTGCGCTTAACAATGCGAATGGACTTCATAGGTTTCCTCTTTTCACTGGGTGAGCTTCGGAATGTTTCTTAGGTAAACCGTCTCCCTCTTTCGTCCCAAATAGCTCGTGCCCTGCCTTGTTCTTCTTGTGACAATTCGAACAGTCACTTCTCTGATGAGAGCAACTGGAGGGCCAGAAAAAATCGTGTAATTGGCATTGCCGTTGTCAGGATCCTGCAGAACCACGTTTCGGCAGATAACGCGAGTAGCGGTGCCTTCCTGCAGGATGATGTTCCCGCTCTGATGGAACATCCTTCTGTTGACTCCATCCCAGACTGCGGGCACGTTGAAGACACCTGTGGTCGGGTTTCGAGTTGGGAGACGATAAGTGACTCCCTGGCCGCCTGTTTCAATGGTCACGACCATGGCCTGTCTGAGCTGGTCGGAGATAACTCGAACGGCCTGCCGACTTTGTGTTTCGGCTTCCACCATTTCTGAACCCCTGACCCACATGCCGGCACCGGCAATAAAAAGGGTCAAGGCTGTGCCAAGCACCATCGTGCCGACCACAGCGGCGACGGACACTTCGACCATCGATCCGCCAAAGGTTTTTCTTTTGACTAAGGTTCTCATGGTCTGCCTCAAACGTTTGCCAGCAAAGTGGCGAGTGAAACTGTCTTGGTCTGGCCCTTCTCAGTCCAGGTGACTGTGGCGGTTACCCGCCTTAAATCAATGGCCAGCTGCTCGACAACAAGTCGGCCCACTCCGCTGGTCAAGGTGCTTGCTGGGCTATCGACAATGCCCGCATCAACATTGGTAAAGCTGAAGGTGTTTGTGGCTACCGGAGTGGCGCTGTCAATCAGTCCACTTGCTGCCAGCTGAGTGGCAGTCGCGTTGGTGTAGCCAATATTCCGGACCTCTTCCAGCATCTTCGATGCAAGCGAAGTGGCGATGTTGAAATTGTCTGCCTTCGCTCGGCTGTTGTGAGCGGCCGGCAGGGTCGCCGTGAAAATGAGCGCACAGACAGCGAGCATCATGATCGCCATCATCGCCTCAGCCAGCAAGTGGCCGCTGATCTTACGCCTTCTTCTCATTGAGATTCTTTCCTGCACGATTCATGCCCCTTGCTGACATCAAGCCAAGATTGAGACTTGTGCCCAAAACTTCGGACTGACAGGGCTGCTCTCCCTGGGTTGTTCCGCACCAGACACGGTTCACCACAAGCAGCATTGCCTGGCAGTCTCCCTATGATTGTCGGAACATCGATCGCGGGCTTTCAGGCTTGGCGAGATTTTCTTGGGCCGGTTCTGGATGGGTCAGAAAAGAAAAGAGGCGGTCCGGGCTGCCACCCGAACCACCTGTTCCATTTGAGGCTGATGCTGACTTAGAGGCCAGATGCATCGGAAGCCCACTGATCAGAGGACTTGCTCTGGAAAGTGGGTGCGGTGCCAACAGCGTTGACGACGTAGGTGCCAGCGACAGGACCAGCGGGCCAAGACTTCATGTAGCCGTTGGTAGCGTTGGTCAGGTCAGCCTGGGCGCAGCCAGTGGTTCCGCCATTGCTGAGGCCCTTATCCATGGCGCACTGCTCTTTGGCGTTCTCGATCTGCTTAAGGTTAGCGATGATCGTCTGCTGGCGGCTGTTCTGCCTGGCCTTGATAAAGTTCGGAATTGCGATTGCGAGCAGGATTCCGATGATCAGGACCACGATCATGATTTCGACGAGCGTAAAGCCCTTATTCTTGCGGTTCATTGTAGACATCCTCAATTCAGGCCATTGCCCTGGCCTGCAGGTTTTTTTTTCCACTGGCTCGAAACCCGATCCCTCGTATCTTTGCCGGAAGAGCCTTCTTCACCCATGATCTTCGGAAAGAATTCAGATTTTCGCCAGAAATCAATCTATTTCCGTGTTGAAAAGAGCTTCTTGGTCAATAAAAAGGCCCAGAAGTATTACTTCTGGGCCCCGCTCATTTGCGATTCGAATCTCTAGTCTGCTTAGAGTCCGCTGGCGTCGGATCTCCACTGATCAGAGGTCTTGCTCTGGAAAGTGGGTGCGGTGCCAACAGCGTTGACGACGTAGGTGCCAGAGACAGGACCGGCGGGCCAAGACTTCATGTAGCCATTGGTAGCGTTAGTCAAGTCAGCCTGGGCGCAGCCAGTGGTTCCGCCATTGCTCAGGCCCTTATCCATGGCGCACTGCTCCTTGGCATTCTCGATCTGCTTAAGGTTAGCTACAATCGTCTGCTGACGGCTGTTCTGTCGCGCCTTGATGAAGTTGGGAATTGCGATTGCGAGCAAAATTCCGATGATCAAAACCACGATCATGATTTCGACCAAGGTAAAGCCCTTGTTCTTTCGAAGTGAATTAGACATTGTCGTGTTGAGCCATTGCCCTGGCCCGCTGTTTGATCTTTCCGCAGAAGCTCTTTTGAATGGCATGCAGGATTACCTGTAAACGCTTGCTTCCTTCATCAATTCATCAGTTTTCTGTAGATCGAAGTATTCGCTTCTTCAAATGCCAAGGCGGCCCGGAGATTTCTCTCCGAGCCGCCTTACACACACAGCCTTACAGGCGATTGAAAAAACTAGAGGCCAGAGGCATCGGCAGCCCACTGATCAGAGGACTTGCTCTGGAAGGTGGGTGCGGTGCCAACAGCGTTGACGACGTAGGTTCCGGTGACAGGGCCAGCGGGCCAAGACTTCATGTAGCCATTGGTAGCGTTGGTCAAGTCAGCCTGGGCGCAGCCGGTGGTGCCGCCGTTGCTAAGGCCCTTATCCATAGCACACTGCTCCTTGGCATTCTCAATCTGCTTGAGATTGGCGACGATGGTCTGCTGACGGCTGTTCTGTCGTGCCTTGATGAAGTTTGGAATTGCGATTGCGAGCAGGATTCCGATGATCAAAACCACGATCATGATTTCGACGAGAGTAAAGCCTTTGTTCTTGCGGTTCATTTTGGGCGTCCTTGAAACAAGCCCTGCCATGAGCCTGCATCAAAGGGGTTCCACTCTCAAGAGGCAGATCCACCCGCCTATGTACGGGTAAAGACAAATGCGGGACTAAATTGGGAGAGAACCAAGGAGAGAGGCTGATGGAGGAGGATCGGAGATAGAAGATTGAAATTGAAGGTCTCGGCTGGCGGAATACAAAATCGCCTTCATCTTTCTTCATTCATCATTCTTCGTCCTTCTTCATCCCCCTATGGCGCATCAAGGTCGATGACCTTGCTCTGCTTAATCGGAGCCTGGGCGGCCTTGATTTCAGCATCTGACCCCTGAATCACATCGACGCCAGGGCCGGCGACCTTTTCCCATGTTCCCTTGCCCGCCTTTTTAAAGGTGCTGAATCCGTGCTGAGCAGCCTTATCTGCCGAAACGTTCTGCCCCACTTTAAAGCTCGATTTGCTGACGATTCTTTGAACGGGACCGCCGCATTCAGGGCACCCGGTCAAGGGATCCTGCGAAATTGGCTGCAGCCATTGAAACCGGTCGTGACAGTGAGGACAGCCCTCTCCCTGGCTGGCACTGTACTCATAGATAGGCATCTTTCTGGAATCATACGCTTAACATGACCCCCAACGCGCAGAAACTGGAACTCTTGAACCAAAGAGTCACAAGCTGTGAAGACTGTCCTCGGCTAAGAGAATGGTGTCTTAGAGTGGCAAGAGAAAAAAAGGCGGCACACAAAGATGAAAGCTATTGGGGACTGCCGGTTCCTCATTTCGGCGATCCAGAAGCAGACCTTTTGATCCTCGGGCTTGCGCCAGCAGCCCACGGAGCCAACCGTACAGGTCGGATGTTTACAGGCGACCGAAGCGGTGATTGGCTTTATCGGGCTCTGCACAAAGCCGGGGCAGCAAACCAACCAAGCAGCCTGCATAGTAACGATGGACTGAAGCTGAAAGGAGTCCTTATCACGGCGGCGGCCCATTGTGCACCGCCAGACAATAAGCCAAGTCCAGAAGAAATCTCGAACTGCGAATTCCATCTCAGAGAGCTGATAGCCTGGAAAGAGTGGCGCGCAGTACTTTGTTTAGGGGGAATTGCCTGGAAGGCGGCCCTGACTCAATGGCCAGTCAAGCCAATGCCGAAGTTCAGTCATCTGGCCAAGTGCCAGACTTCAGGGCCCCTGCTGATCGGCAGCTACCACCCTAGCCAGCAGAACACCTTTACAGGCCGCCTGACCGAACCCATGCTCGATCAGGCGATTGAACTCTTTCTCAAGGCAGAGTGTTGACCAGAATCTCTCTTTCAAGTTCGAATCGGATCAGCGTCCCGGCGCGTGAAATCGCGACGTTGACTTTGCTTCCCTTTTCCCCTTCAAGCAGGTTCTGAACCTGATCAAAAGTCATGATGGTGAGTTCTTTGCCTTCAATGCCAAGCAGGTCATCGCCTGCCTTGATTCCAGCCTTGGCGGCTGGACTCTCTGGCATGACCAAGGCAACTCTCATGCGGTTGCGGGCAGGATCGTGAATGGCAAAGAGTCCGACGTTTGCCTGAACTGTGCTGCCGACTTCATTGGTCCAGTTTTCCAGCCACACGCGCCTCTGCTCAATATCGAAGGTCACGTTGAAGTTCTTCAAAAACTGAAAGCCAATTGTTCCATCGCCTTCTGCCGAAGAAGCAGGGAGATCAATGATGTTCCATACAGCTTCTGGAACGGGAACACCATAGATCGTCATGTTTTTCATGCTCACATCCCATGAATTGACCGCACCGCTAGCGACAAAGGACAGCCTTTGAAACTTGGGCTTGACCCCCTCTTTCCACAGGCCAACTCTTTCCAACACGTCCTTGTGAGTGGTGGCGTAAAAGCCGTTGCCTGTATCCAGAGCCAAGGTCAATTTCTCGCCATTAGGAGCCCCGACAGACATTTCAATGGAGTTGTTGCCCTTGGGCAGCATTTTTGCCAAGAAAGTCCTCTTTCCATCCGGAGTCTTCTTGGTGATATCCATTTTTGACCGTGGGTGAAAAATAAACTTTTTCTCTTGAAAGTTAATCTCAACCACGTAATTCTTAATGACCTCAAAGCCCATGATGCCATCGCATCTTTGCCCGTAGGATTGGGTCAGATTCATGTCCTGCTTGACAATTGTCATCTCAGAGATATCAATGGCCTTGCCCCCGAACGAGAGACTTCTGACGGGGACTGTGGGGGCTTGAAACGACCGGACAAAGTCTCGCAGCGTGATAGTGCCCGTAGCCTGACCGACGTTGACAGTCGAATCAACAACAAAGCTTCCGCTGAAGCCTGAGTCAAACATCAAGCTGACTGGCCTGCCATTCACAACCGCATCCACCAGCATTGCGCTATCTGTAACCCTAAAGGGGACTTCAATCTTTTCCTTCAGATCAAGAGTGAAGGCGAATGAGGATGTTGTGAGGGCCAGAAGACAGGCTGTGGTGACTTGGACTCTTCGATTCATGGCAGTACTTCCTGTACGGATGGATTCAGGTTCAGATTCCCTACAGAGTTAAGAAGATTAAGGGCACTTCTTGCTAGTCAGTAGGCTGATCGTCCAGCAAGTCTGCCATAATGCCGCTTGTCCTGCCATCCAGGGAATTCTGACGTTTCAGCGTCAGAGAGGGAACGTGATGCAGATTTCTTCTTTTGCCTCCGCCAAATGGGGCCTGCTTGCCGCAGCAGCCATGGGTCTGATGCTCGCCGGATGTCGTCCGGCTGAATCTGGCTCCAATTCATCGGGCACCGGTGCTACCGGTTCAACCGAGGGAGGCAGCTCGACTGCCGCCCGCGCCATGCCCACCGCCAATGCCGAAGCCCCAACGGGCGACGTGATCAAGATCGGCCTCGTTGCCAGCCAGAACGGAGACCTGCGGCCCTGGGGCGCAGACTCTGTTTATGGCGCTCAGCTCGCCATCAACGAAATCAATGAAGCTGGTGGAATCCAGGGCAAGAAGGTCGAACTTCTGGTCGAAGACTCCAACTCTAGCCCCGAGCAGGGCAAGACCGCCGCTGAAAAGCTGGGCGGCAGCGGCATTCAGGTCATGGTCGGTGAAGTCGCCAGCGGCATCACTCGCCAGATGGCTGACGTCGCTTTCAGCAAGGGAATTCCCCTCGTTGCGGTCGGCGCCACCAACCCCGATATCACCAAGGGCAAGGCCAACGTTTTCCGCGTCTGCTACACCGATGACCTGCAGGGTCCGGTCATGGCCAAGTTCGCCTACGAAGAACTCGGTCTCCGCAAGATCGCCATCCTGACTGACCAGGCTCAGCCCTACTCAGTCGGATTGAGCAAGAGCTTCAAGGACAGCTATATCAAGCTTGGCGGCGAAATCGTCAGCGAGCAGGATTACAAGTCCAAGGACACCCAGTTCGGTGCTCAGCTCACCAACCTTCGTCAGTTCAGCCCAGATGGCATGTTCCTTAGCGGCTACTTCAACGAAGTCGGCCCCATCGTCAAGCAGGCCGTTCAGGCCGGTCTCAAGAACGTTAAGTTCCTGGGTGGCGACGGCTGGGACAGCAAAGAGATTCTGACTAACGGCGGCGAAGCCATCGTTGGCAGCTTCTTCTGCAACCACTACAACAACCAAGATGATCGACCACAGGTTAAGGAGTTCCTTGACAAGTGGAAGAAGAAGTACGGTGCAGCTCCTGGAACAACCATGGGCGCCCTGGCCTACGACGCTGTCATGCTGGCAGCCGATGCTCTGAAGAGAGCCAAGACCCTTGACGGCAAGGGAATCACAGAAGCTCTGGAAGCTACTGAGAACTACCCCGCAGTCAGCGGAGACATCACCCTGAAGGGCAAAGAAGGCAATCCTCCCAAGAGAGCGATCGTCGTCGAACTCACTCGGGATGGACAGAAGTTCGCCAAGGCTTACGAAGCCAGCGACGTGATTAAGTAAGCCTCGTGCAGATGCTCGACCTGGTGGGGGGCTCGCTGGGAGCGTTGGATTTTTCAACGCTCCCAGCGCAGCTGGTTAATGGAATTCTTTTGGGGGCAATCTACGCCCTTATTGCTTTAGGCTACACAATGGTCTATGGCGTTCTGCGCCTAATCAACTTCGCCCATGGCGAAGTCTTTATGCTGGGTGCTTACGCCGCCCTCTTCACTTCCTGGGCCTTGGGCTTCGGCTCTGGCCAGACAGGAACAAGCAGCTATCTTAACCTGATTCTCATGCTCGTGGTCAGCATGGGTGTCTGCGCGATCATTGGGGTCGCTATCGAATTTTTTGCCTATCGGCCGATGAGGAATCAATCCCGCATCGCCGCCTTGATCACGGCCATAGGTGTCTCCATGCTGATCCAATACGCGGGTCAGCTCTTTCTCCCCAACCAGCCGCCACCCTCCATCAACGAGCAGGTTATCCCTGCTTCATTCCGAGAATCAGTCACGATCAACCTTGTCACTCCTCGAGCTGATCTGGCAGAAAAGGTCAAAACCTCAAAGGTCGAATTCGACCGAAGGCAGGCGCTGTTTGATGAAGTTTTGAAGAAAGAGCAGAGGTTTAACCTCAGCGATTCTGGCAAGGAGGTCTTAGCTTCGGTACGCGAAGCAGAAGATGTTTTCAAAGCGGCTAACGCGGAGGTTCAAAAGACAACCGTTCAGATCGTGATGCCTAAGGGCCAGCTGGCCATGCTAGGCATGGTGGTCGTTATCATGGGAGGCCTGTGGTGGCTGGTTATGAAAACAAAAACCGGCCGAGCCATGAGAGCTGTAGCTCTCGACTTTGATTCTGCCTCTCTCATGGGGATCAACGTCAGCCGGATCATTACAATAACCTTCTTGATCGGTTCTGCCCTTGCCGGTGCCGGAGCCATGATGCAGTCGACCTTCTTAGGCACGACTCTCAACCCCTTTTATGGCTCCCTCCCTGGCGTAAAAGCCTTCGTGGCGGCAGTCCTTGGCGGAATCGGCAACATCCCGGGAGCCGTTCTTGGTGGACTGCTTATGGGACTGGCTGAAGCCTTGGTCATTTGGGCTGGCTTTAGCGGTTGGAAGGACGCTGTCGCTTTCATCGTTTTGACTGTTGTTCTCCTCGTGAGGCCCGGCGGACTTCTCGGTTCGAACAAGGTGGAAAAGGTATGAAATCACCTGCCGCCTTCTGGGGAATGCGCTTCGGCTCGATCCTTCTTGGTCTTGCCTTCTGCTACGGCATCCATCTGCTGGGAGGCGTGATGGATGCCTTTTCCTACCGAATTCTGGTTCTGTGTGGACTCTACGTCACCCTGACCGTCAGCCTTAACCTCATCAACGGTATCACCGGTCAGTTTTCCTTGGGCCACGCCGCCTTTTATCAGGTCGGCGCCTACGGAGCTGGCTACCTTACGGTCAGCTTCTACAATCAGTCAAACCTCGATACCATTCCTTGGCTGCTGCTCATGCTGGTAGCTGGCGGACTGATGGCAGCCTTAGCTGGCCTGCTTGTCGGGCTGCCTTCTCTTCGACTGAAGGGCGACTATCTGGCCATCGTAACCCTTGGCTTCGGCGAAATCATCCGAATTGCCGTTATCAACACGAAGGAAGTTGGTCAAGCCTACGGCATGAACGTGACTCCTGGAATCAAGGCTCCCTGGCTTGTTTGGCTGCTGGCCCTCTGCTGTATTGCTGTCTGCCGCAACCTCCTTAAAAACGCTCACGGACTTCCCTTCTTGGGCGTCCGAGAAGATGAGGTGGCAAGCGGTGCAATGGGCGTCAACAACACCAACGTCAAGGTTGCTGCCTTCATCATCGGAGCTGCCTTTGCTGGCGCGGCAGGATGCCTCCTTGCTCACCAAGAAGGATTCGTCACTCCAGACCTCTTTAAGATGGAAACCTCGATCATGGTTCTGACCATGGTTGTTCTCGGCGGATCGGGATCCATTACAGGATCCGTTATCGCCGCCATCTTCCTGACGATTCTTCCCGAGTGGTTGAGGAACCTGAAGGATGCAAGTGGTCAGCCTTACCAAGTGCATCTGGGTGCGATTATCGGAGTGGTTGTTGCTCTGGCTGCCTTCGTTATCCTATGCCGCTGGGTGAAAGACAAGTCACACACAGAAGGAATGAAGAAAATCGGCTTCTACTCTGGAGTTGTGGCCGGGTCAGCAGCACTCGCCATCATCATTGGACTTATCCTAGGCAATATCCCAATCCTCGGGGGCACGTCCTTCGGGGTTGGTGAACTAAGAATGAGCATCTTCGCGATCATCCTCATCGTCGTCATGCTGATTCGACCTGAAGGGGTGCTTGGTCACCACGAATTTGCTTGGAGCCTTTTCAAGAAGAAGCCGCAGGGGGCGACAGCGTGAGCCAAAGCCCTCTGCTGCAATTGAAGGAAGCGACAATCAAGTTCGGTGGACTTACCGCTGTCAACAAGGTCACTTTCGACATCAACAAGGGCGATCTTTTCGGGCTCATCGGTCCGAACGGGGCTGGCAAAACGACCTGCTTCAACTTGATCACCGGCGTTTACAAGCCGACCTCAGGCGAGATCATTTTCAACAATGAATCCATCGCTGGCCTGCCGCCACACAAAATTGCAGCCAAAGGAATCTGCCGCACCTTCCAGAACATCAGGCTCTTCGGAGCTCTGACTTGTGTTGAAAACGTCGTCCTTGGCGGATTCCTGCGAGCCAAGACTCCTTTGGCCACTGCCCTTCTGCACCTGCCACCGGCGATTAAAGAATCTGCCGAACTGAAGGTGAAAGCCATGGAGCTGCTGGAAGTTGTGGGGCTCGCCGATGAGGCTTCGACTCGAAGCCGTGACATGCCTTACGGCAAACAAAGAAGGCTCGAAATCGCACGAGCCATGGCCACTCAGCCTGATCTTCTGCTCCTGGATGAACCTGCCGCCGGCATGAACCCTCAAGAAAAAGAGGACCTGGCTCTGACAGTCAGAAAAATCCGAGATCAGTACGAAAAGACTGTTCTGCTTATTGAGCACGACATGAGGTTCGTCATGGGCCTTTGTGAACGCATTGTGGTGCTGGACCACGGCGAGGAGATTGCCCAAGGCCCCCCCGCTGAAATCAGAAATGACCCCAAGGTCATTGAGGCCTATCTAGGTGAAGCCGTCTAATCTCTTTGTTGCGGGTCTCTTTATCACACTGGCAGTCACCATGGGTGGCTGCCGAAAAGAGAAAGTAGACCCCCAAGGAGAGAGGCTGGTCTCCGCTCGCCCACCCCTGGCGCTGAGTGAAGTACGGCCCGAAGATGCCCAGTCACAGAGCGTGTTGAGCCAAAAGCTCATTGCATCTTCGCTGACTCCAAGAGGTCGCCGGCAAGAGCTTGTGGACACACTCACGCCCACACTCATGCTCACGACCCTGCTCAACGCCTCTGAGAACGAAACTTCGGAGCGGCTTGTTAAGAGCATGGGGATCCACGAAGGGCGGCACGACCGATTCACTAAATCTTTCCAGGCTCAGCTAGACCACCTGAGAACAGCAGGCAAAGGCGATGCAAGATGGAATCTTGCCCTCTGGATGATTTGGCCGATTCTTCTCACTCCAGACTTTCAAGAGGAGATGGGCGAAAAGCTGGGTGTAAGCATCTATCGGCTAGGCAATGCCGGACTTACCTCGTCACGAAGAATCAAAGACTGGGGCGGCGAATACAGCCCGGAAAGAAAGCGATTCGATCTCACCCTGAGCAAGCAGGAAGTGACAATGGCCACTTCGGTCATGATGCTTTACCCTTGGCCTGAAACAAAGGGACTGAGAACAGCCTTTGAGGGTCACGAAGTTACCTTTCATAAAGCTGGCAAAGTGATTGAGGCAGTGAAGATCACAGGACCAAACCCTAAGGGTCTTCTTGGCAGACTGGATCTGTCGGCATTGAGAAAAGCAGCCGTGCCAGTTGAAAACTCCACGGTGCCTCCAATGCCAACTTTTGCTTCCCAGACACAGCAAAAGGTTTTAGAGGCGGCAGGTTTCGGCTATGTTTTTGAGGAATCAAACGACTGGCGGTACATGGCTATGGAACTTAGGAGCCATGGCATCTCCCGGTGGGTTTCCTTCTCTGGTGCGGTTTGGTCTTCACCCGTTCTCACCAAACCCGAACCAGATGCTTTGGTCATAGTCTGGGTTCCAGATTCTGGATTAGTCCTTGCCGGTGGGCTCGGACTCTATGTCGGACCGATTGGCAGCTAATCAAGAGCGGCTGGGCGCCAGCGGCCCAGTCCTCAAGTCCCACTCTTCCCGGTTCAAATCAAGGAATCTAGACCATGATGGAGAGTCGCGCTGGGTAACCAACGCATTAGGAGCTCATCACTTGGCAAAGACTCCCCCGCTGAAGACCGAAGAACGAGCCGCCCGTCTCTACGCAGACAGGTTGATTTTAGAAAAGCTGACAGAGCTTCAAGAAGTCTTCAAGCCGAGCGAGATTGCAGACGAACTTAAAGATTCTGGACTCGGTTTGGCAGCAGTTCGTTCCCTTCTTGCATCAAATCCTGAAAAATTCGCCTATCACGAAAGACGATGGGTTCCCGCTTCGAGAGTTGAAGGTCAGGGTCGGCCCTTTGCAGAGCTCTGCCGCCTGATTGTTGAAAGGTTTGGCGGCCCCATGCCGCTTGACCTCTTGGCTGTGGAAGCTTCCTTCATGAGTGGACGCGAATATGCATCCACCATGAATGCGATCGCCCGGCTCTGCAGCAGTGATCCTGAGCTGTTCCAGACTCGAAACGGCCTGGTTGGCATCGCAGATTTCGTTTTCCGAGCCTACGATGAGTCAGTCGAAGATGCTTTTGCAGTCAACGACATCTCTGCCGCCGATGTTGAAGAGATCGAAGCCAAACTCGGAGACTTCAACTGGCGCAGCCCCGATGCCATCACATTGGCACTCGAAAAGCTGGCTCCGGTTTCGGCAAAGCTTCTGATGGCTGCCGCCTGGAAGCAGCTCAATTCACAGGATCCCTACAAGGTTCTTCTCTTCAACTGGAAGTCCTTTGCTGCTGAACTTTTGGCTGTCCCCGATTTCATCTTGGGAGCCGAAGGTGAAATTCACCCTGAATCTGCCGCCAAGAAGTGGATCAGTGCTGCTGTGCGACTGGCTGAAAAGCTTGCTCCTTCAGTTGAAATGGAAGATGCGACACCGCTTGAGCTCAAGCCGGACGACATCTCCAACATGGTTTCATCCATCCTTTCTAAGGAAGGCACCACAACCGCGATCAGCCTCCTGGAGGATCTCTTCGAGATCACTCCTTCAGTCAAGACATTCCCCGATGACCTCGCCAGCGTTATGGCGGCCCTGAAGAAGAAGTCTGAAGTGGTTTGGGTTGGCGGAGACAGATTCCAGAAGTCTGGAGAGGCACCTGACTACATCAGCGAAGTTCCAGCTCCGTTTGAGTTTGTTAAGTCAGAAGCGGTCAACGAAGATGGTGACCCGCTGGATGTCGAACTTGTTGACGAAGGCCTGAGCACCAGCTTGAGAAAGCTGATTGCCCACCCTCTCGCCACCGACGTTCTGGACGAAGACGAGCCCCTGGCTTCGAAGCACCTGCCCGAGACGGTTCGACTTGTTCTCAAGCCGATTCACCGAGAGCTGGGAACCTTCCCCCTCAGCCAGTTCCCCTACGGCTGGTTCGGAAACACTCCCAACATTCAGGAGCAGATTTGGATCGACGAGAAGGGCAACGAGCTGCAGATTTGGCTCAACCACGAGGCAAGACTGCTTTTCGGCCTGCTGGACTGGTGGCTTGAACAGCCAGTTGAATCTGGCGCTGTCTTCAGCCTTACCGCTACAACTCGACCCAACGTCTTTGAATTCGCCTGGCTGGATGGAACCGACCCCGTCGTTTACATCTCCAACCAGCGCATGGAAGGCCTGAGAGAAATTGCCTCTCGCGCCGACGAGATGACAACTCTGGACATCCTTTGCGAAGTGATGACCCACTGGCCCAAGGGCACCGACTTCCTTACTCTCCTGTGGGAAGTCAACGTTGTCCGCAGGACCAGCCGACGCCTTTTGGCCTCTCTGCTTAGCAGCTACGTCTGCTTCTATCAGAGATCAGGTTCACCCGTCTGGCACTACGATGCCAAAAAGCTTGAGCAAGGCTTCGATAAATCGAAGCGCAAGTTCATCAAGAAGGACTAGGACGACCAGCTACAACTGGTATCCTTTTCCTTCGCCCAACTTAAGGAAGATTCTGCATGGCTAATCTCAAGTCCTCCAAGAAGGACATCAGAAGAACAGAAAAACGACGCGCCGTCACTCAGTCGGTGCGAACAGGTTTGAAGACCTACATCAAGAGGGTCCGCGAAGCTGTGGTCACTGGTGAGAAGACCACCATCGACTCTTCACTTTCCAAGGCTCAGAAGATGCTGGACAAGGCAGTGAAGCGAGGCGTGATTCATAAGAATCAGGCCGCTCGACGAAAGTCAAGAATCGCCATCGCTGCAAACAAGGCCCAGCAGTCCTAAGGCCCGGAACAAAGGGCAGAGGGAGACAGTCTTACAGACGGTCTCCCTTTTTTATGCCTCAAGCCCTAGCACAAGCGGCCTCACCAGCAAAGAAAGAAGCATTAGGTTAGACTCAGTTTTCCCCTCTGTTCAAAGGAATGCACAGATATGCCGCTTAGGTTAGATAAGGCAGACAGCCAAACGATAACCGCTTTTCGCAGCCTCATGCAGCTTTATCTGCATGAGATGAGCGCATTCCGTCCAGATGAAGTTAATGCCGAGGGACAGTTTGATCACAAGTGGCTTAACGAAGCCCCAGATGATTCAACTGAGATCCTACTGATCCGTGTAAAGGGACAGTTGGCTGGATTTGCCATTGTGCAGAATCTGCAGTCAGACCTCAGACTTCTCAGCTGCCTCTTTCTTCTCAATGCTTACCGTGGTTTAGGCATCGGTCGCGAAACAGCTCACATGGTTTTGGACCGTCACCCTGGCCGATGGATCGTTTTGGCCATGGAGACAAGCACACCAGCCAAAACCTTCTGGCGCAGAGTGATTCGAGGCTATACGCTTCGCCAGTATTGGGCAGAACCTTCTCCTGAGTATGGAGCTTTGGCTTTCCACTTTACAGCTCGACCTGAAGGTGCAAACATAGATTCCACCTCGCGGGCCAGTTCGCCCCATTAGGCTGGCTGGAATCGAAGAGCCTTTCCATTCTTGGGATTTTCAAAGACGCAGCAGGCACTGGACAAGGTCCAGTGGCACCCTGAGCCCAAGCTTCTCCGACGGGATTTCGCTGGCACATTTATTCCTCGAGGTGCCCCTGCTCCGTGAGCCATGCAATGGCACTTGCCACTTCATTCTTCATTCCCCCCACCTCTCCCCATTCCCTCCCGGGACTTTGAAACCCTCTCGGTTCATTCACCGTCTTACTAAATGGGTCAAGTCACTTGAGCCCCCTAGACTAAGATGAGATTCGACAAGCTGACCGTTAAGGCACAAGATGCCATTCAAGCTGCTCAGAACATGGCTGCCGAGCTGAAGCACCAGCTCATTGAGCCAGAGCATGTCTTGGCCGGCATGCTTGCAGACTCCGAAGGGATAGCCACGTCTCTTCTAAACCGTGTGGGGGCGGCACCGGCAGAGATTCAAAGCCAAGTCTCCCAGGAACTATCCGGAATGGCCAAGGTCACAGGGTCTTCCACCTACGGTTCTTCCCTTTCCTCCCGCTCCTCGGGCCTTTTCAATACCGCCTTCAGCCTCGCCGAGAAGATGAAGGATGAGTACGTCTCGACTGAGCACTTTCTGCTGGCAATGACCGAAGATTCCGGCCCCGTCGGCCGCTTTCTCAAGTCGGGAGGAGTCACAAAAGACGCTCTTAGCAAGGCCATTGAAGGTCTGCGAGCAGGCAAAAAAGTGACCGATCCCAATGCCGAAAGCAACTATGAAGCTCTTCAGAAGTACGGCATCGACTTAACCGAAAGGGCAAGAAATGGCAAGCTGGACCCTGTCATCGGGCGAGATGAAGAAATCCGCCGAGCCATTCAGGTCCTTAGCCGTCGCACGAAAAACAACCCCGTCCTCATCGGAGAGCCTGGGGTCGGCAAGACAGCTGTCGTTGAAGGCTTGGCTCAGCGCATCGTCTCAGGAGACATCCCTGAAGGCCTAAGAGGAAAGTCTGTCATAGCCCTGGATATGGGTGCTCTCGTTGCCGGTGCCAAGTACCGTGGTGAATTTGAAGAGCGGCTCAAGGCTGTTCTAGATGAGATCCAGAAGAGCGCAGGCAGCATCATTCTCTTCATCGACGAGATGCACACTCTTGTCGGAGCTGGCAAGGCAGAAGGATCGATGGATGCTGCCAACATGCTTAAGCCCATGCTCGCCCGAGGCGAGCTGCGATGCATCGGCGCCACAACCCTCAACGAATACAGACTTCATATCGAGAAGGACAAGGCGCTTGAAAGAAGGTTTCAGACTATTCTCGTCAGCGAGCCAACGGTCAGCGAGACCATCTCAATTCTGCGTGGCCTAAGAGAGAGGTACGAAATTCATCACGGAGTCAAGATCGCCGACGGCGCTCTTGTGGCCGCGGCGACCCTCAGCGATCGCTACATCAGCGACAGATTCCTGCCAGACAAGGCCATTGACCTTGTTGATGAGGCAGCCTCTCGCCTGAAGATCGAGATCGATTCGGTTCCCCAAGAGCTGGATACCGTCCAAAGGCAGATCATTCAGCTTCAAATCGACCGCCAGGCTCTGCTGAGAGAAGAAGACTCGGCCAGCAAAGAAAGGCTAGCCGATACCGAAAAGAAGCTGGGCAACCTTCAAGAAACAGCCGGAGCCCTCAAGGGCCGCTGGGAAACCGAAAAAGGCGGCATCGGAAGGCTGCGTGAGCTTAAAGAACTGATCGAGCAGAAGCGCACTGAGCTTCAGCAGGCCGAAAGAGATTCCGACTGGGAGAAGGCATCCAAGATTCAGTACGGCGAGATTCCCGCCCTGGAAAAGCAGCTGGAGGCTTCATCGGACCTGCTTCAGCAGGATGGCTCTCGCCTGCTTAAAGAGCAGGTGGAAGATGAAGACATCGCCCAAATCGTCAGCCGATGGACGGGAGTTCCTGTTAGTCGCCTGCTCCAGGGTGAGCTTCAAAAGCTGGTCAAGCTGGAGGAGACTCTTGAGCAGAGGGTCATCGGTCAGCGGGATGCTCTCAGAATCCTCAGCGACGCCATCAGGCGAAGCCGGTCGGGAATTGCGGACCCCAACCGCCCGATCGGTTCCTTCCTCTTTCTCGGTCCGACTGGAGTCGGAAAAACCGAGACGGCCAAGGCTTTGGCTGAATACCTCTTTAGCGACGAGAAAGCGCTGGTGAGGATCGACATGAGCGAGTACAGCGAGAAGCACTCGGTCGCCCGTCTCATCGGAGCTCCTCCTGGATACGTGGGCTACGAAGAGGGCGGCCAGCTGACCGAGACAGTCCGTCGACGCCCCTACTCCGTCATCTTGCTGGACGAGATGGAAAAGGCCCACCCAGAGGTCTTCAATGTGCTGCTGCAGCTGCTTGATGACGGCCGCCTGACCGATGGCCAAGGCCGGACCGTTGACTTCAAAAACACGGTCATCATCATGACAAGCAATGTCGGCGCCCACTACTACGGCGACGGAATGCTTGAAGAAGGAGAATTCGAGCAGATCAAGGCGAAGGTTCTGGATGAGCTGAGGCTCGTCTTCCGACCAGAGTTTCTGAACCGGCTCGATGACACGGTCGTCTTCAGGCCACTGGGTGGACCAGAGATCATCAAGATCGTGGACGTCCAGTTAGCCCGAGTCAAAGAAAGACTGTCGGATAGACGAATCACTTTGGAGGCAACTCCTGCTGCTCTCAGCCGAATTGCCGCCGAAGGTTTTGACCCTGTCTACGGAGCAAGACCCCTTAAGCGGGCGATTCAAAGGGAGATTCTCAACCCTCTTGCCATGGCTCTCTTAGAAGGCAAATTCCCCGACGGCACCAATCTATTGGTTGATGTTGAAGGTTCAGAGTTTGTCTTCAAGAGTCAATAGGCGCTCAAAAGGCTCCAGCTGTCCAGGTTCTATGGGTGGCTGGGGCCTTCCTCTTTTCAGCCGCGCTAAAGACTGGCGTGGATACAGGTTCATCAAGACCGCCCCTCTCCTTCCTAACCAGAGATCAGCGGCCCGCCAGTAGGGGCAGAAAGAATCAACCTCCTTCCAAAAGCTGGCCTGATGATGGGGGTGCCTAATGTGGCTAAGTTCGTGAATAACCAGGTACTCCAAGATCTCTGGCGGAGCCATTATCTGTCGCCAAGAAAAGCTGAGTGCGCCTTCTTTGGTGCATGATCCCCACTTCGAAAAGGTCTCGCTGACCCTCACACTTTTGGGCTTCAAGTGCATCTTCGCCGACCAATCTGCGACACTGGCCAAAATCTCCCTTTCAGCCTGACGGTACAGCCAGCATTGGGCGGCCGATTCGGCAATCTCCATGTTGTCAGTCCCCACCTGCAGGCCAGTTGACGTCAAGATGAAGGGAACTTTCTGCCCCTGGTTTAGGAGTAAAGGGACAAGATGTCCCCTCACCAAAATGTGTCCATCCGGCAGAAACTTCTTCTGCCCTTCCACTTTTTTGATGGCCGTGACAAACCAGGGCCCCAGTTCATCCAGAGCCCTCAGAACATCCTGCTTGGTGGCTCGTTTAGGGATCACCAGCCAAGGAAGCCCCTCTCGCATGGCCCCTTTGAATCTTCTGGCCCTGGCATCAACCTTCAAAAAGATCGGCTGATCTGCCCCGAGACCGGGCAGGATAGCCCTGCCTTCCTTCAGGTTCAGTTGAACCCCGCCTCCTCCTGGGTAAAGTGGACCCACTCTCTATGAGACGTCACCTACTTGTCTGCCTGGCAGCCTTTAGTCTCAGCACTATTGGATTGGGTCAGCCCCTTCCCACCCCAAGCAACGGCCTCACGATCGAGCGCCTCAACTCCTTCCCCTCAATTCATGGGCGATCCCCAGCTGGTGCAGCCATGTCTCCCGATGGAAGCAAGGTCATTTTTGGCTGGAACAAGACCGGCGCCCGCATGGTGGATGTCTATGTCATGGACTTCCCCAACGGCACTCCCAAAATGATCCTCGAATCCAACAAGATTCCAAGGCCCGTACGGCAGGACGACGAAAGGACAGAGGAGCAGAAGAAGGACGAAGTCACTTACGATGGCGGAGTTGGAGGCTATCAGTGGTCGCCAGATTCAAAGGAAATTCTCTTTCAGTACCGAGGCCGAACTTGGCTGATGAATCCCGATGGAACGAACCTTCGTCCCATGGTCGATTCAAACGAGCAGATTTCTGCCCCCCGCTACAGCCCAGATGGAGAGTGGATTGGCTTTCAAAGAGGCCAGAACGTTTTTAAGTGGAACCGCAAAACGGGCCTTACCAAGCAGCTGACCTTTATCAGCAAAGGGGGCACCAACATTGATGGCTTTATCTGGTCTCCGAACAGCAAGTTCCTGGCCGTGAGCTGGAGCGCTAGCCGCTTTGGCGGAGCCCAGATGATGGACTTCACCAAGGATCGAGCTCAGGTGGTGAACATCAGCCGCATGTGGAACGGCGAAGGCGGAATCGATACTCAGATTGGCATGGTGCCCGCCGATGGCGGTCTGATCAAGTTCGCTCCCGATATTCCCCGCTACTCTTGGATGACCGACATGCAGTGGGCTCCCGATTCATCACGAATCGCGATCTACTACATCAACGAAAGCTTTAAGGAAGCCCACATCGTTTCGATTGATACGGAAGCCAAGCGCCGCCGCATCTACACCGAAAAAGCTCCCAGCAACTACATCCCTGATTTTCGAAACCTGCTTTGGACCCGCGATTCACAGAGCATCCTCTTTACCACCGACATCATTGATGGCAAGTGGGCGAACCGCAGCCTGCTGAAGACCGACCTTTGGGGCAGCAAGGTCGAAAAGGTTTATGCCGAGAATCACGACATTGCCTCAGTGAATCGACCCAAGAACAGCGACAGGCTGATCTTTGTCACCCTGAAGCGCAACCCCATGATCAACGAGATCACGATTCAGGAGCCCAACGGCACCCGAACCACCCATATTCCCGTTGAGCGGGGAGCCAGCGTTCCCAACCAGTTCGATGACGCATCGACCCCCATGGTCAGCGAAGACGGCACAAAGATGGCCAGCATGGTCAGCCATCCCGCCAGCAACCCCGAGCTCTACTCAATTGAGCCGACCATGAAGCGGCTGACCTTCAGCCAGACCGAAGAGTTCAAGAAGGTCGTTTGGGCAGATATCGAACTAGTCTCCTTCCCTGGCCCAGATGGCAGGACGGTCCATGGCGCAGTCTTGACCAAACCCGGCCTCGACAAGACCAAAAAGCACCCCATGGTCATTAGTGACATGTATGCCAACTCAGCCAAGCAGGCTTGGGGCGGCTACAACGCCAACTACATGGCCGTCGAACTTGGCCTCGTGGTCATGCTGATCGACTTCCGAGCCTCGTGGGGTTACGGCGGCGAGTTCAACAGCGGCTACTACAAGGGCATGGGAGTCATTGACACCCAAGAAGGCGTCAAGGCCAAGGAGTACATGGTTTCTCGCGGCTTTGTTGATGGCGACCGAGTTGGAGTTTGGGGCTGGAGCTATGGTGGCTTCCTAACCTGCATGATGATGACCACAGCCAATGGCGCCTTCGATACTGGTGTTGCCGTGGCCAGCGTTGGTGACTGGAGGAACTACAACGAGTGGTACACCCGTCGCCGACTTGGGCTGCCCAAGGAAAACCCTGAGGTCTACAAACAGACTTCACCCGTCGATAATGTCAAGGGCCTGAAAGGCAACCTCTACATCGTTCACGGCATGCTGGATGACAACGTTCTGTACCAGGATATGGTGAGGTTCCAAGAGAACCTGATCAAGGAAGGAAAGCACTTCGACACCTTCGTTTATCCTCGTGGCGACCACGGCATGGGCAGGGAGCACGAGAGGCCCCATATCATGAGCCTGGTGGTTCGGTACCTCTACCATAAGCTCACTCGTCCAAAGACGGTTCAGCCTCTGCAGCCTTAGGGCATTACCGCCTGCCTCCCGAGAGTCCTCAGGGCAAGGATTCTTGGGAGGCAGGTCTTGTTTTTTCTGGTCGAGGGGTCTGGGTGCCGTGGATTTTGGAGGTGCCAGCATTACTGGCAATTCTCATTGAGGGAGATTGAGACTCTCAATTCTTGAGGCACGGAAAATCGGCACCCGAATTTTCAATAAGGAGCTCCGGACATAGCCCTTCGAGTGGCTCCGAGGTACGAGGAGACGCTCGATGGGCGAGAAATAGACTCCCCCTTCCATCTGTGGCTTGTTTGATTTCCTAAAGGCACCTGGATGGAAGGGGGCCGGGGGGATGGTAATGCATAGGCTGCAGCCAAGCCAAATTGACAAGCCTAAAGCTGCCAAATTCCCCCGTTTGATTACAGAGGCAGAGCCCCGGAAGGACAGCCTAGAGACAAATCCGTTCGTGGATTTCACCCACGCCATTCAAACTCGTCTTGTCTTGTCTTCGGCCTGCATTCCAG
Source organism: Synechococcus sp. UW140 (assembly GCA_943369295.1). Taxonomy (GTDB): domain Bacteria; phylum Armatimonadota; class Fimbriimonadia; order Fimbriimonadales; family Fimbriimonadaceae; genus JAKRSE01. The sequence goes on along the minus strand of CALRMU020000004.1, from coordinate 203,290 downwards.
CTGAGCGCCCAGATTCCCAAAAGAAGCCAACGATGCGACCATCAGCGGAAACCGCAACGATGCCTCAACAAATTTGGTAATGTTTCACCGAAAGACAGAAATGAAGAAGTCTCAGCAGGTTCCCGCCGCCCTTGTTGCCGCCCTGGCAGCATCCTTTACCCTTGCGGCAGGGTGCAGCACCAGCACAACACAAAGAGAGTGTCGAGACGCTCAAGGCAATGTGCTCCCCTCCTCTCAGTGCCGCACCGGTGGCCGAGGAATGTGGGTTAGCATTCCGAGAGTCAGCAGCGGCGGATTTGGCGGGACGACTTCTCGTCCGTCTGGCACCTTCGGCGGCTGATGAAACGCGAGTTACGAACTCCGCGACCCAACCACATTGAATCTCTAGAGAAGCTTGGCCTCACCTTTCACACGGTCGATGGCCAGGCTTACTGGAACGAATCGGCTGCCTATCGTTTTGAGCTGGCAGAGATTCTGCACCTTGAGAAGGTGACCAACGAGCTGCACAACATGTGCCTCGAAGCAGTTGAAAAGGTCATTTCTGAAAGAGACTTCGACCGATTCGGCATTCCTGAAGCTGCACGCCAGGTGATTGTCGATGCCTGGGATGCCGACCCTCCTGCCATCTACGGAAGGTTTGACCTTGCCTACAACGGCACCAACGAACCCAAGCTGCTAGAGTACAACGCCGACACCCCAACTTCCCTGCTGGAAGCGGCTGTGATTCAGTGGCATTGGCTGGAAGAGGTTGAGCCAGAAGCTGACCAGTTCAACTCGATTTGGGAAGGTTTGATCGAAAAGTGGACCGACTTAAAACGCGAAGGGTTTTTCAAATCTGGGCTGGTCCACTTCGCATCCATGGATGAAATGGAGGACCTCATGACGACCGCTGTCCTCATGTATACGGCGAAAGAATCTGGCCTCGACGTGAGGCTGATGGACATGAGGCAGATTGGCTGGGATCACAACGCCGAAGAGTTTGTGGACCCCACTTTTCACCCTATCGAGACCCTTTTCAAGCTCTACCCCTGGGAATGGATGGTGCAGGACGGGTTCGGTCCGAACCTGCTTAAGACTTACAACAAGGTCAATTGGATAGAACCCATTTGGAAGATGGTTCTCTCGAACAAGGTGATTCTTGCCGTGCTGTGGGAGATGTATCCCGACCATCCCAACCTTCTTCCTGCCTATCTGGACGGCCCCCGAGACCTGACGGACTACGTGAAGAAGCCGATCCTCGGCCGCGAAGGCGCAAACGTCACCATCGTCTCTCAAGGCCACCAGATTGAACAAGATGGCCCCTACGCCGACACAGGCTTTGTCTACCAAGCCTATGCCCCACTCCCCGTTTTCGATGGCAGCCATGCCGTCATCGGAAGCTGGGTGATTGATGGCTTTGCCCGTGGAATCGGAATCAGGGAATCTGACGGCCCAATCACTCAGGATCTCGCCCGCTTTGTTCCCCACTACTTCATCAACCCAGCCTTAACAGCGGAATAGATAACATGGACATTCAGTTCGTCACCCTTCCACCCATTCCTTTGGCGATGGTCCGACATACAGGATCTTACGAAAGCCTTTCTCACAAATTCGACCAGCTTTGGCAGTGGGTTAATGTTTACAACATTCCCGCAAATCGATCTATTGGGCTTTATTACGACAACCCCGAGCATGTGGCCGAACACAAGCTGCGCTCGGCGGCCTGTGCCGAACTTCTCATCGGACACAGCTTTACCGGAGTTCCTGGACTTCCCATTGAGATCGGAGAGATCGCCCCTGGAAACTATGCCATGACAACCTACACTGGCCCTTACGATGCCATGGAGCCAGTTTGGTCACGCTTCACACGTGAGCTTGAGGAAAAGATGGCGATCACCATTTTGGACCAGCCTGGCATTGAAATCTACATCAACGATCCTGCCGATGTCCCTGCCCACCAATTGATTACTGAGCTTTATCTGCCCATTCAGGCGGCGCGAAAGCCCAGCTACTTTTGAGGAAGCATCCTTAGGGTGAGGAAAGACACCGAGAAAAAAAATCAGGGGACCACAATCGTGATCCCCTGAAACTTCGGGCGAGAAGAAAAGCTTACTTGTCTTCCTTCACATCGACATCAATGATGTCGTCATCAGCAGCAGAGCCAGCGGCTCCACCTGGCTGATCCTGGCCCTGACCTTGGTTCTCGGTCTGCTTGTAGACCTGCTCGGCCAGTCTGTGGCTTTCAGCTTCAAGAGCGTTCTTCGCAGTCTTGATCGCCTCTGCATCTTCCTGACTCAGGGCTGTCTTCAGGCTCTGGACCTTCTCATCGATCGCGGCTCGATCAGATTCCGAAACAGCATCGCCGAGAGTCTTTATAGATTTCTCCACCTGACCAATCAGTCTTTCTGCGTCGTTCTTCAGCTCGGCCATCTCGCGGATCTGAGTGTCTCGCTCGGCGTTGGCTTCAGCTTCCTTCACCATTCGCTCAACTTCTTCCTTGTTCAGGGTTCCGCTGCCTGTGATGGTGATCTTCTGCTGAGTGCCTGTGGCGTTATCCTTGGCCGTCACGTTCAGCATTCCGTTGGCATCGATGTCAAAGGTGACTTCGATCTGAGGAATTCTGGCGGGGGCGGGAGGAATGCCGCTGAGGTTGAACTGCCCCAGAGACTTGTTGTCTTTGCTGAGGGTGCGCTCGCCCTGAAGAATGTGAATCGTCACCTCGGTCTGGCTGTCGGCAGCCGTGGTGTAGGTTCGGCTCTTCTTGGTGGGGATCGTGGTGTTTCGCTCGATCAGCTTGTCGAAAATTCCACCCTGAGTCTCCACGCCCAAGCTCAAAGGAGTGACGTCGAGCAACAGAATGTCCTTAACGTCTCCACCCAAAACGCCGCCCTGAATGGCTGCGCCGATGGCGACAACCTCGTCGGGGTTGACGCTTCGGTTGGGCTCCTTGCTGGTGATGGTTCTGACAAGATCCTGAACCATGGGGATTCGGCTGGAACCGCCAACCAGGATGACTTCGTCGATTTCAGCCAGGCTGACCTTGGCATCCTGAATTGATCTCTTGACGGGATCTTCAATGCGCCTCAAAAGGTCTTGGCACATTTCTTCGAACTTGGCTCTGGTGAGATTGACCTCAAGGTGAACAGGCTCGTTGTCGACTGCCGTGATGAAGGGCAGGTTGACTTCCGTGGTCACCTGGCTGCTCAGCTCGACCTTGGCCTTTTCGGCAGCTTCTCGAAGCCTCTGGAGAGCCTTGGGGTCGCGTCGAAGGTCAATGCCGTGGTGGCCCATAAATTCGTTGGCCAAAAAGTCAACGATCTTCTGGTCAAAGTCGTCGCCGCCCAAGTGGCTGTCGCCAGCGGTTGATTTAACTTCGTAGACGCCTTCGTTGACATCAAGCACCGAGACGTCGAAGGTTCCGCCGCCAAGGTCGAAAACGAGAATGACTTCGCTGACTCCCTTCTTGTCCAGGCCATAGGCAAGGCTGGCCGCGGTGGGTTCGTTGATGATGCGCAGAACGGTAAGTCCGGCAATTTCGCCTGCCTGCTTGGTGGCAGTTCTCTGCGCGTCATCAAAGTAGGCAGGAACTGTGATGACCGCCTGAGTCACGGGGGCGCCCAGGTAAGCCTCGGCGTCGGCCTTCAGCTTCTGAAGAATCATTGAGGAGATCTCTTCGGGGGTGAAGGTCTTGTCCACGGCCGGAATCTGAACACAGGCCATGCCCTTGTCGTTGGCAACAACCTTGTAGCTGACTCGCTTGGTTTCTTCAGAAACTTCGCCGACCTTGTGGCCCATAAATCGCTTGATGGAAGCGACAGTGTTGGCCGGGTTGGTCACGGCCTGGCGCTTGGCAGTAACGCCAACCAGCCTTTCGCCGTTGGCTTTGAAGGCAACGACCGAGGGGAGGGTTCGTGTGCCTTCTGCGGTGGAAATAACCTTGGGTTCCCCGCCTTCCATCACAGCGACGACGGAGTTGGTCGTTCCCAAGTCAATGCCGACAACTTTACTCATGATCTTAAAAATCCTTGTTGGTGGGGGCAGACTTCCTAGACGACTGTCATAAGATGTGAGTCTGCCTCACTCATGTACGACGTAAAGGGTACCCAGAGGGTTGCAGATTTGAGTTAAGAAGGGGACCTTGAGGCGGCTGCTTTGGGCCCTGTGGTGACTTCTCTGTTGGAGATGTAAGTAGTCCCTCGTAAGGCATAATGGCCGCCTCTTTCGGGCATCGGATCTGTCCCTGTCATCCAGAATCAGAATTGACTACAGATATTGGCTGCCACGTTTTTGTCCGAGCAAGCAAGGTCAAGGGCGTGAATGATGTCTGTGGAACAATTCCATTTCCGGCTTGACAGCAAACTGATCGAGCAGGCAACCCAAACTCTCGCTTCATCCAAGGGCACAGGTGCCACTGGTCCTCGACCAGTACAGGAACAGCCTTTAAATCTGACTAGTTCCCGCCCGACAGCAGAGCTGATCGGGACGGGGCACCCCACTTTTCGTGGTCCAAAAACTGTCATAAAACCGCGGCTGCGCCTCGTTCCTCGCAGCCATCCACGGCCACCCGGTCTCAGATGTTTAGAGTGACGGTGCCACATTCTTTACCAGGCTTGCGAGGTCAAGGGCGTGAATGGAGAGTTCGAAGCAAAGAGTTACTGGCCAAAATTAGTCTAAAGAATCCCTAACAACTGTCGGAAGAAGTCCGAGTTTTACCCGTCGAGTGGCTCTGAGGAACGAAGAGACGCTCGATGGGAGATAAAGAAGTCACCCTCTTCCCAGGAAGAGGGCCGGGGTGATGGCTGATTCTGCAAGTTTTTGCCTCGACCTTTCCACAAATAGCTGCCATCCGGGCTGACCGACGAACCACCTCCGTTGAAAACGGACTTCTCAAACAAATACAGGCTGACCCCATCGAGGTCAGCCTGGTTTCAAAAAACGACAGCGAGCCAGATCCTAAAGAGGGACGCGGGTCATTTCCATCGTCATGTTCATCGGAGGCATCATTTCATTGAACGAGATGTCGTTCATGCTTGCCTTCATTGAGTGCAGCATTCCTGTGCCAGCCTCAATCAAAACCGTGCCGACCATGCCCATGGGCTTGGTGCCTTCCAGTTCAGAGAAAGCGATTTTCAGTTCGACCAATGTCTTGCCGTCGACGACCTTAGTGCCGGCAACATTCATCTTAACTCGGCCAGCCTTGATGTTCTTTGCCTTATCAGCCTTGATCTCGGTGATGACTTCATCGCCGACTTTGACCTTCCCGGTGGGAACAGCCAGGTTCATCATGTTCTGAAATCCAGCATTCTCCTGCATCGGGTTGCCGCCTTCGACCTTAAGAACCTTGCCATCTCGGCTTCGGGTGATCTTGGTCTTGGCACCGCTCATCTGGCCGGCAGCAGCGTCAATGGGGTTGCCGTTGATCAAGACTTCGAAATTCGTCACTTCATCTTCTGAGACAATTTCCTTGTCATTGACATCCAAAAAGGTCGTCACAGATTTGAGGTTGACATTGAGGTTGAATCCGCCGACCTCGGTCTGCATGTTCTGCGAGGCGAGCTTCATTTCGTAAGCCACCTTCTGCCCCTTTGTGGGGTTGATGGTCAGGTCGTAAACCTGCTGAGCAAGGACAGATGTGGTCAGGACACCAGCGACCAAAACCGCGGAAAGAAGCCGCTTCATGATTGTTCATTCTACGATAGGTTTAGACTTGGGATTCAAGCCAAGGCCCTATTCTTATCAAAGATTCGAAGCGGTCTTCAGCGGCACGGCGATCTAGGCAAAACCTTCGGCCGGTTTCAGTTGAGTCAGGCCGTCTTGGCCTGCCTCAGCTTCTTCTTCCGCCTGAGTCTTAAACTGCTCGTTGTAAAGCCCTGCATAGACTCCGCCCAAAGCCAGAAGTTCTGGGTGTCGTCCGCGTTCGACAATCTCTCCTTTAACGACCACAAGGATAAGGTCTGCCTCAAGAATAGTTGACAGCCTGTGTGCGATAGCGAAGGTGGTTCGACCCGCCATAAGGTTCTTAAATGAGCCCTGAATAAGCCTTTCCGACCTTGTGTCAAGCGCAGAAGTAGCCTCGTCGAGAATCAGAATCCGTGGGTTCTTAAGGATCGACCGGGCAATAGCCAGCCTCTGCTTCTCTCCTCCGGAAAGCTTGTAGCCCCTATCACCGACCACTGTGTCGTAGCCCTTTTCCAGGGTCATGATATGGTCGTGAATCGCGGCCATTCGGCAGGCGTTTTCGATTTCAGCATCAGTCGCGTCTGGTTTGGCCAAGTGCAGATTCTCTTTAACCGAAGCGTGCAGCAGGTAGGTTTCCTGCGTCACAGCCCCCACAACCTGAGCCAGATTTGCCAGCTTAATGTCTTTGACATCGACTCCATCAATAAGGACTTCCCCTTCTTCGGCATCGTAAAGCCTTGGAATGAGGTAGGTGATGGTCGTCTTTCCGGCTCCACTGGGGCCAACCAGAGCCACCAACTGGCCAGGCTCGGCAGTAAAGTTGATTCCGTTCAGAGTCCAGTTTTCCTGGCTGTCTTCGTACTTGAACTTAACGTTTCTGAACTCGACCTTGCCAGCAACATTGGTCATCGTCTTCGCATTTAGCTTTTCAATAACGTCCTTAGGAAGATCGAGATACTCAAAGAGTCTCTGGAAGAGGGCAAAGCTGGAGAGGATCTCGACCTGGGTGCTGAGCAGGGCCGTGATCGGGAAGAACATTCGAATCTGCAGACCGGTAAAGGCAACGATCAATCCGACCGTGATATTGGTGTCTCCCTGCTGAACAATAAGCCAGCCAGCCAGCAGATAAACCAAAGCCGGAGCCAGCGAAGTGATCATGCGGATCATGCCAAAGAAGAGGTACATGATCAGCTGGTTTTTAACCTGCCACACAGCCAACAGCTTGTTTTCTTTGTCAAACTTACTGGTCAAAACATCCAGCCTTCCGCTGGTTTTGGTAAGCAGGATTCCCGAGACGCTCAGGGTTTCCTGCATCATCGAGTTAAGCTCGCCTGTCTGCTCTTGAACGCCCTTTCGGACGTCTCTTGCAAAGTTGCCCACCCACATGCCGATGACGGCAAAGAAGGGCACCATGAGAATGCTGAGAAGAGTCAGCCGCCAATCCATCCAGAACATGGCGGCAAGGCACGAAACCACAATGGCGACGTTGCTGACGGCATCGACCAATGTAGAACTCAGCACCTGCTGAACGCCCTGCACGTCGCTGATAAGCCTGGTCTGCACTTCGCCCGTTTTGTGACTGGTAAAAAACTTAAGCGACATTCCCTGAAGGTGTTCGAACAGCTTCAGTCGCAGGTCGCACATGATGTTCTGACCAACCACAACGCTGAGCCACCCGTACAAAAGGGTGAGACCAGCGCCCGCGATAGTTGAAAGAATCGTCCAAACCGAGAACCAGACGACCACATCCAGGTTCTTGGCACCGATTCCGTCATCGATGATTCTTTGAACAAAAAGTGGCGGAAGAACTCCGGCCAAAACCCCGAGAATGACTGTGACAAGAGTCCAGAAAACTTTGGCTTTGTAGGGCTTAAAGAAGGAAGCGACCCTGCGCGTGATCTCTTTGTTCGAGAGAGGGGCAGGCGCAGTTGGGCTCATGTCTTCTATTACACCATGACCAGCAGACTGCATCGGGGTATGAATTGGCGATGACTGGGGCCCTGCTGAGTTTAGTTGTGGCTGGGCAGGCTAAAGCTTCCCCGCTCTTCATGCTTAATTCAGTTCAGGCATCCCTGCCAGCCAAGCACACCCGCCACCACGAAATGTACGGCCGGAATGCCATAGATGAAGGTGCCTGGGTTTTGAAGGGCATAGATGAAGCCCAAAAGCGAGCCCCCAAAAAGGATGACTGGTGGGTGGGGGTTAAAGCCCTTCCTTTAGAATCTCCGGTTGGTTTTGAGCTTTCTTTGTGGGGTCGGGTCTTGTTTTCTCCTCAAAGGCCAACTTCCTTCTGCTCTGGCGCAACCTATGCCGCCCTCATGCTTGGCCTGCAGAAGCGGTATCCCAAAGACCCCGGAGTCTCTGAGGAGGCGGTGGAATCTCTGCGCCAGACAGAAGCGGATGGTTCGCGACGCCACGACCAGATTGGTTTTTGGGGAGTCTGGAACGGATCTGGTGCTGGCCTCTATTGGGCTCTGACCGACCTGACCGGAGCGGGGGTTTCTGTGCCAGCCTCACAGCTTCGTCCCGGAGACTTCGTGCAGATCTACTGGAACGCCACCAGAGGCCATTCCGCTGTTTTTCTCGGCTGGCACCAATCACGCGATGGTGCTAGGTTTATGCGGATCTGGTCGAGTCAGGAGGGGACTTCGGGAATGGGCGACTGGAATGTGCCAATTAAGCGAATCAGCCGCTTGGTGGGGGTGAGGCTGACTGATGGGATTCGGGTGCTTGCCGCGCCTGTGGGGGTCTTCCCTTACTCTGGCCCGATTGGAGATAAGGTGCCGACTGCTGGCTGGCCAGCGAAAACAAAAAAGTAAGTCAAAATCTGCAAAATCCCTTCAATTCATTCAGGATTGACAACCAAACTAAAAATAATTGAAGGCACTGAATCGATTCCACCTCAGATACACTATGTGAATGCTGAAGCCCGAATCACTGATGATGAGCTACGGATACAAGCCGGAGCTATCCGAAGGGGCCCTAAAGTGCCCCATCTTTCAGACCTCCACCTTTGTATTCAAGACCGCCGAAGAGGGCAAGGCATTTTTCGAGCTCGCCTACGGGCAGAGAGAGAAATCGGAAGGTGAAGAGTTGGGCCTCATCTACTCTCGACTCAACAACCCCGACCTTGAAATTCTAGAAAATCGCTTGGCTTTGTGGGAAACCGCCGACGATGCCGCCGTTTTTGAAAGTGGCTTGGCCGCCATTACCACCTGCCTTCTCTGCTTTTTGAAGCCGGGAGATCTGCTTCTGTGTTCCGAACCCCTCTATGGAGGAACTCACCACTTTGTAACCCACTTTCTGCCAGCCTGGGGCGTAAAAGTGGCCTTCTTTGGTCCACACGATGAAGAGTCGCAGATCCGGCAGATCAGTGCCGAAGCTGGCTCGACTCCAGTCATGATTTTTGTCGAAACTCCGGCCAACCCAACCAATGACCTTTTTGACCTTGAGTTGATTGCCCGGCTGGCGGAAGCGTGGTCCACCCCCGACCGCCGCGTCATCTCTGCATGCGACAACACCTACATGGGGCCAATGTGGCAGCACCCCCAAAAGCACGGAATTGACCTGAGCCTCTACTCGGCCACCAAGTTTATTGGGGGCCACAGCGACGTGATCGCCGGGGCTGTGACAGGCAGCCGCGACCTGATGAAGCAGGTCAAGACTCTACGGACATTCTTAGGAAACATGGCCGGCCCCTGGACAGGCTGGCTTCTGATGCGCAGCCTGGAAACCTTAAAAGTCCGCACCGACCGCCAGGCCGAAAACGCCCTGAAAGTGGCTGAATTTTTACGCTCTCACACCTTGATCAACACTGTTTACAACCTTGATAGATTTGCTGCTGGCACCCGCGAGGCCAAGATCCGCGCCCGACAGTGCCCCACCGGCGGCAGCATGATTTCTTTTGAGATTACGGGGGGCGAAGCCGCCGCCTTTAGGTTTCTAAATGCCCTGCGCTTGGTCCACCTGGCCGTAAGCCTTGGCAGCACCGAAAGCCTTGCCGAACACCCAGCCACCATGACTCACTGCGATGTCCCGCTTGAAGTGAGGCAAAGGCTTGGCATCTCTCCTGGACTTGTGAGGCTTAGTGTTGGGGTCGAAGACGCCGAAGACCTTATCGCTGATCTGAAGCAGGCTCTTACTGTTGCCGCCCGTGAGTGATGCCGTTAGTGATGTGAGCGTGACATTTCGGCAGCTCTCAAGGCCTGGTGAGGCTCTGTGTGGGCGTTGAGGATTCTGGGGACTCCACCGCTGATCTGGATCAGGCATTGGCCTTTCCAATGAATGATGCACGGCCTGCACCGCGCCCTTCCCACTCCGCCTTCCCCTTGAATCTTTTTTACTAGCCCCCCGACTGGGTAGAAGGTAGGGGGTCTCTTCCCTAGGACCTTGCCGCGTGCCGGGGTTGAGGGGTAGATTCTGAAATTCGGGGATCGTTAGCTCAGTTGGTAGAGCAGCTGACTCTTAATCAGCGGGTCCAGGGTTCGAGTCCCTGACGATCCACCACCGTTTTAAGTTCAAAAAGCTCCTGCAGAGGGGCTTTTTTGTTGCCCGGGTAACGAATTCAACCGCAGGTAGACGGGCAGAGAAAAAACACATCAGAACATCTGTGAGAATTCGGCTCAAACCTCACTTTCAGTTCATACTGGTTTAATGGGCAAGGTGAACCATGCTGATTGGCAAGCGTAGACGAGTACAAGATATTCGGCTGGTGTGGAAGCAAGAGAACGATTTTTCGGACTGGCTCGTGACAGAGGATGGCATTAGCCTACTAGCTGAAGAACTTGGCCTCGAGCTAGAAAATCTCGTCAGAGAATCAAGCACAGGAATCTATCGGTGCGATATTGTCGGCAATCTACTAGGTGAAGAACAACATATTGTCGTAATCGAAAATCAATACGGCAGAACAAACCACGATCATCTCGGCAAGCTACTCACCTATGCTGCAGCCCACAAAGCCATGACTGGCATCTGGATATCGGAATCGATTTCTGATGAACACCGACAAGTAATTGATTGGCTAAATGAAAACACGCCGACGAATGTAAATCTTTATCTCGTTGCACTACAGATCTATCAGATTGGAGACAGCCCGGTGGCACCACAACTCGATGTGGTCTGCCGACCGAATCAAACCTTAAAGGAATCTAGAAGCGGCCTTTCAGTTGCGGACCAGGAACGGCACTCATGGCGTCTTCGCATGTGGACTGAAATCCATGAGGATATCCAAAAGTCAAAACCTCCATTTCGTCTTTCTAATCCTGGACACAGAAGTTATTCGAAAATTAAGATTGGTAGATCAGGTTTTCACATCAGTCTGCTTCTGACGCCAAAGAGAGAATGCATTGGCATCATGCTCTACCTCACATCACCTTGGAGTGAATCTGCTCTAGCCGAACTACAGCTTCAACGCAGCCAGATAGAAGTTGAACTCGGCGCTTCGTTGCAGTGGCTGAAGGAGCCGGATTCAAAGAGAGCCAGAATTCTGCTCGAAGCTAAGATTGATCCACGAAAACCAGAAAACGAACCTCTCGTCAAAGAATGGTTCGCGGCCAACACCCCCAAAATGTTCCGGACCTTCCGGGATCGTGTTCTTGCGCTGGAGGAGCCTGGGATCGATGAATAAGCCCCTGTAGAGAGGCGTTCATCAGAACTATCTTCTGGAATCATTCTGATTCTTCTCATGCTTACAGCCGCAATCACCCGGTAAAACAGGAGCATGATCTTTCGGCGAAGTGTTGCCGCACTGCCCCTACTCCTTCTGGCCGGAATCGCGGCGGCACAGCAGGTCTCAATTGCTCCCGACAAGGAGAACGGCACCTACCAAGTCGGAGAAAAGGTCGTTTGGAACCTCACCGCTTCAGGAGCAAATTCGGCGACGGCAAGCCTCAAGTACAGAGTCAAACGGGGAGGCTACACCACCCAAAACGAAGGAACTGTAGTCTTCGCAGGCGGCAAGGCAAAGATAGAAGCCACCTCCAACGAGCCAGGCTGGATACTGCTCGAAGTAGATGCCACAAATGCTGAAGGCAAGCCCACTCGAGCTTTGGGTGGTGCCCTCTACTCGCCGGAAAAAATCGCCCTTGCCGTCGCCGCTCCACAAGATTTCGACACCTTCTGGGCTTCAAAAATTGCGGAGCTGAACCAAACTCCGGCAAGCCCCAAGGTGACTCAAGAAACATCCAACCGGGCGGATGTTGATTACGAACTTGTGACGCTCAAGGGCCATAAGGGCAGCACGATCAACGGTCAGCTGGCGAAGCCCAAAAAAGAAGGAAAGTTCCCTGCCCTGCTTATTGTTCAATGGGCCGGAGTTTACAGCCTGCAAAAAGATTGGGTTATAGGCAGAGCTGGTGAAGGCTGGCTGACCTTTAACATTCAAGCGCATGAACTTCCGGCGCTGGAATCAGAAGCCTTTTTTCAGCAGCAAGCAGCCGGACCCTTAAATGGCTATCCCGGAATCGGAGCAGAAAGCCGAGAAACCAGCTACTTTTTAAGAATGTATCTAAGCTGCTATCGCGCGGCAGATTATCTGGCCAGCCGCCCCGAATGGAATGGAGAAGTCATGGTGGTTACTGGTGGCAGCCAAGGGGGAATGCAGGCCCTTGTAACGGCAGCCATCCACCCCAAGATCACAGGTGCTGTGGCCAATGTGCCGGCCGGATGTGACCAGCAGGCTCAGATTTCTGGAAGAGCTCCAGGCTGGCCAAGCTGGCCATGGATTGCCAACAACAAGGATAAGGCTAAGGTGATGCAGACAGCTGCCTACTTTGACGTTGTCAACTTTGCTCCTAAGATCAAGTGCCCAATCCTTGTCGGAATCGGCGGGATCGATACTGTCTGCCCTCCTCCTGGAATCTACGCTGCACTTAACCAAGTGAAAGCAGCAAAAGAAATCGTCTACATGCCTGTGGCTGACCATATGGGAAACCATGCTGCTTACCATGCAAGAACAGGAGCATGGATGGCGGCCCTAATGAAGAAACAGACCCCGCCAAAGTCATGATCAGCTTCATTGCCTCGGTGATCGTCAGCAGTCAAAAAGTGCCAACCCAAAACGTTCTGTTTTTGGGCAACAGCCACACTACGGCCAACGATCTGCCCGAGATGGTGATGAACCTGGTCGAATCAGATCGGACACGCCGCAGGTGCAATGTCACAGTAAGGAGTGGGGCAAACCTCGAACAGATAGCCAAATCGACCGAGGTTAAAAAGCTGATCCAAACCGGGAAATTCTCCGATGTCGTGCTGCAAGGTGCATCGCTTAGCAGCTCTCACAAGTACGATTACAGCCAAACAGGGGCCGTCAGCTTAGCCAAACTAGCCAAAAAGTCAAAAAGCAAGGTTTGGTTTTTTTCCGAATGGCCAAGAAAGGGTTGGAAGGAGACCCCTTACATCTTAGGCATATACCAAAAAATCGCAAAAGAAGGGGGCGGCAAAGTAATCCCTATCGGTAGAGTTTGGGATAACATTCTCAAGCATAACCCCAAGTTTGATCTTTGGTCAGCAGATGGCAACCATGCCTCGCTGCTTGGAAGCTATACTTCCGCCCTTGCCATCGCAACAGCCCTTACTCCAGAAGCTAAGCCAGCCTGGGGGCCAAGATCATTGGGGGCAGAGCACATCTACCAAATCCTCGGGGCAATCAGGTCTTCTCAGATACCAAGGCAGTAAGTCATTGCGGAGCCTGCCACGTGGTTTCAATCAGCAGGATTTCTCGTTCATTACCCAACGGCAAAAACCCTTTAGGCTAAAAAAAGATCCTGCTCTTCAGGCTCCGCACAAGTTAGTGGCGGCCACAGGCTTATTGTGAACAGAACATAAAAGCTCACTGCCACTGAATGAGCCTTTTCAAGCGAACTGCTCAAAAGCCTGTGACCCGGCATGCCTCCCTTGAATCTAATTCCGCCACTCTCTAACTGCCTTGCCGAAAGGACAAACTTAGGAAAACTAGCGGTCTCGCGAGAGACTCCTTTACTATACAAAGGAAATTGTGATTTGGAGAGAGTTCTTTGTAAAACTCTCCCCAAGATCCTATCTAAGCTTCATATCAACCATGGCTCGCTCAACTTCGGCAGCCACGACGTTTCGAATCGTATCGTACTGAGCGTCTGGAAGGCCAAGCGCTTCCTTGACACCAGGGGCAAATTCCATCTGAACTCCAGGCAGACCCATATCGAATCCAGCTTGGTTGGCAATCACATCGCCGGCCGAAACAATGGCGGTCGTTTCAAAGTAGTCGCCGTCTTCCTCTGGATCCATGTGATACAGCACGGCATGCTTCATCAAGGCAGGCAGATGCCATTTGTCAGCAAGCAGGGCTCCTACTGCCCTGTGGTCAAAACCTAAAACCATCTGCATCAGGCTCACAAGACTCGTGCCCGACGCTTTGCTCTGCCTCACCACGTCATCAAACTCGCGTCCGGCAAACCTATCCAAGGCAATGTAGCCAACATCGTGCATCATGCCTGCACTGTAAACCTCGTCGGCTTTGTAGGGCATTTTCATCGTGCCCAAAATTCGACAGGCAATTCCAGCGGCCAAGCTGTGCTTCCAAAACTCAGTCTTGTTAAATGACTGACTGTTGGTGCGTCCGGCCAGCATGTTCTGCAGGGCCACGCTGATCACCAAAGATCGGATCGAGTTCATTCCCAAGCATGAAATGGCTCGACCGACTGTGTTGACGTTGGAGAACCCATAGTAGGCAGAGTTCGCGGCTCGCAGAACCTTGCCGGTAATGGCAGGGTCACGTTCGATGCACTGAGCGATCTGTCTCGGGCTGACGTTTGGAGAATCGGCCAGCTTCAGCACGCTGCTCACGGCCTGGGGGAGAACAGGCAGGTTCTCGCTTCTCGCTATTCTAATTTCCAGGCTTGCCAACTCCACAATTAGTCTATTGGCACGTTGCAGCCAGGTTCACCAGGCAAGACTGCCGGATTAAACGGAACACCAAGGCCCATATTCTCTCCTTCACCTGAAACCATAGGCAAACCAGATTCGTCATCTGAGTGTATCAGGCTCAAGCGGTTGAAGCTGGTGGCAGAATGAAGAAGGATTACTATCAGGTTCTTGGCGTCCCGAAAAACGCTGATGAAAAGGATATCAAGGCAGCTTATAGACGCCTTGCGCGCAAGCATCACCCTGATGTCAATCCGGGGAGCAAAGAATCCGAGGCCGCCTTTAAGGAAGTCAGCGAGGCCTACCAAGTTCTCAGCGACGCCGACAAGCGCAAGCAGTACGACCGCTTCGGCCACGGCTTTGAAGATGGCGGCTTCACCTGGCAGAACCCCAAAACCCAAATGGATCCAGGCCAGGAAGGTGGGTTTGGCGACCTCTTCGAACAGATCTTTTCGAACTTCGGTTCAGGCGGGGCTGGTGGCGGATTCTTTGGCGGAGGCCGGGCTGTTGAACCAGAAAACGTGACTCAAGAAGTCACTCTGACTCTTGAAGAAGTGGATAAGGGAACCACACGGACCCTCACCTACCAAGTCGCAGACGCCTGCACCCAGTGCAAAGGCTTGGGCCAGGTTCAGATGATGAACCGCCAGTTGGCTCCATGCCCCACCTGCGGCGGAAAAGGCACCATCGTTTCTCCCCGCAGCGTGCCGGTCAGCGTCCCGGCAGGAGTGGCTGAAGGAGTCAAGCTCAGAATTCCTGGCCGAGGCACGACGGGCAGCAACGGCCGGACGGGCGACCTTTATGTTCAGGTTAAAATCGCCCCCCACGCCAAGTTCAAAAGAATCGGTGATGACCTTGAGACTGAGATTGAAGTGCCCTTCTACACAGCGGCTTTAGGAGGAACTGTCAAGGTTCCGACTCTGCGCAGCACCGAATCGGTTGAGCTTCCGGCCGGATCTCAAGGCGGACAAAGACTCCGCCTGAAAGGCAAGGGTTTGAATCGAAAAGGGGGAGAAGTGAGCAATCTCTTTGCCAGAATCAAAATCACAGTCCCGCGTGATATGAACAGCGAGACAGAGAATTTGATGAAGCAGATGAAGAAGCTTCTTGAAAGCCAGGAGGCAGTGAAGAAATGAGGAGCCGCCGCCAGCCCCTCTACATGATCGGAATTGCCAGCCAGCTCTGCAACGTTCATCCTCAAACCCTAAGGCAGTACGAGAGGCTCGGTCTCGTCGTGCCGTCCAGAGTCGGAGCCAAGAACAGGCTCTACAGTGAGGAGGATATTGAAAGGGTAAAGCAGATTCAGCGCCTCACCCAAGAAATGGGCGTCAACCTGGCTGGAGTTGAGATCATTCTTCGACTTTTGGATGATATTGAGGACATGCAGGAAGAATTCGACAGGCAGCTTCAGGAATACATCAGGCAGGTTGAGACAGAATTAGCCGCTCGAATGTCAAACAGCAACGCTCCCATAAGGACCGATGCTCCCCTTTTGCCTATCCCGCGAATCCAGGTTAAGCCTCCTCGCAGACTCGGCGGAGGCGGAGAATGAAGAATCGCTGCAATAGCTGCACATGACACCTAAAGAATTGGGCAAAATCAAACCGTGCCGACACTCAGCATCATTGTTGTGAACTACAACACAAGGGAGGCTCTTCGACGCTGCCTCAAAACGCTCGGCACCGAGCACGAGGTCATCGTGGTCGACAACGCCTCGCGCGACGATTCTGCCCAGATGGTGGAATTAGAATTTCCCCACGCCAAGCTGGTGGCCAACTCTAAGAACAAGGGTTTTGGACCGGCGGTCAATCAGGGCCTTACCCACATGACGGGAGAGCTGGCTCTGTTAATGAACGCAGACTGTCGGCCACGCGGCGATTCTGTAAGAAGGCTTGTTGAAGCCTTCGGCGAATCTCCTGACGCTGTGGCTGTCGGCCCACGCCTTGTCTTCCCAGATGGCAACACCCAGCAGTCAGCGGCCAACGCCCTCACTCTTTGGGCTGTCTTCTGCGAGCAGACTGGCCTTGAAAAAATCTTCCCCTGGACCCGCATCTTCTCTCCCTATTGGGAATCAGAGAGGCTGATGGCTCAAGCTGGCCCGGTTCATCAGGTCGATCAAGTCATGGGAGCCTGTATTCTCTTCAAGCCCCTGGTCAAGTTCGACGAAGCCTACTTCCTTTACTGCGAAGACACAGATTTCTGCCGCAGGCTCAGCCAGTTCGGCCTGATCTACTACGTCAAAGATGCTGTCTTTGAGCATGATCTGGGTGCCTCCAGCCGTCTCTTTAGATGGGAAACCATTGCCCGCTACAACAGGGGCAAGGAGATGTATTTCGAGAAGCACTATGGGCGTGCGGCTAAGGAAGTCTGCATCTTTATCAACCGCTGTGGCGCCCTCGGACGGCTTGTCATCTGGTTCCTTTTTACACTCCTGAGTTTTGGAGCCTGGAAGAAGGCGTGGGAAAAGAGCCACCAGTGGTGGAAGGTTCTCTTTGTGCCTCGTCCTGGTCCGGCTTTGCCTAAGGACGCTTAGAGACTGAGAAAGTGCCCGGCCTGTTCTGCTGCAGTGCAGGCCGAGGGCTCTTAAATATCAAGACTCAGCGCACCACTACCTAAGCCGCTGACCGAGAACAGTCAGACCGCCAGGGACAATCGTGATGTCCGCCTCTTGAGCCGTAACAAAATCGCCATCAAGAACAAAGCTCGTGGGGTGTTTGAGCTCCACCCGGATGCGGCGGCACTCGGTGCTCAGCACATTCTCCATCATCGTATGGCTTCCCAGCATCATGGCAACTCCGTAAGCCAGGATGTCGATTCCTTCCTTCACCTGAACGATGTAGGTGCTTAGCAGACCGTCATCAATGCTCGCATTGGGTGTGACAGGAAAAGGACCAGCATGGCGCCCCGTGCTGGCAGCCACAAACTGAACGATTCGTCCCTTGAACTCAAAGTCATCCGTGACGCAGGACATTTCCAGGGACTCAGCCTCTGTAATTGCCTTGGCTGTCGCTGGAAAGTAAGCAAGCTGTCCTAGCTTTGTTTTATCCACGTTCTTCAGCTCTTCGGCGATGGCAACCGAAAGGCCAAGGCTGACAGAGTTGATAAAGATCTGGTCGTTGAATCGCCCGAGATCGATTCTTCTTGGAGCAGCATCTTTGAGAAGAAATGAAACCGCGGCTTCTGGATCGGTGGGGATGCCGAGTTCCCTCGCCAGAGAGTTGCCTGTTCCGAAAGGAAGAATCCCCAAGCGAATATCGGTTTCAGCCAAGACGCAGGCGGCATTGCGGATGGTGCCGTCGCCTCCCCCCACCCAAATCTCCTGGTAACCACGCTTCTTAGCCTCAAGCAGAAGCTCCTGCATGTGTTCAGGGCTCTTGGGGACAAAAGGCGTCTCCCCCGCCTCTGTGATCGTTTTGACCAGCCCTTCCATAGCGGCCTGGCCAAGTCGAGAGTTCTCATTGATCAGGACAAGCCGTTGTGGTGTGCTGGAATTCATAGACTCTCTTCGGGTGTGCCATGACGATAGGCCTGCAGAACCGCCTCAGGCGGACCATCCATCTTGACTACTCCTTGTTCCAGCCAAAGGCACCGCTCAGCGACTTTTGACACAGAGTCAAGATTGTGAGAGACGAACAGAATCGTGCCGCCCTTCTGCTTAAAAGCCTCAATGGTGTCGTAGCACTTCTGCTCAAAGGCATAGTCGCCAACGGCTAAGACCTCATCGACAATCAAGATTTCTGCGTCCACATGGGCAGCCACGGCGAAGCCCAGTCGAGCCAGCATTCCGCTTGAGTAGCTTCGAACTGGAACATCCTTATGAGATTCCAGTTCCGCAAACTGGATAATCGAATCCAGCCTTGCATTCGCCTCTTTTCTTGTCAAGCCAAGGATCATGGCGTTGAACAAAACGTTTTCTGCCCCTGTTAAGTCAGGGTGGAAGCCGGCGCCAAGCTCCAGCAAGGGAGCCAGCCTTCCATCGACAGTAATCGTTCCTGAAGAAGGCTTGTAAACCCTGGCGATCAAAGAAAGGAGGGTGCTCTTTCCTGCTCCGTTTCGACCAATGAGGGCAACAGATTCTCCCTTTTGGACCGTAAAGGTCAAGCCGCGCAGAACCTCTAGCTTTTCAAGCTTTTTCTTCTTCCACCACAAAAGAGCAGTCTTGAGAGAACCGCCTCCTCCATGAGCCAGCATGAAGCTTTTGCGGAGGTCTTTGAGTTCAAGAGCCGGCTTCATGGCCTCTCGACAAACCTCCACTTCATTCGATTGAAAAGAGCGTAGCCGCCGACCAAAGCGACAATTGAAATGACCGCAAAGTAGGCGAAGAAGCCCCAGTTGAAGCTCTGCTGATCCACCAAGGTGCCGCCAATATCCACCTGCGAACTTGGCAGAAGCGTCTTCCTAAAGGTCGTGACCATAGGCGCCAAGGGGTTGGCATGGTAGAGGATGTAAATGAGGTCGCCGTAAGGCTTGCCTCTTGTTCTGTGCCAGACACTCTCGCTGAAATACATGACAGGCGAGAGGAAGAAGATAAGGTAAAGCAGCAGGCTAAGGGCGTACTTGACGTCTTCGTAAAATACGTTGAGAGCGCTGATAATCAAGCTGCATCCGGCAACGAAACAGAAGACGAAGAAGAGCAGAATCGGAAGGAATCCCAGCTTCCAGGTAAAGGGAGAAACCTGGAATCCTGTTACTGCATAGAGGATAAAGAGGTAGAGAAAGAAGACAAGAAGGGCCAGGACAAAGTGAATGAAGTTGGCAATCACTGAGGCCAGAGGCAGAATCTCTCGCGGAAAATAGACTTTCTTAACAACCTGCAGACTCGCCAAGACAGACTGAGCCGAATCCATCAACGCCATGTTGACGAAGACAAAGGGCATGTAGGCGGCCAGTACGTAAGCTGAATAGTTTTGTGTTTTGTTGCCAAGAATCCCTTGGAAAACCAAGGTCATGACGGCTACTGTCGCCATGGGCATGGCCAAAGACCAGACAAAGCCAAGAACTGAGTTCTTGTAGCGGATCTTGATTTCCCTCTCGACCATAGCGATGAGAAGCTCTCTAAACCGCCACAGTTCTTTGAGGTCGGCAATCACGGGCAGAACCTCAAAGCAGTCACAAACATGGTCTCCTTAAACAACACAAGGCAGAATCAGCGGGCGACCGGCTCATCGCCAGGCAGCCACCCCAGGTTCTCCAACGATAAAGCCGATCCCATCAGTTCCCTAGTGTAGGCCTCTTTAGGGTGGCCGAACACATCTTGGGTTCTTCCCTGCTCCACCACCTTGCCCTTCTGCATCACCACCACCCGATCAGCCAAGAAACGTACCGTTCCCAAGTCGTGAGAAATGTAGAGCACGGTTGATTGAGTCTGTTTTTGAATGTCTCGAATCAGGTTAAGAATCTGCGCCTGAATGCTGAGGTCCAAAGCAGCGGTCGGCTCATCGCAGATTAAGAGCGGCGGCCTGAGAGCCAAGGCTCTGCCGATAGCGACTCTCTGCCTTTGCCCTCCGCTAAGCTGATGAGGAAACTTGGGAAGGACAGATGAGTTCAGACCCACCATGAGAGCCAGGGGCTCGATATCAGGCTTCTTGCCCGCAAGCCTAAAGGGCTCTTCTAAAGTCTTCTTAATGGTCCAACGTGGATCAAGGCTGGCAAAAGGATCCTGCCAGACCATGCCAATTCGCTCGGCGAGAATGCTGCGCTTCGCTTCCCTCTTTGAGTTGACTTCCACACTTCCAGAAGTGGGAGCTTGAAGTCCAAGAATCGTTCTGGCCAAAGTCGTCTTGCCACAGCCAGATTCTCCGACGACAGCCAAGGTTTCTCCCGGATAAGCTTCAAGAGAAACGTGATCCACCGCCAGAAATGGCCCTTGAGCTCCTCGGTAGCTGACGACAAGGTCAGTGACTTTCAGGGTGGGTTCACTCAAATCCTTTGCCT
Organism: Synechococcus sp. UW140; assembly: GCA_943369295.1. Classification (GTDB taxonomy): domain Bacteria; phylum Armatimonadota; class Fimbriimonadia; order Fimbriimonadales; family Fimbriimonadaceae; genus JAKRSE01. Next base: position 182,800 of record CALRMU020000004.1, on the reverse strand, counting down.
CCAGCCCAGTTCAGTCGCGAAGGAAGCTTCTGTAGAAAATCGTCTTCCTCAAGCGTCACAAGTTTGACTCTTCTCGGCGACCTTGTCAAAACAAGCTTGTCTCCACTCAAAAGGTGCAGACGGCTCTGACCATCCGAGCTAAGGACCGCTCCTCCATGAGATTCGCCCCTCGTGTGAATCTGAATTTCAATCGTGCTGTCTGCTGGCAGAACCAAAGGACGGGCCGAAAGAGTGTGAGGCATCAGGCCCGTGACAAGCAGAGCCTCCAATCGAGGGTCCACAACAGGTCCACCGGCAGAAAGGCTATAGGCGGTCGAGCCGGTAGGAGTCGCGACCATGACACCATCGGCTGGATATCGCGCCACCAGGTAGCCGTTGACCAAAACAGTAAAGACCAGCAGTCTGGTTGTGGCCGACCTCTGCACGACTGATTCGTTTAGCGCATGAAGCTCGGCAACCACCTTGTCAGCCCGAATGAGGTGGGTCTGAACCATCATTCGAGATTCAGTCCTATGACGACCTTCAATGAAGCTCACTAGAGCTTCTTCCATCTGGTTGGGCTGGCAGGGAGTGATAAAGCCGAAGGTGCCGTAGGCGACGCCTAGAATCGGAATCTGCTGAGCCGCACACAAATGACCTGCACGAAGGAGAGTGCCATCGCCTCCTATGGAAATTAGAAGGTCGCAGTCGTGCATTTCAGAAGCTCCGATTGCGGAAAGCCCTGTTGCGGCGGCTGCCTCTCTCTCGACAAAAGCCTGGTGCCCAAAAGACTGAAGGATCGAGACTGCCTTCTGGGCAGCCTCGATCGCATCGGGTCTATGCAGGTTGACTAAGATCCCTGCGGTCACAGTGCCATGTTGGCAGGTTTTTCGAGTCGCTCCAGGTTGGTCCTGGCATCTTCGAAGTTGGGGTCCCTCTGAAGGGCTCTTCTCAGAATCAGGATAGCCTGCGCCTTCTGGTTCAGCCTCTCCAACGAAATTGCCAAGTTGTTGTAGGCCGGCAGATAATTGGCGTCCGAAGTCATTGAGCGTCGGAAGAAGGTTTCTGCCTGCTTCGCATCGCCCTGGCTCAGGTGCCATAGACCCATGCCGTTCAAAGCTCTCGCATTGCTTGGCTGGTTTCTAAGAACGGTGCTGTAGTGGAATCTGGCATCTCGAACGAGTCCCATGTTCCAGAGTCCGTCTGCGAGGTTCAGCCTGGCATCGACCTGACTTCCATCCATTCGGACCACATCTCGCCAGACATTGATCGCTTCCTGAGTCTTATCCAGCTTGACGTAAGCGGAGGCGAGGGCAAGTCTGCCATCGATGCTTCCTGGGTGGGAAGTGGTCATCTTTTCAAGAAGAACAGCAGCTTCAGCAGCTTCGCCCTTTTCGATCAGAAGCAGGCCAAGATTCTTAAGGCAGTCTCCGTCGTCCGGTCGAATCTCCAGAGACTTCCTGTAGGCAGCCTCAGATTCCTGGATCTTGCCCAATCTGTGGCTGAGGACTCCGATGTTGAACCAGACGTCGGCATCGTTGGGTTTTTCAACGGCCATCTTGTTCAGCATGTCAAGAGCTTCAGCGGTCTTGCCTTCTCGCACCATGGCTTCAACCAGGTTCGAGTTGACAACTCCACCGCCCATTCCGGCAGCATTGGCTCGGCCAAGATAGCGGCTGGAAAGCTCGGTCTCGTTGATTCGAGCGTAGGCCATGCCAGCGTTCTTAGCGTAGAGGCCGTTGGTCGTTTCAAGATCGCTGGCTCGAGCATAAGCCGAAGCAGCTTCCTTCCACTGACCAAGCTTTTCGTGGCAGAAGCCAAGATTGTTCAGAGCAAACCTTGCTTCAGCGCCAGAAACCAATCTGGCAGCAGCCTGGAAGGAAGGAATGGCAGCGGCGTGGTCGCCAGCCTTCATTCTCAGAACACCGACGTTGTAGTGAGCAACGGCGTTGTTGGGGCTGAGCTGAATGAGCTTGTTGTAGACGGTAAGAGCCTTGGCAGAATCGCCTGCTGCAGCCCTGGTGGTGTAGGCGTTGCCCAAATTGACCAGAACAGCGGCATCGTTAGGTGACTTGGCCAATGCTGATTCGAGAGTAGAAATCGCCTGGTCGGTCCTGCCTTCCTTCAGGTAGGTGTAGCCCATCCAGGAAAGGACTTCAACTTCCAATCCGTCCTCATCGGCCAAATCTTCGTAGACATCCAAAGCTTCGGCGTTGTTGCCAAGTCGAATGTGGGCTACGGCCAGATCCTTCAGAAGGCTGGCTCTTTCGGGCCCCGTGACATCGGCCTTGGCCTTGGTCAGGTAGGTGACTGCTTCCTGGTTTCGGTTGGCCATCAGCATGGCGGAACCGGCAAAGCGGGCCACCGAGAAAGCCATGCGATCGAGTCCGATCGATTCGTAGGTTTCAGAAGCCTTGGTGTAATCCCTGGTCAGATAGTAAGCCAGAGCAAGATTCTGGGCATTGTTAAAGTTGACCGAATCGTACTTGCTCTTGCCATTCACCTTTGAGATGTGAGGAATGGCTTCAGCCGCTTCTCCGTTCTGAAGAAGAAGGTAGCCCAGAAGGGAGTAAAGCGAAATGTTCTGGCTGTCAGATTCAGCAAGCTTTCTGAGTCGAGAAATTGATTCGACTCGCAGAGACCCTGCATCCTCGCCAGATCGGACCTTAGCGAAGTAGGCGTCGGCCAGCCTCTTAACTTCATTCTGAAGCTTGGCGTTAACCTTGGATCCGTCGAGGTTCTCAGGAGTCGGAGCCTCGACTGGCTGACTGCTGAGGGCTTCCACTGTAAACCCAGCGCGGTCAGATGGTGCAGCAGCCTGGGCTGCCGCTCCCGAAGCCATGCCCACAGTCAATACTGCAGCAAGGGCTAAGGAAAGAAGTGATGTCGTCTTCATGTCAGTCAAGAATCTCCGCTTACTAGATTGTCGTCAATCTTTGTGCCAGTCCTGTCTAGGTACCTTAATTACTTACCTAAACAGCCCCGCAATATTTACAGGTTCCCTGCCCCGTCAGGCCATTACCGATGGAATCGCCTCTTCGCAGCTTCGAATGAGTTCATCAATCGAAACAGAAATCAAAGAATTTCCATTCCTTTCAACCATCAGACGTCTGGACTCTGGAGTCGTTTGACCCAGGAGTTCAAGCTTCAGGCCGGCCGGTACGGCCCCTCTCAACGCCTCTTCGCTCTCCTTGGCCACTGCGAGGATGACGAACCCGGGGACTTCCCCAAAGGCCGCCGCCTCGTTTAGACGGGCTGATTGAAAAGCGTCCGCGTCGAGCTGGACACGGCACCCAGTTTTCCCTGCGATGCACATTTCACTAAGGGCAAAAACCGTGCCACCCTCGCTGACATCATGCGCCGCAAGAACGAGATGATCTCTCGCGCAGTCGGCCAGAAAGCCGTGAAGCTGCTTTTCTCCCGCTAGGTTCGGTTGAACCGGAGTTCCCTCCTGTTTTCCAAGAACTTCTAGCAGGTAAGAACTGGCTCCTAACCCCTGCTGATGGGCAAAATCTGCCCCGCAGCTCACCAAAAAGATCAAGCACTCATGCTGGGGAAAAGCCATGGTCAGCCGGTCCTCGGCTTTATCAAGAATTCCCGCCATTCCAATCATGGGGCTGGGGAGAATCCCTCCATCGCTTCTCTCGTTGTAGAAGCTGACGTTTCCGCTGATGACAGGCGTGCCCAAAGCTTCGGCAGCATCAGCGATTCCCTTGACGGCTCGTTCGAACTGCCAGTAAACGTGGAGGTTCTGGGGTGAGCCGAAGTTGAGGCCATCCGTGACGCCAGCCGGTCGGGCGCCAGTGCAGGCGACGTTCCTAGCAGATTCAACAACGGCCAAAAGTCCACCGACGTAGGGATCTTGGTCTGTCCAGACTCCGTTGCCATCAATCGCCAAGGCGATTCCCTTCCCTGTTCCTCTGGGAGCAAGAACTGCCGCATCCGCCTGACCAGGCAGTACGACGCTCTGAGTCTGAACCTGCTGGTCGTACTGGCTGTAGACCCACCTTTTGCTGGCAAGGGTCGGAGCGGCTGCCAGCTTAAGCAGAGCTTCGTTAAGATCCTGGGCAGGCAGTGAGTCTGGGGTCCAAGCGAGATTCTGCCTGTAGCTCTCCGGCTCAATCAGATCCTGCGTGTAGGTGGGGCACTCGTCTGCCAGCAGCTTGGCAGGAAGCTGAGCCTCGACAACTCCGTTTCGGCGAATGATGACTTCTTCGCCTTCGGTCACATAGCCAATGACGACGGCGTGGGTTCCCCACTTCTTAAAAACGTCAATGACTTCCTGCTCGCGGCCCTTGTGGGCGACGCAGAGCATTCTCTCCTGGCTTTCGCTGAGCATCAGCTCGTAGCCAGACATATTTTCTTCGCGGGCAGGGACGAGGTCGAGATTGACATCCATTCCGACATCGCCCTTGGCCGACATCTCGATGGTGCTGCAGGTCAGGCCTGCTGCTCCCATATCTTGAATGGCGGCAATGGCTCCGGTCTTCAAGGCCTCTAGGGTCGCTTCGATCAAGACCTTTTCAGCAAAGGGGTCGCCGATCTGAACGTTCGGCCTCTTGTCTTCGCCTTCCTCGTCCAATTCGGTGGAGGCAAAAGTCGCTCCGTGGATGCCATCCTTGCCTGTCGCTGAGCCAAGGTAGATGACAGGGTTGCCGACGCCATAAGCTCCGGCTGTGGCGATATCGTCCAGATCAACCAAGCCAACCGACATGGCGTTGACCAAGGGGTTGCCAGAGTAGCGAGAGTGGAAGGCGACTTCGCCACCAACCGTGGGGACTCCCACACAGTTGCCGTAGCCTGCGATTCCGGCCACGACTCCTTCAAAAATTTCTTTGTTTCGCCTTAGAGTCTCGGGGTCAGCCTCTCCATCACGAATGGGACCGAAACGCAGGGAGTTAAGGCTGGCAATGGGTCGTGCGCCCATCGTAAAAATGTCTCGGATGATTCCGCCGACTCCGGTCGCTGCTCCCTGATAGGGGGCCACAGCGCTGGGGTGGTTGTGAGATTCCACCTTCATGGCGATGCCCAAATTGCCATCCAAAGGAATGATTCCGGCGTTCTCAAGTCCGGCCCCTTCCATCGCTTCCTTGTACTTCTTAAAGTAGGCAAGAATCGGACGCGAGTACTTGTAGCCACAGTGCTCGCTCCACATGACGGCCAGCATTCCGCATTCGGTAAGACTGGGGTGCCGCCCCAGTTTTTCGACGATCAGGTCATACTCGAATTGAGTCAGACCCATCGAGAGATAGACCTCGGGGGCAAGGGCGGACATGAGCATGAGTTTATCTCTGCGGAGGAAAAGCTTCGGGGCCACTGGGCTTCTTCTTGGGCTTTCGTTCCTGGCTTTAACCGGGTGCAGCAGCGAAACCCGCCCCTGGGTGGGCACTTGGGAAGGGGAAAGAAAGGGCCTCACCCTGCCAGAGAAGGAAGACGCTCTGGCCAAAGCTCTGCGACGTGTGGTGATTGTCATCGCCTCCGACGGCTCCTTTACAAAGGAGGAGACCTCACTAGGCAGCCGCGGCAAGGGCAGATTCTCGGCCAAGCAGGCTTTTCTTACCGTGACTCATCTTCTGGACAAGCCTGTCGAAACCGACCCCAACGTCGCCCGACAGAACAGGGATTTGATTTTGGAGTGGAAGGATGAGAACACGATTCTCTATTGGGATCCAGGCGCCTTGACTCCTGGTGCAGTGGAGTTGAAGCGGAAAGGAAAGTAGCCAGTATGATCGCGTGATAGACTAAGACCGATGAACTACCGGAATTCAATTACGATTGAGCCAGGGAAGCGAGGTGGACAAGCCTGCGTGAGGGGTATGAGAATCACCGTTGGCGACGTGCTCGCCTGGCTAGCATCAGGAATGACACATGAAGAGATTCGATCAGACTATCCTGAGTTGACCGAAGATGACATTCTTGCCTGCCTTGCTTTTGCGGCAGATAAGGAACGTAGGATCAGTTCAGCAAACCTATGAAGCTTCTTTTGGACCAGAACTTATCGTTCAAGATTGCTTCCTACTTATCAGACCTGAATATCGAAGTTACTCACCTTCGCCATTTTTCTTTGGAGACGGCTTCGGACAGTGAAGTTTGGGATTTTGCCAAGAGAAACGGCTTTATAATTGTAACAATGGATAGTGATTTTTCTCATCTATCAGCCCTTTACGGCCCGCCACCCTTGTTGATTTGGCTTCGGTGCGGAAATCAGCCAACTTTGGCGATCGCCGACAAACTGAGGTCGAATTGGGGAGCGATTCTTGATCTAAATTCCTCAATTCACTCATCACTGGTAATTTACTAGCATTTTGATTCATAAATTCAGACATCGAAATGACTATTCACATCTTTTCGATGTCTGAATTTACAGTTCGGACTAGACTTTGCAATGAGCAAAGAACTGACGCGCCGCAACCTAAATCAATAAGCCTTTGCGAAAACGACTCTCTGCTTAGAAGGCTTGCCTGTCATGACACAGACGCCTGGCTGGTCATCTCCTTCTCCCAAAGGCTGAAGAGGAATGCAGCGGATAGTCGCCTTGGTCGCATCGTTGATAGCGTCTTCGGTTTCAGTTGTGCCATCCCAGTGGGCCAGAATAAACCCGCCGCCGCCATCGCCTTCAAAGGCCGCAAGGAATTCTTCCCAAGTATCGACCCTCTTCGTGTTGGCGTTGCGGAACTCGAGTGCACGAGCAAAGAGGGTCTGGCCATATTCTTCCAGCCTCTCGCAGATCGTTGACGGAACTTCGTCCAGATTCAGGGTCACCTTGTCTCCGCCAAGTCGAGAAGCCATGACGCAGGTTCCGGCTTCCATATCGCGAGGACCGAATTCGATGCGGAGGCAGGCGCCCTTCAGCTCCCAGTCGTTGAACTTGAAGCCAGGAGAAAGCTTCTCCCTCTTATCCACTTTGACTCGAATCGGCTCATCCTGCCAGCGAGTTTTGCGAATCGTCTTGGCCAGCTCTTCTGCGGCAGCGATCACTCGCTCGATGTCGGCAGGCTTGCCGATGGGAACAATCACGACTTGAACCGGAGCCAAGCGAGGAGGAGCCACCAGCCCCTTGTCGTCGCTGTGGACCATGATGAGAGTGCCCACCAAACGAGTAGAGACTCCCCAGCTTGTCGCCCAAACGTATTCGAGCTTGCCTTCTTTATTCTGGAACTGGACATCAAAGGCCTTGGCAAAGTTTTGGCCTAAGTGGTGGCTGGTTCCGGCCTGAATCGCCTTAAGGTCCTGAGTCAGAGCCTCGATGCAGTAGGTGTGGTCTGCGCCGGCAAACTTTTCGCCCTCGCTCTTCAAACCGGTGAGGACAGGGACGCACATCCACTCTTCGGCAAACCTCTGGTAGATGCCCAAAATGGTCATCGCTTCTTCTTCGGCTTCTTCGCTGGTGGCGTGGGCGGTGTGGCCTTCCTGCCAAAGAAACTCAGCCGTCCTCAAAAAGAGCCTGGTTCTCATTTCCCAGCGCATCACGTTGGCCCACTGATTAATCAGCAAAGGCAGGTCGCGGTGAGACTGAATCCACTTTTTGTAGGAGTTCCAGATGATGGTTTCGCTGGTGGGGCGGATGATCAGCTCCTCTTCCAGCTTCGAATCAGGATCGACCACAACGCCCGAACCGTCGGGGGCATTCATCAGGCGGTGATGGGTGACAACCGCGCACTCTTTGGCAAAGCCATCAACGTGCTGAGCCTCTCGGCTCAAAAAGCTTTTCGGAATGAGCAGGGGGAAATAGGCGTTGACGTGACCTGTTTCTTTAAACATGCCGTCAAGGCCCTTCTGCATCAGTTCCCAAATGGCGTAGCCGTGTGGCTTAATAACCATGCAGCCGCGCACGGCGCTATAGTCAGCCAGGTCCGCCTTCTGGACCAGGTCCACGTACCAGTCGCTGAAGTTCTCTGCACGACTCGTGACTCCCAGTTCGCTCATAAGGTTTGTAGTGTAGCGTCTGGTGGGGTTTGGGCCCGGGAGGCTGGACTCCCATGGCTCACGGAGCCATGGGAGCCGGAATCTTTTGTCGGTTGGGGGGATCAGGGTGCCTCGATCAAATAAGCATGCTGCCGGGAGGGAGTCAAGAGAATCCTGGCTTCGTTCTTTGACGAGTCCGCCCAGAATCAGCCAACCCCCAAGCCCCCTTCCTGGGAAGGGGGTTTCCTTTTTCTCCCCATCGAGCGTCTCCTCGTTCCTCGGAGCCACTCGACGGGTGGTCTTCCGGATAGGGCTCTCCAAAATTTTTACTTGGGTGGCGTGCGTGAAACCCACAAGTTAGAGAGTTTCTAGTTCCCAATGTTGGAAGTTGAAGAGTGGGGTGTCCCCGACCCATCATCGACGAAGGAGCCGTAGGTCGGGAACTAGCGGAGTCCCAATGGAAGAGCAATGGCACCCGGAATGGGTTCGAGAACTGAGAGGTGGGGTGCCCCGACCTATCAGCGACGAAGGAGCTGTAGGTCGGGAACTGGCAGAGTCCCAATGGAAGAGCAATGGCACCCGGAATGGGTTCGATAACTGAGTGGTGGGGTGCCCCGACCTATCATCGACGAAGGAGCTGTAGGTCGGGAACTAGCGGAGTCCCAATGGAAGAGCAATGGCACCCGGAATGGGATCGAGAACTGAGTGTTCCAATTCTGGATTTGTCAGTTTTGGCGGTCACCGATCCGTGACCAGTGCAGCTTGGCCGTCTCATACATACACATTTCCTGCTCGACAGCGGGCTGATCGAGCAGGCCACCCCACCACTCATAAATTGAGTGTCCCAATTCTTGATTTGTCAGTTCTGGGTGTCACTGGTCCGTGACAAGTGCGTATTCGACTGATCCTAAATTTGTTGCCGGTGTCAGATGACCATGGACCCTTTGCGGTGAAGAGGTGCCGTGTGTCTCTCAAAAAAGGAGACTCTACGTTAGGTTTTCCTTTTGCAACTTCAGGCTTCAGCCTTCTGCCTTCTGCCTTCTGCCTTCTGCCTTCAGTCTTCTGCCTTCTGCCTTCTGCCTTCCAGCCTTCCTTTGAAGCCCTACTTCCTGAAAACTGACTTGAGAATAAAAAGCATGTTCGCTGGCCGCTCGGCCAACCGACGAGAGAAGTAGGGATACCACTGGCTGCCGTAGGGAATATAAACCCGAACCAAGTGCCCTTCCTTCGCCAGAGATTCCTGAAGATCTCTCCTGATGCCGTAGAGCATCTGCCACTCAAAGCTGCCCTTGGGGCGGTTGATTGAGGTTGCGTGAGCCTTAAGCTGATTGATGATGGCTTCATCCTGGCTGGCGATGGCGTGGTGACCGCCAGCTTCAAGAAGGCGACGCCCTCCATCGACATAGGCCATATCGACTTCGCCTTTGTCCTGAAAAGCTACATCAGCCCCTTCAAGATAAGCCCCCTTGACCAATCTCAGGCGGCAGCCCAGCTTGATCAGCCTTTCGATGTCGCCATGGGTGCGGCGAAGCATTGCCTGCAGAACCGTGCCGGTGTTCTGGTGGTCGGGAAAGACCTTCTCGATCATCGAAATGGTCTTTTCTGTGTATTCGCTCGCTTCCATGTCGGCGCGGACAAAGATTCCGTGCTTTCCAGCCAGAGTCAAAAGCTCTCTGAAGTTGGCCTCGGCCACAGCATCACCTTGGTCGAGACCAAGAGCGGTGAGCTTGATGGAAATGTTGATCTTGTCTTTGTGGGGCGAATTGGCGATGCGGTCCACGATCTCTTCGTAAGCCAGAGCCGCGGCATGAGCTTCTTCCACCGTCGCGACGTTTTCACCTAAGAGGTCAAGGCTAGAGCAAAGCCCCTTCTCGGCCAAGGCTTCGGCAGCCGCCATCGCTTCATCAAGAGTTTCCCCCGCCACAAAACGGTGGACCAGCGGCTTCATCAGCTTTGTTTTGGTGACAAAGTTTCTGACAAATCCGAGCGCGGCAATGCGAAGGATCAAGCCACGGAAGAACATTTCTTGCCTGGACGGTACCCCCCAATGAACCGATCGGGCGGGCATGGTACGATCCTTTACCGGACCTTATGGCTGCAGCCCGAGCTCGAACTGGCCCTGAAGCCGCCCAATGGCTTGCCGAAGAGCTCGCACAGAACCCCCCGCTCAAAATTTTTGCCCCAGGCAGAGAGCATTTTGGTGATGTCGTCAACCTGACCGGCCCTCTGAGAGCCCTTCGAAACAGGTTTCCTGACGCCCATATCACCGCCGAAGTCGGTGAAAGAACCTTGGGTCTGCTGCAGGGTTTTCCTTACTGCACCGAAATCTGGGCCCGCCCCACTCACCAAGGTCTCTCGGGCAAGTTCAGCCACATATCACGTCTCAGAAAAGAGAAGTTCGATCTGGCTGTGCTGCTCGATGACTCGAACGACCTGGTTCTCCAAACCAAGCTGGGCGGAATCCCACGGCGAGTCGGAATCTGGCGGGGAAAGAAATACGAAAATCTGTTCGACGCCTATGTTCCCTACCAAAGGGAGCTTCATGAAGTAAGGGATCACGGCGCAAAGGTCATTGAACTGCTCGGCGGCCAGCCCGATCCCTGTCTGCCCTGCCTTTTCCCTTCAAATCGAGATATCGAACTGGCGGAGCAGGCTCTAGAAGTTCTCAGAGCTCCTGGCCCCCTCATCGGAATTCACCCGGGATCAGCCGACCCCAAAAAGAAATGGGGAGTTGAGAACTTAACCGCCACAGCCAAGATTCTTTTTGCCTGCGGAGCCAGAGTCGTCCTGCTCGGATCTGCCAATGAGGAAGCCGACCTCAAAGAGCTGAATGACCGTTTGGATGGCCGAGCCTCCCGCCTGCCAGGTGAACTGCCCATTCTTGCCTTTGGTCACCTGCTCAGCCGCCTCAACGCCTTGATCTGCATGGATAGCGGCCCCATGCACCTCTGCGCTGCCCTTGGCGGCAAGGTTGTGGCGGTTTATGGCCCGACTTATCTTGAGCACTCATCACCAGCCGGAGAGGGCCATGCCCTGCTCCACCGCTCCTGCCCGTGCCCTGTTCGGGCCAGCAAATCCTGCAGCGGAGAATGCTTCCGCCAAATCACTCCCCACGATGTGGCTAGTGCTGCCCTGAGGTTAGCAGGAGAGTCTCGATGAAGGTTCTAATTGTAAGGCAGGACAAGCTCGGCGACTGCCTTCTCACGACTCCGATTCCCTCGGCGATTCGCAAAGCAAGGCCAGATAGCGAGGTCCACTTCATGTGTCAGGCTCCCTTTGCCACCTTCTTCGAAAGGCTGCCAGACGTAAAGCAGGTTCACCTGACTCCCTACCGGCTGGGAATCTGGGGAATCATCACCACCGCTTTCGCCTGGAGAAAGCAGAAGTACGGGGCTGTTCTGATTCCGAAAGAAGATTCTGGCGATCACACCCTGGCTGCCTGGCTGGCAGGAATCCCTCTCCGAGTCGGGCTAACCCACAAAGGCTATGGGAAGAAACTGACCCGAAACTTTCATGGATCGTTCGACCCTTCCACCCACGAAGTCAGGCTGATTCTACGGATGGCCGAAGAAGCCCTTTCGACTTCCCTGCCAGAAACTCCGTCATCTATGCCTCTTTCGGAAGGCGACTTGACCGAAGCCATGAAGATGGTTGATGGACTCGGCGAATACTTCGTTGTCGCTCCCTTCACGGGAGGAACATCTCAGCCTTGGCCAATCGAGAAGTTTATGGCACTGGGAGAAAAGCTCTGCGACGAACTCGGAATGACAGCGATCATCGTAGGTTCGGCTGCAGAACAGGATCAAGCTGAAGCAGTCTCTGCCTTCGATGGGGCACTTAACGCTGCCGGACAATTCACTCTGCCGGGCCTCGCCGCTCTTATTAAAGGAGCCGCTTTTATGGTGAGTGTCAACTCAGGACTCATTCATTTGGCGGCCACCCAGTCCACCCCTGCCTGCGTTATCGAGACACGGCCGGACGCAGAATCGGCCTCTCAAAGGTGGGCGCCATGGATGAGCCCCTACGTTACAGTCCTGCCAAGTGGAGGCGAAGAGCCAAGGGTAGACCAGGTTCACAAAGCGGTGATTAAGCTTTTGGGCAAAACTCACCCCGATATGTAAGGGACAGGACGAAAGCCAAACCCTGCGAGTTAGGTACATTCAACGTCGGCGTGACCCCATTTGCCTTCGTTGTCCACCCCATTCACGCCAGGGATACTGCCCGAAAGTATCCCTACATGAAGTATCTGCCCAACTTTGTCATCGAAAGACTGATGACCAAGTTGAAGCCAAAGGTAGCAAGCCACATCACAGGAATCACCAGTCTTACCGGTGCCAAGACTGAAGGCTGGTTTATCGGCCTGCCCATGACCCCCAAAATGATGCTGGCAGACCCCGAAAGGAGTCTGGAAGCTCTCCAGGTCTGTGCAGAAATCGCCAAGAGCGAAGGGGCAAAGCTGATCGGTCTAGGAGCCTTTACAGCCATTGTTGGAGATGGAGGGGTAACGCTCTCGAAAAACAGTCCGATCGGAGTCACGACAGGCAACAGCTACACAGTCGCGACCGCGATTGAGGGGGCACTCGATGCCGCGGCGAGAGTCGGCATCATTCCCGCCGAGTCAAACCTGGCCGTGGTCGGAGCCACCGGCTCGATCGGTCAAACCTGCGCACGAATTCTGGCTCCTCAGTTCAAGTCGACTCTGCTTATCGGACGAGACCAGGCCCGGACAGAGCAGGCCGGAATCGGTCTGCCCCGCACCGAAGCCACAACCAATGTCGAGCGTCTTAACGAATCGGACCTCGTGATTACAGTGACTTCCAGCGACAACGCCATTATCGAACCTCGACATTTGAAGCGAGGAGCGGTGGTCTGTGATGTCTCAAGGCCGAGAGATGTTTCTATCAGGGTCGTCCAAGAAAGACCAGATGTGCTTGTTATTGAAGGCGGAGTGGTAGAAGTTCCTGGCCAGGTTAACTTCAATTTCGATTTCGGCTTTCCGGCCCGGACAGCCTATGCCTGCATGAGCGAGACCATGATGCTGGCCCTGGAAAACAGAACTGACCATTACACTCTGGGCAAAAATGTAACTGTGGAGCAGGTGCAAGAAACCATGGGTTGGGCCACCAAACATGGATTCAGACTGGCTGGCTATCGCGCTTTCGAAAAAGCAGTAGGACAAGATTCCATCGACCGAGTCAAGGCGGCCCGAGCTGCCTCTCCTGCCCTGATCAAAACTGCCTGAGGGATGCCTTGGTAAAAGTTCAGGCTGTCTCTCACTCGTTTGGTTCACAAAGCGTCCTTAAGGACATAAACCTTCAGGTCAAGGAAGGCGAGATTCTGGCCATCATGGGGTCATCGGGCGGGGGCAAAACCACCCTTCTCAAGTGCATTGCCGGGTTGATTAAACCGACAAAAGGGGACATTCTGGTTGATGACCTTTCCGTCGTCACCCACCCCGATCAGGTCCACGGAAAGATAGGCATGGTCTTTCAGTACGCCGCTCTCTTCGACTTTCTCAATGTTCGAGACAACCTTCTGTTCGGAGTCAAGCGGCACAAAAAGCTCTCACCGAAGCAGAAGACTGATCTGGTGACAGGGCTGTTAAACGATCTCGGCCTGCCGGGAGTCGAAGAACGCATGCCAAGCGAGCTGAGCGGCGGCATGAGGAAGAGGGTGGGACTCGCCCGTGCTCTTGCCCTTGAGCCCAAGGTTCTGCTTTATGATGAACCTACGAGCGGCCTCGACCCCGTGACGGCTTACAGCATCGACGGCTTGATCGTCGAAACCCGCGACAGGCTGGGAACCACTTCAATTGTCGTGAGTCACGATGTGTCTTCTGTCTTTCGTGTCGCTGACAGAATCGTCTTTCTGCATAAGGGCGAAATCCTTTTCCACGGCAGCTCAGATGAGTTTCGAAAAGCTTCTTCTGGCCCGATCAAAGAGCTGGTCGAAGCGGCCAAAGCCGAAACGATCAAGGTCGGAGACTAAAAACCCTGCCGGATCTTGCGATCTCGGCAGGGTTATTTACAGGCTGAAATGCTCTGCTTAGACGGTGAAGTCGTCGCACCAGCGGTAGGCGTCAATCAGCTTTTTCTCGCCTTCTTTGCCGCCCTGGCTGACTCCGTGCTCCATGCCAAGAATGCCCTTAAAGCCCTTTCTGTGGATGTGCCTAAAGATGTTTCGGTAGTTCATCTCGCCAGTGAGGGGTTCCTGTCGGCCAGGATTGTCTCCCTGCTGGAAGTAAGCGACTTCGCTCCAAGCCAGATCAATGTTGGGAATGATGTTCCCTTCTGTAATCTGCTGGTGATACATATCAAACAAGATTTTGCAGGAGGGTGAATCGACCGCCTTGCAGATCTGATAAGCCTGAGGAATCTTGGTCAGAAAGAGGCCAGGATGATCGCGGTAGGGGTTGAGAGGTTCAAGCACCATCACCAAGCCATGAGGCTCAAGAACGCCTGCCATGTGCTTAAGAACTTCGATGACGTTGGCGGTCTGGTAATCCCAGGCCAAACGAAGATCGAAGGGGCCGGGGACGACGGTCATCCACTTGGCATTCACCCTCTTGGCAACCTCGACCGAAGCCACCATTTCCTTCTTCAGCATGTCGATGGTTTCTTTGCCGCCAAGGGCGTAGATCGGCTTGCTCCACTCGGCATGGGCGACAAAGACTCCCATCTGGATTCCGAGCTTGGTCATGGCGGCAGCCACTCGGTTCTGATCTTCAACCGATCGGCCTCTCATGCCGTTGTCTTCCCAGCCTGTGAAACCCTGCTCGCGGGCAAAGGTCAACTGATCGACCAGGTCTCCGCCAGCCGAATCTTGAAACATGCCGAAATGGGGGGCGTAACGCTGTTTGAAATCTTGTGCAGACACTGTTTTGTTCTCGTTTAGGGCATCTGTGCCAGAGGCAAGAAGGTCGAGGCCGGGGGCCATTACGGATCCCGCTGCGGCTGCTTTAAGCAGGTCACGTCTTGAGATTGATTCAGCCATGGCGGTGGGCTCTATTTTGGCTCAGAGGGCCGCTCGTTCGCTTAGCAGAAATGGTCTGAATCACTTCTTCTTTTGATAAACCCTCACCCAATCCACTTCCAGCTTCGCCGGAAACTCCGTTTTGGAAGGATCTCCCCCAGTCGAACCGATCGCCAGATTGAGAATCATGTGATGCGGCTCCCGGAATGGGTTGGCGCCGTCTGGGCTCTGATTGATCGTTTTCGAAAGATCGATCTCATTCATCAGGTAGCCATCGAGATAAAGCCGAATCCAATCTTGATCCCAATCCATTCGCCAGACATGAAAATCCTTCGCCCAAGCTTCGGCAGATGCGTAGCCGCGGCGGCGAGCAACAGTGGCGATGGGAGTCTTGCTGTCGTCCCAAATTGCCTGAAATCGAGTCTTCGAACCCCAGGCGCAGTTGGCAAGCATGATGTTGTTAAAAAACTCCATCATGTCAATCTCGCCGTTGGCTGGCCATTCCCTCGCTTCGCCCACTGTCCACCATGCGGGCCATAGGCCGGGGCGAATATCAATCCGTCCGCGCATCTCCCACCTTCCGTAAAGCCAGCGATGCAGCCCCTTGGTTTTGATTGATCCCGAAGTGTAGGTGGCTTCTTTACGGTTCAGCTTCCAGTCGTCAGAGCCTTCTTTAAAGTTGGGATTCGCCCTGCTCTCACGACGCCCCTCGATCAAGAGGCGGCCATTTTGAACCGAGACGTTTTCTGGCTGATACCATTGCAGCTCACGGTTGCGGACGAAGCCGATTTCGTATATCCACTTTTTGGGGTCGGGCTTGCCAGTGTAGTTGAACTCTTCGCTCCAGACCAATTGGAACGGAGACACGGGTTGGGCAGCCAGAACCGGAATCAGCATCCCCAAAAGCATGTTAAGAGTGTATCCCTTAGGGGCTGCTCAAGGCTTTTGCAGAGTATGGTTTAGCCTGTCATGGTCGACCAGCGAACCCTAAAGGTGAGTGAGAACAAACGGTTTTTGCAGTGGAGCGATGGCCAGCCTTTTTTCTACCTTGCCGATACTGCCTGGGAGCTGTTTCATCGCCTGACCTTGGCCGAAGCGGCCACCTATCTCAAAAAGAGAGCAGCCCAGGGCTTCACTGTGATTCAATGCGTGCTTTTGGCAGAGTGCGATGGCCTCAGAGTTCCCAACCGCAACGGCGACCTCCCTCTCATAGACCTCGACCCAACCAAGCCAAACCCTGCCTACTTTGACCATGTCGAAAAGGTTCTCACCTTGGCCGAGAATCTGGGTTTGGTCTTAGCGATACTTCCCACCTGGGGCGACAAGTGGAACTTGAACAACTGGGGAGTCGGCCCAGAAATCTTCACTCCAAATAACGCACATGTTTACGGTAGGTGGCTCGGCACAAGGTTCTCAGGCCGTCAAGTCATTTGGGTTATGGGGGGCGACAGGCAGCTGACGGAGGAAATTCATAAAGAGATCAATCGACAGATGGCTCTCGGGCTGAGAGAGATTCACCAGGGCAGTCAGCTGGCCAGTTTTCATCCTGCCGGATTTGCGCACTCGTCAACCCATCTTCATGAGGAATCTTGGCTGGATTTCAACATGATCCAATCTGGCCATGCCAGAAACTCCCCCAACTGGGATCTGATCAGTCACGACTACGGCCTGACTCCAACGAAGCCCTGCCTTGATGCCGAGCCAGGCTACGAGGACCACCCCGATGACTTTAAGATTGAAAAGGGGTTTTTAGGCGAATGGGACTGCCGAAAAGCTGCCTATCACTCAGTCTTTGCTGGTGCCCTCGGTCACACCTATGGCTGCCACGCCGTATGGCAGTTCAATCAGCCTGCCTTCCCTCCCATCAACAATCCCCTAAAGACTTGGTTTGAATCACTCGATCTTCCCGGGGCCAATCAGATGGTTCACGTCAGAAGGCTGATGGAATCTCGCCCCATTCTCACGCGCATTCCTAGTCAAGAAATTCTCGAAAAGGAGGCTGGTGCAGGCGTTCACCATGTCAGTGCATGCCGCTGCAGCACCGGCAAGTGGGCGATGATCTACCTGCCAACAGCTCAGGAAATGAAGATTAAGGCTTCCCTTCTCTCTGGCGCACAGATTAATGCGTGGTGGTTCGACCCGAGAACAGGTGTCGCCGAGAGCATTGGCACTTTTGAGAAGGCCAGCCTTCCCGCCTTCACTTCGCCCGGCATGGGACCAGATTGGGTTCTAGTTTTAGATGACGGCTCAGCCAGGTTTAGCCGTCCGGGAGTTTGATTCAGGTTCCGGAACCCTCTCCTTTCGCTTGACGAGAGGAGAGGGCAGGGTGAGGAGAGTGGCGTCAGCCAAAGTAAGACTGGGCGTAAAGAGCGGCACCACGGGCACCAGCCATGTCTCCATGAGGGGCAATGGCGATCTCAAGGTCAGCCTGCTCCGCTCGGAACTTGATAGAGTCTCTAATGCTTCCTAGATAGAACTGCCGGAACTCTTCCGTCGCCTGAACTCCGCCGCCTCCGATGAAAGCAGCATCCATATCCAGGATGTTGATCATCATTTCGATGTGGGCGGCAATGGCCCAGGTTTGACACCTAAACACCTGCAGAGCAAGTTCATCGCCCTTTTCTGCGTAGCCACGAGCCTTCTTAGCGGCTGTGTTGAAATCCATTCCCTCAAAGTCGTGGCCGGGGAACCTTGGCAGAAAGTGAGGCAGCAGATTCAGCTCAATTCCAGTCAGGCTCGCGACGGATTCGAGGTCATTGATATAGCCGCAGTTGCAGCGGCATGTCATGGATTCAACCGGGTTCCAATCGTGGGGGAGCTTGGTATGGCCAAGCTCAGCCGCAAACCCGACCTTGCCAATCACCACCTGGCCATGAGTCACCACTGCCCCGCCCATGCCTGTGCCGATGATCAGTGAAATTGAACTTCGGTTCGGGTTGCTGCCAAACCTCACCCAGTGCGAGTAGAGTCCAGCTGCGTTTCCATCATTAATGTAACTGGTCTGGATTCCAAGAGCATCCTGCAGTGCGCCGCGAAGATCGTAGCTGCTGTAGGCGGAATTCCCGAAGTTGGTCGCCCCTTTGCTGCTCATGACTCCTGTGGCGCTGGCGGGGCCAGGGCCATCCATCCCCACAGCGACAACATCAGATTCGCTCAGGCCAGCAGCTTCCAGGGCTTTGCGGAACCCCAATGCCATCTGCTCAACACAGACTGCCGGGCCTTCTTTCACCCGGCTCGGGACTTCAATCATCTCATCGATCAGAAAATCTCCGTCACGAAATGCGGTGACGTTAACTGCATTGCCTCCCAAATCGATTCCGATGTATGCGCTCATGTTCCCTGCTTCAAGTTCGGTTCAAATGAACCCAATCCAAACAGACGTTACCAGAAGGCACATGGGCACCTGATTTGACAAAAAAAGACAGATGAACAAAGAGGGACTCCTGCCAAGGGACTGAATCAGCACGATCTTAGAAACTTGATCGAGCCGTGCCGCCCTGCCCCCTAAAGATCCCCGTAAAACTACCGACCTTCTGATTGGTAGCCCTCTGCTCAGCCAGAGACCACCAAGGACACATTCGATTCCATGAAGGCCTTTCAGCAGATCATGAAGCAGACCGACCTACTGCTGGGTGCGGGTCTTCTCTTGGTCGTTTCGATGCTGGTTCTGCCCATGCCCAAGTGGGCGCTGGACCTTGGCTTAGTTGTGGCGATTGCTAGTTCAATCGTCATCATTCTCACGGCAGTCAATGTAAAAGATCCCCTTCAGTTTTCGATCTTCCCTTCTCTGCTGCTGGTCAGCACACTTTTTAGGCTTGCCCTTTCTATCGCCGCCACCAAGATGATTCTTGGCCACGGAGAAGGCGGCGCCGTCATTGAAACATTCGGTCAGTTTGTTCTGGGCGGAGACATGGTCGTCGGCTTTGTCTCCTTCTTGATCCTGATGATCGTGCAGTTTGTCGTCATCACTCAAGGTGCGACACGAATCTCTGAAGTCGTTGCCAGGTTCACCCTGGATGCCATGCCCGGCAAACAGATGGCGATTGACGCCGACTTGGGCGCCGGCCTCATCGACGAAAACCAGGCACGAAAAAGAAGAAAACAGGTTAAGCAGGAAGCCGACTTTTACGGCGCTATGGATGGCGCCAGCAAGTTTGTCAAAGGCGATGCCGTCGCCAGCTTGATGATCATTGCGATCAACATTATTGGTGGATTCGTCGCCGGAATGATTAGAGGTGAGGGTGACGTGATGGTCATTCTCTCCACCTATGCGATGCTTTCGGTCGGTGAAGGCCTGGTCTCTCAGATCCCTGCTCTGCTCATCTCTACCGCCTCTGGCCTCTTGGTCACCCGCGCCGGTCAGGAAACTGGCATGGGCGGGATTTTGGTCGGACAGCTTTTGGGCCAGCCTAAGGTGCTTTTGTCATCGGGAACGGCCATCTGTCTTTTCGGCTTCATCCCCGGCTTCCCGACTCTCATCTTCCTGGGCATTGGCGGCAGCCTCCTCTTTCTAAGCAGAGCCGTAAGCAAGAACCCCGGCATGATGGAACCAGAGGAACCAGAAATCGAGCTTCCGGCAGAAGAGCCCGCCGCTCCTGCGCCAACTGGGCCCGAATCAGTTCTGCCCCTTATCTCGGTCGACACCCTTGAGATTGAACTGGGATACGGACTGACCAAGATTGCCGATGCCCGAGTCGGCGGAGATTTGACCGACAGGATCAGCGCCACGAGGCGCCAGATCGCCTTGGAGCTTGGCTATGTCATGCCCAGCATCCGAATTCGCGACAACGCCATGCTCGGCCCCAGCGAATACGTGATCAAAGTGCGAGGCGAGGAAGTAGCCCGAGCCGCCGCCGACCCTGAAATGATTCTGGCCATCGACTCTGGCGCTGTTATTACTCCAATCGCTGGAATCCCAACCAAGGAGCCCGTATTCCAGCTGGATGCAGTTTGGATCGACCCCAGACTTCGCGAAATGGCCGAACGATCTGGCTACACCTGCGTGGAGCCAAGCGCCATGCTCGCAACCCATCTGGCCGAAGTAGTCAAGACTCACTCGGCGGAGCTTCTGAGCCGACAGGATGCTGCAAGGCTGGTTGAGCAGGTTAAAGAAACCAACGAATCATTGGCAGCCGAAATCAGTGGTGGAATCCCGATTGGTGATGTGCAGAAGGTGCTTCAGCATCTGCTGAGAGAAAGAGTGCCGATTCGAGACCTCGTCACCATTTTTGAAGCCATTGCCGACTTTGGACAGCGTATTAAAGACCCCGAGCAGCTGGGAGAACTGGTTCGCGCCTCTATCGCCCGAACACTCACCCGCCAGCACTTGGATGAAGACAATAAGCTGCACTGCATCGCCCTAGAGGCTCCTTTGATTCAGCACATGCAGGAATGCCTTCAGCAGACTCCGGGCGGAGTGCTTCTGGCTGTGGCACCCGACACAAGCCGGTCGATCATTGATCAGTTGAAGCAGGAACACGACAGCGCCATGGCCCAGGGAATCAGCCCTGTCGTAGTGGTTCCAACCCAGCTTCGACTTGGCCTGAAGCGGATGATTGAACCATCCATGCCCAACCTTCCCGTCATGGCTTACAACGAGGTCACCGCCCAGGCAGAAGTCAGTTTTGTCGGCTCAATCGGTGTGCCAGGTCGAGAAACTGCGGCGGCCGCGTAGCTTTCTTTACACAAAATTGTAGATTATTTTCGTAGGTACGCCGTTAAGGTCAGCTATTGTGTGGCATGATTTTGGGTACAGGCCTGCACATGTTGGTCCCCCTATCGGTCTTTCTTGCTACCGCCCCCATCCCCATCCCTGATTCAGGGCCGAAGATCACTTACGACATTTCGGGATTGCACAAGGTAACTGCAAATGGCAAGACCCTCTCTGTTCCCCTCTCAAAGCAGCCGTATATGGTCGTGGCTGGAGAAGGTCTGAGTGATGTAGAGGTCAACCTCGAAGCAAAAGCCTCATTTACTATCGATTGGAGGGGCGTCCCAGTCGAGCAGAGAACAAGGTGCTTCTTGTTCAAAATTGGTGTTGAGAGAACCAGCGGAAACCTTAAGAACGATTACTTTGGCATCTGGACCTTTGCAGATAAAGACTGGCAGTCGCCTAAAGAAACAGAGAGCACCATTTGGAGTCACGAAGTAAGGGCCCTTGATACCTCTGAAGTTCAGACACTTGATCTTCACTTCAAGTGCAAAGCAGGCGGCTCAGCTAAATTCGAAGCCATCAATAATCCTGCGAGATCTAAAATCGGAGTTGTCTTTGAACTTGTGCCTGTTCGTATAGGCTCGGCAAGAGAAAAGTTGATTCAGAACGGAATCATTGATTTTTACGATGCTGGGATTGGCAAACTGGTAGAAGGAAACCCACAAAAGCGGTTTGATATTCCTATTTATAGCAACACAACACTACAATATCCCAGTAAAGGCTACAGAATCAAGACCGAACAGTTGGCCGAGCTTAAGAACCAATTTCTGACACTTAAGTCACGGCTTAAGCCTGATGGCTTAGTTGGCAGACTAACAAAGAAAAATCTGAGGAGGTTTGACGATGATTCCATGGAAAAGCTCGGAACCTTTGCTTTTGGACATCACTGGAGAAAGGCACACAATAGCCTCAATACCGCCTGGATAAACATCAGGAATTATCGAACTAGCTACTGGTTCTACCCAACAAATGCCTTCGGTCAGCCATTCTATCAACCTGCTCGACATGGCTTGCCCTTTCCGACCGGCGCAGACAATATCAAAGAGTTAGCGAAGCTTGATATTGGAAGGGCAGGAAGACCACTGCCTGTTATTGAGAGCGATTTCAATTATGGCAGATGGAAGATTCCAAGCAGTTTTGTCGGCCAGTTTGATTTCATTCAATGCTATGGCGGGTTCACCATCACCCATCATCAGGCAGTCATCGAGATCAGGTCTGAAGAGGGTCGACTATTGCGGGAAGCTGTAGTTAGGTGGCGAGGCAACGTGGAAAACAACTATCGTAAAGATGCTGGAGTGAATTTTGGATTTGAAAACTTTACGATCGTTTTTCTCGGTCCTAACTACGATGGCGGTCCGCTTCAAACCTTTGGTGAAGCATGACAGAGTATAAGTCTTGGTCCGTTGGAAGCGCTGTTTCGAATTCGGAAACCAAGAAATCATCGTCATGTAACGATTTAGGTGACATATGACAATTTCTCTATCTATCTTTCTTGCTACTTCTCCGGTCTTTCTCAACATTCCTGATCCGGTCATTTCCTACCGCTATTCGGGCACAAAGCTGAGCTCAGTCGGTGGAAAAGTAACCAGCTCAAGGATTAACAGCGTTAAGGACCTTTATGTCTCTGCAAATGGACTTGGAACTTTGCTGGCGGGACTGGACCTCGAAGCGGAAATCACTATTGACTGGGCCGGCAGCCCACAACACCTTCGACCGGAGTTTTTCACTTTACACTTTTTGAGTAGTCACGAAAATGTATCGAGTCGTGTGACACGAAGTTCCTCGCGAAGCTCGCACAGCACATCTGGAAACCCTATTCAAGAAGCGGCACCTTCAGAAATTCTGGTTAAAGTTCCTACATCAGGGGCCAGATACTCGTTCAAATACAAAGTTTCAAACACAGTAGCAGGAGTCGCAAAAGGGCGTACGCCTGGAAAAATCACTGCAGCAATTGACCTACGCCTGGAGCCCATGCCGAAGTCAGTCTTTTCAAGCTCATTCGGAAGACCCTACACAAGCTATCTTGATACATCGACAGGCAAAGTTGTAGCCAGCAAACTGCCACCGGATGACAGGATGATTGACGAAAAAAGGCCGGGAAGATACGGTAAAGGCTATAGAATTGATCCAGATAGAGTTCACGAACTAGCAGCACCAGTTATTCAGTTTGATCCGAAACGGAACTTAGAGACAGACTTGCATGTCCTTGAAACACTAGGGGTTGTCGCGTTTGGAAAAAGCTGGCGCTTTACGAATCCCGACTACCTAAATGCACAGCTAAGGATTGACTACCAAGGCAAGAAATTCTGGTTCTATCCGGCCATCGCCCTTGGGGACCCTAGGCTCAGCGTCTCAGGCATCTCAGATTCAAGCCCTATCATCAAGATCGGCGAACAGGATCCGATTTGGTCTAGGCCTGGAAAACCAGGGGAAGCCTTGCCACGTGTCTCAGCTGAGTTTGGATCTTCGCATACCTTCGAAGATGGGTCCTCGGCAAGAAAATCAGAGTGGATTCAGTGGTACGGGGGCCAGCTTCTTTACCATCACTACGCTGTTCTGCGGGTCCGATCGAGGACCGGTCAACTGCTTGAGGAGACTCCTATCATTTGGCGAGAGCACCTTTTCACTTCCCCAAATGTGCCGCCTACCTACGCTCATATCCGGATGGGCTTGGGCTATGACGGTGGCCCGCTGCCATTCGGCAACTGATCAAAGAACCGTAAGGCTTTCCCATCAGCCCAACTGATAGAAGTGCCAAAATCCATCGTTCTTTAGTCATGAAACCGAACCTTAACGCTGTCTATTACGGTCCTGAAGAATGAGCTTGTAAGCCATGGCGTCGGAGAGTGGTGACGAAAGTCAGAAGATAAAAGAGTGGCAGGACAATCTCCCCGATGCCACCCGAGTCATTCGGGCCAGCGGCTGGGGGAGGTGGGAAGGAGTTCAGGTGATGTCCTACTCCCACCGAATGAAACAGTTTGAGATGTACTCAAACCACCTCGCCTTCTTTGCCTCGACCACCAAAGCCACTCGCTACGAGCTAAGAAAGGGTCGGTCCTTCGCGACAAAAGTCATTGCTCCCAATTCGCTCAGCATTGTTCCCTGCTTCGAAACCTACACCGCCGAAACCGATGGCTCTGTTCAGGGAGATGTAGGGATGCTGATGTCCCCTGAATTCCTCAAGAAGGTTTCGGAAGAGGAGGGCCTCGGCTCATCCCCCGAGCTTGTCGCCGCCTTTGGCGAAGACGATTCTCATCTTGCTTCTCTTCTCCGCCTGCTGGATGGTGATCTGGCCGAGAACAGTCCGGCCGGGCGAATCTACGGAGACTCTCTTATCAGAGCCTCTGCCATGAGGATTCTGCACCTTTGGTCGGCGCGGCCAAAAGTGATTTTCAAACCAGCCGAAGCATCAAAAAGCGAGATCCAGCAGACAATCGATTTTCTCAGCGACAACATGGATCAGGACATTACTTTGGCCAAAGCGGCAGAGCATGTCGGGTTCAGCCCCAGCCACCTGCATCGTGCCTTTAAGGCCGCTACTGGAGAAAGGCTGCACGAGCACTTGATCAGAATCAGGCTGGAAAGGGCCAAAACTCTGCTCAAAGCGACGAATCTCACCATCTCAGAAATCGCCATCGAGGTTGGATTCAGCGATCAAGGGCACCTGGCGCGGCAGTTTAGGCGTGCCTTTCAAAGCTCCCCATCAGAATTTCGCCGCAAAATTCGCGAATGATCAGATCGTCCTCATGGATGTCAAGATCCTCCGCTAACTGCAATAGGCAAGTCTCGTAAATTCATCCTGTGGGCACAGGCCCTGTTGGTGAACTAATGAATCAGTTCTGCAAATCTATCGCCGCTGGCATTCTCGCCGTTTCGCTTTTCTTTTCCGTTGCTGGCTGTGGCGGATCTGACTCAGGTGCCGGCACCTCCGGAGCTTCTGCCACCCTGACCCGACAGGTTGCCAAAGCAATTGAGACTGGCTTCATGGCCAAATCCATGAGCTACACGGGGACCAAGAGCCGAAGCGCTACGCGAAATACTGAGCCCCAGTTCGATGAATTCTTCGAGCTTTGGTTTACAACCGAAGGCACAACAACTCTTTACACCCTTGACCAGGCTGGAACCCAGCCCGCTGGCCAGACCCTGCGAACCAGCACGATCGTTGAAGGAACTGTCACGAACACAGAAGTAACAACGATCACCGCTGGTCCAAAGTCAGGCTACAGTCAGTCGCTGACCCTTTCAATCTCAGCAGGCGAGATCAACTTTGATCAGTCTGGCACCAGCACCGAGACCGGCCCCTTTAAGATCACAGGCAAAATCGTTGAGTCCACCGGAATCGTTACAGTTCGGTCTGAGTTCAAAGATGAAACTGGTGCAGACCGCTTCTACGACATCACCGTTCAGGCCGATGGCGCAGCGACTGTCAGCTACAACAACAATCAGCTCTTCACCTACCAGCTCAACTACGCTGCCGATCAGTCCGGTCAGGGCACAGTCAGCGGAAACTCTCCCCTCCTGCCCGCCTCACTCACCTGGAACACCCAGGGCGACGGCGTGCTGACCTTCGCCGATGGCACCAGCCTGAACTTCACAGGCTTCGACTTCAACACCATTCCATAAAGGAACGGTGCGCTCGGCCGGCCTCACTGCAGAGGTCGGCCGAGCGGGTCCATGATGAAACTAAGCTTCTTCCTAAACTAAACTATCGCCACTGTGCAAGAAGGGTCTTGAAAGCAATGCAGAACTGGTTTAGCTCAAACCTTAACAAAAATGGGTAGATAAATTTCACAAATGAGATTGTCTTGCATCAAATTCTGTGGCATGATCAAGACCTAGGCAGCTATGTTTATCCCCTGTGTGATGTTTCTTGCGACAGCACCTCGGCCTATCGCTAATTCCGGACCTATCGTTACCTATAGCTTTTCCGGCACGAAAAATCTAACCTCCCCGATAGGGACCGAAACATCTGCTGTTAAAGGTGATTCAGACATCTTTTTTGAGACCAAGTACAGAGACAGCTTAGATGTCGCCATCAATGGAAAAGTCAAGATCACTCTAGATTGGAATAACACTCCTCTTTCAGAAAGGACTCGTTGCTTCAACTTTAGATATGCTCTTAGCACGTGGAAAACGGGGCTTTTGAGGGATTATTTAAGCATCAAGTCTTTTGCTGATAAAGCATGGGCCACGCCGAAACTTGATCAAGAAGCTCTCTGGAATCATCAGATAATTTCCAAGGACACCTCCGATATCCAGACCTTTACCCTGCCAATCAGCATCAAAACTGGTGGTACGCCTCGGTACTACAACGAACACTATCCCCCCAGATCCGAACTGGCAGTCGCTTTTCAGTTAAATCCAGTGAAGGCCGGTTCGAATGGCGAGAAGGCCATGCTCTCTGGCACCACTGAAATCTATGATGCAGGTCTCAACAAGCTTATTCCACCTAAACCCATTGCAGACCAGAGAGCCGACTCCTCACTGCTCACACCCACTTTTCCTGTAAGAGGCTTCCGAGTTCCACAAGAAAGAACTCCAGAGTTAGACTGGCCACTTTTGAGTCTTAGAAAAAGAAAGCTGCCAAGTATCATGCCGAGCAAGTTTAGCCAGCGAGATCTGCGAGGGTATGACAACGAGACTTTGGAAGCGCTAAGTCAGTTAGCCTTTGGCAAAGATTGGCGAAAATCTCATGGAGTTCTATCAAATGCCTGGGTAAACGTAAGTAATTTCGGATCCACCAGTTGGTACTACCCCATTGTCAGCATTGGCCCAACTTTATCGATTGACAGCAATCAGATCATCCCTTCTCCAATCAATTACAGAATAGCCATGGGAATACAGTCTATACAAATTAGAAAGGCAGGAGAAACTCTTCCTCACGTAGAGTCTGAGATCTCAACCGTACCTGACTTTCCGAAACGTAAATTCTCTGGAAAGATGATCAAGCTCCAGTGGTACGGTGGCCACACTATCCTTCATCATGAAGGTGTCATTGAAGTTAGGTCAGAAAGCGGACAGCTCTTAAAGCAAAGGACACTTGCATGGCGCGGAAATGTGCTTCAGCCATGGCACAAGGGCAAAGACATAAACTTTGGGCCCGAAGTCTTCTCAATCACTGTGCTCGGACCAGATTTTGACGGAGGGCCATTTCCTTGGGATTCCATCACCCCCTGATCACCAGCCATTCTCTGGACTAGAATAGAGGGACTGTGTCGGTTGATTTTTCTCACGTCCAAGCTGCTGCCGAGCTGATTTCGGGCCGGATCAACCGGACACCCCTTCTCACTTCATCCATCTTCAACCAGAGATTTGGATGTGAGGCGTTTTTCAAAGCTGAGTGCTTTCAGAAAACTGGGTCATTTAAGTTCCGCGGAGCCACCCATTCCCTGCTCCGCCTGACAGATGAGCAGAAGGCCAAAGGAGTCCTTACCTTCAGCAGCGGCAACCACGCTCAGGCCCTGGCAAGGGCGGGCCGAGAAATGGGAATCCCTATCACCGTTGTGATGCCAGATGATGCCCCAGCCGTAAAGAAAGCCGCGACCGAAGGCTATGGCGCCGAGGTGATTCTTTACATCCGAGACGAAACGAGCCGAGAAGCTCTGGGCCAGCAGATTGTTGCGGAGCGTGGCCTGACCCTAATTCCGCCTTACGACCACCCGAATATCGTCGCAGGAGCAGGATCAGTCGGGCTGGAGATCGCTCAGGAAGTCCCCGATCTCGACCTTGTTTTGGTCTGCTGCGGCGGCGGCGGACTTCTGAGTGGGACAGCGATTGGAGTTCACGGCATTCAGCCGAATGCCCAAGTCTGGGGAGTTGAACCAGACGCTGGCGACGATGGCTGCCGAAGCTTTGCCACTGGCACGATTCAGAAAGTTGAGAACCCCAAAACCGTCGCAGACGGGGCAATGACCCCCTACTTGGGTGAGGTGAACTTCAAAATCATTCAACGCGAAGTGGCCGGAATGACTTCGGTTTCTGACAAAGCCTTAATGGAATGCACTCTCTTTACCTGGACTCGCATGAAGACCTTTATCGAGCCGACCGGTGCCTTGGCTATGGCAGCCATTTGGGAAGGCAAGGTTGATGTAAAGGGCAAACGGGTGGCCGTGGTCTTCTCTGGCGGAAACGCCGACCCTTGGCTGGTTCTGCAGCAGGCCGCTGAGCAGGGAGTCTCGCTGGAGAATCTGGCCTAATCTTTGCCGCCTCTCTCCCGCCTTCAGACTCAAACTCCCTCCCATGCGGTGGTATCCTTGCTGTTTCCTGGGCGAGTGGCGGAATTGGTAGACGCACTGGATTTAGGTTCCAGCGTAGCGATACGTGAGAGTTCGAGTCTCTCCTTGCCCACCAATTTGTACTGGAGGATGTCCGAAGGATGTTCTTCAGTGCAAATTAACTCCTAGGATGGAGGCGAGAAGTTCATCCCGCCGAACGGAGTAAGGGCAATGAGCCCCTGGGGCGAATCGGGATCTCCCGCCTGGACCTCCAAAAGTTTAAACCTTCTGCATCTCGCCGTGCTGACTACAAAAAAGAGGCAAAAACTACTTAAGAATCGATGCGGGCGTACCAGATTGCCTTGGCTGCTTTAAGTCTGCCAATGTACTTCAGAAGCTCGTTCGACTCCGATTGAGCCTCACTACGCCGTTCATCAATAGAGTTAAAGATGTCTGAGGATGAGATTTCATAATCTGTAAGCTGCGACTGAAACTCCAAAAGATCTTGTTCCAGCAAAGACAGCTGCTCCGCATCTAACATGGCATGAGTGGGCCAATAAATCCTATCGTAGGGCTCAGCCTTCTCAATCTCCTCTGCAAGTCCATGATAGCGATAGGGAGTCATTCGAAGCATTTGGTGGGCTGCTCGATCCCCTTCAAACATTTCCTCTGCAAGTTCAAAAATGTGATGGTGAATTGCTCCATGTTCGGTAGGCTGCACTGTACTTGTTGGCTTAAATTGCGACCACATGCTGCCAATAGCTGAATCCCAAGCCATGGCCTCACCTTCTGATAAATCCCCGTACCAATCACCATGGCTTAATCGCTGAGTCACCCAACCGATCGGATCGGCTGACCACACAGGAGGGGCTTCTTCGAAGAAATCATTGGCGTCATCATTCGAAGAAAGTGCTTTGACAAACTTCTCAAGCAGGGCTGGGGATGGGTTTTGTAGGAAAGTGAAGAACGCTTCCTGATCGATAGCAATCGTTTGATATGCTGACATTGGTCTTCTCTCTAGCCCGCACGGCTCAGCGCCAATACTACCACCCACGACTAAGAATTGCCCTTAGCCACTGCCCATGGCGAGTGCTCAACTTCACCACTCCCGCCGAAAACTGAATAAGCGCCTGTTGAAAAACTACCAGAGCATTCGACGAGCTCTTAGCGAGCAGGGGCAGTTTCTGGTTCGGTCATTTGTGCCTTTCAGTTAATGGGAACAAATGGGGCAGGGCGTTGAAACGAGCGTATTCCCAAACAAAACACCGGCCCAACCAAAAGGTTGAGCCAGTGTGTCTGTGAGGATGTGTGTGGGTGCGCGAGGCGGAGTTGAGGCTAGAGCTTCTCTTTCAGCTTTCCGGCCCAGTCATCAATCTGTTTAGAAGCAGCTTCTTGAGTAACGCCGTACTTGTGCTGAATCAAGCCTTCCAGCTTCTCTTTCTTTCCAGCAACTTCAGTCAGTTCGTCATCAGTAAGGTCACCCCACTTCTGACGAGCACTGCCCATCGTTTCTTTCCACTTTCCTTCAATCATGTTCCAATTCATTTTTTTATCCTTTAAGGGGCATTGATCTGTGGCTCACAATTCCACTGCGCCCATTCTTGGTCTATAGTGAGGAGCTGCTATCTAAGTGTTATTCTTGGG
This sequence comes from Synechococcus sp. UW140, assembly GCA_943369295.1. Lineage (GTDB taxonomy): Bacteria > Armatimonadota > Fimbriimonadia > Fimbriimonadales > Fimbriimonadaceae > JAKRSE01. The sequence continues at coordinate 153,373 of CALRMU020000004.1, read as the reverse complement.
CTGAGAATAGTGCCTAAGGCTGCTTCTCCTCAGAACTTGGCAGTTGAATCGCTGGCGTTCATCGAATGAGCTAAGGCTTCATCAAGATCATCGTCCAGCTTCTGCCATCTTTGCCTTCTACGGCCTGTTCCAAGCAGTTCATTTCCAAAGGTTCCGATCAAAACAGCGGCTGCTCCGATCACAAATACGATCACAGAACTAGCCAAAATGTTGCGTTGAATGAATCCCATTTCTCTGCCTAAAGAAAGTGCAGAACTCTGCAGTCTTTCCCTTACAATCAGCATCATGGACTAACAGCTAACAATGTGCAAGTCGTTGTTTCTACTGTCCATGGTTCTTTAGACAGGATATGGGGTGTTCATTTAAGGAATCCCTCTCACGTAGCCGGGGTCATCGCCCCCCTTCACAATTTCATGATAGAGGGTCGCCCCGCCTGCGCCAGAGTTGGTGACGTTGAAGCTGACCGTCGTCGCAGTTGTGGTCACGGCGACTTCTGCCCCCCTGTTCCCTGCCATGTCCAAGCGGTAGACCTTGACCCCAGCCGGGTTATCCACCGTTAAGGTGACCATAGCCGACCCAACCCGCACCAAATGAGGGGTTGTGCCCCAGTCTTCAACCACATCGCGATCCGGCCCCGAATAGCGAATGTTGGTGTTCTGAATATCGGTGATAAAGGTCACTAGCATCCGACGGCTCTGAGCCACAGTCCTCTCGTCTAGGGTCGAAATCCAAAGCGCGCCACGGTGTCCTAAAAAGACTCCGCTCAAGCCGCCAGCAGTCACACTCGCCCCGACAGGAGCTAAGAAGCCGAGAGTGCGGGGAGAGTTGACCGTCAGAATCCCTCTGGTCTGATCCAGAGTCACAGGCTGAGAACCAGACGGAGCCCCCAGATCGCCATTCCCTCCTATGGTAGTTGAGGAGAAAAGGCGTCGGCCAAAAAGCTGACTCTTCATCGGAGCATCGAAGCCAGAAGCAGCCCCTGCCCCATTTGGGTCCACCCACAAGATTCCCTGATCAGAGGCAGGTTCAAGATCCCTCCTTAAGAAGAGGCTGATAATGGCCCTTTCGCTGGCTAGCAGGGCGGGGTCAGATTGAGCATTAAAGTAGTCAAAGGGTTCGGGATTAAAGAGAGTGGAAGATGCGTGAGACCAGGCAAACCTAAAGGCAGAATCCCAATCCTGCCTGGCAGCCACCGCCCCTATCAGCAGGCCCCCTTCTCCTCTAAATCTATTGGGTGCCGTAAAGTTAAACTCACTCACCATAAAGGGCTTGCCAGCAACCCGAGTCAGGGCCAAGTTCTGCAGACTTCCCCCGAGAGCTTTTGTGGCCATGCCGCCGCCATTCGCTCCGCGTGATGGAATCTGCCAGTTAGATGTTCCGAGGAAGATGGGATGATCCCAATACCAATGGTTGTCTACAAAATCTAAATTGTTTCGATGGCTGGCTAAGGCTCTCTGATCCCACCAGCCGTTCACATCAGTCAGCAGAGCCTTGACCCCCAAGTTTCTCAGCCGAGTCTTCATCCAGGCATAGGCTTGAGCATGAAGTTCAGCGCCAAATCTTGCTCCTTGATCGGTAGTGTAAGTCCAGTTTCCCGTGTTGCCGGCTGCCTGCCAAGCCTGATTGAACAGGGTCTGAGTTCTTACTGGAAGATCCCTTGCCGCGCTTCCTTGGTTGTTCTCGTTAACAAGGCAGATCCAAGCCAGAGCAGGATCATCTTTCAGCTTCAAACCAGTGTAAGGGTTCGTGGAATCCAGCAGATTCGTGGCGAAGGCCAGCCAGTTATTCCTTGCCCCTTGATGAACCAACTGCAGAGCCTTGTATTCATCCATTCCAAGAATCCCTGGCAGAATCTCGTTATTCCTAATCTGCCGAATCGTGAAGAGATCAATGGCAATGTAAAGGCCTCGCTTTTTCAATGCCGCCATCAAGTAATGAAGTTGATCCAGCCTCGCTGGTGTGAGATTGGTTGAAGAAGCCCCTTCAGTGGTCCAACCACCAGATAGATCAACATCATAATGGTGCAGCCTAACCGAGTTGTAGCCCATTCTCTGAAGTCTTTGGGCCAGAACATCAGCCTCCTTTTTGCTTAGATAGCAGGCAGAAAAACAAAGATTCGCTCCGTAAAACCTTTGGGGAGTTGGGTCATTTTCAAAAACGAATCTGTCACCTGCGACTTGAACCCATCCCTTATGCCCTGCGGGCCTTGTCGCTTTAGGAGCCCAATCCAAAGCAGATCCACTGACGACATTCAGGGGGTTCTCTAAAGCTGCCCAATCTGGCCCTGCCGTAATGGTAAAGGGAGCCTGAGTCGCAAAGTTCATGGTGCGGCTGCTCCTTAGGGTTACCGTGTAGCTGCGCTGGGTGCCGTTGGTCCACGTGCCTCCTTGGCTGCCGTAGCGCCAGTCTAGGTTAGGACCCCATTGCCTAGAATCCTGCAGAAGGCTTCCCCTGGTTGTCGCCCCCTCTATGGTGATTTCCAGGTCCCCCTTCACCATTCTCAGGGTTCGAGCATTTCCTCCGAAGGGCCATGCATTTCCGCCATAAACTTCGGGAATCGGATAGGAAACGCCATCGACATAAGCCGTCGAGCCTCCCCAACGAGAAGTAGGAAGGTAGGTGCCGAGGCAGGTGGTTTCCGTCCCGACATCTGCATTCGGGGTAGCCGTCACAGTGAACTGCAGACCGCTTGCTACCTGAGTCACCTGACCGACAACCACCGCGCTCCCCCCAGGCCAGTTCAGTTGGGCTGTGGTGGGGTTGCCCTGGCCATTTTCAGCTTGGGTTGGGGTGTGCTGCGCCCAGCCTGTTCTAAAGAGCTGAAAGCCAATGGTGCAGATGGGTTCGCCTTCTTCAGAGACCCTAAGGTTCGCCGATCTATCCAGAACCACATCCAAAGGGATCCCGGAAGCCTGACCAAGAGCAGAAGCAAGAAAGGCGGCAAGCATAAGAACAAGCTCTGGTCTAAAGCATAGACCAAGAGACGTCAGTTTTCATCCTGGCAGCAATACGGCCAAATGATTTTGGTTACGCCACCTGGCCAGCCTTTCTCAGATACTCAGCAAAGTATTCCGGCAAACCTGCCTCAATCAATCTTGAGCAGGCCAGTTCCACGTCGTACTCGACCCTCACCTGGTGCCAAGAGACTTCCCCACCATCCAAAGTCAGAACTGAATAGCCGGCCCGAGGATCGCCATCTTTCGGGCGTCCTACCGAACCTGTGTTGATAAAGTGCACTCCTTCAACAACCTTGTGATAAGGCACATGAGTGTGACCAAAGAGGATCACATCCGCCTTCGCGTCGTCTGATCCGCCTTCGACAAACTGCTTCAAAAATCCATCTGATCGATTCTCAAAAAGGTATTCCGTCGTCGAACGGGGAGAACCGTGACAGAGCAGAACCCTCAGCCCCTCAGCTTCAAACCGGATCTCACGCGGCAAAGCCCTTAGCCACTCTTTAGATTCATCTGTAGTCGCCGACCTCGTCCAAAGGAAGGAGGTGTTGGACATTTCGATATCGAAGGGTTTGGTGTATTGACACCCGCAGTCATCGCGGTTGAACCCCACTCCCTCATCGTAATTTCCAAGAATGGTCGGCCACTCTTCCGCCTGAATCAGGGCCTGGACTTCGTTGGGCTGACTGGCGTAGCCGCCAAGGTCTCCCAAGCAGAAAACGCCATCCCACTCCTGACTTTTAATGTCATCCGCGACAGCTTGTATCGCCGGAAGATTGGCGTGAACGTCGCTGAAAATGGCGTACTTCTTCATACCTTTGCCTCCAAATCTTGTCGAAAACCGATCGTCAAAGGCGACTGCGCCCAAGGCAGCACTGCCACTTTTTCAGAAAGCGCATAGACCTCAGCAATCGGTCCAGCTTCCTGAGCTGCCTTTCCGGCAAGAAGAGGCTCTTCGGTTCCGGCCAAGCTCAGAGATCTATTGACCACCCAAGCAAAGGGTTCAATCCCAGCCCGCCGCAGATCTTTCTGCAATGCCGCCGCTTCATGAACCGGGGTCGGTTCTGGCAATGCGACAAGCACGACCTTTGTAAAGCTAGGATCTCGCAGTCGAGGCAGAAGCTGCTTTACCGATTCGGGGGCGTCGCTTTGGGTCCGCGCCACCTCACGATGGTAAGACTCGGTCGCGTCCATGAGCAGAATCGTGTGGCCGGTAGGGGCCGTGTCGATCACGACAAAGCCATTCTCTCCCTTCGCTACCGCCTCGGCAAAGGCGCGGAAGACGGCGATCTCCTCGGTGCAGGGCGACCTTAGATCTTCTTTCAGAAGAGCCAGGGCGTCTTCGTCCATGGTTTCAGCCGCCTTGCTGACCGCCGCTTCGGTGTACTTTCTCACCTCATCGTGCGGATCAATGCGCTCGGCCGTCAAGTTCGCCGGAAAGTCCGAAGCGAGGTCCAGAATGTTTCCGGCAGGATCTGTTGTAGTTAGAAGAACCTTGTGACCTTTTTCGGCCAATTTTCGGGCAATTAGGGCAGCGACCGTTGTTTTGCCGACTCCTCCCTTACCCATGGTCATCACGACTCCGTGCCCCTCGGCAGCAAGCCGCTCCACCAACCCTTCGAGTCCGATCCCTTCACTCGGCCTCGCAGCATTCGAGCCAGCTTGAGGTGCAAAGTCGCTTCCCAAAAGAGCTTCCAAGGCGGCTCTCCCCACCACATTTCCTGGCAGCAGAGAGACACGATCCTGCGGAATCTCCTTCAGAGTTTCCGGCATTGAATCAAGCCCAGCCGCGACAACTTCTGCGTATGCTTTGGCGGTTTTGTCCTGGGGCGATTCGGGCTGATAGACCGCATTGATCACCAGACGAAGGTTCTTGATGCCAATGTCGGCGAGCTCAACCTGAGTCCGGGCTGCCTCCTTAAGGCTGGATTTCTCTGCCCTCGCCACTAAGACGACTGTCGTCTGGTTCCCATCCGCCAGCTTGGTCAGGGCCGATTCATACTGCTCACGCTTCTCAGTGAGTCCGGCCAGGGGGCCAAGGCAGCTCGCCTCGGCGAAGGTGGTGTTGAGGTAGCCGCTCCAGGCGCTGGGAAGGCTCAGCAGCCTTAGGGTGTGCCCGGTCGGGGCCGTATCAAAGACGATTGAATCGAAGTTGTGGGTCGCAACCTCATCTGAAAGCAGCCTGACAAACTCATCAAAAGCTGCGATTTCTGTTGTGCATGCGCCGGAAAACTGCTCTTCCATGCTGCGAATCAGGGCCTCAGGGAGCTTCCCACGATAGGGAGCCACCATGACTTCTCGATAGGCAGCCGCGGCTGCTTCGGGGTCCAGATTCGCTCCCCAGAGGTTCTCAATCCCCTCAATCGCAGTGGGTTCTGGCCCGAGTTCAGTCGCAAAGACCTCATCCAGATTGCTGGCAGGGTCAGTGCTGACAATCAGGGTCCTCTTCCCTTCTCTTGCCAAACTCAAAGCCGTGGCGCAGGCTAAAGAAGTCTTCCCGACTCCTCCCTTGCCAGTGAAGAAAAGGTGCCGAGTCGTCAGGCCGTGAGTCCAGTTCACAATCAGCTCCCTTCGCTTTCAGACCCTGGGCCAGCCATTTTCAGCATGACCCGCGGTTTGGCGTCAGATGCTCCAGCTTCGAGGCCAAAGAGGTCAGCCAGTTCGTAGCGTGATGGGTATCGGCCCTTGGCAATCACCTTGCCATCCAAAAAGACCAGGGGCAGGTTCTCTCCATCGGCTCCCATTTCTGCAATGACTTCCGGCGTGATAAAGGCATGCGGGTGGTGAGCCAAGTTGAATCTTTCAACCACCACATCCTTGCTCTTAAGGAAAGCAATATCAGCTGCGATTCTTGTGAGGGCGGGGTCCACGCTTGGTCCGCAGACTCCGGTGGGGCAGCAGAGAGGAGGATCGTAAATCTTGAGAGTTTTCATTTGCATTCATCCGACTGAGTCATCCCAGACTCAGCTTCCGCTGCCGGATCTGGGCAGCAGTCCAGTCCCTTGAGCGGCAGGGTCTGAAGGTAGGCCACCAAGGCCTCGACCCCTTCTTCCCTTACCGAACAGACCATGAACTTGCCATTCTTTTCGGCGTTGATCAGCCCCGCCAGTCGAAGCTCTTTAAGGTGAAAGGAGATGGAAGAATTGAACTTGTCACTGCCCGTAATGTGGCAGCAGACCTCACCAACGGTCGCGCCTGATACGAGGTGAACTTCACCCGATTCATCTAAGGCTACGGGACCTGTTTTGGTGCAGAGGAACTCGAAGATCCTTCTGCGTGTGGTTTCTCCCAAAGCCCTGAACATTAGGGTCACGTCTTCTTGGCTCACGTTTCCATTCTACGTCCACATATCGACATTTATCGATGCGTTGGGTCGGTTGGAGCAGGTCACTGTTCGCCCCTCCGATTAGCTTTTCTGCTTGTTCAGCCTGTCAAGGCATAATAGCCGCATGAATTTAGAGGAGCATCTCATTGGTCGCAGTCTTGATTTCAAGAGAGCCAAAGGCAAAACTCTTATATTTGAAGCTAGGATCCTGGAAGATAGCAGACACCCATACATGATGGCTTGCATCGCTGGCCTCATGACTCTAGCCGCCGTAATCGGTATTCACCTCACTCAACCCGGCGGCGGAACATTTCTGGCGGTCATGGCTGTTACTCCTTCCGCGGTCTACTTTACGTATCGATTCATGATGTGTTTGGCCGCCTACCGACGCCTCAAAGTCGACATGCACGAAAATATTCTGACCATTTCTGAATCATCTGGAGCATTCGGGTCGGTTGACAAATGCTTATCTCTTTCCCAAATAAGGGTCATCTATGCAGACGAGCTTGGAGAAAGTGTCAATGTGGACTACACGCCTACAATCTGCCTCTCGTGGAAAGATCCCGAGACACACGGTGAGTTCCTCAACATCGAGTTTGGCAATGATCGACAGAAATTCATCAGTTGGCTAAGGGACCACCAGGTGCCCGTCCTTCCATCTTCTGCGTTAATCTTAGAAGATGCAGAAGGGGAATGAAAAGCAGAGTCAAGGGACCACGAAATGCATCATCACAGGTGAAGAACTTCCTAACGACCTCACCATCAAGTGCAGCCAGCTAGATGTCTCTCTGCTGAGATTCCTGGAATCATCACACCCAGAGCTCACTCCAGACTCGCGAATCAGTCAACGCGGATTGCTGAAGCTGAGAATGCAGAAGGTCGAAAGCGACCTGGAATCCGAACTCGGATCCCTTTCAGAAAAGGAGAAGGAAGTCATTGATGCCCTTAAAGAAGGGCGCTACCTGGCCACAGATCCCCTGCAGGAGATGGATGAGGCTGCCCCAATTTCTCAAAGGCTGGCGGACAAAATTGCCTCATTCGGAGGAAGCTGGACCTTTATTCTCAGCTTTCTTGGCCTCCTCACGATCTGGATCATTGTGAACTCGGGACTCCTTCTTGCCCGCCCCTTCGATCCCTACCCCTTCATCCTCATGAATCTCATCCTCTCGTGCATCGCAGCCCTGCAGGCTCCCGTGATCATGATGAGCCAGAACAGGCAGGAATCTAAAGACAGAGCCAGAAGCGAACACGACTACCAGATCAACCTCAAGGCTGAGCTGGAGATTCGCGCCCTGCGCGAGCAGATGGACCGCTTCACCTCTCATCAATGGGCGGGGCTGTTGGAGATTCAGAAGATTCAGATGGAGATGCTGGAGACCATGAGTCAAAGGTACAGCGCCCCTCAAGGCAAGCCTGATGAGCCCGGTTAGGCTAGACTGACCCCATGCCCGCCTCTGGTTCACGGATCTTCCTGGCCGCTCCTGTGCCGAAAGAGGCAGGGGCTCAGCTGCTGGCTTGGGCGGCTAAGCACCTTCCCAAAACAGGGTGCCAATTGACAAAGCTGAATCAGCTTCATGTCACTTTGTTCTTCTCACCCAAGACCAGCCCAAACGGAATCGAGCGATTGAAAACCCTGACTCAACTGCTGGATTGGGCTCCTTTGGAGGTCCAAACAAGCGGCGCAGAGCTCTTATCCAGAGAAGCCTTCTGCGTCATGCTTGACGACATCTCTCCTCTCGAAACTGCTTTGACGACCAGATTCAGAGGCCACCATGACAGTCCGGAGGTCAGCTATCTCCCGGAATCGCTCACTGCCTTGGATATGGCCTTCACCCAACAGATTCCTGGCCGTTACTACAGGCGCAGAAAAACTCTAAAGCTGCACATCACCCTTGCTAGATTAAAGGGGATTGAGAAGGAACTGCTTGCCGATATCCCTCCGCCTCCTTCACTTGCCTTCGATCTGGCCGATGCCGTCCTTTACAACAGCATCCTCAAGGCAGAGGGAGCCCAGCATATCGAGCTAGCCAGAGCTAAAAGCCTGTAGCAAAAATTCCTCCTCTCCACAAAGGGAAAGGAGGAAAAGTAGGCATCGTTCAGCAGCTATCTTGACTAACTGCTACTTGGTGGCCTCGTCGGTTGGGGTTGCTTTCGCATCGCCACCACCCGCTCCGCCGCCTCGAGGTTCCATCGGACCGTTGTAATACCCGGGGGCATCGATCTTCTCGTCTGGATCCTTGTCCCCTGAGCAGCCGCTCAGGAAACAAGAACCGAGAATGAGAACTGCGGGGAAAAGAAGCTTCCTCATCGATCCCATGTGTAGTACTTCATGAACCAGCGGCCATCGGAACCCTGTGACAGGTATCGCTGGTTGTTGCCCTTCACGAACTTGACATGGCTGTCAAGGAACCCGACGTTGCCGCCGCCCTTGTACATCGATGCCGATTCGCAGCCCGTGGTGACACCAAAGCCGCCAGTAGCGATGACACCGGTGAAGCCATCGGTGATGAAGGCAGTTTCGGCGATTCGCTCAACCTGAGTGTTGCTCATGGTGTGGTTGAGGCTGGCGGTTGGGCTATCAAACACGCGAGGCAGGTAGCTGCCAGCAAAGGCGTAGATTGGGTTTGCCTGAGTGCCTGCAGAAGCGTCAGCTGCTCCCCAAGCCTGCGAGTTCCAGCCGATGTTGTTGGCGGGGAAGGTGATTCCGTAATGAGAATGGATCCACCGGACAGGAATCCAGGCATCAAGTGCACCAGGACCGTTGCAGTCATCTCGGTTGGATGCCTGTCGCCACTTCTCCTGATCCCAAGTGGGGCTGAAGTGCAGACCATTGGGCTTCACGCCGACAGCTGTCGCTGCCTGGGCAGGAGGAAGAATCGGCTTGCCGTTCTTGATGTAAGGATCGAACTGCATGACCCACGAGACAACGTCATCTCGATTGAAGCCGTTGGAGGGAAGGTGAGTTCGGACGATAAAGCTCGGAAGCGTATCGTCGTAATCGCCAAGATAGAGCTGCAGGCCAGTGCTGATCTGCTTTTGGTTGCTGAGAACCTGGGTGGCTTTGGCAGCTTCTTTGGCCTGTGCAAAGACGGGGAAAAGGATGGCAGCCAGAATCGCGATGATCGCGATGACGACAAGAAGTTCAATCAGAGTAAATGCGCGCCTCATAGAGGTGACCTCAAAACGCCTAGACCACATTGCCCAGGACGAAGGTAACGAATGTTAACACGACGTTAAATGGGGAAGCAATTACTTACCCGTCGTAAACCTGAAGATTTAGTTTACTAATACAGTTCACTAGCCTGTGGTGTCCCAGCCTTGACCCAAGACGAACGTTCTGCAATGGCAGGACAAGGCTTTAATCTCAATCATTAAAAAAACCTTAATCCAACCTTATCAGTCAATTAACAATCGAAGGGAAAGATGGTCAGGAACCGCTTTGCGGGCTTCCCAGGTTTCATATGAAAAAGGGTTTTACTCTCATCGAGCTCCTCGTTGTCATTGCCATCATTGCAATCCTCGCTGCCATCCTTTTCCCCGTCTTCGCCCAGGCCAAGCTTGCTGCAAAGAAGACCAAGTCCCTCTCCAACGTCAAGAACCTCGGAACGGCTTTCCAGCTCTACCTGTCTGACAACGACGACACCACCCCTTCCATCTTCGGAACCAACAACCCTGCTATGTGCGTTCCTGCCAGCAGGATCGTTGAAGGCTGCAGCAACGAGTGGTGGATGCCCATTTTCCCCTACTTCAAGTCCATTAACCTCATCTACTCTGACGAGCGAACCACCCGCGACACCAACGCTGTGCGAAACGGTGTCTATGGCGCCCAGTACCTTTCAGCCTACGGCTACAACTGGGGTCCTTTCGGCTGGAGAGGTGGCGGACTGCTTGAAGCGCAGGTCAACTACGTTCGACCTTCTGGCGGCAACGGCAACATCAACTCAGGCAAATCTGCAACCTCAGTTGTTGACCCAGCCAACACCTTCGTCTTCGGCGACACCTACGACACACCTCGAGCCACGATCGGTATCGGCTTTGCTGGCGACGACTACGATGGATTGACCAACGCTGGACTTCGCTACGGTGGAAGCTTCAACTATGCTTATGTTGATGGCCACGCCAAGGCAACCAAGGTTCGCGGTGGCATCCTCGTCGGAGCCTTCAACAACAGGTGGATCATGCCCGCCAACGTTGCTGGATTCCGCGGCGCCTGGTGCTCCGATCCCGATGCCATCATCCAGCCAGAAGATGGATCCACTTCTAACCTGGTTACCACGCCCAGGCCTCCCGCCTTGGCCTGCAACCAGTACTCACAGTGGATCGTTGACAACATCACCACTCCCTGCCCCGACGTCCCGACTGCCAGCTGCTACTTCACCAGGTAATGATGAAGAAGCTTCTGCTGATTCTCGCCGTCGCTGTTTTCGGCCTCATGGTTGGGTGCAGCGGTGAAGGAAAAACTGACATCAAGACAACTGACGGCGCTGCCGCTGCTGAAACCGCTAAACCCGGCGAAGCAGCAGGCGTTCCTGAAGGCGAAAAGTAAAGTCAGCTTTTCTCACAAGAAGCAGTACAAGGCTCCCCGAAAGGGGAGCTTTTTTCATTTTCAAAGTGGCAGTGATTTAGAGTTAAAATGAGCCGATGCTCGTCAGTCTGTGCTTTGCGGCTATTCTTTCCCAGCCTCAGGCAGTCAATGCCTTTTACATCGGACACAGCCTTTCCAGCGACATCCCCGATATGGTGATGGCCATTGCCGGCAGCGGATTCAAGTTCCGCCACCAGGATATTCCTGGCGCTCCGCTTCGCTGGCAGTGGGAAGAAGCCACGAGGAAAAGCGAATTTGAGCCCCAGTTTCAGGGCCGATACCACACCCACCTGACCAAAGACTTCAATGTCCTTGTGATGGTCGATTCTGTGCCTCGAGGTGAGGAGCCATCGCTTTTAGAGAGCATCGACTACGCTGGCAGGTTTGTCGTCTTTGCCAGACAGAAGAATCCACAGATTCGAACCTTTTACTACGAACCTTGGCACCACACGACCAGCGGCACCCCCAAGAGAAGCGAGTACGATAAAAACAGTCCATCTAGAGAACTGGCTTGGCGTCCCCGAATCACTGCCGACCGCCCCAAGTGGGATAGGGTCGTAGCCGAGGTTAACAAGCAGCACCCTGGCGCTGTGCCAATGAAGCTTATCCCTGCCGCAACCGGGCTTGGACAGCTAGCAGATGCTATCGCCGCTGGCAAGGTGCCTGGCTTGAAGAAGATTGAAGACCTCTTCAGCGACGACATTCACCTCAACCCCTTGGGAAAATACTTCGTGGCCTGCATCCACTACCGGGCGCTGTTTGGCGGAAAGGTCTCTGGTCGTGCGTGGGATGTTAAGGGCCGCTGGGGCGGCGCCTACTACGACACTAAGGATTGGGCAGGAAACATTTATCCCAAGCCCATTGCGGCCACGGCCAAGGCTATTCAGGCTGTTGCGGATCAGGTTGTGATTCCTTAGGCTTTTCAGCTGCCAGACTCCGGAGACGGCTGATCCGCTCTTGGATGGGAGGCGTTGTCCCCATCGGGTTCACGTACTGCAGGCCTGGCAGATCCGAGCCCAAGGAGAGCTTCTTCAGAGCGGATTCTGCCGAGGCAAGGTCGTTTGTCATTCTGAACGCATATTCATCCGATTCAAAAACCTGCTTAGTGTAAAGCTTTTCAATTATCAGGAAAAGTGAGCAAAAAGCGGCCGTCCAGACCAGTACCAGAATGCTGTTAGAGAGGATGCCTGAAAACAGAAGGATAATAAAAAGTGGGACCGCCACCATGGTAATAGCAAACCAAAAAAGAATGACCTGAACTCTTTTGGCATCTTGCCCTAAACGAAGATGGGCGGCTAGATGAGTCAAAAGGAATAGAGACTCGCCCTTTGGAAGCTCTGAGACAACTTCTGGTGTGAAGAGGATTCTTTTGTCAGAAACCATGACAAAGTATCTTGACCAAAAACTTGCCTTCAGGAGAACTAGCTTAGGAGACCTCTTGTCCTGAGTGCTCTGCGTGCTAGCAACAACCTCCTGGGCCCGTTGCAGAATCGCTTGAGATTCTGGATCCTTTGCCTTATAGCGGGAGATCAGACTAGCGACGATAAACCAAATCAGACAGAGGACCAAAGATATCAGTCCGAGGCTTGCACAGAGTAAGAAGGTTCCCTGCCAAGGAAAAGTCCACAAGATAAGCAGCCAAAGCAGCAGGCCCGAATAGAGAATCCATTGGTAGTGCTTAGAAAGCAGTCCAGGAAGCACGATCTGCGACCTCGCTTTGCTGCCAACCCACTCTTCTGACTCCTGAGAGTTAACGCTGAAAACCCGCCTGCTAGTCAACATCCAGTAACTCCTGGTACCAAAGCCAGCGAGAAAACTGCCAGTCAAAGCATCGATCGGCATCAAGCTTGCCAGTACTCCTCCCTGCAAACCAATAAGCTGATCGAATACTCCAGAAAGTACAGCGGCCGCCAGTAGAACTGCAAAGATCACCAAACAAACAGTGACCGTCTTCTGATACTGTTTTGCGTATTCAAACCGAGCCTCAAAGCTGTTCCAACCTAGCTTAGAAGCAGCAAAATCACCCACAAGCTTTCCAAAGAATCCTGGTAAGCAGAAGATGAGGGCGAGAGCCCAATAAAGGACCATGAAAGGAGTCTCATCCCTGGAACTAACACGAACGAGGCTTGGACCTGTATCAGACGAGATCACTTTGTAGTAGTCAAATTTTCCGTCTGATGAATCTGGGGAAATCTTGCCGAAATCTTCCCCGCTAAGAGTTAATCCTTTAGATTTCCGAAGATAAACTACATTGAAATTAAATCTCTTAAAGAAGACACTAAGATTAAGCGTCCTCTCAAACTTAACTCTGCCGAAATGGGCACTTGTTGCAGTAAAGGTTACAAGAGATACTCCCGATTGGCCGCCGAGACCACCTCTCGCATTTTGATAGCCAGAATCCTCCCCCCAATCCTGCATGATGGTGGATGCGCCTCGGCCGAATCGTCGGGAGCCTGAGACCAAACTTACGGAAATGCGAGCACCATTCAGGGTGACAAAAGCGACCGGAGGCTGGCCACCGTTGTTCCAATCCTCAAGCTCTCCCCTGCTTTCCAAATGATTTCGGTGAGCTGTGCTGTCCGGGGTCCATGCCCAAACCCCGCATGCCAATAGAACGAAGACAACAAGTGCTCCCAGCCTCCGGCTGAAGACGTGCCAAGAAGCTGAGAACATGAAGGCTATTGTGTCACACAAATGAAGGTGCTTTCAAAATGAAGAACCTGGAATCTACGGCTTGCTCACTTCGATCTCGCCACGTACCACCTTCCCCTGCACAAGGGCAGTTAAGGTCGCCTTTCCTTCGGCCGTGGCCCTAAGGGTGCCTTCTTGGTCGATCCATGCAGATCCTTGGCAGGTCCAGATGACCAGGCCATCGGCCAGGTTGATTCCCTTATGCAGCAGCTTAGCCGATGCAATATCGCCGACCTTCATCGTCTTGGGAAAATCGAGAGTCAATTCTTCCAGACCTTCGAAGCTCGGCAGACTTGAATAGAGAACCACTCCGTTGGCGACTGCCCTTTCGATGCCGCCACTGCTCGGTCGGTTGAGAGTTACGCCCAGGGCATGAAGGGTCGATGAGCCTCCGCCATCAAGATTGACAGCTTCTACACATCCCCATCTCTTCATCACCTCGGCTGTTTCCGTAAAGGTCGTGCCAACGCTCATGGTCTGGCGACCGTCGATGACGATGCTCCACACCTTGCCATCTGCTGTTGAACCCATTGCCGTCCTGGGGTGTCTTGGCGCGTCTGCTTTTTCGACCGGACCCGCGTAAGCGCCGTCTCTCAGCAGGATTGGTCCGCCCCCCATCGCCTCGGTCATTCCCTCGCCTAAATGAGCGATCGAGATTTTGATTGTCAAACTAGAACCAACGGGCATAGCCATAAGCTTGGCAGCCCAATCGCCAGCCCCAGCCAGAACTGCCGTTCCTGGAGTGATGGCCGGACGAGTCGCTGCAGATTCGACCCGTTTAACCGTAGCCTTCATTTCTCCATTGAGGCCCAGCTTTGCCCCGGCGAGGTCGAGATGAACGACGGTGAGCGGAGCATGACCGTAGATCTCACCAGCCAGGTCAAAGCTCAGTCCGAGCCCGCCTTCGGCCACTTTGCCATTCAGTGTTGTGACCTCCATTTCACCTGCAAGTCCTGAGACAGTCACCACCGCTTTGGGCTGCACAACTTGGCCTGCAGTGCCGGGTCCCCAAGCGTAGGCAGCTGTTCTTTGCCCCTTGCCTTGAGCAGAAATGAGAACTCCCTTGCTGACCATAAAGCCTTGGGGATCACCACCTGGATCCGGGGTCCATTGAAAGAAGTCACCGTTAAACCCTGCCTGGGCTCCAGCTTCTTTGACCATCTGGGAGACGACCGAACGGCCATTGAATTGGCCCGGCTCGTAAATCATGCCTCCAGCCAGCCTGCTTTCCGCCCTCACTAACTTGGGGTCGTACTTGATGCCGTAAATCGTCCGGGTAGGGTTTGCCTCAACTTCCATCCTGAAGGTCATCCCCGGGGCAAGCGGCTTCTCCCAAGACTTGATAACTTCTGCTTGGGTGCAGGCAGCCATAGCCAATCCGAGGAGAAGTGGCAGGGTTCGGAAGTTCATAGCTTCTAGTCTAGCCAAACTAAGTTAAGGAGGACTGAAGGATAGACGTCGTAGAAGCAAAAGTGGAGGAGCTAAAGCAGTCAGAGCTAGTTGACATCTGCGCTCAAGACCTCTGCAATGCCTTTAAGCTCGGCCCTCGCTGGATGCCCTTAGCCCGTCTCCCTTCCAGACGCTTTGCCAAGGTTCTGATAGCCTTCGATGACCGGTTAGGTCGGGACGGAATTGCAGCAGCCGGGCAATATCTGGTTGAACACTTCACCGGAGGGGTCAAGGTCACGGGTCAAGAGCACCTCCCACGGACCGGTCCCCTTATTGTCGCCAGCAATCACCCCGGGATGGCGGACGCCATGGCCCTTTGGGCCGCAATCGGCAGAGCGGACCTTAAGGTCATTGCCGCCGAACGCGACCTGCTCAAGCTTCTTCCAAATGTCAGCCGATCCCTGATCATCAGCCAGCCAGAATCGACTCAAGCCATTCGTCTTTCCTTAGAACACCTCCGATCAGGTGGAGCGCTTCTCACCTTCCCCGCCGGCAAAATCGAGCCCGATCCCTCAATCAGGCAAGGAGGTTATGAATCAATAGAAACCTGGTCCGCGAGTCCGGCAGCTTTGGCGGCAAAGGTCGAGGGAACGGTTTTGGTTCCTGCCCTCGTCGCCGGAGTCATTTCTGGACCAGCAACCAACAGCCTTCTGGTAAGGAGATTTAAGAATCAGAAGGATCGTGACTGGGCGGGGGCAACCCTGCAGATTCTGCTGCCTTGGTACCGCCACGTCAAGGTCTCGGTTGACTTTGGCCGGGCAGTCTCCGGCTCTTCGTGCGACCTAAAATCCACGATGAAGCACCTGCTTGAAACTTACGCTTCAAGAAAGGCCGTGAGATAATTGTCAAAAAATGGCCATTGCATACTCAGCATTCTTGAAGGATCTTCGTCCAGAGCAGGTGGTCGGATTCCACAAAGATTGGGCTCTGACAGTTGCTCCAGAAAAGCTGATCTCTATGTGGAAGGGCAGCGAGTATGTCCTCTTGGCCATGGAAGAGGACCGGGTCATCGGCTATCTTGCCGTGATCGGGGATGGCCAGCTTTTCGCCTTCATCACGTCAATCGAAGTGTTAGAGGACTATCGCGGGCAGGGCATCGGCACCGAGCTGCTGAAGCGAGCCTTTGAACATTATCAGGATCGGTACGCCCTGGATCTTCTCTGTGACGAGTCGGTTGTTCCCTTTTACGAAAAGCTCGGCATGACGCGAGTTGTTGGCATGTGCAGAAGGAACTACAGGGCTGGCTAAGCGCTGCCAAAACCAGCAGCCGTTTTAGGCCGGGTTCCCCCACCGACCCCAGGTAAGGTCGTGAAAATGCTCATCGCCAAACGAACCCACACCCCCCCGACCATCGACGGAACCCTAACCAGCGACGCTTGGAACGACGCAGTCAAGTCGGAGAATTTTGTCGATATGGCCACTGGGCAGCCAGGCCTGCTAGATACCAAAACAGCGGTCCTTTGGGATGACCAAAACCTCTATATCGGCTTCTGGGTGCAGGAACCCTTCCCCACTGCCCACCAAACCGAAAGAGATTCCCTCATCTTTAGAGAGAACGATGTTGAAGTCTTTATCGATGGCGGGGACTGCTACTACGAACTGGAGCTAAACGCCCTCAACACAATCTACGAAGTCTTCTTTATCTGGCGGGATTCTTATGAAAATTTTGATCAAAAGGAGTTCAATGTTCACAAGCGTAAAGCCTATTCTTTCGGCGGAGACTTTGATAGAACCGCCGAGCACTTTTGGGATGGCAACCACCCCCGAAAGACTCGCTGGGCTTTTACAGATTTCGATCTTCCTGGACTAAAAACGGCTATTGCCATTCAGGGCACCTTAAACGATAACACCCAGCGAAGTGAAGGCTGGACCTGCGAAATCTCCATCCCTTGGCAGAGCCTGACTCTTCTTGCCAATGGCCGATCTCTTCCGCCAAAAGATGGCGATGTCTGGAACCTCTTCCTTGGCAGGTTCCAAAAAATTGCGATCGGAGAAAAGGAGCATCAGGCCGCTTGGTGCGTCACTCCTCACGGACGATACGACACCCACATGCCAGAAAAGTTCACACCAGTACGGTTTGAGGTTTAGCGGCGCAGAACCCAAAAGATTGGTAACCTGAGGGGCAGATGTCCACCTTCTCTCAGCTTTCTCGCTACGTCTTCGGCACCACCCGCATGGGCGATGGCGCAATTCCGCACGAGGAGAGGGTCAAAACTGCCCTTGCCGCCATGGATTCTGGAGTCTGGTTCCACACCAGCCACCAGTACGGAGATGCCCTGACCGTGCTGCGAGCGGCCTTCGACCAGGCTCCGGAAAAGAAGCCAAACCTCATCTACAAAATCGGCTGGAGCTCGGTCGAGGAAGTTGAAGGACAGATTCGAACTCAGATTGAGGCATTAGGCAAAGAAAGGATGGAGATCGGGCAGCTCTGCCCCGGCGGAGATTTGGCCGAAGACATCAAGAAAGGCGGACCAGGCCACGCCGGACTCATGAAGCTCAAGGAATCTGGCCTGGTCAACAGCTTCGTTCTTGAGGTCTTCCCCTGGACTTCCTCCACCGCCCTTGAGGCCATCAAGTCGGGCAACGCTGCTGGCCTCATCGATGCCGTCATTTTCTATCTCAACCCCCTTCAGCGCTTTGCCAGCAACGAGCTATGGGATCTGATTCAAGAGAAGGGCTTCCCTATAGTCGCCATGAGAACCGTCTCTGGTGGCGACATCCGACAGCTTGCTGTCAATGCCTGGGCCGAGTATCAAAAGCCACGCGCTCAGAAGGTTCTTCCTTTGTTCGAGGCTTCAGGAATCGAAAAGTGGAGCGAATTCTCTGCTCGCTTCAGTCTCGGGCTGCCTGGTGTCAAGGCGACGGTCGGGGCGACTTCCCGGCTGGATGGCTTGGCCGAACTGCTGCAGTCCACTTCTCACACCGAACCCCTAGACCCGAACATTGTCATCGAGATTCAGGCTTTGCAGAGACGATGGTCGGACGAGGTGGATATGAAGGCCGAACCCTGGACCATGTAGGGTCCAATGTTCGGTCAGCAGCGATTGTGTTGCCTCAACTCAGAGAGGACTGAGGAATTAGATCGGGTGCCACGGCTCCGTGAGCCGTGCCTCTCACAACAGCTTGGTTCTATCACCGGTCAAGGACCGGTGGCACCCCGCCCCCCCAAAAAAATAGTCCCCCAAACACAAAGTGGGGAGGAGGCTGACGCCTCCTCCCCACTCTTCCCGACCGACAGGAGACTTCCTTAGAAGTCCATGTCGCCCATGCCACCACCGGGCATGGAAGGAGCCTTCTTGGACTCAGGCTTTTCGACCACCAGAGCCTCGGTCGTGAGGACCAAGCCTGCGATGGAGGCAGCGTTCTGGATGGTGCTGCGAGTGACCTTGGCAGGGTCGACGATGCCAGCGGCGATCATATCGACGTACTCGCCAGTTGCAGCGTTGAGGCCATGAGGAGCAGCCAGGCCGCGAACCTTTTCAACCACAATGCTGCCTTCGAGGCCAGCGTTCTCAGCGATCTGTCGCAGAGGAGCTTCGAGAGCGCGTCGAACAATGTCAACGCCGGTGCGCTCGTCGCCTTCAACGGTCATTGCGTCGAGGACGGCAGAAGCGCGCAGAAGAGTGGTTCCGCCGCCAGGGACGATTCCTTCTTCAACGGCCGCTCGGGTGGCGCTCAGGGCGTCCTCGTAGCGGTGCTTCTTTTCCTTCAGCTCGGTTTCGGTGCTGGCGCCAACCTTAATGACGGCAACTCCGCCGCTCAGCTTGGCAAGTCTTTCCTGCAGCTTCTCTCGGTCGTAGTTGCTGTCGGTGTTCTCGATCTGAGCCTTGATCTGAGCGATTCGGCCCATCACGGCTTCCTTGTTGCCAGCGCCTTCAATGATGGTGGTCTCTTCTTTGGTGATCACAACCTTCTTGGCGGTGCCCAGCATGTCGAGTCCAACGCTGTCCAGCTTCTGACCAAGGTCGTCGCTGACAAAGGTTCCGGCGGTCAGGATGGCCAGGTCTTCGAGCATGGCCTTGCGTCGGTCGCCAAAGCCAGGAGCTTTGACGGCAGCGACCTGAAGGATGCCGCGAATCTTGTTGAGAACGATGGTGGCCAGAGCGTCGCCTTCGATATCCTCGGCAATGACGAGGATGGGCTTGCGAGCCTGGGCAGCCTTCTCAAGGAAAGGAAGGAAATCCTGTGCGCTGGAGATCTTCTTTTCGTGGATGAGGATCAGAGGATTCTCAAGCACGGCTTCCATTCTCTCAGGATCGGTGACGAAGTAGGGAGAAATGTAGCCACGGTCGAACTGCATGCCCTCAACGATCTCGACGGTCGTTTCGCGGCCCTTGCTTTCTTCGACGGTGATGACTCCATCCTTGCCGACCTTGTCCATGGCATCAGCAACCTGCTTGCCAATTTCGGCATCGTTGCCAGCAATGGTGGCGACGAATTCGACCTGCTCCTTGTCCTTAACGACCTGAGCCTGAGCCTTCACCGATTCGATGACAGCGGCAACAGCCTTGTCGATTCCACGCTTGACAGCGATTGGGTTTCCGCCAGCAGCCACGTAGCGCAGGCCTTCGTTGACGATGGACTGGGCGAGAACGGTAGCGGTGGTGGTTCCGTCGCCGGCGACGTCATTGGTCTTGCTGGCAACTTCTTTGCAGAGCTGGGCGCCCATATTCTCATAAGGATCTTCCAGTTCAACTTCCTTGGCAACGGTCACTCCGTCCTTGGTGATGGTTGGGCTTCCCCACTTCTTATCCAGGACAACGTTTCGACCCTTGGGGCCGAGGGTGACTTTAACAGCGTCGGCGACTTTGTTGACGCCTCGCTCAAGAGCGCGGCGAGCGTTCTCATCAAACAACAGGTTCTTTGCAGCCATTTTCTAAAATCCTCTTTATTTACTTGACGATAGCGTAGATCTGATCTTCGTCCAAGATCGTGTAGTCCTTGCCATCCAGGGTCACTTCGTTGCCGCCGTACTTGCTGAAAAGCACGCGGTCGCCAACCTGAACGGTCAGGGGGGCGTGATCACCGTTGTCGAGGACTCGACCGTTGCCAATGGCAACGACCTCGCCTTCGGTCGGCTTCTTCTTGGCGGAATCGGGGAGGATGATTCCTCCGGCGGTCTTTTCATCGGCCTCAAGGACCTTGACCACCACTTTGTCTCCAAGCGGGCGAATGTTGGCCATTCTGGTTATTCTCCAAAGTTTTCCCGCGGGTGCCTCGGCGCACCTTGGCACTCGCAGGGATTGACTGCTGATTATGGTCTCATCAGGGGCTGTCTCTGGCAGTCTTGGGACCAGAGTGCCAAGACCTTTGTCCCCGGCTTCCACTAGGTGCTGAGTGTGAGTCTGAAGCTTGAGAGAAGTGCCAATCCAACGGCATTTGGCGTATTCTCAACAAAGAAGGTTCCGCACCAAGCAGCAGGGCAGTCCAGCGGGGCCGAGTTTGGAAAAATGAAAATCCCAGAATCTCTTAGTAAAATCCTTGATTCTCAGCCAGATATCGTAAGCGGCGCAGTGTGCTTTAGGGGGACAAGAGTGCCAGTCCAGGCTCTCTTTGATACCTTGGATGATGGTGATGGGCTTTCAGCGTTCCTTGAGGGCTATCCTGCAGTCGCTAAAGAACAGGCGGAAGCAGTTATTCATTGGCAGCAGAATCAAGCAAGGCTTGCCCTCGGTTTGGACCTTGCAAGCTAATGAAGGTTCTGCTTGACCACAACATAAATCCGAGGTTTGCTCGGCTTCTGCCCGGACACCAAGCAATCCACGCCCATAAGCTCGGCTGGTCCGAGCTTGTCAACGGAGAACTGATAAAGCGGGCTGAGTCCGAGGGCTTCGAAGCAATGATCACTGCCGACAAAAACCTCCGACATCAGCAAAACCTGTCAAATCGAAAGCTAGCGATTATCGTCCTAGACACGAAGAGAATCAGTTGGCCTCATATAGAACCTTTAGCCCCGCAAGTAAACCAAGTTCTAATGGAAATCTTGCCTGGCTCGTTTCACGTAATCTCACTGGGCTAAATGATGGATGGCTTTTTAGCACCTAGCAGCAGCTACTGACTTGAGCCTTTCGGGGAATCCGGTTCGCTCCCCACCCTTTCAATAGGCTCCGTGGAACTGCCGCGAGCCTTGGCCGTCTCCTCATCAATCACTCCGCCGCCAGGACGGTGTCTCTCCAGCTTCTCAAGAGTTTCAACAAGACGCTCGACCGCAGGTTTGATCGGTTCAATCCCCTGCAGCGGACGAATCATCCAGACAGCCAGAGAAAGTATGACCGTGGCGCCGACAGCTGCTCCCAAACCCATCACCATGCCACGAAGAAGAATCAAGGTCCAGTTGTTGTTGTCCTTTATCTGCCGACGAATCAGCAGATTGTTCTCGCGCATCAGCCTGAGCTGCTCCTCGCGATCCTCCTTGGCTTCTTTGGAGATTTCTTCCATGGACTATCTGGTCTGACGCCGCCCCCAGTCGTTAAGATTCAACTAAGGGCCCCTGGCCCAAGTATGCCGCCATCGAAAAAACAGAATGAGCCTGCCGAGTGGCAGGCTCATTCATCATCTACAGGAGAGACACGGCTAGGCCGCCTTGGGTCGGAACCGCTGAACTTCTGACGCCAGGCCAGAAGCGATCACGCTTAGGTCTTCGCTAACCTGGCTTGCCGAGGCTGAAACCTCGTGCAGACCAGCCGAGATCTCTTGTGTGCCAGCCGCAGATTCTTCACTGATGGCAGCGACATTGGAGACAAGGTTGCTCACCTGACTAGCCTGTTCGCCAAGATTCTCAGCTTCCATCTGCGCTTTGGTAGCCAGTTCTCTTACCTCTTGAGCACCAACCGCGATCTGGTTCAGAGCAGCAGTGGTTTCTTCACTGAGGCTTCGGCCTCGCTTGACCGATTCCGTCGCAGCCGTCATTTCTTCAGCTGTGCTCACAACAGAAGATCGAATATCTCCGATCAAAGCCGAGATCATTTGGGTTGAACTTGCAGCCCTCTCCGCCAGCTTCCTCACTTCATCAGCAACGACAGCAAAGCCCCTGCCATGCTCTCCGGCTCGGGCTGCCTCGATAGCAGCGTTCAAAGCAAGCAGATTTGTCTGGGCAGAAATCTCTTCAATAGTCTGGACGATCGATCCAATCTCATCCTGCTTTTCGCCAAGCGCTCGAACCGAAACCATAGAGGAGTCTGCTCGAACCGCCATTTCATCCAGAGCCGCAACCAAGTTTTGCAGCGATTCTGATCCAAGTTCAGCTCCGCTGCTCATGTGAACAGCCTGATCAAGAACGGCCTGGGCAGCCTGATTGACTCTTTGAATCGAGACATCTACCTGCTCCATTGTTGCGGCGGCATCGCCAGCAACACGGGCCAGACTCTCAGTGCCACCAGCCATTTCCTGGGCAGTATTGGCGGATTCAGACATCGTGTCTGTAACTTCCTGCAAGGCTCTTGCAACCCCTTGGCTGCGGCCTGCAGAATCCTGACTCCAAACGAGAACCGATTTCTCACGGATGCCAACAATTAATTCACTGAGACTCACCTGTGTGTTCTGCAGGTCCTTAATGGCTCCCTGCATCTTAGAAAGAACGCTGTTGAAGGTACGCCCAATGTCACCAAGCTCGTCATTGCTCAGGTTCGTGATAGGGGTAGTCCGCGCCTGAACATCGCAGGTGAAATCGCCCACAGACAGGGCCTTCAATCCATTTCCAAAGTCTGTAAGGCAGTTGCGATTCACAGCGTTCAGCTTCTCAGTCAGCACCGCAAGCGGCTGGAGAATTGATTTCAGCAGGAAGTGGCTGCCAATCAAAACTGTGATCGTCACAGCAACAAAAAGCAAAGCTGTGATCCAAACGAGCTGATTTACTGTAGCTTTGGCTGAGGCCAGAGAAGAGTTCCTACTTTCATCCAGCTTTTCTTCGACGGATTCATACGCCTGCATGAATTCCTTGTCCATCGCTGCCAAGGCTTCCCAGTTTTTTCCAACTCCGGCTTTGCTGTTTGGATTCTTCTCGATCTGATCAAACAATCCATCAGAAATGCCTTTGTACTTGACCCATGCATCAGAGAAGGCGGCAACCTGCAGTGTCATCGGAAGACCCTTGGTCATATCGACCAGAGCCTTCATGTGGCCATCAATCTCACTAACAAGTTCTTCTCGTTCAGCTTTGACAAAAGCCAGATTACTGGCATTGCTTGACGCTGCGGCTTTGTAAAGCAGGATTTCATCGGTAAGAAACAAGCCATGGGCATGCTCTAGCTCTTCCATAGCTGCAAAGTCAAAACTCACCACATGCTCATTGAGCGCTGCGATCCTCTTGGCGCTCATCACGCCAGTGACAGCCTGAATTAGCAAAGCAAGGCAGACAATGGCCACGCCCATGTACAGCCTGGTCTTCAGTTTCAAGTTCTTCAACACCAAAGTCTCTCTAGCCCTCGATCCATGAGGGCCAAGATTATTCTCGGCCCAACTCGGCGCAAACTCAAGCCACTCCGGACTGTAGGTAATGTGAGTGATTGAATCAGATGGTCTTTACGGGCGGATGCTAACGATGGAGATGACCCTCCACTTCCCCCGCATCACCACCAGATTTCCAAGCCAACACCCAAGCAGTGCCAATAATGGCCTTGAGATTGCTGGTTATGTTAAAGGTACATGAGCAGGATTAACCTTAGACCCCCGGGCTAAGCAACAAAATCCCACTCAACTGAGTACATCAACCAGGAGCATTAATTGTCATGAACCCTTCGGCATCACCAGTGACACCAGGCGCTGACGACAAGGCGTGGCTGCGGCCAACCCCAGAGGCGCTGGCCTGCGCTCCACGTCGAGCGTGCCTAGACGCTCAAGTGCTGCCTCTTAGGCTCGATCAAGGAAGGCTGATTGTCGCCTTTTATGCCCCTATGGACGTCAGGATGCTTCAGCGTTTCGCGTTCATTGTCCAAAGGCAGATCATGGTGGTCGAAGCCACAAGGGATGAAGTCCAGCATGGATTGAAGCACGCTTGGGGATGGCAGCCTCTGCCGGAGATCGGCCAGCTCGCCGATGCTGTGGCCGAACACGCAAAGACTCCGGTCAGCGCAAAGCTGATTGAGCCTGCCGCAACCCTCAACTGGGGAATGCGCAAAATGCAGGTTATCGCCGTCACGAGCGGCAAGGGTGGCGTTGGCAAAAGCACCCTCACGGCCAACCTGGCCATTTCACTTTCTCGTCTTGGCCTGAGAGTCGGAGTCATCGACTGCGACTTCGGACTTTCCAACCTGCATGTCCACCTTGGCCTGACACCCGATCGTGGATTGGTTGATGTTGTGACAGGCCACTACTCAGCCCTCGATGCCTTTGTGCCAGGGCCCTGGGGACTGAAGCTGCTGCCGGGTGGCAGCGGAGCCAGCGAAATGGCGAAGATGGATTACACCCGACTTCGCTCTATCGGTCTCAGCTTCGAAAGGCTTGATCCTTACTTCGATGTTGTCCTGCTGGATACCGCGGCCGGCATTCACGAAGGAGTCATTTCACTGCTCATCGAAGCCGACGAAACTCTCGTCGTCATGACCCCGGACCCCGCGAGTGTTGTGGACGCCTACGCCACCACGCGAGTCCTTCTTGAGAGAAGACCCTCGGCAAAGATCAGGGTCACGGTCAACCAGGCGCAAGATGAAGCCTCAGCTAAGGCGATCATGGCGAAGTTCAGCGCCTTCCTTCAGCAGCACGAAGGAACCGCAGTCGAGTTCGCTGGCATGGTTCCCTCTTCTAAGAACGTCTCGAAGTCAGTGAGAGAGAGGGTGCCGATTCTCCTTTCTGAACCCAACGGCTCAGCCGCGAAATCAATTGATCGCCTGG
Source organism: Synechococcus sp. UW140 (assembly GCA_943369295.1). Classification (GTDB taxonomy): domain Bacteria; phylum Armatimonadota; class Fimbriimonadia; order Fimbriimonadales; family Fimbriimonadaceae; genus JAKRSE01. The sequence continues at coordinate 128,541 of CALRMU020000004.1, read as the reverse complement.
CGAGAGAGCTAGTCGGAGCTCCGGTTGAATCGGGCGGAAAGGCTAAGGGTCTCTTCCAAAGGCTTTTTGGCAGAGGCGCGACAGTAGCTGCCGTTTAAGGTCAGCCAAAAACAAGCTCCTGAAATGACTTCAGGTTCCTAACCCGCATTGAGCGGGACTGGAACCTGGAGTCTTTTTTTGCGCGCAAACAAGCACGGCTCACAAGTCAGAGCTGACTTGGGGAGATGAAACGCTTACCGAACCATGGAAGCCAATGCCGCAATTAAAAAGCAGACAAAAACAAAGCCTGCCCCATAAGCCAAGGCCAAAGTCTTGATCGCCCCCTTGCCCAAAGGATGGCCAAAGTTGATGACTCGACGCTCTTTTCCACTTCGGCTCTGCTTGCGGGCAGGAACCCACAGCCGAGAATCGGCCTGGCTGAAATAGAAGCCTAAAAACCAGTTCTCTCTTTTCGCCCACTCGGCCTGGTTGCCGGCCCGACGGCTGTGAAGAATAGGCTCCGCCCAGCGGTGGACCATCCGCTCCATTCGCATCCATGCTGCGGCTTTGTACTCATCCCTAACCATGCCTTTTACTGAGTATCGGCGTCTGTGGTCCCAAGGTTCAGACAAAAATCACCCAGAAGCACCAAAGAAAGGTACATTCCTCTCGCTCTCTGCAGACAGCGGGTGAGAAGTCATCATGACTCTCTCTTAATTCCCCGCCGAGGTGAAGCGCCAGGTGCCGTCATAGGCAAGGCAAAAAGTAGATTTCGTGTCGACTTGAGCTCCTGCGCGTGCCGCGCAGGAGCTCAAGTCCGTTTAAGGAGGCGGATATAAGCTTATGCCTACTGCAAAGAAGGCAGAAACTATTGAAACGACACGTGAACGCTACGAGCGCTCGGTGGGAGTGATCTTCACGGAGTATCGCGGCCTTAAAGTGAAGCAAATGCAGGACCTCCGGTCCAAGCTTCGCGAAAAGGGCGGCGACATCCATGTCGTCAAAAACACTCTCTTCCGAATCGCTGCAGGCGAGCACGGCAAGGACCTGCCCGAGAACATCGGCAGCGGCCCCACTGCCATCGCTTTCATCTACGAAAACGAAGCTGAATGTGCCAAGTCACTTGTTGACTTTGCATTGACCAACAAAGCTTTCGTGGTTAAAGGCGGTCTCTTTGGAGGCAAAGCATTCGACGGGAAGCAGGTGGAAGCACTTTCCAAACTGCCCCCGCGAGATGTTCTCATCTCACAGGTCATCGGCGCCGTCATCTCTCCCCTCTCTTCCTTGGTTGGAACAATCGAAGCCCTCTACGCGGACCCAATTCGCGTCATTGGAGCGGTTGCCGACAAGGTTGCTGAAGGAAGTGGACCGGTTGAAACCGAAACTGCCAGCTCTGCCCCAGCGGTTGAAGAACCCGCCAGCACTGAGCCAACCCCTGCAGCCGAAGAATCGGCTGCCCCGACCGACAGCGAACCCAGCGCTTAACGCACCATGGCAACCACTGTTGAATCCATTGTTGAACAGATCAGTAATATGACCGCTATTGAGCTTTCTGAGCTCAAGAAGGCCCTCGAAGACAAATTCGGCGTTACTGCCGCTGCCCCCATGGGCTTCCCCGCCGGCTTCGCCGGATTCGGTGGCGGCGCAGAAGCAGCAGCTCCCGTCGAAGAGAAGACCGAATTCGACGTCATCCTTGCCGAAGCTGGAGCCCAGAAGCTCCAGGTCATCAAGGTTGTCCGAGAAGTCACCGGACTCGGCCTCAAGGAAGCCAAGGATCTTGTTGACGGCGCTCCCAAGCCCGTTCAGGAAGCCATTGGCAAGGACGCAGCTGACGCCCTTAAGGCTAAGCTCGAAGAAGCCGGCGCCAAAGTCGAAATCAAGTAATTCGATTTCTTTTTTGGTTGAACTGTGGAGTCACCCCTTAGGGTGGCTCCACAGTTTGCTTTATGGGGTGGTGGATTTTAGTTGGACGACCAGGCATCCTGTGCCACTGGCAGCGCCAGTGAATCCGCAATTGATTTTACGAGGTCAGCCTATTCCCGCCCAACAGCAAAGCTGATCGGGACGGGGCACCCAGACACTACGCCGAACGCTTTGAATACAAGCCTCTGGATCTACCAGATCTCGTTCACGGCCCCGGATTGCTACTAAGTTTTGGTCCGGGTGCCACTGGTCCATGACCAGTGCACTGGCATGAATGGCCTGGTTTATCTAGCCTAAGCCAGGAATGCCTTCTTCCAGCTAAGAACAGCTAAACACTGAGCAGTGGGGTGCCCCGCCCCGATCAGCTTTGCTGTCGGGCGGGAATCAACTTGCTCCCAAAGAACATCCTTCCCGGTAGAAGCTGCAGCCCCGGATTGATTCTAAGTTTTGGTCCGGGTGCCACTGGTCCGTGACCAGTGCACTGGAAGAAAGCTTTCCTAAACACTGGGCAGTGGGGTGCCCCGCCCCGATCAGCTTGGCTGTCGGGCGGGAATCAACTTGCTCCCAAAGAACATCCTTCTCGGCCTTCAGCTCGTGACCTCGCTGCCAGACCGGGGCACCGAGACTTGTCAGTTGAGATCCACACACCCAGAACCTTTCGATCATCCAAAGAGAAAGGGGGGCCAAGTAATGTTGAGGAGCCTTGAGTTTCGTCTGCTCGACCAGCCTGCTGTCGAGCAGGAAATGCACTCCTGCCAACATGACAATCCGCCACGGCATTTCGCTTCCCCCAGACACATCAAAATCAAAAATGGCACTGGTCATCGACCAGTGCCATTCTGCATAGACTTCAAAAACTAGCCTAGAAAGAAACTACTTGCCCAAACCGCGAACAAAGCCAACACACTGAGCGACATCGCCCAAGTTGTTGTCCCAGTTGTGCTCGTACTCAATACTGACTGGCCCCTTCATGCCGATCTGCTTGAAATGAGCCAGGATCGCCTTGACATCAGAGACGCCTGTGCCGTAAGGGACATCGTGGCCATTCGCGGCAAAGATGTTCAGGTCCTTAAGGTGAGAGCTGACGATGCGGCCCTTAAGGGTCTTTAGCGCATCCATGGGCTTGATTCCCGTTCTCACCCAGTGGCCGGTATCCGCGCAGGCGCCGATTCTCTTGTCGCGGTTCTTCACCAGCTCATAAACAAAGGCCGGATCCCACACCTTATAGTTGGGGTTGTTTGGCTGACGAGGATGGTTGTGGTATCCGACCTTGATATCAAACTCCTTCACCAGCTTCTCAATCGTGTCAATGGCTTCCACGCTTTCGGTGTTGATCACCTCGAAGCCCATCTCTTTCGCCCAAACAAACAGAGGGCGAGCCTGAGCTTCTTGGCTGGAAATCCCTGTGACGCCAAAGGCCATCGCCGTGATTCCAGTCTCCTTCAGCTTGGCTTTCAGCAGAGCCGTCTTCTCTGCCCCCATATCTGGGCCAACCCCTGTCTGGTCGTTAGGAGCAAGCTTCTGGCCCGGAAAGAGCTCAATGTTGGGCACTCCGGCCAGCCTGGCCTTTTCAATAGCCTCAAAGGCGGAAAAGCGATTGAAGGACCAGGCCTGGACGGCTAGGTGGTGCCCACCCACGGTTCGGTCGGCGGGAGCCTGGGAAAGAATCGCTCCGGCAAGAAGCAAGGCGTTGACCATTGCCTAAGGATATCCTAAGCTGAGTTCGAGAAGCTTTCGCGCCCCTTCGAATCAACACATATTATTAAAGTTAAATTCATTACCTCTTTTTTTGGATAGCATGAACATATGCTGAAATGCACAACGTTTGGAAGCATCGCATTCTTTCTCTTGTCATCTGCATTGGCGACTCCCATAACGTCTCCAAGCTCAGGCACTGGTGAAACAACCAACCCAAGTTGGCCCTACGGACAGTGGGTTCTGCACTCTTTCACCCCCAATGGAACTCTGCGCTACACAACGAGCTACTTTAACTCGTCGTCTGCCTGGCTTACCGACAGACTCAATATCGTCGGAACATTGCCAATGGCTGGCAGCATCAAAATCAATGCCAGTCCAACAGCCCGACTACGATGGGAGGGAGCACCCGACCTCTATCCGACTGAGGTCCATCTGCGGCTGACTCCAACAACTGAAGCGCTGATCAGTGATAAAACACCTCTCTGCCTTCCAGTTACTGACGTCGGTCGTTTCAGCACTCTAGAACATATTGGGTTTCAATGGAACTCTAAAGGGTTTGGGCCTCTGTACAAATCTGCGACCTCGTCAAATGCCTTCTTGGATATACCTGCAATTTCGTTAGTGGTGGATGCAGCCTCTGTTGATCCCCGTGGGACGATCTGGGCGAGGGCGGCGTATGCGTGGGAAGTACTGCCACCACTGCTAGTAACACAGTACGACCTCGCTCCTAACTACCTGCCCTACTCGTATGGAGTTGAGCCCGTTCGAAACTTTCATAAAGGCCAGAATGGTGAGGCAGTTGAAACCACTCGTGATCGGGATGGAAAGCTCGTGCTTCATGTAGCAATGACAAGAACTCCGTACGGAAATTGGGATCAAGTCTTGAATCTAGGCACACAATATGCCAGCTATATTCAGCCACTTTTTGAGTTCGATGGCGGCGGTTCCCAGCCTGGAACATCCAATCATGATCGTTACTACCCCGTCGAGGGACCCCGCAAACACTACCAAGTTTACAGATCCACTGATAAAGTGTATCCTGACAATCCAGGGACTGCACAAATCACCACGACAGTAAGGGACGTCGGCGATACAATGGCTCCAACTATTGAACAGCAGACAGAGGTAGTTTGGCACTATCCGATAGAGAACACTCGCCTAGTAGATCTAGTACAGAATCAAAATGTTCTGCCTAACCAAGAATGGGCACGCGAGGACGCCAATTTTCCAAGGGTAGGAAATATTGGCAGACCATCATACTGGCGTACTTTCTATTCGGAGGCCAACACGTTCGAAGCAGCGCAAGCCCAAAGTGCTAGCTGGTGGCTAGCTGATTTTATTCTTTCGATCGTTCCAATTCCATGGTTCGCAGATGCGTTACTGGGAATTGGAAAAAGACTTACTGAAGACATGTTCACGCCCAAATGGCACATGGAAGAATGTTCGCTTCAGATTGCTTGGCAAAGCAATCTGAGCTCATGGGACGGTTCGTCTGCAAGACCACCAACGTCAGATCAGTATAGATACACTTTTTCGGGACATCTTGCAGTGAAAGCGGATATGTACTATTTCAAGTCTGATACTTATGGATATGCTGGTTATGAAGGAGATGACTTTGTATCAAAGTATGCGATAATGAAAGGTTTCGAATACTACGGCAGTTTTGATCTTGTAGGAGGCATATAAATGTTCTGGTTTCGATCTTTTTTGTCCGTGCTGCTCATTGCGCTGGGAATTACTACCAGCTTTGGACATCAGGAGTCAAGCAACAATGCTCAGGCCAGAACTCCAGAGAGGTCTCACAGGCCGGTATGGAGGGCAGTCCCATTAGTCAAGAACAACCTAAAGGCAGCTGAAGCCATGAGCAACATTCTGAAGGAATTCAGCGGTGCGAAATCTAATACGGAAGAGCGAGCAATACTGAAAAAGTACCTAAGGGAAACCTACGTTGATCCACTGCAGACAACCAAAGCACTGTATGCAACCTTCTATTATGGTTCTAAGCACCGCGTAAGGCTTGCTCTAGACGAAGAGCGATTTCTGGGTCTCTCATCCAAGCGCGTTAGCGACGCCTTTGATGCACATTTGCGTTTGGCAGACACAGCTGTGATTGAATATGCCAAGGCAGCAGTGTTGTTCCGTTCCTCAGAACACTTCTTCAATCTGCCGAGCCAAACCATTAGGAATGTCTACCAACTCTTCAAGAAAGATCCTCATTATCCTTGGCTATTACTAGCTTTTGAAGCGTCTTTGAGTCTTCGGGACAAACAAAGTCGAATCGCCCTTTACAATGAGACAAAGAGCCTTTACGATTCTTTTCCTGAAAAATCGGTCTATATTCATTCATCCGACTCACGCAATAGCCGGATTAAGCTTCAGGCTCACCTAATGCTCATGTCTTTCACTCTTTATAAGAGCTGTAATCTTGATTGGGGACTTGAAGCAGCAATAGCTCACTATAATGAACTAATGCGGTTCAATAATCCGGATCAAGAGGTGAGGATGACTCAAAAGCGGGTGAGGGCCATGCGCGAGCAATTCAAGTTTTGAGAGTCGAGTTGTTGTCCGCAGAAATCATGCTTTGAAAAGGCCTTGTTATTCATGTCTATGATCAACAAGGTCTTTTCAGCTTCTTCCGCTCACCAGGCAATCGTCACCGCAGGGCCCTATGCTAGGAGCACCATACCAGACTCAAGCGCGAGCTTAGTCTTTGAAGACTCGATTCGGGTTCCAAAAATGAAAGAAATCAGAAGACTCGACGCTGAAGTCTACAAGAAACTAGGCATCTCAAGATTCATTGTCGCTGGGCTCATTTTGAGTCTGGCATCATTCAGTTTTTCCCAGGGAAGCTTAACTGCCGTAACCTGGAGAACAAGTGGGCTTGGCGCAACTGATGCTCAGACTGCCAAACTAATGGCCAGTATCCGAGGCAAGTTTTCCAATGTGAAAACAGCCCAAGAAGCGAGAAGAATAGCTGCTTCACTATCTACAAAGGAACCACGAACTCTTGAAATTGCCATCACAGTATTGCTTGCTTCTTATCAACTAGAAAGATTCGGGCCGAGGAGTAGTTCTAATCAATACAAGCTCGACTGGGCCTGGAAAACCTTCTGTCAGGAAGGCAACCCGAAGAGCCCGGAACAAGCTCTGATTGCCTGCATCACTTCAAGTCTGGTCTCAGGCGCTAAAGTCAGTGCTCAAACTGCAAGATCGGTCTTCTATAGGTTTGATGGCCGACCGGAAACTTCCAGCCTGATTAGGTGCTACTACGCAAAATTACCATTAAAGCCATCGCAAGACTATCTGGACCTGATTGGAGAACTAGAGCGACGAATTGCCTCTTTCCCTAAGGGACTTGTCTTCGATCATCGACAGGATGAGCACAGCAGCCGCATGAGCCTTAGGGCATCCATCGCTCTTTTTCATGACATTATGGCAGCAAGCCCAGAGCATCGTTCCAGTAAGGCAAAAGCCAAAGCCATGATTCAAGAAGTGCTAAATGATCCTCTCATCGACCAGGAGCTCAGAAAAACTGCTGAGAAGCTCAGGGAAATGTTTAAGGGCAACTAGCTTCACTTGACTAGTAGATGGACCAAGACAAAAACTGTTGTTTAATTTACTAGCTATGACGGTTCCTGTGCTCCTAGCAGACGGCACTCGACTCCCTCTGCTAGGAGCACCCCGCCCGACTCCACAGCCTCGCGCCGGACCATCGCCGTAGCCACCGGCCCAAGCTGAGAATGCATCCCAGACCGAAGCAGAGTCCCCACTTCTTTCCCTTCCAAAGTCAGAGAAGCTGGAGCCTGAACGAAAGATTCCAGCTTCAGCTTCACCCAAAGCTTATTGACCTTGCCCCGGGCGTAGATGCGGTGAATGACCTCCTGCCCTGTGTAGCAGCCCTTGGTGTAGCTGACATAGTCGGCCAAGAACTCTGGCCCGAGTTCAGAAACCAGAGTCTTCTCCGTCGTGTCGATCCCCAGCAAGGGAATGCCGGAAAGAATGCTCTCCGCCTCGAACTCATCCTGAGGCATAAGGGGACGGACGTCTTCGACCCCAATCACGTCCCAACCTCCTGCCAAAGATCGTTTTCGGCGAACCCAAATCTGGTCCCCGAGGTCAGCGGCATCCTGCTGCTGAAGGGTCGTGGCTCGCGGCCCCTGAACAGTCCAAACCGGACTATCCAAAAACTCTGCCTCGATGTCCTCCATGATCACGAACCGGTCCAGCCGGTCCGCCAAGGCACCTAGGTTCTGACCTGTCACCACGACGCCTCGCAGAATCCGGCCGATGGCAAGCACATCCACCACTTGGCCAGTCGCTGTGGCCATGGCGGCATAGCGGACCTCGCCCATTTCGAGCCCGCGCAGATCTTGGCTTACCTGCCCCTGCAGCCAATCCAGAGCATCGGAACCCCTTAGAATGCAGGCCCTTTCTGTGGTCAGGGGGTGCCATGCCATCGCGCTCAAGTCAGTCTCGCCAGTCATGTAATCCTTCTTCGATCAAAAACAAGGCGAAAGATCACTCTCCCGCCATAAAATCCTCGCAGTTTGCCCTTGCACCAGACGTCTAGGAACTAAGTACCATTTGGTATCGAGGTCCCCGGCAATGACGCCCTACGAACAGACTTCCCATTCAGACAGAGAAAGCGCCGCCCAGACAGCTTCTTCCCGAGCCGTCTCACAAGGATTCTGCCACCAGGTTACGCCCCCAACCTGCAGTGAATCTACCTTCCGCAGGCCAGAGCGTCCGAGATATGAGACTTCCCGGCCAGAACCTCAGCAAGACAGCGGCTCATCTTACGGTGGTCGTCCGACCTAACAAAAGCTGCAGACTGTTAGGGCAAGAGGCGAGTTTTCACTGATCAGTGAAATCTCGCCTCTTTCGCCTTGTAGAATTAAGTTAAGAATGGCCAGCACCCTCCAGCCGGGGATTTCCCTGGATTCAATCGCTGACAAGGTTTTTTCAAACCAGCGCATCTCTGCCGAGGATGCGGTGTTTCTGTTCAACCACCCCAACCTCAACGATCTTTCTGCCATGGCCAACTACCGCCGTGAGCAGACATCTGATCCCAAGGTGGTCAGCTACATCATCGGGCGAATCCTCAACTACACCAACGTGTGCTGGGTGCGCTGCAAGTTCTGCGCTTTCTACCGAACCCCCGGCCACGATGAAGGCTACACCCACTCGGATGAAGCCATTCTTGAAAAGGTTCAAGATACGGTTGACAAGGGCGGAGTCGAAATCCTTTTCCAGGGCGGCCTTAACCCCAAGCTGAAGATCGACTATTTCGAGCGAATCTTCAGCAAGATCAAGGCTGCCTACCCGGATGTCATTCTTCACGCCCTCAGCCCGGCCGAGATCATCTACATTGCCCACATCAGCAAGCTGACTCTCGAAGAGACTCTCAAGAGGCTCAAGGCAGTCGGTCACCATTCGATTCCTGGTGCTGGCGGGGAAATTTTGGTCGATAGGGTCCGCAAGATCATTGCCCCCTACAAAGACACCACCGACGAGTGGCTGAACGCCATGAGAGTCGCTTCGAGCCTTGGCATGAAGTCCACTGCCTCGATGATGTTCGGCCATGTAGAGACACTTGAGGACCGAGTCGAGCACCTGGGCCGCATTCGTGCTCTGCAGGATGAATGCTCACCCTTCCGCGCCTTCGTCACCTGGAGCTTCCAGCCCGAAGAGACTGATCTGCCGATTCCGAACAAGTCGAGCGCTTTCGACTACCTGCGGACCTTGGCCGTCAGCCGAATCTTCCTGGATAACTTCAGCAACGTTCAGCTCTCCATTCTTACTCAGGGCCCTAAGATCGCTCAGCTTGGCCTTCGCTACGGTGCCAACGACTTCGGCTCAACCATGATCGAAGAAAACGTGGTCAGCGCGGCTGGCAACAAGTTCATCCTAAGTGCAGAAGAGTTCGAAAGGCTGATCGTGGATGCAGGCTACGAGCCTCGCCGCCGAAACACTCGTTACGAGCTGCTCTAAAGCTTCTTTCAGCCAAAACAATAGCCTGGTCCAGCATTGCTGGACCAGGCTAATTTATTCCGTCAATCCCCTATCAAATAGGGATGCCAAGCATTCTAGCGACAAAGATAGTAGGAGTCCCAATCAGAATGCTGATGATCGAGAAGCCAGGCAGAACCCAGCCGATCATCAAGATTCCAAGAAAGACAAACATGCCTGTTCTCAGGTTCCAAAGGGTCCACTTATCCCTCGCGCTATCAGAGAGAAATGTTCCCAGAATCCACATTCCGTCAAGAGGTCCAATCGGGATGAGGTTAAAGAAGAAGAGGGCTAGGTTGATGATCACACCTGTGACCAGCAGATTGAGGATAAACGGATCTCTTGTAAGTCCCCCTCCCACGACCAACTGAAAAAGCCCAGCAAAGACCATGGCCTGGACCAGGTTGCTGACCGGTCCAGCAGCGACGGCGGCAAAGTGGTCCCACTTCGGGTTCCGCATTTTGCTGGGGTCCATCGGAACAGGCCTTCCCCATCCAATTCCGAAACCAGCAATGACCGTCAGCACGATGAACATGGCGCCAATCGGGTCGAAGTGATTGAAGAGGTTTAGGGTGACTCGGCCATGAATACGTGGAGTCGGGTCGCCTGCCATATCGGCAAACTTTGCGTGGCAGTACTCATGAATACCGATCGCCAGAAAAATGACGATAAGGCTTGGGATAATTCGATCGCTTCGATCAAGGCCAGAGCTCTGGGCAATGAGGGGCAGTAGATTCTGAAAAAATTCCATAGGCTCGTTTAGCTAGTCGGTGCGAGGCTGAGTCTGTAGGTCGGCAGGGAGATTTTCCCTAGCAAAAATGTCTTCCCACGAGTCTGACTCCTGAACTACTTCCCACGCTCCCGAAAGTCTCTTCATCACCGCTCTGGGCCGCGGGTATCGGTTGTACTGGCTGGCCATACAGGCATTGTAGGCCCCGGTTAACAGCACTTGAAGAAAGTCGCCTTTTTTCAGATCTCCAGGAAGGCTTACGTCGGCAAAGAGAAGATCGGTTTCGCAGTGCCTGCCAGATATTGTAAAGACGGCCTTATCCGCTGATTCCCGAGGCTGTACGGCCACGTGACTGACAGGGTGAGAAGCTCCATAGAGTGCTGGTCGCGGGTTGTCGGCCAGGCCGCCATGAACGCAGGCATAGGTGCGGCTGCCGCCATCAAAGACAACTTTCTTGACTGCCCCTACTTCATACAGGGTCAAGCCTGCCGGGGCCACCAGCGATCGGCCAGGTTCCTGTACTAGCTGGGGCTCCAATCCAGTCCCTTCCAACTCTTGAAGAATCCCTGCCACAAGAATCTTGCAGTAATCCTCGACTGACAAGGGATGATCCTGGGGTCGGTAGGAGACTCCCATGCCCCCGCCAGGGTTCAGCACCTTGGCCTTCCAGCCCTTTTCTTGCAGCATCCTTGCGGCGAATCTGGCTAAGATTCTGCCCCCGTTGATTTGGGCCTCAGGGTTCATCAACTGAGAGCCCACGTGGCAGTGAAGTCCGACCAAAGGAAGGCCTTTTTCAAGGCAAAAATCAACGGCGGCTTCGGCCGCGCCATCGGCCATGCAGAAACCGAACTTAGTATCGCTTTGACCAGTTGAAATCTTGATGTTCGTTTCTGGGTCAACGGCAGGTGCAATTCTTAAAAGCAGATCAGGCAGGCTGGCCCTGACTGATCCCAAGTACTCCAGTTCCTCTCTGTTGTCAACAACAATCTGAGAAACACCACAGGACAAGGCAAAGTCCAGTTCCGATTCCCTCTTGCAGTTTCCGTGCAGATGAATTCTGTCCGCAGGCACACCAGCGGCCAAAGCTGCTCTAAGCTCGCCTTCGCTGGCACAGTCAATTCGGCAGCCTTCCTGCGCGGCAATAGCCAGCAGAGCCAGAGTCGAATTCGCCTTGCTGGCATAGGTCAGTTCGCAGTTGGGCCAAACCGATTCGAAAGCAGCCTTGTACCTCCGGATTCCGTTCCTAAAAATGGCTTCATCCAGCACATAAAGGGGATGGCCAAACTCCTTGGCCAAAAACCTAGCCTCCTCATCCTCCAAAACCAGCCGATCCTGCACAGGCTCCATTGTAGGAGCCCCGTAGAGACTACAATGGGCATGTGAAGCGTATTGCGATCTTGGGAAGCACCGGGAGCATCGGGCGTCAGACCCTCGACGTAATCAAACAGCATTCAGATAAGCTGCAGGTCGTTTCTTTAACGGCACGCACCAGCGGCGACCTTTTGAAGCAGCAGGCTGCTGAGTTTGGAGTCAAGCACATCGCCTTGATGAGCGAGCAGTCGGGCCGACAGAGCGGTGTCCCAGGGGGCATGTCTGCCGTCATCGACTGCGCCACTCTGCCCGAAGTCGATATCGTGGTGGTCTCAGTGGCGGGAGTCATTGGGCTGGAACCCACTCTTGCGGCAATTGAAGCCGATAAAGATATCGCCCTGGCCTCCAAAGAAGTTCTTGTCTCTGCTGGCGGAACAGTGATGAGTCGAATCAAGGCGAAAGGTTTGAGCCTCAGCCCGATCGACAGCGAGCATTCCGCCATTCACCAGTGCCTGCAGGGCAGCCAGATTGAAGAGGTTGAAAGGCTGTTTTTGACTGCCAGCGGCGGACCCTTCTACGGCCGTACCCGAGAATCCCTGGCTGACGTCAAGGTCGAAGAAGCCCTCAAGCATCCGACCTGGGCTATGGGCGGCAAGATCACGATCGATTCCGCGACCTTGATGAACAAGGGGCTGGAAGTGATTGAGGCTCACTGGCTGTTTGGAGCCAGCGCCGACCAGATTGAAGTGGTAGTCCACCCTCAAAGCATCATCCATTCCATGGTCCGCTTCCAGGATGGCAGCGTGCTCGGTCAGCTTGGCTGGCCCGATATGCGTCTGCCAATTCAGTACGCACTGCTTGGCCCAGAAAGAGCAGCCAACCCGATCCGCAATTGGAACCCAATGGACACGCCCAGGCTCGATTTTCTTCCGCCAGATCCTAAGACTTTTAGGTGTCTCGCTCTAGCCTTCCAGGCGATGCGCGAGGAGGGGACTCTTCCCTGCGTTATGAACGCTGCCAACGAAGAAGCCGCCAATGCCTTTCTAAGGGGTGAATGCCGATTCCTTCAGATCGCCGAGGTTGTGGAAGAGGTGATGAACCGTCATACCAAGACCGAACCGACTCTGGAAGCAGTCTATGCCGCAGATGCATGGGCAAGAAGTGAGGCATTGGGCTTGATTAGGCAGCAAAACTAGCCCCTTTAGCAAGCGAACCGAGATTTTCAATCGTAACGAGTAAAACACATGCAGCTTCTAGAGGCCTTTGGTGGGATTCTGACGACGGCGGCCGCCCTGCTGCTTATCTTGACGGTCTTGGTGGCTGTTCACGAACTGGGGCACTTTCTCTTCGCCCGATTGTTCGGCATGGAGGTCAACACCTTTGCCGTAATGATGGGCGGGGTGCGACGCACCGATCTGCGCCCCTACCTTGCCCAGCCTCTGGCCTCCGGCTGGTGGGTGACCGGCGCAACCTTGGCTTCGATCGCGATGATCGTTGGAGGAGGAGCCTCCGGGCTCTGGCAGCTTGAAGTTGCTGGCTTCTTCCTCATCTCTATTCCCCTTCCCTACTGGATGGCCTCTCGCCTTGAGGTTCTTTACCACCTGCCTCAGGGTTCAGCTTTCAAATCTATGGCTCAGGCCTGGTTTGGCGGATTGATGATTCTGGCCATTGGCACTCGGTTTCAAGGCGTCTCTCCCAGCCTCTTCTTCGGTGTTCTCCTTGGCGCAGCAATCGTTGGCGTCCTGCTCATTTACTACCGCCCTGTAATGCAGAAATCGGAAGATTCTCCGATGGGCGAGGGTCAGATTGAGCTCTCTCGAACCCTTACTGAAGAAGAAAGGATGAGCCTAAACAAAGAAGAGGATGACTCGACTGACAGGAACGTTCCCGTCCTCTTCCGTCCTCTCTTAGCCTGGAAAGACAAGCGAGGCACAGAATTCGCCCTGCTGCTCCTTCCTCTTGGCGGCTTTGCCGCCATCAAAGGCATGCACGCCCGCGAGGACGGAAGCGAAATCAACATTCCTGGCGGCTTCTACTCCAAGCCGGCCTGGCAGAGGCTCATAGTGCTTTTCGCCGGACCTCTCTTCTCAATTCTCTTTGGGATTATTCTCCTCTTCGCCAACTTCCTCTACGTCGGCCAGCCTGACCTTAAAAAGTCAACCGAAGTAAGGTCTGCTGCGAAGGATTCTCCCGCCGAAAAGGCCGGCATCAAACCCGGCGACAAGGTTGTCTCGATCAACGGAACCGAGATTACTGGCTTCTTCCAGATGGTCAGCCTGGTTCGAGATCAGTTCGAACAGACTCCCACCGGCCCCAAGCCCCTGCCAACCCAAGTGACTATCAGCCGGGACGGAGCCGAACAAACCCTGACAATTCTTCCCAAGGTCACCGAACAGCCCGAAGTCGTGATTGATTCTGAAGGCATGCCGACCGAGGAAAAGCGGCTTCAGGCTCGAGTCGGACTTGAGCTCAAGCCTCTCATGGTGCCAATTCCTCCGGGTGAAGCCTTTGTGACTGCAGTCGCGGCACCATTGACCATGATGCGCCTCATTGGCGACAGGCTGAAGAGCCCAGAAACGGCCGGAGACGTGATCGGAGGCCCAATCTCAATGGCTCAGCAGTCACAATCTGCCGTCAACGAAGGGTGGGTCGGCATTCTGCAGATGGCCGCTCTCCTGAGCATCATGCTTGGCATCATGAACCTGCTCCCCATCCCTCCCCTCGATGGTGGCCAGATGGTGATCGCCTTTGCTGAAATGCTGAGGCGTGGCAACAGACTGAGTTTGAGTCTTCAGCACGGACTCACCATGTTTGGTCTCCTCTTCACGGTCGGGCTGACCCTGCTTGCCGTGGTCATGGACGTAGAACGCCAGGCCAAGAAGGCAAGAACCCAGCCCGCCGCAGCTCAGCCCGCAGGGACTCAGCCAGCCACGGGCGAAGCAAAGAAAGAAGATCCGGCCAAGCCGACCCCAGCCAAGGCTGAAACAGAAAATCAGTAATCCTGAAAAGAAGCGGCAGGTTCCACTTTGGAACCTGCCGCTTCTTGCTGTCCGGGGTCTACGAACCTCCGATCAGGATTCTGTCGATTCGTACTGCTCTTTCAGTTTGGCAACGATTGAGGGGTCGGCCAGAGTGGTGGTGTCTCCCAAGACTCTGCCCTCTGCAACGTCTCGAAGCAGCCGCCTCATGATCTTGCCAGAGCGGGTCTTCGGCACGTCCGCACAGAAGAAGAGGTCGTCCGGTCGGGCAATCGCTCCGATCTTCTTGCCCACATGAGCACGAATCTCATCGTGGAGGGCATCCGATGCCTCGTTGCCAGCCCTTAGAATCACGAAGGCAGCAATGGCCTGCCCCTTAATGTCATGAGTTCTGCCGATGACAGCCGCCTCGGCCACGGCCGGGTGGTCCACCAAGGCAGATTCCACCTCCATGGTTGAAATGTTGTGCCCAGCAACCAGCATCACATCATCGACTCGGCCCAAAAGCCAGAAGCATCCGTCTCCGTCGCGCTTGGCGCCATCGCCAGCAAAGTAGGCATCGCTGAACTTGCTCCAGTAGGTTTTAACGTAGCGGTCGGGGTCGCCCCAAATTCCGCGAAGCATTGACGGCCAGGGCCTTTTAAGGACCAGCATGCCGCCTACTTCCCCGTCGTCGTTGTCGTCGCTGGCATTGCTGCCGGTCTCGTCGTAAATTTCGGCCTTGACCCCGGGGAATACATGGGTGGCTGAGCCTGGATGGCACTTAGTGATTCCGGGCAGAGGCGTGATCATGATCGCCCCAGTTTCAGTCTGCCACCAAGTGTCAACAATCGGGCATCGGCCTCCGCCGATCGTCTTGTGATACCAAATCCAGGCCTCGGGGTTGATCGGCTCTCCGACCGATCCCAGAAGGCGCAGAGAAGAAAGATCGCATCGATCGGGATACTCCTGTCCCCACTTCATAAAGGTGCGGATGGCGGTTGGGGCCGTGTAGAGAATATTGACCTTATACTTCTCAATAATCCTCCAAAACCTATCCTTATCGGGAGTATCCGGAGCACCTTCGTAGATCACCTGAGTGACAGCGTGAGTCATGGGGCCATAAACCACGTAGCTGTGTCCGGTGACCCAGCCACAGTCGGCAGTGCACCAATAGACATCAGAATCTTTAAGGTCGAAAACAAGCTTGCTGGTGGCGGAAGTGCCGGTAAGGTAGCCGCCTGTCGTGTGCATGATTCCCTTGGGCTTGCCCGTGCTGCCGCTGGTGTAAAGGATGAAAAGCAGGTCCTCGCTGTCCATCGGCTCACAGGGGCACTCTTCGGGCTGAGTGTCAACTATGTCGGCCCACTTCACGTCCCTGCCTTCCACCCAGGTACCGCCATCGTAGGCTGGTGTGGCCAGACCGTTGGTCTCCGTGCCAGGAATGCCGACCCTCTCGTAGACCAGCACTTTCTGAATGGTCGGGCATTGGTTGTCCTTAAGGGCTTCGTCTGAAATCTTTTTGAGAGGAACGATTCCTCCCCTTCTCCATCCACCATCTGCGGTCACGACGGCCACAGCCCCGGCGTCATTGATCCTTTCCACCAGGCTCTCAGCCGAGAAGCCTCCGAAAACGACGGAATGGGCAGCCCCGATTCGGGCGCAGGCCAGCATGGTCATGGGCAGTTCCGGAATCATGGGCATGTAAAGGCAGACCCTGTCGCCCTTCTTCACTCCCATTGCCTTCAGGCCATTCGCAATTTGGCTGACCTTCTTTTGGACTTCACCGTAGGTGAAAACTCTCATGTCGCCCGGCTCGCCTTCACCGAAAAAGGCAGCCTTGTCGCCCAGTCCTGCTTCTACATGGCGATCGACGGCGTTATAGCAGGCATTGATCTTTCCGCCCAAAAACCACTGAGCGTAGGGCTGCTTCCATTCAAGAACCTGATCCCAAGGCTTAAACCAGCTCAGCTTCGAAGCCCAGTCTGCCCACCACGCTTCGTAGTCCTTTTCTGCCTCATCGTAGATCGCCGGATCGCTGACATTCGCCTGAGCAACGAACTCGGCCGAGGGGGTGAAGAAGCGACTTTCGTGAAGCAGGGTTTCGATAGTTTCAGACAATCTGGTTCTCCTTTGAAGCAGATGCGATTATATCGTTTTCTGTACAGATTGAACCCAGGGGCCGATACACCCCCGCAAGCCTGACAGATTTAGGTCAGTGCACCCTTTCTGGCGCGATCTTTGCAGCCGATGAAGCAATCATGGCTTTGGCTTCTCTTGCTTGTGCTCTCATCCTGAACCCTGTGGCTGTTAAGAGCCTTCCTCTGGACAAGGTCCCCAACCAGACTGGCTTCGCTGTCTATCGCCCCAACTCGGTGCCGGTTGGCTACAAGCTGGTGAGGGCAAACCTTTACACTTGGGAATCCAAATCTCTGCTGAAGCTGACCTACACCAACCGAACTGCCATGACTCAGATGGATCTGGTTCAGAGCCCCTCGGGCAGTGCCTCTCACGGCCAGAACATCAAAAATCTGCTTGCTGCTGGCAAGGTCGATCTGGATATTGCTCCTGAGATGACTTTTGTCACGGACAGAAAAAGCAAAACCGACCTCGGCCTCGCCGGAACCCTCATCACTGCTCCCAGTGCCAAGAAGGTTCTGGAGAACGTTGTGCTTTGGAAGCCTGTACAGAACTAAGTTCCATAGACCCTTATGCTTCAAGCCTGGTCCAGCTTTGCTGAGCCAGGCTTTTCCGTATAGAGGCACTTGATAGTCTCGCAAAATTGTCGATTCACTAAATGCTCAGGGCGGGCGAAGGATCGCTTTTGAAGCCTTTTTGAATTCAAAAGTTCAGTCTTGACCCAGCCTAGAGGCCAGTTTCTCAACGGACTGGCCACCAAACCCGTCTATACTCTTTGTATGGCCAGGGACGGCCGAAAGAGCCGATCGGCGGAAACGCCACAGAAAAAGGCTGCCACAAGCAAAAAGGCTGCACGGAAGCCTCTGCCTCAGCATCACAGAAGTGATCTGACAGGCTTTGCCCTGCTTGCCCTTGGCTTGATCCTTCTCTTTGTTCTTATCGCCGGAAGCGGCGGACTTTTGGGCGATGGAATCTCAAGTCTTGTGAAGCTCATCTTCGGCGCAGGTGCTTGGGTCGTAGGAGTTGTTCTTACCTTCGCCGGAGCCTGCATCATTCTCGGCAAGACCCCCAGCGAGGCAAGGAGAGTCTACGAAGGCGCTCCTCTAATCTTCTACGGAATCCTCTCCGCACTTGCCAAGGCTCCTAACGGAGACTACTTTGACCCCGACGCAGCGGCAGCTTCTGGCGGTTATCTCGGAGCAACCGGCGGCTGGCTCTTCTCCACTCTCTTTGGTGGAGCCAAGCCCATCGTTCTCGCCTTCGTCATCGGAGCCGGTGTCGTTCTCTGCCTTTCTGTCCCGATCCGAGTCGCCATTCAGGATTCCATTCGAAAGGCCATGGGCAGACCCCAGGCCGTGGATGCCGAAGTCATCGACACTCCCGAAAAGGCCGTGATCAATGCCAGAAGCGCGCGCAAAGCAGCCCTTATTCAGGAGCAATTGGAAGCAGGGCCATCGCCCGAACCAGATGAGCCGAAGCCAGCCAAAAAGCCGATTTCAGCCTGGCTCAAAGCACAGCTCGAAGCCGCCGAATCTGACCAAGACGAAGAACCAGTCAGAAAGACTCCGGCCAAGGTGGCCACCATGCCTCAACCAGAGCCCGCTCCGGTAGTGGCTGGCTCCGGAACCTACACACTTCCTCCTCTTTCTCTTCTTGCCGAGGCTGCCACCAAGGCCAAAAAGAACCCTGCCGAACTGCAGAAGAATATCGAAATCCTCGAAGGCACCTTGGAACAGTTCGGCGTCGATGCCAATGTCGTTGCCGTGGCCGCTGGTCCATCGCTCACCCGCTACGAAATTCAGCTCGGACCAGGAATCAGGGTCAACAAGATCACGACCCTTGCCGACAACATCGCCATGTCCTTGGCGGCTCACCACGTAAGGGTCGAAGCCCCCATCCCCGGAAAGGCTGCTATCGGTGTCGAGGTCCCCAATTCAGTCCGAGCCCTCGTCACTCTTCGTGAAATGTGCGACAGCCTGGAGTTTCACGACTCCAAGGCCAAGCTCAACATCGCCTTGGGTAAAGATGTCGCTGGAAATCCTCGCTACGCCGACCTCACCACCATGCCCCACCTTTTGATTGGCGGCGCAACCAATAGCGGAAAATCAATCGGTCTGGCCACGATCATCATGAGCCTGATCATGCGGCACAGCCCCAAAGAGGTGCGCATGGTGATGATCGACCCCAAAAGGGTTGAACTCTCCCTCTTCGAGGGTCTGCCCCACCTCATGTACCCCGTCGTCAAAGACGTTAAAGAGGCTGCCGGAGTTCTACGCGCTGTCTGGCGTGAGATGGATAAGAGATATGACCTCTTCTCCGAACGTCAGGTGAGGAACATTGATGGCTGGAACGCCAAGGTTGAGCCGGAAGAAAGGCTGCCTTACATCGTGGTCATTATCGACGAGCTCGCTGACCTCATGATTCAGTGCCGAGCCGAAGTCGAGACCTCCATCTGCCGCCTTGCTCAGTTGGCCCGAGCGACAGGGATCCATCTGGTCATCGCGACCCAAAGGCCAAGCGTCGATGTCATCACAGGCACCATCAAAGCTAACATCGCGAGCCGGATCGCTTTTGCTGTTTCCAGCCACATCGATTCGAGAACCATTCTTGACACCGCTGGAGCCGACAAGCTGCTCGGACGCGGTGACATGCTCTACCACCCCATCGAGGCCCTGAAGGCTGTCCGAGTGCAGGGGTGCTACGTCAGCGAAAAGGAGATCGAAGACGTCTGCAATTTCTGGCGCAAGCAGGAAAAACCCTACTACGTCCTTAACCCCATTGCCATCGCTGTCGAAGAAAAGCAGGCTTCGATGGAAGAGGAAGAAAGTGACGAGTACTGGCAGGATGCCGTGAGATTTGTGGTCGAACGCGGCCAGGCTTCGACTTCGATGCTTCAAAGAAAGTTTTCCATTGGGTTCCAAAGAGCATCACGCCTTCTCGATCTGATGGAAGAAAGAGGCGTAGTCGGTCCCCGCGATGGCCCCCGCCCGAGAGAGGTTCTTATCGACACGATGCAGGTCGAAATCCTCTTTGGTGGCAAGAACTTCCTCACCCCCATGGACCCTAGTGAATACATTGCGGATGAGGATTAAAAAGAAAGTCAGAACTTTGGTGTGAAATTTGCCATTATTGAATCTTAATGGCTCGGATCCACGGTCTGCTTCTCGCTGCCGGCATTATTCTTGTGGGGTGCGGAGGCACCGGTGGGGGAACCTCATCATCCTCTGGCGGTGGAAGAACCTGCGGCCCCAACTATCTGACCCCAAACTACGTTCTGGATAACGACCCGAACAATGGTCAGCTGAACAGGCTCCTCTTCTGGGAGCGCTTTCCCTTGAGGGTCGCCTTCAGAAACGACAAGACCTACCCCGATGGTTCGGGAGGCATGATTTCTGTCGCTCTTTTGGCAGAAGAAGCCTTTGGACGCTGGCAGACAGCCAGTTCAGGCGGGGTCCAGATTTCACGGGTTGGTTCAACAAGCGCAGCCGAAGTTTCTGTGACATTTTCAACTCTGCCCAGCCGTCCAGGGGCTGGCGGAACCCTAGGAACAACCTCGCTGAGCTTTGTTGAATCAAGCGGTCGAATCGTCTCAGCTTCCATCGAAATCGCAACCTGGCCAGGCATGACGGTTGCTGAACTCTTCCTAGGACTCAAAGCAACAGCATCTCACGAGTTCGGCCACGCACTCTTCCTTCTGGGCCACAGCGAGAACGCTGGCGATCTCATGTTCCCCAGCATCAATCTGGAGCGAGACAAGGCGATCAGCACTCAGGACATCAACTCGCTCTTCACCAGCTACTGCGGCAGCTTTGGCAGATCTCCTGTCGATAGAAGCCGCAAGCCAGAAGGTCCAATCAAGACCATCACAATCGCGTGCAAGGCATCTGCGAAAGGAAACCCAGAAGCCAGCCACAAGCATTCTGAACACTGCGACCACTGATCTCGATCAAGGTCAAAAAACAAAAACAGCCCGCGCGGACAATCTGCACGGGCTGTTTTCTTTCCTTCAGGAGGCTTACTCTGGAGTCTCAACGAACTCAAGAACTTCTGAGTTAATGCAGAAGCGGAGTCCAGTCTTGTTGGTGGGGCCGTCAGTGAAGACGTGTCCGAGGTGGCCGTCTGATTTTGAATCCAGAACTTCCATGCGAGTCATCCCATAACTATAATCTGGCTTAAGCCAAATTGCATCCATGTCATAGGGTTGGAAAAAGGATGGCCAGCCGGTGCCGGAATCGAACTTTGCATCCGACTTGAAAACGGGGTGATCAATGGCCACGACCTTGTAGTAGCCCTTGCCCTTGTGATCATGGAAGACACCACAGAATGCGGCTTCTGTGCCATGGGTTCTCAGAATTCGGAACTGCTCAGGCGTCAGCTTGGCCTTCCACTCGGCTTCTGTCCACTTGACCTTGTCATCTCTCTTGGGAGATTCGGCCAAGAACCCTTTGTAGGGGCCATCGATAAATCTTCCGTCCTGAACTTTCCAACCTGCCACTTTCTTAATGCTCCCTGCGGTGCGGTTCTGGCCCGAAGCCGCCTGAGCCTCATAGGATGAGGCATAGAGATAGGTTCCTCCGGCCACCCCCATTGCTCCAAGGGCCGCAAAAGCCAAAGCCACGCTTTTCATACTGCTATCTACGCACACTTTACTCTCTTGGACGTGGGTCCTAACCTTTTTCATCCAGCCGATCTTCATTTCTCCCCCCTAATCAGCACGACAAATCTGAGCAGGATTGAAAGTAGAATCTGGATGTGAACCTTCCAGTTTCAACGCTGAACTACACGCTCAAAAGACAGCTCTTGAAGCTGGTCGGCAACAATTTTAGAATCTACGATCCAGCCGGGCAGCTGGTGGCCTTTGTCAACCAAAAGGGATTCAGATTGAAGGAAGACATTCGCGTCTATTCCGATGAAGCTGCGACTCAAGAAGTCATGGTGATTCAGGCCAGACAGATCATGGATTTCTCGGCCGCCTATGACATCTGGGATTCCACCACCCAGACCAAGATCGGAGCCATGAGAAGAAAGGGCTGGAGTTCGATTATTCGTGATGAATGGGAAGTGCTCGACCCTATGGATCAAGTCATTGGAACCCTGATTGAAGATTCCATCGCTTTGGCTTTGGTGCGAAGATTCCTCTCAGCACTCGTCCCCCAAAACTACGACATGATCATGTTCGACGGCAGGAAGGTTGTTGATTTGAAGCAGAACTTCAATCCCTTCTCCTACCATCTGAACATCGATTTCACCATGGATCCCCAAGCGACTTTGGATCGTCGCATGGGTCTGGCGGGAGCAATCCTGCTCGCTGCCATCGAAGGCAAGCAGAGGGGCTAAGTCTCTCTCCCCCTCCATCTTAACTTTCGCAAGATGGAGGGGACACAATCCCATCCTGCTTACTCCATATCCATTCCCTGACGCTTCACAAAGTCCGCGAAGCCCACTCTTACTCCCAACTGCTCCGCCTGCACTCGTCGTCCAGAACGAGCCGACCAGGTGAAATTGCCCTTCATCCCCTGGGCTTCGTAAAAGTGCTTCATCCGCTCGTCGTATTCAGCTGTGCTGACCTGCTGATCGTAGACCTCATCGAAAACGACTGATTCCTGCCTGATCCTGGGCTTCACTTCATCTGTCACCTTCTCGGTCGGAAAGCCGACGGCCAAACCAAAAAGGCCAACCACGCCAAGGGGCAGATTCAAAAGCTCTTTGACCTCATCCGGCTTGTCACGCAGAGCCCCGATGTAACAGATGCCCAAGCCCAGGGATTCTGCCGCCACGACCATGCGCTCTGCCGCTAGGGCCGCATCGATTACGGCCATGGTGTACATCTCATTGAAGGCCAAACCGGTCGGATCCATTCCCTGCTCTTCGGCAGCTTTCCTTAAACGGTAGTGATCGGCGCAGAAAGCCAGGAAGAGCGATGAAGTTTTCACCTGAACTTGATCTGCACAAAGAAGAGCGATCCGCTCTCTTCGCTCTGGGTTCTGAACTGCGACCGCACTCCAGAGCTGAAGGTTGGAAGATGTGCTGGCCGACTGCCCCGCCGCAACAAGGGCCTCTTTCCAGCCTTGGGGCAGAGGAGCCCCAGTGAAAGACCGGACCGACTTATGCTTCAGCATCAGGGGATCAAGCTCAACCCCCTCTGGCAGACTCTGGCCATATCTTTCCATCCAAAGTCGGTTCAAGGTGTCTGAGGTCATGCAGCCAGATTACCGGGACGGTAGAGTGAACCCATGTCACGTCCTCTTGTCGGAATCATCATGGGGTCTCACAGCGACCTGGATACCATGCAGCCAGCGGCTGAGGTTCTTGAAGAATTTGGCGTGGCCTACGAACTCGAGATCGTCAGCGCCCACCGCACGCCTCTCAAGATGGTCGAGTACGCGCAGTCGGCCAGGAGCCGAGGTATTCAGGTGATCATTGCCGGAGCTGGCGGCGCCGCCCATCTTCCAGGCATGACGGCTTCTCTCACCCCCCTTCCGGTCATTGGCGTCCCGGTCCAGAGCAAAGCTCTCTCAGGCCTTGATTCTCTTCTTTCAATCGTTCAGATGCCAGGTGGAATCCCTGTCGCCACGATGGCCATTGGAGGCGGAAAAAATGCTGGACTCATGGCAGTCAGAATCCTTGCTTCCACCGACCAAGCTCTGGCCGACAAGATGGAAGCCTTTTTGGCAACCCAGGCCGAAGCCGTCAATCAGAAGAACGAGGAAGTAAGCAGAGTCTGGCCCGGTTAGACCAGGCTTTATCTAATCTCAACGGCGGGAAGCGACTCGATCCGTTCCTGGAACCAGTCTGCATCAAGCTGTCGGCCAAGCAGGATCTCCTCAACTGCTTCGAGAATGATAGAGTTGAGAGGTCCATGAACGAGTCTGAAAGCCAAGGAACTGTACATGGCACAGAGGCCGTGAAGAACTCCGGCCATCAAAGCGGACTCCTCTTCATCCATCCCAACGGAGAAGAAGGGCTGGGTCATCTGCTCCAGTCGGTTCAGAACATTGGAGTCGTCTGATTGAGCAAGAAAGCCCGTTTCTTCCAGCACGCGCCGCGGCACAAGTGCTTTCTCAGGGTCATCGGCCATGCGTTCGGCGGCAGTGGCCGCATAGCGCACCACGCATTCACGAGCCAAGGTGGAAACGTAAATGTCGAAATGCTTCTGCCTTAGAATCTGGCGGGAAGCAGCCAATTCGGCAAAATGCTCATCCATTCTGTCCTGCAAAATGGCTTCCGCCAGCGTGTTGGGCAGCCCTTGGGCCAAAGCAACACAGGCCATTCCTGCCTTTCTGTAAGCAAGAACAGCCGCTGCCGAGGGCTGAAAAGGGTCCTGGTGGAGCATCTTCCCTTATTTATAAAACGCAGCCTAAACCAGATAGTTTTAGTAACTTGGTTTCAAGGCCAACAAAAAAATGATTTCCCTGCTCTGTTCGGCGGCGATTCTCTCCTCCAACTTAGGCGGTTCCAACGTACAAGCTTCCAACGCCAACCACCCAAAACTCGCCGTGGCGATTAATGTCAAAGAGAACGGCACCCCGGATGACTTCATTAAAGAGCTTCGATTTCAGCTGCGATTGGGGCTCAATGGCTCGCTTGGATCATTCAAATGGGAAGACCTTGAACCGCCCCAAGGCGAACGAAACCTCAAGGCCCTGACTGACTATCTCGGCCTGCTGCCCATCATGGAGGCAGATTCGGCCGTGACGATTCAAAGCATCGACACGACCAACCGCACCGTTCCTGCCGATCTTCCCCAAAACTGGGATGACCCCTTGATGCTGGCCAGGTGGGACTCCCTTCTCAACCAGATCATTCCTGCCCTCGGAAAACACGTCAAGTATGTGAGTCTTGGCAATGAGGTCGATGTTCGACTCTTGGCCAATCCAGACGAGTTGAAAGGCTACAAAACCTTTCTTAACCGCGGCTCGGAAACGATTCAAAAACTCCGGTCAGATCTCAAGGTGGGCGTGACAATCACCGCAGACACGATTTTTACAAAGCCGCAGTGGGTGCTGGACCTGACCAAAGAGATGGACCTTCTTTTTGTGACCTACTATGCCGTGGGGCAAGGCTTCAAAGTAAAAGCGCCTGCAGAGATTCAGTCCGACCTCAACAAGCTGCTCGCCTTCGATCCTGCTCGAAAAATGATCATCTCTGAAATCGGCATGCCGGCCAGCCAGATCATCGGTGGAAGCGAGGCAAAACAAGCCGCCTTTGTCAGCCAAGTCTTTAAAACCTTTTCTGGCAAGGGCAGCAAGGTTCCCCTGCTGGCCTGGTTCATCACCACAGACTTCTCTCCTCCTTTCGTCGACCTTCTCCAAACCTATTACGGGTTGAAGGATCCTTCCTTCGCAGCCTATTTAGCGACCCTTGGCCTTAAGGATCACACGGGCAAGCCACGGCTCGCCTACAAGACCTTTTCGCAGGAATCTCAGAACTGGGTGCCGTCTATCGGCAGCAATACATAGTCTTTCCTAATCCAACTCCAATCGCTTCTTCAGCCTGTAAGTTCAGGGCAGCGTTCTGCACTGGTCCTTGAGCCGTGAAAAAGACCAATCCAACCAAGCCTAAGCCCCTGGGACCCACCACCCCAGGGGGGGAAACTGGCGGGGTGAATCAGGTTGATGCAGTCAAGGAGCTTTTCAGGAAGGAGTTCGGCCAAGAACCCACCTGGGTGACACGGGCTCCCGGGCGTGTCAACCTGATTGGAGAGCACACAGACTACTCCGGCGGTTTTGTTTTCCCGGCAGCCATCGACCGTGGCATCTGGGTTGCTGCATCAGTCAGCGAAGATGGCCTCTGCCACCTTGCCAGCGAATCAGAAGGCAAGGCAGAACCCTTCGCATTGAACGAGTCGAGCCCGGCCAATAAAGCAGAAGGCTGGAGCCAGTATCCGGCCGGAGTCGCTTGGGTTCTGGGAGCAAAGACCCCAATCAAGGCAGCCGTCCTCACGACCCTCCCACTGGGTGCAGGCGTCTCTTCCTCAGCAGCCATCGAGCTGGCCTTTGCCGTTCTCTGGAACGAGATCGAAGGCATGGGTCACTGTAAAAAAGATCTTGCCCTTCTATCAGTCAAGGCAGAAAGAGAGTACGTTGGCATGCCCTGCGGCACCATGGACCAGCTGGCCAGCGCCTTAGGTGTGGCAGGGTCGGCCCTCTTCATCGATACTCTCGATTCAACGGTCCAAGAAAAGCCTCTGCCAGAGGGCCTCGTCATGGTTGTCTGCGACACAGGCAAAAGACGAGCCTTAGTCGACGGCGAGTACAAGGCACGACGCCAGCAGGTCGAATCTGGAGCAGTGAAGCTGGGAGTCTCCATGCTTCGCCATGCTGGCTTAGGCGACTGGAGAAGTGAAAAACTCACTGACCTTGAAGCCAAGCGAGCCCGCCACGTGCTGACCGAAAATCAGAGGTGCATCGATTTCGCCGCAGCTCTCGAACGGGGTGATGAGCACGAGATCGGCCTTTTGATGGCAGAAAGCCATCAGAGCCTGAGAGATGATTTTGAAGTCAGCGTGCCCGAGCTGGACGGCATGGCTGAATCCTGTGCTGCCGCCCCTGGCTGCGTGGGGGTTCGCCTGACCGGTGCAGGGTTCGGGGGATGCTGCGTCGCTTTGGTCCACGAAAGTGAAATCGAGGCCTTCCTCAGTTCCGCCGAAACCAGCTACCGAGAAAAGTTTCCTCAGCACACTCCCAGGCTTCTTCCCTGCCTGGCAGCCCAAGGGGCCGAACTCTTAGAATCTCCTCGGTAATCATCCTCTTCCCCTGGGAACATTACGGGCTGATGCCGATCTTATAAGAAGGCACAGCCATGCCTCTGTTTCAGCCTGCCCGACTTCAAGGGCAGAAAGAGAATTTTAAGATTTTTTCAAGGACCATCTCAAAAGTGCGGGGGACTGTGGAAATAAAGAGACAGGCGGCAGAACACGAAAGGGATGGATGATATGGCAGTTCCAAGTGCATCTCGTGGAAACGAGACTCAGAGAGGAGTCAGACTGACTCCAACAGAGGTCCGGGTGCTGAGCTTAATCGCTCAGGGACACTCGAGCCAAGAAGCCGCAGACAAGATGGTCGTCTCTAAGCGAACCGTGGATTTCCACCTCGCAAACGTCTATCAGAAGCTGCAGGTCAGAAACAGGGTTCAGGCCCTGCGAACGGCCAGCCGGTTGGGTCTGATTCCATTCGATCCTTTCTTCGGCGGATCAGCCGGAGACTGACAAACGGCTTGGAGCCCCCTCGAGGGTTCTGAAGCCAAAAAGAGCCTCTTTTCTGCCTAGGCAGGAGGGGGGCTTTTCCTTTTAACAAACGCTCCTGAGTGCTATCCTCTCTTCCGTCATGAGTCTTCACAGCGCAGTGATCCTTTCTGGCGCTCGCACGCCAATCGGATGCTTTCAGGGCAGTCTTTCAACCTTCACTGGTCCCCAGCTTGGCGCCCATGCAATTCGGGCTGCTCTTTCACGATCTGGAGTTCCAGCCGATGCGATTGAAGAAGTCTTGATGGGATGCGTGCTTTCTGGCGGAGTCGGCCAGGCACCAGCACGACAGGCCTCAAAAGGCGCTGGACTTCCTGACGGCGTTCCCTGCACCACCATCAACAAGGTCTGCGGAAGCGGAATGAAGACTGTCATGCTGGCCGCCCAGGCAATCGCTCTGGGAGAAAGCCAGGTCATCGTGGCAGGCGGCATGGAATCCATGACCAACGCCCCCTACATTCTTCCTGGCGGACGAGCGGGCCTAAGAATGGGACACGCCCAGATGCTGGACTCCATGATCCATGACGGCCTGTGGGACCCCTATTCCAACCAGCACATGGGAAGCTGCGGCGACCTCTGCGCAAAGGAAAACAACTACAGCCGCGAAGCGATTGACGAGTACGCCGCTGAGAGCTATCGACGAGCCCTGGCTGCCCAGGCAGAAGGAAGACTCGCCGAAGAAATTGAAGCGATTGGCGTTCCTCAACGCAAAGGCGACCCGATCATGGTCTCATCTGACGAAGAGCCGGGCCGAGGAAACATCGATAAGCTTCCGACCCTTCGCCCCGCTTTCGGCAAAGAAGGTGTAACCACCGCCGGCAATGCCAGCTCGATCAACGATGGCGCCGCCGCCTTGGTCATGGCTTCAGAAGCCTACGCTTCAGAACAAGGGCTGCAAGCGATTGGCAGAGTGAAGGCCTGGACTCAGCACGCTCAGCAGCCAGAGTGGTTCACCACCGCCCCTGCCGCCGCAGTTCAAAAGCTTCTGACCAAAACTGGCCTGACTCAAAACGACATTGATCTTTTTGAAATCAACGAAGCCTTCTCTGTCGTTGCCATGCACACGGCCGACACGATTGGCATTCCGCGTGAAAAATTGAACGTCAATGGGGGAGCAGTATCGCTCGGACACCCCATTGGCATGACGGGAACCAGGCTGATTCTCACCAGCCTTATGGAGCTGCGCAGGCGAGGCGGACGCTACGCCATCTGCAGCCCATGTATCGGAGGGGGAGAAGCTACCGCAGTCCTTATTGAGGCTCTCTAGCTGATCCGTAAAGCACACACATGAAGGTCCTATTTGCTGCCGCTGAAG
This sequence comes from Synechococcus sp. UW140, assembly GCA_943369295.1. Lineage (GTDB taxonomy): Bacteria > Armatimonadota > Fimbriimonadia > Fimbriimonadales > Fimbriimonadaceae > JAKRSE01. Next base: position 100,237 of record CALRMU020000004.1, on the reverse strand, counting down.
CTTCCCCTTGGGCAAAGGTTGGGGGACTTGCGGATGTCGTAGGATCTCTGCCCCGGGCTTTGACACCTCTCGGTGTTGAAGCCCGCATTGCCCTTCCCGCCTACGGCTTCATCATGGATGCCCTGAGGCCCCTCATCGTCTCGACAAAGACGGGAATCGAAGTCCCCTTCGCAGGCGGCAGACGCATTCACAGCGTCGTTCACATTGCCGAATCCGAAGGCCTTACCCTCATGCTGATCGATGGCGAGGAAAGGTTCAAAAGGGTTATGGATCGGCGGGCGCTTTACGATCTTGGCCGCGAAGACTGGCTTTACTTCTCACAGGCCGTTCTCAGGGCCTGCGAATCTCTCGGGTGGATGCCAAACGTCATCCACAGCCACGACTGGCAGATGGGGTTTCTGCCCGTCTTTATGAGGGAGCGTAAAGGTCGCGAGTGGGAGAAAACTGCCTCCTGCTTCACGATTCACAACTTTTCTCACCAAGGCGTTTTTGGTCAAGACACCCTTGACTTGGCCGGCCTTCCCCACAGCCTCTTCACCTACGACAAACTCGAAACCTACGGGTCGGTCAACATGCTCAAGTCCGGCGCTGCCTACAGCGAGCAGGTCAGCACAGTGAGCCCCACCTACGCAGTGGAAATCACCTCAGAGGAGCAGGGAGGCGTTCTGACTGGCCTGATGAAGCATCTGAGGACTCAGCACAGGCTAAAAGGCATTCTCAACGGAATCAATGTCGAAGGTCACGACCCCAAGACGGATCCGGATCTGCCTGCCCATTTCAGCCTTGAGGACATTTCTGGAAAGGCCGTCTGCCGGAGAGAGCTGATCAAGGAACTTGGCCTTGATGCCGATGAGAAAACACTCGTCTGCGGCATGGTCTCTCGACTTGCCGACCAAAAGGGCTTTGACCTTCTCATCCCCGCCGTTGAGCAGATGATTGAAGCAGGATGTGTGGTGGCAGTACAGGGCCAAGGGGATGCAGGAATCACCGCCAGCCTGAAGTTTCTAGCCGAGCAGTACCCCGGCAAGATGGTCTACGCCAGCCAGTTTGATCCTGACCTTGCCCAGAGAATCTACGCTGGCAGCGACGTCTTTCTAATGCCTAGCCGCTACGAACCCTGCGGCTTGGGACAGATGTTTGCCATGCGATATGGCACTCTGCCCGTGGTTCATTACACGGGTGGCTTGGCCGACACTGTCACAGAAGACATGACTGGATTCACCTTTACTCCTCACACCTCAGAGGAGTTTATGGGAGCGATTCGCAAAGCTGTTGCAACCTTTGCCGACCAAGCCGAGTGGCAGAGAATGATTCGACTGGCGATGCGAGAGGACTGGAGCTGGAACCGTACTGCTCCGGACTACCTTGAGATGTACCAGGAAGCTATCGCCGCCAGAGCCTGAATCTCAGGACAACTCATCGCCCCCCTGTGCCACTGGCAGCGCCAATGAATCATTGTTCAAAGAGCTTCGGTCCCTGTACAACTGGCAACGCCAGTGAATCATTGACTAAAGATTGGGCCCCTGTGCCACTGGCAGCGCCAGTGAGCCATGAATGAAGAGTTTTGGCCTCAAGTGTCTAAGATGAGTCTTGAAAGCTATTGAAAGACAAGGATTTCAGTTCAGCAAAAGGCTTGCAGCTTTTCGTTGCCTGCACTGGCGCTGCCAGTGGCACAAGGATTAAGCCAATCACTCAAACTGAAACCTGCAATTTTCGTCGTCACCGAATCCTAGCCGTTCTTGCTCAGGGTTGCGCAAAAAGATTGCCACGAGAAAATCTCTCGTGGCATGAACATAAATCCCAGCACCAGAATGGGCTGCTACTTGTAAGTCCGCAGGGCTCGATCGATATCGGCACAAATGTCTTCAATCGAATCGGTGTAGCCCACAGAGTAACGGACAGTCGTTCTTGGAACCGAGATGTCGATCAGCTCTTCATCTGAGTACTCGTAGTAGGTGAAAAAGGTGCTCTGCTCAACCAAAGAGACATGGCAGCCAAAGTTGGAAGCCATGTAGGGCAGCTGAAGAAGATCGACGAAATGAGCGACCTCCAATTCTGTGCCAGGGACTTCAAAGGTGACAACTCCTCCGTGGCCCCTAAGGTACTTCTTGGCCAGTTCGTGATGGGGGTGTGAGCTGAGGCCGTTGTAGAAAACACGGTTAACCAATTCGTGGCCTTCCAGGAAGTCGGCAAGCTGCTGGCCCATGACATTGGCCTTCTGAACTCGCATTTCAAGTGTCTGAAGGCTTCGAGAAATCAGTTCTGCCGTACCACCATCGGTGATGCCGCCCGTCGTATCACGAACTTCCTTAATCTTCTCCAAAAGCCGCCAAGAACCAGTGGCCGCTCCGGCAAGAATATCCCCATGTCCGCCAAGGTACTTGGTGACGCTGTAAAGAGCAATATCGACCCCGTGCTCATGAGGCAGAAAGTTCTGCGGAGGAGCAAAGGAACAGTCCATCGTGATGATGGTCTTGTCTGAAACCAGGCCTCGAATCTTCTCCAGATCAATCAGGAACATCTGAGGAGAAGAGGGCATCTCCAGGTGGAGAAGGTCAAGATCCTGACCGATTTCCTTCAGATTCTCTAGAAAAGTCTCTGAGTGCTTGACCGAAAGCTCGGTGACGTCGATTCCAAACTTTCGCAGGGTCGTGAAGCAGAGCTTTCTTACCTGCCGATAGGATTCGGAAGGCATGGCCATCTTGGAGCCATTGGCGAGAAGGGTCAAGAAGGTGGTGCTGTGAGCAGCCATTCCTGAGCTGAAAACCAAAGCTCCTTCAGTCTTGTTCAGCTCGGCAAGCTGAGCTTCTGCCACCAGCCAAGATGGGTTATCGTAGCGGCCGTAGCGTCCCAAAGGCAGAGACTTTTCGTGAAGACCAGTGACAACTTCTTCTTTGTCATTGAAGCTGTATGAAGCACTTTGGTAGCGAGGTGGAACGATGCTATTGGTGTACTTCTCAAGCTTCCTGGACTTCGGCACACAGGAATTCTACCTAAGCATATAGAGCCAGCCCGGCAGGTCACAACCTAGTAGGCAGAAGGACAAATACGGTTTGCAGCGGCTGCTGAAGGAAGCCTGAAAAGCTCTTCTGCAGGAGCACTAGAGGGAGAGAAAACCACGAAAAGATTCGGCAGCTGGCCCGGTTTTCAAGACTCCTTCTTCCGTCTGCTCCAGCTGGAATAATCCGCCCGGCACCTGAAGCGAAAGAGAATCTCCGGCCAATCCCAGATATCGCAGAACAGTAAAGATCGCACAGACTCCCGAACCGCAGCTCAAGGTCTCACCTGCCCCTCTTTCCCAGTGAATCGCCTTCGCTGTCTCTCGGGAAGTCGTCTGGACAAAGTGCACGTTGGTCGGCCCGGGCAGGTCAGGATGCTTTTCCAGCCTCGGACCGAAGCGCCTTAAATCAACTTCCGCCAGGTCGGGAACCACCATGACGATGTGGGGGTTGCCAAAGCTGACCCCAAGGGCCTTAAAGAGCCTATCTTCAACGAGAAGCTCAATCGGCTGGGGGACGAGGTCTGTGCGAGTGGGGTCGAAGGGATCGCCAGAGGGGTGCCCCATCTGGACCTTCACAAGGTCGCCATCAAGGGTGACGCCCACCTGCCTTTCTGCCATCCAGAAGGGCTCACCCGACTGCCAGAGTCCAGCGTCGCGGCTGTACAAAGCCGTGCAGCGAATGCCATTTCCGCACATTCCGCTTTGGCTGCCATCGGGGTTCCACATGTGGCAGACAAGACCTTGGGGCAGAAACTGAATGGTCACTAAACCATCCGCACCCACCCCAAAATTCCTGTCGCAGATTCGGGCAGTTTGATCAGGAGTTAATCCCTCGGTCAGACCTGCCTTTTTCAAATCCTCAAGCTGCAGCATGACAAAGTCATTTCCGCAGCCCTGCCACTTGGCAAAAGGGATCACTCTTCGTGTTCGCCTGGCCTATCCCCGCGGCCGTCTTCACGTCCACCAATCTGCTTAAGCGGAACGATGCTTGTGATCGCATGCTTATAAACAAGCTGAGTCGGTTTGCCCGGAGCATCAAGAAGGACAGTGAAGGCATCAAATCCCCTCACACTACCCCTCAACTGAACTCCACCCATCAAGTAAATGGTCACGCCAATTCCCTCTTTGCGGACCTGATTCAGAAACATATCCTGCAGGTTGATTCCCTTAGCCATTCTCTTTTTTCCCTGCCCGAATGTGGCTCATCACTTCGTGAGCCAAATCGTAACTAGTCTGGGTTTCCCCAGAAACATTCACCCATTGAAGATTAGGTTCTTTTCGCAGCCAAGTTCTTTGGCGCTTGGCGTACTGACGATGAAGAATAGCAGCCTCGGCTGCAGCTTCTGTCAGGCCTGACTGCTGAATAAGAGCCCTCTTCACAACGTCATACCCGATAGCCCGCCATGCTGGTGCCGACTCCGGCACTCCCTTGGCCATTAGACCTTCAATCTCTACCGTCCAACCATCTCGGAACATAGCCGAAATGCGTTTTTCCTGCCAAATGGCGAGAAGTTCTGGGTCGACTTGAAGTCCAATTTTGAGCTTTAGGAAAGGCGGGATGGTGAAGTGAAATGGTTCGCTTGGCTGAAGAAGTCGTTCTAAAGCCCTGCGAACCCTCACTGGATTCTTTACGTCAACTTTGTTCTCTGGATGCAGCAGGCTCAATTCCGAAGCCAAAGAGGCCAGACCTTCTTCCTTCTCCCTCTGCATCAGGGCAGCCCGCAGCTCTGGGTTCGGCAGGGGACCGAGGTCAGAGAACTCTTCTAAAAGCGCCCTCATGTACTGGCCTGTTCCCCCCGCGAGGATCACATTCTCCTCTCTCTGCCAAGACTCTTCTAGAAGAGGAAGGGCGTAGCGAATGAACTCAACAACACCAAAGTCTTCCTCCGGGTCGATGAGATCGACGCCGAGCCAATTGTGGGGGGGTTTTGGTTTGCCCGTACCTATATCGAATCCTCGGTAAACCTGAAAGGCATCGACCGAGATGAGGCGGGCATTAAGAGGCCCTGCCAGCGTTTCAGCTAAAGCCGACTTGCCAGAGCCAGTCGGGCCATAAACTGCAAGCAGGCAGGGCCGGGGCATTAAGACTTTTTCCGCTTGATAACCTTCACTCCGTAAGGCTTATCCTTCCGGGTGGAGGCATCAATTTCGTTCAAAAAGGTCAGAGTTCCGACCTTCTTTTCCTTGTCAAAAATTCCGGTCACCTGCACAGTGTCACCGTTTTTAGGGGCGTCGGCTTCCTTAAGGTGGCCGCCCAGCCAAACAGAGACGTTCTGCTTTTTGCCTACAAGCTTAAAGACTGTGTACTTGTTGCCTCGTCGGCTGGTCTTGGCTTCAAAGTCCTTGACTTCAGACGTGACCTGAACTACTTTTTCATTCAGTTCTTCCCTCTTGCCAACAAGGTCATCGACCTTGACGACAACAGGGCCGGCCAGAAGCAGAAAAGCGAAAAGTGCAGATGCGCGGAACATGATGTTATCTCCTTAGAAGTTGATCAGCGAGCAGACTTCGTAGCCTTCAAGCTTCTCACGGCCATTCAAGAATCCGAGTTCGATAATGAAGCCGAAGCCGCAGACCTTTCCGCCCAGCTCTTCAACCAGATGAGCGCTGGCTGCCGCTGTGCCTCCAGTGGCCAGCAGGTCATCGACGATGTAAGCCTTCTGACCAGGAACCAAAGAGTCAGTGTGCATTTCGATCTTGGCCGTTCCGTACTCAAGGCTGTACTCGGTCTGGATCGTGTGGAAGGGCAGCTTGCCCACCTTGCGGGTCATGACGAAAGGCAGACCCAATTCGAGAGCGATGGGCACACCAAAAATGAAGCCTCGGCTTTCGATTCCAACGACGACTTCGGCGCCCTTGGCCTTGACGTCAAGCGCCATGAACTCAACAGCCTGCTTCAAAGCGACGGGGTCCTGGAGAACAGGTGAAATGTCCTTGAACATGATCCCAGGCTTGGGAAAATCGGGCACGTCGCGGATCAATTTGGCTGCAAGGAGTTCTGCCATGACGCAAGGGTTATACCGAATCAGACGTTTCCTGGTCGGGCGTAAGGGATGCCTTGCCGCTGGAGGCAAAAATTCCGCCTATCGCAATAGCCAGCAAAGGAATGGCGGCAAAAAAGAATCTGGGGTTGCCAAAAAAGACTGCGCTGAGCAGGAGGGGCAGAAGGACTCCGGAAAACACAACCGCCGCCCCTGCCCTTCTCATTTCATCTGCTTTGGCCATAAATAGAAGCTTTGCCAAACCAATAAGCCCAGCCGCCAAAACTCCGATAAACGCCCAATGGCTCAACGACCTAAACCCGAGAAAGAGGGCCTTGTCACTACCCTTACCCGGGACATCCAATCCTTCGGGGTTTTTCTGAAAAGCCCAATAGGCGGCATCTGTCGTGGTGAAAAGGGTCGTGGATATCTTCGCAGGAATGAGGGCTAGCGACCTCACAGGGTCCGATTTAATGTTGGCTATTCCCTGCTTCAGGGCTGCCTGGTCTCGCTCACCTTCCTTCATCCCAGGCGGACGAACCAATCCACAAGAGTCAGGGTTGGTATAACGGCCGGTGGCACCCGGATGGTGGCCTATCAAGAGGTTGTCTCCTCCGTTGGTGCTGACAAAAACGAAGCGGCCAAAGACTGCCTTGGTGTGAAGCAGCCAGGGAGACATGACAGCCCCGGCAAGAATGAAAGTCAGCCCCAGCACGAGAAAAGCGTCTCTTCTTCTCTTCGCATCCAGCTTCCAGCTAAAGGCAGCCATCATTAAAGGCAGAAGAATTGCCTGGGGCCGAACCAGACAGGCCAACCCCAGGGCCGCTCCTCCTGGTCCGGCAAAAATTGGCTTCTGCCTAGACGCTAGACTCCAATTGAAAAAGGCCAGGGTCAGGCAGGTGAAAAGGGGCTCAGAGGCAAGGATAGAAGAGTAAGCGATGAAGTGGGGGTGAAAGGCCACAACTCCTGCCGCAACCAAAGCCGCGAGCTCTGAGGAGAAGATTCGTCGGCTCAGGCTGTAAGTAAGTGGAATCGCCGCCCAGGTGAGGAGCAGAGTAAACGCCTTAGCGACCCCCAAACTCGCCCCAAACAGCTTGAATATCAAGCCCAAAGCGGCTGGCCAGCCGACCGGCCAATAGGCGGTTGAAAAGCCCTTGTCTTGGTAGCCCAGTCCCTGGCTGATCTCAGCGGCCTTATTGAAGTACCAGGCGAAATCGGTGACTGGCTGAGTATCCACCGCGAGAACCCACCAGAGCCTTGCCGCAAATCCGAAAAGGAGGATGGCCCAAAGAACCCCAGAAGCCTTGTGGTGTTTGGGGTCGGCGGCCATGGCAAGGAGGGACCCCCTAGATTGTAGGAGGTGCGAAGACGTAGATTACACTGACATGGGGACAGGCCGCCTAGTAGTGGGCGTAACAGGGGCAAGCGGAGCCATCTATGCCCAGAGATTTCTTCGCGCCGCCGCCGGGATTTGGGATGAGATCTATCTCATGCTCAGCCGACAGGCTCTGGATGTCGCCCAAACCGAGCTCGGAGTCTCTCCCAGCATCTCCAACTTTTCAACCCTGGAATGGCTGGGAGCGGACTACCCTCAGATCAAGCTGCTGGACGAGAAGAATTACTTCACCCCTCCGGCCAGCGGAAGTTTTCGCCACGACGGCATGGTTATCCTTCCCTGCAGCATGGGGACAGCGGGAAGGATCGCTCATGGCATCTCGAATGACCTTCTCACCCGGTCGGCCGATGTCTGCCTTAAGGAGCGACGCCCCCTTATTCTAGTTCCCAGGGAAATGCCCTGGAACCTGATCATGCTGCGCAACATGACGACCCTTGTCGAAGCAGGGGCAACGGTTCTGCCAGCCTGCCCGGCTTGGTACACCAATCCTAAGAGTCTAGAAGACCTCGCGGATACAGTCGTCGCCCGAGTTCTGCAGAACCTGGGCGTCGAACAGACAATTCAGAAGCAGTGGATGCTTGAGGAAGAATGAACAAGATAGTCATCGCAGGAGCAAGCGGATTCATCGGAACCGCTTTGATGAAGGCCTTTAAAGAGGAGGGATGGCACATTACCGCCGTCTCCCGAGGCGCATCTGTGAAAGGAGCTGATGAAACTGTGGCTTGGTCAGATGACCCCGCCTCCCCCCTTGGCAGAGCCTTGAGCGAGAGCAGAGCCCTCATCAATCTTGCGGGCCGCTCCATCATGACCCGCTTCACCACCCAGGCAAAAGAGGAGATTCTCAAATCCAGAGTCGATTCCACCCAGCAGCTGGGCCGCTTGATCGCGGGTTTGAGCAGCAAGCCCGAGGTTTGGGTCAACGCTTCGGCGATCGGAATCTACGGAGACAGGGGCGACAAGATTCTGACCGAGGCTAGCGCAATCGGAGAAGGGTTTCTGCCCGATACCTGCATGGCCTGGGAATCGGCCGTGATGAAGGAGAACCTGCCTGATGTCCGCCGAGTGATGATCAGAATTGGCATTGTTCTTGGCCACGGTGGAGGAGCCTTTGATCAGCTTTCAAAGGTAACCAACATGTATGCGGGCGGCGCTCTCGGATCGGGCCAGCAGTACGTCAGCTGGATTCACCTTCAGGATCTTGTGCGGATGTTTGTCTGGGCCGTGACGAACGAAGTATCTGGCCCCATCAATGGAACTGCCCCCAGCCCTGTAACAAATGCAGAGCTCATGGCGGGCTTGAGGGATGTCTACGGAAAGCCTCCCATTCCCCCTGCCCCCGCCTTCATCATCAAGGCCGTCCTGCCCATGATGGGAATCGAACCAAGCCTGCTTCTTGATGGGCAAAGAGTCGTACCGGAACTGGCGATGATTCACGGTTTTAGGTTCGAATTCGAGACTCTGACATTTGCCCTTCATGACTTGGTTGAAAAACCAATCTTGACAAAAATGTAATGAGTCCTAAATATTAACTCTTTAACAATTCTTTGAGGAGATACTAAAGTGGATGCGCTTTAGCCTCCTCATCGGAATTGCAATTCTTTCTCTGGGAATTCTCATCCCGGTTCAGGCTCAAAAGGGTCCTAAACCGGCGCCCCCCAGCTACACAAAACAAGTTGATCCTCTGCTTAAAAAGCACTGTGTTTCGTGCCATCGAGCGGAGGCCGCCTATGGCGGTTTGAGGCTGGATGCCCCCGAAGGGGTGAAGAAGGCCGTCGTGCCGAAAGATCCTAAGAAGAGCTCCCTTTCAAAGCGGATGAAGGGTGAGGGGCCTATGATGCCTCCGGCTGGCAAGCTGAAAGAAGCAGATATCAAGGTGGTTGATGAGTGGATCAAGTCGGGCGCACAGTTCAAGTAGGACTGACTTGAATTGGTGAACTTATTCTTGACTATGGAAAGATGGCGTCGGGGCAACGCGACGGGCCAGATCCGAAAAGTCTAACCACGCCCTAAGTTGGGGTGGCGTGGATGAAACCCACGAAAGGCATACCTCGAGGAATTAAAGGTGAAGGGTGCCACGACCTTTTCCGAGTAACGAAGAAAAGGTCGTGAATGTGGACTCTTGCCAAAGACACTCTTCAATCATCGCCTGCAAAGGGGTGGCGTGGGTGAAACCCACGAAAGACATAAGCCAAAAAACCGATTCAGAGCCAGTTCACGGCCACCTACTCCTTCAGAGTCACTAGCTAGGGAGCCATGGATTCAAGGCTTATCAACCAGTGCTGCATCCGAGAATACTCGCCAATCTTAAGCCAAAAAGCTGCATAATTTGCCATCACCCCGACCCTCTTCCTGGGAAGAGGGTGACTTTATTCTCCCATCGAGCGTCCCCTCTTACCTCGGGGCCACTCGACGGGCTGGTTCCGGAAAGTTCAACCACTTCCTAAGCTGGGGGGGGCGTGGGTGAAACCAACGAAAGACATAGGTTGAGCAGACCAATTCTTGGGTGCCACGACCTTTTTCGAGTAACGAGGAAAAGGTCGTGAATCGCAGTTTTCACAGACAGTCAAGAAAAGCTCCCCTTGAATGCTGTTTACCAAAACCAACACCTCACAGAAAGAAAATGGCTGGCTCCCATGCAGGGAAGCAGCCATAGAACTCTGCGTAAAGAAGGGAAACTAGCCGCCTTCTTTCTTCTTTTTATGCTCACGAAGGAAGGTGGGCAGGGAGATTTCGTCATCATCCATTCCCTCTTCTTCCGGAGCACCCGATGCACCGGCCCAAATGTCGCGAGGACGAGGTCGGCCTGGCTCATAGGGTCTGGGGGCAGTTGAAGGCCGAGAAGTCTTTGGTTCTTCCGCTGGCTGTTCGGCTTCAGCTTCTTCCTTGGCGCCATCGAGAACCGACTTGGGCTGGAAGCTGGTCCAGACTTCTTCCGGCTCTGGCTGAGGAGTGCGGACCTCGGCTCTGGTGGAAGTGCGTGACCGTGCGATCTCTGGGTCGAACCCTGTGGCAAGAACCGTGATTCTCACCTCGTTGCTCATGTTCGGGTCGATAACCGTGCCGAGGTAGATGGCAGCATCTTCCATGTCGCAGAGCGAATGGATGTACTCCATGGCATCGTTGAGTTCAGCGAGGGTGAGATCTTCGCTGCTCGTGATGTTGACCAGAAGACCACGAGCGCCATCAATAGACTGCTCAAGCAACTGGCTGGAAGTGGCATCCTGTGCGGCCTGTAGAGCTCTGTGCTCCCCGACACCGTAGCCAATGCCCATCAGAGCAGGGCCAGCGTTCTGCATGACCGCCTTAACGTCGGCAAAGTCGACGTTGATCTGGCCAGGAATCGTGATGATATCGGAAATGCCCTGGACGCCCTGGCGGAGAACTTCGTCTGCCATGCGGAAGGCGTCGCGGATAGCGGTCCTTCGCTCAGCGACATTCATCAGCCTGTCGTTGGGAATGGTGATCATGGTATCGACCCGGCCAACAAGGCTGGTGATTCCATTTTCTGCAAGCTTTTCTCGTCGTCGGCCTTCGAAGGTGAAGGGCCTTGTGACGATGCTCACCGTGACCGCGCCCAGTTCGCGAGCGATATCGGCGACGATAGGAGCCGCACCAGTACCGGTTCCACCACCCATTCCAGCGGTGATGAAGACCATGTCGGCGCCTTCAAGAACCTTCCGAATCTCGTTCTTCGATTCTTCGGCAGCGCTTCGGCCGACTTCGGGGTCTCCTCCCGCGCCGAGTCCTCGGGTCAGATTGATCCCGATTTGAATACGTTTATGCGCCTTAGACTGATCGAGCGCCTGAACATCCGTATTCATAGCGATAAACTCGACGCCCAGGATTCCGGCCTCGACCATGGAGTTGACGGCATTCGAACCGCCGCCCCCCACTCCGACGACCTTGATTACTGCACCCGATTGATCCACGATTCCTTCCTTTGGTTCCGACCGCCTATCCATTATGGACGCCGCCCGAAGATTGATTGTATCGCCTTAAAGCCTTCCTGCCACCCTTTCGTGCCAGAAACGGGCTCAAACTCCTGCTGATCCAACTCTAAAACCATGCGAGCCATGCCCACAGAGGTTGAAAAGATGGGATCCATGAGCCTTCTGCTGTTTGGTCCTGTTGTTTTTGGCGCTGCCGGTTTGACTCTTCGCCCGCTAAGTGCCTTTTCAAACACAAGCTCAACACCTTCTAAGTGAGCGCAGCCGCCAGTGAGGAAAATTCCTCCTGCAAGCTTGCCTGCCACTCCGCTTTTTTCAATTTCTTTGCCTGCAAATGTGGCAATTTCTCTGACTCGTGCCTCGATAATCTCCGCCATCGCCCTGCGCTTAAGGGGCCGAGGAGAAGACATTTCCTTTTGGAGAATATCGATAACGTCGTTGTCAGAAACTCCGGCAGGTGTTGCCACACCATGTTCAACCTTAACTCTTTCTGCCTCTCCGAGTTCGGTCTTTAGAAGATAAGCAATATCGCTGGTGATGTGGTGGGCGCCGATAGGAAGACAGGCACAGTGAACAGGCTTGTGATCAAGATAAACAGCGACATCGGTAGAAAGAAAACCTACGTCAATCACGGCACAGCCAAGATCAAGTGCTTCCATGGGAGCGCAGCCAAAGGCAGATGCAAAAGGCTGAACGACGATTTGGTCCAGTCTTCTGCCAATCCTAGCCGCCAAATGCGCGTGACCATCGATCACTTTCTTTGCGCCAGTGACCATGGTCGTCATGACTTCCAGCTTGTTAGCAGCCAAACCGACCGGGTCAGCAATGCCTCGCTGTCCATCAACTCGAAATTCTCTGGGGACCGCCGTGACCTGTTCTCTATCAGAACCAACAAGAACCTGTCGGCTGTGCTTGAGGACTGTGAGGACGTCCTCGGCTCGCAGGACTCGCCCCTGAGGAACGATGGGCAGGTAGCCCTGGCTGGTGGAGCATTGAAGGTGGGGGCCAGAGATGTTGATGGCAAAGCCCATGATGTGCTCGCCCAGCTCCTTTTCAACCTTCTGAATCGCCTGCAATGCAGCTTGGCCGACTTCCTCTTCGTCTCGAATCGCGCCCTTTGTCAAGCCGCGGCAGGGCACCGCCGTAAAGCCATCTACTTGAAACTTCCCATCCGTGACGCTGGCTGCAAGGCACACGACCTTGCTGCCAGAAATCTCCAATACGGCTGCCTGCCTGGTTTCCATAGCTTAAGACTGTCCTTCCTTAGATGCAGGTGCTGCTGCCGCCTGCTTGGCTCTCTCAGCTTCAAGACGAGTCTGCTCCCTCCAATCGGACCACCGAGTGAGAAGAATCCTTCGAATAATGCTGAGATTGTTAAAGATCCTTCCTCCATAGACGAAGGCAACAACCAAAAAGAGGTTGATGCCCATTTGTTCGCCTAACCACGCTAGGGCCGATCCCATGAGGATATTGCCCAAAAAGCCGGTCAAAAAGATAGATCCGTTAAACTTTCCTTCAAGACTGCTGCGATAGCCACCTAGAACAGTATCAATTCCGCCCATGACGGCGAGGCCAAGATAGGCAACGTATTCTGGTGGAAGAGGCGCTTTGAGCTGAAGACCAATGATAAAGCCGGCAATGATTGCTGCAACAGGCAGAATCAAAGGAATGCCTTTAATTTCGGCCTCCTGACCTGCGGTTTGTTGAAGTTTCCGCCTTTTCCTTTTCCTCTGGCTTAGGCAGACTGGCGAACTTCCTCGCCGTCGATCCATCAAATGCCGGGAATCTCATCTTGTCCGAAATGGCAATTTCAACCATGGCCGGATCCAATTCTCGGATCTCAGCCAGAACTCCTCCAGGGAGATTCAACCCGCCGTAGAGAGCATCCGGGTCTCCCATCGCTCTGATAACGATTGGTGCTGCAAACCTGGCTCCATCCACCACAATCACAGAGCCGACGCATCTATAGCTTGTTGTGGGCCCTGCTCTCTTGTTGTTGACAGTAATCGCCTCAGCGCCAGCATTCCAGAGTTCGTTAATCACCCTGACCAAGTCGGCATCGTGAATGATCGCATCGTTGACATTGGCAAGCTCCTCGGCGGGCTTCTTGCTGTCTCTCAAAATCACCGTGACCCCTGGGCCTTCAACTTCTGTCAATCCAGCAAACAGCTTCGCATTCTGCAGCGAATCGTTTAGTTCTTGGGTCAAATTCTGTCCAGACGACGCGGCAATTTCAAGCGCAGTCTTTTCTTCGCGCAGCTTCTGAACCTCAGTTCGCAGCTTGGCCATCTCCTCCGTGACATTAAGGTCCCCGCTCAGAACTTGATCACGAATATCACCAGGCAGCCTTCGAACCCTTTCGTCTGTCTGCGAATGCTGCACAAGCGCCATCGCCGCCATGACCCCGACTAACAGTCCGACAAAACTGATAATCATCCAGCCCGACGACTTTTCACCAGCTACAGGAAATGGATTCATGGCCTAATCATTTGAAACAGGAGGAGAGGCGGTCCCTGTTCCCTGGTCTGAACCAGCAGAAATTTTGGGATCTGCTGCAGTTTGGTCCCTTTCACCCTGTCTGCTGGGAGCCTGGTCCCGTTCTCCTGAACTTTGTGAACCAAATCCCATCGAAGGACGACTTTTGACAAAGGCCACGACCTGCTCCAGAGCCTCATCAACTGACGGCAGGGCTCCGAGATCAAGACTGCTCCCAGAGATGTCAAGTTTGAAGGCACTGTCCTCGGTCATGGTGATCGTGGATCCGCTCAAATCTCCCCCCAGCACCTCGGGGAGGCCTGCTGCGAAGGCTCCGGCCGTGCCTGCCTCCCATCCTGACAAGATCAGGCCAGTTGATTCTTTGGCTCTCTGAGGAATGCTTAGTGCCACTAAACCATCCTGAGGCTGAACAGACCTAAAGAGTCTGCCCTCTTTATCTAAGGCCATATCCCCCGGCAGACCCTCGCCGACAACTCTTGCCACAGCCTGACGAGGCACGAGGGTGAAACCAACTCGGCCAAAGATGTTTCCCTTCCACTCTACAACTGATGCCGAACCATCGAGCAGGAGACGGTTTTCAACCCAGCCTCTTCGAACAAGGGCATAGGGAACGCCTTCCAGCTTCTTTAGGTCAGCCTCAATATCAGCATGACTTTCAGGATGCGCTCCGATAACCTTGGCCTTACGGATTGAGGTGATAGGGCTAAGAAAACAGCCAAGAACTAGATTGACCACAAGCAGTGACCAAAAGAGAGCTTCGGCGCTGATGGGGGGCGGGCCACGCCGCTTTTTACGTTTTTTGGGCAAGAGCGTCCTCCACCATCCACTTCACAAGCTCGTCAAAGCTGATTCCGACCGCGGCTGCACTTTTGGGGACAAGACTGGTCTCTGTCATTCCCGGTTGTGTATTGACCTCAAGGGCCACGATGCGATCTTTGGTGACAATCATGTCCGTCCGAGTCAAACCGCGACACCCCAGAGCCTGATGGGCTTTGAGAGCAATCTGTCTGGATTCTTCAATCTGCTCCTGCGTGAGGCTGACGGGTGGGCAAGGCTCATCCGTCGCACCAGGAGTGTACTTGTTGGCGAAGTCGTAGCCTCCCTTTTTCGGTCTGATTTCAACTGGAAGAAGAGGACGGTCACCCATTACTGGGCACGAAATCTCAACCCCCTCGATAAGCTCCTCAACCAGGCAGGATTCGTCGTACCTCAGAGCCAGATCAATGGCCTGAGCAAGCTGAGAAGTTCCTTCGATAAAGGTAAGCCCGACCGTCGAACCCTGCCTATTTGGCTTGACCACAGCTTTTGTAAAGGTGATGGCCGGGACATCGTCCCCTCTTCTGACCAAAACTCCCTTCGGAACATCGATTCCGGCGTTGACGAGAATCTCCTTAGCCTTGTCCTTATCCATGGCCAGAGCCGTCGCTAAAAGTCCAGGGCTTGAATAAGGAATATGCAGCAGATCCAGCACTCCTTGAAGCGAACCATCTTCCGAGAGAGGTCCGTGAATGGGCAGCAGAGCGCAGTCTGGACGGTTCGGGCCCATCAGTTCAGACAAAGAACCTGACTTTAAAAAGATATGTGCAGGATCCAGCTCAATCGTCTCGAAGCCGAGTCGAGTGAGGGCAGCCTTGACCGCTCTTCCTGAATGAATCGAGACTTCCCGCTCAGCAGATTCGCCACCCATCAGGACGGCAACTCGGCCAGTCCTGGCAGGTCGATCCAGTTCGGCGGCAAGCTGAGCCGGAACCTCGCTGATGTTCCCTGCCCCCATGATCAAAAAGACATCGCCAGGCTGAGAAAGTTCCTTGAGTTTCCTTGCCAAGCGGAATCGCGAAGGAACGTAAGAGTGAGGCTTGGTCAAGCCCTCTGCGATTCTCACGCTCGAAACGCCCGGGATCGGATCTTCGCGGGCCGGGAAGATATCTGTCACCACCACGAAATCGGCTTCGTCCAGCGCCAGGCTGAAATCGGCAAGATGCTCGGCGGTTCTTGAATAGAGATGAGGCTGAAAAACGGCAACAAGACGATTGTCAGGGTGCTTCTCCCTCACAGCCTGGATCGTGGCTCTGATCTCAGTGGGAAGGTGAGCGTAGTCGTCAATAACAACAGCTTCTTTATCGTAAATTGTCTGCATGCGGCGGTCTGCGCCAGTAAATGAGGCGATGCCTGCCGCGGCCAAGGCTGGGTCAGCGCCAGCAGCAGAACAGGCCATCAGGGCTCCGGCAGCGTTCAGCCGGTTATGCTTCCCAGTCAGAAACATCTCCTGACCACCGCTCAGCCGAGTCCAATCTTCCTCGCAGTATTCGCAAACCAGCCCCTCGGCGGCAAACTGCGCGGCTGGCCATTCACCCTCTTCGCCAGAAGCAAAAATCCTGCCTTCATTCGGCACCTTGGCCATGAACTTCTTCATGGATGCCTGCAGGTTCTCCCAGTTCTCGTGGTAATCCAAATGATCAGGCTCAAGATTGGTTAAAACAGCAAGATGAGGGTCAAGATCAAGATAGCTCTCGTAGGCCTCGCAGGCTTCCACTACGGCCCAAGCATCCTTGCCTTCGATGATTGACCCGCCGAGCTGGGGGACCTTGGCTCCGACGATAATCGTGGGGTCAAGCCCGGCTGCCCTCAGCCCCATGGCCACCATTGCCGAGGTTGTGGTCTTGCCGTGAGTGCCGGTAATGGCAATCACTTTTTTGTCTCCCAGCAGCCAGCCAAGAGCCTGTGAACGGCGGAAAAGAGGAAGTCCCAGCTCATCAGCCTTCAACACTTCCGGCTCATCCAGACGAATCGCATCTGAGAGAATTAGGCCTGTGCCTTCAACAACAGCCTCGGGCCAAGATCCGACTCGAACTTCGACACCTTCGCCAGCCAAAAAGTCCAAAAGATCAGAAGGCTCTCTGTCAACTCCAAAGACTTCCTTGCCTTTAGCTTTGAGCATGAGGGCGATAGAAGACATCCCCGCTCCTCCGATTCCCATCAAATAGAATCTGGTGCAGGAATCAAGCAGCTGACGGTCAGCAAATCTTCCGAGCTCGGCTTTTTTTCTCATAAATCACTTTTCAGGGTCAGGCTAAGGCAGGGCGCTTAACTGTCTCTTCTAGAACCTGAATAATCCTTTCTGTACTGTCCACAATATCCCATTCAGCCATTGCCTTCTGCGCCTCGGCGTAGAGATCCTTATCGTGCAGCCAGGATAAAATCCGCCCTTCCAAACCAGAGGGGGAAAGGTCTTTCTGTTCAAGCATCACGGCCGCCCCCATCTCAACAAACTCCTGAGCGTTTACCTTTTGGTGGTCGGCAAAGGCGTTAGGGTAAGGCACAAGAATCGAAGGCCGACGAAAAGCAGCCAATTCTGTAAGGGTTCCTGCTCCGCTCCTGCACACAGCCATCTGGCAAGCGCTGAACGCTTCTGCCATGCCGTCTGCATCCATAAAGGCTCGTATGTCGTAGTCACCGCCGACAGAAAGCTTGGCCCTGGCCTCCAAAGCTCCCTCGTAATGGTTCGGACCAGTCAAGTGAATCCACTGAATCCCGGCTCTTGCCATACGAACGGCGGTAGCAAGAGAAACATCGTTCAAAGCAGCAGCCCCCTGGCTGCCCCCCATCACCAAAACAGCAGGGCGCCCGGCTGCCCAGGGCGTGTTAAAGGGCAGAATCCCCGAAGCCGCCTCCCTCAAACTTGCACGAACTGGGTTGCCAGTGCGAATGACTTTACTGCCAGGAAAATGCTGTGCCGTATGGTGAAACACCGAACAGACAGCCCCTCCCCCCTTGGCCGCTAAGAGGTTGGTTCGCCCCGGAACGCTGTTCTGCTCGTGGACGATGATCGGAATCCTTAGGGCCTTGGCCGCCTGCACGACGGGGGCACTGGAATAGCCCCCCATGGTCAAGACAGCGTCAGGCCGCCTTTCCAAGAGGCGACGCTTGGCCATCAGGATCGCCTTGGCCATCAAAAGCAGAGTCTTTGCACCTCGGCAGGAGAAAGGCTTGATTAAAGGATGCGAAGGAAAGGCGATAAAGGGAATATCTGCCTTGGCACAGGCCGCCCCCTCCTGCCCCCTTTCTGAGCCAAGATATTCAACCTGCCAGCCCTTGTCGCGGGCAGCCTTGGCTGCCTCAAGTGCGGGAAAAACGTGTCCGCCCGTGCCCCCACCCGTCACTGTCAGACGCAACTGATTCTTCCTCCTTCACCCGCACAGAGAGAGCCGAAACGGCTCCCACCAAAATCCACAAAACAATAAGGCTCGAACCGCCGTAGGTGATGAACGGCATGGGCAGTCCGACAGCCGGAATCCATGCATTCACCATTGCCACATTTATGGCGGTCTGGGCAGCAATCCAGACTCCTGCCCCTGTACAGACCATCCTTCCCATACCGCTGGCTCGCTCCGCGAGGTGCAGCATGCGCAGGCAGATGGCAGCCATGATGCCGATGATTGCCCACACTCCTAAGACGCCAGTTTCCTCTCCCACCGTTGCCATAACAAAGTCACTGGTCGGGGTGGGAAGGCTTTTCTTAATCGTCCCTTGAGCTAGGCCGCGGCCATACCAGCCTCCTTTTGCCAAGGCCAGCTCCGACCTCGTCTGCTGGAATCCGCCGTGGTTGATGATGGCCGGATCGTAACGATTGACCCAGTTTTGAATGCGTGACATTCTATAGCCAGCAGTCAAGGCAAAGACGAGGGACAACACTGCCAAAACTCCAACGAGTTTAAGCACTTGAATGTTGGAGACACCCGAAGCAACCATCATTCCGAGTGTTGCGACCAAGATAACAGAGGCCGTTGCCATATCCTGCTGGGCCAAAACCAGACCCGCGCAGGTCAAGCCCAAAATGACAGGAGAGTTGTGCTTGATCAAGGGGAAAATGTACTTTTCAAGCATGTGGGGAAAGCTGGAATAAGCATCCATTCCCCGCCAAATCGGCCTTTCAGACATCTTTGAGAAAGAGAGGGCGACACCCATGAGGGCGGCGTACTTAAGCAGCTCGGCAGGCTGAAGTGAAATGACCTTCAGGTCAAGCCACAAGGTCTGAGAGTTCTCAGTCTTTCCAAGTCCTGGAACGAAAGTAAGCAGAACCAGGACGGCAGCACCCATAAGCAGCCCTCGCGTCCATTTCTGAATCCCTTCTGCTCGGCAGCCAGCCGTAAGAATGAAAGCAATGATTCCGGCAACCAGCCAGATGCCCTGCTTAAAAGCATCGCGGGGCACGCCGAAAGTCGTCGAGCCGGTCATGCCCGCGCTGAAAATCGCCACGATGCCAATCAAACTGGCCAGAAAGCACAATCCAAACAAAGGCCAGTCAATTTCAGGCATCCGCGTCAAGCGGTCCTTGACTCTGGTCAAGCCTGAAATCATAGAGGGAATCAGCCCAGGAGTCGACCTCCTGCTGACCTTCTTTGTCGTCTTCCTTGTTCTTTTCATTGGGCCTCCAGCCATTGGTTGGCAATGCTCTTAAAAGCATCGCCTCGTTCTTTAAAATTTGCGAAGGGTGGGGTGCTTGCACATGCGGGGACAAGCATAACCACTTCCCCTCTTTCTGCCTTAGCCGTGCAGTCGGCAAAGGCCCGATCCAAAGAGTCGAAGTGAGTGAGCTCCACACCCAAGAGTGTCCTGAAGAAATCGGGGTTCGGGCCAATCAATCGGACAAGGCAGTCTGTCTCTCTCAAAACCTGCCTTAGAGGCTCGAATTCTTCCTCGCCCATGTTCTTGGGGCTGCCCCCCATGATCAGGTGCTGCCTTCCTGGGTGAGTGGCAGCAAGAGCCAGAATCGAAGCCGCGGCCGCCCCTGGGTTGGTGCACATCGAATTGTTGATGACCTTGATTCCCTGCTTCTCTCCCACCAACTCCATGCGGTGGTTCAACCCTTTAAACTCGCGAAGGGCAGCGATGCTGGCCGCACCCAGTTGGGTAAAGGCGCTTGCCAGTTCCCAGGCCATCATGACGTTGGCAACGAAATGCTCGCCAGGAACCTGAAGCTCGCTGATTTCTAGTCTGTGCCCGCCGAGAAGGAGGGTCGCCCCTTCTCGATAGACGACGGAATTCTCTCCCTTCTGCCTGCCGGTTGGGTCAAACGAAACGTGGGTCGCGTTGGGAGCGAGCTCAAAGAGATCCTGCGCGAGAGGATCTTTGACGTGCAGGGGAGCGACAACTCTATCCCCCATTCCCATCTTCTGAACCAGCTTCAACTTGCACCGGCGGTATTCGGCGTAAGAGGCATGGCGGTCCAGGTGGTCGGGAGTAATGACGGTGATTCCAGCCGAGAAGGGCCGGAATTCATGAACAGTCTCAAGCTGAAAACTGCTGATTTCTGAAGCTAAAATCTGGTCCGGCTCAGCCTCAGAGGCAGCCTGAGTCAGGGCCATTTCTGGGAATCCAGAACCGGCAATGTTTCCGCAGAGCTTCGCCTTTTTGCCTTCGGCGTTAAGCAGAAGCCAGGTCAAGACTGTGACAGTGCTCTTGCCGTTGGTGCCTGTGACTGCCATCAAAGGAGCACGGCTGATCTGCCAGGCCAGCTCGACTTCTCCCCACACCTTGCCCGCCATATCCTGCATGACAGGGTGGTTGATTCTGATTCCTGGGCTGACAATAAGAAGGTCAAACTCTCTGCTGTCCAGCCTGCCTGGCCAGCCAGTAATCACCTTGACTCCCTGGCCAGTCAGACGATCAACGGCCTGAAGCTGAGGACCTGAATCTCCGGGTTTTTCGTCAAGGGCTGTTACGTCGCCGCCCCTTGCTTGAATGGCCAAAGCCGCGGCCTGCCCCGAGACTCCCAGTCCCGCGACAGCCACCCTCAAACCAGAGAAATCGAAGCTAGGCATTCACCCTCATGACAGCGTAAAGAATGATTCCGGCCACTGCACAACCTGCTTGGACGAGGTGAAAGAGCCAGGCGATTCGCGATTCCGACCATCCCAGCTCCTGCACGCCGTGGTGAATAGGAGTCTTAAAGGGAAAGAGCCTCTTGCCCTTGCGAAGCTTCGCACTGGCGACCTGCAATGGCACGGGCACGATCTCGGCGAACATCACCAAGCTGACCACGACCAAAGGAAGGAGGAGGGTGAGATCGATGGGTGCACCCGGAGCGGGGACGAGAAGAACTAGGGTCGTCCAGCCGAAAAGGGCGCCGATGCTCAAAGCTCCGACGTCGCCCATAAAGACCTTGGCGGGGGGAGCGTTGAGGAACATGAAAGGCATAAGCCCGCCGATCACTGCTCCGAGAAGAAAGCCGAGGGTCTGGGAGCCCATCACCATTCCGAGAAGAATGATAAAGGCTCCGGCCAGGATCATTCCCAATCCTCCGGCGAGGCTGTCGAGCCCGTCACTAAAGTTGTAGGCGTTAGAGTAAAAGAGAATCAGAAAGAGCCCGAGCCCGAAGCTGATGGGGTCCAGCCTTCCCGCCAAAGCAAGCGATCCTGCCACAGCGGCAATCTGGCAGGCCATCTTCGGCATCCAGTCAAAGCCTCTTTTGCCTGGCTTTAGCTTGGGAATCAAATAGTCATCCAAGTAGCCCAGAACGGCAAAAACCGCCATGAGCACAAGGGGGGCTGCAAGGTCTCTGAACCCAGCCAAGGCAGCCGCGCTTGCCACTCCGGCAAGAACGATAAGCCCTCCCATTGTCGGAGTTCCCTGCTTGTGGGCATGCTCCTGCAGGCTGTGGTGAATCGTCTGCTGGCTTTTGGCCTTGACCAAAGCCTTAAGAATGAAAGGCGCAAGAATCGATGAGGCCAAGAGGGCGGACAGTAACCCGAGCCCAGCCGAATAGAGCATATCGGGATCAAACACGCTTCACCCCTTCTGGCAGGGCTGTTTCGAGACCCAAAGCTCTGCTGCCTTTAATCAGGGCAACGTCACCAGAGGTCAGCTTGCCCAAAAAGCTGCGCACGACATCAAGATCAACTGCCTCAAGCTGAGTCAGACGTGATTCCGGGTAGCCGCTCTTCATCGCTTCTTCTGCGATGAAAGAAGTGGGGCCCCCAGTAAGAAGGCAGGCGTCCGGCATGGCAGCCGCCAAAGACTGCCCCACCAAGCGATGACCCCTTTCGGTGTAGTCGCCTAGTTCCCTCATCTCTCCCAGAACAGCGACTCGCTTTCCAGAAGCTGGCACTTCGGCCAAAGCCTGCAAAGCCGCCGAAGTCGAATCTGGGCTGGCATTGTAGGCATCAATCAGGTAGGTGATTCCATCCAGTTCTGCCGCTTCCATTCGCATGGGAGGAAGCTCAGCCCTGCTGAGATCGGCAGCAGCTTCAGCCAGCTTAACTCCACCTCTGACAGCAGCCAGGAGACCGGCGGCAGCGTTTCTTGCATGGTGGCGGCCAAGAATTCCAAGCTCTGCTGACCAACGGGCACCATCGCAGAGTCCTTCAATCAAAGATGACTTCCAGTTGATGGCACGGTAGCCAGTGATGCGGCAGTCAGCCTCGGGACTAAAGCCAAAAGTCGAAACGGTGGAATGAGTCATGCCCTTAAGCTGGCTCAGAAAATCATCTTCGGCCCAGAAGATGGCATGGCCCTCAGGCTCCACGTACTCCAAAATCTCGCCCTTGGCGCGGGCAATTCCCTCTCGGCTGCCCACCATTTCAATGTGAGCAGTGCCAATCATGGTGATGACGGCAATGTTGGGTCGGCCGATTTTCGCCAGGTGCCTAATCTGGTCAAAACCTCTCATCCCCATCTCGACAACAGCCGCCCAGTCGCCTGGATTCTGCTCGGCCCAAATGAGGGGCGATGTGTATTCCGTGTTTCTGTTGCCTCTGTTCTTCAGAACCGTTCCATTCGGGCTCAAGGCAGCAGCGATGAACTCCTTGGTTGTCGTCTTGCCGGCCGAACCTGTGACTCCGACCACGACTCCGGCAAACTCCTCTCTCAGGCTCGAACCAAACTTAGCCAAGGCGTCGACTAAGTTGGGAACCAGAATGTGAGGCACAGCCAAGGGCCGCTCCGCCAGTACGGCACAGGCTCCGGCGGCTGTCACCTGCTCGGCAAATTCGTGGCCGTCGACTTTTGCCCCCTTGATCGCCAAAAAGAGGCTGCCCTCAACCACTTCCCGCGAATCAGTGGCGAAGCCAGAAATCACTGCCTCGGGTGCAAAGAGCTCGCCGCCACAGCGTCGAGCAAAATCAGAAAGAGTGAGGTGAATCAAGACCTCGCCGCCAAGGCCCGCATGGCCACTTCTTTATCATCGTAGGCCCGCTTTTCGCGGCCGATAATCTGATAGTTCTCGTGCCCTTTTCCGGCAAGCACGACGATGTCGCCTTCTTCTGCCAAGGCAATGGCTTCAAAAATGGCATCTGTTCTATCAGGAATGGTTCGATGGTCAGTGCCAGTCAATCCCACTTGAGCATCTGCGATGATGTCAAGTGGATCCTCCGTGCGCGGGTTGTCGCTGGTAAGAATCACGAGGTCAGATGCCTCGGATGCCGCCTGGGCCATCAAAGGACGTTTTGTCTTGTCTCTATCACCGCCGCATCCAAACAAAGTGATGATCCGCTTATGGGGCAGTTCTTTAACCGAAGTCAGCACTGTTCTCAGGGCGTCAGGCGTGTGGGCGTAATCGATGAGAACGCTGAAGCCAAGGTCGTTGTGAACGGGCTCAAATCTTCCAGGGGTCGCGGAGGCCCAAGAGAGGGCCTCACACGACCTATCCAACGAATGGCCAAGAGCCAAAAGGGCTCCTAAAGCTGCAGTGGAGTTCTGCACGTGAAAGAGTCCGCCAAAACCAAGGCTGTACTCTACAAATCTTCCTTCCCAACTCGCCTTGAGGTGCAGCGAATCGGCCGTGGCCTGAATGATCGACACCTGAAGAGCGGCGCTTTCTGAGCCATAGGTGACGATCTGCCCTGTTAATTCTTTGGCCCACTTAGCGCCCAGTTCGTCGCCAATGTTAAGGACTGAAATGAAATCCTTTCCTGCCTCTCTGGCTTCCCTGGCCTTTTGAGTGAAGAGAAGCTTCTTAGCTTCTCCGTAGGCATCCATGGTCTTGTGGAAGTCCAAATGATCTTGAGTCAGGTTGGTAAAGACTCCCACATCAAATAGCACTCCGGCCAGCCTCTGCTCGGCAAGAGCGTGACTGCTTGCCTCCATGGTCATGGCGGTGCATTCCGACTTCACGGCGTCTTTGCACATGAGGGCCAAATCAACCGGCCAGGGAGTTGTATTCGAAACAAGTTCAAGTCCGGCTGGAGTCTTGAGCCCAAGGGTCCCTAGGTAGGCGGTCGGACCATGGATGACCTGAAGAGCATCGCGAAGCATCCATGCAGTTGATGTCTTCCCGTTAGTGCCTGTCACCCCCACCAGCTTCATCTTCTGGGTGGGGAAATCCATCATTTTGTGGGCGGATTTTCCGGCAGCCGAAAAGAACTGACTGGTTTCTGCTGGCAGAAGAACCGAGGCCAATCCGAGGCTGACGGCCAAGGAATAGCCTTCCTCTGTGTGGCAGAAAGCTCCTTCGATTCCCTGCCCTGCCATGGGGATCAGATACTGATGTGTATCTCGCGCTGCCGATGGCATGCAGATGAAAAGGTCTCCAGAACGAGCCGTGCGGCTGTCAGAAGAAATGCCTCTCAGATTCTTGTGAAGATTCTGAGAAGCAAGTACAGGAAGATCTAAGCCATCAAGCAGCTGATCTAAAGTCACTCTTCCGACTTCCTCCTGGGCTCAGTCTTTTTTTCGGGTTCGCTTCTCCTTCTTTCTGAAGAGGGCGTCCTCTTTTCGTCAGCCTTGGTCTCAGACCTTTCGGTTGTTCGCCTGCTGGTGTTCGTGCGCTCTTCTGCCCTTTCCGACCTCGGTCTGGCGGGCGGTGCTTTCTCTTCGGTAGTCCGGGCAGAAGAGCGCCTGGTGGAGTTGGAATCTGATGTAGAACGCGAGGCTGTGTTTGTCCTAGCGACCTGCCCCTCAACTGCTCGTCTCGTTGTAGGATTGGGCTGGGCCGCTCTCGCTGGAGCTTCCGGAGCAGGTCTTGCCGAAGGAAGAGGCTCGGCCTGAGCGAGGCTCGGACCAGAGACCTTGCCCTGGGCTACCAGCGCCTTGGCGATATCGACAAAGGCTGGGCCAGCTACGCTGGCTCCGTAGTAGTCTGCATGGCTTGGCCTATCAACCATAACCAAGATCACGTACTTGGGCTTTTCTGCTGGAACAAATCCGACGAAGTTGGCTCGGTAGCCAATGGCAGCTTCCGCCTTGATAATCTGAGCGGTTCCCGTTTTGCCGCCGAATCTCAAGCCAGGAATCTGCAGCTTGTGACCTGTGCCGCCTGGCTCGGTGACAACCATCTCGGCCGCCCTTAAGGTTTCCCGACAGGCTTCTGGCGAAAGGAACTGACCCCGAACTTCGCTTGGCAGATCAATGCCACCCAATGATCGAATCAACCGTGGGCTGACGTACTTGCCCTCGTTGGCGATCATGCCAAAAAGGCCGATGAGCGATGCAGGAGTAAGGTTGATTCCCTGACCGAATCCGACGCTCGCCAAGTCTCGAATCGAGGTTCCGTAATGGAAGAGCCCACGGGTTTCGGTCGCCATTCCTAGACCGGCTCGATTCTCCACTGCACCGGTTGATTTCAGCCACTTATAGTATCTATCCTGGCCGATGCCCAAAGCCCAGCGAGCCGTGGTGGTGTTGCAGGAATAAGCCATAGCTTGGCCAGGCGAAATGGCACCGAAGGCTTTGCCTCCGTGGTTTCGGATCGGGCGCCCTCTGGGCATAGCCAGACTCGAAGTGGAGACGAAAGTATCGCCAGGCGACATGAGCCTGAGATCGTAGGCCAATGCCATGGTCAGCAGCTTCCAGGTGGAACCAGGTTCGAAAGCGGCATCAGTCGGGCCGTAAAGGTAGCCCTGCTCCTCACCATTGACAACTCCCGTAATCGTGCGTCCGGGCGGATAGTCAGCGGAAGCCAAAAGGTCGCCTGATTTGGGGTCGAGCACGAGGGCAGAACCACCAGCAGCACTTGTCCGAATGACAGCCTTTCTGACTGCCTCGTAGGCGGCCTGCTGCATTCCTGAATCGATGGTGAGGACAACGCCTCTTCGCTCAGGATTCGGGCCTGAGGCGGCATCAACCCGCTTACGAATCTCGTCGGTCAAGCCTGTGATCCTGGCACGCTTGGCGCTCGGCAGGGGCCCCGTGCCGGTCAAGTGACCGTTCAGCGAGTTTTCAAGACCATACCGGCCGACAAAAAGAGTCTTTCTCTGCTTTCTATCCTCTTCAAAGCTTGCGGCTCCTACGAGGTCAGCAACTGCCTCACCCAGAGGCCGAAGCCTTTCTGGCCTTTCTTCAAATGTAAGGCCGGCGGTCTGCCACTTTTCCTGAACACCCTTGGCCCGTTCAACTTGCGTTGGACTGAGGCCTTGATCGAATGAAGCGGTGACAGGCTTGCCCGCGGCAGTTTTCTTTTCCCTTAGGGCCGTCAGTTCGCTCGGAGGCAGTCCGGTGGACTGACTGAGATCGGCAAAAAAGGCAGGAGCGGTCGGCAGAGTCTTATAGTGCAGCGAGAGCTTGTAGGAATCGATCGATTCCGCCACCATTCTTCCATCGGCGGCGAGGATGGGGCCACGGAAGGGAGGGGCGGCAAGCTTGCCTTTTTTACCAAGTCCAAAAGCAACAAGAGGCTTGTCTGTCCGCAAAACCTGGCGGTCGAGCTGAGAGAGAGAAGCAAGGGCCAAAGCGCCAACAGAAAAGAGGGCAACCATTCGGACACCCCTCATTCCTTTGCGCTCACGCGCCTTCTTCACCTGATCAATCTTCCGTGACGGCATCGGCCTGTTCCCCAATGTTTTGTGCCTGAACATCCTGTTCGGCTTCGGCCCCTAAATTGGAGACGTAGAGCTCAGTATCCTCGTCGCCCTTATCAATGGTTTCGCCCATTCTTTGGCCAACGACAAGAAACTCGGCACTGCGTGCAACTTGGCGGCTTAAATCTCCTCTCACATCCTGGCTCATATTGGTCAGCCAGGCCAGTTCTTCGTTAGCTTTCTGGCGCGACATTCCTGCAGCCAAAGTGCTTCCGACATATCCGAGGACGAAGAAGATGAGACAGACGACTCCCACAGAGAGAATCATCGCGCCAGAAGTCTCCTGACGCTTGACTGCCTTGCGCCTCTGAGGGCGGCGGCTGGGGGTGCGACGGGCTGGTCTTCGACTGCGGCTCATGATAAGGTCTCCGGGTTTCGGCGAATCGCGCGCAGTTTCGCGCTTCTCGCCTTGGGGTTTGCTTCAACTTCTTCAGGCGAAGGAAGCAGGGGTTTGCGGTAAAGTTCTGTGTAGTGAGGCTCCTGGGCGAGCGAACGAAAAGCCGCTTTTGCGGCCCGATCTTCGCCGCTGTGGTAGCTAAGAACCGCCAGGACTCCGCCAGGAGCAAGGAGTCCGGCGAGTTCGACCATCGTCTCCTCAAGCTCATCCAGCTCGGCGTTGATCTTCACGCGGATCGCCTGAAAAGTGCGGCTGGCCGGGTGAATGTTCTTATCTCTCATTGCCGGTGGAACAGCGGCATGTACGCAGTCCACAAGATCTTGAGTGGTGTGAAGGGGACGGCGATCGACGATGACCTGAGCGATTCTTCTCGCCCACCTTTCATCACCATAAGTCCATAAAGTCTTTTCGATGTCGGTGACCGTGGCGCGGTTGAGATAAGAAGAGGCGGTTTCGCCCTTGCTCCTATCCATGCGCATATTCAATGGGCCATCGAAACGGTAGCTGAAGCCTCGCTCGGCCAGTTCAAAGTGAGCGTTGTTGACTCCCAGGTCTAGGAGCATGCCATTGACCTGGACAGAATCTCGAAGCCACTCAGGGGCAGATCGAAAATCATCGTGATAGAACAGAGTTTCGACACCCTTAAGCTCGGCGAGTCTAACCTGGGCTCGAGCCAAGAGGGAGGCATCCCAATCAAAGCCGATGATCTTTCCGCCGGGGCGCACCTTTTCAGCGGCGGCCAGTGCGTGGCCAGCCAAGCCCAGGGTGCCATCCATATAGACCCCCCCTGGCTTCAGGGGAAGAATATCCATCACCTCTTTGAGCATTACAGGGACATGCTCTGGGGCGAGGGTCATTCAGAACCGCCTCCTGCAAGGTGGAGCTGGACCGGCTTGGCGAAGAGTTCCTTAATGGCTGCTGTGTACTTGACCACGTCATCCGTCAAGCGCTGCTCGTCGGACATCTTGGCGTAGGCATCGTAGACCTCTTTAGACCAGAGTTCAACCACGTGGCCCTTGCCGCGGAGATAGATCTTCTCTTTGATATGCGCCCAAGAGCGCAGCCGAAGGGGGACGACCATTCGGTTTTGAGGATCGATCTTGCCATCGACAGCTTCAGATAAAACGTAATCCTGAAGTACAGAGAGTTCGGGAGAAACCAGGCCAAGGGGATCGAACTGGTCGCCGATAATCTTTTCGACAAACTGTGTGTATTTGCTGTTCTCCATAAGCAGGAGACAGCCGCGAGGATCGCGGAAAATTTGAAAGGCTGGTCCAAGAAGAAATTGGCGGCTTTGCGGGACCATGACGCGGCCTTTATCATCGACGGCTAGTTCATCGACTGATCGAGCAATATTTTGGATTTGTAAACTGCTCGACACTTGGCCCTCGCGGAAGGCGGCCTTAGGATCCTCGGTCCCTGCCATCCATGGCGGGGACCCGAGACTGTGTGTGTGAGGTTCCTAGGCGCGCGGAAGAAGTCGTCCTTTTCTTCTCTCCACCGCACGTCCATCTTAGCACCAACCATTTACTACTAATCAACCTTTCAGTCACCACAAACCTCAAAAAAGTCTGAGTTTTCCACATTTTCTTATGTAATAGCAGAATCATTTTCCGTTTTTCTACTTGCTTGTCTACATAAAAAGTGAACTCAAAACTCACCCTGCTAGGCGGAAGGGTCTGGGCCTGGGTGACAAGAATCGACTGTTCAGTCCTTAGTGGTGGCTGATTCCCAAACATTTCAAGCTGAGCCCCTTGCCAGACCAAAAGTTGTACCCGACCGGTGGTAACTGAATCCCATTTTTCAGGCAATGGGTTTTGAGTTCAAACGGCGAGTGGTGACATCGTCCCACTCCAGTGCCCGTGCAGGCAAAATGAAAAGCCCCCCACCGAGGTGAGGGGCTTGGGATGGATGGGTCGGATGGAGAAAAACCTAGGGAGGATCAGAAAGATCCTGGAGCTCAGGCCGATCCAGCTTTCTGAGCGCCTCTTTAGTCAATAACCAAGCTCCGACGGCGGCGACCAAGCCGACTGCCGAAACAACAAGGGGAATAAACATACCTCGCTGAGAGAAGGGGCATTTCGCACCTCCTCGAGAACCTCTACACATGAGAACGGCAGACTGGAGCCGCTTCGTGACCCGCTTCTATACGGGGGCCGCTGCTTTCTGGCAAGGCTGCTGATCGTGGGTTTGCTGACCGTCGGTTTACCATCAGTCTGATTGCTGTAAGTTAGATTGCTGTGTGGAAAACCTGCTTCTGGTCGCCCCACTTGCTCTCTGATAATGGGCCGCCTAGGGACCACTTCACGAGGAGGGCTGGGAGGCTGAGGTACATTAGTGGGGCTGTGCGCTCGTAGCTCAGCGGATAGAGCACCAGCTTGCGGAGCTGGGGGTCGGAGGTTCGAATCCTCTCGAGCGCGCCAAAGTTTGTGGTGAATAGAATCGGGCTTCCCTGTTTGAGGGAAGCCCGATTTTTGTTCAGAGGGGGATTGCGGCTGACGAACCCGGCTGTTGCGGCCCTGGATACGAAAGCTGCTTTAAGGATTTTCTCTTCTGTTCCTCGCGGCCATCTCCAAATGCTGAATGGCTTGGGCCCTTGAAAAACACTTTCCATGAAGATCAAAAAAGACACTGCACTCGTGATCTCCATGAGGAAGCCAGTCTTCATTCCGGCTGACAACGTGGTAACGATCCGAAAAGAGTCGATCGAGGCTAGGCTGGCTGCTGTATGAGAAAGCGAGATCGAAATGCTTTGATGTCTTCTTGGTGATCTGTTCAGCCTCTATTCCCCATTTGTAGCTTGTGTGTAGAGAGGAGTTTCCGTACCGATCTGCCACACCAGATTTCTTCGCTGGATCATCCGGACAGTAGAAGATTTCGCCTGACTTTGTGTAGGGCAGAAGGGCTGACTTCAGCTGCCCCTCTGCTGGCAGGGGAGCACCGTCTGGAACTCCGATTCCATAGATCGTGGCAAAGGGTGGCATCCTGTCGTCATGGTCCTCTGCGTAGGCTTTAAGAGCCTTTCCTATTTGGCTTAGGTTTGCCATGCACTTTGTTCCACTGGCAGATGCCAGCACCTTGTTGGCTATGGTCATCACAAGGCCGAGCAGAATCATGATGATGGCTATGACAACCATGAGTTCTGTGAGACTGAAGGCTGATGTTTTCTTCATTCTTACTCTTTGCTCAAAGCAATCTTTCGTTGCTCCAACTGTTTTGGAATAGTCACACAGGCGGAGTGCAGGTCGAAGTAAACAGTGCATTGTTTGCCATCATGAGCAGGAGTATCTGCGGGCCCAGCGATCGTCTTGTGCTTATCCTCAAGCGGAGCTGTGCTCGCTAAAAAGGGCCCTTGACCACAAGCCAGATCAAGACTGCCTTGTTCCTTTTTCCTCAGCATGAACACAGGAATGCTGTACTCATAACTCCAATGCAGGTTGTCTTCTCCACAGCCTGTATCAGCAGCAGACCTTGCATGATGGTCTGCAGGACAATGGCAAACCTTATCAGTACCAAGGTAGGGCATCAAAACAGATTTCAAATTTGCCGGTTCATAAACAAGCCCATCAGGAAGACCGCAAATTGTTTTGGTTGAATAGGGCGGCAGGCGATCACCATAAGATTCTCCATACAGCTTTAGTGCCTCGCCTATCTGGCTGACATTGCTCAGGCAAGACATGGATTTGGCCCTTGCCATGACCTTGCTTGTGACAGCAAAAACAATCCCTGAAAGAACAGCTATTATCGCCATTACCACCAGCAGCTCTATCAGACTGAACCCCTTGACCGTCATTTACCTAATCATATTATAGATGAATAGTAGGCAATTGCAAGAAAGAACTTTCTCTCAACGCAGTCATTCAATTGGCCCCGAGTTCTTTTTCTGAAGCGTAGACTGGAGGCATGGAATACAGACTCCTCGGTGGAAGCGGACTGAAGGTGCCGGCCCTCAGCATGGGAACAGGAACCTTTGGAGGCAAGGGAGCCTTTTTTGAAGGCTTCGGCAGCACAGATGTTGAGCAGGCAACACGTCTGGTGGATATCTGCCTCGACCACGGAGTCACCATGTTCGATTCGGCCGACGTTTACAGCGCCGGGGCTGCCGAAGAGATTTTGGG
The DNA here is from genome assembly GCA_943369295.1 of Synechococcus sp. UW140. GTDB lineage: Bacteria > Armatimonadota > Fimbriimonadia > Fimbriimonadales > Fimbriimonadaceae > JAKRSE01. The sequence continues at coordinate 69,110 of CALRMU020000004.1, read as the reverse complement.
TGCAGCCATAAAGGGGCGGAGAAACAAGGTTCTCATCTCGACCAAGGCGACTTTCACCTTCGGTTCTGGCCCCAACGAAGTAGGTTCATCCCGCTTTCATTTGATTAATGCCGTTGAAGGCAGCCTCAAGCGTCTTGGAACAGACTACATCGACCTCTTTCAGCTTCACAGCTTTGATGCCATGACCCCAATCGAAGAGACGGTCAACACTCTGGACCTCCTGGTCAAGCAGGGCAAGATTCGCTACCTGGGGGTCAGCAACTTCAGCGGATGGCATTTGATGAAGTCGCTTGCCTACCAAAAGCAGCACAACCTCACCCCCTATGTCGCCCACCAAGCCTACTACTCACTGGTCGGCCGCGATTACGAATGGGAGCTGATGCCCCTTGCCGATGATCAGAAGGTCGGCACAGTTGTATGGAGTCCTCTGGGTTGGGGACGGCTGACGGGCAAGATTCGCCGTGGCCAGCCTCTGCCTGAAAACAGCCGGATCAACAACCCCGTTTCTATGAGCGGCGGCCCCGAGGTTCCGGATGAGCTGCTTTTCAATGTCGTGGATGTGCTGGACGAGATTGCAAAGGAAACCGAGAAGACCATCACCCAGGTGGCCCTCAACTGGCTTCTGCAGAGGCCGACTGTTGCAACCCTGATCATTGGGGCCCGAAACGAAACTCAGTTGATGCAGAACCTTGGGGCGGTCGGCTGGAGCCTGACTTCGGACCAGATCGCCAGACTTGACAAGGCGAGCGAGGCCCCCAAGGCTTACCCCTATTGGCATCAGTTTGGGTTTAGCCGAAACCCCTTTCCGACCGAGAAGTGATTCACTTTCTTCTTCGGAACCTCCCCGTGACCTCTGGGGCGAGATTCGCCCCTTCGCCTATGGCTCGGTCGAAAACCGGGTTTTGGTACTTTGACAGAACAAAAAGACGGCCGCTCTCTTCAAGAGCGACCGTCTCGTTCAGTCAGACTGCTAACCCTTAACGAGTCCGCAGCCGGATCTTGTGCACGACATGCTTCAACTCAAAGTTGATGCTGCAGCCGCAGGTGTGAATCTCACTCTCCATCTCGTGAGGAGCGATAGCTCCACCAAGATTGTGAGGATCGTAGGTGGTGGCCGACATGGGGACTCTAGGCAGCATTTCAGGAGCCTGAGCCAGGTTGTAGGCCAATACAGAAAGGTTGGTCGACATCTGCCTCAGCCACAAATCCTCAACCTGGTCAACCCTGTCGTGCTGGGTGTGCCACACAAAGCCGTAATCCTTGATCGACTTTTTCTGCAGGAAGAAAGCGGGCACTCCCTTAGCCAAGAAGGAAGCATGGTCGCTGCCACCGCGAGGAAGGCGCTCTACTTCCCTTGCCTCCACAGGAAAATCAGGGAAGGCCGTCTTCATGGGGGCCACAGCGTCGTTCAAAACTTCCATCATCTGGGGAAGTCCAAGAATGGCGGCGTGGGGGTTCTGGCCAGAATCTTCGTTAAGAACAGCAGAAATTTTTGCCATTTCATCCTTGTGAGTCTCGCAGTAAGCGCGTGAACCCAGCAGACCCTGTTCTTCACCCGTCCACAAGATAAAGCGGATGGTTCGCCTCGGCTTCACCTTGCTCGCGGCCAAAATTCTGGCTGCTTCTAGGGTGGCTGTCGTACCGGTTCCGTTGTCGCTTGCGCCCTGGCTGCCAGGACCGTTCCAAGAATCGAAGTGGCCGCAGATAATGACAATCTCATCCGGTCTTTCTGTGCCCTTAATCTCAGCAATCACGTTGTAAACCGGCATGGGCTTCTTTTCAATGCGGTTGTCAACTTGGGCTTCGAGCTTAGGATTCCTGCCCTTATCAATGTTATAAACAGCGGCATCGAAATCGCTCTGTCGAACCATGATAAGTGGGGTTTTGGGTCGAGTTTCTTCGGTCCAAGTCAGCCAGCTGCCATGAGTCCAAACGAGTTCTCTGCCAGTGCTGTAAACGCGGCCAGCAATGCCTGCACTATCAAGAGCCTTGTCAATATCAGATCGGTTGGCCCAGTTGGGGCCGCGCATTCCCATATTGGCTGGCATCAAAACAAAGGCGCCCTTTAGACTGCCTTTAACCTTTTCAAACTCCTCCATTGTTGTAGGAATTTTAACGAGGTTTCCAGTGACTTTCCCTTTGGTTCCGTATGTCCAGCATGGGGTGGAAAAGACAAAGTCTCTGTTGTAAGAAGAGATCATGCGGACAGAGTTGTTTGGACCTCGATCAAAGGTTTCTGGGATTGATCCCCACTGTTCTTTCCAAACTTTATCAACTCCAGCCTTCTTAAAGCGATCAATTGCCCAATCGATTCCTTTATCAAGCGCTTTCGAGCCAGTCACCCTCGCTCCGACCTGAGTGCCAAGGTCGCTGATCGTCTTGAAGGCCTGAGATTTCTCCTTTCCTTCCTTGATAATTCGGGCAATAACATCTGGCTGCCCCTGAGCCATTGAGGAGGATGCAAGGAAGGCCAAACCGACAAGGCTAAGGCTTCCGAGCGCTGTTCGCATCTGCATGAAGGCCTATTCTAGCTGGAATCTGCTAACGAAGGCAACAAAACTTCGTAGCTGTTCCGGCCACTTCAAAGCAGGGGCTTCTTATTGCAACAATGGTTATTTTGGAGACCAGTCGTCCTCACTGATTCCGAGCAGACTGAAGTAATGCCAGGGTGGACAGAAGGCATCGCCCGGGCCATATTCAGTCCAGCCTGTCCTTAAAATGCTCCCGTCCGGGTTCTTCCTGAATGTAGAAACCCCTGGCCCCCAGCCTTGCTCCTCATTCCAGAACCCCATAGCGGCAGTGAACTCCTTCGATTCATCCTGCAGAATTCTGTAAGTCCAGCCCCTTTCTGCCGCATTGCGCTGAAAAACCTCGGGAGTGTCGCTGGTCACCATCACCAGTGCACACCGAGTTTCCAAATGCTTTCTGCTGCCTTCAAGGCAGTCTGCCCACATGGTGCAGTAACTGCAGAATTCCCCCATGTTGTGGCTGACAATGAGCTCGTTCTTATCTCCAAAGAGTTCACTCAGTTTGACCGGGCCCTGACCTGAGAGAAAGGAATAGTCTAAGACAGATTCCGGCTCGTACTTGGCTCTTTCAGCGAAGATCTCCTGAGCCAAATCGTAGAACTGCTTTTCCAACTCTCGAAGTCTTTCGTTCGTGGCCATGCAGCAGATATTACAAGAAAAGCGATTGGATTGTTACATCGCTTTCCAGATCATTTCTTCTGCGTCCGCTTTTCAAAGATAGGAAGATGAACGGTCATCGTGGTTCCCTCTCCTACTTGGCTTTGGCAGCTGATTGAGCCCTGCATTCTTTCCGTAAGGCTCTTGACAATAGCCAGGCCAAGGCCACTTCCCTCTCCTTTCCATTCTTCACCATGGGTCCGAGCAGAATCGCCTCTATAGAATCTTTCAAAAATGTAAGGCATCTCTTCCGGATCAATCCCCGCTCCGGTATCAGCAACTGTGATCTTGGCTTTGCCTTTCTCTTCTACAACCGCGATTCGCACCATGGCATGGCTGCCTCCGTGCTTTAGACTGTTGAAGACAAGGTTCGCAATGATTCGTTGAACCAAAATCGGCTCGCCAACAACTTCAAGTGGAGCTACTTCGCCTACGACAATCCTCGCTAGTTCAGATGGCGGCACAGATTTCACCACTTCCTGGACAGCTTCATCCAGCCGTGAGATTGAGGAAGGATGCTCACGCCCTTCTCCCATTTTCGCTGCAAGCAAAAGGTCGTTTATCATCCCAGACATGCCTCTCGCTGATTCTCGAATAGCATCCAGATTCGCGCTCATGGCTTCTGGATTATCTTTTGGGGCAGAGCTGGCCCGGATCATGATCGCTGTGAGAGGGCTTTTAAGTTCATGGCTGGCATCCCCGGCAAATCGCTCAAGGCGGCGGTATCCCAGTTCAATCTTTTCTAAGCCCTGATTGATAACGCGGGCGAGCTGACCCATCTCATCGGGGTCGCTGCTGGGCAGCCGAAGGCCAGGGTCACCTTCCAGCAAAGCCTGAGAATCTTGAGCCAGACGTCGAACTGGCCGCAGCGCCATGTAGGTCAACAACCAGCCGGCCAATCCTGCGGCTAGCCAGCTTAAGGGAACTAGGATAAGCAGCCTCTCAGCAAGACGAGTGGTTTCTTCCTGCACAGCAGCCAGGCTGGCTGCAATCTGTAGACAGCTTGCTTTGCCCTTCGCCGCCTGAATTCTCATCGTTAAAACACGGATCGATTCAGTTGTGCCGCCGTTATCACTGGGCAGCTTCAAAGTCGTCATCAGGGTTTTGCCTGTGCGCCTCACTTCTTCAAGTGCCTGCCTGTCCCAGTGCTGCATCCGGGGATCATCAAGCTCAGAATCATCAAAGATTCTGGGCTGTCGGAGGGTGATCGAAGCAATCTCTTCTCTGGTCAGATCATTGGCACCAGGTGCAGGAGCCCCCGAGTTCGGCACATAGGTGGCTCGTCCAAAAATCCTTTGAGCCAGCTGCGCCCTGGTTGACAGCTCACGATCGATCGAAGACTGGAGGTCAGCCGTGGTAGTAACAAAGACAATGATGCCAAGCAGGGAGGTGAGAATGGCAATCACCCCTGCGTTAAGCAAGGTCAGCTTGGCTCTGATCGTCATAGACTACGAAGAGAGTAACCCATTCCGTGCAGAGTGTGGATCAGTTTTGTCTCTCCTTCTTCATCAAGCTTTCTTCGCAGGTTCTTTACATGAACCTCAACCGTATTCGAGCTGGTGAACTCGTCCTCCCAAACCTTCATGGCGATCTCTTCTTTAGAGAGCACAGCGCCAGCGTTTTGGGCCAGGGCCTCAAGCAGGGTGAACTCCCGGGGAGTCAGGAGAATCTCTCTCGTCCCCCGCTTCACGGTCTTCTGAGTGGTATCGATGACGAGGTCGCCGATCTCGATGACCGAAGTCTTGATAACGTGATGACGCCTCAGCAGTGCCCTAACCCTGGCCAGGAGCTCGGGGAACTCGAAGGGCTTGGTCATGTAGTCATCGGCGCCAGAGTTGAGGCCATCGACTCTATCGGCTACTGCATCGCGGGCTGTGACCATAAGAATGGGCAATGCCTGACGGTGACGCCGAATTTCCACACACACCTCCATGCCGTCCAATCCAGGCAGCATGAGGTCAAGAATCAAAAGGTTGTAAGAATTCTGCTCAATCATGGGCAGAACCTCGGAACCATTCTTGACCCATGTCACCTTGAACCCTGCTGTTTCAAGGCCATCTTTAATGGCCTTGCCAATGGCAGAATCGTCTTCGGCGAGGAGCAATTGAGGCATGAGAGTTCTTAACAGAGTCTATCCCTGAATGCAGGCTAGCACTTGTTTTGTTCAGAAGCTTTTCAGTTCAGACCCGGGTCTCTACTTGGAAATCTTAGGAGCCCACTCGTATGAGGATGCCCCGAGAATCTCCACTCGCCTCGCGGATGAATCAGCCATTCCAATGGCTGCCCTCGGTTCTTTGTTCCGAAGATCGTCGAGGCCACCAGTCAGGTTTCTTCCCGATTCAAGGGACTCAAACACCATAGGAGTCTTTTCCGGAATCGGAATATCGTAAAGAAACACCTGACTCAAGGCCCGATTAAACGCATATCCTCCGGGCTGATCTTTGTAGGGAGGAACGAAGGTGTCAGGGTCCTTCACATAGGGGTCAAGCAGATCCTGCCACTCATCGGCTTTCGGCAGGCGGTCATCATAGTCGGCCGAGTACATCATCAAACCGGTCGCAATCTGCTTCACATTGCTGAGCGACTGCGTCGCCAAAGCCGCCTTGCGAGCCTGGCTGAAGACTGGCAAGAGGATCGCAGCGGCGATGATGCAGACAAAGCAGCTGCCGCCCACCACTACGGCCAGCACGACCCATAGCACTGTGTTGTTCTTCTTAGCTGGCTGAGGAGCTGATGCTTCGCCGCCTGAGGTGAAAGGAGGTATCTGGCCCATTTGTTTAGTTTAGCCAAAGGCGCCGTTAGTCAGGGGGTTATCCTTGCAGATGCCAGTCATAAGCCGGACCTATTCACTTCGGCCAGTTTGGAGACCAGTGCAACTCCTCTGCTTCCGCCGCAGTCACTCTCCTTGCCGATCCATGTGAAAGGGCTAAACCAACCTTCCCTTCTTCGAGGCGAATATCCTTTACTCCCCCAAAACTCTTTGGCCCGGCAAGCTTTGACTCGCAAAGGAATCTCCCTTGCCAGAATCCATTTCTATCTGCTTCTCAAGAACAATAATGACCCCATTGTAACCACAGCGGACTTTGGCCCGACTTGGGATAGAAGATTCGCTGCAGAATGTTAATGAACCTATGAGCCTTGTTCTAAGCGCGGCGATGGCAGCTATTGCGCCCACACTAATCGGACAGACTCCCCCCCTTCCCTCCCCTGCTCCGCTAGAAAGCGCCTTCCCCCAAACCACTCCACTCATCGGAACGGTCCGCTGGGCCTACTCCTTTATCCGTCTGCCGGGTGAGCCGGGCTCTGGCCGCCAAGGATTGGTGCCTGTCTCTCTCAACGGACTGGAGGGTGTGCTGCCCCCCAAAAGCCGTGTCATCGATGGCGCTTGGATTCGATCAGCCTACTGGATGAAAGCCTGGTCTAAGAAGCTTAAGCAGACAGGCTGGAGCCAAACCGCCGACCAAATGATGAATCTGGTTGTGGCTTCTGGAATTCTGGAAGGTCCGGTCAAAATCCTCCCTGATGGAGTCACCGCTGGTGACGTTGATCTGCTGCAGGGTGCTGGATGGGCGGCACGCTATGCCGCAGACTTCCCTGAGTATCCCCAAGCGGCAGCTCTGGCAAAGCAGACCGAAGCATGGGCGGCATCCCGTGCCAGCAATCGTCAAAAGATCACTCCCAACGAACTCGGCTCCCTTGCCCAGATGGCCAAGTTGGCCAAAGAAGGCAGCCCAATCCAAGCAGCCTTGAAGCAGAGAGTCTCCGGGAATCTGGCCTGGCTGGAAAACGATGCCAGAACCGCTGGAGACCAACTGGCAGCAATTGAGGCAATCAACCAGTCCCTCTCCTTTGCACCGGCCGAAGCCAAAGTGAGTCTTATTCAGTTGAGAGATCGACTGGTCGATAAGGTCCTTGCCGTCCAAGCCACCGAAAATGATCTTCGTGCAGCCCCAGTCCCGACCAAGGGTCTGCTGGCTTTGGCCGGAGACAGGCCAGCCTGGGAGGCTTGGTACCTGCCAGCTCTGCTGACCGCTACCTCGCAGCAGAGTTCCCCCACCAACTTCCGCAAGGCTGTGCAGATGCTGCGGACCAGCCATGGCCTCTATTCCATGTCGTCAGGAGAACAAAACGGCCTTTGGCAGGATGGCTTAGTGATGGGGCGATTTGCCTCGACTCCCTGGATGCTGGCTCGACAAGGGACGGATGCCTGGCCCGGATTCACCCATGGCGAAGGCCAGTTTATGGGCTCGATCCTCGATATCATCCAGACTTTCGGGTCGATCTACACTTCAGAAAAAGGCTGGACCGAACCGGTTGACGCTTTGACGTTAACCGAGAAAGGGCCAATCACTCTGCTCAAACAAATGAGGATTCCCTACGAAGGGATCTACGACATCGACCTTGTGACGCCAGCTGGCAGAACCCGGATGCCGGGCGAACCCGCCGCCCCGATCGGAGTAAAGCCTCCGGTACTCGCCTACGACGCCCAAGGCATCAAGATCGTGGCCTCCCCGACCTTCCTGCAGATTCCTGGACGCCCCCTTAATCCCAGTGGCTCATTTGTTCTGCCCGGAGGCATAGTCAAGCCAGCAGTCATCGGCCCAGAAGGGTTCGAGCTTCCTTTGGAAAAGGGGATGAAGCTTGCTGGCGAGGTGGAATTTAGAGGCACTGCCGGAGGGGCAAGGTTCACCGCGACCTCCACTCTTTCATTGAACGCCCCAAACCGCCAGGCAGACTGGACTTTGATGGGTGGCCCTGGCTGGGTGGGAGCTGACAAGCTCGCAGGAATCGCCGCCACAGGTGACGAAAATCAACGAGAGCTTCGCGGCCAGGCGGTCTCGCGTCCCTTCGCTTCAGGCAGGTTGACTCTCGGATTTCGCTTGGAAGAAGGCACCAAGATTTACATCGAAGATGCCGTGACGGGCAGACCTCTGCGAAGCCTGCAGTCTCTTGTCAGATCGAATCAGAGCGTAGTCCTAGAGCTCGATTCTGCCAAAAATCCCTTAATCAGAATCAGGGTCTCTGATGAAAGCAGAAAAGGCTTCGCCGCCATCTACTCCATCTCAGTCTCTTAATGAAAGCTGGTGCAGCAGTCTTATCTGCTGCACCAGCTTTCTTTTGTCTTAGGAAACAGCCTGCTTAATCCAAAAACCAAGGGCTCATTTTCAGACCATGGTGATCAAACCAATCGCGGCCTTGATCTTCACCAAAAGGAGGAGCATCGGCAGCGAAGATCGCCCAGGTCTCGGGGTGAGAGGCGCTTTCGCCAGGAGCCAAAACCACCTTCTCAGAAAGTGATTCGACTTCAAGCATCTCTTCTCTCGTAAAGGTCTCGAAGCTGCAGCCAAAGTCGAGCAGGTTGTCGACTCGGCCAGGCGGGAAAGCCTTGAGAAATAGAAGATTGTTTCGCCAGTAGCCAGCAAGACCTTCCTTCAGCCAGGCTCCGTACTTAAAGGGGCCGCCGCTAGGGTGCTGATTGAGGCGGATCATCCTATCGCCCCATCTGACCCTTGGGTCGTTCATGCGGGTGTAGGGCCACATCACCAAGGGACGCTCCGGATCAAGAGTCTCTCCGTGGGGAACGTAGGGTCCCTGAGGGGTCAGGCCAACTCCGCCAGCCTCCATCACCGAAAGCGCCCAAAGAGCCACCTCGACTGGCTCTTCTCCTTCGTTGGTTAAGGTGTGCTGCAGATGAACCTGGTTGTTGTCGATCCAAACTCGGATCTGCTTTCTTAGCTTGCTTACGCCCAATGCACCTTCAAGAACCAGAGCTCCGCCATCCATGTGAGCCTTGTCAAGCGGCATTCCATCCGGCTCATCTGTAAAGCCGGCGATCTCGGGGGCAGCCCACAACCTGTGGCCGCCATAGAGTTCAAACTGATCTGGATTGGGGTTTGCCAGCTGGTCGGGATAGGTCTTGAGAATGTTGTTAGATTCCCCTGCCAGCTGCAGACCAATAATGCGCGGGCCGACATCGAGCGAGGCGTAAAGTTCAAGCTGTTTGTTGGCCAGCTTGGCGCACCTGGCACCAGCGAAAGTGACCTCTTGCATAGCTAAGACCATACCGGATGATGATGCAGCGAGACTGGAGTTGAGTCCGAATGCCTTGAACATGGCTGACGCCAGACAAAAAACAAACAGGCTTCCGGGTTATCCCAGAAGCCTGCTGTATGAGCTTTATGCCGCTTAGAATCGCCAGGAGTAATCCATTCGAGCGTTCCAGTTCTGAAGCAGGGTGTTCTCTGGTCGACCGTGCTGCCAGTTAAGATTCTCAAAAAGGATGTTCCAGCTCTGGTTGGGTCCGGGTCTCTGATTGAAGATGAATCCGAACTTGTGAGCGGTCTTTCTTGTTCCCCTATCGTCCACCTGCTGAACCCCGTAGCTCAGGCTGATGGGCGAAGGATTGTTGGCATTGAGCACCAAGTTGATCCCGCCTTCTCTGCTCCGCAAGAACCGAGCTTCGTCCTGATTTTCCTTCCAGAAAAGTCCAGCCTTAAGGCTCCTTGAGTTCTGGATGTCCAAGCTCCAGATGTTGCTTCTCAGAGGGGTATGAACCGTCCCGAGCAGAACCCCGTTCTGGTTTGCCAGAGCGTTGGTGACAACGGCATGCTTGAACACAACGTTGTCGGCGGGCTTCCAAGCCAGGCTGTAGTCACGAATCATGACTGTCTGGTCGGTGGGGAGGGTTCGCACACCGTAGCGGAAGGAGCCAACAAAATCTGCCTTGTTGGTTCTATCCGTCGTGAAGCTGAAAAATCGGTCAATGGCTCGATCACCGGTGGGGCTGACCTGACTGTTATAGTCAAATCCGAATCCCATGGCGTCATGCGATGCCGCAAAGTTCATGGACCTGTTCTCTCTCTGCCATCGATACTGATCGCGGTGAGTATCGGCGTTGAATGAGAAGCGGACATCCTGGAGGATTCCCCAGTTCATGGCTTTGGCGCTGGCTAGACTGAATCGGCCGATGGTCTGATCTCGCCTGTCATCCTGTCGAACTTGACTATAGGAAGCAGAGTCGATCTTGACATCCTGGACCGTGCCAGGAGTCAGTTCAGTCTTGCTGTTCAGGCTGCCTTCTTCGCCGTTCAGGGCTCTCTGGTAGCCGTAGTTGAACTTGATTCCCTTGCCGAAGTCATACCAAAAACCATACTGGCGATGAGTCTCGTCAGTTTTCTCGCCGTCTCGGTTGACGTTGGTTTGGGTAACACTGACTCCAGCCCGGTTGGTGAGATCCGTGCTGAGGGTATTGGAAAGAACCGTGGTGCGGGTTCCATCCTCAAATCTTGTTTCAGACTGCTCAGTCTTAAAGCCGGTCTTGGGGTTCAGCTTGGCCTGGAAGCTGACTGACCTAGTCAGGGAGTCAGGATTCTTTTCGCCGCTGCCATCGTAGGTCTGAGCATCCTGGCTGAGGGTCAGCTTTCCAAAGGAAGCAATGTCTCTTCCGAGGGTGAACTTCTGTCCTCTCTGATTGACCTGATCGCCGAACTCATCTCCGAAGCGATGCTCGGTATTCAGCATCTCAAAAGATGTAGCCTTATCGGCCTGCCATCGAACGAGAGTCCTTTCGGTAAAGCGCTCCTTTGAGCCGAGAATTTCTTCCCAACCCCAGAGGTCAGATTCAATGCTGAGAGACTTGGAAGGAGCCCATCTCAGACGACCTTCTTGAGTCTTGTAGCCAGAAAGGGCTCTAAAGAGATCTCTTTCGGGGTCTGCGAAGGAGCCGAGGCCCTGAAACTTGCTGTCGACATTGCGCGACTTGTAGTCAAGTTCCAGACCCTTGTCTCTCATGCTCAAGGTTTCGCGTGAAAGATCGCCGCCCAGATCGTTGGCGGAAGTCTTGGAGAAAGCCAGGGTTCTAGATCCACCCAGCTTCATATCTCCGCTGATGTCCTGGCGATTAAGGCCGACCGAAGCACCATGCACCCCATGCTCTGACGGCATGAGCCTGCTGACTTCGCTGAACTTATCGCCAGTCTTCTGATCTCTAACCTTCAGGTTCAGGTTGGGGGTCTTGATGTTGAGTTCCTTAGAACCCAGCTTGTCATCCTTGCCCTTAATATCTGAGGTGTGAAGGGAGACTGAGCTGCCCTTATCAAAGTTGAATCCAAGCCGCCAAGAGCTTCTTTCGAGTCCGGCGCTGTTCAAAAAGGCCCCGATATCGTGCCCCTGAGGGTTGGCCGATGAGCTGACTTTCAAGGCAGCTGCGGCATGAGCGTTAACGTCTCCGCCCAAGCTGCCAAGGCGGTTAAAGCTCTTGTCAACCGTGCGATTGATGTGCTCAATGGAGAACTTGCCCAGATTGGCAGTCATGTCCAAGCTGGAGAAATCGGCGTCGGAGGTCCGAACGACTCCCTGGCTGGCGGCAACCTTTTGGCCCTTGCCAACCTCACCATCGATTGCGTAGTTTCTGCGAAGAAGGCCGCGTTCGTGCTGAAGCTGAGCTCCATTCCACTCGTCGCCTCTCAGGTCGCCGAACCGGACAAAACCCTGATCGACTCTCTGCTCGCTGAAACCGATCTTCCAACGGCCCGCCGTGATTCCGAGGCTGGAACGAGCCAGGCCACCCTGCTCAGAATCGAGCTTGAGTGTAGAAAACTGAGTTTGACCACCAGCAAAGCCGAGCGATCCGCTCATTCCTTCGCGGACGAAGCCGCGTTCCTTGCCCATCTGCTGCCAGTCGGCAGCGCCAATGTCAGCAAAGCGAGTGAATCCTTTATCGACATCCTGGCTCCACCAATTCAGCTTAAAGCCCTTGCCTTCAGCCGCTGCAGTTCGCCGCGTGATGGTGCCGTTGTCGTCGCCGACAGTCTGGAGACTGTTGGAAATGTTGGCGGAATCGGTGCCAATGTTATCGAAGCCGAGAGCAGTCCTTTTGAGGCCCTTTTCTCGCGAAAGCTGCCCGACTTGGTCGCCGGTGTAGCCATTCGCACCCAAGGCTTGGAAGCCGCCGAATCGAGAATCGATGTCTTGGAAGTAGGCAGTGAATTTGCCCTTCTTGCCAACTCGGCTCTCAAGGCTCTGGATCAAGGCTCTGCCCTGCCCCTCCTCAACCGAAGATCGGTTGGAGGCGCCTGTCAGCATGTCGGTGGACTGAGTGTTATCCCTTTGACCTACCATGAAGAGGCCCTTGAGACTCGTGCCGGGCATGAGGCTGAACGAATTGGAGATTCCGTAAACGTTGCTGCTCAGCACCGTCCCGTCACCCAATCTTTCGGTCATCCCGAGGCCGACAAAAGCTGAGTTGCCTTGGGCAAAATCGAACTTGAATCCGTTGAAGCCAGAGGTCGAGGTGGTGCCGGCCATGCCGAAGCTGCCAGCCGCGCCTTTTTCCTCATCGTAACGGTAGTTGACGCGAAGCTGCTGACCTTCTTGAACTGGAACTTTCAGGTAGATCGTGCCGGAGGGGTAATCGATTTCGTAATCGGTTCCCTTAGCCAGCCTCTTTCCGCCTAGGTCAAGAGTTTCTGAACCGCGCTTGATGGCCCCAAAACGAAGCGCCTGAGAAAAGCGATTGGGGCTGAGTCGGATGGATTCGACGTAGGTTTTGCCGCCAGATTCAACCGAAGTCGACGTGACTGTCGCTTCAGGTTGACCCTGCGCAGATGCCATGGCCGTCGCCACGAGCATCCAAGCCATCCACGATAAACGCGGAACTGCTGGCGAACGCTTCATAAAACCCCTTCCCCTTAAGTATGGCCTAAGCTAGGCTGAACTCACCGCATTCTCTGCAGTTTTGCCCAAATGACCCCAAAGATTTGCCCTCTCGGCGTCACTAATCTTCTAAACGCACAGCCATGCCCGCAGTTTCACTTGAAGTCTGAACATTCTTAAATCGGCCTGAAGGACTCAGGAATTTGTTGCCGATACTCACTAATGGTATGGGCAGAGATGAAAGCTCCGTCTGCCTCCAACTGACCATGGAGGAGATTGAGGAACTGCTAAGCAGGTGCCTGAATAGCGAGGAGGGGGATACCCCCGTCTTCCAGCAGGCCCTGCTTAAGCTTGCCCGTGCCTCCTTTCAAAGCATGAAGCCCAGCGACCTTCTTGGCGAAAAGAAGACCGCCGGGCACCAGCCTGAGACAGGCTTTGACGACCTGAGAGAAGCCGCCTAGGCCCAGGTTCTACAGCTTGACCCACTGACGGGTTTCGTGGGATCTTTCCACCGCATCAAGCACCCTCTGATTCGCCAATCCATCTTCGATATTCGGCGAAATAGGCTTGTTTTCACAGATCGCCACCACTGCATCAGCCAGCCAGTTGATAAAGGTGTGCTCGTAGCCAATAATGTGGGCGACGGGCCAGTAGTGACCCGCATAAGGATGCGATCCATCCGTGGCCTGAATCACTCTAAAGCCTCTTGTGGATTCGGGGTCGAGGTGATTGTAGTATTCAAGCTCGTTCATCCTTTCTTGATTAAAAACTAATGAACCTTTGCTTCCGTTAATCTCAAAGCGATTGTAGTTTTTGCGTCCCGTTGCGAACCGACTGGCTTCAAAAACGCCCAGGGCTCCCGACTTAAATCGGGCCAGCATCATGGCTGCGTCATCCACATCCACTTCTCCCATTTCTGTAGAAGCTGTGGCGCCAAGCCTGTCGTTAATCTCTCCGACCAGAGGCCGCTGCTTGATGAAGGTGTGCATCAAACCGCTGACTTCATCGAACTCGCCGACAAGGAATCGAGCCATGTCGATGATATGGCTGTGAATGTCGCCATGGGTGCCGCTGCCGGCAATGGATTTCTGCAGTCTCCAGACCAAAGGAAACTCAGGATCAATGATCCAATCCTGCAGATAATGGCCACGAAAATGAAAAATATCACCGATTAAGCCGTCATCAATCATCTGCTTGGCCAAAGCAACAGCAGGCGACTTTCTGTAGTTGTGCCAAACCCCGCTCTGGACTCCAGCCTTCCTCACTGCCTCGGCCATTTCTTCGGCTTCAGCCAAGGTGTTTCCAATCGGTTTTTCGCAGAAAACAATCTTGCCAGCTGCGGCGGCTGCCATGACGATTTCGAAGTGCACCCGGCCGGGCGTAGCCACATCGATGATATCGATTTCTGGATCGGCAATAACCTTTCTCCAGTCAGTTTCATAGCCTTCCCAGCCAAAGGTTTCGGCGGCGGCCTTGACGGCAGATTCAGTTCTGCCGCAGATCGTCTTCATCCGCACCTTTGCAGGAAGATCGAAGTAGCGGTTGGCTTGGCGATAGGCATTGCTATGGGCCTTGCCCATAAACTGATAGCCAATGAGTCCGACGGTGAGAGTCCTGGCCGACATGGTTGCCCTGTTTACCTGATTGCGAGACTCTGCAGCCTTGGGTATCTTGGCCTGTGGAGTCACAATAAGTGAGCCCGTGTTTTGGCCCCACCCCCTTTTGGCAATCGAGACATCGTGTGATGAGACCGCCGCCGCCCTTGTCTGCGGCAGAAAGGTTTTGAGCAACTTGGTTGCCAGCCAGCTGGACCTCCATGCCCAGTGGGGAGGCGTGGTTCCTGAGGCTGCCTCACGAGCCCATGTCGAAGCGATTCTCCCCGTGATTGAAGAAGCGCTCCTGCCTCTCGCGGGGGAAAAACCTTCTGGAATCGTCGTGACGACCAACCCTGGTTTGGTCGGAGCTTTAAGCGTTGGCTTGACCGCAGCCAAGGGTCTGGCTTCGGCTTGGGGAGTGCCATTGCTTGGAGTCAATCACCTTGAAGGACACGTCATGGCTCTCTGCGCCGAAGAGCTGGGTGAAGTTCCTCCTCTGCCTATGCTGATCTTGGTCGTCAGCGGTGGCCACACAGAGCTGGTTCTGGTGCGCGAATGGGGCAAGTTTGAGCTGATCGGCCAGACCTTGGATGATGCCGCTGGTGAAGCCTTTGATAAAGCCGCAAGGCTCATGGGATTGGGGACTCCAGGCGGGAAAGTGGTTCAAGAAGCGGCCCTGACCGGCAGCCCTAAGCGGTATCAGCTGCCACGAGGTTTGAAAAAGGATCCTTTCAACTTCAGCTTCAGCGGGTTAAAAACTGCGGTGCTGCGTTTGGTCGAAGCCGAAGGACAAAACCTCAACGTTGCTGATGCCTGTGCCAGCCTCCAGGCCGTGATCGTCAGGACCCTGACGGAAAAGGCAACGGCTGCCCTGGACGAGATTGACTGCCAGAGTTTTGGCTTGGCGGGCGGGGTTTCGGCCAATGTCGCCCTTCGACAATCTTTCGCCTCTGTGGCATCGGCCAGGGGAATTCCTTTCTACTGCCCGCCGTTTGATCTCTGCACGGACAACGCTGGAATGATTGGACTTGCTGGATCATTCAGGTTTGCCAGAGGAGAAAGATCCGATTGGAGCCTGGATGTTTCGGCAAGCGGAGCGTTGAGCAGCCTTTGATCAGTCAATCACCGAGACTGCTATCTGCGATAGACTAGACTGAAGTCTATGATTGACAAGGAAGAAACAAAGGCACCTTCACAAGATTTAGGAGAAGCCTCTACATCCGCCTCACCCGAAGCTAAAAGGGCTTCGCCACTGGCCGTTTTTGTAAGAATGTGGAAGCAGAGAGCCTGGGTGCGAGTGCTCGTCTCTGTGTTTGCCTTAGTGATCTTCTCTTGGATCCTGATCACACGAGGCAACTGGCAGGCTTCTGCCGCATGGCGCGAAGGCCAGCTTCAGACAGCCAATGCAGTCGGGGCAGCGCTTTCGAATGATGTCTACAGGTCGGATATTTCACGCCTTGATCAGATTCTGCAAAGAATTGCACGAGAAGGCAGCTTTAGGTCTGTTACCTTTACAAATCTTGATGGCGAAGTTTTGAGCACGACAGATGCAGCTCTTCGAGGTCAGAGGCTGCCTGAATTATCACGTGCTTCATGGAAAGCCACCCTCAGCGGGGGAGCTAAGGACATGATTGTCTCGCGCAAGATTGGCCTGGCGGAAGACAACCCGCGTGGAATCTTAAGGATCGCTCTCAACCCAAGACCCTAAACGCCAGATGGCGGTTTTCGCTTTTGCCCATTGGCATAGCTGAAAACCGCCATCAAGAAACACAAACGATCTTTAGAAACTGAAGCTCGTTTGGAAGCCGAGGTTTCGAGACCTAGCCAAGACCAAGCTCAGCCCCAAGTCACCCTTCTGATGGCTTACCAGCAGATGGGTGTATTCCCCGTCGTTGATTGCTTGGGCCGTCCATTGTGGAGCGAACTGCCAGTTGATCCCAAAGGGAAAGGCAAGGCGCTGCTTGTAAGTTGACCACTTAAAGCTGACGAAAGGAGTGAAATCACTGCCTGGAATCAGCTTGGCAAAGGTAAGAAAAGCAGCCTGCCCACGGGGGATAGAAAGCCTGTCGCTGCCCATGCCAAGCACTGCCGAAGGAAGGTTGCCTTTCTCTGGAGTGATGAACCAGGTAGCCCGAGGCATGATCGCCCGACCATCAGAGTGAGACAGACGATCCTGCCAGGATGAGCCCACAATGTGCTTCATCCCTTCACCGCCGCCACGCTCAATGCCGACAGTAAACCGCTCGGTGATCTTTTTGTCCAAGACAAACCGCCACCGGGTTGCAGGGTCTGTGGTGTTGAGGTAGCGGACAGTCGCCTGCCATTCCCACATCACTTTGCCTCCTTCCAGGTTTGCGGCAGCTCCGGCACAGCCAGCACAAGTGGGGGCCAGTCTGGGATTGACTGGCTCTTCACCGAGTGCGGGGTCCTGGGCCAAAGCCGTGCCGATCAGTCCAAGCCCCAGGCTCAAACCAACACAAACTTTAGCTGAGTTCATCATCCTTGGGCAGCCTCGATTGCGAACCCTGCAGACCTTGGCTTGCCATTGGCGATGAAGGTATCTGGCTTCTCCTTAAACTGACCATTGCAGGGAGCGCAGCACATGTAGTAGCGGACGCCCTTATGATCAACATAAGAATGGGCGGCTTCGTAGCTCCTGATCGCCTGCTTCATCACCACGCAGTAGAGGACCTCCTGCTTGGGAGTGGCGGTGAAACTTGCCGGAGCTTCTGAGAACTTCTGCGCGTTGATTCGAGACGCAAAGTAGTAGCGAATTCCGTTAAAGTCGGCCGTGCCCTTGGCTTTGGCGGCATCCATTCGAACCCCATTGACTGGGTCGAACAGAGAAACTCCGACGGTCTTTTTGGCTTCGACCGCCTTCTTCATCGATCCGGAGGGATCTTTTTTGAACTTGGCATCACAGCCAGGACAGCAGAAGTGGAACGAAAAGCCACCCATCACAACGGGCTTGCTCTTCATATCAGCGACGCCGTTGAGCATGATTGGGCAGTTGAGAGGAGCAGGTGCTTGAGCAGCCTGAACTGGGCTCCCCATGAGAATTGCGGCAATTGCGAATGTAGAAATCATCTTGTTTTTAGTTTGATTCATCGGGCCATCTAAAGGAAAGGCAGATTCCGGACTCTCAAAAAAGTTTGTCCGGAATCTTTCACCTTAACCCTTTAGGGCAGGGTGATTGCTTGGCGTGGATCAGGGCTTGGCGCTGCAGCAGCCGCAGGCCGTGCAGTTCACACAAGTGCAGGTTCCACCTTTGCAGCATCCACAGTTCTCAACGCAGGCGCAGGCGCAAGCCTTGCAGCAGTTGGTTCCGCAGCACGAAATGCTGTTGGTGGCAAGTGCGGGGGTAGTGATGTTTGCGACGGCCAGCATGAGGCCGAAAATGATTGAAGACATTGTTTTCTCTTTTTGTTCTGTTCAGGTAGGGGAGGCTTGCGCCCCCAAAGGACAAAATTCCTTAGGAACAGAAAAGAGGGGGAGCGCGGCCAAGGACCCGCTCGGGGGGCGAATGACCTTGGGGTTCTGGAATAGCCTGAAAAGCTTTCGGCTGGACCAAAAAGGCATCTACTGACAGCTTAACAAGCTGAGGCACCAAACCAACTTCCAGCTCAACCGGAACCCAAACGAACTCCGTAGAGCCCTTGTGTTCGGTGTCTGCCTTCAGCTCACAGCTGCAGGATGGACAGCAGGTTTTGGCTTTGATTTCGGGTTCTTTCGGGCCGCAGCAGCACTTAAATGCCGCCGCAAACCCAGGTGCAATCCCGACAACAAGAAGCATCAGTGCGAGCCCGATTCTGATGATTCTGTGGTGCATCTTTGCCTCCTGTTATGTTTATTATAAGCGAAATTTTCAATCCCGCTAACTAATTGAACTAATCTTCACTTGTTTTGGTTCCACCTGCCCGCCACGATTCAGCCATGACGTGAAAAGCGACGACCGCTCCTGATACGTGAACATTGAGGCTGCGCCCCTTGCCCTGCATAGGAATAAACACAGAACCTTTACAATGCTTGAGAACGCTGGGGAAGACTCCAGCTCCTTCCGCCCCTAAAACCAAGCAGGTCTTTGGGGGGTAGTCGAAATCAAAATGGGGTTCGGCGCCCTCGGCAATCTCCACCCCGATCAAGGTCCATCCGTCCTCGATGGCCGCTTTTGCCGCCTCTTCATGAACCTTGTGGTACTCCATTTCAACCCTTCTATGGGCCCCCATCGAGGTGACAGGAATCATAGGATTGGGCAGCTGAGGAGTCTTGCCCGTGCAGTAAAGCTTTTTGATTCCCAGCCCGTCAGCGACCCTGAGCAGCCCCCCAACGTTGTAAGCATCTGACCAATCTTGCAGGAGGAAAGTGACTTCTTGCGCCGGGTTGTGGCCAGCCGCGAACTCTCTCATCAAGTCGCGGACTTCCTTCTTCTTCCTTAGGGCCCTTCCTTCCGCCACCTACTCGGCCTCCTCACCGAAAAGGCCCGTGTCCCCGGCGGGCAGAGCGTTTTTCGACTGAAAGTCGGGAGCCACAAGGGGTCTCGGGGCAAATTCGATCAGCTCAGATTCCGAGACTTCGTTCTTGGCCGAAATCCCAAAGTCTCTGAACTTGCGGGCGGCCGGAACCACTCGCGAGTTGAGGGACGATCCGAACTCATTGTAGGCCTTGCCGGCGCTGCCTAACGCTCGACCAAGCTTTTCGTAATGACCCATCAGAGTGACCACCGTTTCGTACAATCTCTGAGCCTGTTCCTGCACCTCTTTGGCAGTCTGAGTCAGCTTGTCCTGCCGCCAACCATAGGCCACAACCTTCAGCAGAGCCAGCATCGTCGAAGGAGTCGCCATAATTACGCGCAGATCGATTACTTCCTCAATCAATCCAGGTCTCTGCTCCAAAGCTACTCGGAACGCTGATTCACTGGGGATGAACATGACGGTGAAGTCTGGGGTCTCGACTCTCTTATCGTAGCTTCTTTTCTTCAGCTCCTGAGCGTGCCCCAGCAGCTTCCGCGGAAGCTCCTTCAGCAGACCCGCTTTAATCGTCTCATCTTCTGATTCAAGGGCATCAAGATATCCCTTAAGCGGGGCCTTGCTGTCAACGATAAGGCAGCGGTCGCCAGGCAGACGAATAGCCATATCCGGCCTCTGTCTTCCCTCCTCCGTCGTCGTGCTTTCCTGCAATTCAAAGATGATTCCTTCGGGAAGGCCAGCCATTTCGACCACCTTTTCCAGAAGCATTTCTCCCCAGCTTCCTGCCGTGCCAGGATCCTGAAGGGCCTTCACCAGCCTCGAGGTTTCTTTCGTCAAGTCCACCTGTTGACTGCTAAGCTGAGTCACCTGCTGCTTAAGTTCAGAATAGGCTGAAGCCCTAGACTTCTCCATTTCTTGATTCTGTTTATCCAGTTCTCCCAGCTTTTCTTTCAGGGGGTCAAGCAGCTTGCCGAACTCTTCTGATTTCTTGCCAAACTCGTTCTTGGCTCCTTCTGTGTACTGCTTAAGAATCTCCTGCGAAGACTTAAGAAACTGGTCTTGACTCGACTTCAGCGCCTCAGAAGAGAGAGCCGTGAAGGCATCTTTGAACTTAAACTCCGCCTCACGCAGCAGAACTTTCTGTTCTTCTAAGTTGTCTTGAGCCGCTTTCATCTGAGACTGAAGCCGAGCCTTCTCTGTCTCAAACTGGGTGATGATCTCCGTCTTGGCGTTCAAATCTCGCTCAAGCTGCTCCAGTCTCTGGCGCCGATCCTCCAGTTCCCTTAGCCTCTCAGAAGCTTTAGATTCCTCTGTAGCAGCTTTCGACTCAGATTCTCTCAACTGGTTCTGAATCGTCACCACGTCTTCCTCAAGCTTGGCTAAACGCTCCAGTTTTGGGGTGCTTTCCGCAATTTTCCTGTCCAGTTCACTCTTCTGTTTAAGAAAGTCAGCCTCCGCCTCAGCCGCTTTAGCCTTCAGCTTGTTGGAGCCAGCCATGAAGAGCAGAGCAGAGAGAACCAGCCCGACCACAAGGCCGACAGACAGCCAAATGATCTCGATTATCGACATGGCTCCAGTCTATACCCCCAAAAACTGGGGCAGGACATTCAGCCAAAGGGGTTCACAAGGGGCTTCCCTATCCTCCAAACTCAAGACATGCAGAGCCTCCAGAAAAATCTGTGGCAGACCCTCGCCGAAGAGGGAGTGCAGGAAGCTGTAGCCGCCCTAAGCGATGCCGAGGTCTTCCAGATGACGGAGGCTTATGGAACTCATAACTACAAGCCTTTAGCCGTCAACCCTGTTCGCGGCGAAGGCGTGAAGGTGTGGGATCAAGAGGGAAACCTCTACTTTGACTGCATCGGCGCTTATTCAGCTGTAGCCCATGGCCATCTGAGCCCCTTCGTGGTCGAGACCCTTCGCAGGCAGCTTGATTTGGTGACAGTCACCAGCCGAGCCTTCTATTCCAGCGAGGTCGCTCTCTTTCTAAAAGCTCTGTGCGAGTACGCCGAGCTTGATATGGCCTGCCCCATGAACACAGGAGCAGAAGCCAACGAAACCGCCATTAAGCTGGCCAGAAAGTGGGCCTACACGGTCAAAGGAGTGCCCGAAGACCAGGCTGAAATCATTGTCTGCCAAGACAACTTCCACGGCAGAACCACAACGATCGTAGGCTTTAGCACCGAAGACCAGTACAAAAAGCACTTCGGCCCATTCACCCCTGGCTTCAAGGTCATTCCCTTCAACGATCTGGCCGCTCTCGAAGAAGCCATCACCCCGAACACAGCCGCTTTTTTGGTCGAACCGATTCAGGCAGAAGGTGGAATCTTGATTCCGGACGACGGGTGGATGGCCAAGGTCCGCGAGCTTTGCACCAAGAACAATGTTCTTCTTATCTGGGATGAAGTTCAGACTGGCTTCTGCCGAACCGGCCGTAAATTCGCTTGGATGTACGAAGATGCCAAGCCAGACATCCTGGCCGTAGGCAAACCTCTGGGTGGAGGAATTCTTCCTGTTTCTGCTGCTATCGGCAAAAAAGAAGTGATGGAAGTCTTTGTTCCTGGCGACCACGGAAGCACCTTTGGCGGCAATCCTCTTGGCAGTGTTGTGGCTTTGGCCGCAATGACAGAAATGGAGGTCAAAGACTTCTGTGGCAAATCTGAGGCCATGGGAGCCAGGCTGACGGATGGATTAAGGTCTCTTCCCTTTTCCTGCATCAAAGAGGTTAGGTCTCGCGGTCTGCTTATCGGTTTGGAAGTCGAAGAAGGAACCGACACAAAGGCTCTAAGCAAGGCCCTGACAGCCCAGAGAGTCCTGACCAAAGAAACGCGAAATCGCACTTTCCGCTACACGCCCCCCATCGTGATTTCTGAAGCTGAGATCGACGAAATTTTGAACAGAACCGAAGCGGCATTCAGGTCAGCTTTGGGCTGAAGCAGTATTTCGCTCTCCATCCCCTGCCCCTTCCTCTCGCAAGCGAAAGGAAGGGCTTCGGCCTCTTTCACCGCAAGAATAACCAGGGTCCCTCAAGGAACCCTGCCCCCCATATCGCCAGGGGTATTCTCCACCAGTCCGCCCGAACGACCCCTAAAGGGGAAAGTCGGCTGACGACCTGCCCTTTCCAGAGGAAGATAAAAACGTGGCGAATACGGCCCAGACTCCAGAACAGCTCTCACCCGCCAAACTGGAAGAGCTCTACCGTCAGATGCTCTTCATTCGGCGCTTTGAAGACAAATGCAATGTCGCTTACCGGCAAGGCAAGGTTGGTGGCTACATGCATGTCTACATTGGCATGGAAGCGACTGCCGTGGGCTGGAATGAAGCCCTTAAGCCTGGCTGGGATTACGTGATCACCGCCTACCGCGACCACGCTCAGCCCCTTATCATGGGCAGCGACCCGGTCAAGGTCATGGCCGAAATCATGGGCCGCAGCGGTGGCTATAGCCACGGCAAAGGCGGATCGATGCACATCTACGATATCGAACGCTGCTTCTATGGCGGCTGGGGAATCGTTGGTGGACACATCCCGCTTGGTGCTGGCCTTGCCTTCGCCGCCAAGTACCGAAACGAAGACAGAGTCACCATCTGCTACTTGGGAGATGGAGCCAGCAACGCTGGCGTCGTGTTTGAAACCTTGAACATGGCTGCTCTGTGGGATCTCCCGATTGTCTTCGTCATTGAAAACAATGAATTCGCTATGGGCACGAGGCTTGAGTACCACGCCTCTGACACCCAGCTCTACAAGCGAGGTCTTCCCTTCGGCATCAAGTCCGAAAGGCTCGACAATATGGATGTCCTTCAGGTTCGCGAAGACGCCATGAGAATTGTCGATTACGTTCGCACCAACAAGAAGCCTTATCTGGTTGAAGCCATGAACTACCGCTTTGCGGGCCATGGCGCAGCCGACAACGACAGGCAGCTTTACCGAACAAAGGAAGAAGAGGAAGAGAACTTTAAGCGCGACCCAGTTTTGAGACTGGAGCGCACTCTCATCGAAAGAAACATCCTTACCGCTGAGCAGCTTGAAGAGATTGACGAAGAGCTAAGGCTGGCCGTGGATGACATCTACGAGAAGGCTGATGCCTCGCCATTCCCTGCCCCAGATGAGGTCTACGCCAACGTCTACTCCGATATTGAGCCGGAGAAGGGCCACTAAGAGGACACGGAGCAAGAAATGATTCAAACCACTTACCGCGACGCCCTCCGCCAGGCAATCATTGAAGAGCTTGATAGAGATGACAACATCTTTATCATGGGAGAAGACATTGGCCGCTACGAAGGCACCTTTAAGGTGACCGCTGGTCTTCTGCCCAAGTACGGCGAACGAAGGATCATCGACACTCCTATCACCGAGCCCGGCTTTACAGGCATCGCGATCGGAGCTGCCATGACTGGCCTGAGGCCGATTGTTGAGATGATGACTATGTCCTTCTCAATTCTCGCCATGGACCAGATTCTCAACCACGCTGCCAAGGTGCACTACATGACGGGTGGCCAGGCCACCTGCCCCATGGTGATCCGTGGCCCAGGCGGCGCTGCCAAGCAGCTCTCTGCTCAGCACAGCCACTCGGTTGAAGGCTGGTACGCCCACTGCCCTGGACTCAAGGTTGTGGCCCCCGCCACAGTCGCCGACGTCTACGGCATGATCAAAACGGCGATCCGAGATGACAACCCTGTCATCTTCACCGAGAACCCCGGCCTTTACACTCTGAAGGGCGAGATTCCCGACGACAAGACCTTCACCGTTCCTTTCGGCAAGGCTCAGATCCTGCGAGAAGGAACTGATGTATCCCTCATCGGCTACTCCCGCATGACCCAGGTCAACCTGGCTGTGGCAGAAAAGCTGGCGGCGGAAGGAGTCAGTGTTGAAGTCGTCGACGTTCGATCCTTGGCTCCCTTGGATAGAACGACGATCTACGAATCAGTCCGCAAGACTCACCGCGCCATTGTGGTGCAGGAAGACTGGAAGTTCGGTGGTTTCGGTGGCGAACTCGCCGCTTCGATCAGCGAAGACTGCTTCGATGACCTGGACGCTCCCGTCCTTCGCGTTGGCGGACTCAATGTTCCCATGCCCTATGCGCGAGTTCTTGAACTCGAGTGCATCCCGGATGAGAACGACGTCATCGCTGCCTTCCGCAAGTTCAAGTAAGAATCTCTGCGGCTGGAAAGTTCGACTGCCCTTGGCCTTCTGGCCAGGGGCAGTTTTCTGTTTTTGAGGGAGCAAAAAGGTTTGACAGCTTTGACAGGGTTCGCTAAGTAGTCGCAAAGCATGAAGGGTGAGTCACAACCACGAGTGAGGTGAAAAAGCACTGGCATCGCCAGTACGATCTAGGGCAAGTTTCGTCGAAGCAACAAGTGACTGTGGCCTGGTTGAGCTTCGCTCAGCCAGGAATAGTAAAGCTTGAGGATCGAACTTTCTTCATCTCCTAGTTTTGCCAGCTCTGCAGCAGCTGAGAGTCTAGATCACGCCCATTGTGAAACAGCACTGGCGCTGCCAGTGGCACTCTTCCCGATTCTCGCTTGATTGTCCTTTCCCGGCCTTCAGCTCGTGCCTCGCTGCCAGACCGGGGCAACATAGCTTGTCGGCTGACGAACGCATTGTAGTTTGTATTCAATTTAGGTTTCTAACAGATGAAACCTGTGCCACTGGCATCGCCAGTGCAATCTGGGGCAAGTTTCGTGGAAGCAACAAGTGATTGTGGCCTGGTTGAGCTCCGCTCAGCCAGGAATGGTAAAGCTTAAGGATCGAACTTTCTTCATCTCCTAGTTTTGCCAACTCTGCGGCAGCTGGGAGTCTAGATCACGCCCATTGTGAAACAGCACTGGCGCTGCCAGTGGCACGAAAACGAGGTGAATAGCACGTTCAGAACCTCTCCTTTCCCGGCCTTCAGCTCGTGCCTCGCTGCCAGACCGGGGCACCATATCTTGTCGGCTGACGAACGCATTGCACCAAACCCTAAGCAGGTGGCTTTCGATTTCTGAAACCTGTGCCACTGGCATCGCCAGTGCGATCTAGGGCAAGTTTCGTCGAAGCAACAAGTGACTGTGTCCTGATTGAGCTCCGCTCAGCCAGGAATGGTAATGCTTGAGAATCGAACTTTCTTCATCTCCTAGTTGTGCCAACGGTGCAGCAGCTGAGAGTCTAGTTCAGGCCTATCCTAAAAGAGCACTGGCGATGCCAGTGGCACTTTTCCCGATTTTCGCTTGATTTTCCGTTCCCGGCCTTCTGCTCGTGCCTCGCTGCCAGACCGGGGCACCAAAGCTTGATAGTCCAAGAACACTTTGGCCGAACTAATCAACTGGAAACTCTCGATTTCTGAAACCTGTGCCACTGGCATCGCCAGTGCAATCTAGAGCAAGCCTCATCGAAGCAACAAGTGACTGTGGCCTGGATGAGCTTCGCTCAGCCAGGAATGAGAAGGTTTAACCACCGCTCTTTTTTGCAATTCTGTTTTTCCAGCGACGCGTGAGCTGCAAGCACTTATCTCCTTGATTCAAGCTAACATAAAGCACAGGGACAAATGATCTCAGCCACCCTCCTCGGCCTCTCCATTGCCCAAAGCCAGAACCTCTCATACCGAGAAAGGTTCCCCCTGCCAGACGCGACGGTCCCTTCAGGCTGGGGAGTCAACATCCATTTCACCGATCCCCAGCCAGGCGAGATGGAGAAAATGGCAGCGCTCGGTATCAAGTGGGTGAGGATGGACCTCTTTTGGAGCCAGGTCGAGAAAGAAAAAGGCAAATACGATTTTTCCGGCTACGACCGCCTGATGGGGCACCTAAAGAAGCACCAAATCCGCCCCCTCTTCATCCTCGATTACGGCAACGACCTCTATGAAAAAGGAGCTCCCAAGACCGAAGCTGCCCAGGCTGCCTTTGTGGAATTTGTGCGCAAGGCAGTGGAAAGGTACAAGGGCCAAGGCGTTTTGTGGGAGATGTGGAACGAGCCCAACCTGGCCCTGTTTTGGAAGCCGGAGCCAAATGTTGAGCTCTACTCAAGGCTTGCTGTCTCTGTCGGCAGGATGATGAGAGAAGTCGCTCCCCAAGAGTGGTACATCGGGCCAGCGACATCCGGGTTCGACTGGGCTTTTCTCGAAGGCACCTTCACAAGAGGAGTCCTAAAGTACTTCGATGCTGTCTCAGTCCATCCTTACAGGCAGACTCAGCCAGAAACTTCGTTTGAAGATTGGCAGAAGCTGCGCCTCCTCACCGCCAAATACAGCGGAGGCAGAACCCTGCCTCTCCTCAGCGGAGAGTGGGGCTACTCCGGCATTTGGAAGGGGCAAACCCCTCAGCTAAAGGCCGATTACGTCGCCCGCCAGTACCTAAGCAACCTGGCGGCGGGCGTGAACCTCAGCATTTACTACGACTGGAAGAACGACGGCACAGACCCCAACGAGCCTGAACACCACTTCGGAATTTTGAGCCACGATCTGTCCGACAAGCCAGCGTCAAAGCTCCTCGCCTTTTTCGCCAAGGAGCTGAAGGGGTTTAAGTTTGCCGCGGATGTGAGTCGAGACATTCTGCCGAGCGAAGGCGATGAAGCCAGAATTCTGATCTTCACGAAGGGCCAAGAAATCCGTCTCGCTGTTTGGAGCCAGACCAACCAGCCCTTCGCTGCCCGTCTTCCTTTGACCCCGGGCAAGGGCAACCTGATTTCCGAATCTGGATCTGAAGAGGTGAGTTTTACGAGAGAAAAGGGAGTCACCTTCACCAGCACTCCGAAGTTACTAGTGCCTGAAAAGGTCGATGACTGGCTGAGAAGCCTTGCAATGCTCCCAGCTAAGAACCAAGCTTATGAAGTCGAGACTGAGAGCGATGTCCGAAAACTGCTTGGCCCATGGCTGGACAGCCTTCGCGCTGTTCGGGCCCAGGATGAAATGAGAGTTTTTGCGGTGGGTGAAGACAACTTACAGTTCCAGATAGAGGCTCGCAGTGTGCCTGATCTGCCCAGAACTAAGGCGGAACAGTTCAAGACACTTCTGGATCAAGTCAAGGCAGCCTATGGCATAGGCAAGCCGATTGCTTTCACTGCATCATTGGCGGGCAAGAATTCAATCCCTCAGACTCGAACCCTGACTCTCGTTCCAAAGACTCCGTTAACCATAGAACTCGGAGCTGATTCTGAGACAATGCTTCTAAAGAATCCCACAGGCTGGAAAGGGAGCCTAATGCTCATAACTCAAGCCGGGGCCAAGCCTCTGCAAGTGAACGGAAGTCTCGTTCAGAAGCTTGATCTCAAGCCACAGGCAGGGTTTCGAGCCTCTGTCTCACTAAACGGAAGAGTTGTTGCGGCCCAGCCTTGGCAGAAACTCGTCCCCCTTTACGATTCAGCTCCCCAATTCTCCAGCCACAGCGAAGGTGAGAAACCACCCCAAGCATCAGTACGACCTGACCCGAGCGAGCCAGGAACCTGGATCTATTCCTCCACCTTTCCTGCTGGCTGGAGCTACTCACTCATTCGTGCCGAGCCCTTCCCCACCTTGGCGAGCAAGGAAGGAGAAGTGGTCAGCTACGGTCTTGAGGTGGAGGGCGATGGCAGCGGAAACATTTTGCGATCGAGGTTCGTGGATGCGAAGGGCCAAACCTTTCAGCCAAACGGAGTCGTGATCGACTGGGTGGGCTGGCGTATTGTTCGGTTTGATGTCTCTGCAAAAGGTGCAGGATGGTGGGGTGGGCCAGATGATGGAGTGATGAACTGGCCGGTTAGGCTGGATAACCTTCTGCTCGTCGATAGCGCCAAGAGACTTGCGGGAACAACGAAGATCAGGCTCAGAAACTTCCACAAAATTCTTCATGACCCCCTGGTGACGAAGGGTGGGGTAATCAAACTTGGCACAAAAATTGATCCCTAAATAAAAAGAGGTTTATTACAAGTGTTCCCCCCAATGCTCCTCCTTGCCAGCCACGCCTTAGACCAGGCGATCCCTGCCTACACAGTTCAAGATGTGACGATTCGCAGGCACTTTGCCGGCCAGCTGGGCCACCGAATCCAGACCGAGCTGACCCTTTCTTCGGCAGGCCGCACAATCAAGGTGACGATCAAGGACTGCAGGCACAGCCGGTTCCAGTCAGCCAAGTCGGCCTTCAGCAAGGGAGATAAGGTCAGACTTGCCAGCCAGGGCTCTGAACTCAGACCAGACCAGATCAAGCTGGTTCCCTGAGACCAGCCTCACGGACTGTAGTTTTCAATCAGTCGCCCAGAAAACTACAGTCCATGAGCATATTTGGCTGGCGATTCTTTTCCTTCATGTCCGCCTTTTCTGCCAGGTATAAGATCAGGTCATGGTTGGAGTTATTGCTTCCCTTCTTCTTGCTCCTCAGAGCGGAATTCTCGCCGTTGACAACCTTTCACTTGCCATTGCTCAAGGCGGCAATTGGAAGCCCATGGACAGCATTTACAGCAAATCCTGGCCCAACAAAACCATCGATGATTCCGTTGTCAAGGCTGCTTCAAGCGGCTCATGCTTCGTTCTTTCTGGCAAGACAGCCAAGGAACTAAAGAACCCTGGCCTGGTCTTCGGCAATGATGATGCTGGACCTGGTGATCGAGGCTGGATCGTCAATAACAGGACCCTGCCTGTCAACAACGTTGTGTGGTTTGGTTCAAAGCCTGCCGCCCCCACCTACAATGTCATCTCCAACACTTCGGCCACCTACATCAAGGCAGTCGGCGACTTTTTGAAGACAAAGGGACACAAAAAGCCCCCGATCAAGCTGCACACTGTGATTCAGGCAGACCTTGATGGCAATGGCACTCAGGAAGTGCTGATCTATGCTGGAAGCCGATCCGACAAGGATATGTACAATGTTTACACTAGCATGGTGGAAGGACCAAGAACCGAAGAGTTCTCTCTGGCCATGATCCGATCTGTTTCTGGTCGAACAGTGAAGAACACGGTCATTTACTACACGGGCGGGGTGAAAGGTGGAGTCACCGGACACACCTCATTTGCTGGTCTTTGGAACCTTGACGGCAAGCCGGGCCTCGAGATCATCAATCGCTGGGGTGGTTACGAAGCCGGATCCAGCACCCTAGGCAAGTTTGCTGGTGGCAGGTACACCAAGATCGCCGAAGCTGGCGACGGTGTATAAGCTGAGTTAGAAAGACAACAAAAACCGGCGCTGCAGTTGAACTGCGGCCCCGGTTTTTGTTCGGCTGGGAAAAGGAATGCTAGGCCAGAGGCTTAGGCTCATCTTCATACTTTTCGTTGAGCTTGACAACCTTTTTGCTTCCCTTCATCTTGAGGTTAAGCACTTCAACCAGCACTGAGAAAGCCATGGCGAAATAAATGTATTCCTTAGGAATCTTGCTGCCTGTTCCTTCAGCCAGAAGAGTCACACCGATGAGGACCAAGAATGCCAAGGCCAGCATCTTAACGGTCGGGTGCTTGTGAACAAAGTTCGCAATCTTCTCTGCCAGCACCAACATCACTACAACGGCAACCAGGATCGCCGCGACCATGATTTCGATATGCTTGACCATGCCAACGGCAGTGATAACCGAGTCAAGAGAAAAGACCAGGTCGAGGATGAGGATTTGAATAATGACCGAGGTAAAGGTCACCTCTCCAATCTTCTTTTCATGCTCATCTCCCTCAAGCTTTTCATGAATCTCCTTAACCGCCTTGTACATTAAGAACAAGCCGCCAAAGATGAGAATCAGATCCTTGCCTGATATTCCTTGACCGAACATGAAAAAGAGGTCAGCCTTCAATCCCATGATCCAACTGATCATGAACAGCAGTCCCAGGCGCAGAACCAGAGCCAATCCCAAGCCGATCTGCCACGCCTTCTTTCTCTGCTCAGGCGGCAGCTTGCCGGAGAGAATAGAGATGAAGATGATGTTATCAACACCCAAAACGATTTCTAAAATCAAAAGGGTAAGAAACGCAATCCACGTTTGTGGTTCAGACAGCCATGAAAAGTCCATCAGCGGCCCATGATACCGAGTTGTAACGTGGAACTTCGCGGTAGATTGGCCCTCCCTGCTGCTATTTGGTCGGGTTGAATGAACATGTGATTCAACCCTTTGGGCGGACCAACAAGGTCTTCCCCACGATCTGGCCCAAACTTCTGCAGCCAGCCGATTTAAGTGAGGCAGGTGCCATGGCCGAAATGGCCGTGCATTGGCAGGCGCCGGTCGAAATATCCTCATCACAAGTTATGTGGGGGCACTATCTCCGCGGAGCCGACGTCCCCTTTATCGGTCTCATCGGACGTGAGGTCAGCAAGGCAAACGATGCTGCCGCCGCTTCTCGTGTGCTGCAGGCCAGTCTGCTCGCCCTTCTTTCTGCCTTAGGTCGAGACTGCCTTGAATTCTGCTTTCTTCCCGTCAAGACTGCCCTTGAAGAGCACCAGATTACAGGTGCCCTGGATGCCATGGAAGAAGCCAGAGAGGAAGGACTGGTCAAGTTCTTTGGGCTTCAAGTGTTAGGCTCACCCTGGGCGGCACAGAGCGTGTGGCAGTTCCACGATGCCTTCGAGGCCATCATGCTCCCGCAGACTCCATCGGGCGAAACTGAATCTAGCCTCCGTCCTATGGCCGAATCGCGCCGAGTCGGAGTCGTAATGAGCAGTCCATTGACCTTAGGAGGCAGCGACTCCTTAGGCCACCACCCATCGGTCCAGACCGCGGCAAAAGGTGCGAACCCTCACCTTTCTCTGCTCGCCGCATCAGCCAAAAAGGGACCAACACTGCTCGGCTTTAGATCATTACGAGAAATGGAAGAGGCTCAGAACTGGGCCGCTTTCGTAGAAAATTCTGAGGCAGCCCTCGCTGCAGCACGAACAACATTTGGAGAATCGTCAGAGTGAAAATCGGAATCGTCGGAGCAGGAATCAGCGGTCTTCGCGCGGCCCAGCTGTTAGAGGCGGCTGGCATGGATGTCACCGTTTTTGAAGCCAAAGATAGGGTCGGGGGGCGCATGCAGACGGTCACTCTGCCCGATGGCGGCCAGTACGAAGCCGGAGGCGAATGGATCGATGGAGACCACGAAAGGGTCTTAGCCCTCATGGCCGAACTCGGGGTCGAGCCAGAACTGAGCCAAGCCTGGCCAGGCCGCGTTATCTGGCAGGGCGATGAAAGGCAAGAAGACGAACTATGGCCAGAAGCTGAAGAAGATGCGGTCAATCTGCACGATTCCGCCATCCAATACATTCGACAGATGGTGGATCCGGCCTGGGCCAATCAGCACCTCGCTCACCTAGACCTACAGACTCTCGAAGAACATCTAGACCTCCAGTGCATCAGCGAATCGGGCCGCTGGTGGGCAGAAGCCGTCCAGAGAAGCGATGAAGGTGAGGACACAGCCTCAATCGGTCTTCTGGGCTGGCTGGTGGGCTATCGCCACTATCTTCAGCGTGCAGAGGGAGATATGAGCCTCTATCGCATCTCAGGCGGAGGAGGCACTCTATGCGAAAAGCTGGCCGCCACCCTCAAAAAGCCTGTCCTCACCAACCATGCCCTGAGAAGCGTGCAGTTGGGAGTGGATGATGTTCAGTTGTGGTTCGAAGGAGAGATGGCCTTCTTCGACCGAGTCATCCTTACTATGCCGCCCAAGGTGCTGATGAACATCGACTTCGGCAGCGCCCTGCCGGCAGAAAAAGAACTGGCCTGGGATCTGGTCGGGTCCAGCCGAGCAATTAAGGTGGCCATGCAGTTCAGCCGATCCTGGTGGCTGGAAAAAGAGTGGAAGGGGCGCCTCCTGACCAACCTTCCCTGCCAGCAGATTTGGGACGCAGGCAAAAACGGAGCCAGCATCCTCTGCGCCTATATCGGAGGAGACCAAGCCGATTGGGTGAGAACTCACCAAGACCCTGTCCAAGCCGTCCTGCGAGCCTTTGCCGAGATTGAGCCCATCGCCCTCGAAACCTTTGTCGATGGCTGGATGCACGACTGGGTGGAGGATGAATACTCTCTTGGAGCCTTTACCCACCTGCCTCCCGGATCAGTAATGGGAGCTCTGCCTCACCTGATGGAGCCAGCCGAAAGGATTCATTTTGCTGGTGAGTACACCGCCCAGTGGCTGGGCTTTATTGAAGGTGCGCTGGAAAGCGCCGAACGTGTGGCCGAAGAGGTGCTGATATGGAAACCCAAGTGATCAAGACAAGTTCCGGTGAGTTTTTTGGAGTTCAAGCCGGCAGGCTCGTTTCTGCCGCAGCAGGGGTGGATCATCCGAAAGGGTGGATTGCCAAGCCAGGCTACATCGATAATCACTGCCATATTCTTCCCACCGGCCTGGACCTCCTAAAGCTGAACCTCAGAGAATGTCAGACACCTGATGATGTTCTGCAGGCGGTTGCAGAAAGGCACAGTTCTAGCCCAGAAGGCTGGCTGTTGGCAGTTCAGTACGACCAGACCAAGTTTGCCGGAGCGGTTCACCTCAATCGGCATCAGCTTGATGCCATTTCAAGCACTCGGCCGATCCTGCTTAGGCACAGCAATGGACACGCCTCTGTGGCGAACTCGGCAGCCCTGGCGGCAGCTGGAGTCAGCAAGGACACCGAAGACCCCAAGGGCGGCACTTTCGTCCGTGACGCCTCGGGAGACCTGACAGGAGTCCTGCTGGAGCGGGCCCACGAAGTCGTCACTTCATCTGCCCCTGACCCCAGTTTAGAGGAAATGGTCGAAGCCATTCTTCGCGCCGGTTCTCTTCTGGCGAGCTTTGGGTTCACCTCGGCCTCTGATATGATGACGGGCCGATGGAACCTAGCCAAAGAACTGGAAGCCTATAGGATCGCCAGCGAAAGGGGATGCGCCATCCGTATGGGGCTCTGTCTGCAATGGGCTTCAGTTCTGGGGCCCCGGGGGATTGATCCTGGCCTACTCTCCGACTTGACCAAGGCCATGAATACTGACCTCTGCCAGGTCGAGGCTGTTAAAATTTTTGCAGATGGCGCTATTGGCTCTGCGACTGCGGCGATTCATTCCACCTACAAAACTACGGGTGAACAGGGCACCCTGATCTACAACCCAGAGAAGCTGACCGAAATGATTCGGAAAGCAACAGAGGCCGGGTGGGGAGTGATCATTCACTCAATCGGGGACCGAAGTACGGACCACGTGATGGACTCGATTGAGGCTTCGGGCAAGCCGGCGAGCCATCGAATCGAGCATGTGATGATCCTCAGCGATGCTCAGATTGAGAGAATCAAGAGCCTGGGCTGCTCGGTCACCCTACAGCCAGAGTTCCTTTATCGCTTTGGCCACGCTTACCGTTCTCAGCTGCAGGATGACGTTTGGCCAAACCTTATTCGGGCTCGTTCTCTGCTGGATGCGGGCATTCCCATCTCTGCCAGCACCGATCGCCCCATCGTGATCGGCCTGCCTGAAGTCGGCATTGACTCCTTGGTCAACCGTCCTGCTGGATTCAACCCGTCGGAGGCTTTGACAACTGACGAGGCGGAACTTTGCTGGACCGAATGGGCAGCCAGGGACTGCAAGCGGGAGGGGCAGCTTGGCCGACTGGCAGAAGGTTTCTTTGCCGATTTTCGGTTGATCGATGAATCGGGGACTCTTCAGCAGGTTTGGCGAGGCGGAGAGGCTGTTTGGTCTAGGACTGATTAGGTCCCCGCAGCGGAAGCAAACGTGAGACGTTGAATAGGTAGGAGCTTGCTCCTCTTCCCCACTCAAAGGGCCGGGATCCCACCACTCGGCCCCCAATCCCCTCAGCCACCTTATGGTTGAGGGGATTTTCGTTGAGGGGGGTGATCAACTTCTGCCAGAGTGGCCGCGACGAACGTGGGAAAGGCCGTGAATTCGGACTCAGAAATCTCGCCCTTCAATTTCTACAACGGTGACCGGGGATGGCTTTGACGAAAGAGAAGCAGCCCCGGAACATTAAGCATGGCTGGAGTCAGCCCAAAGCCTTACGGCTGACTTAAAAATCGCAACGGGTGACCGGGGATGGCTTTGACGAAGGAGAAGCAGCCCCGGAACATTAAGCATGGCTGGAGTCAGCGCCAAGCCCTACGGCTGACTTAATCATCGCAGCGGGTGACCGGGGATGGCTTTGACGAAGGAGAAGCAGCCCCGGAACATTAAGCATGGCTGGAGTCTTCGCCTTTCTACTTAGATCAGCTTCCACAGAGTTTCAGTGATTGCAGAAAGTCTTCAGACTCTGCGTTGAACCACATTTCAAATGATTCCGGGGCTGCCTTTCAGGCCATCCCCGGTCACCCTTTGGCAGAATTTAGAGCTGCCAAAAACCACAAGCACACAAGAACTTGAGCTTGATGAACCTACAGATGCAGCCCAGCAAGGGGCTGATCAAACTGAATCCGCACTTCTCTCGCCGGGTGGCCATCAAAGGCGGCCGGAGCTGTTTCTAGTGCCCAACCCTCAACATGGCCCAGCCCCTTAGGGAGAGAAACAGAAACTCTATCTCCCGGGGCGACGGCGGCCCTGGTAATCACCCTCGAACCACCCGCTGAAATATCCTGAAGCAGCGAAGTTTCTCCGTTCAGCCTGATATTGGGGTCATCGATGATCGTGAGCCTCGGTTCAGACCGACGGTCTGTCCTGCGAATAATCTTGGGATGACTTAGGCGGATCTCGTGACTCTCGCCACACCGATCTAAGATCTCCGAACTGAAAGTGACCAGGCCATCATTGGTCGGAGCCTGAATGATCATGGAATCTCCAACCCTCAAGGGCACGTAGCGGTCCTTCTGCAGGGGAGTGCTGAAAATCAGTCCTTCGTCTTCAGTCCTTAGGTAGTAGCACCGATAAGCGCCACCAGCCCCCACCATGCGAACCTTACTGTCTGGCGGCAGGTTGACAGGCTCGACCCTCTTTCCCTTGATGCTCGTGACCAGATAGGTCACAGCCATGGAAATTCCGAACACAAGAGCAAAGAGCCCCAGCATCGTCAGCACGTCATTCATTAGTTAGCCGCCTTCTAGGCTAAGCAGAACTACTCTTCGACTTCTTGTTCATCGCGGTAGATGTCTACGGCGGTGTTCAGCTGTCTCAAGGCTTCTGCCAAGCTGAGGACCACTTCCATCTCTGCCTCAGGGTCTGTCCCCTTGACAAAGCTGTGAGCTTCCTCTGAAGCCTGTAACATCAATTTGTGTGCCAGGACCCTCCCTTCGTGCGAAGGATTATGTCGAGTTGGAGCTTTTACCAGAGACATGAGACTGGCCAATGAAGATGACCTTCTCACAAGTGCCTCCGATTCCTTTGCCAGGGCCTCTTTATCCTTGCTGACTCTTGCCCTTGGCATAAAGGCGGCAAGGTCTGCGGCCAGGGATCTTACGCTGGGCTCGGCCAGTTGAAGAACAAAGGCGTAGTCTGTGATCGAAAGACCTTCTGGCCCAACTTTGACCGGCTCAAGAATGGCCTGGGAGAGTTCTGGCTGGCGAGTGAGGGCAAAAACAACAGCCAGACCAAGCCTGGTTCTTGGCTTATCCTCTTTTTCAAGAGCTATCGAATACTCATCTCTGGCCTTGGTTAAATCACCCTGCATCAGGTTGATGTCACCCAAGAGCCTGTGGGCCAGAGGCGAATCTGCCCCACGAGCCAAAGCTTCCTGAACATCCAGCTTGGCTTCTTCTGGCTTGCCTGCGATCAGCCAGGATTTAGCCGATACAAGCCAGAGGTCCGGCTTGCCAGAAACCAATCTGGCGGCCCTACGCCCTTCATCAGCTGACTGAAGCGCCAAGCCTCGCCTATCCAAAAGCTCAGAAAGAAGAATTCTCCTTTCGGGTTCAAAGGGGTTGGCGTCTACCGCATCTCGCAGATACAGAATCGCCAAATCGGTGCGACCGCTGTTGACCAGTTTCTGGGCTTGATCAAGAGCTTCGGCTCCCGCGGCAGCTCCAAGTTCCACCCTTGGCGCCCGAGGTCCTGTCTCGGTCGGGGCGACCGGATTAGGCATGTCCACCTCTCGCTGCAGGTTCTTAAATGGACCTTGCGAAAGCTGAAGCGCCCAGGTCTTGGCCAGAGAATTGCCTGTAGCAGACCAGTCGATTTCTGTGCCCCGCATGACAACAATCGATTCTGTACCCTGAGATCGTTTGGGGCCAGTTGTCCAAAGGGTGCCTCTGCGACCAACCTGAAAAAGGTCTGCCCTGGGGAAGAGCCTTCCATTAAGCCTGGAAGCCTCGACAACCAAAATGTATCGCGCTTTGAGTCTGCGGGCGAACTCTGAAATCAGTTCATCAGTCGGCCCCTCAGTCAGCGAGGTGTTTTCTGAGATGTTCTTGAATGTTTCGTCCTGCTGCGACCAGCGAACGACAGAGACTCTCCCTTCGCTTCTCAAAGCTTCGGCCACGACCTCGGTGACGTTGAGATCATTAGCGTCTGGCCCCAGTGCTTCAGCTGTCTGTTTTTGAACGACAAAGACCAGCGGAAGATCCTGACGGGCGAAGGCAGATGCCCCCAAAACCGTAAGAGCCAAGAGGCTTGCCTGGATTCTCAAGGAAGGAATTCCCAGATTCATGGGTGCTTTAACCCCTCAAGTTCTTCAGAGCTTGTCGGCAGGTATCCAAAGCTGCCTGGACGCGGGACGAGTCGCCTGATCCGCTTGAAAGGGTCGCCTGATAGGCAGAGATTGCTCTTTCGTAAGCGGCGATCGCGTCAGCTTTTCGACCAAGTCTTTCGTAGCACTGAGCCAGCCTTTGGTTTGTGCTGCCCCGGCTCGCTCCCTGTCGCAGAGCCTTTTCGTAGGCATCTGCCGCACGAGCGTAATCGCCCTTGACAAAGGCATCGCGTGCCACTCGAATCAAGGTTTCAGAAGACTGCCTTGCAGCCTCATCATCTCCGCTCGCTTCCTGGCTTCCGGTGTTACCGACTCTGCTGCCAGAACCTGAACCGTTTGTAGCTGAAGGCTGAATATTGATGATGCCCGGATCTTCCCTCTTGGGAGTTTGACCACCTGAGATAACCGAGGGGTCATCGGCCGCAGTCGGAACTGTTCCACCGCCTAAGGTGGGCCTGGGATCAACCGGAGGATTAGTCGGCTGGATGCCGATCTCCGGCCTCGTGCCTTCCATCACAGGATTAACAGGCTGAATGCTGCCGAGATTTTCGTTGCCTTGAAGCTGACTTGCTCCACTCGGTGGTGTGTATCCCCCAGGCGAGACGACAGAGCTTTGCGATCTGCCTTCGTTTGTCTGCCTAGGTGCTGCATCTTGAGCCGAAGGTGGCACTGCCGATCTTTGGCCAGTTGATTCGTTTGCTGCTGAAGGTACAGGAGCGATGTTTGGAAAATTCTCTGCCACATAGCCGCCGCTATTGCTGGCGACCTCGGTCGAATCGGCGTTCTTTTGAGGCTGGGTAAAGGCCCAGATAACAGGAATGCCAACTGCCAGGACGAACATGGCGGCGGCCGCTCCCATCATCAAAGAGCGCTTGTGAGTCGGAACATAGTCCTCCTCTGTGGCGAGGGGGGTGAGCTGTCTTCGCAGCTGGCTGGCCCGGATTCTATCCAGCGCGGAATCTGGCTTCAACTCAAGAACCTTCTCGTAGGTTTCAAGAGCTCCGGCGTAGTCGCCAAGCCTCTCTAGAGCATCTCCCTTCAGAGCAAGAGCCGAGACTGAGTTGGGCATATCTTCCAGAACTGATTCTGCGAGGGTGAGTGCTTCTTCAGCTCTTCCCTGTCCCAGAACTCTCTGTCCCTGGCTGACCAGTTCCATCACCACATGAGGAGTCAGTTCTGGCTTGGGCTCAAGAGGCACGGCCGCCTCGACTGTTTCAGCCGCTGCTTCCGTAACTGCTAGGATCTCCTCTGCAGTCCCCTCTTTGGCCTGAGCCGTTCCTTCCGACATTGTTCCCCTGTTGCTCCTGCCTAAGCAGTACGCCCTGATTCCAAGACGGACCTGCACCGTGTAAATGTTCGCGAGACTATGCCTCGCTAAATCTTCAGCAGACTATTTTACGCCTTATGGCCCTCACTTTGATCCATCAGCATCGCCTGCATCAGATCCACCCTCAAAACCATCCCCAGAAAAGCGGGACCATCAGCCACTGGCAGAAGGGTCAAACCTCGGGAAAGCATGAGGTGAAGCGCATCGCTGACTTCCATTTCTGGCCTGGCGCAGATGGGTTCTTGAGTGGCAAATCGAATTGCGGGCTCTGACGCTAGAGCCATAAGGCCAGACTGCTGCTGAACCGCTCGGCAGATGTCGCCTTCGGTCAAGACCCCCAGAACTTTCTGGTCGTCATCGGTGATAACGAGGCCAGAGAACTGATAAATATCCATCATGTCGACAGCATCCCGAACTGAGGCCTTAGGGCCGAGCCGGGGGATGTGGGCATGAAGAACTTCGGCCAATACCATGAGCGAGGGCGCAGATTACCAGTCCTGACCAAAGGGTCTTTGGCCCGGACCGATTGAAGGCTCACCAGTAAGGCGGCATTGTCGTCGAATCTTTCTGCCTTTTGAAGCTGTTGATGAAGCTGTATTTCTTGGCGGCCCACTTATCGCCTCGATTTTCCATCTCAACTTCAAGAACCGTCCGTTCTGGCTCACCAAACTGCCCCTTTTCGTTGGCGATAACAACCAGCTTCGCGGTTTCTCCATTAACGGCGACAACCCTAAAGTAAGCGACCTTGCCTGCCACTTTAGCCTGGCGAAGCACAGAGGCAACTGGCTTGGTGAAGCTTGGCGACCACTTTCTGGTGAGGTGCTCGTGATAGAGGTAAGGGCCAAGACCGGTCATCACTGAGAAGCCGACGATCCAGTACCAAGACTTGAAATCATCGTTTTTGGTGGATCTGAACATAGAGACACCGATTGTCAAAACAAAACCGATGGCTAGGCAGGCCAGCATGTAGGCAAGAAATGGAAGCGTCATGGTGGTCTCTAACTGTCCATTCCATGTTTCGGTCGAAAATTCACAGCTATGCAGTGATTTCCTGGGATGATCCTGCTGATACAATGCGGCAAGACCTTTGGGGATGCCATGTTCCTGTTAATCTCTGCCCTCTGCACCAGCCTAAGTCAGCCCCCAATCGATCAGCCACCGACCCACGAGTTTGGCAAACTGCAGTACCAGAACGTTCAGTTCGCTCTGCCAGATGGAAGCCCAGACCGAACCAAACCCGTGAACTCTTGGGAAGAGGTGAGGCTGAGTCGGCACGCGGTGCTTACCTCGTCGAACGCCACGGATGCTCCGCACAAGACCAGCTTCAGAATTGGCCAGATTGGCTCAATAAACAGCAATCAGAGCTCGCTACTGCCTACTGGCGCACCGGCCTTCACACTGCCTGAGCCAGGAGAAAATGTTCTCCACATCCACCGGCCAAGAAACAGCTTCGTCATGCGAGATGTTGAAGTGGCACCCGGCCAGAAGAAAATCGTTTACTCTGTCCTTGAATCGAGAACCAGAGCTGAATCCAGATTTTTTAAAGGGAAAGAATACGTAAGGTGGCGCACATCCGAGTCGATCATCCGGTACGAAGAAGTCAACCTTCCAATTAATCGACCCTAAGAAAGAGATAAGCCTCGCCCTTGAAAGAGCGAGGCTTATTTAGTAATCGAAGAAGATGTCAGCGAACGTAATGGATCTTCGGGTCGCTGATGTCATCCAGCAGCATCACACTGACCACAGGGAGAGGTCGATCCTTTGCGATCTTTCTCGCCCCTTCGAAATCAACTTCTTCGCAGGACATGCCAGAAAGCTCAATCCACTCGGCGAACCGAAAGGCTCCATGCTCGGTTGAGAAACAAGCCAAGCCATGAACCCCGTTGAAGACATAGCATCCGTACTTCCCCGAGGGAGGGTGCTTCAACACAAAGAGCTGATCGGGAAAATCCGATTCCAACCCCAGGATGGGACAATCTAACGTCTGATTCATTTCTTACCAGCAATCTTTGGCAGAGCTCTCAATCTCTGAAGGTGCAGACGTGCCACTTTACCGAATGGCACCACATGCCCCTATACAAGAGTCTCTACGAGCCCAAAGAGTTCAAAGTCCCAAGGACCAATCGGCCCTTCAGCCCTTCTTCAAAAAGCGCTTGCTCACTACTTGAACTGGCTCTTTCTGTCCCGTTCTCATAGAAACCTGCACTTCCTGACCAATCTTGATTTCGGGCTTAAGAAAGGCGAAAGCCAAGCCACATTCCAAGACAGGAGAAACGACTCCGCTCGAAACATAGCCTACTTCTTCGTCGCCAAGCCACACCTTGCTGTCGGGAGTGACCAAACGCTTTGAAGCAAACTTCAGCCCCTGCAGCTTCATAGGCACTCCTTCTGCCCTTACCTTCGCCATCATATCGCTGCCCAGGTGCTGCTTGGTTTTAGAAATCACCCAGCCAAGACCGGCACAAAGAGGAGACATTTCTTCGTTCAACTCGTGTCCGTAGAGAGGAAGTCCAGCTTCCACCCTCAAGGTGTCGCGGCTGCCCAGACCACAGGGAGTAACTCCGGCGGCGAGAAAGGCTCTCCAGAGCTCTCCGCCCTTGGCCTTGTCACAGACGAATTCAAAACCATCCTCACCCGTATAGCCGCCTCGGGTTGCGAAGCAGTCGATGCCCGCCACCTTGCCTTCCCAAAAACCGAAGAGAGGACGCTCCTCCAAACTTGGACCTTCACACAAGGGAGCCACCTTAGCAATAGCGTTTGGCCCCTGAACGGCGATCATGATGGTGTCCGTTGTCTGGTCTTCCATCGTTACGCCGAAGTTGTTTTGGCCAGCCATGTGGGCCACATCTTTGTGGTGGCAGCCAGCATTGACGACCATTCTAAAAACTTCGTCGCTGAGGCGAGTGACGATGATGTCGTCGACCGTGCCGCCCTGAGCGTTGGGAAGCAGAGAGTACTGGCCCACTCCATCAGTCAAGTTGGAGACGTCGTTGCTGGTGATCCACTCAAGGTATTCGAGAGTTCGAGCGCCAGTGAACTTAAGCCTCGCCATGTGGCTGACATCAAACATGCCAGCGTCTTCTCGCACCGCCTTGGCCTCGGCCATGATGCTGGTGTACTGGACAGGCATAAGGAACCCGGCAAAGTCGACGATTCGGGCCTTCAGGTCCACATGCTCCTGATAGAGAGGAGTCATTTTGGGCTCGGACATGGCCTAATTATGCTCAGGTCGGGCCCCGGGATGACAGTGATGACGCTTCGTCAGGCAGAATGGCAGAGGCATGATGGTTGATAGGCTGAGATGGCGGGCTCGCCAATCATTTGGCATCTTTCGGATCTACATCCAAGATGGCCTGGCTTACCGTGCCCAGGGCCTCATTTGGGTTCTGACAGACGTGATGACCGCCGTCATCATGCCGCAGGTCTGGATGGCCGCTGGTCAGGGAGCATCGATTCAGGGCTACACCCCTGGCCAGATGATTCTTTACTATCTCTGCGTTATCCTACTAAAATCTTTCATCGTTTCTCACTTCATGTGGGATATCAGTTTTGAGATTAAAGAAGGAATTTTCAGCTCACAGATCATTCGGCCGATGCCTTACATGTACTTTATGATCGCCCGCAACATGGCCTGGCGATTTATAAGAACAGGCATTTTCTTCCCCTTCTTTGTTGGCTTTGTTTTCATCTACTGGAGCCAGCTTCAAGGCTCAACTTTCTTCTTAGGTTGGGAGTTTTGGGCAGCTGTTCTGCTTGGCCATTTGGTGAGCATCTGCATTGTCACGGCTTTGGCCATGATTGCCTTGTTTACCGAAGAAGCCCAAGCGATTTTTGAGCTTTACTACCTGCCTGCCATGTTCTTGGGCGGCGAACTCTTCCCTATCGCCCTCATGCCCGGCTCTGTGAGAACGATGGCCGAATGGACGCCTTTCTACTACACGGCCGCTGCTCCGACAGAAATCCTCATTGGCAAGATTGCCCCGGCAGGTGCTCATCAGATTTTGCTGGCGCAGTGTGGCTGGATTCTGGTTGGACTGGCTCTGTTTGGAGTGCTCTTTAGGATTGGAACCAAGAAGTACTCCGGCGTTGGGATGTAGTTCAACCCAGCGCTTTTCTAAAGCGAATCCCGCTTAAAGAATCTCGCCCAGAGCCTCAATAATCTGAGCCTCCGCCACATCCGCCGGAGGCTCTAGAGTCAAGCCCGCCGCATTTTTATGGCCACCGCCACCAAATGACTGTGCTACCTGAGCCACGTCATGCCCACCCCGGGAACGAAGCGAAGCCTTATAACGACCAGAGATTCCTTCTCTGATAACGACAGCAATCTCAACGGTGTCAATCGAAAGCAATTCGTTAACGATTCCTTCAGTATGTTCTTCGGAAGCGTTAAAGGATGCCATCAAATCGCGGGTCAATACCACCCAAGCAAGCCGGCCATTGTGGCTCGTTTTCATGCGATGAATGGCTTCACCCATAATGCGAAGGGCAGCTTCCTGCCGCTTCATATAAATCTCTTCAGTGATGCGAGGAAGACTGGCGCCCTGCTCCAATAATCTTGCCGCCAAATGCAGAGAATGGGGAGTCGTATTGGGGTACCTAAAACTGCCCGTATCTGTGACAATCCCTGTCAGCAGACACTCAGCAATCTGGGGAGTGATCTTGATGTTTGAATCAAAGAAAAGATCACACAAAATCGCCGAAGTCGCTGGACTGGAAGTATCGATGATTCTC
Source organism: Synechococcus sp. UW140 (assembly GCA_943369295.1). GTDB lineage: Bacteria > Armatimonadota > Fimbriimonadia > Fimbriimonadales > Fimbriimonadaceae > JAKRSE01. Next base: position 26,672 of record CALRMU020000004.1, on the reverse strand, counting down.
AGTTCGCCGGGAGCTTCGTGAGGGACATGGTGGTCGATGACGATCAAGCGAGGGATATCGTCAAATGCTGTTCGCAAAGACCCCAAACGATCCAAGGCCTCAAGGTCAACAATGATCCCCAGGTCGTATTCCTTCTTCGGAGCCTCCTGCTTGACCCTGTTGATGCCTGGCAGGAACTTGAGGTTCATCGGAGCCGCGTGATGGCAGGTCACATCATGAGGGGCCTGAAGCTGATCCAACACGTGAGAAACGGCCATGGCCGAACCCAAAGCGTCCCCATCTGGGTTCAGGTGGGTTCCCACCAAAATTCTCCTGCTCGCCGAGACTTCCCTCAAAAAGGCAGGCAGGCTCTCTCTAATTCGGCTCATTTGCTTCCCAGACCGCCAATCACTTTACCTGCCACTTTTGAACCTGACGAGGCCAAAAATCGAAGTTTAACCAAGATAGGAAAATCTTCAGAAGGCTGACGCCAAGCCAACTGAGGCAAGTTCCGCGCCAGCCCCATGAGTGACCTTCTCGACAGCTTCGCCCAGGATCATTCATCGATTTCAAAGACGAAGAGAAAAATCGGTTTTCGACCGAGCCGCAGGCGAAGGGTCCAAAACCGACAAAAAAATAAAGAGTCCCCCTCCGGTTGGAGGGGGATTTAGGGGGTGGCGTTACCCTATCTTAACAGATTTACCGCCGCAAACCTGAACGAATAAGGATGCACCTAGTGAATCGGGAACTTGAGACAGAGCTCGTTGACTTCCTTCTTAATCGAAGCCAAGACCTCGGCATCCTTGTGGCCCTTGAGGGCAGCCACGATCAGCCTCGCAATCTCTTTCATTTCCTCTTCCTTCATGCCGCGAGTCGTCACGGCAGGGGTTCCAAGCCTGATTCCCGAAGTCACAAAGGGCTTCTCAGGGTCGCGAGGAATTGAATTCTTGTTGCAGGTGATCGAAGCGTGGTCCAAGGCTTCCTGTGCGATCTTGCCGTTGACTCCAAAGGGGCGCAGGTCAACCAGCATCAAGTGGCTGTCTGTCCCGCCAGAGACGATCCTAAGGCCAGATTCCTGAAGTGCTCCGGCCAAAGCCTTCGCGTTCTTCTTAATCTGCTGAACGTAGCCCTTCCATTCGGGCTTGAGGCAGAGTCCAAAAGCGACTGCCTTGGCGGCGATAACGTGCATCAGAGGCCCGCCTTGGAGGCCAGGGAAAACGCTCATGCGGATGGCCTTATCAAACTCGGGGTTGTTGTAAAGAATGATTCCGCCGCGGGGTCCGCGCAGGCTCTTGTGAGTGGTGGAAGTCACAAAATCGGCGTGCTCGATGGGGTTGGGATATTCACCACCAGCAATCAGGCCGGAGTAGTGAGCAACATCGGCCATGTGCAGAGCGCCGACCTTCTTTGCCACCTTGCCGATGAACTCAAAATCGATCTCACGAGAGTAGGCGCTGGCACCGCTCACGATGATTTTCGGCCGAGATTCTTCTGCCATTTTGGCCAAGCCGTCGTAATCAATCGTCTCGTCATCTTTCAGGCCGTAGCTGACGATCTGGTAAGTCTGCCCGGAGTAAGCGACAGGAGAGCCATGAGTCAGGTGTCCGCCATCACTCAGGCTCAAACCCATGAACACATCGCCCGGCTTAAGAAAGGCGTGGTAAACGGCCATGTTGGCCTGGGCGCCGCTATGGGGCTGCACATTGGCGAACTTTGAACCGAATAGTTCACAAACTCTCTCAATCGCCAAAGATTCAATTTCGTCTGCGTGCTCGCAGCCACCGTAGTAACGCTTTCCTGGGTAGCCCTCGGCGTACTTGTCGGTAAAGACTGTGCTGTAGGCTTCTCTCACAGCAGAACTGGCGATGTTTTCGCTGGCAATCAGTTCAAGGTTGTGCTGCTGTCTGGTCACTTCACGTGAAGCAATTTCTGCGACGATTGGGTCGATCTCGGCCAGAGATTTTCGATGATCAGAAAGCGTCACAGGAGTGAAGGCCATGCTTCATTCTGACATGGTACGGCAGCCGTACCGGCCCGGTCTCAGTCCTCTAGCAGCAGACCTCCCTTGCGCTAAAGAGAATAAAGCTGTATGATTTGATGCATGGTTTTATCAATGGCCTTGGCGGCATCGATGGCCGTCCTCCCATCGTTGGGACAAGCACTTCCTCAGATGCCAAAACTGCTGCCTAAGGGACAGCAGATGGTTGACCCTAAGGGCCGGCCCGTCACCCTGCGTGGAGTGAACCTGGGCAACTGGCTGATGCTGGAAATGTGGATGCTGACCTGGGCTGATAAGCAGGGATTCCATGACCAGTACACCATGGAAGAACTGCTGACCAAGCGATTTGGTGAAGCCAAGAAAGAAGCATTGATGGAGGTTTATCGCGAGAACTTTCTTACAGAACGCGACCTTAAACACATCAAGAGCTTTAGGTTCAACCTTCTACGCCTGCCCTTAAACTACCGAATGTTTGAGGATGACGCCAACCCTAAGAAGCTGAGACCAAACGCCTTTAAGTGGGTTGACCGCGCCCTACAGCTGGCAGAAAAAGAAGGCATGTACGTGATTTTGGACATGCACGGAGTCCAGGGCGGACAGTCAACCTACGATCACACAGGCCGATCCGGACAGAACAAGCTCTGGAGCGTCCCTGAGAATCTGGATCGCCTCGCCTGGCTTTGGAAAGAAGTAGCCAAACGCTACAAGGGCAGAAACTCGGTAATTGCCTATGACGTTTTCAATGAACCCTACGGCGGCACCCACGAAGGCCAGATCAAGGTGATGAAGCGATGCTACGATGCCATTCGCTCGGAGGACCCAACCACCATGATCCTCGCTCATGGCCATACGGATACCTTCACCCACTACGGACGCCCCGAAGAAAATGGCTGGAAGAACGTCGGCTACCAAATGCACTTCTATCCCGGACTCTTCGGCAACGGTGAACCCACTATCCTCACTCACCAAAGGCACCTCCAGTCTTTAGAGGGCTGGGCGAAGATCACGAAAGACTGGAATGTTCCCTTCTTGGTCGGTGAAATGAACGTCGTTTTCAAGCGGGCAGGCGGAGCAGAAATGATGCGCCGCACCTACGATCTACACGAAAAGAACAACTGGATGACCACAATGTGGTCATATAAGGTCTTTGGTGAAGGTGGATTCGGAGACGACCATTGGGGAATGGTGACTAACGCCGATCCCCTTCCCCCCCTGGACATCAACACCGACAGCTACGAAAAGATCCAGGCTTGGTTCAAGGGTCTAAGCACAATGAAGCTGGCTGTCAACGAGCCTCTGCGCAAAATGATGGCTCCCAAATCAGTCAAGCTCAGCAAGCTGCCAGAAATTCCCAAGCCCCGCACAACTGCCCCACAGGAATCCTTAGAAGGGTGGACATCGACGGACCTCGGAGGAGCCATGAAGGGCGGCCTCCAGAAGATCGATGATGGAGTCTTTGCTCTCTTCGGAGCAGGAAACGACCTTTGGGGCTCCAAAGATGAAGGCAGATTCCTGCACAAAACGGTCGAAGGAGACTTTTCACTCCTTGTCCAGTTACGGAGCATGGAGGATATTGAGCAGTACAGCAAAGCGGGCCTGATGGTGAGAAGCACCTTGGACCATGATTCGCCGAATCTGCTGATTTCCAGCTTCGTCAATGGCGAGCTGCAGCTCGCCTACCGCACGAGCAAGGGGGCCGCCATGGAAGCTCAGCCGATCGTCCGGGCCAAAATGCCAATCTGGCTGAAGATCAGCCGAAAGGGCAGCGAATTCACTACCGAATCCAGCCCTAATGGCTTGGATTGGACCGTGGTTGGCCGGCAGTCAGTGCCTGCCTTGAATGGCAAGGTGATGGTTGGGCCCATTGCACTATCCCACGTCGGAAATGCCCTGATCAAGATCTTCTACGCTGATTTGAAGCTGATCAAGAACTGACCCCAGCCTGCCTCGCCCCTCTCAGCCAGTCCGCTTTCACCAAGCGGACTGGCTTTTTTCTGCCTCAGCACACCGGTCAATCTTGCTTTTTTCTGCAGCATTCAACCTTTTCGGAGAATCATGCGTTAAAATGATTAAACCTTCTATCATCGCAGAAGAAGGCCACCTAGGCAAACCATGAAGAAGTGGACCATCGCCCTGATCACAGCATCCCTGGCCGGCACCCTATTGGCAGGCTGTGGAGACGAGCCAAGAAAGGAAGCCAAGCTTGAAGATATCTGCGCCGCCTACAAGGCACAGCTTGATGGCGTCTTGGCCGATACCAAGATGACTGACCAAGACAGGATCAACATGATTCCTCGGCTCTCTGGCTACGCCTCCTGTAAAGACTCAGTCGGAACGGGCGGGCTTACCATTGGAGAACAGCCAACCGGCGGTCCCCCAACGGGTGCTGTGAACCGCGACGCCGATCAAAGATCGCAGGCCACTCAAGGCGGACAGTAACAGTCCACTAACAATTTCTAAGTCACTCAAAGTAGAGAAAACATCATGATCAAGAGCAAGGCATTCACCCTTATCGAGCTTCTTGTCGTTATTGCCATCATTGCCATTCTGGCTGCCATCCTCTTCCCCGTCTTTGCTCAAGCCAAGACAGCCGCGAAGAAGACACAGTCTCTCAGTAATGTCAAGCAGATCGGCACCGCCGTCCAGATGTATCTGGGCGACTACGACGACAACTTCCCCATGTCTGAGTACGGCGGATGGGATGGCGCGGCCCACATTCAGTGGTACACCGTGGTCCACCCCTACGTTAAAAACGGACGAACCACAACCAGCGGCGGAGTCACCGTTTCCTTCGGTCAAGACGGCATTTTTAGGCCACCCTCCTACCCACGACCTACCAACATGGCCGTCGGCGGTCAAGGCGGCGGCGGTGGATACGGTGCGCACAACGAACTCTTCGCCAACAACTTTGGCCACAATGGTCAGTCTTGGGCGGCAGCTCCTAACGCAACGGTTCCTGCCACTTACCTCAGCGATCCTTCTCAGAAGATCGTCCTGATGGAAAAGGGAGCCAACAATGCTGACTGGAACTACCCGTGGTTCCATGCCTGGCAGAATCAGTGGATCGCCGGCGGCGTGACCGGAACTCCCGGCACAGACCCTGGCACTCCTCTGAGAGACGGCGTGGATGTCTACACTCCTGGCAGTGCGGTCTATAGTCCTCTGTTCGACACTGACTGTGGCCCCAGCAGCGGCGGAGCCTGGGAATGTGCTGCGCACCCCAGATATCGCTACTCGGAGAGCACAGTTGCCTCGATGGGAGATTCCAGTGCTAGGAACTTCAAGAAGCGAGCGATCAAATGGTATGCCAATATCTGGATCGACAGGCGCAACTTCGGCAACACCTTTGAGTGGTACTACGACTACTGCAAAGGCGGCGGCTGGGGCTTCCCCTGCATTCGCTAGATCCCCTGGCTTAACAGCCTAAGGGTCTAAAATCTCTGGCGTCCGGTTCCAGTTTCCGGACCGGACGCCATTTTCGTTTCGATTTCTTCTGTCCATGTCTCTTAAGCCTCGCCCACGTCGAAATGGCCCGACCCTCAAAGATGTCGCCGCAGAGGCAGGTGTTTCAATCGCCGCCGCCTCAAAGGTGCTTCACGGCAGGGGAGCCAATATTCGCGTCAGCACAGAAAAGGCAGAGAGCATTTTAAGCGTCGCGAAAGGACTGAACTACGTTCCCAACGCTTTGGCCCAGTCTATGAGACTCGGCACGACCAGCGCGATTGGTCTGGTTTTCGAGAACTTTGGCCGAATCTCTGGTGGTCCCCTCTTTTATGTTCATCTGTTTGATGGAGTGGTTGGAGAGCTTTTCCCCAAGGGCTACCGCCTGACGATCTTCCCCCAGATTGACCCACTTTCTCCTTTGGGCACTGTCTCTGACGGAAGCGTGGATGGAGTGGTGTGGTGCAAGCTGCCCGATGACCCTGCCTTTATCGAGGCCGTGAAGCAGAGTCCCGTGCCCATCGTCGCCTTGAATTCGCGACCTCCTGAAGGGCCAGACCATATCACCTATGTCTCCTGCGACAATCCGGGTGGAGCGGCCCTGGTAGTCGAGTACTTCGCCTCTATGGGGCACGAGAAGATTCTTTTCGCTATGGAGAAGCGTGAGGAAAGCACTCCAGACGCTCTCAGCCGCCTGGCTGGCTTCCAAGCCGCCTGCCGCCGCCTTCGCATCAACTTCGATCCCAAAACTGACTTGGTCATCTGGTCGCAGGAAGGTTCTGAAATACCTGGCTGGCTCAAATCCAACCCACCTCATACAGCAATCTTCGCTTGGAACGAAGGCTTTGCCGCAGCCCTCATGCGCCAGCTTTTGGCCTGCGGAGTGAGGATCCCGGACGAAATGAGCATCGCTGGCTTCGACTCCACCCAGTTCTGCGATTCAGTTTCCCCTGCTCTCACTGCGGTTCGACAGCCGATTAAAGAGATGGCCAGCTACGCGACTCGACTGCTTCTTGAGCAGATTGCTGAGGGACGCGAAAAACGGTCTCCAGATATCATCTTCCCCTGTACTTTGGATGTGAGGGCAAGTTCTGGCCCGGCTCCTAAGCTGAGAAAACCGCAGGTTTAGCTGACTTCGTTGGTCAGTGCGGTGCATTTGAGGTGCACCATTCCCGACCTTCCCTCACAAGCTCAGTTCAGAACGGGGCACTGTGTTCGTTCCGAGGACAGGGGTGCCACGGCTCCGTGAGCCGTGATAGCCTATTCCGCGTCCATCCGATCACCTATCGGTGCCCCGGTCTGGCCCCGACGGAGGAGGGGAAGGCCGGGAATAGAGCCCTGCAACACCACAATCAAGACTACGCTAAGCTGGCTTGTTCCGCCCAATGAAGATTGAAACAGCCAAACAAAGGAAAAACACAACGGCAAGTAGGTGCCGTGTCACACCTTCAGCTTCGTCTCGCATAGCCATGGCGACAGACCCTAGCAAAATAAGCCCGATGATGAGAAAAATCCGATGCTTCACTTAACCTTCCTCTTGAGAAAAACTAAACTGGGCATCAATACTAGCCTCTCTTCCTACGACCGCCCAAGAGCTTGAACATCCTAAAGACGACCCCTGCCGCAACAAGGGCCGGAGCAAACTTCTCCACGATTCCGAAGGCAGTGATGGCGTTGTCGTCCACGACCTTGACGATTCCCTTCGTGCGAATGCTGACGTCTTGAGTGAGGTCTTTCACTTGATCGGCAATGGCCGTCGTCTTCTCGGTCAAAATCTCGACCTTGTTCGTCAGCCTCTTGACCTGACTATTGAGTTCAAGAGCGACATGAACAAGGACGACCGTGAGGATGACGAGGGCAATAACGGCCAAGGAGCCTAGAATGAAGAAGACCCCTGAAGCGTTGACCCACCACCCTGGCAGATTCATGGCGAAGTCACCTTACCCGATAGCTCAGTGACCACCTTGGGAGGAAGATCAGCCTCAAAAACCAGCTTTCCACCTTCAGCGTGATAGGCGGCACCTGCGACTTCAATCTCCCTGCCCCACAAGCCGCTGATTGTGATACGAGTCCTAATCGGCTTGTCTGATGGGTTTTCGATCTTGAGTTCAAACCACCTCAAGCGGGGGTCGAGCTTCATCTCTTGAATCACTCCAAAAGTGACATCCAAACTCACTCCAATCTGCCGCATTACAATCTTGCGGCCGACGCCATCCCAGGGCCGGACGATATAGCCGGTGGGATCAGCGTCGAAATGGCAGCCAAAGCTATAAAAGCCCCCCTTGTTTGGCAGAACGTAGCTGCCTGTTCCGCGAAGGTAATGGTAGTAGCCTAAACCAGAAGCACCCGTGAACTCGTTGAATCCCGCCTGCTTAGAATTGCTGTCGGGGCAGTAGCACATTGAGGCTGCACCATCGGCCCGGACCAGCGCCCAGGGGGCCAGCATTCCTCCGAAAGCCATGCGGACATAAGCATCGGGGACTCCTAGATAATCTCGGTCCATGAGGCCGAAGAATATGAGACTGTTTGGAATCGTAGTGTGGGCCAAGCAGGCCTCTCCTCGGTCGAAAAGCGCCTTGATGGGGCTGGAATCAGCTCCGTCGTAGCTGCGCTTATCTGAGCCGTACCACCACCAGCTTGGAGCCATTGACCGCGTGGCAAAAAAGCATCGGACAGTGCGTTCCAGATGGTCGTCATCCATCAGATGCCGAGCCGAGGCAAAGACATCCTCAAAGCCAGAAGTGTCCATGACAGATTCTCCGGCGAAGGGATACTTCATTTTCACCAGCTCTTCTGCCTTCGCCGTCACACAGTCTTCCAACTGGTCGGCCAGGTCATCCATCTCTTCTTCACGAAGGTCAGAGATGAGGTCGTGAATGCGGGCGAAGCCAAGGACTCCAACGGTGCGAACGTACAACCGCCACCCCTGCTCAAACATGGCCAGAGCCGTTTTGGCTCCATGTTCCAGCGCTTCTTTTTTGGTAAGCAGAGTTCCGCCGTAAGTTCCGGCGATTCTGGCCAGAGAGTGGTAAAGGTTAAAGGCGTGAGGGTAGCCCAAGGGCCGACCAAAATAGCCAGCTACCGTTCCTTCTCCCATCAAACTGCTGCCAAGAGCATGGCTGGCCGGGTTTTGAATGTCATCCAGAAGAAAATCTTTGACAAAGGCATTTAGAATCTCGATCTGCTCGGCATCAGGATAGATCGTGTTCTTCTCAGCCAAATAGAGAGCATCAGCAAGAGCACATTCAAGTCCGGAGGAATCTGAATACTCCGCCGCATCCTCCACCTTCTTCCCAGTCTTTAAGCTGGTAAGCACCAGAGCATGGTGCAGAGGAGATTCTGGATTCACGACCCTCTGATTCTTGCTGATCCAATCTGCACGCTTATGAATCAGGTCTCGCAGTGGCTCAATGAACTGGAAATGAGCGTAGCTGACCTTCTCTTCTTTGTTGAGGAAAGAGATTGAAACTGGCCCAGGCGTCTCGGGCTGAATAAAGGCGAAGGCAGTCTCCTCGTCTTGGTCAATCGCAGCCATCACTTCTCGGCTCAGCGAGAATTTGGACAGTCCCTTGCCTTGAATTTCGATTCCGATTCCGACATGGGCCGGAGCCACACAGGCAGGGAAAACCTTGATGCTCGGCTTCTCTGCCGCCAGCAGGGCCGGAGCCAAGCCGTCGTGCCGATCAGAATCGGCGGGAACAAAGCGAGTCTGAAACTTGCGGCTGTCGCCTGGTTCGAGAATTAGTGAGGTGTGGCCGTTGTTCCAAGCCTCCCATTCTTCTCTTTCTACTGCGGCTCGGCTGTGGACGTAAACCACAGGGATGCCCTCCCACTGGTGCGGAGTGTTGAGCGACGCCTTGACGTGGGTGTAGAACTCCCACTGGGTGCCTGTGCCGGGGAGGATGAGGAGTCCAGGTGGTTCGGCTGTCATGCGTTGTGCAAATAGCCAGCTGGCGGCCCCGCCAATGTACTTGTGAAGGTAGACCCTGCTCGTCCAAAGCCTCTGCAGCTGAGCATCAGTCCAGCCAAAGCCATCGTAAAAATTGTTGAGAGCAAAAGGAAAAGCCAGCTCGCCGATCTCGATAGATCTTCGGCCGTGGTTTTTGATCTCAATATCCCAAAGGATTTGAGGCAGGGTCCCAGCCTGTTCGCTGAAATTTCCTGTGACTGAAAGGTAGTCCTCTAGGAGCGGAAACTCGTACTCAAAGCCGACCTGAGTCGGGTCGAACAGAGCCTCGATATCTTCCCCGCTGGCCGAGTTTTTAGCTCTTGTGTTGCGGTCCAAAATCCAGGGGTCTCGGGGTCCGGTTCGCGCGCCCAAAAGGATGGTTCCGGGCAGGTAATCGTCCGAAACCTCCTCACCAAACTGAATTGGGGGAAGGATGAACTGAAACTCATCTCCCTCTTCAGCAAGATTGGGATCGCTGGCCCAAAGAGAAGAGATTCGCCCACCTGGTCCAAATTCCAACGAGATCAAACTCCCTGTCAGCTCAGGACGCTCGTCATCAAACCTCTCCATTCGGTCCCATGCTACCTGGTGTTTGGCCTACCCTGGTCCCCACCCCCTTTGGTTAAGGTGCTATCATTCAATTCCTGCCGCGGGGTGGAGCAGTCTGGTAGCTCGTCGGGCTCATAACCCGGAGGCCGCAGGTTCAAATCCTGCCCCCGCACCCAAATTCTCAGGTGGAGTTGTTCTTAACAGAACGGCTCCATTTTTTGGTTTTGGAGTTGGTGAATCCTTAACTTTCTGTTAGAATTTGCACACACAAAGAGATTAATGTGTGCATAATCTAACAATGAGAGGCAGCTGGCAGGACATTCTTATGCTGGCCCAAAGGCAAGGAGTGGTCACACCATCTGATGTAAAGGCCCTTGGGCTCGCCCCCGAGAATCTAAACAGAATGGCGGCCCAGGGATTGCTGATTAAGGTGGGTCGCGGGATCTTCGAACATCCTGACTTCCTTCCTTCCGAAAACCACAGCTATGTCGAAGTGGCTAAATCAGTCCCCAAAGGTGTGATCTGCCTAATTTCGGCCCTCAGCATTCACGGAGTCGGGACTCAGATGCCATGGGAAGTGTGGGTGGCTGTACCCCGAGGTCAGCGTCAACCAGCGGCCAGACTCACAAAACTGCGACCCGTAACCATGTCTGGCGCGGCGTATGAACTTGGAATTGAGGTTCACGAGTTTGAAGGGGTGAAAACTAAGGTTTACAGCCTCGAAAAAACAATTGTCGACTGCTTCAGGCTCAGGCGGCTTGTGGGACATGACGCAGCGCTTGAAGGTTTGAAGGAAGCCATGAAAGATAGAAAACTAAACATGAACGAACTTATTGACATAGCAGTTCAGCTCCGTGCGAGAAAACTGATAGAACCCTACCTAGAGGCCCTAGCCTGATGGAGAACCCTAAAGCGACATCTGTTAGACAGAAGCTGCTGACCCTGGCACGAAAAGAGGGCGAGGACTACAACCAAATTCTGGTCAGATACGTCGGCCTTAGGTTTTTGGCCCGCCTAGCCAGCTCCCAATATGCAAGTCAGTTTCTGCTCAAAGGAGCAACTCTGTTTCTAGTCTGGGGAGGCTCGGTACATCGGCCAACTCGTGATATTGATCTGCTTGGTTTTCTGCCGCCAGACGAGGAAAACCTTCGGAAGGTGATGCAGGAAATCTGCCTCATTCAGATTGAGGAGGATGGTCTCGAGTTTGACCCAGAATCCGTACGGGTTGACCAGATTCGGGAAGACACCATCTATGGTGGGCTGAGATGTCTGATGATGACAAAACTCGGTTCAGCCAGGCTTCAAGTCCAGATAGATGTTGGATTTGGTGATGCGGTGACACCGAGGCCAGATGAAGTTACGGTTCCTAGTCTCCTGCCAGATCACAAAGGCTGGACGATGATGGCCTATACACCTGAAACTGTCATCGCAGAAAAGCTAGAAGCCATTGCAAGGCTGGGTCTGGCGAACAGTCGAATGAAAGATTACTTTGACCTGGATCTCCTGTTGCAAAGCCCTTCTGTCAGCATGGAGAACCTGACACAAGCCGTGAGGAGAACGTTTGAACGTCGAGAGACACCACTTGAAAAGGAACCTCCGATTGGCTTGACAGAGAGTTTCTGGAACGATGAGATGGCGAACAGACGCTGGCAGGCGTTCCTGAGCAAGAATCACCTGCCAACACAATCTCTTCAAGAAGTCTGCGGAAGAATCGCCGATCAGCTAAGAGAGATTATCACCTCTGCAGCAAGGGACAAAACTTAACTCTTGCTACCAGTCTTCGCCTTAACTCGACTAACGCGAATGATCCTGTCTCCCCGCTCGATCTTGTTGATCAGGCCATTGCCCGAAACAACCTGACCGAAGACACAGTACATTCCGTTCAGGCGGAAGTTATCTTTGAGGTTGATAAAGAACTGGCTGTCGCCTGTATCAGACATGGGGCTGGAAAGAGCCATTCCGACGCTGTGCTTTACATGAGTCAGGTCGTTGATCTCGTAAGGCACCTCCTTGCCAGAACCACCGCTGCCCAGATTTTTGGTGCCCCCCATTTCGCCCGGATTCTTCTTTGCCCACTCAACTGACACTTTCTTTGTGCCAGGGTCGCCGCCTTGAAGAACGAACTTATCGACCTTGCGATGGAAGAGCATTTTGTCGTAAAAGCCGCTGTCAACCAGGTTCAGAAAATGAGCGACGAGTTTAGGGGCTTGGTCTGGCCGCAGCTCCATCACAAAGCTGCCTCTGCCTTCCACCTCAAACTTCACTTGGGGACGATCGGTTGGGGCAGAGAGGGTGAGAGCAAGCGAGAGGGCAGCCAAGGCAACCATGCCTTTAAGTTTGAACTCAACCCTCAGCTCAGCGCAAGCCGCAGCCAAAGATCATCGAGGCAGACAGTCGGCGGCAAACCTTCCACTTAACGTGACCATGGGCAAACCTGCTCCTGGCTGAACCGTTCCTCCCACGTAAAAGAGGTTCTTTAGCTGGCTGTCTTTTACCTTTAAGGGCAGCATTCCCCAAAGGCGTTCAGCTTCCGCTGCTCCGTAAAGACTTCCCCGCCAGGAGGCGTCTCTCTGCTCAAAGGTCAGGGGAGTTTGGATCCTTTCGAAGTCAAGCTCCGATTCGTCAAAATCCATGCCTCTTTGGGCTAACTGAGCCTTGACCGCACGCTTGAGCATAGGTGCCGCTTCGTTCCAATCGAAATGATCTTCTCTGGCCGGCACAGTAAGGACGGCGAAAAGGCAGGTGCAGCCATCCGGCGCAGGAGTCGAGTTAAGGTACACGACTGGTTCGGAAGCAGGAAGATTCTGTGAATAGAGCTCTTCAAATCCCTTTTCAAAGTCCTTGGGGATCAAAAGGGTGTGGTGACTCAGCCCCGGCAAAACTCGGCGGATGCCCCAATGGAAGGTGCAATAGCTGCTGGAAGGCTTTTGGGGTTCCGGACGGCCAAGATCCCTTTCAAAGCTCAGGCGGTCTTTGTTGCTGACAACGGCGTCACAAGGAATCTCCTCACCGGAATCGAGAACCACGGCCACTGCCCTGCTGCCATCGGTCCGCAGTCCAGTCACTTTGGCGGATGTACGGTACTGAACCCCAAGATCGTGCCCAAGCTTTCCAAAGGCCGCCGGAATTGCGGCGACACCCCCTTCCGGCCACCAGACGCCCCCCTCAATCATGTAGTAAGGGATCATGAGGGCCCCTGCTGCCTTGCTGTGATAGGTTTGACCACTGTAGCTGGGGAATCCGTAGAAGAAGGCCCGCAGGAGGGGGCTGGTAAAAAAGCTTTCAACCAGCTCTTTGTAGTTAAGCCTCAGATCAAACTTCGAAGCGGCGACCATGAGCCTCGGGTCAGCAAGCTGCCAGGGATGATGCAGCGGTTTGCTGAAGATGGTCTTTTTGATTGGTTCTGCCGCCTGGTCTAACTTGCCAAGCAGCCGCAAAAGCCCATCGTAATCCTCCGGGACGGCTCTCTTTAACTCTTTTAGGCAGGCTTCCCTTCCACTAGGAAGATCAAGCGGTTCCTGCCAGCCCTCAAGATAGATGCGGCTGAAGGGGTCGAGCCGCGAGAACTTCAGGTAGTCGCTCATGGGACGACCTGCGGCCGAAAAGACCGACTCATAGAGATCAGTCATGATGATGATGCTGGGACCGGGATCAAGACTGTAGCCCTCAATCTGAATTCCGCCCGCCTTTCCACCAAGGCGTTCGTTCTGTTCAAGAACCAAAACATCCCAGCCCAGCAACCTGGCGTGAATGGCTGCGCTGAGCCCACCTTGGCCGCCCCCAATAACAATCAATCTGCGGCCCGTCTTCATCTCTTTAGAGTACCGATGCAGGCCGTGATTCATTTCAGCATCAGGCTCTGAGACAGATGATAAAAGGCAGAAGGGCCGCTCCCCTCTTGGGAGCGGCCCTTCACTGGGTCAGGTTCTGGCTGCCTTAGGGGTTGATTCCAAGGAAGCCGCGAGCGGTGCGACCGGTCGAGTTAACCGTGGCGGTGAAGCCAACCGTTGCTCGTCGGGCCACTCGGCTCGTAGTCACCGGCACGCTGACAGAGAGCGAACCAGCTGGCACGGTAACCGTGGTAACGGTTGGTCGAGCCAAGGTGGTCTGATCGCTTGCCAGAGTCAGGACAGCGCCACCAGCGGGGGCAGCTCTGTTCAGGGTGATGGTCATCGTCGTTCCGCTTCCGCCTCGAACAATGTTCGGGCTGAAGGTGATTCTTGCAACGCTCGGGGCCACGATGCTCAGTTCTGCGCTTGCGACAGTGCTGGAGCCAGTGACACTGATTGTTGCAGTGACATCAGCAGCGACGATTGAAGTGGTGATCGGGAAGGTTGCCGTGGTGGCGCCCTCAGGAATGGTGATCGTCGTTGGGACGCTCGCCTGAGTGGCATCAGATGCGACTGCGAGCTCGAAGTCTGCAGGGGCAGGGCCTTCGATAGTCACTGTCGCAGTGGCGGTTCCGCCACCAGCAATCTCGTTGGGGTTGATGACCAGGTTTGTGACGCCTGGGGCTCGAACCAGCAGAGTATCCGTGTCAGTGCTGAAGATTCCCAAGCTGGCTGTCACTGTCACAAGCACGTCATCCGGCACTGCCAGAGTGGTGATCGAGATAGTGTCAACTGCAAGAGGAGTCGTTCGTCCAGCAGGAATGGTGACCTGACTGGGTGTGATCGTCGCGGCGGGATCATCCGTTGAAAGGTCAACGACCAGTCCACCAGCGGGTGCTGGGGTGCTGATGCTCACCGTTGCAGATGCGCCTGCGCCACCAAGTACAGCGTTCGGATCAACGTCAATCGTGACGGTGATGGGTCGAACGATGATCGGCACGTTGCGAGTCGTGAATCCGGCTCGACTAACCGAGATGGTCACGTTCTGCACAGCGTTGACGATGTTGGTGTTGAAGGTGAAGGTGTTCGAGGTCTGAGAACCGATCGGAACCGTCACAGTGCCAGAGCCACTGGCCAGGGTGCCAGCAGTGTCGTTGTTGGAGCTGATGTTGAACACCAGGTTCTGCTGTCCAGCGGGTCGGGTCAGGGTGACCGTTCCAGTCAGGACAGTTCCGCCAAGAACATCAACACCGGGAACGATGTCGACTCGGGCGATGTCGATGTCATCCACGAAGAGCGTGCCAGAGGCGGTCTGAAGACCTTCGGTGGCAGTCAGGGTGGTAGACGATGGGGACACAACTGAAGGAGCTGTGACCGGGAGGACCAACTGGCTTGCCTGAGCAGGAATGGTGACTGTCTGGGGCAGCGGGTTGCCAGCGACCAGGAGTCCAGAAATTCCGCCCGTGTGGGTCAGATTGATTGATCTTTCGACGCCGACCCTTCCGTTGAAGAGAATGGTCAGAGTTGAAGGTTCTCCGCTCAAGACTCTGCCAGGAGAGAATGTCGCGGCGGTCATGGTTGCTCGGTCAAGGACCGTGCTTCCGGATCGTGTAACTCCCAGAAGGGTGCCATCGATGGGGAGAAGGGTTGGGCCTTCGACGCCGGCAGTGTTCATGGCCACAGTGGCAGTGTTGGTGCCAGCGGGGACAATGACTTCACTGTTGGCGGGCAGAGTGACCAGGCTGCTGCTAGAAGCAAGCTGAACTCTGACGTCCTGGGTGGCGTTCTGGAAGAGTCGAACGATGACGCTGACCTGATTTCCACCAACCATTGAGGAAGGAGTGACTGTGAAGTCATCCAGCCAGGGGTTGACTGTCACTCGAGCCAGAAGGAAGTCGTTGTCGAGAGTGATTCGGACATCCGAGGGGCTCGCAACAGTGACAGGCGAGGTGAAGACAGGGAAGCTCACCGCGGACTGACCGGCAGGAATCAAGACTGAACGTGTTGCCTGACCGCCAGCAGCGGAGAATGAAGTGATCGTTGGATCGCTCAGGCTGGCCGTCATAACAACGCCGCCCTGAGGAGCTGGATTTCGAAGAGTGACTGTCGCCGTCGTGAAGGCTCCCAATCCACCAGCAACTGCAGTGCTGGAAAGATTAAGGCTCTGCATGACTGGGAGGCCAACTCTCAGCTTAATTGCAAAGGCATCTCTGGCTCCATCGGCAACAGACTTGAAGGCATTGCCGGTGATGTGAGCGCCAAGGCCGAACGGAGACTTGGGTCCCGCCTGGAAGAGTGGGCTGGTAACTGAGTTGCCAACAACCCAAGTGCTGCCAACGGCATCCATGTGGATGTCCGAAACGCTGTCGTCACTCTCTTCACCGATATAGGATCCGTAGAGCAGGTTGGTGCCAGTGCTGTTCAAGAACTGCACAAACCCTTCAGTTGAGCTGCGGACTGCACCAACGGCGATAGTTCCAGCGGCCGTTCCAACGTAGTTGTTGGGTGGCTCAACCGACTCGTCACCGCCACCATAGCTGGGGTCGATGGCATCAGGAGTCGTGGCGATGACGCCAGGAATAGTTGGCTGTGGCGGGGCGCCGCCAGGATATCGGAATCCAACGGTGCCGCCGATTGCAGCGACTCCACGGCCGTCTGCGCGAATGACGTTAGGAAGGACAGTCTCACTGTGTCGAAGACCAGTGGCGTAGCCAATGACTCGGCCTGTGGTGATCTTAACAACGTAAGCTTCACCGCCATTCGAGTAAACCTCGTCAAAGGCTCCTCTTGTGCGTGGGAAGTCGAACGAAATCGTCTGACCGAGAACGTAGGCATTGCCAGAAGGGTCAGCGGCAACAGCGATGGCAGTATCAATAGATGCGCCGCCGATGAGACCGGAGTACCAAACCGACATATCTGGCCAGAAGGCTACGATGTAGGCATCCTGGTTCCTCTTCAGTCGGGCTGATTCCCAGTTGACGTTGGAAGTCGTGGCGAAGAGTGCATTAGCCACTGGGACGGAACTCGTATCTTGGCTTGCGCCGCCAACGGTTCCAGTGACAACTACGCCTCCGTTAGGAAGAGACTCGAATCGACCCATGGATTCGCTTCCGGGTCCTCCGATTCTTCTCGCAGCAATTCTTGTGCCCGCGCGGTTGTACTTGACGACGAAGCCGTCAACTCCACCCTGCGTGCTTCCTGGGATATAGGAAGGATAGGCAGCGTTGGCCGAAACCTGGTTGGAGACGCCACCAACATACAGCTCACCAGTGGTGGTGACAGCCATATCTGACCATCTGGTGTCGCTTCCATTGGCTCCAAAAGAGGCGATTGTGCCGAAGTCAGCAAACTCATAGAAGCTGAATTCGGGGGCGAAGGTACCGTCGCCAGCCAATGACCAGCGCATGAACCACCAAGACCTGGCTCCACCACCAGGACCAGCGTTAACTGCTCCAGGGAAGTCGTCAGAAGTAGTTTCTCCGCCAACCCACACTGTAGCAGCTGATTCTGCGACCTTGATGGCAATGGCGTTGTCGGTTCCGGTGCCGCCAATAAAGGCAGCGTAATCAAGGGCGTAAGCATCACCATCCATGCGGGCGACGAACGCATCCGTGCCGCCTCGAAGGGTTACGCTGTAAGGACCTTGAAGAATTGGGAAGTTAGCCGTGCTGGTAGTGCCCGACATGTAAAGGTTGCCCTTTGAATCTGCGCTGGTGCTGTTGATAGTTTCAGAACCAGAGAAGGTAAAGGGAACAGAGTCGGCGCCCATATAGGTGCCGTAGACCAGCGGGTCAATAACCAAAGGCAGGTTCTTGTTGAACTTGCCAAGGCTGAAGCTGACTTCACCGTTTCTCAAGCTGAATGAGGCCGGAACAGCAACTCGATCTGCGCCAACCTGCTGGTAGACGAAAGGAGCCGACTGCTTGACAGGACCCATCGAAGTGTTGATGATGATCCCGCCGGTTGAGCCATCTGCCTGCACCGAGTTGGCGCCCTTGACGCTGAAGCGAATTTGGCTCGCATCGGCGCCCGGCATCACAACCAGGTCATAGCGGAAGTCACTTCCGTCCTTATAGTTCCTCAGATGAACGCCGCGATAGAGGTCAGAAATGTAGGCTTCGCCGAATTGACGGGAAGTCACATATTCCGAGGCTCCCCGGCCTTTCATAAAATCGATCTGAACCGGTCGCTGATTTGCGCCGACAGGAGCCGCTGAAGCCGAAGCTCCCGCGAATTCGAATTTCACGACATGGCCACGCCTTGTCCCATCTTCAATAGATGCGCCGTTTTCGCGCACTGTCTTGAAGAGGTCCAGGGTAATGCCATCCCGGGAGATCCAGACATCCTGTCCCGGCGTGCCCATATAGAACAGCGCACGGGAATCCCATTGCCCTTTATTTTCCAGGAAACCACCTGCCTTCATAGCGGCAATCTGATCAAGCCCCTTTGCGCCAGGACTTGCCCAGCTCAAAACTGCAAAACCAGCGCCTGCCGCGATCAGGCCCATCCTGGCCGTCTTGCTCACGCTCAACTTCATTGAACCCACTCCAGTGACCGAGCCTCGGTTAAGAGGCACGTCCTGCATGGCCTGGACACATAAATGCCCAAGCTTCAACAGTTTAACTCAAAGTGTGGACGAAATACAGGGGGGTAAAAGTTCTCGGCACCTTCGGTATTCACAAAGTTCTTCGATATCAAGTGAGAGGCCGAGGATTTGGGCTGAATCCACCCAGAGAAAGATAAACCGGCAGGCCCATTAATCGGCCAAAGACTGAAGCCTGAGCGGTTAGGGGCTGGGCTGCTGGCTCTAGGGGGTACCCCACAGGCACCGAGGCCGTCAGCCTCTGAAGCACCATAGGTGCTTTTCTACCGCCTTTCCAATGCAGAACCAAATGGTAAACAACCGACCAGGAAGAACCTGGAGAAAGGCCAGGCAGTCCGCGGTTCTCTGCAACGATGTTCAAGGCATCCCATTCCGAGATGCTGCCCTTGATAATCTTCCATCTCGGCTGAACCTGAAGGTGATAAGTGCCTGTCTTCAAGTTCACCACCAGACGCTCGGTCGAAAGCAGTCCCCAAAGACCAGCCAGAAAAACAGCCGGACCCACCCAAGGATGGAGGAAGAAGAAGCCGATCAAGGCAGAGAGGCTAAGGGCGGCACCACCTGCCAGGCAGGCAAAAACCAATGCATCGTGCCAGGCAGGCGGACCAAAAAACAAAACAGTTTCTCTGATCAACCGACCTTGAATCGGAACTTCTAAGCCTGAACGACGGCCAAAAAGTCCGCCCCCCTCCCTACTGCCCTGTCCCGCTTCCGGCCTCATTTGCTGCCCCAAGATCCCAGCCTTTAACAATGATGGCATGAGGAATCGGCCTCGAAGGCTTTTCTGGAGTGGCGTGGCCACTAGCCAAGATTTCTTGACCGTACACTACCGATGTGCTGAAGCCTGAATCAAGAAGGACCGCTTCGGCAATTCCCTTCTGAGCCAGGGCTTTGGCAAACCGATCACTGCTATAGCTGTCGGTGCAGGCGCCAATCACCAAGCGGCCGTCGATATCCCAGCCAATAAAGGCACGGCGACGAAAATCCATAACGTCTTGGGCCGCGTGACTGACGATCTGCTCTTTGGTTCTCGCCTTGCCGTTGTGCACCAGCCAAGCACCGGCAACAAAAGCATCCTTCAGCCCGGGGACTTCCTTCTGAACAGAATCCAGCCTGTTGAAAGGCGGCCTAAATGGAAAAATCATAACCTTGGTGTCGGTAAAGAGCACCATGGGGCGATTTGTAAGCTTTGCCACTCGGGCAGGCTCGGGATCAGGGAACCACAGGCCCATGTTGCTGGCCAGGGAGGGTCCGATCATGCGGTTATCCGTGCTCTTGATGGCTGAGATCTGGAAAAACCCACCATTGATCCCGGCCGCCCCGCCAAAGTTGTTGACCAGATCATTAACAGATTCGCGGCCAGGCACGAGAACAGATTCCGGCTTGCCTCCCCTGACTAAAGAAAGAGGAACGCGGTCGATCCGGTCAAGCTCTTTAATCACTGGCCCGGGCGTGATGGTCAGTTCAACATAGCCAAGGGGGTCAGCCTCTTCCTTTTCTGCATCGGCCATAGCCTGATCGAGCTTCACAGGGTTGTAGCGGTTCAGCTCAAACAGCGACTGGCTGTGCCAGGCGATGCCAGTTTCCATGGTGACCCCAGACACATAGCCGTGCTTCTTAGCCAAGTCGATGGAGGTCTGGCTGTACTTGCCGATTGGCCACGAAAGGTGTTTAACCTCGATGCCAAGGTTGGATTCAAGCTTCTCTTTGCTGCCGATCAGCTCTGCGTCCTGCTCCAGTTCAGTCAGTTTGCTGAAGTCTTCCGGATGGCTTTCTGTATGACTGCCAACAATAAAGTGACCGCTCTTCAAAAGCTCCTTCAGGGTGCCCCAGGTCATCTTCGGACGTCCCTGGCTGCTGCCCACAAAATCTGTGTGGACGTACATCGTCACGGGAATCTTTCTTTCTGACAACAGGGGCCAAGCGTTGTCGAAAAAGCCCTGGTAGTTGTCATCAAAAGTGATGGCCACTGCTCTGGGTGGCAGAGGACGATCATTGGTCATCGCCGCGTAAACATCATCCATGCTGACGAAGGTGGCTCCCCAGGCTGTCAGGCGGTCGATGTCCTTAGTGAATTCTGCGGTAGTTGAATCGTACCAAAGGGCTTCCCTCGTTCTGGCTGGCAGAACGTCGTGGTACATCAAGATGATTGCGTCAGTCCCTGTCGCTCTCAAGTTGAACTCATTCCGAGGCTCCTCTTTAACCACCTTCTGATCAGGCGGTGCAGGCTCTGAGGCGGAGGAACCACCCCCTACCAGTCCACACCCTGCCACCGCTCCAGCCATGATGAGAAATGGCAGAAGTCGAAGGCCTCTTTTAAAATCTGGGAAGGACATAGTTTCTCTTGGGGAGGGGCTCGCTTAAGAGCAGACAACAGGATATCGCTTCAAAGTGCCGGGCTGATGCCTTGCTTAAGGATACTGGTCCCTACGACCCCGATAAGTTAAAGGCTGGTTATCATAAGACGTGACACCTGTCTTTGCGCTTCTTCCTCTTCTTGCCGCTCCTCAGCCTGCGAGGCTTGACAGCTTCGAAGCCCTCATGAAGGCCGCCAATTCTGGTCAGCAGATTCGCACCGTCATTGACTACTCCAAAACGACTCTCATTGTCGAAGGCAAGGAGGAGAAAGCTCCTGCCGCCATCGGCGGAATGCTGTTTAGGAGTTGGGAGTACTTTGCCTCTGGAGTCGTCCGGAACAAGCTGGCCTATCTTGTGAGTTCCGAAACCCACCTCATCGGGCACCCCAGCTATGGCTATGTAAACAACTACGTTCGACTCAGAATCTATTCGGACAACAAGGTGGAAATCACGGCCCGCTACCTTGACCCCAAAACTTTCGAGGTCAAGATGGATGAAACCTTCATGGGAGCCATCTCAAACGGCAAGGACCAAAAGGGCGTCAGCCTCTTTGCCGCCCCCTGAGCTGCATCCCTAAGAGAAGGCGGCGGAGGCAGAAATCCGAGCCTCTGCCGCTCCTTCGTTGAGTCTGGTCGTTAGATTAGTCAAGCCGTCATTAAGTTTAACCATCACAATCCCGCGCCATTTCAGGCAAATCGTCAAATTTGTCAAATGGGACCCTACC
Source organism: Synechococcus sp. UW140 (assembly GCA_943369295.1). GTDB lineage: Bacteria > Armatimonadota > Fimbriimonadia > Fimbriimonadales > Fimbriimonadaceae > JAKRSE01. The sequence continues at coordinate 5,240 of CALRMU020000004.1, read as the reverse complement.
GGCAAGGGGCATCATGAACATATGCGGACTCGAGCTTTCACCTTGATTGAACTGCTGGTTGTGATCGCCATCATTGCCATTTTGGCTGCCATTCTTTTCCCTGTTTTTGCCCAGGCAAAAACTGCCGCAAAAAAGACAGCCAGCCTCAGCAACATGCGTCAGGTGAGCACCGGAACCATGCTTTACATGGGTGATTACGACGATACGACTCCGCCGGTCTTTTGGTACAACCCCCTCGATCTTTCGCTCCCCACCAGCCAGGGCTTTTACTACTACCCCCTGCTGATCCTGCCCTACACAAAGAACAAGCAGGTTTTTCTTTGCCCCAACGATAAAGCTGACGACCCCTTGGTCGCCGATCCCCAGGGTCGAGGCCGCTTTGACCCCAACAGCAGCTTTAGGGATTATGTGACGGGTGCCAACGCCAGCTACGGCTACAACTTTAGGTACCTCAACACCCTCTCACCAGGACCAGTTGTTCAGGGCAGAACCCTTTCAATCTTCTCTGGAGTTTCCGCCACCAGCATTGGTGCCCCTGCTCAGACCATCATGTTCGCCGAAGCGACCATGAAGGACCAGCGGGCTCCTGGCCTTGCAGGTGGTCCGCTTGTCACAGTGAACAGCCCCATCGGATACAGCCGAATCGAGCCTCCCTTCCGTGTTCCTCAGGTTGCCCCCTTTGCGCCCAGCAGCGGCTGGGTTGGCACCTTCCCTGATGCTCGAAGCCAGGGCGGACTTTGGGGCCGCTATGATCCCAGGAGCGTTTTGGTCATGTGGGTTGATGGACACGTGAAGTTCACTCCTATCAACTCTCTTCGCGGTCAGGGCACCACAGAAGCCGAAGTGAACCGCTTCTATAACGGTCTCGGGAACTAAACCTTCTGAGATTCGGGGTCTAACCCGTGGGCTCTCCACCCCCTACCCCCTCCTTTCGTCGCAAGCGCGAAAGGAGGGGGCTTGTTTGTTGGAATCCTTGCGGGGCGCCGGCCGAGCTAGGCCTCAAATGAAGGCCCCTTTATCATAGATTTCTGACGATAGACAGACCTGGGTGCCACTGGACCCCGTCCAGTGAAAACTCCTAAACATTGTTGAGCTAGGCCCTGATTGAAAAGGTCTGAATCAAGACTCTGCATTCACGCAGAATCCTAGATGTGCCCAAAAAGAGTTGGAAGTCACGTCTAGAGGCGGCTCGGTCTTTATCAAATGAAGCGCTGCCCGCCTGGCTAGACAAAACGGAGATCTCGCCGAGACTCGCGAGGGAGCTCTACTTGCTGATAACAGATAGCAACATCGACTGGAAAGTGAGCCATCTTAATCTTCCGGATGAGATTTGGGCCGTAAGGGCACTACTCCGGTCCATTGAGCTCCGTAGCGTTCAAAAGTACCCGGACCCGGATTGGCTCAGTCCATTTCTGTGGCGCGAACTGCTCAAGCACAAAGCAGATGTACTTGGTGAAAAAATCGCTGAGATCGGCTGTGCCTTTGTCTACAATGACCTTGAAGCCGCCAGACGTTTGATGGATCTGTACGAAGACGAGGAGGCCCACCCCTACACTCGCGGAAATGCTCTCTTTGCCCTGAAGTCCGCACCCATTCCGCAGGATCAAAAGGGACGGCTGCAGCGCACAATCAGGCACGCTCTCAACAACACGGACAACCCTTATGCCCGCTGCACTGGATGCATGCTGGCCGAAATTGACCCGACGATTAAGCCCGAGGATCTTGAACACCTGCTTGAAGACGAGGCCGGCATCAAAGAGGGTTGGGGGCCGAAAGTGAAGCATTATGCTGCAACCTCAATAGACTCGATTCGCCAATACACGTGCATCAAGTGATCCTGTGCCCCGGCCCAAGAATTCAGATCTGATGGAGACTCAGGGGTCGAAGGAAATGTTCGCTGGTCAAACCCTAGGCGCAAACGGAAGACCAAGATTGGGTTGCCACTGGACCTTGTCCAGTGAAGAGGCATCAAAGCTTTTTGGCGGTGTGAGTGGAATATTTAATCACCTCATCGTCCATCCCCAAACCCCCGCCTCCGCCAGGCGGGGCTTGTTTTTGTTGGGCGGTTTCTGTCCCTCCGCTTCGCTCCGGCCAGAAACCCCATTGTCAAAGAATCACTTCGACTTTGACTTGGGCCATCAGCAGATCACTTTGAGGAACCGAAAGCAAGACCTGATTTAGCGTCTGGTGGGAAAGGACTCCACAGCATCCTGTCCCATGAGTTTTAGTGAAGAGCCCATGTAAGCGAGGAAAAGATTCTGTCTCCGGTCTTCCCTCTCCCGTCTTCAGACATCATCCTTCATTCCTCATCCCTATGCCCCCCTCATTCCCCCAAAGAATGTGCGGCCTTGTATCGCCACTGAGCAGCCAAGGGAGTCTGATCCAAGGCATGGGAACCCTCTTCAGCATTGCCCGGAGCAAGCACGTTCCGGGCCGTCGGAGGGCTGGTCATTTCTGTGATCTGAATGAAGGTCCCACGGTTGCTGTAGGTCACCGGAGCAGCCCCGATGACTCCCTGGGGGCTGAATGCCGTGTAGCGAATAACTCCTGGCCTGAATCCCCACTCGCTTCCCTGCTTCTCTCTTTCTGCCAAGGCTCTTTTAAGAGCAGCCTCTACCACGGCATCTTTGCTTCGACCTTCCAGCCATTTGTATTCGGTCCGGCCAATCATGACCCTCATCAAGACTTCTGGCTGCAGCGCCTGGTTAAAGAGGTTTGGCCCGGTAAGGTTGCCGATCTGGCTAAGGAAGATCTCTTCTCTCAGATACCGGATGGCATAGCTGAGAAAGGCGCCTTCGTCAGATCCCTCCACTGCTCTGGCATCGAAAGACTGAAGAAGGCGAAAAGCTTCTTCCAATTCAGGTTTATCTTCTGCCACCTCGGCAAAGAGTGGGGCAAATTCTCGCGGGCTGGCTGTATCGCGTCGAGCAATGTTCCAGGCAGCTTTTTCAAGATCGCCGCGACCCAGCAGACCAGCCGGAATTGCTTCTCCCAAAAGTCGACCGCGGAAGTAGCGGCCCCAAACAGGAGTATCGAGGTTGGGCCACCAGGCGGCTGGTTTTCCGTTCCAGTTATGAATAATGCCTTTGCTGGGGTTCTCCACCCAAGGCATTTGTTCGGCGGGAATCATGCCGCGCCAAGCAGAGGCGGCACCCGCCGGAAGGGGCAGTCGAGGATCGAACCTAAGGGGCCGAAGGGGCACTGCACCGGTAAACCGCCAGCCGATTGTTCCGTTGGTGCGTGCGGTGAAGAGGTTGAAGCAGGGGGCTGTATCTCTAACAAGATCAACAAGGGGAATTCTTCCCTGCCCTTCGGCCATGCGGTGGACGGCCATAAAGCCGGCCAGTTCTTTGCCCCGTAAGGCGGATCGCAGACTGAAAACAGATTTGCTCGACCCTGAGCTTAGAACCACAGGACCATCAGGAGTTCTCTCCTGAGTGACGGTAAATCCCTTTCGCTGAAAAGTGACTCTCTGAAGGGGGACCGGCTTCTCGTCAATCAGCAGAGTGTCCTTGTCCTGCAGCTTCGTGGCGACAATGTCTTCAACATCTGCCGCCCCTGTGGTCAAAGTCCAAGCGGCATTAGTGGTGGTGCCAGCCAAAACCCAAGGGATACCGGGAACGGTCATGCCCTGAACTGCAAGACCAGGAGCAATCAGGGCTGCTTCGTAAACTGGACTCGGGCTCGGATGCCCCATCTGAGGAGCCCCTAAGAGCAGGGCCTTGCCAGTGCGACTTCGCTTAGAATCAACCGCGACCGCATAGCTGCCCCACTGGTGGGCGACACCCAGACTCTTAGCCATAAGGTCGGGCGCCTCCTGCAGGGCAAGGCTCAAGCCAGCCGCAAGTTCAAACAGATTTGGACGCGGGAGCTGGGCAAGATGTTCCTCGGTAATCGTCTCCATTGGCAAAGAGGCAATCAGGGGCTTCGGCTTAACCTTGTCGTCTTTCGGGTCTAGAGTAGTCGTGCTGGCCGGGTCGTTCTGCCATGTCAAGTCATTCAGAACCTTGACTTCAGATCCTTTGACCTTTTGAGTCTTCAAGTACTCAAGCATGGCCATGGTCCTCAGCTCGCCGGCTCCGCCCTGGCCGAACTGTCGGATGAGGGTAACCATGATCCCTGCCGAATCCCTAAGGGTCCAGGGTTCCGGCGCGATCTTGTTTGAGTCGTAGCGGCTAGGCAGAGTCTTAGCCGCGGTCCTTTCCTGAATTCCCTGATTGACCCCTTCGACGTAGGAGGTCATGACTGTCTGCATTGCGGCAGGGAGAGCGGCGATCTGCTGATCGAGCTCGGATTCTGTGAAAGCCAGCTTCAGAACCTGTTCATCGCTTCTTTTCGCTTCTGGCAGAATCTCGCTCAGTCGCCCCGACGCAAGTCGTCGGGCCATTTCCATCTGCCAGAGCCGATCCATGGCGTGGCGGCGGCCCAATTCTTTATAGGCGGCGGCAGCGTTCCGGGCCTGGATTTTGGGGACTCCGTAAGAGTCAACCTCTACCTGAGGCTGAAGGAGAAGAAGGCCGAAGAGGGCTGCAGCAGACACTGAGGCGTGATACCCGAGAATCGGCAGAAAGGGTTGTTAAATGGCTTGAGGCGCTGGTTTGCTTCTTGAGTCACGCACTCATAGTTTCTAGCATCACGTTCCTCCCGAGAGCTTCGGTTTCTGGCCGGAGCGAAGCGGAGGGCCCGAAACCGCCAACCTAAAACAAGCCCCCGCCTGGAGGAGGCGGGGGTTTGGGGGTGGTCGAAGGATAAGGGTCACACAGAGTTGGACTTCATAAGTTCATTCACAAGTCAAGGTCTCGTGGCACCCGATTTAAGCCGCTGCCCCTTACTCGCTGCAATACCCGGCCACTCACTTTCAAAAAACTGAAAGTCGGGGTGCCACGATCCTTTCCAAGGAACGAGAGAAAGGTCGTGATTGCTTCTTTAGGACTCAGGCTTTCCTGGCTTAGCAGAGCTAAACCAGGCCACAGAAATCTTTCCAACTGAGTTCTCGATTTAAGCCGCTGCCCCTTACTCGCTGCAATACCCGGCCGTTAACTCTCAAAAAACTGAAAGTCGAGATACCGTGTTAAATTGTCAAGGGGTTGGGGTCCATTCGGTTCCTCTGTTGACCACTGTCACAATCCGGCGGAGCATTCTGGCCATGATGGCGACCAGAGCGCATTTCTTAGGTTTTCCGGCTTCCAGCATCCGGCCGTAGTGGGCTGAGCATTCAGCATCATGTCTGGAACAGGAGA
>CALRMU020000003.1:0-750830 GCA_943369295.1 Synechococcus sp. UW140 | reverse complement strand
TGCTCAGCCCACTACGGCCGAATGCTGGAAGCCGGAAAACCTAAGAAATGCGCTCTGGTCGCCATCATGGCCAGAATGCTCCGCCGGATTGTGACAGTGGTCAACAGAGGAACCGAATGGACCCCAACCCCTTGACAATTCAACACGGTATCTCACGATCGTGCAATGACCTTCACTCGCTTAACTGATTCGGGTGGCCTGGGTTGGCCTGGAGGGCAACCCAGGTTCCAAGTCTCAGGTTTTTCTGGGGCTGCTCTTCGAGCCATCCCCAGCCACCCAAGCAGATCTTGGCAGTGTCTCTAGAGTGGGGCGCGGTCGTATTCAGGCCTTTAAATTCAAGAGAACTGTGGCAGTGACTCGGCCAAAGGGAGACAAGTCAAGAAACCTGCTAAGCAGCCTTTGATTCCAGGCCGTTTCGAATCAAAGCTTCCATCGCAGCAGCAGAAATCGGCTTGGAGTAGAGGAAGCCCTGGGCGGCGTGACAGCCAAGATCGCCCAGTCGGACGACCTGCTCGGGAGTCTCAACGCCTTCTGCCACGACCTTGAAGCCCATAGCCCGGCAGAGGGTGATAATGGCCATGATGATGGCGGTCGGAGCCTGTTCGATGCCGAGCATGGTCACGAAGGATCGGTCAATCTTAACTGTGTCGATGGGCAGTCTCTGCAGATAGCTGAGTGAAGAATAGCCAGTGCCGAAGTCGTCAATTGCCAGGCCGACACCGAGGGCCTTAAGGGCCTTAAGCTGACCGATAACCCTTTCGTAATCTCGCACAGCCAAGCTCTCAGTGATTTCAAGATGAAGCCCAGCGGGGTCGAGCTGATGGAAGTCCAAGGCGAGACGTACTGCGTCAATCAAGTCGTTCTCCAAAAGCTGTCTAAGGCTGAGATTGACGTTGACCTGGAAGTCGGGGTCTAGCCTTCGTCGCCAGTCGGCAGCGGCTCTGCAGGCGTCATCAAGCACGCTCGCGCCCAAGGGGATGATGAGTCCTGTATCTTCTGCAATGGGAATGAAGCGAGCTGGTGAGACGAAGCCAAGTGTTGGTGAGTTCCAGCGAGCAAGCGTCTCTGCCCCGGTAATTCTGCCTGTGGTCAGGTCGATGATCGGCTGGAAGAGGACCGAGATCTCGTGGTCCATGATTGCCGATCTCAGGCCAGATTCCAGCTTGATTCTTTCGACGATCTTCTCGCTCATAGAGTCATCGAAAGTGGAATAGTTGGCCTTTCCGTTGGCCTTGGCCTCGTACATCGCTGTATCCGCACTGCGCAGCAATTCACTGACCTTGGCTCCTTCTTTATGGCTGACACAGAGACCCACAGATGCGGTCGCAAACACGTCACGACCAAAGATTCGGACTGGTTCGGCCAGAGCCTCGATGATAGAAGAAGCGACTTTATGGGCGTCTGCTGAATCATCCAGTTCTGGAAGAAGGACGCTGAATTCGTCGCCGCCCATTCTGGCGACGATGTCGCCTGGCCTTGCACAGAGGGTGATTCGGTTCGCAACCTCGATGAGAAGGAGGTCGCCAAAGTCGTGCCCCATCGAGTCGTTGACATACTTGAAGTTGTCAAGGTCGATGAACATGACTCCCACCAAGCCTGCTTCGAACATCAAAGAGGTTTCGAGCTTTTCTTGGAAGAGGGTTCGGTTGACCAGGCCAGTAAGGGGGTCATAAAAGGCTTGATGCTGAATCCGCTCATGCAGTTCGCGAGATTCGGTGACATCTTTGATGAAGACGTGGATGCTTTGAACTGTTGCGTCCCTGTCTCTGGCGGGCAGAAGAACGACCTGAAGCCAAGCCATGCTGCCATCGCGGGCCATGGATTCAAGTTCGACATCGACGCGGTCCTGGCTTCGAAGAATGATTAGGGCTCGTCTCAGTTCTTCCTGACTCGAGGTAGGCAGGAATTCGAACAGTGACCTCCCGACTAGGCTTTCGGATCTGAAGATTCTGCCAGTCTGGGGGTTAGCTTCAACGAACTCCCCTTCAAGGTTGAGCCGACAGATGCCGTCAAGGGCATTCTGCAGCACGGAGTTCGCCTCGACGAGCTGAAGAGTTCGCTCCATGACCTGTCTTTCGAGATCATCGTTTGTGACAGCGAGGGATTTTCTCTGGGCTTCGAGCTCGGTAGTGTAGTCCGCGATGGTCGAGAGCATCTTGGACATTGCCTGTCCAACTTCACTGATCTCATCCGTGCCCGTGGTTGTAATAAAGCCCTGCCCGGATTGGACGTTCACCTGCCCGACTTCATCCCGAAGAATGTTAAGCCGCTTAAGAATGAGCTGTCTGAGCAGGGCATGCAGAATCAGCGTGAAGACTGCGGCAAAGGCGAAGAGAACTGAAAGCAGAGTGCCGAGAGTCTGATTGCCCTTATGGACGATTCCTCTTGGAGTGATCAGGCGCAGACGGCCGACATTCTGGCTATTGAGACCTCTGAGCGAACCAATGACTGCCAAGTAGTTGTCGTCAATGGCGTAGACCGGAATAGCGCCCGTCGGCTGAGACTCCTGCGCCTTCCGAGGTTCGATTGAGAGGGTGCCGCTGTCTCGAATCAGACTTCTAACGGTGTCTCGGTCGAGATAGCGCAGAAAAACCATCCAGCCAGCTCTTGGTGTATCCAAGTCTGTCGGAGTTATTGGTCTGGCAGTGACTGCAGCGACGGCTCCTTGATGCCAAATCAGGCCAAACTTCGGGGAGTCGGTCAAAGTGTTTTGGAGGTTAAGTGACTTCCAAACTTCTGCCGGCAGGGGACGAGCGAGATTAGAAAATCTCTCAATCGCTTGTGCGGCGACACTGCTGCCCTTAAGATCGTAAAGGGCAATGAGGTCCATGCTCATGGCATGGGCTGTGGCCTCGGTCATGTTCGAAGCGACGAACTGAGGGTTTCGATCTTGGATGTACCTGTAGGCATCATCCCATTGAGACCAGTCGATGGATCTATCGTGGATGTTTACGACCTGACCCTGGATGGCAGCCTTCGCTTCCAACCAATCCTCCCGGGCTTCCGTGGCTTCCACATCGCTGAAGGCATCCTTCAGAACCCAGTGAGATCCAGCGTAAGTCCCCAGGCTAACCATGGCAAACAAACCTGCCACGTTAATCAGAATCCTACGACTCAGCTTCATGCTGACTTCAGGAACATCTTGTTCCCTTTGCAATCATCGGAATGAATAAACGAGAATCAACAGACTTTTTCTCTGATACCCAGCAAAATAAACAAAGCTTTACTGTTGTGGCCTGCGGCATTTACTAGGGCCAATAGTCTGAAGATTGTGCAAACGAAATAGATGTAGGGGTAGAGGTTTGCCTAAGTTGCTTGACTGATAGCATAAAAAAATGCTTCACGCCCCATTTGACTTGGAACGTGAAGCATTGTGCGCTCTCCTTTGAGCTTTGCCTAGTTGGGCTGATTTATGTAGCTTTTCGCTTTTTGACCAGCAGTCCTGCAACGGCAGAACCGATAAGGATCAATCCGGCTGGTTCGGGAACTGGTGCGGAACCTGCAAAGCAGTTCGCTCCGCAGTGCAGTTCATTCGAGTTGAAGTTGACCCAGTTTCCGGCAACCATCGTTCCTTGAATGTTGCCAGTCTGCTGAGTGACCGTAGCCCCCATGGCCAGCATGGATCCTGTGAAGGTTCGGTTCAGGGTGATGCTGCTGACATCCTTGAAGTTGAAGAGAACCTTGCTTGCATCGCTGGTGTTGGTGCTCCAAGACCAGTTCACGTGACCAGAACCAACAACGTCGATGAGAACTGTTTCGCTGCCCTGATTCTTCAGATTGAAGACTGCGTTCTGCGCGCTGTTGAGCAGGGAAGCATTCAGCTTCAAAACCTTGCGGTTGTTCGAATCGGCCGCAATGGTCGAGAGGTCAATCTCTAGCACGTTGGGCCAAGCTGGACCGCCCCCGACAATTGTCGTGCCGGAGAGTGCGCTGATTGCATTAGTCTGAGCCAAAGAGTAAGCGGCTTGGCTGGCAAAAATCGAGGAATCAACTGTGTTGTTTCCGGCCTGCCTGCTTCCGTTGACATTGTTGATGCTGCCGCCTGCGTAGAGCGTGCCCCCGTTCATGTTGAAGGGGTTGTTGGATGAAAAGGTGCCTGCAACGTGGGCCGTGCCAGAGTTGTTGACGCTTCCGCCGTTGGTGAAACTGACTCCGCTGTTGGCGTAGAGTCCGATCTTGTTGAAGATATCGAGAGTAGCTGGCTCGTTTTTCTGCAGAAAATCGTAGCCACTGCCCGTGATCTGCCCACCCACGGCAACTGCGCCATCAGCGTGGCCTCCGTAAAGCTGGGCTGAACCGAAGACGAAGGCATTGAAATCGTTGGCCGTGCCCATGCCTTGGGCCAGAGATGACGCGGCGGCCGCCACGCAGGAAAAAATAAGGAGAGAACGAAGAGACTTCATAAGACGACCCAGAAGAGGGCCAACTGTTGGACCCTATGGTCATCCTGCAATGTTCAAGCCAATGAACCTGAAGGGGCCGAAAACCTCAAGGAAAACATGAAGTTTTTGACCCCAACTCGCTCCCTTAGGGAGAGTGGCCTAGCCGCCCATCATGGCTCGAACTTGGTCGTGGCTGATGCGGGCTGCTTCCAGCGGAGGCTTATCGAACATCTCCTGTTCAATCAGCATCCATTCACAGCCGCTGGCCATGGCAATATCCACCACTTCTTTCACAGGGACGATTCCGCTGCCTACTTCAACATCAACAGGATCAGGGTTTTTGATCATGTCTTTGAGGTGGAGGAAGGGAGTGCGGTCCAGCATCTTTTTGTACAGAGCCACGGGGTCTTGTCCCGCATGGTAAGCCCAGTAGATGTCGATCTCGAAGCCAACTGCGTCATCGGTCTCATCGAAGATCACGTCCATTCCAGTTGTTCCATCGCCCAGATCGGTGAATTCAAAACCGTGGATGTGATAAAGGTACTTGAACCCGGCATCGCGGCATGCTTCTCCGATTTTCTGCTTCCTGGCTGCGATCTTCTTCCAGTCTTCGAGGTTCTGGCGCTCTTCTTCAAGAATCCAAGGGCAGAGAACCGTGTTGCTGCCCAGGGTTGAAGTTGATTCCAGAATCTGATCCAGACGTGACTCGAAGTCCGACATCATGGTCATGCCGCCTGCGTAGGCGATGTTCTTCTCGGCGAGAAGATCGACCAAGCCCTTGAGCTGGTCCCCTTCGTAGATTCCTCCTTCGATTCCTTCGTAGCCCATATCGGCCAGCTGCCGAATGGTGCCGAAGAAGTCGTTTTTGAGCTCATCACGAACGGTGTAGAGCTGAATTCCGAAACCGGGACGCTGCATTGTCATGGCTGTGGCACCTCTGCCAATTTCATCTTACTCAGCAATGCTGCTTTATGCTAACTGCAGCAAATAAGGGCGTCCGTTGTCGCCAGGATGAGGAACGTAGAGCTCGGCATCCCAGCCTCTTTGAATCAAGGCATCGGTCATGGCTCTCATGCCTGGCTGCTCGGTGGCATAGTGGCCGGCTTCGATCAGGCAGAAGCCAGATTCAGCGGCTTCAAGAGCGTCCGATTGGCGGACCTCTCCTGTGATGAGAAGCTGGCTTTGTCCCTTAGCCTGAGGCCAGAATCCTCCGCCTGCTCCCCCTACCAGGGCGACTCGTTCGACCATTGAATCTGGTCTGCCGTAGATGCGGAGGGGTGACTGTAGGCTTGTCTGGAGGTGAAGGCAGAAAGCTTCGAAGTTCTGTGGTTCAGATGTTTCGGCAATGACCCCGAGCTGACCGATCGTCTCGGTCTGGCAGACCAGCCAATCGAAGGCAGGCTCTTCGTAAGGGTGAACAGCTCGGACAGCAGCTTCTACTTTTGCTTGAATCCGGGCGGGCAGAACCATTTCGAGGCGAATCTCGGGCTCTCGGGAAAGCAGGCCGATTTCACCCGCAGAAGGGTCGGAGCCGGGCAAGGGAAGAAAAGTGCCTGTTCCTGGCCAGGAGAAGGAGCATTGATCATAGAGGCCAATCTCTCCTGCGCCAGCATCTGAAGCGGCTTCGATCACGACATCAAGGCAGTCTGCGGGGAGGGTGATCGCCATTTTCAGCCTCTCCTCTGGCACACCTGGGCCGAACCTTTCAGTCACGTTCAGGTTGAGAAGCGAGGCGAGAGCATCATTGACCCCTCCCTCAGCTGAATCCCAGTTTGTGTGGCAGGAAGCCACAGCCACTCCGGCTTCAACGCACCTCAGCAGCAGCTTAAGCCGTGACTTGGATGCTTGATCAGAATCGTGTGTGTCGGCCAAAGATTTGATGGGGTCCCAGATGAGAGGGTGGTGGGTGACCCAAGCATGGCAGCCGGACTCGATGGCGTAATGCAGAGCACCAGGGCTGGCATCGAGGCTCACCAAGACCTTTCGGACCTCCTGCGATCCGCGGCCCGTCATCGCTCCAACCCTATCCCAGCCTTGGGCTAGGTGAAAAGGAGCAATGACATCCAGGTCTTTGAGGAGGTCGTTGAAAGTCATGCCTTCAAGCTACCTGGTTTGGGGCAATGATGAATGAAGAATGAAGGAGGCGAAGTCAGACTTCCTGCCGGACGGCTCAGAACAGAATCCACACTGGTTGATTTCAGTTCTCGCCAGACTTTTCCTTCCGAATTCGATCCTGACTGCGAATGTACTGAGCCAGTTTACGCATGGCTGTTTCGGCATCCTTGTCAAGCTGTCCAGGGCTCACGAGGCAGAGGCACAGAAGTCTGTTAGCCTCCTCGGGGGTGAGTTCCAGATGCATTGTTTCAAGGTCCATTGCGGCCCCTTTGATTTAGGCTGTCACTGCCTGCCAAGTAAGACGACGATGCCGTGCTGGAGTTCTGTCTGAGGCGATATGGGGCCCGGTGGTCTTTAGTCTAAGCAGCCTAGACGGAGAAGAATGATCTGCCAAGGGTAAAGTCATGCCAATGGCGGATAAGCCTCAAGGCTTCCAATTTGGCGGCATGGCCGTGCTGGAAGGGGTGATGATGAGGTCACCCAAGTTCTGGTCTGTTGCGGTGCGCGCCCCCTCGGGTGAAATTCTGGTTAAGACCGAGCCGATTGAGAAGCTTTGGATCTTTCGCCAAAAGTGGCTCATGCTCCCCTTCCTTCGGGGAACTCTTGCTCTGCTGGATACCATGCTGCTTGGCAACCGAGCCATGCGGTTTGCTGGCGAGATTGCCGCAGACGAGAGGTTTCAGCCGCTAGAAGGCAGCGAAGAAGCCGCCAAAAAGTCTCCAGTTAAGAAGTCAAAGTTTGAGAACTGGTACGACGCTCAGACACCTGAAAAGCGCAAGCAGATTGAAAAGGTGATGATCGGAGTCACGGTCGTCGTATCGCTTGCCTTGAGCGTCACGATTTTCGATTTCGGCCCCGAGGGGCTCGCTCAGTGGACTCAGTCCATCTTTAAGTTCAGCAACACCTGGACAAATGCGGTTGCCGAGACGGTCAAGCTGGCCATGTTCATTGGCTACCTCTTTTTGATCCGTCGAATTCCTGCGATTCTTGACGTCTTTCGCTACCATGGCGCAGAGCACGCTGCCATCAACGCGATGGAGAAAGGGCAGGAACTGACGCCAGACAACTGCCTTGCAAACTCACGGTTTCATCTTAGATGCGGCACCAACTTCGCCATCATGGTGGTGCTGGTCGGATTTCTGGTCTTCATTCCCCTTCCGCGAGATCTTTTTGTTCCAGAAGGCGCCCCGGCATGGGTGACCCTTGTGACAAGAATCCTCGTCCGCATGGCGGTTCTTCCTGTTGTGGCTGGAATCAGCTACGAAATCATCAGAGCGGCGGGACGAGCTAAAGACAAGAGATTTTTGACTTACATTCTCACTCCCGGAATGTGGACTCAGGTCATCACCACCGAGGAGCCAGAAGCTAAGCATGCCGAAGTCGCCATCGAATCGTTGAGAGCGGTGGAGACGGCAGAAGCCGGCGGCGAATTGATGAATTCTGATGTTGAGGCTGTGGCCAATGAGGCCAAGCTTCGCAGAGAAGCTCTCGCGGCAGCACACTAGAAGGTGGCCGGGGCCTCAGGTCCCGGCACAATTCTCTAATTCAAGTTCAGGATTCTGAAGAATTGGACCTTTGGGATAGGAGTGGCACGGTGTTTGCGTTAGAGTCAGTCAGATGAAACAGGTTTTCGCGCTTGGAACAGTGGCAGCAGCTTTTGCTTTGATCCTCGGCTGCGGCGGCAGCGGAGGAGGAACGAGTTCTGGCGGCGGCGGCGGCGGTGGCGGCGGTGGAGCAATCGGCGAGCGCACTGCAGTCAGTGATACTGTGGGTGGCCGACCCAGGGTTTGGGTCCACGACATTAAGACCAACGCCTTTCTTCAGCAGGCAGAATCCAGCACTGCTCGAAACGAAATGCCCGCTCTCAGCCCGGATGCATCCAAGATTGCTTTCATCTCGAACCGCAGCGGGTCGGACGAGCTCTACGTGATGACCGTTAATCAGCCTTCAACTCTTCAGAGGCTGACCACGGACTCGACGATTGATGTCAGCCCGGCCTGGATCAGCAACAACCGACTGGTCTGGAACAAGTTTGTTGGCGGAACTGATTCTGAAATCGTGGCCATGAACCTGGACGGAACAAACTTTGCCCAGTTGACAGACAACGCGGTTGATGACAAGCTTCCTGCTGTTTCTAAGAACGGCAATACCATTGCCTTCTTGAGGGCAGAGGGCGGCAGAACTCATGTGATCTACACCATGCCAGCCGCTGGTGGAGCACCGACCTTGGTGCACCGTCATCAGGCAGATCGTCCCAGTGTCAGCTGGAACGGAAGCAGCGAGTTGTTCTTCACTTCTGTTGATGGCGACGTGGAGAGCTGCATGAGAATCAGCTCTACCGGTGGAACCCCCGCCAAGATGACGGAGGGCTGGGGACCCAAGATCTCTCCTTCTGGCACGAGAATCATGTTTGCAAGACTTGTGAGCGGGAAGGCTGAAGTCTTCACATCTACCCTTACCGGCTCCGACGTTCGACAGTACACCTTTACTGCCGAAGGCGTTTTTGCCTGGGACTGGGAAGGCTAAGGTAAGCGTTCGCTAACGAAGTATCTGTTCATCCTGCTCTGCCATAGTTAATCTATGGCAGAGCAGCCTGTTTTTGCGGTGCAGCAAAAAGAATCTGCCGATTCAGCACCAGCGGCCAAACCGCCAAGGCAGGAATCTTTGGATGCCCTGAGGGGCTGGGCGCTGCTCGGCATGGCTCTTAGCGGCCTTCTGCCTTACGGAACTCTTCCACCCTGGATGTATCACGCCCAGGTGCCCCCGCCGGATATGAAGTTCGATCCGAGCATCAGCGGCATTACCTGGGTTGATCTCGTTTTTCCCTTCTTTCTATTCTCTATGGGGGCGGCCATGCCCTTTGCAATGGGCAGGCGGTTGGATGAAGGGGAGCCCTGGCACGCGACTCTTCTTGGACTCTTTAAGCGATCGGCTCTGCTGCTCGTCTTTGCTTATCTTGTTCATGCCACCAGGCCGGGGATGATGGATGGCAAAGAAACATCTTTCATTCAGGTGCTGGGAATGGGGTTTTTTGTAGGGACTCTGCTGCTTTTCATTCACTCATCTCGCTGGAGCTGGCAGGTGAACTGGGTTCTAAAGGCGGTAGGCGTGGGGATCATTGTCGCCGCTTCCACCCTTGTCCCTGACCCGACAAAGCTGGACCCCATGAACCAAGACATCATCATCAAGGTTCTGGCTGGAGTCAGCTTTACTGGCGGGCTGGTCTACTGGGCTTCAAGACGCTTTGCCTGGGCTCCTTATGCTGTCGGCTGTCTGGTGATTGTTGTTTGGCCCCTGATCAAGTATTGGCCGCCCTTTAACCCTGCATTGCAGTGGACATTTAGCCCCTTGGTGACCAGGCTGGATTACCACAAGTATCTGCTGATCGTGATTCCGGGGATTCTTTATGGCATTTGGCTGGCCAAAGGGGGGAAGATTGAGTTCACAAAAAAGGAAGCAGGAGTCTTGGTTTTCTGCCTTGCCCTGCTGCCCCTCTGCCTGATTTTGGCGGGTCGAGGTTCTGATGCTGTTTTGGCTGGCTATCTGCTGATGCTTGCCTTCGGGGCGGCTTACGTTCTGCCGAAAGAGTCCATGCTTTGGCAGGTGGTGCCGAGCGCCAACATCCTGATCTTTCTTGGCTTGATGATAAGCCAGTGGGGTGAGAACTTAAGGAAAGACAGCGCGACAGTCAGCTACTTTTTGATCACTTCTGGACTCGCGATTCTGTTCCACCAGGGTTTGGAGCTTTGGCGAAAAAGGATTCCGAAGGAATCACCCGGCTTCATGGCGCTGGTCGGGAGCAATCCTCTTTTGGGATACCTGCTGATCACTCACTTCATTTTCAGCTTTGTCCGCTTGACCGGGATAGATGGCTGGATTGGGAGTCAAGGCTGGAACCCTTGGTTTCTTGCCGTTTACAGCCTGCTTCAGACCCTGACCATTGGGGTCCTGGCTGCCTGGGCCACCAAGCAGAAGGTCTTTATGAGGGCATAAAAAAGGACCTGCGGCGAATTGACTGGCTGAAAACCTGGGGACCGGCCCTTAAGTTTCCGATGATGAAACTTGACAAAGGGAGAACCCAACCATGTCTGATGCCAAAGAAGCCCCGAAAAAGAAAAACATGATGCCAGTCATCATCGCGGTCGTTTTGGTGCTTGGGGGTGGCGGCTTTTTTATGATGGGCGGCAAGAAGGAAGAAAAAGCCGTTCCTGAAATCGCCCTCGGTCACTATCCCGAAGAAGTCGGCGAGTTTTTGGTGAACCTGAAAGGCGGCGGCTACCTGAGCACCAAGATTACGGTTCAGTGTGCTGAGGGAACCACGGTTTCTAGCGCCGGCGATGGACACGGCAAAGGCGGAGCCATTCTGCCCTTTGTCAATGACACAGTCATTTCTATCCTCACCAGCAAAACGATGGAGGAGATTAGCACGATTGAAGGCAAGGCGAAGCTGAGAAGAGAGCTGGCCTACCACATCAATCATGCCAGTCACGACTTTGTCCATGCTAAGGGAGAAGAGGCCCCCAAGAAGTCGAAGAAGAAAAAGAGATCATCCGGCGATGACCATGGAACACCAGAGGAACTGGCCGCAGACTTCGAACCCGAGTACCCCGAGTGGGACAATGACGAAGGCCCAGTTCTCAAAGTCTTCTTCCTCACCTTTACAACCCAGAGTTAAGGCAGCTTGTCCTAGCCGGGGACCCCGATTGGGGCCGACTGGTACACTGCAGACCAACGTTTCGTTAAAGGAGTCGGGAAAGCCGCCTTGTGAAAAGCAAGGGTCCCTTTTCAGGCTCTTTTTGATGAATGACACCGTAGACCCTAAGCGGAATTAGCCATCATGAGTGCAGCGCAGTCTCATCCGAACTACAGCCCCGGTCTTGAAGGGATTGTGGGGGGCATCACCAAAGTTGCCCAGATCACCAGTGCAACCAGCACCCTTGTCTACCGAGGAGTCAATGTTCATGAACTGGCTGAGAAAAGCACCTTTGAAGAGACTGCTTTTCTTCTGATTCATGGCCGGCTTCCCAGCAGCAAGGAGTACGCCGAGTTCGTTAAGACCCTTTCTGACGAAAGGAACATTCCTGACGAAGTTCTTAAGGCGCTTCAGCTTTGCCCCAAGCACATGCATCCTATGGATGCCCTGAAAGTGGGCTATTCGCTGCTTTCTCCTTTCGACCCCGATTACAACGCCGGGGCCACTGACCACGACGCCAACGTTAGAAAGGCAACCCGCATTGTCGCCAAGGCCAGCACAATTGTCTGCGCCTTTTGGAGGCACAAGCTGGGACAGGAGTTTGTTGCTCCGGACCCCGAGCTGCGAACCGCCGCCAACTTTTTGTACATGCTCAACGGCGTGAAGCCCGATCCTGACACCGAAAAGGTGATGGATGCTTCGCTGATTCTCTACGCCGAGCACACCTTTAACGCCAGCACCTTTGCCAACCGAGTCACTGTGGCCACCCTCAGCGACCTCTACAGCGGCATCGTCAGCGGCATTGGCACCCTTAAGGGCCCTCTTCACGGAGGCGCCAACGAGGAAGCCATGAACATGATTCTTGAAATCGGCACCCCTGAGAATGCCGAGGCTTGGCTGAGAGATGCCCTGGCCAACAAGAAGAAGGTGATGGGCTTTGGCCACAGAGAGTACAAGAACGGCGACTCTCGAGCCTTTTACATGACCAAGATCGGCAAGGATCTTGGCAAGAAGATGAACAACTCGAAGTGGGGCGATATCGCCGACATTCTCGAGAAGATCATGATCGAAGAGAAGGGCATCTACCCCAACGTCGATTTCCCCTCTGCTTACGCCTACTACCTGCTCGATATCCCGATTGAGCTTTACACCCCCATCTTCGTCATTGCCCGAGTCGCAGGCTGGTCTGCCCACGCTATCGAACAGCTTGACAACAACAGACTCATCCGCCCGACCTGCATTTACGATGGTCCGACGGATGTTCACTACACTCCATTGAGCGAGCGCTAAGCGTCTGCTTTGTGGGTTCGGCCGCCTTTCCGGTGTTTTGGGAAGGCGGCTTTTTAGTGTCTGGGGTTAGGTGGGTTTTGGGATACTATCTGAGCGTATGTGGGGGTGGTTGAAGAAGAGCTTCAGAAAGAAGAGGAGGAAGGCTGCTCCCAAGCCAGAAGTCTTTGATCTGGTTATAGGCACTTATCGCAAGCACTGGCCCGCTTGGTTAAAAACTCTGGTCGGCGCCATCGTGCTGATAACAGCCACAGGAATAGCAAAGTCTATCTGGCCGGACTTTCCAACTGGTGTTTTTATCGCGATGGTCGTGATTGGACCCGCTCTAAGTCAATACAAAGTTGTCTATCGATTTGGGACAGCAAAGATCTATGTTCAGCAGGGAAGCGATGAACACGCATTTGGGTTTAGGCAACTGACAGTTGAAGCCCCAACGAAGGCCGGTTGGAATCCCTATGAGTACATGGAATTCTGGGATCGCAAGACTGCCTTCAGCTATGCCTATGCGGGTACTGGGTTCCATCTTTCTGCAGAGACCGTGTGGGCGCTGGCTGAACTGCAGAAAAGGGGCGCTGACATAAATGTCGCAGGATTTGGCAGATTTGAAATTCCTGAACAGCATCCATCCACTGAGCGGATTTATGGTGCTCTGGGTGTGGCTTATTTGGTATATATTGTGTGCTTTCTGGCCGCTTCTGGCCTGCTGATCGCTTTACTTCTTAATCATGTTCATCTTCTGACTATTATTCCAATCATCGTCTTGTTCTTGATGATGCTGCCTTTCGCCAAGTTGAACCGAAAGCTGTCACTGTTAGGCGCGAGTCAGTCTTTCCCTATTTGGGTCGAGGTGACCGACTCGGAGGTTGCGCTCCATAAATTTGGCAAGAAGATCTTTGCAGTCAAACTGGAGGAGATCAAGACGATTTTTGTCACAATCGAGCCTGGTCGGTTCAATATCACTCGGATTTCTGTCGAGATTCAGACCCATTATGCTCGAAGCTATAAGCTGTTAAACCGAGCAGGAGCCCTTTCTTTTAGTCACTGTCTCTTTCTGGAACATGCTCGAGATTTGGGGCTGCACATAGTCTATCGGCGCATTGTCAAGGGTTCAGGTGAGATGGTGGTGATTCATGAAGTGGATCCGGAGGGCCATCTCTTATCACTCCTTGAAAGTGAGTCAGAATTCGATCCAACTGGAGAGCTCAACGAAGATCTGGTAGACCAAAATCAAGTGATAGGAGAAATCCAATAGACAAGGAACGCCTAGAGGGATTTGAGTTTGCTGTAGGCTCCCCCAAAGCTCCCTGGAAGTATTTCGCGATAACCTATCCGATCCTCTTTGGAGTGCTTTACTTGGCAATGGGTGGGGCCATTCCGTTGATCTACTTTGTCAGCTTCGTGCCCGTCATCGTTCTTTTGGCAAGCGGAAAAGCCAGGCAATGGTTCACTTATAAAAAAGGCGTACTAACGACTAAAGTTCAGGGGAAGGTTGAAGAGCTACTGATTGATGATTTGAGGGTCAAGAGCAGCAGTGAGTTTCAGTTCTTCAAAGATCCGGAAATTGAGCTCTGCAGCATGACAACACGTGTAGTGACAAAGAGGCTTGGGTCCTCTCATAGCCTTTCCCCAGAAGCAGCCATATTGGTCGCCGAGCTTCAGAAGCGAGGGGGAGTCATTGATGTCCTTGGATACGGAAACTACAGTGGAAGGCTGGAAAGTGGAAAAGTTCCTGCCGAAGTCAGGTTTCCTTTTGTGGAGATCTATCGGATTGTCTGTGGGTTCTTCCTATTCCTGTTCTATGCGATGGTACAGAGCAACGACCGTCTGGACCCTGCAGTATCAGACTTGTTGTCTCTGATAATCTTTATCAGTTTGTTGAGCTGGGGTGCGTATGCTGGCTTGTTGGGCCTGCGGACTATAAACCGCAAACGTGGAATCTACCCTCTTGCCCTAAACATTGAGGGAGAAAGTCTAGTCATTGAGAAGCATGGCAAGCTTGCTCATGAGTTGACCTTCGACGAAATCAAGTCAGTTTTTGTGATTCTGACTGAAAGGCCATCGGATAGGGATTTGATTTCTGTGACCATTAGTACGCACTATTCAAGAAAGATTCCGCTGATTGACAGGGCCCTGATGGTCCCGATCGGCATCAGCACTTTTCTAGAGCACGCAAGGCGGAAGGGAGTAACTGTGGTCTACCAGAAGCTGAGAAAGGGGGCGGATGTTCCGGATGTGATCTGGGAAGCCAAGGCCGAGAAGGCGCAAGATCCGGTTGAATCTACTGAAGCTCAGTTCACGGGACCAAGTGAAACTCAGGTCCGGCAGACGGAGGGATGACAGGTGTTTGGGTTAGCTAAAAGGAAGCCGGATGAACTGGACAGAGTAGATCTTTCAAGCGTGGCTTTCGAGTTGATTCCTATCAAGGCGAGCTCTCTTACAGGGTTATTCAGCAGAATTGCAATATCTAGTACGAAAGGAGTTCGAGCAAATCTGGACTGTGACCGAGGGTGGGCTCATATATTCAGCCGCTGTTTGCTTCCGGAGGATTCTCCTGACTTGGGGATGAAGATAGTCTATCCGTGCATTATCAAGGTGTCCGGTGAGTTGGTGGTGACGTAAGAAGTCGAGGCAGAATATGAGCCTTTGCTATTGGACCATTTTGAAGAAGAACAGGAACTTGATTGGCAAACGACTGAACAGTAGAAAGTGAGGGAAATGTAATGATGAATTCATCAAGATCTAGCGAAACTACAGACGCCCATGATTTCGAAATCAAGGCACCCAAGTATCCTTTCGGAATTCTGGTTAAGGTATATATCATCCTAGCTCTAGTCTTCTTAGGTTTCTCCCCATTTTTGGCAATTGGTATGCTGGTTGGTGGGATTGTCGGTGTTGTTGGGATTTGGCTCTTTAGAAACATGCGGAATTCCTTCCGTGTTTTCGGCAGCAGCTTTTTCATTTCTAAGACGGGGAATGTGACCCAATTGGATCTTACTCAACTGGTCGTCAGCAGCAACACCAAGTTTAATCTGTTCAAACCACCAAAGACAGAGTTTAACAGCAGATCGACGAGGGAATTTGTGGTAAGCCTTGGTTCATCTTACGGTCTTATGCCTGAGGCTGTTCTGATCTTGGCCCACCTTCAGAAACGAGACGCCTTTA
The DNA here is from genome assembly GCA_943369295.1 of Synechococcus sp. UW140. GTDB lineage: Bacteria > Armatimonadota > Fimbriimonadia > Fimbriimonadales > Fimbriimonadaceae > JAKRSE01. The sequence continues at coordinate 735,191 of CALRMU020000003.1, read as the reverse complement.
TAGATGTTTTAGGTTATGGCACATTCATAGAGGGTGCTGTTGCGAAGCGCATTCAAACTGAAAATAGAATTATTCCTTGGGAGGTTTGTTGTATAGTTTACGGATTATTCTTTATGCCAGTGGTCTGGTCAAACTACGATAGGGTTAGTGAAATGGCGTCCAGCGCACGAGGGCCCAGTCCTATGATAGTTTCACCGTTTGTCCTTCCTATGACTGTAGCCCTCACTGTGGTCTGGACTTTGTACACTTTAGTGCTGTCGATCCGGGCAGTTGGTCGAATGAGAGGACTATTTCGATCTGCAATTGAGGTTGCTGGCGATAGAGTAAAGCGTCTTAAATGGAATCAGGTCTTGTTTGACCTGCATATTGATGAAATCAAGGTTATAAAGGTTACTGTCATTGATAAAGGCTTCGATCGAAACACAATCTCCGTAGACTTAGAAACTCATTACGCCCGAAAGCACAAAGTTGTCGACAACTATATGTATCTGCCTCTTGGGGTAAACAACTTTTTGGAGATTGCAAGGCGGAAGGGAGTGACTGTGGTCTACCAGAAGCTGAGGAAGGGGGCGGATGTTCCTGATGTGATCTGGGATGCCAAGGCCGAGAAGGCGCAAGATCCGGTTGAATCTACTGAAGCTCGGTACGCAGCGCCAGATGAAACTCAGGTCCGGCAGGCGGAGGGATGAGGAATGTTTTGGCCAGGTAAAAAAAAGCCAGAAGAGCCGACTGAGCTGCAGCGGCTTGCGAAGGATCCGGCAGAAGACTATGTAAGGCTCTCTCCTACTCGCCCCCCCGCACTCTTCTGGGTGTACTTGGTCGTAGCTGTTCTTTCAATTGTCTCAGGATTCATTCCTGGCGCTCCGAAACACTTAAGCAGTGACATCAACATACTCTCGGGTTGCTTGATGATGGTCGTCTTGGTGGGCTTATTTAGGGGCTCCGCATGCTTTGTCATGAATTCACTGTTTGAGTGTTATCAAGGTTCGAGACGCTTTAGGAATCAGACTGCTGATACGACGGTGAAGCATCCTGATGCTGAATTTGGAAAAGGATTGCTGCTGCAAGATTCCGTACAGTCTAGCCGGAACATAAAGCTAGAAAAGATTGGGCACGGGAAGCTTCTATTTCCGTTTGGCGTTCTGCTCCTGGCCGAACTTTGTAGACGCGGCGCAGCAGTTCAGGTCCCCGGATTTGGAGATGAAGCGGTAGTTGTCTCTCATGCCAAGCAAACAATTGATCCTTTTGTAAAGCAGAGGGTATTAACATGGGTCAGTTCTGCCAGTCTACTTATTATTGGGATCATTGCCAGTATTATTACAGGCTATTTGCCAAGAAGCTATTTGGTGCCGCTGCTCATTATCTTCGTGCTGACAAGCTTCGTGGCCGCCCTTATGGTCAGTGTTTGGCTCTTGGAGTCGAAGGGCAGCTTTCTACACTCTATTCACATATCGGATAGGGAAGTGACAATTGAGCGGTTCGGCAAGCGGCCCCTACAAGTGGAATTTGTTGAGCTGAAGTCCTTTGAAGTTGTTGCCGAGAACAAGGGATTGCTTGGGGATAGAATATCTATCAAGGCTGTGACCCACTATGGCAGAACCTATGTTTTACTAGACAAGGGGAAAGCGCTTGGATTTGGCTTCCTCAATCTTTTCGAAGTGGCAAAGCAGAAGGGGATCAACATTCGCTATCTACATCTACAGGCAAAGGTAGATGAGCCGAGGCTGGCTTTGGAACTCAATCCTATCAGTGGTAGTTCTTCTGAGGGGGCAATTGACCATGACCGCACTCACTTGGACGGACCGAACATGAGCAAGACCACAGCTGAGCTTAGTGAGGAGGTTTAGTTGGCAGGAAAGCCCTATCAGCGACGCCTCACGGCTTCGGGTCCACGGCTGCTAGTTTCGAGTGCATTCTTTCCGGCTCATGCTCCAGTTCTTGTTGTTTTTATCCTGCTATACACATTGCTTCGCTCGGTTGGAGTTGACTTTGTGGCACCGCTTGTCATCGTTTTGTATAGTCAGTTGAGCCGTGTTTTTACTACATTGAACATTTCTGTTGATATTAAGAGAATTAAGATAAATGAGGGCGCGTTGAAACCGGCAAAAGCCTGTGAACTCAGCCTTAGCGAAGCTTTAACTGTAGAAGAGAGGATCGACAAGAATCCATTTTTTAGCGGGCGGATCGGAACCTATGTTGAAGGCCAATACGCGACCCTCCATGGAATGGGAACTTCGCGTCATTTGACGCCAAGAGGAGTTTTAGTTCTTGCTGAGTTGCAGAGATTGGGAGCCAAAGTCACTTTCCCTGGCTTTGGTGGCAAGGGGGAACAAGCTGAGGAGGAGCAACACAATCTGTCAGATCGGCTTCACCGAATTGAGGCTCTCGTAGCAGTATCTCCACTTCTTTTCTTTCTTGTTGCTCTTTCATTTGAAATTACTGGCAACCTGCCGTGGTTTACACCCTGGCACTATCTTTTAGGCTTCATCCCTTGGCTCATCTATTCAGTTTTCTACATCTGTTCCTCTCTGCTGGAAAAGAAATCCTATGCCATGGCGACAAAGGAGAGAATAGAAATCTGTCTGCAGGGAAGACTCAAGCAAGAGGTTCCTTGGCACGATATCAAGCAGATTCTCATCACAGTCCATCCTACTAAGTTCTGGTTCGAATCTGTTTCCGTTCATTTGGTCACTCACTACAATCGCACCCACACCTTGGTCAACCGAGAACTAACTCTTGTCCGTGGTGCCCTCGATATCATCGATCTGGCCCGAAGCAAAGGCATTGGCGTTAAGGTGGTGTATCAGGATGCAACAGACGAAGAGGAGGTCTTTCTGGACATCAAGCAGGAGGCAAAACCCCTGCCCAGAGAGCAGATAAGCCCTGCTGCTGAACTGAACCAAGACGTGGTAGAAAGAGCTTAAGCATGCAAGGAGACGAAACCGCCCCGCGCTTTAGGGTGAGAGACATCTCTCTGCTGAGATCTTCGCTGCCCTTCTGGCTGACTTTGGCGATCTTTACCCTCATCGAAGTTCCGGTCAGCCTGCTTCAGGGCAGAAGCTATGCGTGGCCTGGGTTTGAAGGTTGGTTCATCACCCTTCTTGCCACGGCTGTTGGATCAACTCTTCTTAACCTCGTCATCAAAGTGGTTTTCGAAAGCAGTTTTGTGATCACACAAGGAGCAGTTATTCACGATAGCCGCTTGTTTCATAAGCAGATTTCACGAGAGGGCCTTAAGGTTGAGGTTGATGGTGGTCTGCGCGGACTGATTACTTTGCGACGGGGAGAAACTAAAATCACTCTCCCTGATCTTATTGATCTCAACTCAGCCGGATTAAGAAGATTCATCTTCTTAGAAACTCTTAACCGAATGGGAATAGTGGTCGAAGGCCCTGGCTTTACCGAAGGCAAGAAGGGTGGCTTAGAACACGGAGTTTTGTACGAAAGGCTGATCGGGTGGATTCTGCTTTTTGCTGGAAGTGTTCTTGTTTTTGAGGGCATGTCTAACGCTGCCTTTTTAACTGCCATGGGGTCTGGTTTGTTAGCCATCGCCCTGATTCTTTTAAATGGCAGCAGGCGCAGCCGAGGATTGATTTCTGGACTGGACGCAGAGACAATGCCCGGCATGCCGACGGCTGGAAGTGAGCTGAACCACCAAGAAACGACCAGGCTGATTATTGAAACGGAACCCAGCCTGCTTTGGGGCAGCCGGATTAGGCTGGTTTTGCAGGGAGGCTACGGCCGAAAAAGCCCTCTCACCCATTTTCGTCCTTTTATGACTGGCAGGATGCTGCGCTTGATTTCTGAGGCTAGAGCGAAGCAGATTCCCATCACCATAGATTCTCATCAGGGCCTTGCGCTTCCGGATTTAAAGGCCAGCATCCCTCAGGCCAGCCCGATAACAGCAGATGGGCAAAACAAAATCCGCCCAGATTTCTTAAAAGAAACCCAGGCGGAAAGCGGCGAGATATCGGCTTAGTTTTTAGGGAACATGCTGGTCAAAGATTGACCAAAGTGGATTCGCCTAATGGCTTCTGCAAACAAAGGTGCCACGCTAAGAACCTTAAGTTTCGGGTCTGTCTCCGCAATCGGCATGGTGTTGGTGCAGACAATCTCCAAAACATCTTCCTGCGATGCCAGGCGTCCGAGAGCGTTTTTGGTAAATAGCCCGTGAGTGCAGGCCATTCTTACGCTCTTAGCTCCGCGTTCGCGCAGCCTTTCTAAAAGCTCAAGCATCGATCCGCCGTTGGCAATTTCGTCGTCAATAACAATGCAGTCCTTGCCATTTACGTCGCCAACAATGGTATCAATCACCACCTTATCGTCGTTGATTCTTTTTTTGCTGCCAGCGGCAACATCAATTTCAAGCAGACGGGCAAATTTAGAGGCGTACTTGGCGTTTCCGAAATCTGGAGAAACCACAACCGCATTGCTCAGGTCGTACTGGCGGTAGTGCTCGGCCATCACGCTCATAGAAATTAGGTGGTCTACCGGGACGCTAAAGAAGCCGTGGACCTGCTCGCTGTGCAGGTTCATGGTCAGCACTCGGTTGGCGCCAGCGGTCACCAGGGCATCGGCAAAAAGCCTGGCGGCAATGCTGATTCGCGGAGCATCCTTTTTGTCGCTTCGCGCATAGGCGTAGTAAGGAATCACCGCGGTGATCCGCTTCGCGCTGGCCCCTCGGGCCGCATCCAGCATGAGCATCAGCTCAATCAGGTTGTCTGAAACAGGCGGAGCGAAGGGCTGGATGATAAAGACATCCTGCTCGCGGCAGTTTTCGTCAATCTGAACGTACTGGCAGTCGTTGCTGAACTTGCGAAAGGTGGTCGGGTGGAGGGGAGTTTCCAGCGACTTGCAGACTTCCACGGCGAAGTCATAGTGAGCTTGTCCGCTAAGGACAACGACCGGCGAATTCACTCAGCAGTTTGTACCAGGCTGGATACAATTCGTGCTGAAAGATGGCCCCTTGGGTAAAGCTTTGACTAGAAGCTGGCTTAGTCAGCCACTTTTTTGATGGTCAAGGATAGACTGCAGTTAAGAGGGATTCGGAAAATGAATGCGGGAGTTGACCAGAAGGAACTCACTTTTAGGCTCGCCAGACCAGATATAAAGGATTGGTTCCTGGTTGTTCTTGGTGTTCTCTGCCTATTCCTCATAGTTTACAGCTACCTATCGGCAGTGAGCCGGGGCAAAGATTGGAGCAATTGGTTTGTAATCCCTGGCGGAGCAATGATTCTGCTTTCACTCTCGTGTGTGCCTCGGTTCATTGGGGCTCAATACAGGCTGGTCCTCTCAAGTGAGGAGATTTCTCTTTGGAAGGGAAAGAAACTGGAGAACTCCTTTCTCATCAAAGGATCCATGGTTCAGGGCAGCTATCTGTGGCCAGATCCAACTCTTGAAAATAGGACGCGGATTCCGCTTCCTGCTGAATGGGTGGGGAGACGACCAGAGAGATTGGTGGCGATTTGGGCTCTGCTTGACCGAGGCGCCAGATTGAAGAGCCTAATGTCGCCCGAGGATGGAGCGGTCAGAAATCCCCGCTTTATAGAAGTTGTGCCTGCAGGCCGGGGAGAAGTTGATTCGTCGATTCTCATCGGGGCCAGTCTGCTTTTCGGATTCTGGGGATTTGGAGCGGCAATACTTCACATCGTTGGTATTTACTCCATGGCATTTGCGGCAGTGGTTTTGGTGGCGGGCATTTTGCTTCAGCAAAGCAACAATACGGCAGATGACCAAGTGCCTGCCGACGGCTATGCCATCGATGAGTCCAGGCTGAAAGCAAGCCTAACATCCGGTGGGGAAGTGCTGATTGACCTCACTCTTCAACCTCTGGTCATCACATGCAAGGCAGGGGCTACGGCCCACTTTATCAGGGTAGGGATCAAAAACGAAGACAAGGAAGTCATTGCCCTGACCCACTGGCAGGGCAGAACTACTGGTGACATCAACCAGCTCGTCTTGCTGGCCCTGGCATCTGGGACGAAACCTAAGCTCGAATTGTTGCTTAACAAGTCATGGTCCTTCATTCCTTTCAGGCGGTCGGACAAATGAGGTTTTTCCTGTCTGAACGATGCTTCTCTTGATTGGGCTGTACCTTTTTGCCGAGAGGTAGAGATAGAATGTCTCTGGTGTCGGTTCCTGAAGAGCAGGCGAGGGAAGATCAGCAGGAGCTTTCGTTCCGGCTGGCCAAACCAAATGTCAGGGACTGGACTTTGCTCTGCCTGACTCTCTTCAGTTTATTGGCAATGCTGCTGCAAGGAGTTGCCCTTTTGCTTGGACAGGGAGATCATTTTACCTGGCCGCAGAACCTTGGCTTAGTTTTGACGGCAATCATGTTTCTTAATCGCCATGATCGATTTATATATTTACGATGGAGCTTGCAGATTGCGGATGGAACAGCCTTCAACACGATTAAGGGAGCCGTCCAGAAGTCACTGGTAATCAAGGAATCGGAGATTTCTGGGGGATCCCTTCTCTCCGGCGAGGTTCAGGTCCAGCTTCCTGATGACTGGGTGGGCCCCCAGCCAGCAAAGCTCCTCGCGACGCTAAGTCTGGTTCGCCAAGGCGCAAGTTTGACCGAATTAGTCAAGGAGTCTTTGAAGCAGCCAGAGAATCCCAAAGTGGTATGGGTTGAAGATGCCTCATTCTTTGAAACAGATGGGACAATGCTCATGGCCTTTGGCATCCTATTCGGTCTCTTTGGATTTTCATTAATGGCAAAGTCGAGCAGTGATTGGCTGATGCTGGCTTTTGGAGTCCTTCTCTTTTCAGCTGGGCTTTATGTAAGCGCTCGAAATTGGCGATCAAAAGGCGATGCCGCATCAATAGGCTATAGAATCGACGGGAGCATTCTGAGTGGGAAGGCTGACGGCCAGATAGACACACTGATCGACTTGGCGAAGGAAAAGCTGACAGTTCAATACTGGAATGGCTTAACCAGGCATTCTCTACGGATCGGCTGGATTGACCAGAAGGGAACCTTTAGGGCCCTAACCCACTGGCAGGATAAGATCACCGAGGATATCTCTAGGATCGTCACTGCAGCCGCAGCGCACGGGAATCTTCCTGAGGTTGTGAAATGGAGCGTCCCCACGTGATGGAGCCTCGGTTTGAGCTTCGGGTGGCTTACAGCATTAGTCTTTTAAGATTTTTGCCAGTTCTTCCATTCATGATCTACCTATTTCGGGAAAATTTTCTTGGAGTCGTTAATTTGGTGAATGAGATAATGATGATAGCGGCACCAATGTTGGTGTTAGTATTTCAGGAGCCAAGTTCTTGGAAGTTTATCTGTGCTGATGGAAGAGTGAACTTAAAAGATTGGGGGATAAGAAAAAGCTTAGAATGTAGTCGCTTAGAGGCGATAGCAGATTTTAAAAACAGCAGCCTAAAGCTGGTCACAGATGACGGGAAGGTCTATCGTCTCAGGAAGGTGCTAGATGGGAACAGGGCGCTTCTTGACTTTGCAAACTTTTGCAGGGAGAACAACTATTCGTTTAAGATGAGTGGCGAGGAACCAAGACACAACGGATGGCGGATCACCACTTATCTAACCAGAGCCATCAACTGGAACTGGAAGGAAGCTTCAGGATACCAAAGCAAGGGCAGCCTGGACCTTGATGAGTCTCCTCAGGAAATCAGCATCAAGGATGACATCCTGATTCTTGAGCGAGAAGGCAGGGAAGTTGTATCGGCTCACCTTTCCGAGTGTGAGTTGATTGTCACCACTAGTCGCGCGGTGAAGGAAGGGGAGTCGAGGCTGATGGTCGAAATGAAGGGGCAGGGTCGATGGCCCCTGGTTGATTGGGACAGCGTAGATTACGCAGAAGTGGTTTATGTCTTGATTGATAAGGGAGTTAGGAACAAGAATGACTCGGCCAGTTTAGTGGAGAGCCGAGATATGGAAAATCGGGGCTTGTCAGCAGAACTATGAACGATCCTGAACAGAAAGAGGGTCAGCGTTTTCCTGTCACTAAGGTGAGTGAAAACTCGGACGGATTGGAAATTCTTCCCTACATTCTACCAATAGTCTTTCTGCCAATGATGGGAGTGCAAGGTGTACTCGCATTCGCCCTGACTGTTATTTGTGTTGTTGTGGCGATCATTTTCCACATAGTAAAGAAGAAGGAAATCGAACGAGGCACAGAGTGGTGGGAGATAAAGGGCGAAGAGCTTGTTTTTCATGGACAAAAGGGCATAAAGCGATTCTCTCTAAACGGTCTTGCTATTGGCTCCCACCCCTACGTATTTCGATTAGTGTTGACCACTCCAGATGGCAAAAAGCAGAACCTTCCTATCCCAACTACTTGGAATGGAACACGTCCAGTATCGGAGGAATTTTTCTTCCAGTTAGCCAAAAAGGGAGTCAAGCTAGAAGGAACAAATTTAGATCTGGACAGCTATGATCGTTCAGACTTTCGAATCACAGCTAAACTCACCTCAGCCGTTAATTGGCGCTGGGAAGGCTGTGCAAAACTAGATCAGTTTCAGGAGCATAAAACCAAGCTCGTTGATACGCAAGTCATTAAAATTTCTAATGGTATGGTTTCTATCGTTAGAAAGAATGTCGAGCTGCTCAATGCCCCGATCAAGGACTGCAGATTGGTCCGGGTACTTGGAGGACAGGGCGAAGGGGCCATGGCTCGTTATCTTTTGGAAGTAGAGGGCAAAGAAAAATGGCCTCTTCTCGACTGGAACTCCTCTCAGGGTGAAAGCCTAAAAGAGGCCTTTCTCAATCGCAAGGTGCCACTGATTCAAGATCCACCAGCTGAAGAGCCGCCTACGGAGTACTTGACTGATGTAAGAAAGATTGTTGTCTCATACAATGACTGGTCGCACAAACTGACACTGGTCGCCCTGCAAGTACCTCTGATGATGTTCACTATGAACGCTGCCAGAATCCTTGGTGGCTTTGCCGAGGTCAGCTCTATACTTCTCTTTTTAGTGGCGATTGCCTTTGTCTTACTTATCCACCCAGGTCGTTATGAGATACGTGAGGACGGCATCTCATTCTTCTCTTTTACTCGGCAAGTCAATCTGAAATTCAACGCCCTTAAGGTGAACCAGACCGAGTCGCGGGTTGCTAACCCAGTATTGACTTGGATCTCGCCGATGGAACCCACATCAACACCGGATTTCATTCTCTCTGGTGACCCTGGGGTCGAGCGACTTCAGATTCTCAAATCGCTAGAAGATAAAGGGGTAGACGTTGATACATTAGGCGTTCAGGCGTTAGGTGTTGAGGATTTTCCCAAAGGAGTTTTGAAGCAAACCTTCAATCTAAAGCACTTCACTGGATTAGCTGCGGGCTTGTTATCCTTGTCAGGTGTCTTGTACATGGGAACAAGAGCAAGCGGGCTTACACTGACTGTAGTCCTCGCCTTTTTAGCCTTTCTGCTGTTTTCTATGGTCATTGCAGTGTATGTTCTATACAACAACGATTGGCCATCGCCATGGAACCAACGCTTTTACCGAATCTCGGAAAGAGGGTTGGAAGTGCTCACCAAAAGGGGGAGCCTGCATTCAATAGCCTTTGGAGAAATGAGGCATCTGGTTATTGAAACCAGAAAAGGATTTATCGATCAGAATTCCGCCCGTCTCAGCATCAGAACTCTTTATGGAAGAAGGCTGGTGATCTCTCGATGGACGACGAGGCTTGACCCTGCTCTCCTCACCCTCATCAGCTTAGCGAGAGGCAGGGGGCTTGAGGTGATTATTGCTGACCAAGATATGGTCGATCGGCATAAGGAAGGTGAGGAAGGCGAGGTGCTTTACGAGCCCAAGAAGCCTGATGGCCCGATTGATGCAGGCGTAAAGGCGACTGAGGAGGATGCCCTAGAGCAGCCCCAAAATGCCTGAACGAGAACCTAGTCAGCCACTCCTTCCACTGGAAGTCGAAACCTGGCCATCGACTGATCTGTTTTTTCTGTTTACCTCTGCGAAGCGGGGGGCACTTACCATCGCATCTGACCACCTTGTGATCGGGAAGGGCAATGATACTGTGGCGATTAGGAAAGAGGAACTTAGAGAAGCAACCAATAAATCTGATGGTTTTCTTGGCTTTGACCTCCAGTATAAGTGCGGCAGTAGGTGGCACGATTTTCCTTTGCCTTATGGTGTGCAGCATGGGCTTCCGGTTCGAGACATCTTGGGAAAGCTGCTGATCAACTGGGGGCTGACTGAATCTGTGCCAGGATGGACAAAAATGGATCGTTGTGAACTTTTCCCCGAGCAGTTCAAGCTGGCGAGATGGGCAAACCTGCCGCATGGTCTGATTATCAGTCTAGGAGCGATAATCATGCTTGCAGGACTGACAATGGTCTTTTCGGGTCAGCAAAACTTGGGAGCAATCCTAATATTCGGGCCATTGCCTGTGATACTGCTTATCTATTTGTATGCTTTAGAGAGCTATGGGTCTCGGATTGTTTTAAGCCGGGATAACTTGATCATCTTCCCCTATAAAACCCCTCGACTGGAGTTTAAGATATCTCAGATAGAGAAAGTGGAAGTTGAAGTTGATTCAGCAGCGAGGCGCAGGGGAAAGAAACGGCTCACTCTCTGCCTGAAAGATGGGAAAAGAGTTCCACTCTGCACCTTTAGACGTGAGTGGCAAACCGCAGAAGAAAGTCTGCTCGATGCCCTTAGGTCTCGGGATGTCCCTATAGTGGTGCCTGGCTATGAATAGGGTTCAGCCATCGCCTGCCGCTGACGCCAAAGCTCACATTCAGTCAGTTTCAGGTGAGCTTGAGTCCATCAAGGTTTCTGGAAGGGAGAGGCTGCCGGAAGTCGCTGTCTTTTCCCTTGGGGTCTTCGCATTTCCTCTGCTGATGTTCCTCAGCTTTCTCCTCTTAATGGGCGTCGGAGGGGCCGGTGGCTTGGACTTCTTCCTCGCTGTCGCTTTCCTCATATGCTTCTTCTATTCAGTGACCTGGGTGTTTGATTCTATTAGACGCTTATTTTCTAAGTTCTCAATCGAAGGTGAGTTCTTGAAATTTAGGGAAGGTAAGAAGGAAGTCGTTTACAGTCTAAGTGGTCTTCTGATTCGCTCTCAATCTGCTTCGAGCTTTCGACCTGCCGAGCTTGGCCGACTTGATATGTTTTACAGCGGGTCAAACTTTCAGCTTCCTGCCCCCTCTTTTTGGGTGAACGGAAACTTGGGTCGCTTTAGATTGCTGCTGGAAGCCCACAAGAGGGGAGCCGTTGTTGAAGCTCTTATTCTTAACCGGCTTCCACACCCAGTTCTTACCCTGCCTTCAGGTCCTAAAGGAGTCTTTGGCTACTTCGACTCCTTGATAGCGGGAGTTGTGCTGACAGTGGGCATCGGCCTGGGAGTCAGTTTCGGCCTTCTTGTCCAAATTGCCTCGGTAGCGATACTTGCACTCATCATTTGGTCTATCCTTCGAAACAACTTCTGGATAAAGCATAAGCAAAGACGAGTAGAGATTATCGAAGAGGCTTTTCGGATTTCACGTGGAGAGAACATCCTGCATGAGATTCCGATGAGCCAGGTTCTCGGTGTTGTGGTGGAGACACAGAGTGAGTTTCTGCGCTCACCCCGTTATCGTCTGTGTTTCAAAACTGCTTACTCACGGCTGCTGCCAGTTTCAGATTGGTCGAAGGGAGAAGAGGTGCTGCTTCTGAATTTTGCGGCTCAGATGCTGGCTTTGGGCATGCCAATTGAGGTCGATGATGAGAGATAGTGGGGCAAGTTTAGGCCGAGTCGAGAAGGATGGCGGCCTAAATTTCCCAGTTTCAAGCCTTAGGGCAGAAGCTCTGAGTTTGCTTACGACCACGACCTTTCCTGTAGTGATTCTTGCGTCAATCAACCTCATCAAGGCCAACTTCTGGATCGGATTAGTATCAGTCGCTGCCTGGCTGGGATTCTTTATTGCGCCTAAGGTCAAGAGGCTGGTAAGCGCCAAGCTAGTGCTTAATGAGGGACTGTTAACCGTCGAATACGGCAAAAGCGTTAAACAGATTCAGGCAGCAGGCAGCCGATTGACAATAGTTGGGAGCGGCAAATGCTCTCTGCTTTTGCCGAGCGGAGAAGAGGTTGAGCTTCCTCTACCAACAGAGTGGATTAATGGTCAGCCGATTGGGTCTCAGTTTCTCTTTGAGCTAAAGAGATCTGGCTGCCTGGTTGATCATTTTCACTGGAAGAATGTTGAGAAAGTGACAACGGAGACCGAACAGATTCACCACGTTGAGGTTTTGGAGAACTCCAATCATTGGTATGAGGGCATCCAGTCAAATCTCGATGACTTTGTCAAGCACAAAACCAAGTTTTCCGCGGTCCAGACGATCACTTTCGACAAGGGCAGAATTAAGCTGAATCGCAGAGGCTACGAGATTTTCGACCTGGCCTACACCGATGTCAAGGTGGAGCTGCTGTACGGAATTGACAAAAAGAGGCGGGGCCACACCAGGCTTTGCCTTGTTGGCCCAGCAGGAGAACGCCATTTTCTGAGTGATTGGAAGAGGAACTCCCTCTTTGCGGGAGAAGATTTAAGCACACTCCTGGCTCACCTTTTGAATCGGGGGATAAAAATTCACCGCGACCCCTATGTGGTCATAGATTTCGAGCCCAATTTTCCGAGCCGGTAAAGAGGCAATACCCTTGCCCCATTTAGCCCAAGCGGCAGGTTAGGACTGCTGAAGCCCCACAGAGCTACTTTGGTACCCTTTGTGTCGATGAAGATCCGCTTGGGGCACTCCCCAGATTCCGACGATGCCTTCATGTTCTGGGGACTCGCTTCGGGCGCCGTTAAGACGGACTACGACTTCGAACACATTCTCCGCGACATTCAGACTCTGAATGAATGGGCCAAGGAAGGAAAGCTGGAATCCAGCGCGGTCTCCGTCCACGCCTTTGCCTACGTGGCCGACAAGTACGCTCTGCTTCGCCACGGCGGCAGCTTCGGCGAAAATTACGGCCCCATGATTGTTGCCGAGCAGGAGATTTCTCCTGAAGACCTGAAGAACACGGTCATCGCCGTTCCTGGCCTGCTGACTTCTGCCTTTCTTCAGCTGAACATTTGGTTTAAAGAGCAGTACGGCCCTGATGCCGTGCCTCAGACCGAGGTCGTGCCTTTCGATGAAATCATGCCAGCCATCAAAGATGGCAGGTTCAAGGCAGGCCTCATCATTCATGAAGGCCAGCTCACCTACGCCGAAGAAGGCATGGTCGAAATTGCCAACATGGGCAAGTGGTGGAAAGCCAAAACTGGTCTGCCCCTTCCGCTTGGTGTCAATGTCGTCCGAAAGGATCTTGGCGAGGCTGCCTGCATTGAGGTCAGCCGATGCATGAGAGAATCTATCGAGGCCAGCCTGAGCAACAGGGAAGAGGCTGTCACTTACGCTCTGCAGTTTGCTAGGGGAATGGATAGAGCGACAAGCGACGAGTTTGTTGGCATGTACGTCAACGAGCGCACCAGGGACATGGGTGAGGAAGGAATCAAGGCGATTAGGCTGCTTCTTCAGCTTGGTGCAGAAATCGGCCTGGTGCCTGCCGTCGAAGTCGTTGTGGTTGACTGATCTTCCTTCAGATCTAATCTGGCAGAAGAGAAACCACCCCCTCAATCCCCCTCCTTCTTTCGGTCGAGCCGAAAGCGGAGGGGGACTTGATTCTCGGTTGGCGGTTTTCTACCCTTCGCCTGCGGCTCGGTCGAAAACCGCTTTTTGATCGGGGAAACTCTACAGCGCTCAGATCTGCGAATAGTCCCTAACCTGAGGACCAGAGGGCCCTGCGCCGTTGATACAGGGCCCTCCCCCCTGCCATCATTCGATTTCGCAGCTTAACGGATGGTGGTCAGCAATCTCCATCCCTGCAAGGCAGACACCATGAAGGAAGGCATCCACCCGGTCAATTATCCTATTTTGTTCGTTGATGGCGAGCACGAGTGGACCGGTATTTCCACAAGCAAGTCGAACAACACTCGAGTTGTTGATGGCGTTGAGCATTACGTTGTCAATCTCGAAATCAGCGCCTTCACTCACCCCTTCTACACGGGTCAGAAGAAGATCGTTGACTCCGCTGGCCGCGTCGAGAAGTTTATGCGACGCTACGCTGGTCAGGCCAAGAAGTAAGAGGGATTCTCCTCGAAAGTTTAATCGCCTTCTGCCTTCGGGTAGAGGGCGATTTTGTTTTTTCAGACTATCAGGTCTGGCTTAGCTTGCTTCGAACCAGCTTTCCAGGTCTTGATGCTAATCGGTTCTGCTATAGGCAAGGCAAGCCAGGATGCCTTCCCTCGTCAGCCGGGGATACTCCTCAAGAAGATCCTCTATGGTCTCACCAGCTGCTAACCAGCCAAGCACGTCAACAACTGTGATCCGAGTTCCGGCTACAGTCGGCTTTCCGAACCTGATGTTCGGGTCACGGACGATCAGTTCCGCCGTTTCCATAACCCTATTCTACGCTAGAAAGGGGGAACCCCCCGCCCTATCGGGCGAGGGGTTCCAGCGCGACCTTAAGGGCAGAATAGCCGTTAAGCTCAAAGTGTTCGAGCTTGATGGTGTGCTTTCCACCGAGGTCAAGAACAGCGGTGTCCAAAGTCGGACCGTGGTAAGTCCAGTTCTCAATCACTTTTTTGCCATCGACCCATACCCTCACTCCGTCGTCACTGGTGACATTTAGTGTGTAGCGGCCGGGTTTGATTTCAAAGATGCCTTCGGCCAGAGTGCCAAAGTTGTCATTGCCGATTGTTTTGGCCGGGGAACCACTCCAGCCGTAGTTGATCTCAGTTGTCTGTAGGGGAGCGGCTGCACCAGAGGCCCGGGCGATCCATCCCTTGTAGTTGGTGCGAGGATCTTCCTTGGCCAGGTCGTAGTTAAACCACTTAATACTCCAATCGATAGAGATTTGGAACTTGCTCCATTTAAGCCTTAGGTCAGTGCCAGCCGGGTAGACAATTCCTCTCACGTCGGTAGTGGGGCGACTGCCTCTGTAAGTCAAATCCACTTCCTGCAGGTTGACGCCAGGGGGGAAGGTGGCAATGACGCTGCCCGGAACCTGTCCGCTGGTCTGGCTAAGGATCACCCCTGACATGGGGTTGGCCGTCCAGGTGCCAGCCGGGCCAAGAATCTCAAAGGTCACTTCGGTGCCGCCAGGACCGGCTTTCTGTCCTCGGGCCCACAGTTTTGGAGACTGGAAGTCGTAGGGGCCCCACTCATCCACCAGAATCCAGCGGCGGCCGCGAGTTTCGCCCTGCTTCAGGAATGGATTTGGAAGGTCGTTTCTCCAAGCTGGAATAGCGGGGAGGTCACCCTTGTAGAGGCTCGTCGCTTCCTTCTGGAACTTCATAGAATCTTTTGGATTCCAGTTGGTTCTAAACCTGGCCAGATAGTCCTCGCGCCTTGGGTCTAGGCCAAGAATCACGTTGCCGCTGCTCTGCATTAAGGCGGGAGGAGTTTGGTAAAGCGTGCTGATGACAGCAGCCGCACCGCCACCGACTGTGTTCGCTTCTTTCTGCCACGCTTCGGTCGTCGTTAAAACTCGATTCTTCTCCCACCTTACAGCCTCGGCATCCGCGTCTGCAGTCAATAATCGAGCGTTGGCTTCAAAGTGGTTGCCCTTTGCCGTTACCCCTTTGGTGTTGCGCAGATTCAAAACTGTCTGGGGAATTCCGAAGAATCGGTTGCTCTCGATAAGGTTGTTGCGGCTCGAAGTGTCCTTGTACTTGGGGTAGCCCCAGTTCGGATCTTCGGATTTCTTCCGCCAAAGAACAATTCCGCTGGTGTCACGCCTAAAGGTGTTGCCCTTGATGATGTTGTTCAGGCCGTGCTCCCAGGCAATAGCTTCTCCGTTCAGGCCAAAAGTGTTGCCAAGCACCAGGCTTTCGTAAGAATAGCCAAGCCAAGCTCCGTGCCAGCACTCAAGCATCAAGTTGTTGACAAAGGCGTTGCGGCTAAAGGTGGCCTCAATTCCGTTGGTGGGGGCGTGGCTAAAGTCGTTGCCGATCAGAAGGTTGTCGTTGCAGCCTCCCTGACCCGTGTCCATTGTCGTCTGGCCGGCCCACAGAAAGAACCCGTCGCCGCCGTGAGTTACAGAGTTGTAGGCAAAAACGTTCTTGCTGCTTTGCTCATAAATCAGAATTCCGGTGGAATCCTGACCACGGTTGTAAACCCCGTGGCTGTAGCCCCTTACACACCAGTCAATCTTGTTCTGCTGAATCAGGTTGTGGCTTGATTGGTACATTCCCAAGCCAACCGAAGAGAGGAAGCTGAAGTCGTTGCCGACAATCTCAGCTCGGTCGGTTTCTGTGATCATCAGGCCGTTTTGGCCTCCCTTGATCGTAACGCCCCTGATCAGGGCTTCGTCGCAGTCTCGAAGGTAGACGCCTGCTCCGTACCTTAGCCACTCGTCTTTTTCGTTGCGGTGATAAGACATCCAGTCGCTGGTGTCTTCTTTATCAAGGGTTGAGGCCAGCTTCTGCTTCCAGTTATAGGAAAAGTCTGAGTCAATTAGCTTCAGGCCCTTGACTCCAGTGGCCATGAGGCCGACTTTGTAGCCATGTACCTTGAGGTTCTTGAGGGTAATGTTCGTCCCTTCAACCCGAATTCCGGTGCCGGCTCTTAGGTTTGGCTGGGTTTCTGGAGAAGATCCTCTCAGGACGAAGCCGCTGAAATCGACTGTTATTCCATTGCCTCGAATAACCAGGGCCGCGTCTGTGCCGTCTTCTTTCTGGCTTGGAGCAATGACTGAGCCAGGATTCAGCTTTACGCTCGTTGTAATGACCCTTGAAAAGGGGTCTTGAGCGAAGGCAGTGAGGACTGCGGCGGCCAACATTGCCCAATCATACGATGAAACGAATCCTTACCGCAAAGGGGCGGATTCGAGCCCTAGAAAGGGAGGGGCTCAGCTTAGCCGGAGGATGCAGCGTCCGGCTAAGCTGCAATGATTGTCACTGTGTAAGAACCGTGTAGGTCTTGAAGGTTGATTCCATCGGAGGCTTGCGGCCTTCTTCTTTAGCCTTCCTCACATCCTCAAAGCCGCGCTTGTGGCCTTCAAGGAACGCGGGTGACTTCATCCAGCCTTTAAAGTCTTCTTCGCTTGTCCAATGGCTGATCACAAGGTACTCGCCTTCCTCGTTAGGCTTCAGCACGTTCATGCCAAGAAAGCCGGGCAGAGTGTCGATTGCGTGGGCGCGGGTCTGGAACAGGGTCTCGAACCTCTCGCGGTAGTCTTCGTCGCACGTGATGAAGTTCACGGCCACGAAACCACCCACGGGAGCGCTCAGGGTGAAAGCCTGGCCCTCAGTTGGGATAACCATCTTGCCAAGTATTACCGACCTCGCACGTTAAATGCACAAGTTAGTAAAGATTCACAAGTTTGCCTGGGACTTCGTAAATCTTGAGTAATGTCAATGATCTTTGATGGGGGCAAGAAGGAGGCAAAAACCTCTCTAAACCCTCTGCCTTTTAGAATCACGACAGATCTCGGCCATGGTTAGGACCAAGACTTCAATCGTCTCTTCCGGAGAAAAGTAGGGAAGGATTCCTTTTAGCTTTTGGTCAGCTTTTGAAAGCTCGTTTAAGCAGGCCGAAAGCTGTTTGAGGGTCAGGCCCCTGGCTGCGTCTAGGTGCTTCTTCTGAATCCAATCTTTCTCCGAGGCCAAGATCGGCTTGTCGGGAAACATAGCCTTCACCGATTCTGGTGCTGTTCCTGGCTGACACTTAGCTTCGACACAGATTCGAGCCTGCCAGGCGAACCTTAGGTGTCGATGCAGCATAGGCAGAACACGGCTCATAGCCTCGCCCGACATGTCAGGAATCCACGTGTTCAAGAGCTGCAGCTGACGCATGGCAAATCGTGTGTCGCCTCTAAACACTCCGTCGGCGAGCTGGAAGATGTTGTAGTCCAACTCAGGGATCACCAAGGCATCAATCGCGGCTTCGCTGATCGCCTTATCGGCTCCGATGTAGAGAACCAGCTTGTCAACCTCGGCCAAGGCAAGGCCCGTCTGCCCCCCAAGCATCTGGGTGAGCTTTGTGGCTAAATCTTTAGAAAGCTTTTTGCCTGAAGCAGCGGCCCTTGCCGTAAGGGCTTCAATCGACTCCTCAGCAGATAGGTCGAGCTTGGCGACCATGCCGCCGGCATGGCCGACCAGCCGGCTCCACTTCTCAATCTGGTCCTGAGCCGCCTGTCTCTTCTCTTGATTGCCCCCTTCTTCATCCCCGACCAGAATGAGGCGGGCGGTTTCAGGAAGAGAAGAAAGGCTTGCCACAAAGGGGTGGCCCTTTGTAATCTTGACATCCCAAACTTTCGAGGGATTGCATCGGCCGAGGCCCCGCACTACCACAACGCGTGAGTCTGTTAGAAAGGGAACAACTCCTGCAGCGCCAACCCAATCTCCGGGGGTCGAGGCGTCACCGACAAAGAGTTCGTGCTCAAGGGGCTCATCTGGCGGGGTATGGGCCGCTAAAAGATGCTGAAGTCCCTGCGCCACGAGTGGTCCTTCTGCGGACTGCAGAAGAACCACCCTTTGGCTGACAGCTTTTTGCAGATCAAACTTCATCGAGGAGCGGCGCCCGACCGCTTCGACATTTTGACCCAATCTGCCAGATCTTTCTGAAAGGCCTGGACTTCTTTTTGAAGAGCTGTGACTCCAGGAGGGTCGAGTGGCCTCGGTGAGAACATGGCTCCCTCCAGCTTTTCCACGATCTGCATCGCGGGCTCATACTTGGGGCCAAGTCCGCTGCTGTTCAGCTCTGTGTATTCTCTAATCGTCTGAGAGAATCTCTTTGGATGCCCAAGCGCCCTTTCAATGGCGAGATGGAAGGCGGCAAAGGTGCCCAGCAGCTGCTGTCTGCTTCGCTCAGCGGGATCCAACGTTCTCTTCAGTCGATTGATGATCGCCTTGAAGATCGGGAAGGTTGCCGCTCCCAGAACAAGAGTGATCAAGACCGGGAAGAAGAAGGGATTCTCCCAGATGGGTTCATTTCGGGTTCGCGAACTTCCGATTCCGCCCCCGGGGACTTCCTCAGCACCCTGGGTGGGGTCAAAAGAAACCCATCCGTAGCCCTCAAAGTAGATTTCGCCCCAGGCGTGATAATCTCTCTCCCGTACAGTCTTCCAGCCCTGGTCGTCCGGCAGAATGTCGCTGACCAGCCAGCCCGTCATGTAGCGGGCAGGGAGGCCAGCTTCTCTGGCCAAGAGGACAAAGGAGGAGGCAAAGAGGTCGCAGTAGCCTTCTCTGGATTCAAAGAGAAAGTGCTGAACCGGATCGGTGTTAGGGGGCGTTGCCTTAGCGTTGAGATTGTACTTGGCCCTCTGGCTCACCCACTTTTCGATCGCTTCAGCTTTTTCAATATCGCTTTCCAGACCCTTTGTGATATCGAAAGCAAGACTTCGAATTTCACGCGAAGAAGCTCCGGCCGAGAGATACTGGTTTTCTAGGTCAGGAAAGATGGCGGCCGAGGCTTCACGGCTTGGTCTGCTGCTGGGGACGGCGGCCCAATAGTGATATGACGAACCCATAGACAAGGGAGATGCCATCAGGGTGAAGCCATTTGCCAAGAACATCACATCCCGTTGTGGCGGAGTCATTTCGACAATTGGACCGGGGCTGGGGAAGACAGTCGAAAGGATGGAAAGGGGTGAAACCTTGATTTCAACCAACTCGGGGTCAGAAATTGGCTCGCCTGGCGGAGTTCCGTTCAGCCACGGCTTTTTGCCTCCATTGGGGCCTGTTTCAAGATCATCTGAGAGGCTGACCTGACTAAGGAGGGGGCTGCCAGCAGGCACCCGGCTGACTGACTGGCTGGACCAACCCTCACCAGTGTAAAGGGGGAAGGACTGAACCCTGAGGAGGCCAGCGGCATCGCCAGAGAGCTTGAAAACCGGAACCTCACTAGGATTGTTTGGTCCTTGACCGATCCTAGATTCTGTTCCCATAGTTTGGCTTCTTCGATTGTCCCTGTTCTCAGATCGAGGTGGCGGCTGAGCTACCCGAACGCGGATGCCTTCGCTGACACCCTGTACCGAGTTGCGGACAACCGGGGCTCCAATAAGAGAAAGGACGACGATCGAAACACCAGAAGCGACCGCCCATTCGGGGCCAGCCATCCACTTCCAGGCGCCACGGCGCAGGAGTGATGGATCTTCTTCACCGGCCAGCTTGGCCGTCTGCACCATTGTTCTCTGATGGACTCGTGCGTAAAGCACGCCCATGCAGATCAGGAAGACAAAGAAGAGCCAGATGCCTGTGGGGTAGGTGTCGAAGGTGCCCACCAAGCCAAAAATGGCGATGCAGGGCAGGCTGACAAAGAGAAGGGTCCTGTCTTTCCAAGCCGCTACGCTTCCCAGAATGATCATCCAGGAAAGGAATGAGCCAGCCAGGAGGCCGAAAGGAAAGCCTTCTTCGGGCAGAATTCGGTTAAGCGGCAGAGTAAAGAAGACCGAGAAGAGGCCAAAGAAGGTCCAGATCCCGGCATCCCAGTTCTGCAGAAAGGTGCCCTTTACCAGTTTGGAAAGGCCATAGCCGAGGCTGCCAGCGACGATGACAAGAAGTGTCAAGGTCCAGGCAAGAATTGGCTTGTTGAGCGACATGCCGATGGCAAAGAGGGCGCTGCCGCTGGCGACCATGACAAGGGCATGATCGACGAGTGATTTTTCAGACTGAATGTCTGTGATCCAAGAGAGAAATCTCATGCAATCACCTCAGCGCGAGGCATAACAAAGGTCATGCATCCCGCTCGTTCTAGTTCGGCAATGTAGCGGGGATCAGCGGCGGATTTTGCAGCATTCGCTTCCTGCGACTTCTGATAGTCAGAAGGGTTGTAGAGAAGGCATGCTTTCGTCACATCGCTGAAGCCCATAAGAATCTGGGGCAGGGCAGGATCCTGAACAGACAGGCAGATCATCAGAGATTCGCCTGGATTCAAAGTTCCTTTGAGGCGCGCGATTTCGGATGAAATCGACTCCTGGCTCGTGGGCTGAATGTCGGTCAAGGCTTCTCGAAGTTCTCTTTCGCGAGCTTCGGGGTGACTGTTAGATGATTCAGCCTGCTCCATTTGAGGCAGAAGCACTCTGGCGCCCTTCTTAGCGTAGCCGGAGCAGAGAAAGAGGGCATGACTGCACATGGCTTCAAACGTGCTCGTTTCGTCGTCGCCATAGTCTGTTCCCTGTGTTCTCTGCAGAACCATCTTGAGACTCAAACCAGTGCCCGATTCAAACTCTTTGACCATAGGCTTGCCGCTGCGGGCAGTGCTTGGCCAATGAATCGTCCTGATGGCATCTCCGGGCACGTACTGTCGGATTCCCCTTGTCTCCAAACCGCTGCCTGTGGCGCGTCCAGATTCAAGCTCGCTTTGGCCCCAGCCTCCACCGGGAGGAAAGGGGATGTTGACTGGCAGGGGTGAGGGGTAAACGGTCAGCTCGGCGGGTTCCACAACGTACTGCCTCGCCTGGCTGACAAGTCCGAGAGCATCTGTTCCAATTACTGTCAGCTGAGACCACTTGTAGCGCCCGCGACGAGTTGGCTTAAAGCTGTACTTGGTTTGAATTGGCTGATCGAAGCTTGGTGCAATGGGGACCGAGGGGGTCTCGCCAGTCATCCGGATTCTCTTGGGGACATGGTCAAGAACCGTCAAGAGCGGCCGCTTGAGCTTTTTTTCACTCCAGACAGTGATGTGGATCGTTACTGTTTCTCCAGCCCGGACGGCTGGAGTCATGGTGCGTTCGAATCTCAGTCCTCTGACTGCCAAATTGGCCTGAAGCCGCGACCCAAGAAGGGTCGCGACAATGGCAGTCGCCATGTAGAACAATGGCGGCGAATTCACCAAGATCGCCATGATGATGAGAAAGAAGGAGGCCATCGTCAGGGCAATTGCCGCATAACGATTAAGTCCCTGCTGATTCCTCATCAGCTCGGCTGCCTGGGCCGAGGGCCTGGAAGCTGCTGAACGGGTCATTCTCTATCTTTCCTTTGGCTGCTAGTGAACGGGCACGGGGGTCGGCACCGCTTCCATGATCTGGCGGATGATGTCTGGTCCTGTTGTTCCTCGGGCGCGGACTTCACCACGAAGAATGATTCTGTGGCCGAGAACTGTAGGAGCGCACTCCTTAACGTCATCTGGGCGCACATAGTCGATTCCCTGCATGGCCGCTTTGGCCTGGGCTGCATGGATCAAGTAGACCGAACCTCGGGGCGAGCTGCCAAGAATCAACTGGCTCTCTTCTCTGGTGGCTCTGACGATATCGACCACGTAGTCACGGATCGCATCGTTGACGTGCACTTCTCGGATGGCCTGCTGAGCAGCAACGAGTTCTTCCAGAGTGATAACCGACTTGATCGAATCGATGGGGTGGACCTGCTGCTGGCCCTTCAGCACGGCCGATTCAGCCTGTCTGCTGGGGTAACCCAAAGCAACTCGAGCAAAGAATCTGTCTAGCTGAGCTTCTGGCAGGGGATAGGTGCCAGTCATTTCGATGTTGTTCTGAGTCGCCAAAACAAAGAAGGGGTTGGGCAGCATACGGGTAGTGCCGTCGCTGGACACCTGCCTTTCTTCCATGGCTTCAAGCAAAGCCGACTGAGTTTTTGGCGTGGCGCGGTTGACTTCATCAACGAGAACCACGTTGGCAAAAAGTGGTCCCGGCCTGAACTCAAACTCGCCCGAATTCTGCAGAAAGATCGAAGTTCCTGTAATGTCGGTCGGGAGGAGGTCCGGAGTGAACTGAATTCGTCTAAACTCGCCGCCGATTGACTTGGCCAAAGCCTTGGCCAAAGTTGTCTTGCCAACACCCGGAACGTCTTCGATGAGAAGATGGCCTCCACAAAGCATGGTCAGAACTGCCTGTTCGACAGTCTCTGGTTTGCCCATGATGACTCGGCCGATTTCAGCCTGAATAGCTCCTGCGAGCCTCTGTACGTCTGCTGCCTTCACCTTGTTGTTACACCCTGAATCCCAAAAAATAAGAGGCGACTCTGATCTTCCTTGACCACGCCTTCCTCAGTGCTACGTCCGTAATGCTCGTTCGGGTGCCTGGTACTCCCAGGGCCCCAAACGGCCAGGACCTTTAACACCTCATAATGACCGAAATGAACGCCAGAGAGTGTGTGATTGGTGTGGATCTTGGAGGGACCAACGTCCGGGCACAGGCGATCTGGGAAGATGGAACCTCTGCTGGGGAGAGGGTTGAACAGCCTTCCAACGCTCAGGATGGCACTCAGGCGATTCTAGACGCCGTCGTTTCTGCCGTTCGCGAGGCAGTAAAAACCGCCGAAGGGCCAGCATCATTTGTCGGACTGGCGATTCCTGGCCATGTTGACCATAAGGTTGGATTGGTCCGCTGGTCGCCAAATCTTGGTGAGGAAATCAACGGAGTTTTTCATGCCTGGCGTGATGTGCAGATCAAGGCTCCTTTGGAGAAGGCTCTCGGCCTCACTATCCTCATGGGCAACGACGCCAACTGTGCCGCCCTGGGCGAATACATGTATGGCAGCGGGGAGGGCAAGGCTCATTGTCTCTGTCTCATCACCCTTGGCACAGGAATTGGGGGAGGAGTCGTTTTTGGCCCTCAGAGTGTTATGGGCCATGCCACCGGCCCCCTGCTCCTCTTGGGGGGCAACAAAGGAGGGGCAGAGCTTGGCCATACATTGATTCAAAGAGGCGGCCTGGACTGCAATGCTGGCAGCTATGGGGCCATTGAAGCCTATTGCCAGCGCGACTCAATTGTCCGCCGCGCTCAGCACCGCTACGCTCGCCGGGCCGATTCGCTGATCTGGGAAAAAGTAGGTGGAGACGTCAGCTTGGTGACTCCGAAAATCATTGCCGAAGCTGCCGATGAAGGAGACTTTCAGGCTCAGGACATTTTGAGGGAAGTCGGCGAGGCCCTGGGATCTGGGATCGGAAGCATGATTAACGTCTTCGCGCCGGACGTTTTTGCTGTGGGTGGTCAGGTGGCTAAGGCGGGCAAATGGATCCTTGAGCCTGCGATCAATGAGGCCCGCTATGTGGCTATTCCCACCTTGTTTGAGGACTGCCGCATCTGCCCAGCTGAGGCTGGAGATGACGCCGGTCTGCTCGGGGCTGCTGCTATGGCCTTCCAGCTTTCTGATTAGGTTGATTCCACCCCTGACCTCTCATCACACGAAAGCTTTTGGGTGCCACGACCTTGACGAGAAAGGAGTCAAGGTCGTGAATGGCAAGTCTTGAATCAGACTCTATCAATGACTCAACACAACGGGGTGGCCTGTTCTGTCCGCGAAGAATGAGCGGCAGAGCAGGAATGAGTGCTTGGGACAAGACCACTTAAAGAGGAAAAGCAATCATGCCTTGGTTCTGGCAAAGAGGTAACGAACTGAAGGCTGGGGAGAATCTATGTTACTTGGCTGTTCCCGCCCGACAGCAGAGCTAATCGGGGCAGGGCACCCCACCACTCGGAAGTCAGGACCGCTTACATGAGAGAAGGCATTCCTGGCTTAGCAAAGCTAAACCAGGCCACATCACACATTCGTTTTAGAGAAACTACAGAGGTGCCACGACCTTGACGAGGAAGGAGGCAAGGTCGTGAGCGGCAGCATACAGGCAAAGAACTGGAAACTACAGACTCTGAGCAAACTCCCAGGCTAAATCATGAAAAGCTGGTCGAACCCCCACCAAGGAAGCTTTGTCGTCAGGATGAACACGATTAGTCAAGAGAACCGCATAGATCCTGCTCGCGGGGTCGATCCAGACGGTGGTTCCTGTGTAGCCCGTGTGGCCAAAACTTGTCTGATGAAAGCGTCGTCCAGCCGATGACCCTTCCGGCGACTTGGTGTCAAAGCCAAGAGCGCGGGTGGAGGCTTCTCCCGCGCGCTTTGTCCATTCGGTCACTTTTGCTGAGTCGAACAGTTTGCTTCCGCCCAAGGCGAATTCACGGGCCCATCGAGCAAGGTCGGAGACGTTGGAGAAAAGGCCGGCATTGCCGCTGACTCCTCCTCTCATAAAGGCGGCGGGGTCGTGGACGCTGCCTTGAATGAAGTCCTCCCGAGTACGAACAAAGCCCCAAGAATCTTCAAGCTTTCTCCGCCAGTCAGCAATGACCTCGGTAGGAGCACATTTTCCTCGTTCCTCCAATCCTGGAGTGTAGAGCGTGTTTTTCATGCCCAGAGGCGCAAAGACTTCCTTAGAGGCAAAGTCATCCAGGGACTTGCTGGCAATGGATTCAATGATCCTCTGCATTGTCATGAAGCCAAGGCAGGAGTATTCGGTTTTTGGGGGAATGGCCGTTCTCAGTCCGATCTGCCAGAAAGCTTCTTCAGACTCTAAAGGTGAGGTGCTCTTGCTTTGAAAGTTGAAGTAGGCGGGCAGGCCAGACCGATGCAACAGCAAGTCACGAACCGTAACGCTATCGTGCTTAAACTTGGCCAGATACGAATTGGCATGAGCCTCTAAATCAAGCAGTCCGCGCTGATTAAGCAGCAGGGCGCAGCTTGTCGTGCAGATGACTTTGGTGAGGCTGGCAAGATCGTAAAGAGTCTGGTCGGTCACCTTTTCGCTCTCATCAGTGTAGGTGAATCGGCCAAGACTCCCCGTCACGAACTTTTCGCCACGGCCGATTGCCCAGGCGGCACCAGGAGTCTTTTTCTCGTCAATCGCCTTCTGAATCAGGGCTTCAATCTCTTTCATCTGGACATCACCTCGGCCGCTCTGCAGGGGCAATAAGAGTATAGCCATGAACCCTCAGGCCACCAGCAGGTGAAAGGCGACGGAGTGTAATTTCTGTTACTCTTCTCGCCTGGTTTTTGCCTTCTGTGAGGTCAAGCCGAAAGGCGCTGATGCCTTGGTTTCTTGGTGCCAGCAGAGTGGCCCTTGGGTCTCGCGGGGCTCTGGCGTGCTGACCATAGGCGATGGTAGATCGAAGCTCGCCACCGTCATCAAACTTGACCAGAATTTCAGCCAGAGGCTCGTTGTCGGCTACCCACGCTTGGGCGTCTACTGCCAAAGAAAGCTCCTTAGCGGTTGAGTTGAGCCGATAGACCAGTTCTGTCGGAGCTTCGACCCCCTCGGGGCTGACGGGGGTCCTCAGCCTTGCTGGAGTCGAAAGCAGGCGGAAGGCCACAGGGCCGATAAGCAGACCCTGTGTCGCTCTGGTGTCAACCGGAGTCAGGCTGCTGCCGTTCTGTGACCGAACTGGCTCGGGTGGAGCGAAGTAGAGACGTGTCAGAACGTCACCCGGATCATAAGGAAGCTTGTCTGGCAGTTCCTTTCGACCTGACCAAGAGTAATCGGCTGCAAGAAGGTAGGCAGAGAACTGCTCGAAGGCACGAACCATGTTGGCCTCGCTGCTTTCGTAGCCTGCCCAGGTGGTCTGGAGAACCCCTGGTGTTCCAGCCCGAATAGCCGCGTGGGTAAAGCCATAGATGTTGTTGGGCTCGAACCACGTTGCCGCCAAGGGCTTGAATCCTAAGCTCTTGAACAAGGCGAGAGAGTTGTACGATTCGGGCTTAGGGTCATCCTTATAGTGCCAGTCAGCGATCCAAGCGCCTTTTCTAACGACTGACCGGCGGTCCTTGGCGATCTCGACCGTCTTGGCGTGGGTGGCATCAGGTGCTTCGCCCGGAGCCAGCATGATGTCGCCCCACATCATGGGTTCGGCACGGTGCTTCTTGGCCAGATCCTG
This sequence comes from Synechococcus sp. UW140, assembly GCA_943369295.1. GTDB lineage: Bacteria > Armatimonadota > Fimbriimonadia > Fimbriimonadales > Fimbriimonadaceae > JAKRSE01. The sequence goes on along the minus strand of CALRMU020000003.1, from coordinate 708,592 downwards.
CAGCCAGGGCACATGAAGCTTCCAAAGCCGAGTCGAGAAGCTGGGGTCCTCTGGAATCCCCCTCATATCGATTTCATCCAATCCAAAGTGGAGAGTCTTTGGCTGAAGCAGAGTGACTGCCTCCTGCCAGAGATCAGTCAGAACCTTGCGAGTCTTATCTTTTCTTGGGTCGAGTGTGAAGGGAATATCTGGGTTGACGGCGATATCTAGGTTCTTTCCGTTGGCAAAAACCCAATAGGTGTGGCCAAGGCTTTGAATTAGAGGAATTGGCTCAATCGACTTGGCTCGGTAGCGGGCAAAGAGTTCCTTCAGGTCCTCCCGCTTCATGGTGATGGCCACTTCTGTTCCAGGCAGGGTAACCCAGTTGGTTCTTTCGCACTGAATCACCGCCTTGTTGATCTTCACCGGTCCGAAGACACGGTCCATGAACTTTGTGTGGAAGTCGAGGGCGGTCGGGCCGACGAACATATGCAGGCCGCGCCACTGAAGTGAGGGCCAGTCCTTGATTTCCAGACTCGGAACCTCCAGCCTTTCTCTTCTTGCCCTCACCAGCCAGGGCAGACTCCGGAAAGCCATTCGAAGGCCAGCTTCAGATTGGCCTGTGAGGATAATTCTGCCAGGGGAGGCTGTGATTCTATAGCCTTCTTCGGGAAGGTTTAGGTTGGCGACTCGGCCCTCAATAGTGGTTTCTGAGCCAGAGGGAATGATGGAATCCTTGTCCCATCTTCTCCAAAGCGATGCTTCGAACTCTTCCTTGAGGTAGAGGTGCTTTTCTGCCAATCCGTACGCCAGCCGGCCATCCATGTACGCGCCTTCTGCATCTCGGGTGAGGATTTCCTTGGGCTGAGGGATGAGGGGTATTGGTTTAGCTGCGGGGCGCAGGGCTTGCCCAAGCGGCTGCCCTTCTAAAGTCGCGGTTTTGGTGAGATTTTCAGCCGCCGCTAAGGGCTTAACATCGATATCCCAGTTGACTTCGTAGCGCAGAGTCTCCTGCGGTTTGATGGTCTGGTCGATCTTGCCCAGCCAGAAAAGCTCTCTGTTTCTCGCCCAGTCTTGACTGTAGTTGCGGGCATCAAAAATGATTGCCCCTTTGGGCTGAACATCAACTCTCACCTTGGCAAAGGAGTTTTCGAACTCGAACTTCGAGCCTGGGGCGCCAAATTTTCTTTCTTCAACAGTCGATGCGGCAGGGAAGGGAGCATCCATTTTCAGGCCGTCGACGTCATCGATTCTTAAGGAACCCTTTTCAAAGGCTGGTCCCCAAAGGAGTCCGAAGGAGCTTTCGAGCTTGACCGCTTTGGTGCCTCTCCAGCGGTACTCGTAAGTTCCTTTGACACCTCGGGCGTTTTTTTCGAAGAGCAGGGTTCCTGTAACCTGTCCGTCGTCCCCCTGGAATCGAACCCTGATTCGGGAGTTGGAAAGGCGCTCAATCGTTTTGGGCCGCCAGTTGCTTGAGTAGATTCCTCTCTTCCAGCCCGTTTCGTAATACTGGAAGGCAGATCCTTGTACCAAAGGGATGCCGTTGGCTTTGATCTGAAGGCCGGCAAACTCGAGATAGTCAATCTCGATGCTTGGTGGGATGGAAGAAGCTAAAAGAAGCGGAAGCACTTCTTCTAGTTTACGGTTTTGAGAGTGATATGTTCAGGGAAGGGCTGATGGAGATGAATGAGGGAGGATGAAGCAAACTTCTGAGAACCTCCTAACTAACTCCCATTGCTCCACTGAACCACTCGATGCATCACGGGGTATCGATCCCTGGACAGCCTCACCTTTCCCTCAGGAGTAATCCGATATGTCTCCACCTCGTAGCCTGGCTTGCCTGGAGAGCGAAGCCAAGGAGAATCGCCTGAGCCCTGGTTAAGAAGCATGGGGCTCTGCTGATCAATGATTCTTGTTTGGATCGTGATGGCAGGCTTGGCCGCCCGACCAACGAGCGTGATCTTTAGCCGACTGCCTTCAACCTTCGCCGAAACCTCAATGGGATGCTCGGAAGCATTTCTCATTTGCAGATCGATGTTGGGATAGGCAACAGCGGCATCGCGGCCAGGGGAGGCGTAGATGGGGCAAAAATGGTGCGCGTGCCGTTCGACCAGCTCCATTCCTGCATAAAGAGCGGCGTTGTAAAAGGTCGTCGAGGTCTGGCAGACCCCTCCTCCCCAGGCATCAATCAGCGAACCATTGAAGCTGACAGGAGCCCGACGATAGCCTTTATCACGAGACCAGGAACCCACTGTTTTGTTGAAGGAGAAGACCTCGCCCGGCTTGATGACCTTGCCGTCGATAGCTTCGCAGGCCAGCTTGGCATTATGCTTCTGGTTGGGAGACCTGGCTTCCAGCAGAGTTTCGGCCTGCCCCAGAACCTTTGGGCCCGGGGTCAGAGCCAAGGCGGCTGCCAAGGCTCCGACTCCCAATCCGGCAAGACCCAATACAGCAAAGGCCTTGGTTATGGGGTCACCTCCAGGGTGATTCCCGATGACCTTGCTGTCACCTTAGGCTGGTAGAAGAGGGTGACCATGGCCGGCAGAGATGTGCTCTTGCCGGGAGATTCCGCCCTCATCGAATAACTGAAGGAATGAACTCCAGCATCGAGGCTTCTTTTGAAGAAGACACCCTTGTCCGAGTAGTAGCTGGATCTATCCCACCAGAAGCTCCAATCGCCGAAGCTGTAAGGATCTTCTGAGTCCACGATGTTGGTGTGGCTGGCGATCGGATCTTCGATCAGCAGATAGTTCAGAACCTTGTCCGACTTGAGAGTCAGCTTGCTCCTGAAGATTTCTCCTGACTTGAAGGAAGTGCGAGGAGTGGTCTCCTGCTCACGGACGACCGTGCCATTTTCCAGAGTCTTGGCCGTCATGCGGTAGTAGGCTCGCTCGATTGAGAGGCCCTCGCCGTCCTTGGCTGCCAAGGTGTCATCAGTCAAGGTCTGAACCATGACAGCCTGGGCGTAAGGGGTGAGCCCCTCGGCCACGACGCTGACACTGTTTCCGCCCTGCTTGAGCTTGGATTCAGGAATAGTGATGTCGAAGGGCTTTAGATTCTCAGGAGTGATGGCCATTGTGCCAACCTCTTCTCCGTTGACCTTGACTGACACAGAGCCGTTGAGCGAGGTGAGTCCCCTCTCTTTGATCAGATCCAGGGCGCCAAGAACGATGAGAGCGGTTTCTCTGGTGCCGCCCCAGGCAAAGGCCTGGCGGTCCATAAGAATCAGCCTCATGTACTCAGGAGCAGATTCCATGTCTGGCTCGACAGCAGCGATGGCCATAAGCAGTCTGCCCTTGGTTTCGCCCCAGAAGATTTCTCCCCAACCGTTGCTGCCCTTCTGAACACGGTCGATAGCCATGCGAAGCAGGGTTTTTGCCTTGTCGCTTCGGCCAGGGTCTCCCGTTCTTTCAGAAAGCATCTGCTCAGCAATTGCCATTCTCGCGATGTCATCGACAGGCCATTCAACTTCCTCGTTTGAGTAGAGCTTGACCTTCTCTTTGTTCATCGCCTTGCCGGACGCTTCGTCGTGCTTCAGACGAGCCGCCTCATCTGGTCCGAAGAGCATGACAGCGTAGGCAAGATAGGTGGTGTTCTCATCAAAGGCCAGAGCGGCTGGACCCTTGAGCCTTTCTCGCGACCAGTTGAGGCCCTTTTCGAGCATAGAAGCGTCGATGGCGGCACCGTTTTCTCTAGCTCTATAAAGGCCTTCGAGAACAGCCGCTGTCATGAGAGTGGAAGTCTTGTCGTATTCCCACCATCCCCAGCCGCCGTCGGAGTGCTGCATTTTCTTCAGCCTCTTCATGCTTTCTGCCGTGACTTTAGGAATCTTCAGTCTCGTTTCCTCCGAGATCAAGCCATCCAAAGCCATGGCGTTTTGCACAGCAAGAGCCGGGACAAAGCGCGAGAGGGTCTGTTCGACACACCCATAAGGAAAGTCGACCATGCCAGGCAGGGAAGCCGCGATGACAGAGAAAGGATGAGGATCAACCCGGACCCTAAGGCTTGCTTCGACTCCCTGAGGTTCGAGGCTGAGAGATTTATCCCAGGTGCCTGCCACCTCGCCAGACTCAGAATTGACCGTCCTTACACCCTTGGCCCGAACAGGAACCTTAAGCTCAAGACCATCACTGAGACTGCTTGAAGCCCAAGCCTTGACGGTCAGAGTGCCGGTTCCGAGTTCAGAAGCCTTCAGAGTCCAATCGACTCTCTGGCTGCCGTTTGCGGGGATTGAGTATTCCTTCTGAGCATCGCCCGTGAAGCTGAGCCCGGCGGCTTCCAGCTTCACCTGGACCTTCTGTTCCTGGCCAGTGGTGTTGCTGATCACAGCCCCGAGCTTCTGCTCGTCTTCCTGCACCATAAAGGCAGGGGTGCTCAGCCGAACCATGAGGTCCTTCTTGCTGATCAACCCCATTTTGGCTTGGCCAAACTTGCTGTCAGAAGTCAGAGCCGTTACGGTGGTTCGCCACTCGGTCAGGTTGTCTGGCATCTTGACCGTGACCTTGGCCGTTCCATCCGAGTCAGTCAGAACAGTCGGAGCCCAGTAGGCTGTGTCTACAAAAGTCTTTCGAATCTGCAGGTTCTTGGGGGCCTTGTCTTCTCCATCAAGATAAACCTCGGGGAAGGAGTAGGAGGTGGAGACCGAGGACCAGCGGGGCTGGTAGTAGAAGGGCAAAGGTCCATCGTCATCCTCGCGGATGGCATAGATTCCCTCGTCCACGACTCCGACACTCAGCTCGGCACGCACCGGCTGACCCTCGTTGTCCGTGGCTCTAATCGTGTAGGTGACAGTTTCTCCCGGTTTGGTCTCAGGCTTATTGGGCTTGATGGTCAAGTTGACTTCCTTGTTCTTTAAGGAGACCTTGAATCCGGCATCGTCTTCTTGATAAGTTTTCTCGAATACGCGAGTCGCCTTGATCCTTGCGCCGGGAGCGATCTCGCTCATGGGGCCGAGATCGAAAGGCTTGACCGCAGAATCCATGTTGATGACCTGGGCCTTGACGAGCTTAGAACCCTCGACCGTGAGCAGAAGTGATCCACCCGGCTTGGCAACCTGGATGACTCCGGTTACTCTTTCGTTGGGAGCAAACTCACGCTTGGCGATGACCAGCTTCAGACTGTCGTCTGAAATTGGTTCTGACATCCCCGCACCGTAAACCCAGAACCTGGCTTCTGCCGCGACCCTTCGACCGTTGCGGTCAGTGGATTCGATGAGGACCATGTAGTCCCCTTCCTGGTTGGGAGTGAAGGTGACATCAGCTTCGCCGGTGTGATCCGTCGTGCCTTTGACTGTGTTTAGGATCGTCTCTTTTTCTTCGTAGACTCCCTTTTCACGAGGCTTCTCGATCCATCTGACTCTTCGGAAGGTGGCTTGAAACTCCTTGTCAGGTACGAGGGTCTGCTTCTCTTGATCAAAGATCTTGACCTTGACCGTATTGGGCTTGTCTCTTTCTCCAATCCAGCTCGCTGCCTCGGCCTGGACGTTGATCAGACCACGAGCAACTAAAGCGGAGCCCTTGCCAGAGAAGAATCTTTCGCTGGGGTCAGCGACCGAAGCCTCGAAGGTGATCTTTGCGTCCTGCACATCGGCTTCGCGAATTTCTTCGGTCGGGGGGCGGAACCGGACGATAGCCTCGCCGTTGCCGTTGGTTCTGGCTTCGACTGAACCCAGGTAGTCACCTGAGTTCCAATCCGACGACATGGGGTCGTAGTACTCGTCAAAGGGGTCTCCTGCCCAAAGCCAGGCTCGGTTGACGGTCACGTTTACGGCTCCGCCCGCAAGGGGTTCGCCCGTGTAGTACTCGGCCTTCACCTTCATCTCAATCTCTTCACCTCGGCTGAAAGCCTTTTTGGTGGGGGTGACTGTGACTGTGTATTCCGGCTTGCGGAAGGGAATGACCTCGATGTATGAGCTCTGTTCCTGACCTTTGAACTTGGTCTGAATTCGATAAGTGCCAGGAGTGCCGAGAAGATCGGTTTTGAAGTTTCCGGCAAAGCTGCCAAACCCGTTGAGGGGCAGGCTGACAGTGCTGATCGTTTCCTCGTCGGGGTCTTTGATCGTGACCTCGATTGGCTGGCCAGCAGGAGTCTCCAGGTTCAGTCCCTGCTGAACTCGGACTGTTCCTTTGAACTGAATCTCGTCTCCTGGGCGATAAATCGGGCGGTCAGTTTTGACAAAAACGCTTGCTGGGTTTTCTGCATCACCATCCCAGCCGCCGGTCCAGACATGAGCGTTCGAGCCCTTGAGCGACCCGGCCACAACAAAGTTGCTGTTGTTGGCCGCTACCTTGGGTCGAACGAAGCGAGCGACACCCTTGGCGTCAGTCTTGCCCTGGGGCAGGCTCTGGCCGTTGATGTGAATGGTGAGGTCAACCCCAGGAAGAGGTTTTCCGGTTTTGAGATGGGTGGCAAAGACAAGAGTGTCTCGGCCAGCCTGCTTGGTCACCAAAGCCATGTCGGTGACGTTGAGCCAGGCAAACTGCTGATTCTTGCTCTCCCTCACAGCCAAAAGGTAAACGCCCTTGTCAAGGCTCGGCAGAGCCTTTGCTTCAGCAAAGTAGCCTTCCACATCCTGGCTTTCCAGTTTCTTCGTGTGGCTGTCAATCAGTTTCAGACCGGGGTAGGAGAGCGGATTCTTCTGCTGACGAGTACCGGCCACGCTTCGGACTAGATCGTAGGGAGAACCGAACTTGGCCAGGAGGCTCATGTCCATTCGATAGAGCTCAATCGCTAGATCGGGGTTTTCAGAAACACCGGTGACTTCGTAGCGAGATTCTTCACCCGGAAGCAGCACCTTTTGGCTGACGTAAACAGAAAGCTGAGGAGTCGTGAGTTCGGCCTTATAGGCGGCAGTCGAAATTTTGCCTTCTTCGACTTTCAGGACTCCACCATAAAGAGAGTGGGCTTTGCCGTAAACCTGGACCTCATATTCACCGACAGGCAGGCCAGTCGCTTTGAAATTGCCATTCTCATCGGTCCTGACTGAAGGGCGGAACCGGACCTTGTCGGGGAGGTCGAAAGTGGGCTGAAGGATTACTCTGGCATTGGGCAGAGGCTTGCCGTTCCGCTCCATGACGACTGAACCTTCCGCACGGCCAAACTTGATCTCCTCCGTAATGCCGTAGGAGAGGGAGGCCCCAAGAGCCCCCACAATAAGCAGCCCACCAAGGAGCCCTTTGCGACCGAAAGACGTATCAGCCATTTCGCACTTCCTGCTTGGAACGTGCGAGAGTCACTGCCGCTGCACCAAAAATAACAGCAGCGAGACCAAAGACAACCAAGGCAGTCTGTTTGGCATCTCGGGTGAGATCAACGTAGGGTGAGAGGCCCTTCCAAGAGAGGGCCAAAAGGGATCCTGTTCCCAAGCCGACCAAGCTGGCAGCCAGGGCCTGCCCCTGCTTCCTGCCAGCCAAAAGAACGGCAGGAAGGCTGGCTCCGATGATCAGACCGGCAACTCCCTTGTCACCTAGCAGAAGAGCCCCTCCTAAGAAAGCCGCCCCGATCGCAAGCGCTGTGAGGATGCTTCTTGTGAGTGGAATCTTACAGTCAACAACCATGCCTTCCAAAAGCTGAACCACAGACAGGACCAAGAAGGCTCCAGCCAATAGACCGATCATCCCGTAGTGCTGGCCGATATCGAATGCCTTCGTTGCACCTTCAGATGATTCCAAGACCAAGCGATAGACCGAGAAGCCGAGAAGTGGAGCCACGAAGGGAAGGAAATCGGACCGTCCTGCGACCAAGGCGGCAAGGGCACCTGCGGCAGCGAAGAGGGCCAAGCCAGAGCCCTGAAGCTGACTGAAAGACCAGCTTGCAGCGCTGAGATAGAGAATCGCTCCGATGCCTGAGAGGTTGAAGCCCTTAACGAGACTGAAGTCCAACACAAGCGTGATGGCAGAGGCAATTGCGAGAATCACTCCAACCTTGCTGAGGGAGCCGATGGGAAGATTAGCGAAGCCAATGATCAATCCCACGATCAAGAGGAGAACCAAACTGATCCGTCCTTTGTTGGCCTTAAGGTTATCGTTGGAATTGCTGAGCGCCCACGACACCAGAGATCCAAGCGCGGCGGTTACTGCGAGAATCCCAGGGGCGAGGGTCGGAACATCACCCTCTCTGAAGGCGAGCAGTCCGGCCGCAACCAAAAGGCTTCCGGCGGGGAGAGCCAGCCTCATGGCTCCCTGCCTGTAGCCTAAGGCTGCCCAAGCCAAGCAGGCAGCGCAGAGTCCGAGGGTGAGAGAAAGGATGTTTTGTGCTGCGAGAGGGCCATCTTGACCCTTGACCAAAATGACTCCGAAAGCTCCCAGGGCCCCAAGGCCGCCATCAAGTCCAGAATCTTCTTCGAGCCAGTTGAAAAGAAGGGCGATCACCGCCGCCCCTACAAAGCCAATTGAAAAGAGCGTGATGTCAAGCAGGTTTCCGAGATTTGGAAATGCCGTTTGAACAATGAGAGCCGAGGCGACTGGGATGAGGTAGGCGGCTCCCAGGGCGGCGGCCACCAAAGGCATATGACCGACACGGGCAGAACTCCCCCGTGCTTTCCATGCTATCACGGCTGGAACTGCACCGATAATCAAGGCCACAAGGGCAAGGACGAGGCTCAAATCAAAAGGCACGGCCTCAGTTTACTGACTGTTAAGGAGAGCGATGTCATTTAAATTGCTGGCTGTTGCTTTTTCTGGGATCGAAGCATAAACTTCCTTACACCAGGCCAGAGAATCGTGTCTTTTCAGGGTCAAAGAGGGGGCCACTGGCAAAGGCTGATCTGGGCTGACCCATGCTCCGGCTCCACCTGAAGTTCCATCCAAACCATCGGTTCCGAAGGCGGCGAAGGCTTGGTTAGGCTTTAGTAGAAGTCTGGCTCTGAAGGCAGCCTCATGGCACCTGCCACCTGGGGGCGGATTTTCCCCAAGCTTGAGAGTCGGTTCGCCCACCCAGTAGCAGAGGGTGTCTGGTTCAGCGTGATGGATGGCTGGCTTGAGGTGGGTCTCCACCCATTCTTCAAGGTCCATAGAAAAGGAGCCAAGGTTGATCGGCTTCAAACCTAATTCTTCTGCTGACTTTTTGATAAGGGGGACGAGGGAGTCGCGGTCCGCAATCACCTTGTGAAGGCTCTTGGTCGATTCATTCCAGAAAGGGCCGCTGCCAAGAATATCTAGCCGGGCTGGCTCGACATCCGAGAGGCAGAAGACTCTTTCGAGCCTTAAACCCAGTATTTCTGCCAGCCCCCCGCCTTTCAGTTCTGAATGTTTTTGCCTCTCCACGTTCAGCCGCTCAATCGACCAGCCTTCGGTGAAGGATCTGTCAAGGCAGGACTGAAGGTCAAGCAGGCTGCTTCCTGGCTTGGGGACTTCGATGATCGCACTGGCCCCTCCGCTGAGGCATGCCCAGACAGAAGCATTTTGGGGCAGAGTTTCAATCCAGGCAAGCAGAGAGGCTCCTGCTTCAAGACTCTGTTCATTCGGTCTGGGGTGTCCACCTAGGTGTGTGAGCCAGGTCACATCTAGTCCAGTCAGGGCTTGTAAGTTGTGGCCTACTGCAAAGCCGCCCGCGAAATTGGCTCCCAGCCAAGAGGCAGTCTCTTTTCCCATGGCACCAGCGGCCTTGCCGAGGCTGATCATGAAGATCGGCCGATTCGGTATGACTTCGTCTGCCAAGGCGCTCATCATGAAGGAATCTGCCGAGACCCTAGCGAGCAGATTCTCGGCCAGCTGCCTTAACTGAAGAGCTGATGTCACGGTTTTCTGCCGGAGACGATCTGGGTGTAAATGTCGATGCCTAGGTTTACCGCTGTCCCCATTCCAGAATTTCTCAGGACGAAGACGGTGTGGCCCAAGGTGACATCTCTGAGTTGAAAAGAGGTGAAGCCATTGGTGCCGCCGCTGTGGTGCTGAATCTGACTCTCGCCTTCCTTGCGCAGGAACCAGCCGCAGCCGTATTCCGTGGTTTTTCCATCATTCAGCTTTCCTGGGATGGCCATTTTGGACTGGATTGACTTAGGGAACTTGCCGCTTCTTAAAGCCGCATCCCAGGCGACCAAATCTTCCAGAGATCCCATGATTCCACCGCTTCCCCCATACACAGTTGGGCGATCGAATAGTGAGTTAAATGCTTTCCCTGCTTCAATCCTGTAGCCGCCGGCTCGGTTCGGCACAACCTCGCCATCCTGGAAGTAGCGGGCTGAGGTCATGCCGTAAACGTCGAAAATGTTCTTCTTCACGAAGTCTGCTAGGGGCAGACCGCTAACTTTCTCAACAACTGCTCCGAGCAGGGAATAGCCAGGGTTGCTGTAGGCGAACTTGGTTCCAGGGGCGCCTGGAAGGGGTGACTTGGCTGCAAGCTCGATGTATTGAGGCCAGGTGTAGTCGCGAGTGAAAAGGAACTGGCCCTCAGGCGTGTCAAGTCCGCTAAGGTGATTGAGAACGTGCTGCAGGGTGATGTCCTTCCATTCCGCCGGACCTTCTGGCAGATGGGTGAGAAGCTTGTCACTTGTCCTCAGCTTGCCTTCGGCCTCAAGCATGAGAATTGAGGCGGCGCAGAACTGCTTAGACATGGAAGCCCAGCGAAATACAGTTTTGGAAGAGACTGGGACATCCCATTCGAGGCTTGCTTTGCCATAAACCCGATACTCAACCTCGCCTTTTGGATTGATGACAGCAAGGGCAAGTCCAGGGACGGAATCTTTGGCCATGTTGGCCTTGACCAGGTCGTCAATCGGATCGGCTTGGGCAAGAGCAAGCGATGCTCCGATTGCAATCAAGGCCAGATTCAATCTCAGTCGCATAATCCTGCCAGTTTGTCCCATAGCTGAGGAGAAATTTCTCTCGGAATCTCCTGAAGGATCAATCGGGTCTGCTCTTTGTAGCGCAGGAGCTTTTTGGGAGTACGAACCAAAACTGCTTCACGCAGGTTAGAAAGCCGGTCGGCCAGCTTGATCAGCTGCGCACTTTGAGACATGATTCGGATCTCCTTCAGCATCATTTCGGTCCGAAGTTGATAGATCTCTTCCTTAGTTTTTTCGGCAGTTTCTTCCGGTGAAGGTTCTGTGCGAGTCAGTTCATCCACCAGTTCAGCTACCCTTAAACCAAACTTCTCCCGTATCTCTTTAACCTGGGCTCGACCTTCCTCGATCGTATCGTGAAGCAGGGCCGCACAGAGAACTTCCTGGTCGGTGATCCCTGCCTCCCATCTCAAAATGTGGGCGACATCCAAAGGGTGGTGCAGATAGGGCAGAGAATCCCTTCCGTCTCTCACAGCTTCTTTGTGGCATTCGGCGGCAAAGGCCAGGGCAGCATGAAGGAGACTCACCTTGGCAGGATATCCTCTTAGGAATTCATGAGGAAGGTTTTGGCGGCGGCGGATATCGGCAGCAATACGCTGCACCTGCTGGTCGCAGAAGCAAACGGCAAGGGCCTTAAGCGCATGGTCAACGAAAGTGAGTGGCTTTCGTTAGGCGAGGTCGTGGCGAAAGAAGGGGCAATTCCCCCAGTCTTGGTTGAGCGATTGATGGAGACGCTGAGATCATTTAAGCGCTTGACCGAAGCGGCGAAAGCAGAGCAGCTTTACGTCTTTGCTACTGAGGCCATGCGCAGAGCCACCAACTGTGATCAGGTTTTAGAGCAAGTCCAGAGGGAAGTCGGTCTGAAGATCGAGCTGATTTCACCAAGAAGAGAGGCAGAACTCGGGCTGCGAGGCGCGATGGTGGATACCCGTCCCCACTCACCTCACCTCATGGTCGAGACAGGAGGAGGCAGCGTTCAGGCCGCCTTCTGCCGAGGACATGAGATCACAGATGAGGTCTCCCTCCGGATCGGCACTGGAGTTCTCATCTCAGAAGGTCAAGTTTCTTATCCAGTAAGGCCAAGCCACGTTGACCGCATGAAGCTGATGATCGCCGAGGCCTTGGAAGCAAACCTGGCCGGCGAATACAAGGTCAGAACCATGATTTCATGCGGCGGAGTTGCCAGAGGAATCTGGCGGGCCATGCACCCTGATGGCAACCGCATGCTTCATATCGAAGAACTGCAGTATCTGATTTGGGACGCATCGCGCCTAGACGTGCAGACAATTGCAGCCAGATACGGCGTAAAAGCTAAAAGAGCTGGAACGCTTCTGCCTGGTGCTTTGATTTATGAGGCCTTTTTGACTCGGTTCGGAATCGAGGAGTTTGAGGTCAGTCAGTTCGGTGTAAGGGAAGGGGCGATTCTGGAATTGGCATCTAGGGAAGTTTAATGGCAGTCGGCCCCTATATCAACCGCGAACTTTCGTGGATTAAGTTTAACGAAAGGGTTTTGTGGCAGGCGGGATGTAAAAACATCCCTCTGCTGGAAAGGATAAAGTTCGCGGCGATTTTTGAATCGAACCTTGATGAGTTTTTCATGGTTCGAGTCTCGGGTCTTATCGAGCAGGAGGAAGCCAAGGTTCTGGAGGTCACTCCTGATGGCCTTAGTCCGACCGATCAGCTTGCTGCTATTTCAGCGGCAGTCAAACCATTGAGGACAAAGGCAGCCAGGGTTTACGAAAGATCAATCAAGCCTGGTTTAAGGAAGATCGGAGTGAAGCTTGTGGGCTGGAACGAAATCAGTTCCTTTTCACAAGAAGTTTTAAGCCAGTACTTTGAATCAGAAGTTTTTCCTGTCTGCACCCCTCTAGCGCTTCATCCCTGCCCGACCTTTCCATTCATCCGCAACGCTTCTTTGAACCTAGTTGTGGAGCTGGAAGATGGCCAGGAATCCCGTCTCGGCCGAGTCAAGGTGCCGGATGTTCTGCCTCGATGCCTGCCCGTGCCAGGCCGACGGAACACCTTCATCCTGATGGAGGATTTGATTCGTGCCCACCTCCAGTCGCTTTATCCCGGGTTGACCGTCAAGGGAGGGCACCTTTTTAGGGTCATACGCGACGCGGACGTCGAAATTCGAGAGCTGGAGGCGGGAGACCTTATCGCCGCGGTAGAAGAAAGCTTGAGGATGCGTCGATTGGGCGACCCTGTGATGCTGGAAGTCCAGGATTCGATGCCGGATTCCTGTTTGGAGATTCTTAAGCAGGGGCTCGAACTGGATGACCGGTTTGTTCTGGTTGTGCCAGGACATATTGGGATGGATTTTCTGTGGGAGTTGACGGGAGTTGATCTCTCCGATCACAAATCTCCTCGCCATCGGCCCTGCCATGCCCCTGAGCTGGAAAACCCTCAGACCCTCTTCGACCGCGTTCGGAAAGGGCCGGTAATCCTTCATCACCCCTACGATTCCTTCAACCCAGTCCAGACTCTTGTGAACTCTGCAGTTGAAGACCCCCACGTCATCGGGGTCAAGCAGACTCTCTACCGAGTGGGATCAAGCAGTCCTATTGTCGAATCTTTGCTGGAAGCTGCCAACAAAGGAAGACAGGTGGCAGTCATGGTTGAACTCAAGGCGAGGTTTGACGAAACCAACAACCTAACTTGGGCCAAAGCTTTAGAAAGGGCAGGGGTGCACGTTACCTATGGCTTTGCCCAGATGAAGACTCACTGCAAGCTGCTTCAGGTGGTGAGAAAGGAGCCGGAAGGAATCCGTCGTTACACCCATATCGGAACGGGCAACTACAACCCAGCCACGGCAAGGCTCTACACCGATATTGGTCTGATTACTGACGATCCTGATATCAGTCAGGATGTCAGCGAGCTTTTCAATTATCTGACCGGCTTCAGCAAGCAGACACGATTTAGAAAACTTCTTGTGGCTCCTATTGAGCTTAGGGAGGGGATCATTGACCGCATTAGAAGGGAGGCGAAGCATGCCGTAAAAGGCAGGCCAGCCAAGCTGATTTTCAAGCTGAACTCTTTGGTTGATCCTGAAGTTATTGATGCTCTTTATGAGGCCAGCGAAGCTGGGGTAGAGATTGACTTGATCGTGAGGGGAATCTGCTGCCTGAGGCCGCAGGTCAAAAAGCTCTCCTCAAGGATCCGAGTCATCAGCATCATCGGCAGGTTTTTGGAGCATTCGCGCGTTTATTGGTTCCAAAACGATGGCCACCCTGAGGCTTACATTGGGTCTGCCGACATGATGAGGCGAAATCTTGACCGGAGGGTTGAGGTTTTGGCTCCGGTCGAGGATCGCAGCCAGATCGATCTGATCGTGAATGAGATATTGCTCCCTGGCCTGAGAGATACCGATGGGGCATGGGAAATGGGGAGAACAGGTGCTTATCGCCGCCTAAAACCCCAGCCAGGAGAAGAGCCATTTTCCAGTCAGGAATTGATGCAGGCTCGACCTTTGGCTGCACTTCAGGGGCTTGTTGAACTCAGAGATTAGGCGCGCCTGATTGGCCCTGGGCCACTATGACGGGGATCTTTTCTTCTCCTAGCTTCTGACCATCCACCAGGATATCGATCCTATGGTCTCCGGGAGTATCCAGCCTGAGGCCAGGCACATTGATCGAAATGAAGATTCTTGTGTCTCCGCCGTGAGGATCGGGGACGTTTCTGACATTCAGTGGGAAGTCGAAGAGTGGCTTTCCATCAGGATCAATCAGACGGCAGGCGACATGGTGTTCCTGCTCGGGGTCAGACTGTTCGAATTCGATCTGAAGGCAGATGCAGAAGGGAGGGTGGTCGATCGGTACAAAAGGAGCGACGATGTTATCGAAGATCCCCATCATGCATTGGCGGCCGCTGGCGAGCGGGGTGGTGTATTCGCATGCCTTCACAAGCAGCATCTTCACTTTTTCTTGACCTCGTTATAGACCGCTTCTAGCTTCTCCACCATTTTCTCAACGGAAAAATTGGTCTTCGCGTTTTGCCGGCCTGCTCGGCCCATTTCTCGCGATCTCTCCGCATCTGAGGCAAGGTGAATGAGCCCATCTCTCCAGGCCATGGGGTCAAGGGGGAGGACGAGTCCGGTAACACCATCCTCAACGACCTCCGGGAGTCCTCCAACCTTGGCTGCGATGACGGGTTTACCCCTTGTCATGGCCTCTAGAGCCGCGAGGCCAAAGGATTCCATTTCGCTGGGGACCAGCAGGAGATCGAGAGAGTCCACCAAGCCAACAATGTCCTTTCTCTCACCCATAAAGTGAACTTTGCTGGTGAGGCCAGCATCTTCTGCCTGACGCCTCAACGCAGCCTCATATTCATCTGAAGTGGAGCGGCCGATGAAGGCTAAATGAAGATGAGGCAGTTCTTCTTTGCATTCAGCCAGTGCTCTCAAAGCTAAATCTTGGCCTTTAGCTTTGGCAATTCTGCCGATGACTCCTGCAACCTGACTGCCAGGTGCTAAACCGAGCTCACTGTGAATGCTCGTATCCGTTTGAGATGGGTGAATGCCAAAGTCGGTGGCGTTGTGAATGACTCTAATGAGGTCCTTTGGAAATCCTCCTTGAATCAAGGTGGATTTGATGTAGTCGCTGACGGCGATCAATCTTCCGTCCTGCTTTGTCACGAGTCTGAAAGCCGGGTCAACTGACCTCACGTGCACAGAGGCTGTGATGCCAACCTTTGTCAGCTTTGCTGCAGCGGCCGACTGAAGGGTCGCGCGGCTAAGGTGAGAATGTATCACCTGAATCTTGTGCTTCTTGACTGCTCTGCAGAGTTGGAGGGTTGACTTAAGTCCACCCGCTGTTTTGAACTGGCAGGGAATAACTCCAATGCCTTTTGAAGAAAGCTCTTCATGCAGCCATGAGCCTTGGGGAACCGCCGCCCAAACTTCGTGCCCACGGGCCGAAAGGTGGCAGGAAAGATCGACTGTGTGCCGCTCAGCGCCGGATCGAGCTGAACTGGAGATAACCTGAAGAATTCGAAGAGGCAGCACTTTCAGTCCGGTGAGTTGGTGAGGTTACCTCTGCCCGCACTTGCCAGAGTCTGGCTGCCCCTAAATGTAGCGGGCATAATGAAAGGATGGCTGACGGCGACTCAGGCAAGGGAATCAAACAGTTCCCCCTCCTGAGAGCCCTTAGACACAGAGATTTTAGAATTCTCTGGATCGGCGCCTTCCTTTCTTTTATGGGAGGGCAGATGCAGGGTGTCGCCCAGGGTTACTGGGTTCACGAGCAGACAAACAGTGAAGGCCTCCTGGCCATGGTCACAGTTTGTTGGTCGATTCCGGTGATGCTCTTTGCACCTATCGCAGGAATTGTTGCTGATAGGGTTGACCGAAAAAAGGCTCTTCTAATCTGCCAAAGCGTGCTTGCTATCGTAGCGACTGCGACGGCTGTTCTGCTCTTCTTCAACCAGCTTCAGTATTGGCATGTGCTTTTGGCAGCCCTTCTTAGCGGCACTGTCAGCACTATCGAAGGACCAGCACGGCAGTCGGTGGTGCGGGTTACGGTGGGAGATGAGGATCTGCCGGCTGCAGTCCCCGCTCAGGCAATGACCTTTAATCTCTCAAGAATTTTGGGACCTGCCTTGGGAGGAATCATTCTTGAAGTTGCCGGACCATTTTGGTGCTTTGCCATCAATGCTATTTCTTTCGCTTTCCTCATCATCTCTATCTTGATGATCAGGGCCGATCTCCGGCCTCAGAAACAGGATGCTGGTGATTGGCGAGACCTGCTGCTGGAAGGATTTAGGTACACCTTTAGAAATCCGCCCCTCAAAGTCCTCTTCTTTATGGAAGCGGCCACAAGCCTTTTTGGCGTCTTCTACATTGCTCTTCTGCCTGCGATCGCTAGGGATCAATTGGGATTGGACAAAAGGGGATTGGGTCTGGCTCACAGTGCTATCGGGGTTGGAGCCATCGGAGCCCTCCTTACTCTTTCTGCCCTGTCTGATAAGCCAGTGAAGGCCTTGGTGACTCGACTTGCTATGACTGGCGTGGCTGTGGGTGTCGTGCTTTTAAGCTTTACTTCCAATGCCCTCTTTGCTTTCCCCCTTTTGGCATTCATCGGCTTCTGTGCGATCAGTCAATTCAACAGCACTAACGTGCTCTTTCAAATGCTTTCGCCTGAAGCTTTGAGGGGAAGGCTGATAGCCATGCACTTCTGGGCGATCTCGGGAGTGAGCCCCTTCGGGGTCTTTGCTTTCGGCTGGCTGGCTGAAGCAACCTCGAATCAGGTCAGCCTTTTCACAGGTGGCTCGATCCTGGCTGTGCTGAGCATTTGGGGGTGGGCGAACAGAGGAAAGGTTCAAGAGCCCACGAAGATGTTTGGAGCCGCCTAGGGGACTCGAACCCCTGACCTACCGCTTACAAGGCGGTTGCTCTACCACTGAGCTAAGGCGGCCTATCTTTGAGTTTGTGAGGATACCAGGAGGCAAAAGAAAAGACCCCAGGGAAGTCCTCCCTTGGGGTCTTTAGAACGATTAGGGGAGGCTTCAGCCCTTCTTCTTTCGGGTTCGAGTTCGAACGATTCGAGGAGATCCGTCGGGACCGAAAGCGAGCTTGTAGCCAGCAGGAACCTTGCTGAGAGCGTCGGCCAGTTCGCCGGGGAGGGGGAGAGAAGCTGACTGCTTGCGAGCAGATCGAGCGCCGCGGCCCTTCTTGAAGCTGGCGGCTGCCTTGGCGGCTTCTTCGTCAGAAGTGACGACTTCCAGACCGTTCTCGGTGACCTTCAAAATTTCGGCCTGGCTGGGAACGTGAACGAACACGTACTCTTCGCTGAAAAGGACCTTGGGGGTGATCGGGAGAATGTGCTTCTTAACTCCGAGTCGAAGGGTCAGTGAATTCTCTTTCTCATCAGCTTTGAGCTTGAGAGCCTGTTTGGTTGCGTTGATTCCTCTTGCCACGATTAATAATCCTCTTGACTTGGGCAAAAGCCCTCGTCCTTGAACGTGCGATGGTAGCACCATTCTCAAAGATTCGGCAAGAGTCTTAGTCTTATGGGAGGTTAATTCTTGGGACTTTTAGGCTAACGTGGATTCAAACTTCTTATGATTGAGTGCCAATAAGGACCCCAAATCTCCGCAGGGCAAGGATTCAACCAGTAAATTGTTTTCTTCTTACTCGTGATGCTTGGCATTTTGTTCTTGCTTCACTTCGTCTGATTACCCCTGGTTGATCTTCTGGTTCTTTAGTTGATTCAGCTGCCAGATCCATGCTCCAGACCCAAAAAAGAGCATGGTCCAGTTCAGATTTTCTTCATTCGTCTGAAGACAAGTCTTGAACTTGAGATTCTTTCAACTCATCAGGAAAGCTTGAACCAAAATGGTTAAGCAGGGCTGCCTGCCATGTGACGAATCGGGCTCGTCGATTCCCTCGCGTCCGACTATCCAGCAGAGTCCTTTGACATTTTAGTTCTGTCATGCTGGCGAGCCAATTCGAGTTCAATTTTCAGGCCAGGGGCATGTTATCAAGAAGCCGAATCCCGGCATATCTCACAGCGGCCATGATTCTCGCTTCTGGATGAGAAGCATCACATTCCTGCATAGTGAGTGGATCTACCAAGACTAGATAATCAAGGGTCATTCCTGCCATTTCGAATCTCTTTTTTGCTTTGCTCAAAGCGAGTGCTTGATCGTGACCTAGCCGAATAACTTCAATCGCTTCCTTTAAGCCGTCAGGAAACTCGTGGGCTCTTTCGAATTCTTCCTCACTAAGATAGCGATTTCTGCTGGATAGAGCAAGGCCGCCCGAGGTTCGCTGCGTCTCAAGATACTTAACTTCTAGAGGCACATTAAGATCCTTTACCATTCTGCGAATGACGGCACATTGCTGAAGATCCTTCAACCCAAAGTAGGCGTTCGTGGGTTGAACCATATTAAAGAGCTTTAGAACCACTAAAGCAACTCCGGCAAAATGGCCGGGTCTTGCCGCACCTTCCCAATAATCTGTAACGCCCGAAACAATCACTTGGGTAAAGCTTTCTGGATAGACTTCATCAGCACCAGGACAAAAAAGAATGTCAACGCCAGCAGCCTCTGCCAGTTCGGCGTCTTTGGCCTCGTCTCTTGGGTAACGGCTAAGGTCTTCAGTTGGTGCGAACTGAGTCGGATTGACAAATAGACTCGTTACACAGGTGCCGCATTCATTTTTAGCCGCCCTCATCAAAGAAAGGTGACCTTCGTGAAATGCGCCCATCGTGGGCACAAAACCAACCTTGTTTTTACTGGCGCGCCAGTCTCGCAGCTCGGCAACAGTCCGAACAATTCTCAAAAGCTGTTTTCCTCAGTTGGAAAGACGCCACCCTTGACCTCCTCTGTATAAGAAGCAATGGCTTTCGTCATCAAACTTCTGCCTTGTAGATAGGCTTTTGCGTGCTTGAAAATCTCGCTGTTCAGGCCAAGCAGATCATGCCAAACCTGAATCTGCCCGTCGCAGTGAGGGCCGGCACCAATGCCAATTGTCGAAATGTGAAGCGTCTGGGTGATCTTTGCCGAGAGTTCTGCGGGGATAAGCTCTAAAACGAGTGAGAAGGCACCTGCATCCTGAATCGCGACGCAGTCAGCCAGAACCCGATCTGCCGCCGAGTTTTTGCCCTGTACTTTGAACCCTCCGAATGAGTGCACTGACTGTGGAGTCATTCCCGCGTGGCCCATGACGGGTATGCCTGCCCTGGCGATGGCCGTAATCGCTTCTGTATAGGCGCCCTCAAGCTTTACCGCAGCCGCTCCAGCCTTGATCAAAGCGACTGAGGATCTGACTGCCTGTTCTGGAGATTCTTGGTAGCTTCCAAAGGGGAGATCTCCGACGACAAGCGCTCTCTTAACTGACCCGGCTACGCACCTTACGTGATAAGCCATTTCATCGAGAGTGACCTTTAGTGTCGTAGATCCTCCCTGGACCACGTTGCCTAAAGAATCACCGACGAGCAGAACATCAACTCCTGCCTCGTCAAGCATGGCAGCAGTTGAAGCATCGTAGGCAGTGAGGCAGACAATCTTCTCTCCTTTCTTTTTCATCAAAGAAAGGGAAGGGGCTGTGATGGAAGAAGCCATCGATCCTTAGTTTACCGATGGCTCCTATGCATCTTCTGGCTGGACCCGAAAGGGCAGTGGCTTCTCTAGTCCAAGCTCAGGATAAATTCAAGGACCTCACCGGCATGTCCGGCAGGCTTTACCTTGTTCCAGACTTTCAGGATTTTGCCCTCTTCGTCGATCACAACTGTTGTTCGCTCGACTCCCATGTACTTCTTTCCGTACATGGATTTTTCCACCCACAGGCCGCAGGCTTCAAGCAGAGTGTGCTCTTCATCGGCGAGGAGAGGGAAGTTAAGGCTCCACTTTGTTTCGAACTTTTTATGGCTCTTGACCGAATCGGGACTGACCCCGATTACCTTCACTCCTTCGAAATCAGACAGAGAGTCCCTGAACTCGCAGGCTTCCTGGGTGCAGCCAGTCGTGTCATCTTTTGGATAGAAATAGATGACTGCCTTTGAACCTTTCAGAGAATCGAGAGAATGAATGGTGCCTGTCTGGTCGGGCAGAGAAAACTCGGGGAAGGCGGCTCCTTGCTGCAGCATGCACTATGATACGAGGCCCGAGTCAAATCTGTGCCTTTCTGGGTTAGAGAAGCCATGAGCTTTTGGGTCTTCTGAGCCGAGAATTAGCTCAGAAGCAATTCCCGGAGCATATAGGTGTCTGCCCCCTCTACCCAATCTGACGCAAACCCTGCGGTCAAGAAGGTTTTAGAGCGCGCCCATGAGGTTGCGGTCATGCCGCAGGTTGTCTTCAAGATCATGGAGATGACGGGGGGCGATAACTCGTCTGCAGCCGCATTAGAAAAGGCGATTCAAGTCGATCCGGGTTTTTCGACAAGAATTCTTACCCAGGCCAATTCTGCTTACTTCTCCCTGCCCCGAAAAGTCACCTCGATCAAAGAGGCCATTGTTTTTGTCGGCTTCAGATCAGTTCGAGATTTGGCCATGACAATCGGCGTTTTTGACATGTTTCTCGGCAAAAATGATCGAGGTTCTTTGAGGAGAAGAACCTGGTGGCGTCAGAGCCTGGATACCGCTGTGGCCGCGAAGGCTTTGGCAACAGAGTTAAGGGTTGGATCGCCAGATGAAGCCTTTACTTGCGGCCTTCTGCACTTTATTGGCAAGACATTGCTAGAGAGAAGCGATCAAGATGCCTACAACAAAGTAGAGGACCTCATGGGGATGGGGGCTGTGGACTACTTGGCTGAAAAGACGATTTACGGATGTGACCACCTGGATATCAACCAGGCGGCCTGCCGCTATTGGGATTTTCCTGAAGAACTGGTTGAGGGGATTGAATATCTACATCCTCCCCTTCCAGGCAGCCAGGCGAGTCCCCTGCGTGCGATGACGGCAATGTGCCATGTCATCGCCAAGCTGTCGACAGAAGGAATGCCGACGGCGGAAAGATGTTCCGAGCTCCCGAAATGGGCTTTGGATGTGTTAGGCGTCAAGGATGGGATGGCACCCAGTGTGGTGCACAGAGGACATCAGGCAATTGCTGATGCCCGTATTCTGATGAGGTGATGGAACGATGAGTCAGGAATTTAGCTGGGATAAGGTGCTGGGTCAGCCAGCAGGTCAGCCTCCAGGCAGAAAGCCAGAGGAAGCTGCGATTAAGGTGGAGGATATGCCGATGGCTTTCCCCGACCCTAACAAGGCCGCGGCACCCGTCGAGGCTGGGCCACCGCCTGCCTGGGGCAGCTCAGCAGTGTCGACTGCCAATCCACCATCGCTGCAGATTAGGGAGGCTGCCAGAGACGTTAACTCTCCAGCGTTTATTCCGAAGGAGATTATTGAGCCCCAGGCCGAACAGGATAAGTTCAGCAGCATGGGCGGCGCTGGTCTCAAGCCTCACGTGGTTGATGGTGCGGCCAGCTTAAGCTCCACTCACATCGACGAGATTCTTCACCAGGCCGTTGAACGCAGAGCCAGTGACATTCACCTCACTGCTGGCCTGCCCCCGACGGTTCGTGTCGATGGAGAACTCGTTCCTCTCCATTACGAGGTTATGGGGCCAGAGCACACTCGCCGCATGATTTACGAAACCTTGACCGACGAGCATATTCAAAAGTTTGAACAGACTCACGAACTTGACTTTGGCTACGCAGTTAAGGGACTGGCTCGATTCCGATTCAACGTTTACATGCAGAGGGGTTCCGTCTCTGGCGCCCTGCGAATGATTCCGAATGCAATCCCAAGCTTCGATTCTCTTCGCCTGCCCAACATTATCAGAGAGATCTCTAAGCGGCACTCTGGTTTGGTTCTGGTAACTGGTCCGACCGGATCAGGCAAGTCGACCACCATCGCCGCGATGATCGATGACATCAACGATACACGATCGTCGCACATCATGACGATTGAGGATCCGATTGAATATGTTCACAAGCACAAAAAGTGCATGGTGAACCAGCGAGAGCTGCACAGCGACACCTACACCTTCCACAACGCTCTAAGGGCTGTTCTTCGAGAAGACCCTGACATCATTCTGGTTGGTGAAATGCGAGACCTCGAGACAATCGAGGCAGCCTTGACTCTCGCCGAAACGGGCCACTTGGTCTTCGGAACGCTTCACACACGAAACGCTCCTTCTACCATCGACCGAGTCGTTGACGTCTTTCCTTCGGACCAGCAGGAGCAGATTCGAGTCCTGCTCGGCAATACACTGGAAGCAGTTATCAGTCAGCAGCTTCTGCCCAAGCTGGGCGGTGGCCGCTGCGCGTCTCTTGAAATCATGCTGGGAATCCCCGCGATTCGCAACTTGATTCGAGAGGGCAAGACTCACCAGATGTACTCGGTGCTTGAAACTAGCGGTTCCTTGGGCATGATCACCATGGACAAGAACCTGGCTGAACTCTTCCGGCAGGGCTATGTCGCTTACGATGAGTGTCTGCAGAGAGCCGTTGATAAGGAGACCTTCTCCCGATTGGCTAAGGGCGCGGCGTAGAGGTTGTCTTGGGGTCACCCTGGCCCCAAGTCAACCTGTGTCATTGTTCTGGGAAACATGAGCAAGAGAGTCCTTGTAACAGGTTCATCACGAGGCATCGGTCGGGCCTGCGCCCTGCGAT
Organism: Synechococcus sp. UW140; assembly: GCA_943369295.1. GTDB lineage: Bacteria > Armatimonadota > Fimbriimonadia > Fimbriimonadales > Fimbriimonadaceae > JAKRSE01. The sequence goes on along the minus strand of CALRMU020000003.1, from coordinate 685,724 downwards.
TGGCCCAATCTGGCTGGTCTGTAGTGACCCATGCCAGCAGGGAATCTGATGCCTTGCAGACCACTCGGGCCCTCTTGGGAGACGCTTGGGTAGGCCAGATTGTAAAGCCCTTATCCGATCTGGAATCCGGACGTGCCGTGTGGCTGCAAGCCTGTGAGATGGGGCAGATTTCTGCTCTGGTCAACAATGCAGGGGTCTACCAGCAGCACTCTTTGGCAGAAATGCCAGAGGATGACTTCGATGCTCTCACCAACAAAATCATGGGGGTCAACTTTTTGGCTCCTCTCGGTTTGACCCGTGAGGCCGCAAAGAGCTTTATTCAGCAGGGTGGCGGGCGAGTTGTCCAAGTTGCCAGTCGAGTTGGATTGAAGGGGGAAGCCAATGCCTCGCTCTACGCTGCCAGCAAGGCCGCCCTTATCAACTTGGTCAAGTCTCTGGCTCCCGAGCAGGCTCCGCAGAACGTCCATCACTTTGCCATCGCTCCAGGCTGGGTCGATACGGCCATGGCAAGGGAAGGGATGGATGACAGATTGGCCGCAATCATCGCAACCATTCCTTACGGCCGAATGGGATCGCCTGAGGATTGTGCCCACGCGGTGAACTGGCTTTTGAGCGGGGAAGCCGATTACATGACGGGGCTTGTCATCGACATCAACGGCGCCAGTTACTTTAGGTGATTTGCTGCCCTCGGGAGAACTTCTCCCGAGGGAACAACAATATCAAGCCTTGGCTGATTCTCGAATCAGTTCCACGGTCAGTTCGGCCGTAGCGACCAGATCCGCAATCGTGATGAATTCATTGTGGGTGTGGATTTCTTCCATCCCTGTGGCGACAACGATGCTTGGCACACCCTTGGCGTTGTAGATGTTAGCGTCGCTGCCCCCAAGAGTCGTCCTCAGGTCACCAGACATCCCCAGCTTGGCGGCGGCTGCCTGACCGACCTTCACCACTTTGGAATCAGCATCAACGAGGTAGGCATCGTAGTGCCTTTCGTAGTCGAACTCGACTTTCGCACCCCAGGCATCGGCTGCCGCTTGGCAGGCTTCTTTCATGTGGGCGATCTGAGCATCTAGCTCCGCCACGTTGGTCGAGCGAGCTTCGCCGTAGAGGGTCACTGAAGGGCAGACGACATTGACCGCCGTGCCCCCCTTGATGATGCCGAAGTTGCTGGTTGTTTCTGGACCAATTCGTCCAATCTTCATTCGGCTGACGGCATCGGCTGCGACCTGGATGGCGTTAATCCCATCTTCTGGGTGCTTGCCGGCGTGGGCTGGCTTGCCGATGAAGGTCACGTTCAACATGTCGTGGGTAGCGGTTCGGGTGACAAAGCTGCCGACAGGAGGGCCAGTATCCAAGACGAAGCCGAATTCTAGATTCAGGTCGTCCAACTCAACATTAGCTGCACCAAGCAGACCAATTTCTTCGCAGATAGAGAAGAGGAGAACAACGTCCCCGTGCTCTTCGCCAGATTCTTGAATCACTCGGATAGCTTCAATGGCAGGAGCCATTCCGCCCTTGTCGTCTGCTCCGAGAATCGTCGTGCCGTCGCTCGAGAGTCGACCGTTCTCTTCAATGATCTTGAGGCCAGCGGTTGGCTCAACGGTATCAAGATGAGCGGAGAGGAAAATCCTGGGAGCTCCTGGCTTTGTGCCTTTGAAGAGAGCAATCACGTTTCCGCTGTTGCCCCCCACTGCCTCACCCGCCTTGTCCTCCCAGACTTCCAGCCCCATGCCCTTTAGGACATTGATGACGTAGTCTGCGACCTCTCGCTCCTTTTTGGCCGGGGCATCAATCAGGCAGAATTCCCTAAAAAGCTGGACAAGTCGGGCCTCGTTGATGCTAGGTTTTGTGTCGAGCATGCAAGAGAGTCTAGCCCGCAGGAACAGGCATGCCCCGGCCCCTAAACTGCTAAACTAGGGCTGCATGCCACAGCACGATGTAACCGTTGAAGGTTTTGGAACCTTTGCCGTCGAAGAAGGAACTAAGCTGGTTCTCGCCCTCGAACAGAACGGCGTTGACGTCAGCCACAGATGCGGGGGCCTGGCCCGCTGCACCACCTGCCGAGTTGCTTTCAGTTCCGATGAACCCGAGATGGGGGCTGCCGAGCATGACTGCCTTGAAGAGGATGGTGTTCTGGGAGAGTTTCGACTCAGCTGCCAGGTGAGGGTGGATCGGCCCATGTCGGTCAGCGTTCTGATGAGGGCAGGCGAGAAGGGCTGGGAGCCCGGCCCGACTCCAGAAGCTTAAGGCTAGAGGGAGAGATTCTCTACGCTTTGTGTGCCGTGCAAGTGAGATTCCGCTTGCACGGCACATTGTTTTGCCCTAGGCGATGGCCTCGAGGCCCTTACTGCGAACAAGGACCAGAAGCTTAAGCGAGGCACCGGAGGGGTGCTTTTCTCCTCTCTCCCACTGGCTGACGACACCTGGGGAGACGTTTAGATAGTGGGCGAAGACTCTCTGGCTCACCATCGCCTGCTTCCTGATTTCCAGAATCTCTTCTGGGGTCATGGGGGCCACGGGAGTGAGGCACGACTCGTCAAATCGCTTCATCGTTTTTTTGTCGACCATCCCTGCTTCGAAAAGGTCTGAGACAGTTTCGTGGATTGAAGCCGCCACGTCGCTTTTATAAGTCTTGCCTGCCATACTTCACCTCCTTTAACTTGCCTTGATCTACTAGCGATGTTATCTCAGTCTCACTTGCGCTCAAGAGAATCCGACCAAGTTCTTTCAAGTCTTTAAGTTCACTCGCGCTAATGTTCTCGGTGTCGTTCTTCGCAAAGCCGTGTACGAAGAATGATCTTTCATTTGTCCGGTAAATCACTACCGACCGAAATCCACCAGAGCGACCTTCATTTGGTCTCGGAATTCTTTGTTTTATCACTCCGCCGCCCAAATCAGCGTCTATCAGCCCTTGTTCCGCTCTCTCGATTGCCTCTGAAAGTGCTTCTTCAGAAATCTTTGCTTTTACGCAGAACCGTTGAAATGATCGGTTCAAAAAGACTCTCATGAAAGGTCCTCATTACCTCGCGGGATAACTGTTTCAGTAACACCTAGTATTATAGTCTTCTCGCTGGAGAAGACCAGGATCTGTAGTCCTTCCTGCCGTTTTTCCTGTTTACTTCAGCCGCGTCATTCCGGCCAAGGTGCCGACCTGAGAACCAACATTGTTTGAAACAGTGAGTTTGAAAGCGGGCGATTTTCCAGTGAAGGTGACTGCGGGGTAGTTGTCGTTGGCCAGGCTGTAGCGGCCCTTTACTAAGTTTTCTGCATAGAGACCACTGGTCCAAAGAGGCTTGGCTTTAGCGGCTTTAAAGCTGGCAGTCGTAACCCTCTTGTTGAAGGCATAGAGACTTGCCTTCATCTTCTCAGCTGATCCAGAAATTTCCAGAACTCTGGTCGTGCCAGAAACGGTCTTGGCGTAGAGCCCGGTGATCCTGCTTTCTGAATAGGGGTCCAGAGAGCTTCCTTTCCCATCAAAGGTGCGGACTGTTTCCCACTCGCCGCCTTCTCCATCAGCCCAGTCGGCTCTTCGCAGTTCGTAGCCGCTTCCTTTCTTTACCAAAGCAAACTTGGTCCACATGTGCACGGAGTTGGCTTGGGCTCTGGCTAAGCTGCCGGAAGGGAAGCCTTCTGCCTTGCCATCCGGAAACTGGAATCCATCGACTCCAGAAGAAACTCCGCCTGAGGCTACGACCTTTCTGCCGCCGAAGCTGAGGAAAAGTCTCTCGTACTTGATGTCGTAAGTCGTGCTGACGAGTTCTGTAGAGAAAGTAGGCGAAGCGGCTTGAGCCAATGCCTGGCCGGCAAGGATTCCGAGCGCAGCAGATGCGATCACTTCGCGACTATACCAAACCAAGTTCACTTGAGATTTGCTTTGAAGAAGCAAAATTGGGCTTAAATCGAGTCTGCCAACTAGAGATCGTCGCACGCTCAGATACACTACTGTCATGACTGATCAGGAGCGTTCTGAACAACTCGCTTTGATGCAGAAAAGCAATGAGCAGGATGTCTATGGAAACAGTTTGGCAAGCCTTAGGGCAAATCTGAAGCGAACTCCGACAGAGAGGCTGCTAAGAGCCGAATCGGCCGCACGATCTTGGGTCAAGTTGAAGAATGCCATCAAACGAACCAATTGAGTTTCTTCTTGTTCTGAGAACATTTGGAGATGCCGACTGTGATGTCGTTCTTATCGGTGGGCTTGCACTCCAGCTTTTGGGCGGCGACTACATGACAATTGACGTTGACTTCGCCTTTCGTCGGTCTCGCGAGAACGCCAAAAAGATAAGCTCCGTTTTGCGGCCATTTAATCCACGACCAGTTGACTGGCCAGAAGGTGTTCCGTTTGTCTGGGATGAGCAGACGGTCTTTTCTTCTACATCAATGACCCTGGACACGGACATTGGAAGAATTGATTTGCTGGCCGAACCGTCTGGAGCTCCAGGATACGATGACCTTCTGAGAAGAGCCCTGACGCTGCAGATTAAGGACTTTACTGTGAAAATAGCCTCAATCGAGGACCTTATCTCGATGAAGCTGGCCGCAGGCAGACCTAAGGATCTTGCTCATGTCGAACAGCTTCAATGTTTGAGGACATTAGGGACAGGGGCTGACGAGGCGCACCCACAATCAGACTCGCCGTCCTAGGCCCGACATCCACTATCCCAACGGGAAGCTGTGGAGTCTCTGCTATGCTTTCTCATGGATGGTTTTCGCGAAGGCTTGAGCTTCGACGACGTCCTTCTTGTTCCCCAGAATTCGTCGGTGCTCCCCAGCGAAGTGGACACCTCGACCACCATCCTCCCCGGCATCACCTTGTGGACACCTATCGTGTCTGCCCCGATGGATACAGTGACGGAATCTCGTCTCGCCATCGCTATTGCCAGGGAAGGAGGAGTGGGAGTAATCCACCGCAACATGCCTATTGATCGTCAGGCAGAAGAGGTGGACAGGGTGAAAAGAAGCGAACATGGCATTATCACCAACCCCATTAAGCTGACCGCAGACGCAACCATTGCCGATGCCGTTAAGCTGATGGAACGCTTCCACATTAGCGGTGTGCCCATTACAGATGGCGCCGGACACCTAGTTGGCATTCTTACCAACCGAGATATTCGATTTGAAGGCGACTTCACCAAAACCATTTCTGAGAGAATGACCTCGAAGAACTTGATTACGGTTCGCCCCGGCACCACCTTGGAGGAAGCCGAAAAGCTTCTGGCCGAGCATAGAATCGAGAAGCTGCCCATCACTGATGGCGAAGGCTTTTTGACCGGCCTCATCACCATCAAGGATATTGAAAAGGTTAAGCGCCACCCCAATTCCACCAAGGATGACAAGGGCCGCTTGGTCTGCGGAGCCGCTATCGGGCCGTTGAGAGAACCCTACGAGAGAGCCAAGGCTCTTTATGATGCGGGCGTCGACTTTATCGTTATCGATGCCGCTCATGGTCAATCCATCGGAGTTCTGAACTGCCTGAGGATGATCAAGGACAAGCTGCCTGATCTTAAGGTGATCGCCGGAAACGTCGCAACCGCCAAAGGAGTCAAGGAACTAGTCGCTGCCGGAGCCGACTGCATCAGGGTCGGAATCGGGGCCGGCAGCATCTGCACTACTCGAATCGTCGCTGGCATCGGCATCCCTCAGTTCACTGCTATCATCGACGCTGCTAAGGCTGCCCAGGATCTTGGCGTCGCCACCATCGCTGACGGAGGCATTCGATCTTCAGGCGACGTGGTGAAAAGCCTCGCCGCCGGAGCAAGCTGCGTGATGATGGGCAACATGTTTGCCGGCTGCGAAGAAAGCCCGGGCGAAACCGAAATCTATCGCAACCGAGCCTACAAGGTCTACCGAGGCATGGGGTCAATCGGCGCCATGAAGATGGGCAGCAGCGACCGCTACTTCCAAATGAAGGAAACGGGTAAGGCCCTGGCTCCAGAAGGAGTCGAAGGCCGTGTTCCTTTCAAGGGCGCCCTTAGCGATACAGTCGCTCAGATCATCGGCGGACTCCGCTCTGGCATGGGTTACGTCGGGGCAGGGAACCTGGCTGAGCTCCGTGAGAACGCTGAGTTCATCCGGATCACCAATGCTGGCCTTCGCGAAAGCCACCCTCACGACGTGTGGATCACCAAAGAGCCACCGAACTACTCTTCACCCTTCGCTTCAGAAGGCGAGTAGTCGAGAAATACAAATTGGCCGGACTGCTTAAAGCAGACCGGCCAATTGCTTTCTTCGAGTCCCCAAGGCTAAATCAGTTCGTCATGCCAGGCAGAAAGCTCGTCATCAGAGTTCAGAGCTGCCTTCTTTTCCATATGCGCCCTGCCTTCAGCAAAGGTCATAGTTGGGTTGGTGTGCTTCATTCCCCACGCGGAAAGGATCTTGCCGAAGTGGCTGATGTTCTCTGTGTATCCGCCGTAGGCTTCGGCGCCGGGGCCGAAAGCAGTAACCAAGGTGTGGTCTGAAGTGTGGTTTTGGCTAGTCCAGCCGATTCCTGTATATTTTTTGAGAACCGTCGCCAGTGCTGCACCCTTGTCCCCGCTGAAACCGGGGCCAGCCTTTTCACCATTGGCGACAGAAGCCACAAAGCCAGCTTCTTCGGCAGTGAGCTTCATCGACATCTTGGATTCAACGATTCCCTGAACGTCAGAGGCTGTCGGCGTGCTGCCGATGGCATCGAGCATGGGGCCCTGACTGGAAGTGAATCCGAAGACTCTTTCGAGAGCCGCAGTCGAATCTCCGTACTCGCTGCCAATGCCGTTGAGGGCGGGGCCGCCGGTGCAGTGGTCGGCTGTGATGACAACCAGAGTCTCGCCGTCCTCTCGGGCAAAGTCCAGAGCCGCCTTCACTGCTTCTTCAAAGGCAATCTGCTCGTAGATCATCGCTCCGATATCGTTTGCGTGACCAGCGTGGTCAATCTTCGCTCCTTCGATCTGCAGCAGGAACCCGTTCGAGCCCTTGCTCAGCTCGCGAAGGGCGGCTCTGCTCATTTCAGCCAAGCTCGGAGTTGAGAGTGTCATGCCAGGCGTGTTGATCACGTCAATCGTGTAAGGCATGTGACTTGGGCTGAAAAGTCCGAGCAGCTTTCCTCCCTTGGCATCCAAAAGCTCTCGACGATTCTTGACGTAGGTGTAGCCTAGCTTTTGGAATTCACCTGGAAGGTCCTTGCGGTCAGTTCTGCTCGTAGAGAGGAAGAACCTGGCTCCGCCGCCCATTAAAACGTGAGGCTGAAGCTCCAGATAGCGCTGAGCAATGCCTGGCTCGTCATCTCTTTTCTGAGAGTTGATAGAGAATCCCGCCGGAGTTGCATGGGTGATAGTTGCGGTTGTCACCAATCCAGTCAGGACGCCCTTGGGCTGCAGAAGCTGAAAAAGAGACTTGAGGGGGCGTCCATCGGGAAGTGTATTGATGGCGCCATTCCAAATGTGGACTCCACTGCCCCAGGCAGAAGAGGCTGCCGCTGAATCTGTCACCAAGGAACTGAGTGATGAGGTCCTCTGAGCTCCGTTCACCGCCTCAGGATCAGTCATGAGTTCCATCCAGGGAGAGAGCTTTCCGTGTCTGGACTGGTGGTAGGTGTTGACCAGGGTGGCGATGGAAAGAGGCATTCCATCGGAGACGCAGTAGATAATGTTCTTTGGCTTCTTTCGACTAGGTGCCGAGCCAGAGGCAAAGCTCAAAGAGGGAAGGGTGGCCAGAGAGGCTGCACCCATTCCCAAAAGACTGCGGCGGGAGAGGGTCATGCCCTCTACCTTACCGGACCAATTTGAACTCAGTTAGGGCAGTTGGAATGCCACATGGTTCGGGCAGGATTGCCAGGCGTGGGTGGAATGGGATAGAGCCTCATCAGATCCACGCCGCTCCAAGGCAGTCCGCACGCGTCGCTGAGGCTCGATCCTTTGCTTCGCCATTTAGCATGACCATCAAAGTAAGTCATGTTGACTCCGCCACCCTGCAGGTCCAGAGCCAGCACGGGAGGTGTTGTGGCCGATTTGTTGTAAAGGTTCTTGGGCGGTTCGAACCAAGAATCGTCGTAGATTCCGTTCTTGATGGTCACTAAAACGATTTCAGATGGTCTTTCCACTTGGCCTTGATTCAGGTTCTCGGCCGCTCGGTTGGCAACGTAGCTTCGCTTCACCAAAGGATTCCCGTTGCGTCCGTTTTCCAAAGGGTGGGGTGTCTGAATGGGGTCGCTCGGACTGGCGATCATGCTCAGATTCTTCATGTAAGGCTGAATCTGGTTCCACCATCTGTTCTCTCTGGTTGCTCCAAAAGGAACCATGGGGTTGGCACGGCTGGGATCGACCGCATGGGCAAAGAAGAAGACTGTGTCATCGTGCTCTGTCATGTAAAGCTGAAGAGCGATCCCCACCTGCTTTTGGTGGGTCAGACAGGCGATCTTTTTAGCAGAAGATTTGGCTTGGGCAAAGACAGGAAAAAGAATAGCTGCCAAGATGGCAATGATTGCAATCACCACCAGCAGTTCAATTAGTGTGAAGGCTCGCCGCACTCAGATAGTCTGGCATCCCGCCCATGACTGTGAGTGAGTTTGCTCCAGCTCTTAACCAATCCTTAAGCTTTACTTGATCTTGCTTCCAGCGGAAGTCAGCAGATTTTCTGCATTGCCGCGTGGATTCGGTCCTGTCATGTGAGAGGTGACGAGGACCAGAGTGATGGCAAGGATGATGGCAGCACCGGCTTTGGCCTTCGCTAACTTGGGGTGTTCCTGCTTGGCCTGCTCGGTGGTTTCAGCCTCGGCATCTCGGCCTGGGACGACTGTCAAGATAGGCCGATCTTCTTGAGTCTCTGTGTTTAGTTTTGGTCCGAGGGATGACATGGCTCCCCAACAGGCAAGCACGAATCATGCCAGAACTCGTAAGGCCCCTTGCAGAATTTGCTGGGTTTTTACTTTGTCAAGTTCTGATACTTCACCAATGGAAGACACTCGGCTTCACCTGTGGCATAGGCAAAGCAGGGTTCATCACCCATGGTTTCGGCAGGGTCCAAAACTCCAAAGGGGTAATCGGCTTTGCTTGGAAAGATGAGGACCTGCCTGGCATCGGTTCCTTTTGGCAGGGGTTTGCCAGCCAAAGTCTTGCTGAGGGCAAAGGTTTCTACTTCCCAAGGATTCGATTTGAAGTCGAGAGGGCTGAGGCCAGCCGCGAAGCTCCCTGTGCTGTAGGATTCTTCGCTTGGAAGAACCCCGTGTTCCTCAGCATAAAGAAGCAGAGAATTTGCCACCTTTCTGGCGTTCCCAAGGGCATAAGCCTGAGCTGACTGCTTTCGAGAAGCGGCGATTTGAGGAATAAGAAAGCTGCCGATGATGATAAGGCCCAAAAGAAGCACCGCCCCCAAAATGAAGGCGGTCTTCTTAAGGTCTGCAATCGGGTCGCTAGATGCCATAGAGGCCGCGGTACTTGGCCGAGATGTGGGCAAGGTAGTCCTCAGCTCCAATCGGCTTTCCTGTGATCTGCATGACAAGATCCTTGGGCTTGATGCTTCGTCCCTTGCTGTAGAGGTTTTCCTGCAGCCAGGTGAGGATTGGTGCGAAGTTTCCTTGTGCCATCAGCTTGTCTACGTCGCCAAGATCGGCCGCCAGCTTGTTCCAGATCTGGACGCTGAGCAGATTGCCCATCGAATAGGTGGGGAAGTAGCCCATCGCTCCCATTGACCAGTGGACGTCCTGAAGACAGCCGTTGGCATTCGAGTCGGGTCGAATTCCCATATAGGATTCGTACTTGGCATTCCAAGCTTCAGGCAGATCCTCAACCTTCAGGGCTCCGGTCAAAAGATCGCACTCGATCTCGAACCGAATCATGATATGAAGGTTGTAGGTCACTTCATCAGCTTCAACCCGAATAAGGCTGGGAGAAACCTTGTTGACGGCCTTGATCCAGGTGTCGAACCCGACGGCGGTGAGTTCAGGGAAGGCAGTCTGAAGCTGAGGGTAGAAGTGCTGCCAGAATGGCTGGCTTCGGCCGACGATGTTCTCCCAAGTTCGGCTCTGAGATTCGTGGAGACCAAGCGACACACCACCTGCCAGAGGAGTGAGATCCCACGCTTTCGGTGAACCCTGCTCGTACATGCCATGGCCAGCTTCGTGAAGCGAGCCGAAGATGGCGGAGGGCAGGTAATCCTGGAATCGAGTGGTGAGGCGAATATCGCCGATGCTCCAGCCGGTGCAGAAGGGATGAGGAGCTGTATCCTGTCGGCCCCGATTCATGTCAAAGCCGATGGCCTTGACCAGTTTTTCAGTGAAACTGCTTTGGGCGGCTTTGTCCCAGGAGCTGGTCAAAAAGGCATCGTCTGGCTGGGGGCAGACCGAAATTTCCTTCACCAGATCAATCAGGGGCTGGCGGAGAGCATCGAACATGCGAACGCAGTCGCCGTGCGCAGACCCCTCTTCATACTCATCAAGAAGAGCAGTGTAGATGTGGTCTGTGTAGCCAAGAAGCTCGGCTTCCTTCTGGCAGATCTCAACAACCTTGGCGAGGGTCGGAGCAAAGTGCTCGAAGTTGTTTTCTTTTCGAGCGTGAACCCAGGTCTCGTGGCCCTCGGTGGAAAGTCTCGCTTTCTCTTCGACGAATGAGGCGGGAAGCTTGGTGGACTGCTCGTAGTCTCGCTTCACAACCCGAATGTAAGCCGCGTCATCTTCAGATTCGGGAGTTGAATTCTCAATCAGAGTGCCGACCTCATCTGAAATGAAGATTTCGTGCCTCATGCGGCTCAAAATTCCGACATGGGCGGCTCGGGCATCGGCCCCTCCGGCTGGCATGTAGGTCTGCTGATCCCAATCCATGATCGAGGCCGCGGCGCCCAGGGCATTCACGTCGGCCATTTTTTCCTTCAAGCGCTGAAGGGGAGTGCTCATGAAAATGAGCGTACCAGGGGGCTTAAGAAAGGTCCATGCCTAAAGGTTGAAGGATGGAGAGAGCGTCCCTCCATACACCTTCTGCCAGGCCAGGTTCTTTAATGATTTCGGCAGCCCACTTGAGCCAGATCCCTGCTTCGGATTCCGCTGGTTTAATGCCCAAAGCAGCCTGGATTATTTCCTGCAGCTCTTCTGGTTCTTTGCCCGATCTCGCTCCGGCTTCGATGGCCAAGGTTAAGGCTGCTAAAGCATTTGCGCCAGCCCCTGGGTTTGCAGCCTCCATGGCTTGAAAATGGGCAGTTAACTCGCTGCGAATCTGGGACGCTTCTTCCATCTGGTCCTTTTATATGAAACCTAGTCTAGCAGGGTCTTGTAAACTGCAGCAGATGGCCTACTCTCCGCCTCCTTTTAACCCTGGTATGGCTCAGAAGAAAAAGAGCCCCGTCGGCATGATCCTCATGATCGTGGCCTTGGTCTTCCTGCTTGTCTGTGGACTGGGCGGCTTTGCCCTTTTCCAGTTTGGCAAGGGGGCAACACAGATGGTCAGTTCAGTGATTCAGTGCACTTTAACCTTTGACCTGACGCAGAAGGCTGCCTTGGCTTATGCAAAGGATAACAAGGGTGTTCTGCCAACTGCTGACAAGTGGCAGGAGCAGATTTCCCCCTACTACATTCGTCTGAAGACCAAGGTTCTTGGCCAGATGACTGAGATGAAGGAAGTCCCATTCTTTAACTTTGAGCCGTCTGACATTTCAGAACCCTTGTCCTGCAGCTTTGGTGAGCCGACCACAGGCATCACCTTCAACAAAGCCCTTAGTGGCAAGAAGCTGGCTGATGTCAAGGACCCTGTGACTACGCCACTCTTCTTTGAGTCAGAGACCATTGCTGTCAATTCCTCGGCTGAATACAAGGAGAGAGCAAAGGATTCTGGACCCAAGATGATGGGCAGTGGACGTGACTGGATCACCTGGAACGTTCAGCAGGATGAGAATCCCTTCGCTTCGAAGAGTGGAAACATGGACTTCAATGTCTCCATCGATGACGCTCTTGCCCCGAAGGAAGAGAAGCCAGCCGGAGATCCTCCAGCCCCTCCCGCCCCCTAAAGACATCGTCGGCAGGCCTTTTGATTGGGTAGTCAATCTTAAGGCCTGCTGTTTCGTCAAAAGGAACAGGCCTTCTGAACTCAAGCTTAATTGTTGGATTAAGGTCGGGCTCTCAGGTCATACGAGCTCCAGCAGAGTGTAGAATCAATAAGGCCGCGCAATGACAAATTTCCCCCTCGCCATTTTTGGACTCCAAGGCCCTGAACTCATGTTCATTGGGGTCGTCATTCTTCTCTTCTTCGGAGGAGCCAAGATTCCTCAGTTGATGAGAGGAGTCGGAAGAGGAGTCGGTGAGCTTCAAGAAGGTCTGAAAGAAGGCCGAAAGAAGCTGGACGACGCCTTGAAGGATGACGACGAAGACCGACGCGTCAACTAGTTCAGACTATGTCCGATGCTCGCTCTTCAGCGAGCCCCTCTCAGATTCTTTCCGAGGGGCTGAGAGCCTTTGTCCAGTCCGATACCCTCCGCCAAGGAGGGCCAGGTCTTATTGACCCAGGCCGGAGAGAAAAGCTTGTTTGGCCCCCCCACAGTGTCAGCCATGAATACGCCTTGGGGGCGGCTGATTTTCACAGCGAGGCTATAGTTGCTGGCTACGGCGAGACCTTTAAGGTCGCTGTTGCTCAAACACCCTATGGATTCTTCGGTCGTTGCGAAACTCTTTGGAACGACGCTAAAGGCGAGACGCTCGAAGAGATGCTGGCCACCCTAAGAGAAGGGATGGAGCCTATGTTGAAAAGGCGCCATGCCATTTCACAAACTCTTGGTCTCAAATGGCTGATCCATCAGCCCATCAAGTATCTCGGACCTCTGGATCTTTTAAAGCTCCTCTACTGTCCTGATCGTGATGTGGCCATGGAATCTCGCACGATCATTGAGATTCAAGCTTCTTCGGGGCTGTTTTTTCCCGCCCTCCTCGATATCCTTTCCGATCGTGAGCATCCTCTCCGGCGATCACCCCAGTGGTGCGTGTTGGATATGTTCGAAGATTTGAACGCTTTCGCCAAAACCGACGAGGAGTCCGCTGAGGCAGTAAAGAGAATCAGAGAATTGATGTGGGATGCCCCCGACGATTACTGCCGCACCATCTACAAGGCGGGAGTGGTTTTAGGCGGCCACATCTGCACGGATCCCGCTGCAGACGCGCTTCTTGAACTTCTGAAGGCGCCGAGCAGAATTGCGCGACGAAGCGCCAGCCACGCCGTCTTTCATTTAGTGGAGTGGCGGCCCGAACTTAGAAGCGAGGTTGTTTCCCAGCTGCAGATCATGGCGCAGCAGGATCCAGATGAGCTTTTGAGAAGCTTTGCCCACAGCATGGCTGGCGACATTGAGTCGGAATCGAATGATCATGTTGCCGAGCCGGTATTCCCCGACGAGGCAGCCTGACAATGACCGGACTTCTGCTTTGCACCCTTCTTACTCAAAAGTCAGCTCTTGATGAGATTCTTGCCAGCAAGGACCTGAAAAATGCGATCGTGGGAGCGGTCATCCTTGACGCCAACGGGAATGAGATTTACTCGCGAAATGCGGACCTCAGACTGATTCCTGCCTCTAACCAGAAGATTCTTTCCTGTGCCTATGCAATCGGCGCCAGGGGACCAGATGCGGTTATCGAGACCAAAGTGTGGCGGAGGCCAGATGGAATCCTTGTCCATGCTCCCGGCGACCCAAGCCAGACAACGGCATCACTTAAGGAGTTGAGCAAGAAGCTGGCTCTTCCGGATGGCTCCTTTGTTTACGTTGTTCAAGATTTTCGGGTTGGATTTCCTGCCACTTGGGAATGGGACGATCTGGCTTTCACCTACGCCGCCCCAGTGACGGCCTTTAGTGTGGACAAGGGGGCATGGAGCCTAATTGCACGAAGCGGCAAGATCGTTGATCCCAGCCTCTACACAGGAGTTTCTGTGAAGAGGGGAAGATTGACTGGCAGTGTTGGGGCAAGCTATGACCCTTGGACAGCCAAGGTTGTTGTCAACGGTGCTCTTCCTACTCCCGAGACAGTTGTCGCCCGGTTCAGTCTGCCATCGCCTGATGTCACGGCGGCACATTTTCTCGGAGGCAGACTGAAGGAATGGACTGAGCCACTGCCGACGACTCCACCCGATTTCGTCCTCACCAGTCCGCCCATCAAGACTTTGATCAAAGACTGTCTTGAGCCAAGTGACAACCTTTACGCTGAGCATCTTCTGCTGTCAACCGCGCGAGTTGAAGGGGATCTTGGGGAAGAGGCTTACGCTGCTGCCAATCAAAGAATGAGCCAGTTCTTTCAGAAGAAGGTGGGTTTGATGCCAGAAGATCTCCGTCCGAGTGATGGCAGCGGACTGAGCCGACAGAATTTGGTGACTCCCCGCGCTATAGCAAGAATTCTACAGTGGACGGATTCTCAGCCTTGGCGAGCCGACTACATAACGGCCCTTGCCGAGCCTGGAGAGGGAACTTTAAGATCGCGTTTACAAACTGTTAGATTTGCTGGGAAGACTGGCACGATCAATGCAGTTAGCAGTCTCAGCGGCATTCTAAACCCGGGTGCCCCTAGCCGGAGGTATGTGAGCTTGATCATGAACAGTTCAACAGCTCCCTCCGCCAGGCTAAGGGCAATCCAAGACCAGTTTATGAAAGCCGCGCAGGATTGGGTCCCTCATGAACAGCCTTAAAGTTCAGCAGCTGCGTCGCGCGATTATGCCCACAAGGGCAATCGGACTTTTGATGTTTGTCGGTTTCGCCGACCTCATCTCCACCGCTGTCTTACACCACATGGGGTTGATCACAGAACTCAACCCTCTGATGAAGCCACTCATCGAGCAGAGCGAACTTCTTTTCTCCGCGGTCAAAGCTCTGACCCTCATCGCTGCTTGGGTGATGATGGCTAGACACGCTCAGAAGAACTTGGTCTTCGTAAGAAGGGCGGCCCTGGCTGGCTCTTTCACCTACATCTTTGTTTGGTGCACCTGGTTCACTGTGGCTCATTTCGGACTCGCCTGAGAGCTTCGTCCAAATCGAGCCCAATCAGCTTGACGGTTTTTGACCGAGAGGTTTCCCCCTTTATGATCTGGATTCTAGAGGGGGCAACCTTCAGGATCTCAGCAAGAGTCTTGATCACCCCTTCGTTGGCTTGACCTTCTGTGGGTGCCTGAGTGACCCAAACCTTGACGATTCCATCATCCTGCAAGACAGCTTTTCGCTGCGATGATCGCGGGACGACCTTAATCTGCAGAACGCAGTCTGCCACTAACTGCCATTCTTTAGCCGTTCCAACTGGACCCTGGCTCTTTCATCATCTGGATAGGTTTTGAGCATGGATTCCCAGACCCTTATCGCCTCAGTTTTGAAGCCTAGTCTGTTCCAGGAAAGAGCCAGAATTCGGTAGCTGTTGGGGTGGTGTTTGCCAGGCAGCTTCAAGGCTTCTTCCATGATTGGAATCACCTTGAGAGAAGATCTCTTTAGGAAGTAGATCTCAGCTTCTGGATACCAGGCATCGGAACTGTTTGGGTTGAACTCTCGAAACTGTCTGGCGGTCGCGATCTGCTCATCGTAGAGTTCCACGTTGCCAAGCATCCAAATAAGGTCAGTCCAGGTTTCGTAGCCGTTTCGATCAATATCTGCCTGAACTTTAAGAAGATTGATGATTCTGGGGAAGTCGCCTTCTTCGAAATCATTGTCAATCTGATCGCCCATCCTGTCTTGATAGCCGCTGAAAATTTCTCCCAATCGACCTGTCTCTACTGGCTTTGGCTTGGCCAGGCTCGTTTTGGGCTGTTCTGGCTGGGCAGAACAAGCCATGGCCAAGGTGCAGAAGAGCAGGCCGATCAGGAGTCGCTTCATCTCATTGCCTCAAGCTGCTTTCTTACCTCGCCCTGCACCATGGGTGGGTTGGCTCTGCCCTGCGTTTTCTTCATGACCTGTCCTACCAAGAAACCCATGATTCCTTCCTTGCCGCCCAAAAACTGTTCGACAGGGCCGGGGTTCTCTTTTAGGACGTCGACAACGGCTTGAGTGATTGCTCCCTCATCGCTGATTTGGCTGAGGCCCTTGGCTTCCACTACCTTTTTCGGCATGCTGCCCGAGTTAAAGCAGTCTTCGAAGACCTCTTTGGCGATTTTTCCTGAGATCTCGCCGGATGCAATCATCTTGGTGAGCTCAACCATGTGAGCAGGAGTAATCTTTGATTCTTCTCTGTCCTCGATTCCGACGGCCTGGCCAGTCTCGTTGAGAAGACGAGAGAAATCGCCGTTCATCCAGTTGCAGACTGCCTTGGCCTCGCCGCCTTCCAGCATGCAGGCTTCAAAGAAGTCAGACCAGGAACGCTCTTCGGTCAGGCGGTCGGCATCGTAGTAGCTCAGGCCGTACTGGTTCATGTAGCGGTTGAGTCGGCTGAGAGCCAGTTCGGGCAGATTCTCTTTGACTCTTGCGACTGTGTCTTCGTCGAACTGAAGGGGAGCCAGGTCAGGATCAGGGAAGTACCGGTAATCCATCTCCGTCTCCTTGATTCTCTGAGCAAAAGATTCCAGCTTGGTCTCGTTCCAGCCCCGGGTCTCCTGCTTCAAGGTCTCGCCCGCTTCGAGGGCGGCAATCATGCGCTTGCGCTCAAATTCGATGCCGAGCTGCACGGCAGTGAAGCTGTTAAGGTTCTTGAGCTCAGATTTGGTGCCGTAGACCTCGCTGCCGACAGGTCGAACCGAAATGTTGGGCTCGCATCTCATCGAACCGTGCTCCATCTTTCCGTCGCAGACGCCTAGATAAAGAAGAACCTGTCTCAGGCGGACGAGATACTCCTTGGCATCTTCGGCAGACTGAATGTCGGGCGGGAAGGCCGTGACGATTTCCATAAGCGGGACGCCAGCTCGGTTGTAGTCGACTCCGCTGCCGCCACCAGGCAGGTGCATCAGCTTGCCCGTGTCTTCCTCTAGATGGACTCTCTGAATCTTGATCCGCTTTGTGCCGCCTTTTCCATCCGGAATATCCAGCCATCCGTGGTAGCCGATGGGGTTCGTCTCTCCGTACTGGCTGATCTGGTAGCCCTTAGGAAGGTCGGGGTAGAAGTAGTTCTTGCGGTGAAAAACGCTGTGCATCGCAATCTTGCAGTTCAGGGCAAGAGCGGTTTTGAGAACCATAGCGATGGCCTCTTTATTCGGGACGGGAAGGGTGCCCGGCAGACCCAAAGAAAGGGGGCTGATGCGGGTGTTGGCTTCGCCACCAAAGACTGCCTCGTCAGCACAGAACATTTTGCTGCGGGTCTTGAGTTCTGCGTGGACTTCCATTCCCACGCTGAGGATGTATTCGGCCATGCTCGTTTGAGCCTGAATCGTACCTTGTGAGAGGGGTGGGACACAGAAAAGCCAGGCTGAGATGAATCCCATGCCTGGCTGATTTCTGTGAAAAGCTGACTTAGCTGCCGGCTTCTTCGGTCTTGGGGGCAGCAGCAGCGCCTTCGGTTCCGGCGGCGGCAGCTCCTTCGGCTGGCTTGTCGGCGGCGGGCTCAGAGGGGGCGCAGCCGGCGATGACGAAAATGCTGATGGCTGCGACGAAAAGCGCGGCCCACTTGATATTCTTCATTGTGTCGATATTTCTCCTAAATGACTTGGCAGTCCGTTCTGTCTTTCGGAATTCAGCGTCTTTGATGAATCCTTCAACGGATAGAACGTTCTAGCCGACCATTTTGCACCTCAGGCATCCTTCTCTGCTACAGGGTCCCCCTAAAGGGATCGTTTTGAAGACTACGGATACAGCCGTTTTGTCTATCTTTGATCCTGAAATTTCTGCTTACGAGAAGCGGAATAGGTAGTATTTATTGCTATGGCCAGTCCCGTAACCCCTAGGCACATCACAGATTGGATACTGCAGATCTTCGTCTTCCTCATCGCGATGACGGTCTTTTACTATCTTGATGTCAGCATGGCGGGGAGAGCTCAGGCAAATTTGTTTGGCTATGAGCCTGCGTCAGGGAGAGAGGGGTTTGTTTTGGGTTACCTGCTTACTCAGACCCTTCTTATCTTCGTGCTTCAGGCCTGCAGCCGTACTTTGACGGATAGAGAAATGCGCTTGAAAGGAGACGTCCATCGCTTCTCACCTTGGCGCATGGCTCAAGCGGCGGCTCTTGCCGCTTACTTCTGTGTCTTTCTGATTTGGTCCTTTATGGCGGTCCCTGCCGGCGTTCATCCAGGCTTCGTCGCTTTGATAGGATTCGGCTGTCTCTCGGCTTTAGTTTGGCCAGCTCTTATCCGGAGCATGGATCCTAGTGCAAAAGACGTCGCTCTTATCATGCTGGAGAGAAAGACAGATGCGGGCAGGTTTGATCCCGTCGAGGCTGACGAAGATGAACCTGAGGCAGCTCAATCTGAACCGAAGGACGGCAGATAGGGGACCAGCATATGAAATTGGGCTGGCTCAATGAGCCAGCCCAATTTCATGCCCTGTGTTTCGATTAGGGTTTTTTGATTCTCACCGGATCAGCGGGCTGGACGGGCCTCTTAACCGGGTTCTTCTTCAACTGATCGAGCAGCCATTCAACCGACTTATCGAGCTGTGGATCTTTGCCCTGGGCAAAGGCATTAGGATCGCTTTCTACGTCGATGTCGGGGTCCACGCCTGGTCCTTCAATCACCCATTTTCCGTCCGGAGTCCACATTCCGTAGTTCGGCACGCTGACAATGCCTCCATCCGCTAGGGGCCAGCCTGGAGCAGAACCAACTTCACCGCCATAGGTTCGTCTGCCGATCACAGCGCCCAGCTTGAGATCACGGAACCTGTGGGGGAATTCTTCGCCGCAGGAAACATTGAACTCGTTCTGCACGACGGCCATGGGGCCGAGGAAGTAGTCGCCCTGGCGGCTCCATGATGAAGCCGAAGCTCTCATGTTGAAGAAGCCAGTAAGGGGCTCTGCCAAGATTCGGTTGAGGATGCTTTGGACATTTCCTCCGTTGTTGAATCTGGTGTCGATTAGCAGGGCTTCCTTGTTTCTCTGAGGATAGAACTGTTTGATGAAGTCGCTGACATCCTGGTCGACCATTGCTCCAAGGTAAAGGTAACCCACCTTGCCTCCGCTCGCCTTCTCTACGTATCGGCGATTCTGCTCAACCCACTCAAGCCTTCTGATTCTGGATTCGCTGCCGATTGGCTTGACGAAGACAGTTTTGGGGTTTGAACCATCAGCAGAAGAACTGAAGGTGACGGAAACCGTCTGGCCCGCTCTGTCAGCCAGATGCTCAAGATAATTGCTCTTGTTGGTCAAAGTGTTTCCGGCGACGGCGAGAAGGTAGTCGCCATCCTTCATGCCGATGCCAGGTGCAGCTAGAGGAGATTTTTCGTCGTCCCGAAGGCCGTCGCCGCGATAGATCTTTTTGACCCTGAGTTTGGTGCCAGCCGCTTCGACGTCAATTCCCAAAAAGGCTCCGGCTGACGGCGTTCCAAGAATGCGTTCGTCGCCTGGAGAGAGATATTGGTGAGAAGTTCCCAACTCGGCCTGCATCCACCTGATAAGGATGTCCAGCTCATCTCGACTTCGGATCGAATCCAGGTAGACCGCATACTTGTCGCCGATGGCCTTCCAATCAACTCCGTGCATGTTGGCGACATAGAAGTAATCGCGGAGCAGACGCCAAGCATCCCAATACATCTGCTTCCATTCGACCGTGGGGTTGATCTGAAGCCTCAATCCGCCAGCGGAAACCTGTCCGGCTCCGGCAGGAACATTGACTCCGTTGACATCAACGACTCTGTTGCCGACAAGCATTTTGGTTCTGTCTGCGCTCAGCTCAAAACCGCCACCACCTGTAATCGGCACAGTCGACTTGGCCTTAAGATCATAGGCTCCGATCATTCCGGAATTGGCGAAAAGGAGCCTTGTTCCCAAAAGTTCGACCTGGCTGTAGCTTCCGGCTGGAAGTGGAACTGTCAGGACGCGATCGTAAAGCCCTTCAAAGTCAATCTTTGTGGCTTTGTCGTCCGGCTTGGCTTCAGCAGGCTTTGCCGCGTCTGCAGCAGGCTTTGCTTCCTGGCCGACAGTTTCAATCTGGTCGGTGAGAGCCAGGGGGTTGACTCCGTCTTTGGTCAGAAGCATCAGGCAGACGTTTGCGCCTGGGGCCGTATTCATTTGATTCAGAACGGAATCCCAGCTGACATTGAAGGTCCGTCTGCTGACAAAGACAAGATGTTTGCCGTCGGAGCTGAAAGCAGGGGCCGCATCATAAGAGAGGGGATGGGCGACGACCTTAAACTCTTTTGTTGGGATGTGATAGAAGGCCAGACTCGATTGACCAGAAATGCCATCGGTTTGGGTTGTCGCTATCCACTGACTGTCGGGAGAGAATGAGGTGGCAGGTGGACCCCAAGATTGGATCTCCTGCTTCACGAGGCGGTCTTCGCCTGTTTCGACGTTGACCAGCCGCAGCCTCATTTCGCTGTCGTAGAGCAGAATCCACTTGCTGTCGGGGCTCCAGGTATGGGCCACAAGCTGACGCTTAAGATCCTTGGTGATGGCTTTTTCTTTGCCGCCATTTTTGTCTGAGACGTAAAGCTGCTGCTCGCCAGTTTTATCGCTGATATAGGCCACCAGCTTGCCATCTGGGCTCATTCTGGGGTGCCTGAGCCGCGAGCCGGGTTCAGATTTCCATAGCCTGGCTTCACCTTCTCCGGCAGGCATATCAACGATTTGGCCTCTGGCTCCTGCCAGAACTCGCTTGCCGCTAGGGGAGAGGCTGAGGCTGTCGATATGCCTGGCTGGTTCGACCCTGTAGGGAAGCGTGTGCTGCTTCTCTGAATGAAGGGAGAACTTAAGCTCGGTGGTTTTGCCTGTCTCAGGATTCAGAAGCTCAACCTCTCTGCCTTTTTCGTAGACCACCAGTCCGGTGCCAGAAGCCAGCTCGCGGATTTCTACATTGGAAGCTGACCCGAGTGCCTTGGCTCTGCCTCCGCCAAGGGGCACCGACATGACTTGGAACCTGGCGTCGTTTTCATTGACGAAGACAGCTTGGCCCTTGGCAATAACGGGGAATTCGTTGGTGCCCTTTACGTCGGTGATCTGCTTGAAGCTCTTGCCCGCTAGGTTGGCTGACCAGATCTGGTTCTGCATGCCGCCCTTGTAGTGGAACCAGGCATCTGAATCTCGGAAGAATCGAGTGAAGACGAATTGTGCTTCAGTTTCTCCGTAGCCAGCCCAGGCAGAAAACTCGATGGGCAGCTTGCTGCCGGGTCCGCCTTCGATGGGGAGAAGGAAAAGGCCGAAGCTGCGGGGGAGGCTGCGTCCGCGAACAAGGATTGACTTGCCGTCGGGAGTCCAATCCTGCACCCTGGCGTAATCGGCTGTGTAGCTGATTCTTTTAGGGGTTCCGCCTTCGGTCGGCATCACATAGGCTTCTTGAATGCCATCGTATTCAGCCGAAAAGGCTATCTGTCTGCCATCTGGAGAGAACTTTGCGTTGACTTCAGTCCCTGAATGGCGGGTGATTCTGACTGCCAAGCCGGTGGAAATTGTGCCAAGCCATAGATCACCTTCGCAGGTGAAAACGACCTTGTCTCCGTGGATATCAGGGGAACGAAGAAATGCGGGTTCATCTGATGCAGCTGCCGAGATGAGAAGCGCGGAAAGCATCGGCAGAGAATATCACTCTGGACTCCTGAATTAATCGGCAGATGGGTGTGATTTGACCTGTAGTCACAGCTGCCTTAGCTTAAACCTGTAAAGATTTATGGGCACAAAGTCTCATTGGTCCCAGTCATAGTTGAAAGTGCACTGAGAGGGGGGTAAGTTTCGCTTAGATGAAACAGATCATTTTTGGATGTATTGTTGCGGGATTGCTGGTTGGAGGCATATTTGTTGTGAGGGCGCAAAGTGGTGGAGGAAACTGGGAAACCTGTGGTGGTACCGTTATGTATATAGTGTCAAAGCCGGGTGAGAT
Organism: Synechococcus sp. UW140; assembly: GCA_943369295.1. GTDB lineage: Bacteria > Armatimonadota > Fimbriimonadia > Fimbriimonadales > Fimbriimonadaceae > JAKRSE01. Next base: position 663,867 of record CALRMU020000003.1, on the reverse strand, counting down.
TTGTAGTACCCTCCGATGGAATTTTGGCAAGAGCAAGGTCGCCGCTTGGGGTTGCAACGGCTCCACCAGTGCGAACTATAGTTGTGATGATGAATTCAATGGGGGTTGCGGCACATTCGTGACAAACCCTGTTCCTGACTGCCCCACGGCCCAGTGCCCCTGTATCCCGGAATGAAAGCCAGGACAATTTGATGCCTAAAAATGCGAGCCAGGCAGAACAATTGAATCCAGTAGTAAGGTGGACTTTGTGGCTGATCATCGTTGGTCCTTGTGGCTACCTCATTGCTAGTCTTGCCATTGGTCTCAACAACATGGCAATTGTGCCTTTCTGGAACATTGATAGGATCGCTGAGTTTATGGTGCCAATATGTCTCCTTCACATGCTGTCTTTTCTGTTCCCTAAGCACTACAATTATGTTTGGGGGGTTGCTTTCGCAATTCACCTAGCTGCTCTTGGATTTTTTTGGGCAAGCTATCAGCCGGGAAACTTTTTGGTGCTCTTGGCAAAGGGAGTGTCAGTCACTTGGCCAGGGTTTCTGTTCTCCCTGATCGGAGGTGTATTTTTTGCTAGACATCTTGACTTGGCGATCTATCCGAAGCTCTCAACTAATGAGGTCAGGACGTCGTGAGAAGGGTCGGCTTCACAATAGTTGAACTCCTTGTCGTAATCTTGATCATCACAGTTTTGGCTGGATTGCTATTTCCAGTTCTCAGTTCGGCGAAACACTCAGCATATTCGACAACTGCGGCCCAGAACATGAAGAGTATTGTTCAGGCGGCGCTGATCTATCGGAACGACCATGATAACTGGCCCAGATCGTCAGTGATGCAAAAACTCCTTCCGACTTCAGTTTTTCTAGATCCACGAAGTGACCAGACTCAGGACAAACCTAACAGTCATCCTTTCCGAATCTATAGTTATGCCTGGCGACCAGAATATGCGAACGCAAATCAAAGTGATTGTGCGGGTTTTGGAATGACAGATAACCCGAATGTAGCCCTGATTGGCAGCCCATTAGGTGACAAAAGAGAGCTGAAGTTGAAACTTGGTGATGCCTACTGCGACGTTGGAGTAGCGCAAGGCTTGCAGGATATTATTCAGCACTGCGGAACAGATATAGACAAGTGTCATATGCCTAGGCAAAGACTTTTGGGCTTTGAGGATGGGAGTGTAAGGTCGATAAAGGTGAACTCAACAACTCTTCTATTTGATTGGCTGTCATATCTGAGATCGAAACCTTTTCAGCCTGACCAGCTCTAGCCTAACAATTGCCATCCGTTGAGCCAGTGGGCCAAATCTGGGCAAATCAATCCAGAACGGGGTAAAAGCCGATTCGGCACATGAACGCACTCGTTCGGAATCGCTTCCTTCGTCAGTTTGCAGGAGATCAAGAAAAGGCGGCGGTTCTGCTTCGCCGAATCGAGGTCCAGACCACTTTTGCCGAGGCTTTTCTCGATCTGCAGTCAGGTCAGGTAAAGGCTGACTGGCAGGGCTTGATCAGTCAAGCGAAGTCTGTTATGGAAGAGCTTCCCCTTGGAAGCAGCCTATCAGACCTGGAACAAGCCGTCTCAAAGGCTGAAGCGATCATGGCTCCGATTGGAGCGGCTGCCAAAACCTACAAGGTTCACTGCGTTGGCCATGGTCATATCGATATGAACTGGATGTGGTCGTGGCAGGAAACGGTTGCCGCCACCCACGATACTTTTGCCTCAGTTCTCTCGCTGATGGATCAGGTTCCGGGTGTCACTTACAGCCAGAGCCAGGCGAGTGTTTACGCCCTGATGGAGAAGTACCACCCCGAGATGTTCGCCCAGATTCAGGAGAGGGTGAAGGAAGGCGTGTGGGAAGTCGCGGCAGTTCATTGGGTGGAAGGAGACAAAAACCTCTCTCACGGAGAATCTATCGCCCGGCATCTGCTTTACACTCGGCGCTACTTTGCCGAGAAGTTTGGCCTTTCTCCGGCTGATGTTCCGATTGATTGGGAGCCAGATACCTTCGGCCACGCCAACACGATTCCCGGGATTCTTGCCCGCGGCGGAGTGAAGTACTACTACTGCTGCCGACCTGGCGGCGGTCATGACCACTTGATGCACGGCGAACCTAGGCCAAGGCTCTTTTGGTGGCAGGGCCTGGATGGTTCGCGCGTGTTGGTGAACCGAGAAAGCACTTGGTACAACAGCTACGTCAACATCGGCGACAACATTGCCGCCGCTTTGATTCCTTTTGCCAAGGAAACTGGCCTGAAAGATTGGCTGAACATTTACGGAATTGGCAACCACGGAGGCGGACCTACCTTAAAGGAAGTCCGATACCTGCAGGAGACCATGACCTGGCCGATTTACCCCCAGGTCGTCTTCAGCACGGTCACCAAGTGCTTTGAAGCTATGGAGGCTTCGGTTCCGGCTGATCTGCCTGTCATCGACCACGAGCTGAACTTCGAGTTCACTGGCTGCTACACCAGCCAAAGTGCGATCAAACGGGCGAACAGGTTCGGCGAAGCCTACTGCCTTGAAGCAGAAACTCTGTCTGTCGTGACTGAGGCCCTGACCGGACGCCCAGTTCCGAAGGCTCACTTGAGGGAAGCCTGGATCAACGTTCTCTTCAACCAGTTTCACGACATTCTGCCCGGCAGTGGAGTAGCCCACACCCGCAACCACGCCACGGCGATCTTCCAAGAAACGGCCGCGATCACGGGGGCGATTAAGAAGGAGGCAGCCAAAGCCCTTGGAGCCTCGATCAACACGGCATCTCTTCTGCCCGATTCTCCTGAAGGAAGAACGGAGCGGGAGAGCTTGGACAAGGGAGACAAAAATCGACCCTACGAAGCAGGAGCTGGACGAGGCGCTGTCTATTCTGGCTACTCGGCAGGAGTCAGTGCTCAGGGGAGATTCCGCCCCTTTGTGGTCTGGAATCCCTGCGATTTTGAGCGGACCGAGCTGGTTCAGATCGATCTCTACGACATTGACTGTCAGGTTGGTCAGCTTGTGGCTAGGGACGAGAATGGGGTCAACCACCCTGCAACTTTCTTGGGCAAATCGCATGACTGGGGCCACGAAAAGACTTCGATTGTCTTTGCCGCCACTGTTCCTGCACTGGGCTACCGAACCTACTTGATCTGCGAAGGGATTGCCGATTCAGGCACTCCGCAGGTCAAACCCAAGGAGAACTTCAACTTCACCACTCCCTTCTTCGAAATGGCTTTTGACCACGGTCGAGGCGGCTTGAAGCGGCTGAAGGACAAGCGGAACGGCCAGGAGATTCTGGGCAAAGGCAAGGGGCTGGGCGTTGTCCAGATGACCAACGAAAGGCCGACTGGGATGAGCTCTTGGGTGATTGGCGCTGAGCCAGAAGAGCCGGTGGTGCTGCTGACCGAATACTGCCGCGTTCACCGAGTTGCTAGAAACGAAGGGACAAGCGCCCCCATCGCTGACGGTTATGCCTATATTGTTGAGCAGAAGCTGCAGGTTCCGGGCGGGCGCAGCGCCGTAACCCTTAAGGCGACGGTTCATGGCTTGGCTCCGAGAATCGACTTTGAACTGGAAGTCGATTGGAGAGAGATCGGGACTCCTGCAACTGGAATTCCTGGGTTGGAAGTTGCCTTCGATGCCTTCCCCGGAGTTTCGACCATGTACGAGACCCCATTCGGCACAGTGGATCGAGTTCTGCAAGAAGGCGCTGAGGTTCCGACCCTGCGGTTTGCTCACGGATTTGATGGCTACGGAGTCACAGTCCTGCAGGACAGCAAGTACGGCCACGCCAGGTGCGGCGATAGGCTGACCTTTAGGGTTGTGCGGTCCAGCTACGACCCCGACCCAACTCCAGAAGTGGGCGAGCAGACAGTGAGGTTCTCGGTTCTGCTTCACGATTCTCAGCCGACTCGTGCGGAGTTGGTTCGCGAGGCCACGGCTTGGAATCATCCCTTCCTGGTCGTACCTGCTCCTTTGGTTGACGGGGCTCAGGCCACCTCAAACAGCATGGTTTCGGTTGAAGGAGAGGGTGTTGTCCTGACTTCTCTAAAGGCGGGTGAAGATGGCGGACTCGTGATTCGTCTGGCAGAGTACGAAGGACGAGAATCTGCTGCCACCGTGAAACTGAATCCTTTGCTGGCGGCTGGTCTGACAAAGGCTGAATCAGTGGACATGATGGAGACCCCTGATGGCGGGGAAGTCAGTTTCTCTGACGGTGTTGTGAAACTGACTCTGCCTGCCAACGGGATTCGCACGGTCAAGCTGACCTAAATCACCATGCCGCTTTTGGTTCAGTTCGGGGCAGGGAGCATTGGGCGAGGGTTCATCGCCCAGCTTTTCTGCCTCGCTGGATGGAAGGTGGCCTTTGTGGAGGTGGCACCTTTGCTGCTGCAGGCAGGGTTGGCGGCTGACAGCTATCAGGTGATAGAGGTTGGCCCTGAGGGTGAGGTGGGCTGTTTGCTAGAAGGCTTCACCTTTGTCGATGGACGCGATTTTGATGCCGTCGCCGAACTGGTGGCTAGGGCAGACCTCGCCTCTACAGCAGTCGGGTTGAACTATCTGACTAGCCTCTCTAGGGTGATCGCGGAGGGTCTGACCCGCCGTGATTCGCCCCTGGACATTTTGATCTGCGAGAACGGAGCCAGGGCAGATTCTGATTTGAGAGAGGCGATTTTGGTGGCCCTGGATGGTCGGTCTGCTCCGGAGTTTGGCTGTGTGAGAACCTCGATTGGCCGCATGGTTCCTCTGCCCAAGCCTGGAGGGAGCCCCCTGGATGTTCATGTGGAGGCTTATCGGACGCTTCCTGTCGATAGGGCAGCCTTTGTCGGGCAAGTTCCTACCGTGGGAGGTTTGGTGGCTAAGGACGACTTCACCCTCGTCCTCCGGCAGAAGCTGTATCTGCATAACCTCAGCCACGCCGCCCTGGCTTACTGCGGAATTCCAAAGGGATATGAAACAGTTCCTCAGGCATTGGCTGACTCAGAGCTTCGTGAGCTGATGCGCCAGGCAACGAGGGAAGCGATTGAGGCTCTGGCCCGAGCTCATGGGGTGGGTGAAGAGGGACAGGAGAAGGTAAGGGAGGAGTCGTGGGGGATTCTGGCTGATCTAGAGCGGCGCTATTCGAACGTGAATCTAGCTGATACCTTGGAGCGGGTGGCTCGTGACCCTATACGGAAGCTTGGGGCGGAGGATCGATTGGTGGGGGCCGCTCGCTTGTGTTTGGAGCAGGGACTCCAGCCTCGTGCGATTTGTCGCGTGATTCTGGCTGCCTGTGATTATGAGTGCGGTCCGGCCGATCCTTGTTTTGATGTGTGGCCTGAGTTGAAGTCGAAGGGGTGGCGGGAGGTTCTGAGGGCGACTGCGGGGCTGACCTCGGAGGATTATATATTGAATCGGCTGCTTTCTCAGAGCAGCTAAGGCACAGCACTTCTTCGCATCTAGGTGAGCCTTAATAGCCAGAAGTGAAGAAGTGCTCCAGATTGCTGAGGTCGGTCAGCATAATCAGATCAAGCTCTTTATCAAAAGTGCTCTGTCATTCCTTTGGGTTGGCCTGTTCCGGAACTTGGACTTTCGCTCTGCGTTGTCCTTCAACGAACTTGTCATTTAGTAACGTGAAGTACTCATCCCAAGTCAAGGTTTTTGATTCAGTGGGGTCTGCCAAATAGATGCCATTGATTCCGGAACTCTTGAAGATTTCTGCAACTCTTGGAAAGGATTCAAGGGTGTGCTTGATTTTGCTCACTCCTTTTCGCTGAGCAGGATCTTGTGGAAAATCCTTTGTTACTCCATACATAAACAGGCAGAAGATCAGACTGACAACTTTTGGTCCTTGATCGGTGCTCACAGCCATTAAGGCTAGCTCCATAGACTTCCCATTGTTAATTGGGAGAGTTTTGGACATTTCGTACATTCCCGTAGTCTTGGTTCCATTGATGGAAACTTCTTGATAGTTTGCTGAGGCAGGAAGCGAGTCCTGCAGCTTTTTGAAAACAAGGTCTAGTTTCTCACTTGTTAGCTGGAGAGCAGAAACTTCATCTGGGTGTAGATACTTGATTGCGACCTTTCCTTTACCAGATTCAAAAGCAGTGAGCGTGTTTCTCGCAACTTCTTCCAAAGCTGGCGGTTGAGCCAATCTCCAAACGATGACCGCAGCCGCTGCTGTGGCTAAAGCCGCAGCAGCAAGGATTGGTGTCTTTTTTCCTTTATTAGTAACAGGCACCGTCCCCTCCACAAACACTGTTTACATAAGATGGAGCTTCAGTCATATATGCGAAGCCCCAGGTGGAATTTGAGCCAGAGACACAGCATTGGTGCCGCCGCGATACCTGGGTGCAACTGGTTAATGTTTCGCTGCAACACAGTGGGTTCCCAGCGGTCGGTGGAGGAATCAAAAGTGTACGGCAGTCGGCTGGTGCGGCGCACGGATTTGGAACGGTCGGGCCAGTCGTAGGCATTGGACCACATGGAGACTGACCGCTGGAACCGCCCGCAGTTGGGCTCCAAACGGCACCAGTAGACATTGTCTGGAAGGTTCTTTTCATTTATTACCTTAATCTCCGAACAGATTGAGGCAGCCACCAATCTAACGAAAGGGTACTGCCGGTGTCAATTTCGTTTACGATTTGCCCCCCTGTCAATATTCCGAGCTTACGCTTTGACATATAAGGGGAATCCCATTGGAGAGTTGTGTTGCAGTGAGGATCTCTGAAGAGCAGGGCTCTTTCTTGATATTTTGCATAGTGTTCAGAAGTGACTGAGCCAGGGAAAGGCACGTATTGATAGGATAACCGCTTCTGATTATCTTCAATTCCTTCTTTATAGCCGCAGGGACTTTTGAAGAAGTTCCGGCCCAAACCCAGATAACTAGCGTAAATCATTCCATGACTTGGATAGTCGTCCACCGAATATCCACTTAGACTGTGGTCGTTTCGGTAAAGTTCAACGGCAAGATGGAGCTGCTTAAGCCTCTGCACAGAACTCTGCACCTGCACATGCTGCTTTGCCTGGCTAAAAACTGGCTGCATCAGCGCAGTCAGAATGACAATGATTGAGATGACCATCACTGTTTCGATGAGGGTAAAGCCTTTTCTCATTGAGTCCAACTGGTTAAGAATGCCTGCGAAGTTTGAGCCGGAGAGAAAGCTGTGATCTTTCTACCTCCGTCAACGGCGATGATTGTATTGGCGTAGTGGCTTAAAGCGATTGGCAGGTCTGCAGAGGAACGGAGAACTACATAAAGCTCGTTTTGCTTTTCCATGAGCCCTGCCGGAACTGTCTCATTACCATTCAATGCAATAACAACTGGAGATCTTTTAACTAATGGGTTGACACTGCATTGACTGCAGTCAGGGTGAGAGACCACAAAGAGGGGGCCAACATTAGTTTGAGGGAGCTTAACTAAATCACCCATTTTGGGGGCTTCGAAAGCTGGCACCTTAGTTGGCTGGCTGTTTGACGAAACTGAGCCTCGGCTCTCTGACAGTGAATCCAAAACAAAACAGCCGCCGATAACTGCTGTCGCTATGCTCAAACAGTAGGCCGCAAGAGGATTGTTCTTAATCCATGTCATTGTGTTCCGCAGTTTGTATTGATATGGAAGCAGTTGTCAAGTGTTTTTGTTTTTTCTTGACATTGCCTTTTTTATTGATGTAATAGGTGTTAATTCATGATGAGTCAATGGCAAATGCTGGTTCCAACTGGCTGGCGACCAGGCTATCATCAGGAAACTTGGACCACTCAGTGGTCGAAGTGCAGGTGCTTCGATCGACCCAAGAAGCTGGGGTTTTGATCGGCCTGCTACTAATCACCTTGTGCTGTTTTGGTCTTTGAGTCAGACCAGTCCAGTACGTGTAAAGTGATTGCTGTGCATTTGACCAGCTGTAACCACCGTATGGGCTGACAATCAGTTACCTGCTCGACAGCACAGCCGGTCGAGCAGGTAACCCAGATATCAGAGTCCTTCAGGCAAAGGGTGAAGCTAAATACCTTCCTTCGACCTTCTCAGCAGCTCACTCCGATCAGTCGGCCGAGCCTCGGAATACCCCGGCAGGGGCCGAATAAACCGATGCACCGCATCCAGCAGGTCAGCGGGGAAGGGGAAGAAATCTTCCTCCAGCTCGTCCGGAGGGGTGATCCAGTTGCGCGCCCCGACCACGGTCGGAGGAGAATCCAGCTCATCAAAGGCAAGCTGAGTGATTCGGCTGGACATTGTGTGAAGGAAGGAGCCTCTTTCGCAGGCGTCGCTGGCAAGCAGGATGTTGCGAGTTTTCTTGACGGATTCGATCACCAAGGAGTAATCGAAAGGCACGATGCTTCGTGCGTCGATGACTTCCGCCGAGATTCCGAATTGAGACTGAAGAATCTCGGCCGTTTCCAAAGCTCGGTAAAGAGTCGCCCCGATGGTGAGGATGGTCAGGTCTGACCCGGACCGTTTAATGTCCGGCTGGCCAAAGGGAATCTCATAGCTCTCGGCCGGAACTCCGCCAGGGTGGAAGAGTTCGGTCTGGTCGTAAAGCCTCTGGCTTTCAAAAAAGACCACGGGGTCGGTGCCGGTCAGGGCAGAGGCCATCAATCCCTTGGCGTCGTAAGGGGTGGCGGGAAAGACGACCTTGAGCCCTGGAATGTGGGCGACCATGCTGGTCCAATCTTGGCTGTGCTGTGCGCCGTACTTGCTGCCGACCGAGACGCGGAGCACCAGGGGCATCCGCAGCATTCCTCCAGACATCGACTGCCACTTGGCCATCTGGTTGAAAATCTCGTCCCCGGCGCGGCCCATAAAGTCGCAGTACATCAGCTCAACCAGGGGGCGTCCGCCTTCTAGGGCATAGCCGACGGCAGAACCAACAATGGCCCCTTCGCTGATGGGAGAGTTGAAGAGGCGATGGTAAGGAAGAGCCTCGGTGAGTCCACGATAGACAGCAAAGGCGCCGCCCCAATCGCGATTCTCTTCTCCATAAGCGACCATGGTGGGGTCGGTGGTGAATCCGTCGAGAATCGCCTCGAAGAGAGCATCACGCAATCCGATTGCCTTGCTCTTAGAGACCAAGGTTCCGTCTGCTTCAACTCCACTTCTGCTCCGAGAAGCCAGAGCCTTGACTCTGACATTCTCGGCTAGGTCGCCGATGATTTCCTGAGTCCGAGAAGGATCAAGATTCGGCACCCTTTCGTTCGAGAACATGGTTCTCTCCAGCAGATTGCCAGGGTTTACCAGGGTCTCGCGAGGGGAAAGGTCCGGGTCGATGGCCTTCTTAAAGGCCCGTAGAATCAGACTATCTACCGCCTCCTGACTGACTTCTAGTTGAGAAGAAGTCACGAAGCCGGCTTCCTGCAGTCGGGCTGAGTAAGTGATGAGGGAATCGACATTCTGCCACTCTTCGATTTCAGCCTTTTCTCTATAAGAAGAAGCATCGGAGGGCGAGTGGCCGCTGAATCGATAGGTGAGGGTATCAAGCAGAACCGGCCCATCGCCTTCTGCAAGGATTCTCTTTTTGCGCTCGTAGGCGTCAACCACTGCAAGAGGGTCGTAGCCGTCGATTCGCTCGCTGTGCATGTTGTCGGAGTTGAGGCCCGCACCAAGCCGAGCCAGAATCTTGAAGCCCATGGTTTCTCCCACTGGCTGGCCCCCCATGCCGTAAAAGTTGTTAACGAAGTTCATGATCAGGGGCAAGCCGCCCTGATGATCTCCGGTCCAAAGCTCTTTAAACTGGTCCATGGTGGCGAAGCAGAGGGCTTCCCACACAGGGCCACATCCAGCAGAAGCGTCGCCAATGTTGCAGACTACGACCCCTGGCTTGCGGTTGACGTGCTTAAAGAGAGCCGCTCCGACAGAGATATCGGCCGAGCCTCCCACGATTGCGTTGTTTGGATAGACCCCAAAAGGCAGGAAAAAGGCGTGCATGGAACCCCCCATGCCGCGGTTGAATCCTGTTTTCCTGGCAAAAATTTCTGCGAGTGCGCCGTAGACCAAAAACTCCATGGCGAGTTCTTTGGTTGATCCGTGGCTGCCGTCATCCACTACAGCGAGGATCTCGCCGTCAAAACAGCCCCGCATCACTTCCAAAAGGGTGTCGTCATCCAGCTTTTGAATGGCTGAGAGGCCCTTAGCTAGAATTTCGCCGTGGCTGCGGTGGCTGCCAAAAATGTGGTCATGAACCTCAAGCGCAAAAGCCTGACCCACGGCACTGGCTTCCTGACCAATACTGAGGTGGGCAGGACCTCGGTGGTTGTATTCAATCCCCTTGTAGGCGCCTTTAAGCTTAACGTCATTAAGCATGGTCTCAAAGGCACGAATCACCCTCATATCCCGAAGGATCCGGACCAGGGCATCGGGACCCCTTTTCGCAGCTTCCTCTGCCAAGGTGCCTTGGTATTGGTTGATGGGGATCGGCTTGAAGGTGAGTTCACCGCCCTTTCGGACTTCGCTGGGGTGGATGGGAATGCTTTTGGGCATGGGGTTTTGCCTTTTGTGATCAGCCTTGCGGCTTGGGTTCTTGAATAGAATCTGGTGTGACCAAGGCAATGCCGAGATCGTTAAAAAACCCTTGCCAGTCCTGGCCAGGGTCGCGGTCTGTCACGACTTTAGAGACAGCTTCAAAGCCGCCAATTCTGAAAAGGGAGGGAACTCCGAACTTAGAATGGTCGGCTAGAAGAATCGTCTCTTTGGCGTTCTTGATTAGGTGCTGGTAAAGGTAGGCGGTCTGCATTTCGTTTGCAGAAACGCCGAAATCTTGGCTCAAACCATCTGCGCCAAGAAAGCAGGAATAGCCCCTGAGCTGTTCGACAGTTTGGTCGGCAAGGGGGCCGACAGTATCCATTCGGTCGGGCCGATATTGACCTGCCAAGAGGATCAAGTTGCAGTCAGGGCTAGATCCCATTTCAATGGCGAGCCGGGTGGAATTGACCAAAAGAGTGAGGCCGCGCCTCTGCTTAAGGGCGTGGCGCATTTCGAAGCAGGTGGTGCCGGCATCGACAAAAAGCATGTCGTGGTCTTTAACCAAGGCCCCGGCTAGCTCTCCGATGACCTGTTTTGCTTCGGTGTTTCTCTGACCTCTCGCCTGAAGTGATTGGTCTGACTTTCGGGCAGAAGTCGCCCCGCCGTAGACGAGTTCAATGAGCTGGCGGTCAGAAAGCTGTTTAAGGTCTCGGCGGATGGTGGCTTCGCTTACCCCTGTGGCCTTTGCCAAGTCGCGGACAGTGACGTGCCGCTGATCCTCAATTCTTTCCAGAATGAGGTCCAGCCTTTCACCGTTTATCCGTAACGAAGGGGTTTCAGTGCCGATCATGAGGATCTGCCTCCTTCATTATGCGCGAACTTTGTCATGAAAATGAAAAAAGTCCGTCAAAAGTTGATGAATTTACGCTATCCTCTGGGAAAGCTATGAGCGCGGAATCTTCCCAGCCGACTCCCATCCTTCTGCCCCAAGCGGGCAATTCTATGGAAGAAGGGACGATTCTTGCCTGGCGCGTTAAGCCGGGCGCCAGGGTGAAGGCGGGCGACGTGCTGTTTGACCTTGAAACTGACAAGGCGACTTTGGAAGTCGAGGCCGAAGTCGCCGGTCGGCTTAGCCTCATTTTGGTCAAGGAAGGTCAGACGGCAGCGGTCAAGACCCCGGTCGCTTACTTTGGCGAGGATGATGCCCAGGTCGCGGCTTTGGTGGGTCAGGTTAAGCCGAAGTCAGAAGAGGAGAAGCCTCTTGTGATGTTCTCTCAAGAACCGGCGGCTTTAAAGCCAGCTGTGTCCGACCTCTTCGCGCCGTCAAGGCAGAGAGTTTCGCCCTTGGCTCGCAAGGCAGCCAATGAGAAAGGCGTTGAGCTAAGGTCAATCGCAGGCACTGGCCCTGATGGGCGAGTTCTGCTGAAGGATGTTTTGGCCGCGGCTGGTTCGTCTCCGGCCCCCGCTCCCCCTCAGGCAATCAAGCCAATCGCAGGGGGAGAGAGGCGCCCCATGACCAAGATGCGAAAGGCCATTGCCAAGAACCTTTCTATCAGCAAGCAGACCCTGCCTCATTGGTATTTGAAGCTGACCATCGAAGCCGATGCCTTGATGTCCTTCTACAAAAAGGAGAAGTCGCTTTACCCCTGCTCGGTAAACGACGTCATTGTTTTTGCTGTTTCGCGGGCCTTGCTGGAGTTTCCTGTCTTTCTTGACCAGGTGGATGGAGATGACCTGGTGCGCAGGGATGCGATCAATATCGGTCTTGCGGTCGGGCTTGAAGCTGGACTGGTGGTGCCAGTTCTCAAAAACGCCGATTCTCTCAGCCTGAAGGGAATCGCCGCCGAGACCCGTCGTCTCATCGAGGCGGCCAAGGTAGGCAAGGTGGAGGGGATGGGTGAAGGGGTCTTCACTATCTCCAACCTTGGAATGTTTGGAGTTGAAGAATTTTCTGCGATTATCAATCCGCCTGAGTCGGGGATTCTTGCCGTAGGGGCCGCGAGAGAAGAAGTGATTGTCATGGATGGAGCGATGCGTCCTGGACGCAGAATGACTTTGACCCTAAGCGCCGACCACCGGACGATTGATGGAACCACTGGGGCTCAGTTTATGGCTCGGCTCAAAGCTCTGTTGGAAAATCCAGCTTCAATTGGAGGAGCGTGATGGCTAGCCCAGTCAACTGCCACATTCACCTTCCGCCCAACTTTTCTGCTTTTGCCTCGATTGGCGAAGCAGTGGATAGGGCGGCTAAGGAAGGCATAGAGATTCTAGGGGCCAGCAACTACTACGATCACAGAATCTACAAGGAGTTTGGCCGTCAGTGCCGTGAAAAGGGGATCACGCCTCTCTATGGCATCGAGATTGTCTGCTGGAACGAAGACGCTTTTCAGAAGGGGCAGAAGATCAATGATCCTGGCAACCCAGGCAAAATGTATCTCTGTGGCAAGGCTTTAAGAAAGCTGAACAACCCTACTGCCCGAGCGAAAGAAATTCTAGAGCAGATTCGCCAGTCAGATGACCAAAGGATGGAGCAGATGGCAGGGCTCTTGAGCCACGAATCTTCACGAGCTGGATTGGATCTGCATATCACCGCCGATTCGGTGAAGGACCAAGTCGCCGCTCGGGCGGGTGTGCCAGTTAGGGCAGTGACTCTTCAAGAAAGGCACCTCGCCCAAGCTGTGCAGGAGCTCGTATTCGACCAATGCCCGGAATCAGAACGAGGTGACTTCCTTTTTCGACTTCTGGGTGTGCCCTTGAATTCTGTTTCTGATCCCCAGTTGGTCCAGGCTGAGATCAGAAACAGATTGATGAAGTCGGGCAAGCCCGCATTCGTCCCCGAAGCCTTTGTTTCTTTCGACATCGCTCGAGAGCTGATTCTTGAGCTGGACGGAATCGTGGCTTACCCGACGGTTTTAGATGGCATGAAGCCAGGATCAGATTTTGAATCCTCGCCGGAGGTTCTGATTCAAAACTTGAATCAACTGGCGATTGATTGGGTTGAGTTCATCCCGAACCGCAACTCACCTCAGGTCTTGTCACAGGCTGTTGATGCCTTAATCGCGGCAGGCTTCAAGGTTTCTGCGGGGACAGAACACAACACGACAGAGATGATTCTCGTCACTCCCCGCTGTTCAAATGGAGAACCCTTGCCAAAGAATTGCGAAGAGGCCTTTTATCTGGGCGCAAAGAGACTTGCAGACTGGCAGAACTGCCCCCCTTCGTTAGCAGTTGAGGAGGCCTTGGGGTGAAGTGGCTGGCCGAGCTGAGAGCGGAGCTAAACAAAAGCGGTCGTCAGGCTCTTGTTTCTGCTGGGCAGGGATTTAACCAATCTGAGGATCCTATTGGCCTTGCTCAACGTCTTTTAGAAGGCGAGACAATTGAGGGACTTCACCTGCAATGGGCAGAAACTCAAGGGCGCATGGCTGGCAGAATCTGCCTTGTTACAGGGGCGGCTCAAGGCTTTGGTTTGGGCATCGCAGAAGGTTTGGTTTCCGAAGGAGCCTTTGTTATTCTTGCTGATCGAAACCTCGAACTGGCGGAGCAGGAATCGATAAAATTCAATAATTTGAACCCAGGGCAGGCGCGGGCTCTGGAAATCGACGTGTCCAACGAAGCTTCGGTTTCCGAATCAATTTTTTTAGCTGCCGGTTTTTGGGGTGGCTTTGATCTGGTCGTTTCCAACGCTGGAGTTTTGCGGGCTGAAAGCGTTCTTACCCAGCCAGTTGAAGACTTTGAATTCGTGACAAAGGTCAATTATTTGGGCTACTTCCTTCTGGTTAAGCACACAGCCCCCTACCTGGCTCTCAATTACGGCGCCGACCCTAGCCGATTGAGCGACATCATCCAAATCAACTCGAAGTCTGGTCTGCAGGGGTCAAACCGCAACGGAGCCTACGCCGGTTCGAAATTCGGTGGAATCGGCCTCACCCAGTCTTTCGCTCTGGAACTCCTCGAAATGGGAATCAAGGTAAACGCCGTCTGCCCTGGCAACTTTTTTGAAGGTCCTTTATGGATGGATCCTGAGAAGGGGCTCTTTGCTCAGTATCTGAGGTCGGGCAAGGTGCCAGGCGCCAAGACTCTGGATGACGTGAAGAAGTTTTACGAGGCCAAGATTCCGATGGGACGTGGCTGCCAGGTGGCCGATGTGATGAAGGCGATTTTCTACCTTGTCGATCAAACCTACGAAACGGGGCAGGCGCTGCCTGTCACCGGCGGACAAGTGATGCTGAGCTGACCTATGCAGATACCAACAACTCAAACGGCAATTCAGCTTACAGGGCCAAAAGCGCTTGAACTCAACAGCTCGAAAGAGGTCATCCAACCTGGATCAAGGCAGTTTTTGGTTGAAGTGGAAGCGGTCGGCCTCTGCTTTTCTGACATGAAGCTGCTCAGCCAGTTCAGCGGTCATGTTCGCAAGAGCGAAGTTTTGGAGGGTGTTGATCCTCAGGTCCTTGCTGACCTTCCTTCCTATGCTCCTGGTTCAAAGCGCACTGTGCCGGGGCATGAAGTTGTGTGCCGGGTTATCGCAGTTGGTGAAGGAGTTCTTCACTACGAAGAGAATCAACGGTTTATCGTTCAGGCCGATTACCGCCCCTTGAAAACAGCAGGTTCCAACGGAGCCTTCGGCTACAACTTCGAAGGAGGTCTTCAGCAGTTTGTTTTGATGGATGAAAGGATCACAGGCGACCCCACCGATGAATCCTCATTCATGATTCCCGTCCCTACAGATCGACCCGCTTCTCAGCTTGCTTTGGTTGAGCCATGGGCCTGTGTGGAGAACAGCTATGCGGTGGAGGAGCGCAGAGAACTGGGACCGAGAGTCGCCGTCTGCCTTTGCGGAGGTGCATCGCCCCCTGACCTGACAATCTTAAAAGGCAGGGAATACCGAATCGGACAGATTTCGGAAATGACTTTCTCCGAAGGAACGCTGGATGATCTGATTTTGGTGCGAGCCACGGCAGATGACATCGAAGCGGCCGCCCCTTGGCTGGCAAAAGGGGGGAGAATGTTTCTTCTGCAGCTGGGCCGCAGGCTAGGAAGAAAGGTCAAGATTGATGTTGGTCGGCTTCATTACATGGGGCAGAGATACGTCGGCACCTGGGGAACAGACCTGGCCGAAGCTTTGAACCGCATCCCTAAAGATTGTGAGATTGGCGAGAAGGATAGGGTCCTGATAGTTGGAGCGGGCGGCCCCATGGGGCAGATGCATACGATCCGTGCTCTCGCCACCACGAAGGGAGAAGTCGTAGCCACCGACACAAGTGATGAGAGGCTGGAGGCTTTGGAGAAAAAGCTCACTGCCTGGCAGGGACATTACTCCACCAGCTTGGCTTCTCAGCTTGCCAATGACGAGTTCTTTAATGTGATATCGCTCATGGCTCCTGTGCCCGCACTGGTGCAGGATGCCATTGCACGGTCAAGGAAAGGGGCAAAAATCAATGTCTTTGCAGGAATCCCAGTCGGGACGATGGCCGAACTGGACCTTGAGAAGGTGATTGACCAGAGCCTTTACCTTTTTGGAACTAGCGGAAGCGAGCCACGAGACATGAGGGTGGTGCTGGAAAAGGTGGTGACCGACCAAGTGGATACCAATCTCTCGGTCGCTGCAGTTTCCGGCATGGCTGGGGCGATTGATGGATTGAGAGCGGTGGAGGAGAGGACCCTAGAAGGGAAGATAGTTGTCTATCCCAGCCTGGTAAATCTGCCTCTCATCCCATTGGCCGAAATGGACCGCTGGTACCCTTCGGTCGCGGCAGAACTCGTCTCTGGTCAGTGGACAGGGGAAGCTGAAACTGAACTGCTGCGCGTGGCCCAATGAGCGATTCTCAGAGACTTCTTGACCGTGCTCGCGAGATCATCGCGATGGAAGCCGATGCCGTCCGGGGCCTGACTTCTGTTGTCGATGAAGCCTTTTTGAAGGCGATTGACCTGATGCTCAACTGCAAGGGCAGGGTTATTACCACTGGCATGGGCAAGGCTGGCCTCATCGGCCGCAAGGTCGCAGCGACCTTGGCCTCCACCGGCACACCCTCCTTCTTTGTCCATCCGGGTGAGGCGATCCATGGTGATCTGGGGATGATCACGGGAGACGACGTGGTGATGGCATTTTCTCACCGCGGACAGACAGAGGAAGTTCTGCGGATCTTGCCATACCTCAAGCACTTTCAGGTGCCTTTGATTGCGGTCACCTCGAATGCTGATAGTGAACTGGCCAAATCGGCAGAAGTGGGATTGATTCTTACTGTGGCTCGGGAAGCCTGTTCCCTTAATCTCGCCCCGACGTCCAGCACCACAGCAATGCTGGCACTTGGAGATACCCTTGCCATCGTTCTGCTTGATGCCAGAGGCTTTGGACCGGACGATTACGCTCTGCGGCACCCAGGCGGGTCATTGGGCAGAAGGCTTCTAACCAAGGTTTCTGACCTGATGCACAAGGGAGATGACAACCCTGTGATCTTGGAAAGCAAGCCTCTTTCTGAAGCTATCTTCGTGATGACTCGCACCAAGATGGCAGCGACGTCGGTCGTAGATCAGGCCGGAAAGCTGACTGGGTTCTTCTCAGACGGCGACCTGAGACGCTATCTGGGGAGAGGGGCGGTGGATCTTTCCGCTCCGATTTCTGACCTCATGACCCGGGGGCCTAAGGTGGCTCGGCCAGAGATGATGGCGGTCAAGGCTCTGGAGATTCTGGAACGCTACAAGATCATCAGCCTTCCCGTGGTGAACGATGATGAGGAGCCGATCGGGCTGATCCATCTTCACGACATCACTCGGGCCGGCATCGTGATGTAGCCTCACCAGGTAAGGCAGGAAGATTTCCACTTCAAAGGCGAAGCAATGAACAACCTAATTCCTCTAATCTCCCCGGCCGTAAAGACTGGAATCTTCCCACGAGGGGGTACCCTGAAGGCAGCCGAGTTCCTTCTCCCCACAGGAGTCTTCGAGCCCCTCCACACAGCTCCCTGGGTCGGAAAGGAGCAGATTGAGGGCCGGCTGGGCAACCTTCAAGGCGACTTTTTCTGCTGTCCTTTTGGTGGAAACGCGACCCCGGTAGATGGGGTTCAGCACCCTATGCACGGCTTCTGCGCCCACGGGGAGTGGGAGCTTTTGACTTCTGAAGAATCCAACCTCACGATGCGATTTGCCCAGCCTGGTCTGGAGATTGAAAAGCAGGTTTGGGTGGGGGAGGATCATCCCGCGCTCTATCAGGTTCACACCTTAATTGGTGACATCAAGATGAGCTATGGCTATCACGCCATGCTGCAGACTGGCGGAAGGAACGTGAAGTGGTGGACTTCGCCTTTCGCCCATGGTCAGGTTTTCCCTGATGTTTTCGAAGGGCCGGAAACTCAGGGACGGCAGGTCCTGAGGCCCGGAGCTAGGTTTCAAAACCTCAAGTTTGTTCCCGGATTAGACGGCTTTTATGATCTGACCAAGCGGCCGCACAAGCCAGGACACGAGGATCTGGTCCAGCTCTTCGCCGAACCGAGTCAGACCCTGAGCTGGCACGCGGCTCTCTTTCCTGGTTCTCCAAATCGAGTTTGGGTGAGCGTTAGGGAGAGGAAGAACCTGCCTGGCACGGTCGTTTGGATGAGCGAGGGCGGGCGGGATTATGCTCCGTGGTCCGGGCGGCACACTGGGGTGCTTGCTCTAGAAGATGGCTGCACTCACTTTCACTATGGGCTGGCTGAATCTCTGGCTGCTTCACGTTCAGAACGTCCGACCTTTGTTGATCTGTCGCTTGGCCCAGTGGTGACGCGAACGGCAATGACCTCGCTGGAATGTCCCTTTGAGTTCTCTGAAGTCTTGGATGTGAGGGTGTCTTCAGAGTCTCTTGTCTTGGTGACAGATGCTGGGGAAGTTGAGACTCCTTTCGAGGGAGAGAGGATTTTCCCGGGCTTAATTTAGTTTTTAGTTTCAGGCTTTGGATTTTCTCCGGGTGCCACTGGTCCGTGACCAGTGGATTCTGAGTTGGGAGGAACATCGCACGACTCAAGGAGTCGAGGCACCCGGACTCAAGAAGACTCTAGCCAAAAGCTTAAGAAGATGGGTGCGACTTGTCCGTGTCCAGTGGATTATGACTTGGGAGGAACATCGCACGACTCAAGGAGTCGTGGCAACCTGAATCAACAAGACTCTAGTCAAAAACTTAAGAAGATGGGTGCCACTGGTCCGTGACCAGTGGATTATGACTTGGGAGCAAGGGCACGACTCAAAGTGTTGAGGCACCCTCTAGAGCTTGGATGAAAAGCTATCAATTCGTGGGTTTCACCCACGCTACCCTCAAAAGTGTCTCAAGAAAAGAAGATCCTATCTCTTCGTCATGGCCGAGTTGACCATCGTGTTGAAGGACTTTCTCACCCTGTCGTTCCAGGTGTGAGCCATGTAAACAACAGACATCTTCGACTTAGGATCGCCCCAGAACTCAGTCCCGAAGGCCCCTGTGTGACCGAAGCTGCCGATTGGCTTGAAGTGAGATGCCCCTGCCGAAGAACGCACCACGGTGAAGCCAAGAGCGTAGCCCTGAGCCTCTGATCCATCCATGTTCAATGTCCCCGACTGCAGAGTGGTGAGGGAGGTGATTCCGGCAGGAGAAAGAAGCCTCTTGCCCTTCCAGACTCCCCCCGCAAGAAGGCAATCCATTAGGTTCGCCATGTCGTCGGCGGTTGAATAGAGGCCTCCGGCGGGGTTGGCGTAGCGGGCACCTGGTCGGTAAGGGTTCGAATCAAACTTCTCGAACCGGCCATTCCTTGCCTCGTACATCAAAGCGATTCTGGGGTGCATAGAAGCTGGGGCAAAGAAGGTCGTGTCCTTCATTCCAAGAGGAGCAAAAATCTCTTGAGCTATAAAATCTTCCAGCTTTTTGCCAGTGGCCAGTTCGACGATCCGGCCAGCGGCTGCGATTCCTGGGCCGCTGTAGCTGATTCTCTCGCCTGGTTCGCTCTGAAGAAGGTCGTCGCCAAACTTGGAGCAATATTCAGCCAAGGTCAGCAGTCGCTTCTGGTCGTCATCCAATCCCCCCGGATCGTTGCCTGTGAGGCCAGAAGTGTGGGTGAGAAGGTGGCGAAGAGTAATGGCTCGTCGTCTTTCTTTGGGTCCTTCCGGAGTCTGGACCTTCTGCTTGGCTAGGTTCGGCAGCCACCTATCAACATTGTCGTCCAGGTTCAACAGTCCCCGTTCGGCGCAGATAACGGCGGCGATAGCTGTCACCGGCTTGGTCATTGACATGACCTGAAAGACTGTGTCTTTCTTCATGGGCACTCCCTTTTCAAGGTCGGCCATGCCCTCGACAATAGTCAGAACCGGTTTGCCTTTCTGCCGCACCATCGCCACGACACCGGCCACTTCTTTTTCTGCAACGAACTGCTTCATGCGGGCTGAGACAAGAGCAAGACGATCTTTATCGAAGTCGCTGGACATGAGGGAAACAAGGGCGAGGGAAGCAAGCATAAGCTGAATTAGGATTGGTAAAGGGTGTCGAGGGCGGTTCCATCGACCCAAGTGACGACTCCGACGGGAGGGCCATCGAGGGCGGGAGGCTGAGGTGGGCCACCGCAAAGGGATTCAGCCGTGGCCTTGAGTTCGGGCAGAGTCTTGATGGGGAGATTGGACCCAGCGACCGCCGCCAGCAAATCTTCGCGAAGAGGATTAATGGCAATGCCTCGCTCCGTGACCACGACATCAATCAGCGAACCCGGACCGCAGAAAGTGGTGAGGGAGTCGCGGATGATGGGGACTCTATTGCGGAAAGTTGGGACTGCGAGGATGGTTGTCTTGGCAAAAAGGGCGTCCTGCCAGCCCCCGATTCCGTGCATCATGCGGCCGTCGCTGTGGCTCACAACATTGGCATTGAAGTCAAGGTCAACCTCGGTCGCCCCCAAAATTGCACAGTCCACCATTGTGGCAAAATTGCCCTTTCCGTGATAGCTGTAGCTGGTGAAGGGGCTCGTCATGATGTGGCGAGGGTTGTCGCGCACCGATCGGACTCCGTCCGGATCGAAAGTTTGGCCATCCAGAATGCAGCTCACCAAACCTTCCTCCAGCATCTCAACCAGCACCCGACAGCTTCCGCCCCGGGCGAATCTGGCTGTGTAGTTTTTCTCCCTCATGACCTCGCGGGCGTAGGCGGCAAAGGCAAGCGAGGTGCCTCCCGCGCCAGCCTGAAAGGACCAGCCATCTGTGAGGATTCCAGTTTGGGCAGCCAGCCTGACGGCGAGCTGAGCGATCAGCAGCCTTTCGGGAGATTTGGTGATCTGGGTCGTGCCGCTGACAATCTGGGTGGGATCTCCGATTCGGTCGAGGACGACGACCTGGTCAACATGGTTGCCGGCAATCTGCCATGGAGCGCAGGGGAAGGGCTCAAGATGATCTGTGACGGCGATGACGTGGTCGGCGAACTGACAGTCAGCGGCTGCGAAACCAAGGACTCCGCAAGCCGCTGCACCCCTAGCCCCGGTCATGTTGCCAAAGTGGTCGCAGGCCGGGGCTGCCACCACGGCAATATCTACCTTCAGGTCCCCATCCTGCAGTGATCGGTATCGGCAGCCATGTGACCTCAGCATGGCCAGACCCCTCATTTTTCCGGCTGAAGCATAGGCTCCTACCGGTCCATTCAGGCTGCCTTCGATATGGTGGATGACCCCCGATTCAAGGTAGGGAATCAGCTTTTCGTGGCAGGGAAAAACGGCGGAAGGAAACCAGACTAGGTCCTTTACACCGAGTTCAGCAGCTGCGGCAAAGAGCTGTTCGGCGACAAAGTCTCCGTTGCGGAAATGGTGGTGGGTCGAAACCACCATGCCGTCTTTCAAGCCTGCGTTTCTTAGAGCTTCTTTAAGGCTGGAAACAGTTTTGTTTCCGTCGGCGGGGAAGTCGGCGCAGGTTTTGATCGGTGGAGACGTCTGTCTGCCTTCTGGGCGAGTTGCTCCGACACCGGCATAGGGTTTTAGCGGTCTGCCATTGGCTTCGGCTGGCACTAACCGGCCAACTGTGTTTCTGTTCACGGCATCACCCCGGCTCGTTTGAGTGTCAGCCGCGCTTGGGCCGCCACGGGGGCGTCGATCATCTTGCCGTCTAGGCTCAGAACACCTTCTCCACGTGAGACGGCCTCATCAAATGCTGCGACAATGCGGCGAGCTTTATCAAGAGCCTCAGGCGAAGGCGAAAGCCCGGCATGGGCAGGGGCGACCTGGCGAGGATGAAGGCAGCCGACTCCGTCGCAACCCAAAGCAGCGACTCTGGATGCGTAGTTTTTCATGCCTACTTCGTCATCGACTTGACCGAAGATTGGTCCGAGGGGAGAGACTCCAGCCGCTCGACAGGAATTGACGAGCTTCAAAATAGCCCACTCAAGGGCACCGCCAGACTCAGTTCGTTCGGCACCAATGTCGGAGAGGTAATCCTCGACCCCCAAGGCGATGGCGGCCACTCTTGGGTGGCAGGAAGCGATTTCGTAAGAGAAATGCAGGCCCTTGGCTGTTTCGATGATTGGAAGGAGAACTGCCTGAGAACCTTGAGACTCTAGAACCTTAGCGGCATCAAGAATATCACTCGGAGATTCCACTTTTGGGAGGACAAACCCCTCGACTCCGGCAGGACAGAGAACCGCGATCTCTTGCAGACCCTGGCTGCCAGAATTCACCCTGACCAGCTTTTCAGAACCTCCAAAATCAATGGTCAGCAAGGCTCGACGAACCAGTGCCAGAGCCGCAAACTTCTCTGACGGGGCGACAGAATCTTCGAGGTCTAGAATGACCGAATCAGCACCAAAAAGACCGATGCTGGGAAGGAGTTTTGGTGTTCCGCCCGGGACATAGAGCCGCGATCTTCTCAGCCGATTCTTGTCTGAATGCTGAGAAGCGACGGAATTGATCGTGGATAAAGGAACGCTGAGGTGTTGGGCTAGGGCAGCTTCGAGCCGGGCCTGAATGACGAAAGGAAGCGCACCTGAATCTTCCGCATCAATGCGTACAGAAGGCGATCCGAACTCCTCCAGTACGGAATTAAATTGCCGCCGGATAGCATCGCCGTACATCGATTCGACACTGCTGACGAGGCTGACTTGGGCAGGGCCCGAGTCTAGATCCGTAACGGTTACCTTGATATCAGACCGCACTGTCTTTCCGGCTGAACCAACGATAGTCGTCTTCATTGCCAAGCCACCTGAAGCCAGAGGGCTCGCCAGGCCCCGTCGTGCCGACCTCCGGCTTGAAAGTAGGGTTCAAGCTCAATCATGCTGCGGCCCTGGCCCCGCATCTTAAAGGTAGGGAAGTGTGTGCCAGGTTCTTGAAGAAAGCTGTTGAGTGGAAAGAGTTTGGCGATCCTTAAGGTCTCCTGCTTTCGGTACCCATCAATTAGACCGGTCGCATATACGTAGGGCCCCCATGTGAGGCAGGCGTAATCGGTACGGACAATTTCCTGTCCATGATGATCCCGCGTGTCGGTAAAGCAGTTGACTCTCGGCTTGACTGAAAAGTGGAGTTCAAACTTATCTCCCTGCTTCTTTTGTCCAGGGATGCAAAGGCAGAACCCATCACGTTCTCCGAGGAATCTCCCTTCGTTATCTGTGATTTCGAGTGAATCTGCCCAGTCTGGGATAAGAATATCCAGTGTCCAAGCCTGAGATGAGCTTTCCAAAATCTCAATCTCCCAATTGGTCATGGAGATTTGGCGCAGAGCAAAAGAGGCCAATTCGTGATTACCCCTCATCGGCTGCAGGAGTGCCAGCCTGAGGCCAGTTTCTGTCTTCCAGAGGGGGAGAAGGGCGGCTTCTTCTAGAGCCAGGGCCCCGCTGGAACGACAGCAGGCCCAATGATAAGTGCTGTTGCGTCTTCCGTTCGGAAAGGTGAAGTAGCTCCAGTCTCGACCGTTTTCATCAATCGCACCCAAGATTCCGTTGAGGAGACTTCTCTCGCAGGCTTGCAGATAGAGGGGGCTGCCAGTTTGAGCGTAAAGCTCTCTAGATAGGCTGATCCACGTAGCAGTGGAGCAGGTTTCGACCATTCCCTCGGGACTGAAAAAGCCTTTTTGATTGAAGACTTCAAAGTGGCCTCCAATCCCTCCCCATGGTCCTCCAAAGGGAGTCATGTGGTGACTCTTGATGTTCTGCCACCAATAACGGACGGTTTCGAGAAGGTTAGTGTCAGATTTCGCCTTCGCCAGCTTGGCCATCCCCAGCAGAACCCAGATGATTTGGTAGGCTTTGCCGGTGCCCAACTGGGCGGCATCCAGGTTGCAGTTCGGACCAGATAGGATTGCGATTCCAGAACTTTCAAGAAATCCGAGGATAGAAGTGGCGGCGTCCAGGCAGTCCTGCCGACCGGTGAATGATCCCATTTCAGCAAGGGCATCGATGGCTATTGCAGCGCTCAAACCCTTGTGGTTTCCGAGCAGGAGAAAGTCTTTGCCTCGCCGGTTGATCTCAGAGACAAGAAGATCTCCTGCCCTGTTAAGGGTTTTCAGAGCTAATTCGCCTTCAATTCCACTCCGATGAGCGGCAAGAAGACCCCGGATCGCCCAAGAGTGAATCCAAACATCCCAGGTTCGCACCTCACCGGCCAAGTCGTTCGTTAGCCGGCTTGTCGATTCCGTGCCGTAGGTTCCCAGGTAGCCATCTTCTTCCTGCCACTGACTCAGGCAGAGGACTGCTTCTACGATTGAATTTTTAAGCTCAGGATCTTTCGTTCTCTGCCAGGCTAGACAGGCGGCACAGAGCCACTTGCCGAGGTGCTCGCCGTACCAGTCGCCCGAAGCGGCGGTCTCTCTGGCTTCTGGAGAGAAGATCGCCAGAGGCTCACTGTCTCTATCCTGGATCAGAACTTTCAGTCGTGCTTCAAGGCTGGATGTGACGGCATCACCCAATGGGGAGGCAAGCCAATCGACTTGCCCGGTGGGTTGAGGAAGGGGGCGTCCAAGGTCGCTCATACCGGAGAGATCCTTGGAGTTCCTGCTCCCAAGCAGCCGTCTTGAACAATAAAGCCGAAGGCTCCACCAGTCAAGGGGTCTTCTCGGTCGACGGCGGTCAGGACCAGTCTGCCGTTGATCCAGGCTCGAATCTCGCTGCCCTTGACTTCGACTTCAACGTCGTAATCCTTAAAGGGCTCCCAAGGGAAGGAGGTTTGGGCCAGCTGCTTCTCCCCGTGCTTCGCCTTGACAATGGCGACTTGGTTGTCACCTGCAAAGACGAAAGCAAGGTAGCGGCGCAGACCTTGAACTCGAACGGCAATGCCACCTGCAACGGCCATCTTGGGAGTGATTCTAGCCTCAACTCGGTAGTCGCACCAATCTCTGTGGCCTTGACTCAGCAGGCCAACCCCTTCGTTGTGGGTGATGTAGTCGTAACGGTCGCGGACGTGCTCGAAACGGTCTACTGACTTAGCCCAGCCTCGGGCAGCCATTTTGCCTGGCCGAATCGGGAATTCGGTTTCAGGAACTCCCTGCCAAGTCATCCAATCCAGCCAGACTTCGCCCGAATCAAGCTCCAGAGCGATGCGATGGATGGGATAGCCGTCGGTAACGGGAATTTTCCATTCGATGACCTTCGATTCTCCTGGCTCCAAGCTCCACTCGGGGCCATTGATTCGGTCGCTCAGGTCTTCTTCGTTGTAATGCTCTAAAAAGAGTCGGCCAGAAACGGGCTTTTCGCCCGCCATGATTCTTGTCTGCACGACCTGGGTGGGGAAGAGGTTGGGGTTCGCCACCAGCACATAACCTGAGACAAGATCCTTGATCTCAGGTGAGATGAAAGTGGGGGCTCCGGCTGAGGCAGGCTGACTGGTCAGACACTTGATATGGAGGGCCAGTTTCTCTGCGTCCTGCTGAACCGAAGCAAGAGAAGAATCGCTTGGCATCCAGCCCTGGACTGCACCCGGCAAAGCGAAGTGGAATCTGGCGCCTTCCTTGGGGGCAATGGGTTCTTCTCCTGCCAGGCGCCTTCCAAGATTGGCGACCCAAAGGGCTTCTGAGGCAGCATCTGTGATAGCCCTGCCTCCGTCGGCTGAAGGAAGATAGAGGCGGTCTGCGACCGGTCCTCTCCAGTCTTTAGCAGTGAAAGCATCCAGACCACCGCGGACTCCGAGGATAGTGCCGACGTTGCCTGAGTTGCAGTCGGTATCCCACCCAGAGGTATTGACGATGGTCATGGATTCATCGAAGTCTCCTTTGCCCTGCAGAAGGCTGAGAATGATGAGGCCATGGTTGGGGATCAGGGGGCATTGACCCAGAAAATGGCTGTAGCCGTACTCAGCTTCAAGCCTGGCCCTGTTCTCTCTCCAATCGCTTTCTTTGCTGGACCAGGCTATCAGATCGTTGATGACCTTAGCAAGAACGCTCTCTTTCGGCATCTGCTTAAGGGCGGTTTCGATCAAGCCTTCGATTGAGGGTTCAACAAAAGCTTGGGCGACCATAGCAGCAACGGCTTTAGCTCCGTAGATGGCTTCACCGTCGTGACTGACTCTGGCGGCGCGTTCGGCAAAGCTGGCGGCAGAAGCAGGATCGCCAGGGCAGATAAGCCCCCAGCCATCAATGAAAATCTGAGCACCAATCTGCTCAGCGACGACGATTCCGTTGCGGGCGATTGATCCGCTTTCAGGAGCCTGAATGCCTCTTTTGAGACGAAGGTAGGCGGTGTGCTCGGTCGAGTTGCCCATGCCACCCCACCAGAGAATGGTGGTTTTCTCAATAAGGTAGTTGAGCCAAGTTTCGCCCATCTGGGCCGAGGTTACGTCTGGCGAAGAGCCTGCATCTTCCAGGGCACGAAGAAAAGTAAACATGCCAGAGATGTCGTCATCGGTGATGACTAAACGACGGCCCCTTTGTTCGTGAACATAGTAGGTGATCGTCCCGATCTCCTCCATGATTCTTTCGTATGACCAGTTTTCAACTGGTCTTCCTAGATAAACCCCGATAAGTTTCCCAAGAACTCCCGCATAGACCCGTTCAGCATAGAGGGGATCAGAAGCTGAAGTGATGGCTTGGGGAATAAAAGGCATCGCTTTGGTCTGATGGGGTTCGGTCAACTTCATGTTAGGATCTCCTGAGCAGCAGCAGTGCGATGGGCCGTGTGCCTGTCACGACTTCGACACGGGCAGTGACGGCCTTGCCTTCTTTGTCAGCCCGGCGAACAGCTTCGGATAGATAAGCTGGAGCATTGGGCAGGCTGACTTTTGCTGAAAACTTATGGCCAAGCACTGCGGCTGGAATGGAGCTGGAGGTGGATTGGGCCTGACTCGCCGACATTTGGACAATAATCCCGAGGCTGGAAATTTCTCCTAGAGTTTTGGTTCCGCCGGCAGGAAGGGTGACCGCTTTGCCTGCCAGTTTGCTGCGAAGCAGCTCTTCAACCTTCTTCCGCAGATCAGGAGGCAGCTGGGCGATCTGGACATTCACTTCGTGAGTACCTTCTAGCACCTCGGCGGGGAACTGCGTGCGAGACGAAGGATCGAGTGTGATCCCGCTCGCTGTTCCGCCTTCTTTCCAATCAAGCTTCGCGTCAATCTGAATCTGCTTGATCTCTCCAGCCTCCATGACAATTTCGTCACGTGCGCCAAGCTTCTGACCCTTGAGGGATTCCTGAATCAGGCTCCGAATTTCGTCGTCGATCAACTGGCCGCTGATGATGTCCTGGCCAGCCGCACTGCCTCTAAAGAGGGTCATGGATGAAGAAGGAATGTTGAGGGAAGTGAATCGTGCCTTTTGTCCGGCGGCTGCCTTGGCGACAGTCTGACCTTCCAGAGAGGCTTCAGCTTCAAGCTTGGAGTAATCCAGCACCTCGATGATGGTTTCGCCAGCTTCGACCTCTTCACCGACCGCCAATCCCTTCACCACGCCATCAGCCGGAGCGTAAATCGTTTTGTTCGGGAATGGTTTACCAGCAGGATCGCCAGTGGCGACTACCTTTCCAATCTCCTGGCCAGATTTGACTTCCTCAAAATCTTGGACTGATCGAGAAACTACTGTGTAGCTGGCATCCGACTTGACCTTGATCGAGGCTGCTTTGAGCTGAACCCCGTCGGCCCTGATCGTATCTTCGACAGGGTAGTTGAAGGCATAGATGAAGCCCACAAAGACAGCCGTCACCACCAGGAAGCCTCCTTTTTCAAGCCAGCCCATGTACTTGGCGTAGAAGCGGCGCTTAGCTTTGTTCTGCGTTCGCCATTCGGGGGGGAAGACTCTTTTCAAAGTGATTCTGCTCCTGCTGTGTTGGCCGAAGGTTCGGCTGAAAGTCCATGGAAGAGGCGTCTCATGCGGGCGTAGAGGCCCTGTTTCGCCAAAAGCTGGTCGTGCGTCCCTCGCTCAATGACCTTGCCAAATTCTAAAACGACGATTTCATCGGCATCAACGACTGTGTCGAGTCTATGGGTGACCATGAGAGTCGCGCGATCTTGAGTCAAGCGGCGGATCGTCTCCATAATCTCTTTCTCCGTTTGGGCGTCGAGGGCAGAAGTCGGTTCGTCGAGAATCAAGACTCTGGGGTTCGCGAGAATCGCTCTGGCAATGCCGATTCTCTGCTTTTGTCCAGCGGAAAGAGCCTGACCTCCGTCAAGATCCTGGTCCACTCCATCAGGAAGGGTCTTGTACCAAGGCGTCAATCCGGCCGCATCAAGGGCAGATTCCATTTCTTCGACTGATGCGTGGGGTTTGGCAATCTGGAGGTTCTGCGAAAGGGTTCCGCCGAAAAGGAAGGTCTCCTGAACGACCACCCCCATTCGCTGAAGAACACTATCTCGGTCAAGGTCTCTAAAGTCTTTGCCGTCAAACTTTACTGAGCCTTCATTGGGGTCAAGAAGCCTCAAGAGGATTCCTACCAAGGTGCTTTTGCCAGCACCGCTTGGACCAACTATGGCGACTCGCTTGCCCGGCGTCAGGCTGAGATCCACGTTATGGAGGACTCGCCCCAGGCCGTGTCGGTCGAATGAGATGCCGTTTAGCTCAACATTGCCAGAAATGTCCTTGACCTTTTCTGCCCCTGGCTTATCTTTGATAGAAGGCTCTGTTTCCAAAATCTGCATCATGCGTTCGGCCGATACCATGGTCTGCCAAATCCAGCAGCCAAAGTTGACAATTCTCTCGATCGGGAAGGTTAGACGGACGAGATAGGCAATCATGGGAACAGTCATTCCCAAGGTCATTTCGCCAACCACAACCTTCTTGGCAAGATAGAGAAAAACGGTCGTTCTTTTAAGGAAGGGGATCAGATACTGAGTCGCGAATTCGAAGAAGACAAGGATGAGATAGCCCTGGTTAGCGACTCGCTGAAGGGCAACACTGAGGACACCGTTTCTCAGGACTTCTCGTCTTTGCCTGCCTAGACTCTTGATTGTAAAGAAGGAGGAAGCAGCCTGGAGAACTCCGGCGTCTCTCATTTCACAAAACCTCAGTCGCCTTCTATCCAGCTTTCGTCCGTAAATCGTCACATAGACAAAAAGAGCCGTCCAGGGAATAAGGAAGAGGCAGACGATTCCGGCAAGAAGAGGATCAACGTAGATCGCCGTGATCATGATCAAGGCGAATTCGACCAGCATCGTGGCGGTTGGCAGAATTCGTACCAGCATATGGGCGATTCGATCTGAATCGGTGCCGATTCTAAACTGCTGCTGGCCCACAGGCAGAGACTCAATTGTCTCAAGGGAAAGCTTCTGAAGATGGGAGTACATCACCTGCCGAATCTCCATCTGAAGCAGGTGTTCGGTAGTGTTGTAGAGGAAGGTTCGAGTGCCGGTGAGAACGTGGACTAAGGCGAGAGAGCCCGCCACTCCTGCGGCAATGAACCAGAAGGCGTTCCAGTCTCGGTTAGGCAAAACCTGGTCGATGACGGTTTTGCCGAGCCAAGGAATTGACAGGTTCAGCAGGACAATGGAAATGTCGAGGAAGCAGACAAGGAGCAGCCTTCGAAGCTGTGGCTTTAGGAACCTGAGGACATAAAGGAAAGCCTTGAAGGAGTGAACTCTAAAGTTCGTGCCCGCATCCAGAGCTTCTCTTTCAGAGATCACGCCTGCACCTCCGTCTCAGACCAGGGTTCTTCGCTTTGCTCCAGCCAGAGGTCGCGGTAGAGACCGGGCTGAGCCACCAGTTCGTCGTGCGTTCCGGCCTGGACAATTCCGCCTTGGTTGAGGACGATGATCTTGTCGCAGGGCACCACAGCCTTGAGTCTGTGAGCGATCGAGACAATGGTGCGGCCTTGTCTAAGCCCCTTGATCGATTCCAGAACGGCTTCCTCTGTTTCTGGGTCGAGGTTGGCCGTGGCTTCATCGAGGAAGAGAATCTTGGGTGATCGGATCAAGGCTCGGGCGATGCCGATTCTCTGCTTTTCTCCGCCTGAGATTGAAGCTCCTTCTGCCGCATCGGTCAGCATTCCGTTTGGCATGCGATTGGCGAAGGCAGAGACCCCGGAGAGCTGAAGGGCGTTTTGGTATTCCTCTTCTGTCGCATGAGGATTGCCGAAGAAGACATTGTCTTCCAGCGTTCCTGAGTAGAGAAGAGTTGTTTGGGGGACAGTGCCAATCTGGTCTAGAAGACTCTGGATCTGCACTTCCTGCACGTCTTTGCCATCAAACTCGATGCGTCCTGAGTTCGGCAGATAGAGACGGAGCATCAAGGCAAGGACTGAGCTTTTTCCGGCTCCGCTTGGTCCAACCACTCCCACATAGTCACCCGGGTTAATGGTGAAACTCACTCCATGGAGGGCTGGGCGACCTTCAATGTAGGAGAAGTGGACATCCTTGAACTCGATCCTGCCGGTAATCGGGCCGATCTTCGGGGCTCCTGGCCTGTCTTGAATCTTGGGTTCTTCATCAAGAGTCTCCAAGATTCTCTGGGCAGGAACGAGCTGCATCTTAATGAGCTGTAGAAGCTGGATGAAGTTTTCGAGCGGGCCCTGGGCCGCTTCAATCAGCAGGAATGCCGCCACCCAGTCGCCGAGAGTCGCCTGCCCTTCCATCACGCGGTAAGTCAGATAGACATAAACCGAGATGCTGAAGAGCCACTTCATGCCCATTTGGGCGCCGTTTTGGGTGGTCACCATTCCTACGATCTGCTGGATGGCACGGCGTCTGGCATTGATGACGGCGGCGAAGTAACGCTGTTTCTGCCACTTTGTTCGCCCCATTGCTTTCAGAGTTCGCAGTCCGGCAATGCTGTCTCGAAGCGAGCCAGTTTCAGCCTCTGAGGCTTCCTTGTAGGCGAAGGCTGTCTTTCTCACCTTGTTGAAAAGGTGGTGTGAGACCAGCGTAAAGGGCACAAAGTAGGCGGCAAGAAAGAGGGTGAGAACAGGGTCGATCAGGAAAAGAAGAACCAATCCCCAGCCGAGCGAGTAGAGGGTCTCGGCCATGAAAGGCATGGTCCGAACTATCATCCCCATCATCCCGGGGTCATAGGGGTCTACGTCGTTTGAGTAGACCGCCATGGCGACTTCTTTAGAATCGGGCGGAGACTGGCCAGAGGCTGTGGGGGAGGCTGGCCGGTTGGCAATTCTGAAAACGGAGACCATGTCCGTCGTAGAGCGGAAAAGGTGCTCGCCGGGAAGTCTGCGGTTCAAAAAGGCCAGAGGAAGCTTGTGAAGATGTTTGTAAAAGGCCAGGCGGACATCGAATGTCGCCCTCATTGACCCGTACCATTCAAGCACTTCGCGCCATGTGCCAAGAAAGGCGCTGGTCAAAAAGAAGATGGCCTGAATTCCGACAATGGTGATGACGGTCGACCACCTTTCATCTGCGGAGAGTCCGGTGGCCAGCAGGGCCTGGTTTGTCACATCTCTGGTGAGAAAGAGTGCGAACTGACTAAGGGGAACAGAGCAGAGCAGCAGCCCGATGGTGAGGAAGAACTTTCCTTTGTAGGGCTTGACGAATTTCCAGAATCTGCCCAGAATTCTGAGAGCTTCTCGGAATGAAAGCTCATCGCCTAAAACAGGTTGGGTAGGGCTCATGCTCATCAGAGGATCGCAGGTCAGGAAAAGGTGGGGGAAAGCAGGTAAGAGGGCTCGCCCGCAGTCATCTCTGACTGCGGGCTAATCTCCCTGCATCTTGCGGCAGAGGCGAAGAAAGCTTCTGCCTACTGAGTCGCTGGATCGTCGATGCGTTCTTTGTAGCCGGGCTGCCCTCTGCGAGGAGGCTCATCATCACGAAGTTCTTCCGGACTCAGATCTTTCGGACTCACAGGCTTTTGGCCTCCGATTCCGCCGTTGGCAATAATGAACCCACCGACCAGAAGGATGGCCAGAACCACAAGGATTCCGATCATCACAGGCTGGCTGACTTCTTTCTTCATGTTAGACATGCAGCTTTACTTGGTTGCGTCGTACCAGGTGCCCCAATAGGCATGGTTGATGTTGGGTGGGAAGAAGTTGGGGTGGTTGTAACCCGCACACTCTTCGCCAGCAGCAACTGTCTGGTTAAAGTTCATCACGCTGCTGGCTGGCACGCCAGCGGCATGGCCGTCGCCAAAAGCTGTGATGATTCTGTTTCTATGGAGCAGGGCTGCCATGTAGACCCTTTGCAGTCGGGTGTTTGAGACAGTCTGAGGAGAAACAATGACTGGGCAGGCCGCTTCATCTGAGGTGAAGTGGAAGCCGATCCTCTGGTTGGAAGGACGAGCCGTGATCACATAGGCAGCTCTCTTGGCGGCATCTTCCTGGGCAGACATGACTCGATATGAGCGAGCGAAGGTGTTGGGATCTTCGTAGCTGGACCAGCCATTTCTGTTGAGTGAAATAGTGACCAGCCTTTCCCAGCTCCTGTCGGCAACTGAAGTGTCTGTAGAAACTCCGCGGGAAGGATCGAACAAGAGCTGCTTGTTCTTGATGTATGGCTCCATGTAAATGTAGTAGCCAGAGTTGATGGGAGTGGGAGTCGACGAAATGAACTCGTGAGGATGTACGACGTCATCGTAATCAGCTGAGTACATGATGCCGCCAGTGGCGATCTGTTTGATGTTGCTCAGGCAGGCAGTGGTTTTGGCAGCAGCCTTGGCCTGGGCAAAGACGGGGAAAAGAATGG
The DNA here is from genome assembly GCA_943369295.1 of Synechococcus sp. UW140. GTDB lineage: Bacteria > Armatimonadota > Fimbriimonadia > Fimbriimonadales > Fimbriimonadaceae > JAKRSE01. The sequence continues at coordinate 631,482 of CALRMU020000003.1, read as the reverse complement.
CGGCCAGAATCGCAATGATTGCGATAACGACCAGCAGTTCAATCAGAGTGAATGCATTTTGCTTTCGATGAGTCATGGTTTGCCTCGGTGCGTGAGTAAGTGGCCATCTTTGGCCTGTTTTGCCTGACATAGTCAGGTCGTGTCTCCAGGGAAGAAGTCAACTGGAAGGACAGTAAGCATGGGGGCTTCTCTCCCTTCCAGTAAATCGACAAGTAGGTGAACCGATCTTTCGGCCACGGTTGACCAATGCGCTTTGACAGTTGTCATCACGCGAGCAGGCTCTACTGGCGGTTCAATGCCGTTAAAGCCAGCGATGGCAAGATCTTTAGGGATGCTAATGCCGACTGATCGGCAGTAAGCAATAAGTGCGTGGGCGCTGGGGTCGCCCCAACAGACTGCGGCGGTAACCCCGATCAGTGATCTCTGAGCTAGGATCTGCCTTTCTTCTTCTGCTAATCCACCCTTCCAATCATCAGTGCGGCCAGAGATGGTTGTCATGCCCAGCTCTGCTGCTCTGGCTTCGAAGGCTTCTTGTCTCCGGGCGGCAGAAAAAGATTCACCTGGGCAGGATCGATAGAAGACTGTCTTGTGTCCCTTAGCGTGCAGATGGTCGGCGATCGCTCTTGACCCGGCTGCGTCATCGGCGACAACAGTAGGAATGCCGTCGATAGCATCTGTCATTGCGACGACCGGCAGGTGAGAACCGCGAACCCGTTCGACCAAAGGATCGGTTGGGGAGGCAATGAGGACAAGTCCATCGATCTTTCCACCGACCAGCTCACCAAAAAGTTCATCCAGGCTATAGCGATGAAAGGAGTAGTGGATCATCAGATCCCTTTCGCAGGCTTCGCAGCCTTTCTGAAGGCCTGTAAGAACTTCTGCATGGAAAGGGTCGTGGGGTTCCAAGTGTCCGTAGCCGAAATAGAGGCCGAGGATGTTGGTTGATTTCTGCCTGAGGGCCCGGGCCAGAGAGTTGGGCCGATAGCCAAGATCTTGGGCGGCCTGGAGGATTTTCTCTCTTGTCGCGGCAGAGACCCTTGTGTTGGATTTTGATCCGTTGAGGACGACCGAGACTGTGTACTGGCTGACGGAGACCTTTTCGGAAACATCACGAAGGGTGGCGCCTTTGCTCGCTCTTCTCCCCTTATTGGTGTGTTCCTTCATTCGCTTGACCAAACCTTTGGTTACAGTGACCAAAGGTTTGGTTATTGTAGCTCAGAGATTTTGAAAGTCAAGAGGGAAGTGATAAAAATGCTGAAGAATCTTCCAAAACGCTTCAGCCGTTTTGTGCCGCAAGGAGCTTCGCCTAAGACGGCAATGTTAAGAAAATTCGTTCAGACTCTCATATAAAACGAGCCATAGAGGGCCGCCCCAAGATCTTTGAGGCAGTATCCGCTTTCTCGCCCCAGTTCCATTTGTCCCAAGGCGAAGAAGCAAAGCCTTGCTGAATCAACTGAAAAGCTTGGTGAGAGTTTGGCTGACAGCCTTCGCTGTATGGTCTAGGAGGGTGATGCCGTGGTCGTAGTTCATTCGGGTTGGACCGATGATCGCCAGGGCTCCTGCTTCCTGATCTCCTACAAAGAAGATTCGGCGGGTTATGGCCAATGGGCGCAGTTCTTCGATGCCATGTTCACGACCAATCGTCGTGCGCTCTTCAACTGGGGGAGTTCCGATGATGGCGGAACGAAGAGTGTCTTGATCTTCAAGACTCTTGACCACAGAGTCCAGCAGGTGGTGATCTCGGATGAATTCGGGTTTGGCCAGAACGTACTCTTCGCCGTCTGTGATGAAGTGACCCTTGGTCAGATCTCTTCCGACAGATCGAATCACTTCACCTGCTTCTGCAAAGACTGCTTCTAACGCCGGGCTGCCAGAAGCTGCGAAGCGAAACTTGGAAAGACTCCCGAGATTCAGCCCCACCAACTGATTCATGATCGCCTCATTTACCATGCCGATCTGCTCGATCGTCGCGGTGGGGGGAATCTCTACGAGCCTGTTTTCGACATGACCGTTGCCCAGAACCAAAACCAAGAGCCCACGGCCAGGGCCGAGGACCGTCAAAATTCCATGCTTCAGTGGCACTGATGAATCTTTGACAGTCGCAGCAGCGGCGCAGAGGCTGGTCATTCGGCTGAGAACCTTGGTTGTTTCGACCAAGAGCTCTTTCAGGGTTTCTTCTTCTTCCTGTGCAGACCTGACGCGAGACTTTTCTTCGTCCGTCGCTTCGACAGGGTTCATAAGGTGGTCGACGTAGTAGCGGTAGCCTGTATCGCTGGGGATTCGTCCTGCACTTGTATGGGGCTGTTCTAGAAAGCCGAGATCCGTGATGTCCGCCATCTCGGCCCGGATCGTCGCCGACCTTACTCCGAGCTCGTACTTCTGAGCGATCAGGTCACTAGCGATAGGTTCAGCTCCGCGGACATACTCAACAATGACAGCGCGGAGAATCTGTGCCTTGCGGGTTGAAAGGTCTTGTGGGGTGGGATCAGCCATTTCGTTGTACAGGCGGCCTGTTTGAGATGGGTGCCGCACGTAGAATACCTGTATGCCAATGCTTCCCGGCGCCCGAATCTTTGGGGTTGAAACTGAGTTTGGATGCCTGGTGAGGCACGATGACAGCCGCCCCGAAGCTGCCGTTGAGATGATCAAGGACCATGTCTTTGAAGAACTCAAGCTCGGCTTGATCGATCTCACCGCACGAGATGAGGTTTTTGAGCCAGCCGAGTCGGGCGGATTTTTGATCAACGGAGCAAGGCTTTACGTTGATGCCGTTGGGTCTCACTTGGAGTACGCCACAGCAGAGTGCCAGACCCTGAAGGATCTTGTCGCCAACGATAGGGCCGGGCAGAGGCTTATTATTAGGGCCATTCAGGAAATGGGATTAGATGAAGACATTTCCATCTATTCCAACGCTGTTGACCATTTTGGCGGCCACACCTTTGGCTGCCACGAAAATTATCTCGTCCAGATGGATGAGGATTTCTTTTCGACCCGGGCTCCACTACTCTATCCCTTTTTGGTCACAAGGCAGATTTTCGCCGGTGTTGGCCGAGTAGGAGGCCACATGCTGGTGGGCGGCATGGGTCCGACCATGGATGAGATTGAGCAGAACCCAGTTGACTACATTTGGGTTTCTCAAGTTTATTCAGCGATTCCAGATGACTCGGTTGAGTATCAACTGAGTCAGAGAGCCGACCACATTCTAAAAACCATCGCCGGGAGGGTGAGGTTCAACCGGGCCCTCATCAACCCCAAGTGGGAGCATTTTTACGCTCACGAGGGTAGACATAGACTCCATCTCTTGTTTGGTGAACAGAACCAAAGCGAGTTTGCCTACGCCCTCAAGATCGGGACGACTCATCTTGTTCTCAGGCTGATTGAAGATGGACACATGAGCCGAAGGTTCACTTTGGCGAACCCTCTTAGGGCGCTAAGGGACGTAAGCCGCGACCCAACATTCCGCTGGAGGGTTGTTCTGGCAGACGGAGAAATCATCACAGCGATTGATCTTCAAAGAGAAATCTGCCTTCTCTGCAAGGAGCACTATTGGGATGATTCTGAGGAAACGAACTGGATCATCACTCAGTGGCTGGAGATTCTTGATGGCCTTGAAAAAGACCCTATGGCTCTAGACGACAAGCTGGATTGGGTCGCCAAGAAGAAGGTTGTTCAGATGGCCATGGAAGACATGGGTGCCGACTGGACATCGGATGCTCTGCACTCCATCGACCTTGAGTATCACAACATTGATCCAGAAAGGTCGCTCTTCCATGCCTGGAACTCGATGAAGGAAATGAAGCGGTATGTGACTGAACTGGATATCCTGGATGCCAGCACAGATCCGCCACAGAACACGAGAGCGAAGGGAAGGTCCTTAGCCATCCATGAAATCCTTAAGCGGAAAATCCAGCGCGGCTATTCGATTGACTGGAATGGGGTCTTGGTGGACAGAACCATTTACATGGATATGCCCGACCCCTTCGACACCTATACTGACTAGCCCCGGGATTGTGCCAGAGCAATAAGGTCGCGATGCGGCTTGAACTCGACCTTTTCTTCCACTGTCATCAAGACTTCGACCGAAGCTTCCGGGCTCCTCTTTAGGAGTTCGGAAATCAGGTCATCCACTAATTCATCTGGGGTTGAGGCGCCGCTTGTAATGCCGACTGTTTCTGCGCCAGTCAGCCAAGAATCTTCAATCTCGGCAGGACTCATGAGCAGATAGCTTCGGCTGCCCAGAGATTCAGCAACCTCGCGCAGGCGATTCGAGTTGCTGGACATGGTGGAACCCACGACAAAGACAACATCGCAGCAGGCAGCCAGTTCCTTGACCGCTCCCTGGCGGTTTGTTGTGGCGTAGCAGATATCTTCCTTTGTCGGCTGGTGAATGTAGGGGAACCGGCGCTTGAGGACTTGAATGATTGAGGTGACTTCATCAACCGAAAGTGTTGTCTGGGTCACGATTGCCAGCTTTTCGTGTGGAGGCAGAACAAGAGCTTCTGCTTCTTCTGGGGTTTCCACCAGAATCATCCTGTCGGGTGCTTCTCCCATTGTGCCTTCGGCTTCTACATGGCCGCGGTGGCCAATGTAGATCATTAAATAGTCTTGGTTGGCAAACCGTTTTGCTTCGTTGTGGACCTTGGTTACCAAGGGGCAGGTGGCATCAATGATGGTCAAGCCTCTTTCAGATGCCAGGCTGCGAACGGCGGGAGAGACTCCGTGGGCAGAAAAGACGACGGGGCTGCCTTCTGGGATCTCGGCAACATCCTCGACAAAGATGACTCCTCTGGCTTCAAAAGACTTCACAACATGTTCGTTGTGAACAATTGCGTGGCGGACGTAGAGAGGGGCGCCATGAGCCTTGAGGGCAAGGTCAACAACCTCAATGGCAAAGGCCACTCCGGCACAAAATCCGCGGGGGGCAGCTAAGAGAATCTTCTTCACGAGGATAACCGGGACTTCATTCTACGCATTTAACATGGTGTGTCACGGGGACCGATTCTAGACGTATGCTAAAATCAGGAGGACAGCAGGCCCCGCTTAAAACGGAGGCGCCCAACTGGGTGCCTTTTTTGTTTACCCGGGCAGCTGAAAATCAGGAGGAAAGATGGACATCAGGCAGGAACTCCAGCAAGTGGCTCTTCAACGGGATATTCCAGTTGAGGACTTGGAGAGGGATTTGGAAACAGCCCTGGCTGTAGCCTACAAAAAGGTCTACAACACCCAGGCCGATGTCCGCATTCGCCTTGATGCATCTGTCAAAAGCGGAATGATTGTTGAGAAGGAGGTTGTTGGCGAGCTTTTGGATCCGCCTTCACAGATTCCTCTCTCAACGGCTCAGTTGACTGACACAAGTGTTCAGATCGGCGACTTTCTTCCACGCGAAGTCGACCTTCTCAAGTTCGGCCGAATTGCTGCTTCAACTTTCAAGCAGGTTCTGACCCAGAAGCTGCGAGAAGCAGAAATGAGACAGGTTCACGATATGTTCTCCGACAGCGTCGGCGACATCGTGAGCGGCACAGTGACCAGAAGGGAAGACGCTACCGTTCTTCTCTCGGTCAACAACCGAATCGAAGTCAAGCTGCCCAAGCGAGAGCAGGTCGGCAGCGAGGACTACCGCATGAACGACCGAATGAGGGTCTTTGTGCTGAAGATTGAAGAAGGCCACAGAGGCGGATTTGAAGTCGTCGTCAGCCGAACTCACCCCAGCTTGGTGAGAAAGCTGATGGAACTTGAAGTTCCTGAAGTTGCTGAAGGCATTGTTGAAATCAAGAACGTTGCCCGAGAGCCAGGCCAGAGATCGAAGATTTCTGTTCTCAGCCGAGACGAAAGAATCGACGCGGTCGGTGCCTGTGTCGGACCTCGTGGAAGCAGAATCCAGGCTTTGATGGACGAACTGAGGCCAGAAAAGATTGACGTGGTTCCCTACAGCGAGGATCCTAAGCAGTACATTCTTAACGCTCTCAGCCCCGCCAAGGTCAACACGATCAAGCTGGATCATGAAGCGAAGAGCGCCTACGTCACTGTCCCGGACAACCAGTTGAGCCTGGCTATCGGCCGAGGCGGCCAGAACGTTCGACTTGCAGCAAGGCTGACCGACTGGAGAATTGACATTCGAAGCGATGCTCAAGCTGCCGCCGAAAGAGGCGAAGCTCCCGCTAAGGACTAAGCCCGAAATGAAAGGTCCAGAAAGGACCTGCTGCACTTGCAGAACAAAAAAGAGCCAGGCCGAACTGACCAGAATCAGATGGAATGGCTCTTTTTGGTCTGTGAAAGAAGCAGGCGATAAAGCATCAGACATTGGCGGAAGAAGCGCCTACGCCTGCCCCACAAAAGAGTGCAGAGAGGGTCTTTTATTGAAGTCAAGATTGGCTCGTGCCCTTAAAGTCAGCTTAAGCCCCAGTCAGGTGGAAGAGCTGCGCCTAGTGATGAACCTGCCAGCAAGGTAAAACTTGCTATTCATGCAGGTAAACATCGCCGATCTGGCCAAAAAGCACAGCCTCTTGCCCGGTCAGGTCATCGGCGTCCTTAATGATCTTGGCATTGAACACGATTCAACCTCGTTCAATGTAGAGACGGAAGAGCTTGAGCTGGTGACAGCCGAGCTAGCCGGGATGGCAGGTTCAAAAACCGTCCATCTCGCTTCAGGACGTACCGCCCGAGATGTAGCGCAGGCTTTGGGCCTCGGCCCCAACGAAGTTCTGACAACCATGATCAAGAAGCTCAAGGTGATGGCCACCTTGACCACAACCTTGAAGGATGACGTTGTCGAAAAGCTTGTCGCTGAATTCGGATTTTCAGTTGAATGGGGTGGAGCGGCTGCTCCCAAGCCCAAACCCGTAGTTAAGGCTGCCCCTGTTCCAGTTTCTGGCGCTGTGGTTCGTCCTCCGGTCGTGACCATCATGGGCCACGTTGACCACGGCAAAACTTCGCTATTGGATTACATCCGCAAGGCGAACGTTGTCGACAAAGAATTTGGCGGCATCACCCAGCACATCGGCGCCTACCAGGTCAATGTCGATGACAACATCATCACCTTTTTAGATACCCCTGGCCACGCCGCTTTCACCCAGATGAGAGCGCGAGGCGCCCAGGTCACCGATATCGTCATTTTGGTCGTTGCCGCAGATGACGGAATCATGCCACAGACGATCGAGGCCATCAACCACGCTAAGTCGGCCAAAGTGCCGATCATCGTGGCCGTGAACAAAATCGACAAGCCAGCCGCAAACCCCGATAAGGTTCTGCAGATGCTGCCTCAGTACGAGCTTGTTCCTGAAGCCTACGGCGGACAGGTTGCCACAGTGAACGTCAGCGCTCACACAGGCGAAGGCGTCCCGGATCTTCTTGAGCGAATTCTTCTTGAAGCTGAAGTCGCCGAACTCAAGGCTGATCCCAGGGCGAAGTTTAAGGGTGTTGTGGTCGAAGCCAAGCTCGAAAAGGGCAGAGGCCCGGTGGCCACAGTCATCGTCGAAGAAGGCACTCTCAAGATCGGCTCAATTCTCGTTGCAGGTCGAGTTTGGGGCAAGGTCAAGGCCATGACCAACTGGCTGGGCGAAAGGCAGGTTGAAGCCGGCCCATCAACTCCAGTTGAGGTTCTTGGCTTTAACGAAGTTCCTTTTGCTGGCGACAAGGTTGAAATTTTCACCTCAGAGCGAGAAGCACGAGACCTGGTTGACAACCGAGTCACCACCAATCGAGACAAGACTCTTGCTACAAGGAAGAGAAAGGTCAGCCTTTCTGACCTTCGCAAGACGATGGACGGTTCGGGAGCCAAGACTCTCAACCTGATTCTGAAGGCGGACGTGCAGGGCTCTCTTGAAGCTGTACGAGGCATGCTTGAAAAGATCGATAACGTTGAGGTTGACGTCCACGTCATCCACACGGGAATCGGTCCGATCACAGAAAGCGATATTCTCTTGGCTTCGGCTGCTGGCGGCATCGCTGTTGGCTTCAACGTCAAGGCAGACCCCAGCGCCAAGGTGCAGGCCGACCGTGAAAAGGTTGAAATCCGCACCTATAACATCATCTACGAACTGCTTGAGGATATCGAAAAGGCCGTTATTGGCATGCTTGAACCCAAGTTCGAAGAGGAGTTCCATGGCACGGTCGAGATTCGAGCCGTCTTCAAACTCACAAAGTCTGGAAAGGTTGCTGGTTCTCACTGCACCGATGGCAAGATCACCAGAAACAGCCTCGTTCGCGTTAGCCGCGACAAGGAAGTGGTCTTTGCTGGGAAGCTGGACAGCTTGAAGAACGTGAAGCAGGACGTCCGCGAAATCAATGCGGGTCAGGACTGCGGAATCAAGTTCGATGGCTGGGAAGATTTCAAGGAAGGTGACATCGTCACCGCCTACGAAATGGTTCAGGTCAACTAGGGTTTCTGAATCCTTGCATCGATTGGCGCTTTTCGAGCATCTGGCTTCGGCCGGTTCGAGAGGCGCCAATTTTGTTTTGGGGGGCGCCTAGTGTGGGTTCCCCTTCAGGCGTCCCTCTTGGTTTTCGGGGCCGCTTGACGGGTTTGGTTCCGGTGCTGGATTGGAACTCGAAGGTTCAGCCCGTTTCTGACTTTCACCCTCGACGAGGGTGGCCGGAGGTCCTCTGCTAAGCTGGGTGCCCCGTCCCGATCAGCTGGCTGTCGGGCGGGAATATCCATGGCCAATCCCAGAATCAACCTCCATTGCAAGATTGTGCTAACTTATTGTCACTCTGACCCCTCAGCCAACCTCCCCAGACTGCCTCCTCAAAGCCTCACTTGAAGGGAACCTCGACGGCCACCAAAACATGGCTAGAGATTCCGCTCTGCTCGAAGCAGCCGAAGACGGTCAGCCAGGTTTTAGGCTTTACGGGTGGGATGGCCTGTGGATCAGCTTGGGCAGATTTCAAAAGCCCGCCAAGGCACTAAGGGCAGAGTCCGGAGTCCCCTGGGTTATGCGTCCAACCGGAGGCAAGGCAGTGCTGCATGGTCACGATGTCACTCTGGGTGCTGCCTTTCCTTTTGTAGCAATGGGATTGAAGGAGTCGGAAACCAGAAGTGTTGCTCCCGCTTACCGGGCAATCATCCGGCCTCTTGTCGCTGCCCTTCGGGATTCAGGAGCCAACGTCCTTCTTGGCGAAGAAACCCAATTCGTCAAGTCGGGTGGCGCGACTCCAGACTGCTTTGCCCATCTGGCTCCTAATGATGTGATCGACCCGACAACAGGCAGAAAGGTCATGGGCTGCGCTTTGCAGATGGGGCGGCGAGCTGTCTTGGTGCAATGCAGCATGCCAGTAGGCGAGCCTTTAATCGACCCTAACTTGGTTTTTCCTGAGGCTCACTTTCCCTCTTGGATCAAAGACCTGGACAGAGAAGAGTTCTTTAAGGCCCTTAGATCAAGGCTGACAGAAGCATTGGCGTCACAATAGGTTATGGCCCTCGCCTTCGACTCGCCCTCTCACTTTGGGGAGTACGGTGGACGGTATGTTCCCGAAACCCTTGTCCCAGCACTTGACCAGCTGACTGAGGAGTTTGACAAGGCGTGGCATGACCCAGAATTTCTGGCCGAGTTTCGTCGCCTTCTGAAGGATTTTGTCGGACGCCCAACTCCCATCACCGAAGCCCGCCGACTGAGCGAAGCCACCGGTCTGAACATTTGTGTGAAGAGGGAAGACCTTAACCACACTGGTGCCCACAAGATCAACAACGCGCTCGGGCAGTGTCTGCTCGCCATTCGCATGGGCAAAAAGAGGATCATTGCTGAGACTGGCGCGGGTCAGCACGGAGTTGCTACGGCCACAGTTTGTGCCTTGTTTGGACTCAAATGCATCGTCTACATGGGCGAAGAAGACTGCGAAAGGCAGAAGCTCAATGTCTTCAGAATGAAGCTTTTGGGTGCGGAAGTCGTCCCCGTCAGCAGCGGTACCAAGACCCTGAAGGATGCCTTGAATGAGGCGATGAGAGACTGGGTGACCAACGTCGCCGATACTCATTACATCATCGGAACCGCCGCCGGACCTCACCCCTATCCTTTTATGGTCCGCGAGCTTCAGTCGGTTATTGGCATCGAAGCCAGAGCCCAGTATCTGGAAAGGCACTCGGTGCTGCCGGATTCAATCGTTGCCTGTGTTGGTGGCGGCAGCAACGCCATCGGCTTCTTCCATGCCTTCGTCCCCGATTCAAAGGTTCGCATTATGGGGGTCGAAGCAGGCGGAATGGGTGTCGGCACGGGTCAGCACGCGGCTCCGCTGAGCGCTGGTCAGCCCGGGGTTCTGCACGGCAGCTACAGCTACATGATGCAGGATGAGTACGGTCAGGTCGTGGCCACTCATTCGGTCTCGGCCGGTTTGGATTACCCTGGTGTTGGCGCCGAGCACTCTTTCCTGAAGGATTCGGGTCGAGCGATTTACACTTCGGTGACAGATGACGAAGCCTTAATGGCTTTTCGTCGTCTGTCCGAGCTTGAAGGTTTGATTCCCGCTTTCGAATCGGCTCACGCCATTGCGGCGCTTTTCAAGGCCGAGCTCTTCACCCCAGGCGAGAGGGTCTTGGTCAATCTTTCTGGCCGAGGCGACAAGGACATGGTCCGAGCTTCTGAGATTCTTGACCTGTGACCCCTCTGCCTCCTCTGCGCCGCATTTCATCCTCCTCTGACCCAATGGCAGAGGAGGCTCTTGACCTTTTGGAGTTCCTTTTTCCTCCGGAAGAGCTTGAGCCAAGGGAGGCCATTGAGGCTGAGTTTGACGGATCCCCTTTCGAAACTTGGATATTTGAAGACGAGGATGAGTTTCTGGGAGGTGTTGTGCGTGGGCGGGTTTCTCCGGATGGTTCCTGGGCTTGGGTTGTCCATGTTGGCCTCCGGCCAGATTTGAGGGGCGAAGGGTGGGGAAGCCAGCTGCTCTTGGCTGGAATCGAAGCCTTGTGTTCTCCTCACCCTGGCTGCAAAGGGACTCTGTTGGAGGTGGAGAGACTTGAAGATGCCACTTCAGAAGAGGAAAGAGTTATCAGGGCTGGACGCTTGAGGTTTTTTGAGAAGCTGGGAGCAAAGAAGATCAGCTCGACCTACATTCAGGATGCTGTTCGGGAAGAGACTGGGCCAGTACCGCTGAATCTTCTTTGGCTGGCTCGGGGGAATGAGGACATGCCTGACTTTGTGGGCTTGATTGAGGACTTTTATTCTGTCGCCTTCGGGCTTGAAAAGGCTCATCCTTACGTGCTCTGCACCCTGGGTAAGTTGAGTTTGGCCGAAGCCTTGGCTGATTCTTGAGGTTCTCTTCCACGGGTCACGGACCCTTGTCACCCGAAGACAGCACCCCGAAAATGTCTTCCTAATCCTCCCCGAATAGCCCAGCCTGCAAAGTCTTGATGCCCCTGCTAACGCCATCCTCGCGAGTAGACTCATTTTCATGGGACAGGCAGGGTGGAGGGGCAGCAAAGAAGCCCCCGCCTACCTGGGATTAGCCTTCGTTGTCCTCACCTGGGGATTCAACTTTGTCTGCGTGAAGCTGGCATTCCAAGAATGGTCTCCACCGGCTTTGATGCTGGCGCGCTACCTGCTTCAGCTCCCTTTCTTTATCGGACTCCTGCTCGTTGCGGGCTCAGGGTTCACCGCTCCTAAAAAGCTGTGGCCAAGGATTCTGCTCTCGGGGTGTCTGGCAAGCGGGGTCTACATGGTCCTCTTTATGGAGGCCATGAAGAGGATGGGGTCCGCTCAAGGGGCGGTCACCATGGCCACGACTCCCCTCTTTATCGCACTGCTTAGCGCTGTCACGGGTGGAGACAAGCTCGGCCGAAACTGGTCGATCGGCACCTTTTTGGCCTTTACCGGAGTCGTCTTCTCAAATCTTGATGGCCTGCTTGCGACCGGGGCGAACTCGACTTGGCTAGGCTTCATTCTCATGCTGACTGCCGCCTTGGTTTGGGCGATTGGCGTTATTGTCATTCGGCCTGTCATTGCCGAACTTGGTTCAATCAAAGGGATGGCTCTCACCATGCCAGGAGCGATGATCGTCCTTCTGCCTTATGGAATCTGGTCTCTCGTCCACACTCCCTTTGGCAGCTTCAGCCCGACTGGCTGGTGGACTTTGGCTTACCTTGTGGTGGTTGCAGGAGCCCTGGCCTTCATGTTCTACTACTACGCTATCGAGCAGCTTGGCCCGGCTCGAGCCACAGTCACCCAGTATCTCATCCCTCCGACTGCGGCAGTCTTTGCGTGGATGGTCTTTGGTAGTGAGTTCAAAGCCTTTCAGTGGGTCGGCCTTGTCCTAGCCTTGGTGGGGGTCTTTGTGGCCCAAAGGCGCGAGGCAGGCCCAGTTGAGGGGACAATAGAGGCGTGAAGGTCGGAATTGTTGGTGCAGGCGGAATGGGCAATGTTCATGCCCTTAAATACAGCCTCATGCCAGACGTGGAGATTCACGTTTTTGACATCAGCAAGCACAAGCTGGAGGCTTTTGCCCGCAGGCACGAGATCAAGGCCCACAGCAAGATCGAGAGTCTTCTTTCTACGATCGATGCCCTTGACGTCTGCACTCCGACTGACACCCACGCCGGCATCGCCATTCCTGCTCTAGAGCGAGGAATCAGCACCCTTGTCGAGAAGCCCATCGCGGGTTCGATGGAGGACTGCCAAGGGATGATCAACGCGGCCAAGAAAGGTGGCGCGACCCTTATGCCTGCCCAGGTGGTCCGGTTCTTCCCTGAGCATCGCAAGGCTCATGAACTTATTGCTTCTGGTTCGATTGGGCGGGTGGCCAGTGTGCGGCTTCGCCGCGGCGGTAGGGCACCACAAGGCCAGGATGGCTGGTTCCTTGATCCAGGTCGATCAGGTGGGGTTTTGCTGGATCTTGCTGTTCATGAATTTGACTGGCTCTGCTGGACTCTTGGTCCGGTTGTGGAGGTGATGTCTCGCTCGGTCACTCTTGGCCCACGCATTGAAGGGGCAGATTTTGTCGGTGACTACGCTTTAACCACCCTGACCCACGCCAGCGGCTGCATCAGCCACGTCGAGAGCACCTGGATGGACCCCAGCGGGTTCCGCACCACGATTGAAGCGGCAGGAAGCGAAGGAGTGATTGAGTTTGATTCTCGCCAGAATCCCTCGCTCCGGGTTCATCTGCAGGATTCGGGCAGTCGGCCCGAGAACCTGATGGATCCGCTTGACGACCCCTACTACCTTCAGCTGAGATCCTTTGTTGATGCTGTGACAGGCAAGGCTGGCTATCCGGTCAGTGCGGATGAGGGTGCGGCAGCTGTGAGGATCGCTCTGGCTGCGATTGAGAGCGCTCGGTCGTGTCAGCCTGTGAAAATTGGGTGAGCTTTCACGACCTAATCCTCGTTCCTCGGATGAGGATCGTGGCACCCCATCTATCTTATGAGTGAAACCAGGTTTGCCAGGGATGACTCGAAGAGAAGAATCGTCTCCACAAACTTCACCCGATCTTGGGTGCCACGACCTTATGAGGCGCATGCCGAAGCAGGTCGTGAACAGAAAATGTGAGGCAAGAAGCTTCGCCGTTCACGACCTAATCCTCGTTCCTCAAATGAGGATATTAGAACCAAAACTCCGACTGCCCCGAGCCAAGGCACCTTTACCTAAGAACGATTTTTGAGAATCTCTCCCATACCGCGCCATCACTCAAAGCCAGAACCTCTCCCTCATACAGCCAGTAGAGTTCGGGAGTAACAGGCCCAGACTTACAGTTGAAAACAGATGTGGTCAGGCGGTTCAACTCTTCAAACTCCTGCTTCGGAACCTGATCGTCAAGTCCTGTGCAGAGAAGCACACTGCGAGTCGGCACCCCCGCCAAAATGCCAAACCTCGGAGGGTGATCGAAGAGTTCGGGAAGGCAAAGAATGACAGAAGAGACAAAGAAGCTCTCCTGCACTTCGAAGGCGTACTTTTTCCCGGCCAACAATGGCAGATCATCTTCAAAATAGTCCTTGAAGTCCTGCAAAGTCAGTTCCATAGCCTGGTTGAATGCGTCTTCCAACGAGACTCCCCAGGATTCCAGCTCGTCCATAGTGACCGACACAGTGCTTTGCGAGAGGTCAAGACAGATGACTGCTTTAAGGTTCGGAGCAACATCTTTGCCGGCCATGGAATGAGGCTCCATTTCTGGATCGACAGCAAAAAGTCTGATCCGTGATTGTGGACTAGCTCTTTCGTAGCCGTGGCTCTTGACCAAGGCTGCTTCTTCCGTTGAATCCCATTGGCTCTGAAGAAACCCCTTAACGGTCGCCGCCACCTCATCCGGCTTCATCTTTGCTGCAAGCCGGGCCAGATTGAGCAGACTGAAGTGACTACCTTGAAGGAAACCGGATTGAGCCTCAATGGTGCCCTCTTTCTCATCGGCAATGACTTCAACCCCATGGTCAGAAAACCACTCGAGCGCTGAACCCCAAAGAGCCTTAAACTGCTTGTTGTCTAGACCATGCGCCCAATCAGGAACCTGATCTTTCTTTTTTAGCCAGCCAAAGAGGCCCATGGCCGCAGATTATACGGCCACGGATTGACTAACTCTCACCCTTGAGCATCATCCGGAACGGTCACCACCTTACCGCGACCTTCCCACTGAGTCACGCAGCAGGCGATCACCATGTCGCCAGTCACATTCAAAACAGTTCGGCTCATATCCAAAATGCGGTCGATGCCGAGAACCAAGCCGATTGACTCCGCCGGAACCTTCAGCGTCTTAACGATGGAAGCGATCATGGGCCAAGCACCCCCAGGGACACCAGCTGTGCCGATTCCGGCAATGATTGCCATGAGCATCACCCAAGCCTGCTGACTTAGATCGAGATTAACTCCGTAAAGCTGGCACAAAAAGAGAATGGTGATTCCTTCAAACAGCGCCGTACCGTTCTGGTTGGCCGTGGCTCCGACGGTGAGAACGAAGTTGGAAATGTCTCCGGGAAGACCGACTTCTTCTTCTGCCGCCTTAAGGGCCGTGGGGAGAGTCGCGTTCGAAGAGCTTGTGGCAAAAGCCGTCATCATGACTGTCTTCATCTGCTTAAAGAAGACCAGCGGGTTACGCTTGGCGAAGACAGAAAGGACGATGGAGTAGACGCCGAAAAGGTGAATGGCCAAGACCGCCAAAACCAAGAGGGCGTATTTGAGCACGGCTATGAAGATATCCAGCCCCAAGGAGGCTCCTGTTTGGAAGACCAGACAAAAAACGCCTATCGGTGCCAGCTTCATGGCGAAATCTATCATCTGCAGCGTGACTGCAAAGAGGCCATCTAGAAAGGCTTTCACCGGGGCAGCTTTTTCTGCTGGCACCACAGCTAAGGCCAGACCGAAGACTAAAGTGAAGAACATGAAGGGCATGAGGCCGCCAGAAAGGGCTCTCGTGGCTTCAAGCAGAGGGTTTCTCGGGACCGTGCCGACTACAGGGGGATCTTGAGCTGGGGCATCTGGGACGGCTCCTCTTTTCAGGGCCGCTTCCTTGCCGCTTTCAATGATCTCGGTTCTGATTTCGACGGGGATGCCTTCGCCTGGCTTTACAAGATTGACGGCGGCCAAACCGAGGCCGACAGCAATACTTGAGAGAAGAAGCGTGACCAGAAGGGCCTTGATTCCGACCCGTCCTACCTTCGCTACATCGCCGATTTCTGCAACGCCAAGTGCCAAGGCAGAGAAGAGAAGAGGCACAACGACCATGAAGATCATGGCAAGGAAGATGTTGCCAACGTTGCTGGCAATGTTATCGATGAACCACTTGAGAAGCTCGTTTTTCGAGCCGCCCGGAAGAAGCCACTGCGCCGCCAGTCCGCTGACTGCCCCGAGAATCAGCGCCCCCAGAATCAAAGTGTGCTGTGGACTCTTTTTCTTCCCCTCAGAAGTCATAGGAGGGATGATAGCTCATCCCTCCTGCTTTGAACCCGATATGTGCGCGGCTAACCAAAGATTACGCTGAGGGGTGAGTCATATCTTTGGGGATCACCCAAAGGTTGAACTGCTCTTCGGTCACATGACCAGAGGCAATGGCGGCTTCCTTCAAGGTCAAGCCTTCTTTGTGTGCCTTCTTGGCAATGTAAGCGGCGTTTTCGTAGCCAATGTGGCGGTTTAGGGCCGTCACCTGCATCAGGTTCTTGTTTAGATTCTCGTCGATCTTGGCTTGGTTGGGTTCGATTCCAACTGCACAGTTGTCGTTGAAGGCCACGCTGGCATCCCCGATCAACTGGATGGAGGTGAGAACGTTGTGAACCATTACTGGCTTGAAGACGTTGAGTTGAAAGTTGCCCTGGGTGCCGGCAAAGGCGACAGCGGCATCGCAGCCGAATACTTGAACGGCAACCATGGTCATTGCCTCCGATTGAGTCGGGTTGACCTTGCCTGGCATGATTGAGCTTCCCGGTTCGTTCTCGGGGATGTTGATCTCCCCTATTCCGTTGCGGGGGCCAGAGGCCAGCCAGCGAACGTCGTTGGCCATCTTCATCAGGGCTCCTGAGAGAGTTCTGAGAGCGGCCGATGTTGACACCAGGGCATCGTGGGCGGAGAGGGCAGCGAATTTGTTGGGAGCCGAAACAAAGGGATGACCAGTTTCTTTGGCAAAGTAGGCGGCGGCTCGATCACCAAATTCAGGGTGAGCGTTTAGTCCGGTTCCGACCGCAGTTCCTCCGATGGCGAGTTCGTAGAGGCCCTTTTCGGCGAACCTGATCTGTTCAATGCAGTAGTCGATCTGAGCGACCCAGCCTCCGATTTCCTGCCCCAGAGTGATGGGGGTGGCATCCTGCAGGTGGGTTCGACCGACCTTGACGATATCTTTGTAGGCTTCGGCCTTTGCGGCCAGAGTGTTTCGCAGAACCTGAACCTTGGGGTAGAGCTGTCGATGAAGCTCTTCGACCACTGCGATGTGCATGGCGGTCGGAAAGGTGTCGTTGCTGCTTTGTCCCCGGTTGACATCATCGTTGGGGTGGACAGGCTTTTTGCTGCCCAGAACTCCGCCAGCCATTTCAATTGCCCTATTGCTGATGACCTCGTTGGAGTTCATGTTGCTTTGGGTGCCTGATCCGGTTTGGAAAACGACGAGGGGGAAGTGATCGTCCAGTTTGCCTTCGATGACTTCCTGCGCAGCTTTTGAAATGAGTTCAGCAGTTTCCTGTGGCAGCTGACCGAGATCGGCGTTGGCCAGGGCAGCGCCCTTCTTCAGGATTCCCATGGCGCGGATGATCGAACGGGCCATGCGGAATCTTTCGACCCCGATGGGGAAGTTTTGGATTGACCTTTGGGTCTGGGCTCCCCAGTATCTGTCCGAGGCGACCTCGATTTGGCCCATCGTATCCGATTCAGTTCGCGTGCTCATGGCTCTATTTTTATCATGGCACCCAGGCGTGATGCCCTTTTTAGTCAGGATTCATGAGGGGGTCTTGGGGCCCTGTGATCCTCATTTTTGGTCAGGGTGGCAGGGGCCGCGCCCCTGAATTGATCCCCTTTTAAAATCTGTTCATTCGTGGGTTTCACCCACGCCACCCTTAGCTTTTGGATTGGCATGGCGGGTGCCACGATCTTGTCCGAGCCTGCGAGGACTAGGTCGTGAATACACGTTCCTACTCTCTAAAGATCAAACCCTGTAAGGGGTGGCCGGTGATGGCTCGTATGAGCGGCACCGGCAAATCCTTCCGACTCTAGAATTGAAAAAACCCTAGAACTTAACCGGGGCCGGAGGATCCTCAGACGGAGAAATCAGCTTCGGACGGACAAGCATCACCCGCACCAGGCCTCTCTGCTTCTCCATCACCACCGAATTCTCCCACCCGCCACGACTCGGCTGCTCACCCTTAATGATCTGAGACATGCCCGTGATCATGGATTGGCCGATCTGCCGAATATCGAACTCTAGTGAGATGAGCTGATGCTGCCAAGCAGCCAGGACAGGGGACCCGTGATTGACGTGAGTGGCGATATGGATATCTTTGCCGGCCTGGAGACCGAGACGTTGAAGAGCCATAACGAACCCCATCGTGAACATGTCATCCACGCAGAAGATGCCGTCTGGCCGAGTCTCGGTTGAATCGGGTGAAAAGAGCCTAAGACCTTCGTTATAGCCAGCTTCAATAAGGCGGGAACGCCTGCCCATTTTCGGCGGCCTTTGGGTGAAGCCAACCGCAGGAGGCACCACGACCTCCTTAGCGCCGTGGGCAGTAAGCGCTGCGGTAAAGACCTCTTTAGTGCCGATATAGGGGGCGTTGTAGAGGGCGATTCTATGGCAGCCAGCCTTGATCAGTTCAGAAGTGCCGATCTGACAGGCTTCCAAGTTCGCCAACTGCACCATGTAGTGAGAGGGGCAGGAAAAAGAAACGACGGGAATGCCCAAATCTTCCACCATCCAGGGAATACGGTCGTCGAGCGAAAGGCAGAAGGCGCCGGCAAAGGCGCCGCTTTTCAGGTCGGCCATCAAGCTTCGGGGCAGGGCAGATTCAGCCGGACGATCCTGCAAGGGCACCAAGCTTCCACCAAGGTGGACTGCCTCCAGCATCTGTGGCTTTTGACCAAAGGGCTGGCAAAGCCCTTCGAAAACCATCTCCCAGAAAGGCGAGGGGCTGATCGTCCAGCTTGCGTCGGCCAGAACCAAAAAAGGCTTGTAGGGTCTGGCGACACAGACATAAATGCCGCTGCCTGGCCTGCGTTCCACCAAGCCTTCCGCCGCTAAAACATCCAGAGCCGATGATATAGTCGCCTGACTCACGTCAAACGTTTTCATCAGGTCTCTAAAACCTGGGAGCCTTGCTCCATCCCCCGCCTCACCAGCCATCTGCCGCAGCTTCGCGACTACCTGACGGACTTTGCTGGTCAGGCCCTCGTGCCTGTCTTCCATGAAGGTGCTTTCAGTCTATCTTGGGCAGTGCCTGGTCCCATTGCCATGGGTGGGTTGTAGGGCGGCTAGGCTGATTTTGGCTGTGGTAGTAAATTGAGAACTCCCGGAAGTATCTTCGGCATTGATGGACGAGGAGGTGAAGGTGATTCGGTTTCCCCGCTGGCCACTAGTCTTTACTACTGGCTGGTTCATTTTTGCCCTTTTCGTTCCTGACCCTGCTCAAAGAAATGCCGGCATTCTCTTTCTCGTTCCTTTTATTGCCATCTGTTGGCTGGCAACCTTAAATGTTCGATTGGAATGGGATTTGGATTCTTTACGAGTTTATGGCTTATTCGGTCAGGTAAAGCGCCAGATACCCTGGAGTGAGGTTATCGAGCTGGGTGCAGATATGGATACTGATTCTGGCGGTTATTACATCCACCACAAATACGGAAACCAGGGTCTGCCACACCTTAGAAATTTTCAACTATTTGTTGATGAAGTGAATAAAAGAGGGAACATCAAGATCTCGGAGCACATATAGGATGGCAAAGGCGCAACGAATTCAAGACTTTCCCAGGCTGTCGATAGTCAAAAAGATCGAGCTAGATGAGCTTGTTTCCTGGATTTCATCATCTGGTGAGGCGACAATGCTGGAGTGTGATCTAGACTCTGCTGTCACTGAGAAGGATGCCATCAAGTTGATTGGGAAGGCGGTTACTGCTCCTGACTATTTTGGTCAGAACTTGGATGCCCTGAGGGATATCTTGAATGATAGAGAAGCTGGATTGGAAGTTCTTGTGATTAAAGGGTTCTTTTCCAAACGAAAGTCGAGTTTCGTCAAACTCACCTCAACTCTGTCTGTTGATAGGGGCCAGGAGAGATATGGAGATGGAGATATAAAGATTCTCCTTGTCCAGTAGATTCTCGGATCTTCGGCGTAGGAAAGGTGATCCGCGATGATTGAACAGATTAGTGAGACTTTGCGGGGTGCCAGGCTTCATGATGCAGTCCTGGCAGGTATAGAAAAGAAGGGCGGTGTTGTTGTGGTCAAATTTCGTCTTGTGAACCCTGAGATCTCCAGAAGCTTAAGAATCACCGGAGTAAAAACAATGAAAGCACTGCTTGACGGAGGTGAGATCATTTTCGATGCTGAGTGTCACCCAGTCCCAGAGGACAATCACAGCCGCAAAGATCCTGATTCCTTAAGCTTTTATTCCACGAGAGGAGACTGGATTCTGGAGTTCAGTTGCTCGACCAGAGGTTCTCTCAGTCTGTTGCTTGACTCGCAAGCCAAAATGACGCTTGAGGAAACGGATTAGTGGTTTCAATGTTTTTAAGGGCAGTTTCTGGGGAAGGAACGGCTTGGATCGTTCTGGCCATATATCTAACCCTCTGTTCGACAGCAATAACAAATCTCTGCCTTCATATTTTCTTTGTCCTTAAGCGTGGAGGAGGACACTGGCTATCAATATTTTGCGCCTGCCTTTCCAGTTTTACTCTGGCATTGTTTCTGTACCCGATTTCTGTGAGTGCAGAAACTGATTACTTGACCGTGGGTCTCCTCGCGCTTTTTGCAAATTTTGGTCTAATACTTCTGAATTGCTCTCTTTGGAAAATCCGTGATCTAGAAGGAGTATCCGGGAAAACACGGCTGCTTGACGTTTTTCTACCGGTCTTCTCCGCTCTCCTAGCTTGTGGGCTAAGAATGTTCTCTTAGCCCACAAACACTATCCATCTTCTACAGTATCGGCACCAGTCTTGACTGATTAGAGTCCCAAAGCAGACCCAAGAACCAAAATGCTTTGAGAGGTTGAGGCTCTAAATGGATTTTTTGAGCGAAAGAGAGACCTTTAACTCTGACCGTACCGATTATGATAACGGTCGTACCACTTTTCAGCCTCTTCCGGAGGAATGGGAATTGGATTTCCAATAAGCTTAGCTAAGTGAACAGTTTTCGCCACATCTTCTGTCATAACAGCTGCCTTAAGCGCAGACTTTGCCGAAGATCCCCATGCGAAGACGCCATGGTTCCCCATAAGAATTGCTGGAGCGCGATTGCGATACTTAAGAATCGCTTCTCCAATATGCTCACCTTCGTTGTCAACGTAAGGAGCACAAGGGATTTCGCAGCCAAACTCGTCAGCGATAGCGGTTAAGACCAAGGGCACGGGAAGATGAACGGCAGCAAAAGCGGTAGCGTAGTTGCTATGGGTATGAATCACTCCCCCCACCTCTGGCAGATGCTTGTAGAGAAAGATGTGGTGGGGAAGATCCACGCTTGGGCGAAGAGTTGAGTCGATGACTCGCCCTGTCTCCAGTTCGACAGCAACCAGGTTTTCCGGCGTGATCTTGTCGTAATCCATTCCGCTTGGTTTGATAACCAAGACGCCAGATTCTCGGTCGATTCCGCTGGCATTGCCAGAGTGCATAGTGACCAGGCCGCACTCAGGCAGCATTTTGTTTGCCCAGCAGACTTCTTCTCTTAGAGCCTTAAGGTTCACGCCTTCACCTCTCGCTGAATCGCAAGGAGTTCTTTCATAACAGGGAAGAGGTCGAGGCTTTGTCCTGTCCGGCCAAAGGCATCGTGGAGCTTAGTATAGATAGCACCCACTCTCCTATAAATTGCCACAGCATCAGGGGCGGGTTCATAGACTCTCTCTTGGGTGCCGGTCATTTTCTCCACCGCTTCTTCGATGTTCGTAAAGGCGCCAGCAGAAACCGCTCCGAAAAGAGCCGCGCCGAGGGCGCAGGTCTGGCCAGATCGGCTTACTTTGATCGGTCGGTTGCAGATATCAGCATAGATCTGCATTGTGAGAGGGCTCTTTTCAGCGATCCCTCCGCAGCAGACAACTTCTGTCACCGGAACTCCGCCCGCTTCAATCTGCTCAATGATCTTGAGTGATCCGAAGGCGGTGGCCTCGATCATGGCCCTGTAGATTTCAGCCGCAGTCGTGTGCAGAGTCTGGCCGACCAAGAGGCCGGTGAGCTGAACGTCCACCAGAATCGTGCGGTTGCCGTTGTTCCAATCCAGGGCCACCAAGCCGCTTTCACCAGGCTTAAGATGACTGGCTTCTTCCTGAAGTCGAATATGGGCGTCAGGCCTGCCATCCAGCTCTCGAGCGCACCAGGCAAAGAGGTCTCCCACAGCAGACTGACCGGCCTCGATTCCGATCATGCCAGGGATGACAGAACCTGGGACTACGCCGCAGACTCCTGGGATATCAGGAGTGCCTGCCGAGCCCACCATGATGTCGCAGGTCGAGGTCCCCATGATCTTAACGATCGTGCCTGTTTTGACTCCGGCTCCGACCGCACCCATGTGGGCGTCAAAGGCTCCAACTGCCACGGGGATTCCGGCTTTGAGGCCAAGGTCTTCGGCTCTGTCTTCAGTCAGCAATCCTGCCTGTTGATCTGACGTGTGGGTCTCTGAATAGAGCCTGTCTCGCAGGTCAGCCAAGCGAGGATCAAGCGCGGCAAGGAACTCCTTGTCCGGCAGTCCTCCCCAATCGGTGTGATACAAAGCCTTGTGACCTGCGGCGCAGATTCCGCGCTTCATGCTTCCCAAGGTTCCTGTCAGCCATGCAGGAATTACATCCTGCATCTCGCCCCAAGAATGGGCAGCGGCAAAAACATCAGGTGCGACTCGGGCACATTTAAGGATCTTTGACCACCACCATTCGCTGGAATAAGTTCCGCCGCACTTATCCAAAAAGGGGCGGTTCATGCTCTTGGCCAAAGCCGTGATCTCGGCAGCCTCGGCGTAGGAGGTGTGGTCTTTCCAAAGCCAGCATTGGGCGTGAGGATTCTCCTCAAAGCCAGGAGTCAGGCCAAGCGGAGTGCCATCGGCGGCCAATGGCATAGGTGAGCTGCCGGTCGTGTCAACTCCGATGCTGATGACTTCATCGGGCGAAAAGCCAGGTCTGGCCATCGCCGCTTCGGCAAGGGCGAGTCTTGTCGCCTTGACCAAAGATTCAAAATGGTCGGCTGGTTTCTGGCGGGCAAGGTGGGGGTCTGAATCAGAAATCAAAACGCCTTCCTCGCCACTGGGGTAGGCGCAGACTCCTGCTGCCAGTTCTGTCCCTTCGTCCAGGTCCAAAATCAGGCATCTCACACTGCTGGTTCCGAAATCTAATCCGATGCCGTAGCGGGCCATAGCTGGGCTTCACCTTACCCACAAAAAAGGGGGTCCATGCTCACTTGGTGCATGGACCCCTGACTATTGGTATAGCCGTTTAGCTATTCGCCTTCAGATCCGCCCCTTTTGGGGACGGCAGCAGTGGCATCTTCAGCCGAATACTCCTTCTTCTCGCCAGATTCAGCTCCAGCGGGATTCTTGCTGTATTCGTCTGCACAGCCAGCCAAGCCGACCAGCAAAGATGACGCAAAAACAAACAGAAGCAGCTTTTTCATCATGGGTTGCAGAGGGCGTTGTTGCCTGTCGTGCCGAACTGATAGCGGAACTCGGAATCAGGTCTGAACATAGACTGGTAGTGAGGAGCTCCAACGGCACTGACACACCTCATGGGCTGCCAAACATAGCCGGCGGGAGTCGTGCCTCCTCGGTCAGTGTTCAAGCCAGTCGTGTAGACAAATCCTGGTTCATCGTAAGCCCTGGTTGGTGTGGCCGATGCCTGTGGCTGAGAGTTGCGTCCCATGGGCTGGAATTTAGCCGACGAATCTACTCGGACAATAATGTTGCCGCCATTAAATGCCTGAATCGTGTCGTTGCTTGGGTTGAAGGTGAACTCGTAAGTGTCTTCTCTTGATCTTGGAGTCGCTCCGCCGTAGGCGTGGCCCGTTGCATTGAAGATGCAGGGAGGAGCAGGGTTGGGGCTTCCGGTACAGCGGAGGTAAACAGGAGTGTAGGCATAGCCTCTGTAGGCTTCTCTGCCGTTGGTGAACATCAGCAGTGGCAGTCTGGAAGGGGCGGCCACAGCAGTGGCGCTCCAAGTATTCAGAAGGCCGTTGGCACCAATAGAAGTAACAGGAAGATTAGCTGGAGCAGTGGAGTAGTTGAATCCGCTTGTGTAAAGATTCAGTCCCGATCCGCCTTGAATGTCATTGTTTTTCGTGTAGGGGAAAACCGAGTTGTTCCAGGCGACTGAGTCAGCCTGTCTGAAGGCAGCATTTACTCCCCAGCCTGCAGGAACAGAGGCCAGGCGATAGTTGGGGAATGAATGAAGGTAGGCGCCAGTGGCCGGATCAACTGGGTGCATGATGGGGAAGGTGTCATCGTAGTCTGAGAGATAGACCTGGAGACCAGTTCCAACCTGCTTAGATTCAGCAAGAACCTTCGTTCGCTTTGCAGCTTCCTTGGCTTGAGCGAAGACGGGGAAGAGAATCGCGGCCAAAATGGCGATGATGGCGATAACGACGAGCAGCTCAATAAGAGTAAACCCGCTCTTGCTTGGTCGGGAGAAGCGTGTGTTCATGAAAGTTCAAGCAGCAGAAAATCTCTGCTACGGCACTCTATACGGTTTACCCCACAGTATCGCTACCTTTTTTAACAGAATTTTCAGGAATTTTCCAGATAGGACTCGCAGCTTTTTCCTTTGACTCAGAGTATTGTTATCGTCACATGGATCCGGAAGCCATTTTTGGGATGATGATTGGCTTTGGCCTCGTCGTTGTTCTGCCAATTACAGCCATCCTTACCAGCCACCAGAGAAAGATGGCTGAACTTATGGCTAGGCGTCCTCAGAACGAATCCAATCAGGCGGATCAGGCAAGAATTGCCCGCTTGGAAGCTGAACTCTATGACCTCAAGCAGACTCTACAGGGTCACATTATCGCGACGGATCAGATGTTGACCCGACAAGATGTCAGGCAGAATCCTGCGATGACTCAGGCGGAAAAGCCCACACCACCTCTGCCAGAAGATGTTCGGGCAAAGCTCGGCTAGCTGAGAATATATTCTGCTCTTTCTTCGGCAGCATGAGGCAGATTTGATTCAGTCGGAGAAGCGGCTAATGCGTATCTTATTCGCCTTCTAATTCTCTCTCTTCCTTTCATTTTTGCTGTCCGCAGCTCGTGCTCCCAAATTCTAATCACCCGCCACCCCTTAGACTTTAGCTCTCTGGTCACCTGCCTGTCGTGGAGCTTGTTCCTAGCCACTTTGGCTATCCAGTATTCGCTGTTTTGCTTGGGTTCTCGATAGTGAAGAGGGCATCCGTGAAAAAAGCATCCATCGAGAAAGATGGCGATTCTGCGCGAAGGAAGGACGAAATCGGGGCGGCCCACAATGTCTTTCGGGGCATGAAGAATCTCTTCGTTAGGCAGCCAGAGAGCAAGCAGGGCACCCAACCTGGTCTCTGGCTGGGTGCCCGTGCTCTTTATGTTGGCCATCACCTGGCTGCGTTTCTCGGCAGAAAAGCAGTCGGGCATGGCGGCTCGACTTAACTCAGAACTTCGAGGTTCAAAACCTTGCCAGTTTCTGGGTCAAGGTCGTACACGCGGGGGATTCCGGTCGGAAGTTCGAGAGCCAGCACCTGCTCCGTGCTCAGTTCTTCCAATGCCATGGCAATAGATCTGTTGCTGTTGCCATGTGCAGCGATGAGGACATTCTTGCCCTGACGGATGTCGCCCATGATGGCTCTCTCGAAGAAGGGAAGAGTTCGTTCGCTGGTGTTCTTGAGTGATTCGCCACCGGGAGGGGGAACATCAAAGCTTCGGCGCCAGATGTGCACCTGTTCTTCGCCGTACTTCTTCTTCATGTCGTCCTTATTCAGACCAGCCAGATCGCCGTAGTCTCGCTCGTTAAGGGCTGGGTCTCGAATCACTGGGATATCGAGGGGAATGGACTGGAGAATCAGTTCAAGAGTGTGCTGAGCTCTGCGGAGTCCGGAGGTGTAGGCGACGTGGATGTCCAAGCCTCTTAGTTTTTCTCCGGCGCGTTTTGCTTCTTCGATTCCCCGTGGGGTAAGAGGGACATCAACCCAACCGGTGAACCTGTTTTCAAGGTTCCACAAAGACTGCCCGTGCCTGACAAGAATGAGCTTGGCCATGAGCCAAAGACTACCCAAGGCCGGGCCAAGCTCTTTATCAGTCCCAGAAGCTGCGAAGGATGTTAACCTTCAAGCTTGCCAAGAATCAGGCGACCCATCTCCCTGGTTCCGACGAGTCTAGATCCTTCTTCGTAGATGTCGCCTGTTCGGTAGCCTTCAGTCAAGACTTCCTCGACAGCATCGCGAATCTTTTTAGCACTGGCGAGATCAGCGAAGCTGAGCTCCAGCATCATGGCGACGCTGAGGATGGCGGCTAAGGGGTTGGCCTTGTCCTGACCAGCAATATCTGGGGCAGATCCGTGGACTGGTTCGTAGAGGCCGAAGACGTTTCCGCCTTTTGCATCGCTGAGAGAGGCTGAAGGAAGCAGGCCGAGAGAGCCTGTGATCATGGAGGCTTCATCCGAAAGGATGTCTCCGAACATGTTTTCGGTAAGGATGACGTCGAACTGGCCGGGATCGCGGATCAGCTGCATGGCGCAGTTGTCGACCAGCATGTGAGCAAGGCTTACCTGAGGATAATCCTTCGAGACTTCTTCGACGACTTCTCGCCAAAGTCGGCTTGTTTCCAGCACATTGGCTTTGTCGACACTCACAAGGTACTGCCTGCGATTGGCGGCGATTTCAAAGGCTCGTCGAGCGATCCTTTCCACTTCGTGCCTGTGGTAGATGCAGGTGTCGATGGCAGTGTCGCCTCCATTCTGCCTTTCTCGTGGAGTGCCAAAGTAGATGCCTCCGGTCAGTTCTCGCACCACGATCAGGTCGCATCGGCTTCTTTCTTCCTTAAGGGGGGAAGCGTGAAGCAGGGCAGTCATGGTTTGGGCGGGGCGGATGTTGGCGTAGAGGTTGAGTTCTCGTCGAAGGGGAAGCAGGGCGCCCACTTCTGGCCTGCGGCTCACCGGCTCAAGCTTGTCCCACTTGGGACCACCGACAGCTCCCAAAAGGACGGCTGTTGCCTCCCGGCAGAGATCAAGGGTGGATGCTGGCAAGGGCTCACCAGCTTCATCGATAGCCGCACCACCCACGAGGGCAGATTTTAGTTCAATATCGGGGCGCAGGGCAGAAAGAATTGCCGTTGCTTCCTGGATGACCTCGGGGCCAATTCCGTCTCCGGGAAGAACTGCAACAAGATGGGACATAGAGTCAAGTATAGCCGTGTAGGAATGCCGAAGCTCCTGCGGCCCAGACTTGTTATGGAGTCCCTTTAACTGATGAGACGGCTGGGGTTTGGGTTTCAACCAGTTCTAGCAAACGCGCTTCGATAGTCCCTTCCTTCTGCCAGCCGGTGCCCTTGATTTTGATTCCGGCCAGTGCCCTGCTGAAGAAGGCATCGCGGGTAAGGGGTGTTCCTTTGGCCTCTCTGAAGATGGTTGAAGGGGAGGCGGCGATCTTCACATCAATTCCTTCGGTCGCAGTGAATCCTTTGAGAGTCAGGCTGTCCGCAAGCAGAACAAAGATGCCTTCTTCCTTGTTGGCTGTTTTGATCGTTCCTTCTGCGCTGACCTCTGGTCGAGGCACAGATTCGGTGATGAGCCTGACTTGAGCTGCTGCAAAGGTGGAAGTTTCGGCGTTCCAGGCTCCGATAGCTTCAACAAGAAGCTTTGTGTCTTTAAGTGAAGCGTAGAATTCTGCCTTTGTCGCTGTCTTGCCCTTACTGTCAACAAACTTTGAGGCTTCTGAAACCGTCACTTTGACTGATCGACTTGCAGGGGTGAAGCCACGGACTCGTCGGCTCGCAATCGCTAGGAAACCCTCAGATTCATTGGATTCTTTGACCGAACCTTTGACGATGACCTCCTTTTCTGGCTCGGAGCCGCTTTTGATCAAAACACTCTGTGCTCTGATGGTTCTGGTCAGGATATCAAAGATGCCCTTGACCTCAACAAGCTTGCCTTCTGTGAGAAGGGGAGTCTCGCCTTCCAAAGATTCCGTCAGAATCTGAGTCTCTCTGGAACAGACGACTTGAATTCTTCTACCCCTCATTCCAAGAGTAAAGGTCTGTTCAGGCGCGGCACCGTTTAGGCCGGACAATACACCTGTGTACTCGTTTGGTCTATGGCGATTCAAGTCATCTAAGCTGGCACCGGAGTGGGGCTTTACGAGTGGTGTGATCGATGATCCCTCGATCTTCCAGGCCGCAAGATCAAAGTCAAGCACTAGATCATGAGTCGCACTCGTGATAGCAAGGGGAGGATCCAGCTTGATTTCAAGCTTAGATCTTTCAGCCTCAGTCAGACTGGCAGGGAACTCGGCTTTCGCAGACGATTCGCTTCCTTTGGCGAAAAGCTGGGTTGATTTTGCTAAGGTCACGATCACTTTGGTGTAGGTGCCCTTAGGAATCGTAGACGCGGCTAGGAAAAGAAACTCGCTGCCCTCCGGACCGGTCAGAGATCGCAGGTCAATCTCTTGTCCTTCCTGACTTTCGAAAAGGGTTAAGGAACTGGAATCATTGGCCAGTTCAACCTTATGGGCTGTAACCCATACTTGATCAAAGTCGCCTGAACCGCCGTTCGTGAAGAAGACGCTGAGTGAGGCTTCAGAACTTCCTGCGCTTTCCGATTCACTGCCAGATCCGCCACAGCCAGCCAGGCTGACCAAACTGGTGATCACCAGGAACAAGATGAGCAGGGAAAGCTTCCTCGGCGAGGACATGTATGTAGGATGCACCACAAACAAGGATCTGTTCAAGAAGAAACAAAAAAACCCTTCAAGCTCTAAGGCTTGAAGGGTTTTTGGGTTGTCAGGCAGAGCCTACTCGTCGTCCAATGGCCTGGTGGCCTTATCAGCAACCGAGCTTCGTCGCTTTACCGTGCCGAAGCCAGCATCGGCCATGTCTGCGCCAGGAACCATAGCCATTTGGGTGGCTCGAAGCTTGATTTCTCTTTCAGCTTCTGCCATCAGGCCGTGAGCAGCGCCCTTCGATTTGATCGTGGCTTTATCCCAAAGGTAAAGGATGGGGGCCGCGTTGAAGATGCTCGAGTAGGTTCCGACGATAATGCCTGTCACCATCGCAACGCACATGAACTTGAGTTCAGGAGTTGGAGTTCCGACGGCGATAAGAACGAGGAGGCTGACAATCGCAGTTCCCGATGTGTTAAGCGATCGAGCAATCGTTTGAGTGATTGACTTGTTGACCAGGAAGTCGAAGCTTTGACCCTTGTGGGGCTTTCTCAAATTCTCACGGATTCGGTCAAAGATGACGATCGTGTCGTGAACCGAGAAGGAAGCGACGGTCAGCATGGCCGAGATGAAGAGTCCGCTGACTTCCCATCCAAGCAAGTATCCGACAATGGCAGCGACACCGAAGATAACCGCGATGTCGTGGCCCATGGCGAGGATTGCAGAGAGGCCGAACTTGAGACCGTTCTTCAGTCCGCCCAGGGCAATGCCAAACCTGACAGCCAAGAGGATGATGATGAAGGCCATAGAACCAATGGTTCCGTAGATGGCGTTCTGGATCGTTTCACCACGAATTGTCGCGCCGATCTCCGTGATCGAGGCACCTTCGGTCGGGAAGCCTGTGGCTGTTCCGATCGTGGTCAAGATCGCTGGATCATTAGCCTGAACGCCTGCATTGGCAGGGATCGTGATATAGGCAAGTCTTGTAGGACTGCCAGATGCTGACACGCCTTCTCCAAACTTTACGTTGGCTTCCTTGACTCCAGCCTTTTCAAGACCTTCAAGAATAGCTGGGGCCGAGGCGTTTTGGCTGGCAGGCACCTGGAAGATGGCTTCGTAGCCACCCAAGAATTCGACGTTGGGCTTAAGTCCACCGAGGAAGATGAAAACGAAGCCGATCGCCATCAAGCCAAGGGAAATTCCAAAGAAGGTGTTCCTCTTTTCCAAGACCTGCATGGGCTTGGTTTCGGCTCTCTGCTCTAGACCTTCACCGAACCAGTTGCGCTCAAGGGCGTACCACTTGGGATTGGTTCCGATGCCAACACTGAGCAGACCACCGAGGATGGCTCTGGTGACAGCGACAGCAGTGAAGAAGGAGAGGGCAACACCAACGATGAGTGTAGTGGCAAAGCCTTTGACCATCGCATCGCCAAAGGCGAAGAGAATGATTGAGGTTCCGATGGTTGCTGCGTTCGAGTCAACGATGGCAGCGAGGGCTCGCTTAAAGGCGAGATCCATGGCGGTCGCCAGAGTTCTGCCTGCCTTCATTTCTTCCTTCAATCGCTCGAAGATAAGAATGTTTGCGTCCACCGCCATCGCAATCGATAGGATAAGACCAGCGATTGCAGCCAAGCTGAATGTCGCTCCGAGGAGCTTCAGTGTTGTGATGGTGAGGAGCACATAGAGACACATGGCAAGAGCTGCCACGAGTCCAGGAAAGGCGTAATAGATGAGGAGGAAGGCAATGACAATGCCGAAGCTGATAAAGCCGGCAAAGATAATGTCGCCCAGAGCCTTCTTGCCAATGGTGGGGTCGACTTTCTGACTTGAGAGTTCTCTGAGGTCGGCGGGGAGTGAACCAGCCTTAATCAGATCTGTCAGAGTCATGACGTAGGCCGGATCAAAGGAGCCGTTGATGTGGGCGTTTGTCGTAAGAACGGTGCCTTCCTGAACAGGGTTGATAGAAAGGACCTTTCCGTCTAGGACGAAGGCAAGCATTTCGCCGTCGTTTCGGAATCTCCTTGTGAACTGTTCGAGGTTCTTTGCGCCTTCGCCGCCAAAGTTGAACTCTGGCACTGTGTTAGTACCTTCAGATCTTGGGTAGGCGTCTGTAACGTCTCCCCCTTCAATCAGCAGATTCCAGCCCTTGATCATCTCGGCGTAAGCCGGGTCGCCTGGTTTCAACACCTTGTCGGGCGTCGATCTGCGGGCAAAGGTGACAAAGGGAACCCCGTCAGCTTCTTCTTCGCCTGTCTTTACATAGGGTCTTGTCGTTCTCTTATCAGTCCGAACGTTGTCAGCGTGATAGACCTGAATCTTGGCCGTGGTGCTGAGAACCGCCTTTGCTTCGTTGATATCAGCGAAGCCGGGAAGTTCAATAATGATCTGATCAGTCCCTTTCTTACTGACAGTTCCTTCAGTCACACCAAGAGCAGAGCCGGCTCGGGACTGCATGATGCGGACGAGGTCGCTTTGAATCTGAGGAATGTTCTTTCTCTGCTCAGGCTTCAGACTCTCTTCGATGATCTGATAGGTCAGCCTGACTCCACCCTGGACGTCAAGTCCCAAGGAGTAGGGGCGGATTGTGTAGAGCCAGATTGACAGGCCCATCAAAGCTGCGACGATGATCAGGAAGATCGGATTTCGAGACTGCAAAGGAGATTCCTCCGGCGTGGCGAATGCGCCGACTTGCCAGTATAGCTAAGGAAGGGCCCCTAGGACCGTGCTCTGGGGGTAGGGGCCTATCCTCTTAGTTCAGCGAGGGCGGAATAGGCCGCTTGCCGATGATGCGGAAAGGCCTCTCTGGCATCCCGCAGCAGGACGTTGATCCAAACAACAGCCTCGGCTTTTAGTGTGCTCGAAGTCTTCTTCTTCCTCCAAGCCTCCATGGATTTATCCAGAAGAATATGGGCGGCCTCAATAGATCCCCATGAAGGTCCCGTGCCCTGTACTGGCTTGCCCTGGCTGGTCTGCGCTGGTGGCAGCACCCTTGTTTGCCCCCTTCCGCCTCCAATCGGGCCCTGTAGAGTTGGTCTGCCAACGTTAGAGGATTGATTCACTGGCGCGGTTTGAACTTGGCTGCCCAATGCCAGAGATTTGAGTTCAGTCCATTTGGCGTCGTTCGCTAGCTTAAAGGCTCGCTTGAGTTCAGGCGTGCCAACCCGAACCTGATCCGATAGGCGAAGAGCTTCCCCGTAGCTCTTGAGTCGTGAAAGGCAGAACATGGCCCCTTCAACAGATTTAATGGCTTCTTCTGCGCTGCCGTTCATCACTTGAAGGAAAAGTGCCAAGCCCGTGGCATGCCTTCCTGCCCAGACTGCCAGCCAGGCAGATTCCTTTTTCCAGACCCATCCGCTGACCGGGGTGTCATTAGAAACCGGATCGCTGGTGCTTCCAGAGGGACGAATCAGGACCTGAGGGAGGGTCGGAGGATTTTCGTAAATGCTTTGGGGAGCAAGAGCAAGCAGCTGACGGTTGTCGGCATCAGCCTTTACAAAGTCTCTTTTCTGCAGCGCGGCCAGTGCAGAGGCAGCCAGGTCCTTTTCTGGCTTCTGCCATACGCTCCAGTTCTTTACTGTGGTGAGCAGGCTTCCCACTGGTGAAACTGGCGCCCCAATCGGTTTCGCTTGCAGCAGAGTCAGGCTGAGAAGTAGGGAAACCATGGCAGTTCTGTTTTAGACGCGTGGGAAGACCGTCCCAATCTAGCTGACTTGGTCCTGAATGAGTCCCGAGCTGCCTTCCAGAAATTGGCAGTCTCGTCGGTATACTGCCAATCAGAGGCGGAAGCCAGATTTTCTGGAGTTCAGCCAAACCTTTTTAGAGAGGTCTAGGAAACGATTATGACTCTTCAGCCACTCCACGATCGAATCGTGATCGAACCCGCGGCCAAAGAGGAAAGGACCGCTAGCGGCATTATCCTCCCCGACTCCGCCCAGGAAAAGCCCCTGCGCGGCACTGTAATTGCGGTTGGCCCCGGCAAGACTCTGGACAGCGGCAAGGTTGTTGCCGTCGACATCAAGGTCGGCGAAGTTGTCCTTTACGGAAAGTATTCCGGCACCGAAGTGACCGTTGGCGGCAAGGATGTTGTCATCCTTCGCTCTGACGACATTCTTGGCGTGCTGACCGATGCCCCCGTCGCGGTGGGAGCCTAAGCCATGGCAAGCAAGGAACTGAAGTTTAGAGGCGAAGCTCGCGCCGCCCTCGAAAGAGGCGTTGACAAGCTCGCGAACGCTGTCAAGGTCACCCTTGGCCCCCGAGGACGCAACGTCGTTCTCGAAAAGAAGTTCGGCTCTCCCACCGTCATCAACGACGGCGTCACCATTGCCAAGGAGATCGAAGTTGAAGATCGCTTTGAGAACATGGGCGCCCAGCTGATCAGGGAAGTCAGCAGCAAGACCAACGATCTGGCCGGCGACGGAACCACCAGCTCAGTCGTTCTCGCTCAGGCCATCTTCAAAGAAGGCGTCAAGAACGTCGCTGCTGGCAGCAACCCTCTTCAGTTGAAGAAGGGAATCGATCTGGCCGTCGAGGCTTTGGTCGAAGAAATTGCTCGAATGAGCAAGCCAGTTGAAGGTGAAAAGGGACTTCTCGAAGTCGCCACCATCAGCGCCAACGATAGTGAGATCGGCGAGATCGTCGCCAGAGTCATCAGCACCGTCGGAAAGGACGGCGTTGTGACTGTCGAGGAATCAAAGGTTTCGGCTGATACCAGCTTCGAGATCGTGGAAGGTCTCCAGTTCGATAAGGGCTATATGAGCCCCTACTTCATCACTAATGCAGAAAGGATGGAGACAGTCTACGAAGAACCCATGATCCTCTTCTATGAGAAGAAGGTCTCCAACTTGCAGGATCTTGTTCCTGTCCTGGAAAAGGTTCTTAAGGCTGGCCGCCCCATGATCATCATTGCTGAAGATGTGGAGAGCGAGTGCCTTGCTACCTTGGTTCTTAACAGGCTTCGCGCCAACCTCCCCGTCGTGGCAGTCAAGGCTCCTGGCTTTGGCGATCGACGCAAGGCGATGATGGAAGATATGGCCATCCTGACGGGCGGCACCTTCATCACCGAGGATCTCGGCCTCAAGCTTGAGAATGCTGACCTCGGAATGCTCGGTTCCTGCGCCAAGGTTGTCATCACCAAGGACAACACCACTGTCGTGGGTGGCAAGGGCGATAAGGCTCAGATCGAAGGACGAGTTTCTCAGATCAAGAAGCAGATCGAAACCACCGAAAGCAACTACGACAAGGAAAAGCTTCAGGAAAGGCTTGCCAAGCTGAGCGGCGGCGTTGCCGTGCTCAAGGTTGGCGCTGCTACTGAGACTGCAGTCAAGGAGAAGAAGGCTCGAATCGAAGACGCTTTGGCTTCCAGCCGAGCTTCACTCGAAGAAGGCATCGTCCCTGGTGGCGGCACGACCCTGGTCCAGGCCGCTCATGTGCTCGATTCTATCGAAGCCACTGGCGACGTGAAGATCGGTGTTGGCATCATCCGACGCGCTATCGAAGCTCCTCTCCGCACGATCTCTGAGAATGCTGGAGTCGAAGGTTCTGTGGTTGTCGAGAAGGTTCGAACTGGAGAGAAGGGAGTCGGCTTCGACGCTTCTACTCTTGAGTATAAGAACATGCTCGGCGCCGGTATTGTTGACCCCGCCAAGGTGGTCCGCACCACTCTGCAGAACGCAGGTTCGATCTCTGGTCTTCTTCTGACGACTGAGGCCGCCATTGCTGAGCTTCCTAAGAAG
Source organism: Synechococcus sp. UW140 (assembly GCA_943369295.1). Classification (GTDB taxonomy): domain Bacteria; phylum Armatimonadota; class Fimbriimonadia; order Fimbriimonadales; family Fimbriimonadaceae; genus JAKRSE01. The sequence continues at coordinate 597,356 of CALRMU020000003.1, read as the reverse complement.
GAAGACGAAGGTCACGGCCACGGTCACGACCACTAAGGAATCTTAGGGTTCTGAAACAAGTTGAGCCTCCCAGTTTTGGGAGGCTCAACTTGTTTTATTAGGTCATTTTCTTGCCTGGCGCCTTTCTGAATTCTAGGCAGCTAGGCGAAGGTTCAAGTCAGATTCTGGCAGCTTAAAGGACTGGAATTTCTCCTCAAGTCTGGCTGCAACGGCTTCAAGGTCCTTAGCTGTTTTGGCAGTGGCATCGAGGTCTGCTCTTTGACCCTCAAGCATCGTCTGGGCTTCAGTTAAGTGACGCACGGATTCCTGACTACTGGCAGCCACTTGTCCCGCGCCAGCTGCGCTTTCTTGACTGGCTGCGGCTACGTCGTCCGACATGTTTGAGACTGCGACGATAGACTTAGACATCTGTCCGAATGCGCTTGAAACCAGATTTACGTTCTCGGTCATCGCCTGGGTTTGGGCAAGGACTTCGATCATCAGCTTGGCCGCTTCGGCTGAGACGCTTGCCGAGTTGTCAGCTTGGCCTGTGCCCTTAGTCATCTTATCGTCGATGTCAAGCAGCTTTTTGGTTACCTCTTCCAAAAGGCCGCGAATGTCTTCGGCCGCCTGACCTGACTGGTCCGCCAATCTGCGCACTTCTTCAGCGACAACAGCAAACCCTTTTCCATGTTCGCCAGCCCTGGCTGCTTCAATAGCGGCGTTGAGGGCCAGAAGGTTGGTCTGATTGGCCAGCCCTTGAATTGTCGCGACGATAGAGGCAATTTCTGACTGCCTTGAGTTGAGTTCCCCGACCGTCTCGGCAGTAGCTTTGAGCTGTTTGACGATGGCCAAGGCTGAGGAGGCGCTTGTTTCCATGGCATTTGAACCATGGCCAGCGGCTGTCTTAAGAACACCGGCCAGTTCAAGCTGACTCTGGAGAGCCGCACCAGTTTCGTTGGCAGCCGTCTGGAGTTCAGAGGCTTGAAGCGCTCCATCAGCGGCGGCAGCGGCTAAACCTTGGCTTGCGGAGCTGATTGTCTCAGCTCCTCTGAAATTGTCCTCTGAAACCTCAACGACCCCTTTCAAGCCTTGTGTCAAAGCTTGAGACTGATCTAAGACTTTGGCCATGTTCCTTTCAAGAATCTTGCTGGCGGTGCTGACGCCTTCCGCTTCCAGTTTGAGGTCAGTCACCAGAACTGCCAGATTGGCTTGAGTCGTCATGACCGATTCTCCCATGCTGGTCAAAGATTGGGACATGCCATTGAAGGTGCCAGCCATCTGGGCAAGTTCATCTTGTCCTTCGAGTCTGAGCTCAATTGGATTCAGTTCCAGCTTTTCAGAGAAGTCGCCTGCCGCCATCCGCTGAAGATTGGCGGTTAGGGGAGCGACCATTTTAGTTGAAATTGAGTCGAGAGCTTTAGTGAGTGAATCAGTTTTGGTTCTGATCTGTTTTGAGAGCAAGTAGGCAAAACCCAAAGCTCCGGCGAAGACAACGATGTTGAGGCCGACTGTGATCCAAAAGCCAGCCGCCGCCGCCGCTTGATACTTCTTTGCTTCTTGAATTGACCAGGCATCAACTTCTGCTGAAAATTTCTCTGTTGCCCCAAACAGCTCTTGGGCGGCCGGATAGAACTCTTTTGAGAGGGTTGTCATTGCGGCCGCTTTGCGGCCTTGGTCGTACTGCTCGAGCATTTTTAGCTCGCTAGGTTCGCACTTGTCATCGTGAACTGTGCGAATGTTGGTAAGGCTTGTAATCAGACCTTCTGAACCAGGAATCTTCTTGAGAATGCCTTCGGCTTCATCCAACTCGGCGTGAACCTTTTCATCTGCTGCAAACTTGGCGTCTCTGTGCTGCTTTCTGCCGGTGAGAACGTAGATGGCCAACTGGTCTCCCATGATGCCAACTTGGCGCTCAATATCTTGGCTGAGAAGCTGAAGACGCGAGGACAAGGCTGCCTGCCTTCGAGCCGCTTCATTGGCCGACTTGGCCGAGAACACTGAAAACGCACCAGTCAAGGCACAAAGAATAAGGACTCCGAGGAATCCCATTAGAATGCGGGCGCCGAGGCTCTTGATACTCATGTTTAAGACCTATGAAAAGCTTCTTTCTTCTCCAGTATCGGCGGACAACTTTTCATCCCTTAGATGTTTTTTTCTTTTGTGAAATTTTTTCTTACCCGGCAATGTTGCTTTGACCCTGTGGACCATGGTGAGGCACTTACTACACCGGACTGGAGGATTACCATGAGATGTACTTTCTCGATGGTCGGAGTGGCATTGGCGGGTTCGGCACTGGCTGGGCCCACTATGCTTATCACAATTCCGATCGCAGATATTTTAGGGAACAGGGAGTTTGCCTACACATATGGCATCAGCGGGACAGAGTCGAAAATTGACTCGCGCTGGTACCACGCACAGGGAATGGCGGTCGGGTTTTTTGATCGATTTGAGTTTGGTTTAGATGAAGATTTTGCAGGTTCAACCTCGCTTCACTTCAGGCTGAAACTGATTGAGGACCCGAAGGATGCCAAGTGGGCTTTCTCGGTAGGGTTCAACGGCTGGAACATGGATGACGAGACTGCAGCAACGTCTCACATCTGCGGCAGATACGACTTTTCCGGGTTCAGACTGCACGGTGGATTCACCAAGAGCTTCGATGGAACACGACCCTTTATCGGTCTGGATGGGCCGATTTTTGGCGACTGGACTTGGATGCTAGAGCACACGGGTGGTCCGGGTTCTATGACTTGGGGAGGGCTGAATGTCCCGGTCAAGGGAGTCAATGGTCTCAGCGTTATGGGGGCAGTCGGCCTGCCCGAAAGACGGTCGGATGGCCTACAGTTCAGCCTTTCCGCCACATGGGGAGTGAAGCTTTAGGGCGGCCTTGCGCCAAGCGTTAGACCCATATTGCGGATTCTTGACATCCTGTTAACAATTCTGGGATGCGGCACAAGTTACTCTTGGAAGCATGATTGACAACGAGTCTCCTCAGTCCCCTCACTACGAACCAGATTGGGAAATCCGGTCGGGTGGAGGGAAGGGAGACTCTTTTTATGATGTTGTCGATACCCGCCTGAATCGAAGAGATTTGATGAAGGCTGGTTTTGCTGGCCTGCTGGGTACCGCGGCTGCTCGGTTCGGGTTTGGCGGCGAGATTCTGCCCGAATCGTTTTCAGCCGAGGCTGTCGCTGCAGCTGGTGCCAGCTCCCTCACCTTCGATCCAATCGCCAATTCAACTCTCGATAAGATCATCGTCCCAGATGACTACCGTGCTGAAGTTGTCGTCTCTTGGGGCGATCCCATCAAGCCCGGTGTGCCCAAGCACAAAGATGGAGAGATTTCTGAGAAGAACCAGGTGGACCAGTACGGCTATAACGTCGATTTCCTCGGCTATCTGCCTTTGCCTTTTGGTTCAAAGAACTCCAGACGAGGCCTTCTTGTCTCGAACCACGAATACGTCAACCCTGAACTGATGTTCCCTGGCTACAAGCTTTCAGAAACCACCAAGCCCCAGGTTGACATGATGAAGGCCAGCGTCGGAATGGCTGTGGTGGAGGTTGAGCAGGACAGAAACGGATCATGGAATCTGCGTCTAGACAGCCCCTTCAATCGCCGTGTCACCGCCGAAACAGTTCATGAAGTCACTGGCCCGGCTAGGGGCCATGACTGGATGAAGACCTCATACTCGCCAGACGGCACCAAGGTGAGAGGCACGATGAGCAACTGTTCGGCCGGAAAGACCCCTTGGGGAACGGTCTTGAGCGGGGAAGAGAACTTTCAGGATCTCTTCGCGAATGCGGAATCTCTCACCGATCCAGAAGCCAAGAAGGCGGCAGAAAGGTATGGCCTTTCAAAGAAGGCCAGCGAATACGGATGGGAACTTGCTGATCCCCGATTTGACATCAGCAAAGAACCGAATGAGAATCATCTCTTTGGCTGGGTGGTAGAAGTCGATCCCTACGATCCCAACTGGACTCCTAGGAAGCGAACGGCTCTCGGACGCTTCCGACATGAAGCAGCAACGACCTTTGTCTCCAAGCAGGGCAAGGTGGTGATGTACTCGGGCTGCGATTCAAGGTTCGAATACGTGTACAAATTCGTTGCCGCAAAGCCCTACAACACAAAGGATCGTCTCGCGAATCGAGATTTGATGGATGAGGGCGTGCTCTACGTGGCCCGCTACAATCCAGATGGAACTGGAGTCTGGCTGCCTTTGGTTCAAGGGCAGGGTCCCTTGACCGAGGCAAACGGATTCAAAAATCAGGGCGACGTGGTCATCAAGGCGCGCATCGCTGGCGATCTTTTGGGAGCGACCAAGATGGATCGCCCCGAGGATATCGAGGTCAATCCGGTCAACAAAAAGGTCTACGTCGTCTGCACCAACAATACAGATCGCGGCAAAGATGGCAAGCCAGGTACAGATGAATCGAACCCTCGTGCCGAAAACAGGCATGGCCACATCGTCGAGATGACGGAAGAAGGGGACGACCATGGCTCTCTGACCTTCAAGTGGGAGCTCTTCCTAGTCTGCGGCGACCCAGAAGACTCTTCAACCTACTTTGCTGGCTTTGATAAGTCTCAGGTGGCTCCGATCTCCTGCCCTGACAACATCACATTTGATCTTGATGGAAACCTTTGGATCAGCACGGATGGTCAGCCGAGGACAATCGCCATCCACGATGGAGTCTATGCTGTTGCGGTTGCCGGCTCCGAGCGAGGCAAAGTAAAGCAGTTCATGAGCAGCGTCAAGGCGGCTGAGGTCTGCGGCCCCGAGTTCACTCCTGATAACAAGACTCTGTTCCTAGCTATTCAGCATCCTGGCGAGGGTTCAACCTTCGAAAAGCCGAGCACTTCTTGGCCGAACCACTCTGGTGGTCCGAGGCCATCGGTGGTGGCCGTGACTCACGTGAAGGGCAAGAGGATCGGGAAGTAGGTAAAGAAGGTTCTCGTGGCCTGGCTGTACGACGAAGTCGTTCAGCCAGGTGAAGGAAGCGAATCTCTGAGCCTCAATCAATCTATATATTGGGGTGCCACGATCCTTTTCGAGGCACGAGAAAAAGGTCGTGAATCCGTGGTTCTGAGCAAGTTGATCGTTCACGACCTGCCTCGGCTGCCGCCTCAGAAGGTCGTGGCACCCGGACCCCCTACTTCTTAATCTCATGACATGGTTGTGCGACGAAGTCGTTCAGCCAGGTGAGCGAAGCAAGTCCCTGAGCTTCAATCAATCTGTATATTGGGTGCCACGATCCTTTTTCGAGGCTCGAGAAAAAGGTCGTGAATGACAGTTCTCGAGTTGGGAAGGTCCAAATCACGACCTGCCTCGGCTGACGCCTATGAAGGTCGTGGCACCCGGACCCCCTACTTCTTAATCTCATGACATGGTTGTGCGACGAAGTCGTTCAGCCATGTGAGGGAAGCGAGTCTTTGGGCTTCAATCCTTTAGGGTTTAGGGTGCCACGAACCTTTTTCGAGGCTCGAGAAAAAGGTCGTGAATGACAGTTCTCGAGTTGGAAAGTTCCAATTCACAACCTGCCTCGGCTGCCGCCTCGGAAGGTCGTGGCATCCCGGAACTACATGTTTAGAGACTTTCAATGCACTGGTCGAGGACCAGTGGCACCCCAGATCAGCTGTCTTGCCGGGGTGCCACGGCTCCGTGAGCCGTGAAAAGGTCTTGCCAGAGAACACTCAACTTGAGAAGGTCCAAATCACGACCTGCCTCGGCTGACGCCTCGGAAGGTCGTGGCATCCCGGAACTACATGTTTAGAGACTTTCCATGCACTGGTCGAGGACCAGTGGCACCCCAGATCATCTTTCTGGCCGGGGTGCCACGGCTCCGTGAGCCGTGAAAAGGAATAGAAAGAGAAGACTCAACTTTAGAAGGTCCCAATCACGACCTGCCTCGGCTGACGCCTCGGAAGGTCGTGGGACCCGGACTCTCCATTACACAGTTTTGTCGCCTGGTTGTACGACTTAGTCGTTCAGCCTGGTCATCGAGGCGGCATATTCAGCCGCCCCTTCCGGCCAGTCAGGAACTTGTTCAGTACATCCGGCTTGTCCGTCCCGATGTAATCCACCCCATTCTCTAGCAGAGTCTCCCAAAGCTTCTCACTTTCGGGAGTCGCCCAAAAACGAACCTTTCGCCTAAGAGCATGAGCCTTGCTTGTCCAGGCCAGCAGCTTGTCCTTTTCCTCCTGCTTAAAGGGACTCAAACCCACATTCGTAAAGTGAGACCGCCAGTTTTCACTGATCATATGAATCGGGCCGCCTGGAGTTTCTAGGTCAGAAGCTCTTCCGTCAAACCAAGTGAGGGCCTGAGGGTCGGCAAAGATCAGGTCGCGGGGGCGGTCACCGCTGACAACGATCCTCACGGGGCCGCGCCCATGAGTTGCAAACAAGCTTGGATACTGTAGGGCCTGGGTTCGCAGAACCTTCCAAGCTTCTGCCCCATCTGCTTTGATATCGACCATCAAAACAACCTGCTGTCCAGGTTTGAACAGCCATCCCTTGTTGGCTTTAGCTGCTGCCGACATGGGATCAAGGTAAAGGCTCTTTAGAGTGCGATCAGGCTTGATGTCCTCTCTGTCATGAGCCACCTTCAGGTCGCCATCGACCAGAAAGACATCGGCTTCGTAGCTGGCAAACCCGTTTTCATAGGCCAGATAAAAAGGCCGAGCCTGCTCGTAATCGTTGTGCGAATGCGCCTGAGGATGAAACTCAGCAGGGGCAGACACGAGCGAGGCCAGGCAGATGGACAGCATAAAACGAATCTACTTCAAGATTGTTAAGAAGACTTTTTCCCTTCCTTTAGTCCGGTTAAGACTAATCCAATCATCGCCAGGCCGCCGAGGCTCAGGGGAGCAAGGACGGGGGGGCCATCGCCACGGTCCTTGCCCGAAATCGGCATGCCCACAAGCTTTCGCAGTGCATTGGGGTGGTCTTCCATGTGCATGTACATTCCGATTCCACTGACAGGAATTCCTAGGAAGAAGATCACAGCCAAGGGCCAGGCGGGCCGCTGTTTGATGCCGAGAGCGACAAAACAAGCCACGGCGGCAATGATTCCGTAAACAATGGGTGACCATGCCAAGGGATACTCTTCCAGTGCAAAGCGGTGCAGGTATCGGACCTCAAGGGCGGTGATCAAGAATCCTCCTCCGAGAATCAAGAGGATGAGTTTTTCTTTAAGGTCCTTCATTGGTTTTAACTACAGACGGAACAGGTGAAAGGTTGGGAGTGCGTTCCTGCCACTTGGTACACTAGAGTCCTTCCCATGCTGAGCTTCTACGGCCTCGTCCAGCGGCTAAACGACTACTGGTCAAAGCAGGGCTGTTCAATTCTTCAGCCCTACGATACTGAGGTTGGGGCCGGAACCATGCATCCAGCCACGATTCTTGGCAGCTTGGGACCCGATGCCTGGAACGTGGCCTACGTTCAGCCCAGCCGCCGCCCTGCCGATGGCCGCTACACCCTCAACCCCATGAGGAGTCAACGGTACTACCAGTATCAGGTGATCCTTAAGCCTTCGCCCGATAACGTGGTGGACCTTTACCTGGGTTCGCTCAACGCGATCGGATTTGATGTCAGCCGTGACGACATTCGATTGGTTGAGGATGACTGGGAGAGCCCCTCGGTCGGAGCCAGCGGAGTGGGCTGGGAGATTTGGCTGAATGGAACCGAAATCAGCCAGTTCACCTTTTTCCAGCAGATGGGAGGCATTGAATGCAGCCCCGTCTGCGCCGAGCTGACCTACGGCCCCGAACGGCTGGTGCTGATGCTGACCGAGCAGGACAGCTTTTGGGATGGCTTGATGTGGGACGACAAAACCACCTACAAGCGAGTTGACTGGCAGCAGGAAATGCAGAACTGCCTTTACAACTTCGAGGTGGCCTCCATCGACTCACTCTTCAACCTTTTCGAGATTTACGAGGCTGAATCCAAGAGAGTGATCGAAACTCCTGTTCAGTGGAGCCACGAACAGGGAATTCTGGTTGTTGGTCAGAAGCCAGAAGAGGAAGAAAGGCAGGCTCCTTTGCCGGAAGCTCTGGTTTTCCCAGCTTTGGATCTAGCCCTCAAGTGCAGCCACGTTTTCAACCTGCTGGATGCTCGCGGGGCGGTTTCTCCTAGTCAAAGAGCCAACTACATCACGCGAATCAGGGCTCGGGTCCGAGCTGTCTGCTTGGCTTATCTGGGTCAGAAAGAGAAGGCGGGCAAGAAGCAGAAGGCAGGCTAAAATGGATGAACAACAATTGGAAGGTTATGGATATCCACTCCGAGAAAACGAAATTCTGTTAGAACATATCAAAAAGCACATTGATAGTAGCCAAAGGAGACCTAAGACTTCAGTTTCTCGCCTGATGGTGAGTAACGGATATCAATCAAGTTTGCTGGATCTTTCAAGTATTCTTCAGTTTGAAGAGTTTATTGTCTCTGACAGTCGAGTCACTGAATCATTGCGAACAATATCTGAATCTTTTGTTCATCTTGACAACCTAGAAGGAAAGCCAAAAACTGAGCTAGAGAGATTTAGGCCAGAGTTTGACCGGGCCGTTGTTGAGCTCCGTCGACTCGCTGCGCCCCATGTGGAAAGATCTCTGTTCGAATTAGTCAAAGTGTTCGGATCCTTGAAGCAAAACATGTCATCGGTTGCTGAGCTGATCCCAAACCTACCACTCATGGAGCAAGATCGGAACAGACGATTTCAGCTCATTGAAAAGGCCTATGAAGAGCGAACAGCAGAGTTTCGTGGCTTGGACTCTGTCGAAGTTGTGCTGGCATATGATAATTATCTTGATGATATAGAAAAAAAACACATCGAAGGACAAGAATTCGCACTTAAGGTTGTGTTTGGAAGCATTGCAATCTACTGTTTTCTATTGGTTCTGTCGATTTGGTTTCCAATTTTACCTAAATATGATCCTGCCAAAATTTCGACAGGAGTTGTGCTTGACTTGCTTTACGTATTAAAGCAGTTGTCCCCAATCATCGTGACTATAAGCGCAGTTTTAGTCGGACTCCGTTTTTATTCCCTAGAACGCCATTCTCTTTTGATGACGAGGCAGAAGAGATCCTCGGTCAGACTCGCTATTTCAGCACTCACCAATTTGGATCTGGATGCAGGTCTCAGAAGTCAGCTACTAACCGCTATGACGAGTGCTCTTTCGAGGCTCCATGGAACAGGATATGTCAAAAAGGGACTAGACCCTTTCGTTTCAGAATCTGTTGCATCTCTTAAGAAGGATGGAGGCTGATGGCCAGAGACCGTTTCAATCGAGAAGGAGTCCCTCGTTCCGACCTTCTGCTTGCCCTCAGGGCTCCTAAGATCGTGAGAACTGCGGTTGAAACGGATACCTGCCTGCTTTGCTGCGCAAGAAAGGTGAATGAGGCTGGAATCTGCCAAATGTGCATGCCATTGGTTTCAGATGAAGAACTGAGGGTGATTGAGCGGTGGATGACAGGAGTTGGCCCCTAAATGTGGGGCTGGCTTTTTCTGGGCCTGCTGCTGGGGATCTTTTTCACCCTTCTCATCAGAAGGATCGCTTACGGAAACAGGCGTCCAGACCACCTGACTGTCGCTGAGTACTGGGTTTATGTGACCGAACCTCGCCTTCCCAAAACCGAAGACTTGATGATGAGGATGGTCAGCGAGAACCCTCACAACAAGCCCGGGCGAGTGTCAATCGGAGCCAGGGAAGGGATGCTCTTTACCGATCTAAGACTGCATATTGCTGCCGTTTTGAAGAGCAAAAACCCACAATCTTTTCGACCAGATCTTTTTTCTGTCACGACTGTTCCCAGCGCAGAAGTGTTAGAAAGACTGCCCGATTGCCCCGGTTTTATCAAGTGCCGCTACATGAGCGAATCGCCTCTGAAGGATCAGAGGCACTTGCAGTTTCTCCCCCACATGGCAGATTCTCTTGCGGACCTTTGTGGAGGCTTAGTCATTTACGATCCTATCTCAGAAGAGATATTGGTGAAGGAAGAATTCTCTAAGAGATTGGCAGAAGGAAAGAACCTGGAGAATCCTCTTTTTCACCTCAGAGTTTTGTGGCAGAAGGCAGAAGATGGCTTGGTGGCAGTCACAAAAGGACTCCTCAAGGTAGGTAGACCAGAATGGGTTTCGGCACCTCAAGAACAAGATCAAGAGGTTTTGATTCTTGGCCTCTTTACCAAAGCCGCTCATCAAGTTTTTAGGAAACCTGAGACACCCTGGCCCCTAGAGTTTGAAGAATTTGGCGACAAATTCATCCTAGACTTCAGCGGAGAATGGCAGCAGGGAAAGCAGGTGATTTCTATCGCCAGAAAGAGAATGGCATGAAGAAAGTCCGCCTGATTCCTTGTCTTGATGTGAGAGATGGCCGAGTAGTTAAAGGCACTCAGTTCGTCAACATCCGCGACGTTGGCGATCCGGTTGAACTGGGCAGCCGCTACAGCGAAGAGGGGGCGGATGAACTGGTGTTTTTGGATATCACAGCCAGTCACGAGCGGCGCCTGACTGCCGCCGAAATGGCCGCCGCTGTTGCCAAGCAGGTTTTCATTCCTTTTGCTGTCGGTGGAGGAATCAGCACTGTCGACCAAATGCGCGACATTTTGAAAGCTGGGGCGGACAAGGTCAGCCTCAACACGGCCGCTATCAAAAACCCAGACCTTATTAGTCAGGGAGCTGAGATGTTTGGCAGCCAGTGCATCATTGTCGCCATTGATGCCAAGCGGCTTGAGGCTGGCTCATGGGGAGTCACGACCCACGGAGGCAGAAACTTCACTGAACTTGACGCGGTCGAGTGGGCCAAGGAAGCTGTCAGGAGAGGAGCAGGGGAGATTCTTTTGACTTCGATGGATCAGGACGGCGCTCGGACAGGCTACGACCTGGAACTCACTCGAGCCATCGCCGAAGCTGTTTCTGTGCCTGTCATCGCTTCGGGTGGGGTCGGAACAGCTCAGCACTTGATTGATGGGGTCACAAAAGGGAAGGCAGATGCCGTGCTTCTGGCCGGAATTCTGCACGATGGATTAGCCACGATTTCTGACCTCAAAGCAGAAATGGCTGCCGCCGGTGTTCCAGTGCGAAGGGCGGCTTAAGAGGTAACGTCACCCTGTCATGGACAGGGGAGTTCAGCCTTGGTTTGATGAAGCCAAGCTCGGCATTTTCATTCACTGGGGAATCTATTCGCGCGGCGATTGGTCAGAGAGCTGGGCTTTTTTTAATGGTGAAGTCGGCTACGACGAGTACATGGATCAAGCCAAGGATTTCACTGCCTCCAACTACGACCCCGATGCCTGGGCAAAGCTGTTTGCCGATGCCGGAGCCAAGTACGCGGTCCTGACCACCAAGCATCACGATGGGTTTGCCCTGTGGGATACCAAGGTCAGCTCGTGGAATGCGATTGAATCTTCCCCTGCCGGGCGTGATCTTATCGGCCCCTATGTCGATGCTCTTCGTCGCCACGGATTGAAGGTGGGCCTTTACTTCAGCCACCTCGATTGGTCACACCCCGACTACGCGACTATTCTTCCCGCCGGGGCTCAGCCGCACGACCATGGCAGCCGACACTCAAACAGATTCGCCTACCCCCAGAATGGAGAAGACCATGAAGCCTGGGCGAGGTTCTTAGAATTTCACCGCGCCCAGCTTAAGGAGCTTTGCGACAGGTTCCAGCCAGACCTCTTGTGGTTTGATGGCGACTGGGAAAGAGATTCCGAGCAGTGGCAGTTTGAGCAGCTCCGCAAAGATCTAAAAGCCTGGGCTCCAGGGGTGATTTTGAACAGCCGCATGGGAGGGCATGGCGACTACGGAACTCCGGAACAGGCGATCCCCGTCAGCAAGCCTAAGGGACCCTGGGAATTCTGCGTGACCATGAATGATTCATGGGGCTACGTGAAGAAGGATGAGAACCACAAATCGGTAGCTCAGTGCGTTCGCATGCTGGCCGAATGTGCCGGCATGGGCGGCAACCTGCTTTTGGATATCGGCCCGAAGAGCGATGGTTCGATTACTGATGTTCAGACAGAGACTCTGCTGAAGCTTGGTACATGGCTGAAGAAGCATGGAGAGGCTATCTACGGCACCAAGGCTGGACTTCCTCCCGGGCTCTTCTATGGTCCGACCACCCTTTCGCAGGATGGCAAAAAGCTCTACCTCATCACTTTCGATCACCCGGTTAATGGTTTGGCTGTAAAGGGTCTGCTGTCATCGGTGACTTCTGCGAGAGTCGTAGGCGGAGGCGAGATCGGCCACAAGAGCATCGGCGGTGCCCCCTGGGCCAAGCTTCCAGGAATCCTCTATTTGGATATCCCGAAAGAACAGCTCGATTCCGAGGCGACTATCATCTGTCTTGAGTTCGATGAGCCTCTAGAGGTCTATACGGGCCATGGAGATGCCGTCACTTTCAACGAATAGAAGATGATCGAGATTCCGGAGGCGGTGAACCTGGCTCGCCAACTGAACGAAGTCTTGGCCGGCAAAAAGATCGAAAGCGCATTGGCTGGTTCATCGCCCCACGGGTTCGCCTGGTATTGCGGAGACCCGGCCACTTACTCGCTGCGCATGAGAAGGCAGTCAGTCAGAGGGGTGGTTCGGCATGGCGGCCATATTTGGATTCGGCTCGACGAGGAAGTCAACCTGATTTTGGCAGAGGGGCCGGTAATTCGGATTTGGTCTCCTGATCAAGTGCCTCCTTTCAAGCACCAGCTCTTTATCCGGTTTGAGGATGGTTTAAGCCTTTCTGTGACGGTGAGGATGTACGCCTTCCTCTATCTTGATGACGGATTTGGTGAAGAGAACCCCTATCTGCAAAAGGCAGTGGAGGGTCCAGACCCTCTGAGTGACATATTTGATCTTGAATTCTTCAAGGCAAAGATAGCCTCCGACGGCAAACCAAAAATGACCCTTAAAGGTTTCTTGGCCACTCAGCAGAGGTTCCCCGGTCTGGGCAACGGAGTTCTCCATGACATTCTTCTCAATGCTCGACTTCACCCCAAGCGGTTTATATTAGACCTAACAGAAAGTGAGTCGGAAGCTCTCTTTCGCTCCGTCAAAACAACCCTTACGGAGATGACTGAGCTTGGAGGAAGAGACTCGGAGAAGGATATCTTCGGCCAGCCAGGCGGCTACTCGACTAAGCTCAGCAAGAAGTCGATTATCTGGGGCTGCCCAGAGTGCGGCAGCCATGTAATCAAAGAAACCTTCCTTGGCGGTTCGATCTACTTTTGCCCGAACTGCCAAGGATTGGCGTGACTACTCGATCTCAAGAGTCTTGAACCGGCGCTCGACGTCAGAAATCTCGGCGGAGAGCGTGTGGTAAGCCCACTGAACCCTGGCCTGAACCCCTTCTGCCTGACGCCTCTCGGCATCATTGTCGGGGAAGTTATCCGGGCGAATCTTATCGCTCAGGGCCAAAAACGCCTGATGGATTTCAGCAAAGGAAGCTTCTGGAGCAACGCCAAGAATCTTTCTGGCTTCGGCCTTAAGGTCGCGAGGCTCCATTTGAGTCGGAGCCGGGCCGACATTGTGGTCGGACCAAGAGGCATCTTCAGCCGTCATGCCAGGCTTAAGATACTTCTCAAGCTCATCTCGCGCCAAGCGCACCTGACCGCTGTCTTCCAGCTTCTGGATTCGGGCCTTAACATCACCGAAGACGGCGTTGGCCCAGTTCATTGCGCGATCGATTTCGTTCATGGCTTGAGATTTATAAAGTCCTGTGCTTCTTCGGCGCTGGACCAAAGTGAGTGTAGACGATTAAGGCTGGCCCTCAGGCTATCCTCATCGGAATCGTAAGTGTCGGTCAAGGCTGCCTGCTCGAGCTTTGCCCTCATGAGGCTTAGCTCGGCGGCAGCAGATTCGATCCTGGCGTCAAGCTCTCTGCTCTGCTGCCCGGCAGCCTCAGCCATAGCCAGTTCGCTCTGTTTAGCCTGCAGGGAGGTATCGATCCCAGCTCTTTCCGCCCCCTGAGCGCGGCCGGCTCTGGACGTAAGCTCCTGGACTTGATGCTGAAGCCGTCCCTGAGCAATTGAAGCCTGTCGAAGCCGAGATGATCTCTCGGCTAGTTTGGCCGAACCCGATTTCATAGCCTCGATTTCAGCCAGGAGATCCATGGCCAAACCTTGAACCAGAAGGTGATGGGGGTGGCTTTGAATCAGGGACTTGACCTTCTGCTCTTCTTGGTCAAAGGTGCGGAGAAGACTGCGAGACCTTGTATCCAGCCCTTCTTCGCCTTCGGTTTTCGTTCTCTTGCCGGCATTAGCCAAGGCCACCGCAAAGATGCCTGCCCCCAGCAGGACAACAACTGCGATAAGAACGATTCCTATTCCGGTAAATGCGATCAAAGCTTAATCCTCAAGGTCAGAGCTGCTTCTCTAAAGCCGTGCTTGTCAAAACGAATCAAGGGCCTTATTGATGTCTTAAGGTCAATCGGGATTGTGGTTGCAGCCCCTAGGACCCCATCCTTCCTTGTCCAATCGTGGCTATAGATCGCTTCGAGGCTGTAAGGGAGAGCCGGGAGAGGGAAGTAGGCTCGGACCTGACTGTAGCTTCGATCGCCTGCTGTAGGCGCCTGAGCTGTCCGCAAAACTAAATGTTCTGCCTCAAGCTTAAAGGTGGCAAAGTTGATCGTCGAATCGATTCCGTAAGCTAGCCTCCAGCCACCGCCTTTTGATTCTGCCTGTCCTGGGCTGCGAAAGGGGAGCAGGCTGGTGCCTTGGACGGCTAAATGGTCGCCTGCAGCAACACTAACACCTAACTGCGGTCGACCAACTCGGACTGAAAATCCTCTGGGGCGTGCCACTCCGGCATCAAAGATGGCGGCTTCGGCGGGAATGCCATCGAAAACCAGCTGGGTGTTGAACGAGATAGCCGGAACTGACTCGCGATAGAGCGATCGGAGTCCGAAGGGAACGTACTGCTTGCCCAGAAGCCATTCGTCGTTGACACTGACCCAGGCTTCATCCAGCTGATCGGGGTCGCCAGGAACTCTCTGCATTCTCTGAGTGACCTTGATTCTGGCTCCATTCTCTAGAGCAAAGCGGATTCCGACAATTGAGGGCCGACCCTCCGGGTCAAGCCAGCGAACGACGATTTCTTCCTTGTCGCGCAGGCTTAGCGTCGGGCGAAGATCGGTGAAGACGGCCACATCTGGCAGCTGGGCAAGGCCAACTGATGCCACAGCCAAGGCTGCCAGAGTCACGCCGAATCTCATTGCTCTAGTGTTAGACGCTTCAAAGCCTCTTCACGCGGCAGGGTTTCCTGTGCTGCAGTTGAAAGGTTTTTGATGGAGACCGTTCCGTCTGCAATCTCCGATTCGCCAAGGATCAGCACATATTCAGCGGCAAGCCTATCTGCCTGCTTGATCTGCTGCTTCATTCCTCTCATGTCAGAGTCGAGCACGACGATTCTGCCAGCCGCTCTTAGCTCTCGAGCCAAGGCCCTAACCTGAGGAGCATAGTCCGGTGACTGACAGGCCACAACCAGAGGAGCAGTCGGGCTCGGCAGGTCAGCCTCGCTCTCTTTGAGGGCCAGCAGAAGCCTTTCAACTCCCATTCCGAAGCCGACGCTGGGGGTATCTGGTCCGCCGATTTCGCTGATCAGCTTGTCGTACCTTCCTCCGCCGCAGAGACTGGACTGAGCTCCGATCTTGGTGGATTGGACCTCAAAGACAGTGTCAGTGTAGTAATCCAGTCCTCGAACAAGGCGAGGATCAAGAACATAGTTGACTCCCGCTTCATTAAGAATCGCGATAAGGTCATCCCTGTGCTGCTTCGAGGCATCTTCAAGGTGTTCTGTCACCAAAGGCGCCCCTTCCATCAGAGCCTGAACCTTGGGGTCTTTAGAGTCGAAAAGTCGAAGAGGGTTCTTCTCAACCTTGGCTCTTTCTTCCGGCTCAAGGTCGGTCAGCCAGAGGCCAAGATAGCCCAGAAGAGCTTCTCTAAACCTTTCTCGAGTTTCTGCTCGGCCAATCGAGTTGAGTAGAACTCTGTTCTCACCCAAGCCAAGACGCTCTAGGATTCGGCAGACGACCTCAATAACTTCGGCGTCGGCTCCCGGGCCTGCGCCTCCGATCAATTCGAGGCCGAGCTGGTGGTGCTGACGCATTCTTCCCGCTTGGGGCCTTTCGTAGCGGAAGTTCTGAATGAAGTACCAGAGCCTGAGCTGACCGCTTCCGGGCAGGAGACGGTTTTCGATCACTGCTCTCATAACAGGAGCGGTGCCTTCTGGACGCAGAGTGATAGATCGCCCACCCTTGTCCAAAAAGGTGTACATCTGCTTGGTGACAACTTCGCTTGTGTCGCCGCTTGTTCGTTCGAACAGAGCCGTTTCTTCGAACATGGGGGTTCGAATCTCGCGGTATCCATGCAGCTCAGCTTCTTCCTGGAAAACTCTTTGGACATGCTGCCACAGACCAATCTGGTCGGGCAGTTGATCGCTGGTTCCACGAGGTGCGCTGTATTTCTCTTTGCTCACGTTAATCTCCCATGCAGGGCTTTCTCTTTCATCACTCTTAGGGCATTCTCCGGCAGGCTCTTGGCTCCGCCAAAAAGGTGCGCTGTTAAAAGGGCTTTGGCCACCTGTTCAAGGCTCTCCATTCTGTGGCAGGCATCAATCAAAGATGAGCCCAAGCTGAGAGCGCCATGGTGGCTAAGCAGAAAGGTTTTATGATTGTGAATGAAGGGAAGAATGGTCGCGGGGAGTTCGTCCGTTCCTGGCATCCCAAACTCACACAAAGCGACTGGTCCGAGGATGTAGCCAGCTTCGGGCATCACATCATCCGGAATGGTTTTTCCGGCCAAGGTCAGGCCGGTGGCAGTTGGGGGATGAGCGTGAACAACAGCCTCACAGTCTGGCCTTTCTCTGTAGCTGAGGAGGTGAATTCTGATCTCGCTGGAAGGCTTGCCTTTGCCCTCAAGCAGGCGGCCCTCAAGATCGATGGTGACTATCTGCTCCGGCGTCATCTCGCCTTTGCAGAGTCCAGATGGCGTGCAGAGCAGCTGGCCAGGTTCGAGACGGCAGGAAATGTTGCCCTCACAGCCTCCGATCAAGCCGCGGCTGTAGAGCGTCCTTCCCACCTCGCAAATCTGCTTTTTTAGTTCGGACGCCCTGGACATTTCAGGCTGGAGTATAGCGAGGGTTTAAAGGTGATTTGAGTTAAGGCCCACAACCTTTCGAAGTCAAAGCCTGTTAGGGCCTTGCGGAATCTGTAGGTTTTGGGCTTTGAGAGGCTTGCTTTTTAAAGTCTGTATTAGTCGATGTACAGAAGTCTTTATGAGACGGAATAGGCTCGCTTCAGGTAGTTTATTTGCATGGAGCGTCGAATGCTGCTCCTGGCCCTTGCCGCTGTCTGCACCACGACAGCCTGGAGCCAGGTGACAGACCCAGAACCCAAGGTCGTTTTCGGAGCAAGATCTTTGGCCCTCAGTCCAGACGGAACGCGTCTGGCCTTTTCTTGGCGGGGCGATTTATGGACCGCGCCAGCCAGTGGCGGACCTGCCCAACAGCTCACCAGCCACGTTGAGCTAGAGGATAATCCCGTCTTTTCACCCGACGGAACCTGGATCGCTTTCACCAGCAATCGCTTTGGTTCCACTGATCTTTTTGTCGTGCCAGTGCAGGGTGGAACAGCGACAAGAATCACCTACAATCCAGCCGGTGAATCTTTAGGCGGCTGGACCCCTGATTCTAAGCGGCTTGTGTTCAGCTCGAACCGAGAAGGAATGGAGAACGGAATCTACTCAGTGGATATCCGAACTTTGGATCTCAGACTTCTGGTTAGAGACCACAGAACGATTGGAAACCCGGTTGTGAGCCCAGACGGCAAAGAGCTTCTTTACACCCGCTATGGCTTTCCTGCCGCGCGGCCAAGATATGAAGGTTCTGCTGCACTCCAACTTGTCAAGATGGATTTGAGTTCCGGCGAGCGAAAGAGCTTTAGGAACACAGGATTCCAGCACATTTGGGCTCAGTACACGGCCAGTGGTCAGATCGCCACAGTGACCGCCACAGAAGTGACTCCCAGCTCTTCTCCTATGGGCAGGAGCATCGGCCGCGTCACTGATAATGAAAAGCGGACCCCCAACGTCTACCTCCTTGATGACAATGGTCGAGAAAGACGCTTGACCAATCTGGTCGGTGGCTCTGTACGTTACTTGGCCGCTGCAAGAACAGCCGACGTGATGGCTTATGAGAAGGATGGAGAAGTTTTCACCATGTCTTCTGGCGGCAATGCCAAGCAGGTCAAGATCACTGCGACGGTTGACGACAGAGTCAACAATGAAGAATTCCAAGTTTTGACGGAAGGAGTCGCTGAAGCCAGTCTGACTCTGGACAACAAGACACTGATCATCAATGCGGCCAACGATCTGTGGAGCCTGCCAGTTGAGCAGGGAAGCAGACCGAACGCGAGAGACGCCACCCAGCTAACCACCTGGGCTGGACTGGACGGCGAGCCTCTGCCAACCCCGGATGGCAAGGGAGTCTTCTTTATCAGTGATAGAGATGGCGCTCTGCGGCTCTACCGCATGAACTTGGAAGACAAGAAGGTGACTGCCATCACGATGAAGGATCGTGACGTGCTGAACCTCACCTTGACTCCAGACAAGAAGCACGTGAGCTTCTGGATGGCAGGCGAAGGCGGCGGACTCTACAAGGTCGCTGTCGAGGGCGGAGCCCCCGAGAAGATCTTCGATCTCGTTCGCCCCATGAGGTTCGAGAGCGACACCACCTTTGCTTGGTCCCCAGATGGACGATGGGTGGCTTACTGCTTAAGAAAGCCCACCACCAGCGTTAACATCTACCTCTACGACACGACGACCAAGGTGCATACCAACGTCACTCGTCTGGCCGGATCTCACGAAGCTCCTGCATTTTCGGCTGACGGCAAGTACCTTTACTTCTCAGCAGACCGAGGCGGACCCAGCGGAATCTTTGCTGTGCCCTTGACGGCGGAAGCGGCAAGAACTGACGATCAGGACTTGAAGTACGAGAAGCCAAAGGAGACCCCTAAGGTTGAGATTGATCTTGATCAGATTCACACCAGAGTTCGACTTTTCAACGCTGGCGGAGCATCTGGCCTGCGGTCTGATGTAGAAACTGGTCGTCTCATCTTTTGGCGTGGAGGCCAGATTTGGGTCATTGATTACGACGGTCAGAATGCCCGTCCTATCACCTCAGGCGGTGCCGTCACCTCATACAGCTTCAGCCTGGATGGAAACAGAATCGCCCTCGTCCGAGATGGTCTTCCTGGAGTTTTGAACCTTAGGGGACAAAATTATCCAGTCGCCTCGGTTGGTCTGCGAGCGGAAAGAACTCGAGACATCAGAGCCGAAAGGTCGGCAGCCTTCGCCCAGTTCTGGCGCGAATACAACCGAACCTTCTACGATCCTAACTTCCATGGCCGCGATTGGCTTGCCATTCGCAAGCGCTATGAGCCACTGCTGGATTCAGTCGCCCACAGAAACGAGTTCGCCACGGTTTTGAATCAGATGGTGGGCGAGCTTGAAGCAAGCCACGCGGAAGTTGGACCAGCCGGTGGAGGAGTTGCCCCAGTTCAAGTCGGTCATCTTGGACTCACTTTTGACTATTCTTGGCGAGGCCAGGGAATCAAAGTTGAGGATGTGCCTGCACGAACCCCTGGCTCATTCAGGCAGACAAGAATCGGCAAGGGCGAATTCATCTTGGCCATCAACGGCAAGGATGTGACCCTTACCGAGAATCTGTGGCGTGATGTTCTGGCTGGTCAGCAGGGCCGAGACGTGACCCTCTTGGTCAACAGCGCTCCAACGAAGGCTGGTGCCCGCACCGTCCGAATCAAGGCTCTTAACGTTGGCGAGTGGAGGAACCTTCTCTACAGGAACAGAATCGACGAAAGGCGAAAGTATGTTGAAGAGAAGTCTGGCGGAGCTCTGACCTACCTGGAGATTCCGGGAATGGGCGGCGCTCAGTTGAGGAACTTCAACTATGAAGCTTGGGAACTGATTCAGGGCCGCAAGGGCGCGATCATTGACGTGAGGAACAACGGCGGCGGCAACATCAGCGAATCTCTGATTGACCTGATTGAGCGACGTCCTCATGGCTTCACACAGTTGAGAGATGCCCCGGTGGAGACCTCTCCCGATCGATCCTTCAGCGACGATCTGAAGCTGGTTGTCATGATCAGTGAGACTTCCTTCAGCGATGCTGAGCTCTACCCGGGCGGCATGAAGTCACGCGGCTTCGCCACTCTGGTCGGCATGCCCACTCCTGGCTACGTGATTGGCACCTACGGCCTGCCTCTGCTCGATGGCACATCGGCTCGAATGCCTGCTTGGGCTTGGTTCCGCTTGAATGGCGAGAACACTGAGAACAACGGCGTCCAGCCCGACGTTAAGATCGACTGGAAGGCAGAAGACTATCTGAGGGGCGTAGATCCTCAGCTTGACAAGGCCATTGAGGTCTTGATGAGCAAGATCAAGAAGTAGGCTCGCCTGCTTGAGTTCTGTTAGCCTGGCTCCCCAGTTTGGGGAGTCAGGCTAGTTTTGTTTTGCTTATCTTTGTTTAAGGTTAGGGGGGCCTCTTCTGCCTGCGAGGCACGAGCAGCCGAGGAGGATAGAGCGTGGTGTGCTGAAAGGAGTTTTTGTTGTCTGCCTTGATATTGCGGAGCCCACCCCAACCCCTCCCGAAACCGTCGGGAGGGGCTTTCATTTATATGGCGGTTTTCGACCATTCGCCTGCGGCTCGGTCTAAAACCGCTTTTGGGCTGGTGCTTGGGATTTGCCGACCTGAACTTCGTAATCCTCTGGTGGTGATTTTCTTCTGCCCTATCCGCGAGGGAGTTAGGGGGGCCTCTTCTGCCTGCGAGGCACGAGCAGCAGAGGTGGATAGCGCGTGGTGAAAGGAGGCTTTGTTGTCTGCCGTGTTAATGCGGAGCCCACCCCAACCCCTCCCGAAACCGTCGGGAGGGGCTTTTTATCTTTTGGCGGATTTCGACCCTTCGCCTACGGCTCGGTCGAAAACCGCTTTTTGGTTTCGGAGTGTGGAATTCTGGTTCGAACATCGCAGCTGACTAGAAGCGGCTGTCAGCAGCAGGATTGATCTAGGAGTCTGGGTGGCCTCTTCTGTCTGCGAGGTACGAGCAGCAGAGGTGGATAGCGCGTGGTGAAAGGAGTTTTTGTTGTCTGCCTTGTTATTGCGGAGCCCACCCCACCCCCTCCCGAAACCGTCGGGAGGGGCTTTCATTTATATGGCGGTTTTCGACCCTTCGCCTGCGGCTCGGCCGAAAACCGCATCTTGGGTCTAGGATTGCAGACTGCCGACCTGGCCTTTGTAAACGAGCAGAGGTGATCTTCTTCTCCCCAATCACGAGAAGTCTGGGTGGCCTCTTCTGTCCGCGAGGCACGAGCGGCAGAGGAGGATAGCGATTGGCGTGCTGAAATGGAGGTCACCACCATCCTGCTCGGCAACAGGCGGGTCGAGCAGGCCACTATTCTCAGTCGTAAATCCCTTGGTGCCCCGATCTGGCCCGAGCTTGCGAGGGAAGGTCGGGAACTTCAGCCAAAGAAGCAGACCCCAAACCTCACAAGGGTGACCGGGGATGGCCCGCAGGGCAGCCCCGGAGCGAAGAACCGAGTGTCTCGGTCCGTACCTCCAGTTATATTTGTTGGGTGGCCGCTTCCGCCTTCGGGGAACGATCGGCAGAGGAGGATGACGCTTGGTTCTGCAATGAACTGGGGCAACCGGTATCCTGCTTGACAGCAAGCTGGTCGAGCAGGCCACCCAAACTTAGGAAAGCTAGGTCCCCCAACCCTACGGAAGACGATCGAAAGCGATCCTTAAGCCATCCAAAGTCAAGTTAGGAAAGTGAGATTCGACATCAGGGCAGAGTTCCACGAAGACTGGCCCCAATCCGCCTGTGGCGATGATCTTGGCATCCTGACCAAGCTCCTCTCGAATCCTTTTGCCAACTTCGTTGATCGCCCCAGCCGAACCCCACAGAAGCCCTGATTCCAGGGACTCCACCGTGTTGCGTCCGATAGCCTTCTCCGGCTTTCGAAGAGCGATAGGAGGCAGCTTAGCCGCCTTGCTGGCCAAGGCTTCCATAGAAACAAGGACACCGGGCAGGATCGCCCCGCCGATGTAGTCGCCAGTGGCATTGATCACATCAAAGGTTGTCGCCGTCCCAAAATCGATGACAATGAGGGGGGCGGGGAAGAGGGCGGCTCCACCGAGTGCGTTTGCAATTCTGTCAGCACCCACGCCATGCGGAGGGTCGTACTTGACGGTCAAACCGACCTGGTCCCCTCTCTCAAGAACCTTGAGAGTCTTGCCGAATCGGTCACCGAAAAAGGCTTTCCAGATGGGGGTGACGCTGGGCACAACACTGCCTATGACAGCTCCGCGGCAGCTCCAGGGAATGGACTCAAGGTCACAAAGACCCTTGAGCAGAATCGCCAGCTCGTCCTCGGTTTTGTGCCGATCAGTTTCCAGCCGCCAGACAGCGTGCCAGTGATCTTCTCGCCAGACTCCCACAACGGTGTGGGTGTTGCCTACATCAATCGCCCAAAGCATGAGTCAAATCCACCCGACTGTAAATTTTGCCGCCAAGCGCTGCCAGCATTGCGCTGACAACTTTTTCAGATTCCTGATCTCTCAGGGCTTCATCGTCAGCTTCCACCATGACGCGAATCATGGGCTGAGTGCCGCTGGGCCGCACATTGATTCGGCCTCTGCCTTCAAGCGCAGCTGCCGCTGACTGGATTGCAGACTGAAGAGGTTCGTTGGTTTCCCAGCCGTCTTTTGTGCCGACTTCAACATTGACGAGCAGCTGAGACCAGTTGGCGAAATCTTCATAGAAGGAGGCCAGAGTTCTGCCCTCACGCTTCAAAACTCTTGCGAGTTCTAAAGCAGTGACCAAGCCATCCCCGGTTGGACCGAGGTCAGGGAAGATGATATGGCCGGATTGTTCGCCGCCCACCTTGCCGCCAAGCTTTGAAAGCTCCTGGCTCACATACTTGTCGCCAACTGCGGCTCGAACAAGCTCAATTCCCTGGGAGGTGAGATACTTTTCAAATCCCATGTTGGACATAACTGTGCCAACAACAACCTTTGGATCAAGCCTTTCTCGCCAGTGTGAAGACCAGATGGCCATGGTGCGGTCACCGTTAACCAACCGGCCTTGATCATCACTAAAGACGGCTCGGTCGGCATCACCGTCAAAGGCAATCCCGAGGTCGGCCTTGGATTCCATGGTGAGCTTCTGAACCGTTTCTGGCTTGGTCGCTCCGCCTTCCTCGTTGATGTTCATTCCATCCGGGGTCGTGCCAGTGGAGTAGACCGTGGCGCCAAGCCGGCGGAAGATTTCTGGACCTAGCTCATAGGCGGCTCCGTTCGCAGCATCGACCGCGATTGTCATGCCTTCAAGCCTCTCTGGAACCAAGGATTCCAGCCAGGACATGTAGCCTTCAAGGGCAGACCGGTCTGAGTAAATCTGGCCCACTGCGCCCCCAGTGGGGCGATCAAAGCTCTCTTCAAGCTGAGATTCGATCCAAGCCTCAGTCTCATCCGAGACCTTGGCTCCATTGCTGGCAATCAGCTTGATGCCGTTGTCTGGGGCGGGGTTATGGCTCGCCGAAATGACGATGGCCATAGAGAAGCCTTGGGTTCTGCCGACCCATGAGATAGCTCCGGTTGGGGAGATGGCCAGAGTTGTCACATCGACTCCGGCAGAGTTGAGCCCTGCGGCCAGGGCCGCGCCGAGCATGGTGCCCGACTTGCGCGAATCTCGGCCAACAACCACTCTGAGAGGAAGACCTTCATTTGCAAGCCATCGGCCGGCTGCTGCTCCAAGCTTCATCGCAAGCTCAGGAGTCAGCTTGATGTTGGCAACGCCTCTGATGCCGTCGGTTCCAAAGAGTTTGCGGCTCACGGCTTCACCGTGACCCTGACTCGGGCGGCTCGGATCACTTTCTCATGCATTGTGTAGCCTGCTTCGATTTCGTCGACAATGGTGTCGGCGTCAAGTTCTTCGTTCTCAACAGTGGCAAGAGCTTCGTGGACTTCTGGGTCGAAAGCGGCGCCGAGGGCTGCGACTCTAGTCACCCCGGAGGATTCAAGAGCCTTTCTCAACTGCTTTTCCATAACCCTGACTCCATCGGTCAAAGATTCGACTGAAGCTCCCTTGGCGGCCATAGCCATGGTCCTTTCAAAGCCATCCAGAACAGGCAGAATCTCGCGAATCAAGCCTTCAGAGGCAAACTTTCTATCCTGTTCTGCCTGGGCTCTCGTCCTTCGGACGATGTTTTGAGCATCGGCCAAGGTGTAGAGCAGTTCGTTGCGCTCTTTCTTCAGGGCCTCAATCTCAATATCCTTGGTGTCAGGCTTGTTGGTTTCTTCGACAGGGGTCTCCTGCACGGGGGGCTCTTCAACGACGACTTCTTCAGGCTGAGTGGCTTCCTCTTTGCTCTCAACCTGGGTCTCTTCGGTGGCCTCGGGGGCAGCATTCTCCTCAAAGATCATAGGGAAGGTGATACCCTTCCAGGCTCATTCTCTTTCGGGTCATCCCAAAGCAGGCACTACCGCTTCAAAGTCTCATCCAGCCATTTGTAGGCGTCTGGCAGAGCCTCAGCCACGATCATAAGGTGCTCACAGGGATCAACGAGGTTGAAGCGGAAGTTCGGTGCTGCTTCTCTTGATTTCCTGATCTCCTGAGCAGAAGCTCCGAGCATCATGATCTCCTGCCTGCCGACGGCGAGATACATGGGCACGTCCTTTAGGCTTTCTGGGACTTGTCTGCCTGCAGGAGCAAAGAGTACAACGGCGTTAGGCTTCGGTGTGACTGATCCAGATTGAAGAGCCAAGGCTCCGCCCATTGAGTGCCCCATAACGATCACCCTCTTTGGTGTCCAACCTCGAACTCGCTTGACCCAAGCCAATGAATCTCTCACTGCTGTCGCTGAAGACCGGGGGGCGATAATGGCCCACTTTCTCTTAATGGCTTCGTCGACCGCCAGACCTCTGCCGTAGCCTTCAAAGAAGAGATTCTCGGAACCGCCTGCTCCGTGAAGTGCGATGACAAGAGTTTCGTTGGCATCTTGCTGGTCTGGGAACCTTGCTCTCAACCTTGTCGATCCTTCAATCGCCAAGGGCCAATCCTTTACGACGGCCTTTGGGGTTGAGCCAGAGGCCAGTTTCTCACCAAGACTCATGACGTCAACGAGATCGATATCCTGTTCAGTTTTGCCCTCGGCTTGGTCTGTAAGCAGTCTGCCGAGGATTGCAATATCTGAGTCTGGGTTCGCTGCCAAAGCCGAAGCTCTTTCTTTGAATTTTTGGCCAACAAATAATCGAAGGGCACGCTGGTCTGCACCCACTTTGATGGGCAGGTTAAGTGAAGAATCGCTTAGGCCAGTTTTCTGCATCGGCAGACGGGCGACATCCAGTTCAACCACACCGCTTTCGCCTGGTTTAAAGTCCGTGGTTACTCCGTTGATGTCCACTTTCACTGGCTGAGCGTCGGGAAGAGTGTAAGCCCAGGTCACAGAGAGGCGAATCTTTCCATCAGTTGAGGAATGACCGGGCAGAAATCTTAAGGTGATTCCGTCTTCAGGCTTCAGAGGACGACCGGCAAGAGCGGCAGAGGCTGAATCGAGGCTTCTGCAAGCCGGGCCAAACTGCTGAGTAAAAAAGCTGGTCACAGCCTGGCTGATAAAGGGGACTGCGGCCCGCTTCTTCTGCTCGTCTGCCTTCATCCAGCTGCTTTCAAGCGCCTTCAGCCTCTCGCCCATGTCGTATCGAGTAGGTGCTGGGCTTTGTAAGGCAAGCAGAGAAGCGAACAAGAGACCAGTCATGATTTGAGGCAAGGTACCCTCACGAAGGTTAAAGCAGTCAATTCTTGCCGCAGCGACCTTGACCGAGATGCCTGGCATTTTTGCTAGGTAGATAGGGCAGCCATGAAATCAGCTTTTCTTCTCCCAGCACTCCTTCTTCCTGCCTTAGCTCTTCTTTCTGGCTGCGGTGGAGGCGGATCGGATACAGGGGCAGCAACCAAGCTGACCCTTCTTCCTGAAGTTGCGGTGCTGGCGAGAGACGCCAATCAATCTTTTGGCTACAGCATTGAAACCACAGGCAGCGCTGACGTCACTTGGAGTACGACTGGCGGCAGCATTACTCAAACCGGAGCATACAGGGCCCCAGCATTTGACGGCATTTTCGATGTCGTAGTGACCAGCGTTGAGGACCCTTCCGTTTCAGATAGGTCACTGGCGGTTGTTGGGGATAACAACTCCGGCGCGATCACCCCTCTGACTCTGGCGATGGGGGTCGGAGAAACAGTCGATGTCTCTGTGGCCTTTACTGGCCCCGCTGACCAGACTGCAACCTGGCTTTCAACTGGCGGCCAGGTGGTTTCAAGCGGAGTCAGCACAGCCAAAGTGACCGCACCCGATTCTCCCGCGACAATCAGTGTCATTGGCCGAAGCACCGCTTCTACCTCTCTTTTTGGCAAGAGGGTGATTCAGGTCAGGAGCATCACGGTTGCGGTCACCCCGGATGGCAATACAGTCGCACCGGGAACTGTTCGGGCCTTCGCCGCGGCCGTCACCGGTGCGAACAATGCCGATGTAACTTGGTCTGCTAGTGGCGGAGTTATTGACGCAACAGGATCTTGGACGGCCCCTGCCACGCCAGGAACCTACACCATCACAGCTGCCAGCGTCGCGAACAGCAAGTTTAAAGGTGAAGCGCTGGTTTTTGTCGCGGCACCTTAAGCCCTCATTCACTCAGAGCATCTTCACAACCGGGAACAATCTGCCCTGGTAAAGCTACAATCTATTTCGGTGCTGCTGACTGCAGTTCCGGAGCAGACAATGGCGAATGTGAAAGACATTGAAGGTGTGGGCGAAGCTTTGGCCGCAAAGCTTGCTGAAGCTGGCGTAAAGACGGTTGAAGGATTGCTGGAAGTCGGCGGAACCAAAAAGGGCCGCGCCGAACTTGCCGAGTCAACTGGCATTTCGGAAAAGCTGATTCTCAGGTTTGTGAACCATGCCGACCTCTTTAGGCTCAACGGCGTTGGTCCTCAGATGGCCGAGCTTTTGGAAGCTGCCGGAGTCGATTCTGTGGCAGAACTGGCCCAGAGAAATGCCGCCAACTTGACCGTCAAGCTGGCTGAAGTCAACGAGGCTAAGAACTTGGTCAACCGTGTTCCTTCTGAGACGGAAGTCTCTAAGTGGATCGCGGAAGCCGAAACCCTTCCTAAGGCTGTCACCCACTAGGCAAAACAAATGGATCAGCTCATTTCGATGATCTCCGACAAAGTCGGAGTTGATGAAGCCACCGCTAAGAAGGTGGTCGAGTTCATTCAGGAACACATGGATGAAATTCCCGCTCTGCTTGGCAAAGGCGGCTTGGATGGCCTGAAGGATCAGGCGGGCGGCCTGCTTGGCGGTCTGCTTGGCGGCGGCAAAGACGAGTAATCCTGCTGGGTCGTGCCAGCAGCACTGCCTGTCTTGACCTCGTTGGGGGAAAGTAACTTAAAGAACCTGCCTAGAATTTGGGCAGGTTCTTATGCATTCACAGTCACACGTGCCCACCGATCTTTGGCGGACAACCTGCGAAATGCTTTATCAGTCAGGAGAGGTTCAGACTCTGCTGACGGAAGGAGCTGATAGATCCGAAGTACAGCTGGCGCTGTGCCGGGTTATTGAACTTGCTACTCAAGGCATTACTCAGCTCGACAAGATCCCACAGAAAGGCGGCGTTAGGTCATCCATGAAAGCCGTCGTGCTTCCGGATTGGCTTGCTTTAGATGGCCCTTCTGATGAGTCTGAGAGCGGCAAAGACGCCGCCTAGAGTTGGCTGACTGAGTCGATAGTAAAGACCTTTAATCACGACCTAGACATCCATCGTCGGTCAAGGTCGTGACACCCAATCTCTTTAGTTCTTGTGTAAGGGTGACCGGGGATGGCTGCGAAGAATTAGCTGCAGCCCTGGACAAATCGCATGGAATCAAGAGGCCCGTCTAGGGAAATCTCCGTGGGTTCCGGGGCTGCTCACGAGCCATCCCCGGCCACCCTGGAAGATCTTCAAGCTATGAACCCGGGCCCACAAAAAAACCGCTGACGAACCTAGCCTAGGTGATCGAAGAAGCTTCAGCCTTTGCCTTTGCTCTGGCCTGAATATGCCCATAGCCCAAGGCTCCAGCAACCAAAAAGGCCATTCCAACCGAGAGCACTTTGGGATAGAACTTGACTCCACCCTTGTTGGGGTTTGTTGCGTCGGAAAGGACTCCACGACCAAAGTGCGCGATAAGCAGAGCACAGACGCAGAGGGCCATGATATAGCCGCCTCGTGGATTGATGGTGGTGATATAAACGGCGAAGAGGATCAGAACCCCAGCTCCAACTCCACCGGCCAAGCTCATGATGTGAGCAACGCCATCTGAGGGGAAAAAGTACGCCTGCAAGCCCATGATGATGTTGATCACGGCGTAGACGACAAGCACCCAGCGAGGCCAAGTCATGAATCCAAGGTACCTGGGGATAGAGCCCGGTTGAGGGGCAGGCAGGGACCGCTTGGCGCAAGAAGCCATGCCATACTCGGAGAGTGATTCCGACCGAGGACTCCCTCACTCCAAAAGCCTTTCATGCCGAAGAGTGGCACGACGACAGGATCAAGGAAGAGTGCGGGATTGTAGGCCTCTACACCCCGGGGCTTCAAGCAGCAAAGAGCGCGTTCTTCGCCCTCTTTGCCCTCCAGCATAGGGGTCAGGAATCTGCTGGGATTTCAAGTGGAGATGGCACCGACATCTACACCGTTAAGGATCAAGGCTTGGTCTCTCAGGTCTTTAATGAAGACAAGCTGGCGACTTTGAAGGGCAGTTTTGCCATTGGCCATAACCGCTACAGCACAACAGGCGCAAACGTTGAACGAAATGCTCAGCCCATTGTCTGCATGACTGATTTAGGAAAGGTCGCCGTGGGGCACAACGGCAACCTGGTGAATACGGTTGAGCTGAGAGCCGAGCTTGAGGCTGAAGGCTTTGAGTTCGCCACCACCAATGATTCGGAGCTTATTGCTGTTCTTCTGCACAAGCATCTGGATGAAGGACCAGAAGCCGCAGTCGCCGCCACAATGAAAAGGATTCAGGGCGCTTACAGCGTTGTTGCTGTGACCCCTACCTGCATTTTTGGCTTCCGAGACCCTAATGGGATTCGTCCCCTAAGCGTCGGCAAGATTTTTGAAGACGGCTACCTCCTGGCCAGCGAATCCTGTGCCTTTTCTCCCTTTGGCGGCGCAGTCACCTGCGATCTTGAGCCAGGCGAGTGCGCTGTGATTGATGAAAACGGTCTTAGACTAAAGCAGGTGGCTAAGCCGGGCCGAGCGGCTATGTGCCTTTTTGAGTTCATCTACTTCGCCAGGCCAGATTCTCATATGTACGGAACATCGCTTTACGATGCCCGTGAAAGAATGGGTGAAGCTCTGGCTAGGAAGCACCCTGCCCCTGGCGCCGATGTGGTTATTCCTGTTCCTGATTCCGGAATCCCGGCCGCGCTTGGTTTCGCCCGAGCCAGCGGACTTCCTTACCAGGAAGGCATGATGAAGAGCCGCTACATTCATCGAACCTTTATTCAGCCAGACCAGCGCATGAGGGATGACAGCGTGAGAATGAAGCTGAGCCCCATGCCAGACAGGCTGAGAGGCAAGAGCGTGGTTCTCGTCGATGACTCGATTGTTCGCGGCACGACGACTGGCAAGATCGTTCGCCTGCTCTTTGAATCTGGGGCAAGGGAAGTCCATGTGCGTATCACAGCTCCCCCCATCACCGATCCCTGCTATTACGGCATTGATATGGCCAGCAAGGGGCAGCTGATTGCGGCAAATCTCACCCTGGATGAGATTAGGGATTCGATTGGAGCCACGACGCTCGGCTATCTGGATCTTGATGGTGCCGTAAAGTCAGTCGGGAGGCCGATGGGGCATTTCTGCACCGCCTGCTTCAACGCCGACTATCCCATTCCTGTCCCGGACAACATTAGCAAGGAATCATTGGAAAAGGGCTGACGAGTTTTGGCTTAGCTGCAGCGGGCAGGATCAGGTAAACCCTTTTCATGCAGTACACGCAGCTGGGCCGATCTGGCCTGAAGGTTTCTCGACTCTGTTTGGGAACCATGAACTTCGGTCCTGAGACGACCAAGGAAGACGCCTTCCGCATCATGGACGCCGCTTTGGACCACGGGGTCAACTTCTTCGACACTGCTGACGTCTATGGCTGGAAGCAGGGAGAGGGAATCACCGAGCAGATTATCGGCGAGTGGTTTCAGCTTGGCGGCAATCGCCGCGAAAGAGTTGTCATTGCCACCAAGCTCTACAACCCCATGGGCAAAGATGAGCTGAAAGATTGGCCCAACACAGCCCGCTACTCGGCTTACTACATTCGCCGCGCCTGCGAAGCCAGCCTTCAGCGGCTTAAGACCGATGTGATTGATCTCTACCAGTTCCATCACATCGCCCGTGAATGCCCCTGGGATGAAGTTTGGGAAGCCATGAGCGTTCTTGTTCAGCAGGGCAAGATCACCTACGTTGGCAGTAGCAACTTCGCAGGATGGAACATTGCTCAGGCAAACGAAGCCGCTAAGCGAGCCGGCACTATGGGCCTCATCTCTGAGCAGAGCAAGTACTCCCTGCTTCAGCGAGAGATCGAGATGGAAGTGGCTCCTGCCGCGCAGGCTTACGGAGTGGGAATCATCCCCTGGTCTCCACTCGGCGGCGGCGTGCTGGGCGGCGTGATTAAGAATCAGGAAGGTCAGAGGCGCTACGGCGATTGGACCAAGACTCTTCTTGAAACTAAGCGAGATGCCTTTGTTGCCTGGGAAGATTTCTGCGAAGCCAAGGGCGTTGCTCCTGGCGATGCGGCTCTGGCCTGGACTCTGACTCGACCCTTCGTTTCGGCTCCGATCATTGGCCCACGAACCATGGCTCAGCTTGAGGGGGCGGTCAAGGCTCTTGAAATCACCTTCTCGGATGAGGAACTGGCGAAGATCGATGAGATCTTCCCTGGATTCAAGACCTC
Source organism: Synechococcus sp. UW140 (assembly GCA_943369295.1). GTDB lineage: Bacteria > Armatimonadota > Fimbriimonadia > Fimbriimonadales > Fimbriimonadaceae > JAKRSE01. Next base: position 566,351 of record CALRMU020000003.1, on the reverse strand, counting down.
ACCAGAGCATTACGCCTGGTAAGTCTCTCTGTCGTCTGAAGGCGGAGCTGGGGGCAACCCTCTCAGCTCCCCCTTCGGTACTATCACTGCCATGGTCCTCACAGTTCCTTTCGAGGAATTCGCCGCAGCTGCGGAAAGGTTAAAGATGCCCAAAGAGGCGTACCTTTCTCGATTCGGGGCCATCTGCCGCGTGACCTGTGGCGACCCTGATCGCGATCTGCTTCTGCGGACCGACGCTGGCCTGACTATCACAGAAACCCGCAAGCGCCTGGAGCGAACAGGCTTTGAATGCTCCGAGGGTCTTTGGAGCTCAGAAGCTGAAGCCGAGGCCATGCCTTCCGCCTCTTACTGGATCGCCGCAGTCGCCTATAAGGGCGAAGGGAACAAGCCCGGCCTCTGGGTCGATGCTCTTCCTCACCGGCCCCTGGTTGGAGACATTTTGAAGGTCATGTACGAGGAGTTCAAAGGCCAAGGCGAATTGGATGGGGTGGATTTTGAGGAGTTCATTCGCCATCTCGACCCCAACGTCGTGATCCTTGATCCGAACGAGCAGGATCAGTTTGTGGTTCGGCACATTAGCTGCTAATGTAAACTGAGCTGTGTCTCGGAATTACTGGATACTTGGCACATATCTCTTGCTAGAGAAACTCTGCTTTCTAGCAGTTCCGATATTGCTCTTTTGGAGCAGGATAGGAACTTCAGATTCTGGGGTTCAGGTTCTGGCGATGTCAGGCGTTGTCCTCAGTTTCATCTTTTTCTTGATGATTGCATTGATGCTCAAGGAGCCTCTCTACAGATGTGTTCTACAGCTCTCTTTCAAGCAGACTCTTCCTTCTGCTTGGCTCACATTGCTTACGAGATTCAGCCTCTTAGGCGTCGGCCGAAAGCAGTCATGGCTAAGAATCTTGTCCAGAGTTTTGGTCGCCGCCAGCAATAAAGACCAGCTAAATCGCCTTACAAGCTGGCAGGCCGAGCTGCTCTCATTTGTTCTCATTGGGTTTGCCAAAACCATGAACAAGAGTGGAATGAGTCTTGAAATGCGTGAGGCATTCATTCAAACTTTAGACGCTGTTTCAAAATCAACAAGGCCATCTATAATTGCAAATAGACTTGCTGCAAGAGAGTCAAGCCGTCTTCACTGAGTGCTGCCTTCTGGGAAGCACTTTTCACGGGTCAAGGACCCGAGGCAACCCCGGACGAACGAGTTAGAAATTTGTGGGAAATCTACACGATCGACCTTCATCCGTCCGATTTACTTCATCGAAAATTCCTGCATGCAGCCTGCATCAAACTTTACAATAAGTGGTTGGGGATGCCCCGCTCGGCGGGGAGCCCCGGAAGAACTGGATGTGATTAATCAGGTTCCTTCGTGCACTGATTAAGTCGGGTGCCCCGTCCCGATCAGCCTGCTGTCGGGCGGGAAAGGATCAGTTTTGAATCAAAAAGGTCATCGTTTGACTACAAGTTTTGTGTGGCCTGGTTTGGCTCTGCTAAGCCAGGAAATCCCAGACCAGAACTTTCCATTCCATGGTCATCCAAGACTTCTGCACATCTTGTGACAGTGTGGAACGATTCATAAAATCTGTTGTGATCCCGGGGCTGCAGCTCCTTCCTCGCTGCCATCCCCGGTCACCCGTTTTGGTTTTCGCGTTCCTCGCGCCTAGACGGAAGTGCGGCTAAAATCACTCCGCAGAAACTGCCACAACCCCAAGGGCTTCCAATTCTTTCCGACCCTTGGTGGCGTACTCGGTCTTAGGAAGAGAAGTGACCAGTCTCTGCCAAGTCTTGACCGCAGCCGACTTGAGACCAAGCTCCTGGTAGGCGATGGCCAGGGAAGCCAGAGCCTCACCCTGAAGATGAATCGAGGTTCGGGGGAAGCGGTAGGGGCCGATGAACTCGATGAACTTCAGCGAGTCATCTCTCAGCCTTTCGTAGACCCGCCGGTCGTTCCACTCGCGAGGAAAGCGCTGGTGGAAGAGCAGTAGAGTTGCCGCCCTCATCATGTAGATGTTGGGATCTTCTGGGGTCAGGCGCACGGCCCGGTCCAGCAGCATATTTGATTCTTTGTAGAGGCTCTTCGCCTCCTCGGCCTTGTTTTGGATCAGAGCAAGCCCAGCCTGGACCATGCGCCCATTGCCCTTCCAGACCGTGGCTCTGGCGTCGTTGGGGTTTGCTTCCACCATCGCCTCAATCTCCTTCAGAGCCTTTTCAAAGCGAGGGAAATCGCCACGGAAGACGGCAAAGAACTCCTTGCGGTACTGGATGATGAAGGGGTCTTCGGTGTAGAGGCCTGGTTCCGGGGCGTTGTAGCCTGCCTTTGGCCAGACGTACTGCCCAAAGCTGGCGGCTGAAATGAGGATCAAGGTCAGCAGAAGGGGCAGTCTCATGACTCTTTCTACGAGGCTTGAGCCGGTTAAAGTACGCTTTTTGTGAATTTTTACTAGAGACCTGCTCTACTTTCGATCCTTCGGCTTCAATTTTCAAACCATTATTAAGTGCTTAAGAATGTCGAGAGCAACTTGGGCGCTTACATGGGAGCAGAAGGCATGGAGCGCGTCCTTCTTATTGGAATTCGCATTATCTGATACGGATTTCAGGATCATAAAGTCCGTGCGACTTTCCCGAAGTAACTTTGTCGCATTTGCAACAGAATAAGCTTCCATATCAATCGCAAGGGTCTTCCTGTCATGCAGTGCTATCTCCTCCTTTACCGAATCGCTAGCGACAACTGAAGAACTTGTACCAAAATGTCCTAAAGCTACTTTTGCATCTGCCACAAGTTCACACTTTGCCGCAAAGAGCTTTCCAAACCACAACGTACTGGTGTCCAATTTCCAATCCTGAAGCTCATGATTCACGATAGATGATATTGAATCATTGAGCCGGTGCGGCTCAAAGGACGGCCTTTGACCGTCATCAGTGAGTTTAGATGAAAGGAAGTCATAGACTTGGTCAGCAATAATGATATCTCCAAGTTTAACCTCATCACTTATCCCGCCGCAGATTCCTGTCATAACAATTAAAGACGGTTCACAGTGCATCAGGGCCACACTTGCGAAGATTGCTGCAGTGCTGGGCCCAGCCCGATGTGGAGACAGTGTGCAAATTCTGAAGTTAACGTCTGAAAGCTCAACTACTTTTGTATAATAGACGAAGGAATCAACCCTGATGGAGTCAAATCCATCTCCAAACACTTCGTGAACTGCCTGACTCTCTTTACGAAGTGCACACAGGAAAACAATGTCAACTGTCTTTAGGAAAGCAAACCTATCTTCTAAATCAGTTAACCTTATTGCTTCTGTGCCAGTATTTCTTTTACTCGTGTAATCAGTAAAATCGACAGTGTTCGCCTGAGTCTCGCCATTGTCAATGGTAGGTTGGTCTGGCACTTCAGAGAAAAACAGATTCGACCAAAACTTAGGAATCATGAGAGTTAAGTCTCCGAACTCTTCCTGTCAAGAATCTTGACCAACTCAAGTAAATGTACGAGTAACACTGTACGTTGGTCCGGTTCCGCCACCGAGTCCAAGACTTTAAGTATCAGACTGGCCCGTTCCGTTTTCTGGCTATAAGGTCTGAGAAGTAAAAACTTTAGCTGTTTAACTTGATGAAGGACAAGAGTCGAAAGTGACCTGAACTCTTGGTCTTCAATCTTTTCCCCGTCACCTAGGTCATAATAAGGCAACACTCCGGACAAAAAGCCAACCGACAGTAGAATTGCCTTTACGCCAGGATGTGATGTAGGAGCAGCATTAATGATTTCCAGAACCTTCTCATAAAATTCAACTTCAGACGGACCGCTTTGGAGAAGCTGAGTCATCTCCTGCGAAGTGTAATCAGTACACTTATCATATTCTTCAAGAAATACTTCGTCTGGTTGTTCATCTGCAATGAATCCAGAGAATTTTGCAGCGAAAACACTACCCTGGTCCTCAGCAAACTTCCTTAGTGACTCAGAGGGGCTATCACCAGAACTATGAATTGACTCCCACAATTCGCTGGCAAGTTTGATATGTTTAAGTTCTTCCATCTAGTTCTTCTCCTCGTTGGCCATCATCTGCTCTTGAATTTCTGAAACAAAGTGAGAAAACACCAGTACTAGGAATTTTACCACATTAGACCATGCCATTTCAGTAGAGTAACGTGGATAGTATCATTTATAGTGGTTTCTGGTGACGCGATGGAGCCAGCCCAGATTCCTCTCAACCATGCTCGGATGCCAGTCGTGACCCCAATCCAGCTCATCCAGCCTTTTAACGCCAGGGAGAGCATTCAAAATCTCATGAACCTGCCATGGACGAACCGCAGGATCCTTAGTCCCCAGAGTCAGCAGGGTCGGAACCTGGCACCGAGAAGCCATGTGAATGGTATCGAACCAGCGCAGAGTCTCTAAAAACTGCGCCTGACGGCCAGGATCAGTGCCCACCCAGTCGCCGATTTCTTTAAGAGGGTAACGGTGGACGGAAGCCTTGGCAAAGAGCTCCCCGATGCCGCCGAGAAAAGGCATATCTGCGCAGACCGCCCTAACCAAGGGGCAGAAAGCGCCAAGCCAGATGGAAATCCCTCCGCCCTGGCTCATTCCGCAGGAGGCAAGCTTTCCGGAATCGACCCCAGGCAGGGAAGCCAAAACCCGCAAGGCAATGACTGCGTTTTGGTACATCCGCCCGAAGATCCAAGTCTCAGGAAATTCGATCCCATCGGCAAAATAGCCGCGGGCGGGGGTGTAGGTTTCCTTATGAAAAGCAGATTCCCCGAAGAAATTGAAGCTAAGGCTGGCGAATCCGGGCCTGGTGCCGTACTCATTAGGGAGCATTGACCAGCGGCTGTAGGGGGGAACCCAAAGAAAACCGGGCTCGCTGTCAGCACCAGGAGTCACGACCACCCACCCATGCAGTTCTTCGCCAGAAATCCCCCTGAAGGTAAGGACCTGAACTGCTCGTCCATCCGGGCTCACTCGGTCCGAAGGGGCAAGGGAGAAATCCAGGGAGGTAGAAAGAGCAGAAGAGGTCTTCTCCTGCCAAAAAGAATCAAAACCCGCCGGAATGTTGGGAGTGAATTCCAAGACTAGAGTGCGCGCACGGAGCGCTGCTCGGCATCAACATGCATGCCGGTCTGCATCAGCCAAGCAATAGCTCTCTGAATCTCTTCGGTCGAACCATCCAGGCGAATCTGAATCCAGCCAAAGTCCTTGTCGACGTTCGCCTTGACGATGTTGACCGTCACATTGAACTCTCGGCTGAGACGGCAGATCCAAGGCTGCTCGGCCTGAGCATCCTTTGCGGTCAGATTGATGTCCACCTGGGCCATGACTTTGTGAGTATACGCCTTACAGAACAAAAGTCTCCTGCTGCTTTGCCTCGTCAGTGGGACTGGTTAGGGGCCATAATAAAGGTTCTTCCCCATTTGGGGGCCACCACTTCCTCCCCGGCGCAGCCGCCAGCGGGAGCCCGATGCCCAATGTGGGCGCATTAGAGAAGCAAGCGTCATGGAACAGGTATTGATTTTCGACACCACCCTCCGCGACGGGGAACAGAGCCCCGGCGTTCGCCTGAACATGGAGGAAAAGCTCGAAATTGGCCATGCCCTAGTTGATCTTGGCGTGAACATCATCGAGGCTGGTTTCCCTATCTCGTCTCCCGGCGATTTTGAAAGCGTCAGCACACTCGCTCGAGAGTTGAAGGGAGTAACCATCTGCGGCCTTACCCGTGCCAGGCAGAAGGATATCGAAGTCGCAGCTGAGGCCTTGAAGCCAGCCGAAAGGGGCCGCATCCATACCGGTTTGGGGGTAAGCGAAAACCACCTTCAGCACAAGCTGCGGATGACTAAAGAGCAGGCCCTGGAAACAGGAGTCAATGCAGTTAAGATCGCCCGTCAGTTCACAGATGACATCGAATACTTCATGGAGGATTCCGGCCGAGCCGACCGCGACTATGTCTGCAAGGTCGTCGAGGAAGTGATCAAGGCTGGTGCAACTACGATCAATGTTCCGGATACAACCGGCTACGCTTCTCCGGAGGAGTATCAGGATCTGATCGCCGGGATCATCAATAGGGTTCCCAACTCAGATAAGGCGGTTTTTTCCTGCCACTGCCACAACGATTTAGGCATGGCCACGGCCAACACTCTTGCAGGAGTTCGCGGCGGGGCGAGACAGGTTGAGGTCACGGTCAATGGAATCGGAGAGAGAGCGGGGAACACGAGCTTGGAAGAAGTCGTGATGGCCCTCTACATTCGAAAGGATATCTATGGTCTTGAGACTTCGATTGAGACTCGAAAACTGCTGCCCCTCTCTAGGCTGGTGTCTCGGCACACTGGCATGCTTGTTCAGCGCAACAAGGCAGTCGTTGGGGCAAACGCTTACGCCCACTCAAGCGGCATTCACCAGGATGGCGTTTTGAAGGAGAGGTCCACCTACGAGATTATCGATCCTCTGCTGGTCGGGGCAGAGAAGAGCGAGATTATTCTGACCGCTCGATCAGGCCGCCATGGCTTGAAGCATCGGCTCAGCGAATTGGGCTTCAGCTTCCATGAAGATCGGTTTGAGATTATCTACTCGGCCTTTTTGGACGTTGCGGATAAGAAAGCTGAAGTTGACGACGCTGACCTTCGAGAACTGGTCACGAAGAACTAGATTCTCTTTGCCCCTTAGTCCCCTCCTCTCGTGTACGAAAGGAGGGGACTTTTTATCAGTCAGACTTGGTCTGCCTACTTCCAAGTAAACCGAACTACTTCCAAGTAAACCGAACGGTCTTGCCTCTAGGAGAGCCAACCAGGCCCCGATCCCGTACAGCCCAGCCTCCACGCAGTAGAACATGCTCCACGCGTCCACGGAGCTTCCAGCCCTCATAGGGGCTCCATCCACACTTAGACTGCAGCCAATCCTTGGTCACTTCCCACTCAGCGTCGAGGTCGACCAGCACGAGGTCGGCGTGTGAGCCAGGGGCGATCCAGCCCTTGTCCCTTAGGCCGTAGAGCTTGGCCGGGTTCTCGCTGGTCATTCTTACAAGCTTAGAAAGATCCAGGGCGCCCTTGTTTACCCAGTCCAGCATGATGGGCAGCAGGGTTTGGACACCTGGCATTCCGCTCGGAGATTGTGGATAAGGCTTGGCCTTCTCTTCAAGAGTGTGGGGAGCGTGGTCGCTGCCGATCACATCAAAGAGGCCAGCCTGAAAAGCTTCCATAAGGGCTGCTCTGTGCTCCTCTGATCGGATTGGTGGGTTCATCTGCACCAAGCTTCCTAAAGTTTCGTAGAGCTCGGCGTTGAGGCTCAGGTGCTGTGGAGTGATTTCGCAGGTGACGGGCAGTCCAGTAGCCTTGGCTCCGGCCAAAAGTGGCAGTTCCTCCAGAGTCGAGATGTGGAGGACGTGCACCGGTCGCTTTGTTTCTGCGGCTAGACTCAAAAGCCTCTCGGTGCAAAGGCGGGCAGATTCGGCATCACGAAGAAAAGGGTGCTCTCGAGGATGAGGATTATCGGAGATCAGAGCTTTTCGTTCTCGGTTTCTGGGCTCATCTTCACTGTGAACGGGGCAGGTGCGCTTGCCGTTTTTGAGCACTTCGCGAAGAAGGTCGTCCGTATCAACCAGCAGATTGCCGGTAGAAGATCCCATGAAAATCTTCACTCCAGGCGTACCAGGAAGCATTTCAAGATCGGCCAGCTGACCGATGTTGTCGGGCGATGCTCCCACAAAGAAGGATGTCTCGCACCAGGTTCGGCCTTGGGCTCGGCTGACCTTGTCGGCGAGGGCTTCGGCAGTGGTGGTTGAGGGGGAAGTGTTCGGCATTTCGAACACTGTTGTTGTGCCGCCCATAATCGCGGCTCTCGTCCCAGATTCTAAATCTTCCTTGTGCTCCAGGCCCGGTTCTCTGAAATGGACTTGGGTGTCTATCACGCCGGGAAGGAGATGAAGGCCGTGACAGTCATATTCCTCTGCACCGTGCCAGGCGCTAAGGTCGCCGATGCTGGCAATTCTTTCGCCTTGAACGGCCAAATCACCTTCAAATACGGACCTACCTGTAACGATTTTCGCTCGACGCAGGATGAGATCAGCCTTCATGGTGCCTTAGCATATCCCTTAGGCCCAGAGGCTGATGTGACCTGACGAAGTCCAGGCTGTTTTTAACCTGATAGAGTGATTTTGAGGGTAGGTCTTGCAAAGTTAAACAAAAAATCCCTCTTTCAATCTGGAAGATCGAAAGAGGGATTTAGAGAAGTTTTAGTCGTCTTCTTCGTCTCGCCGACTGCTTCTTAGATGGATCGCAATCGGAGTTCCTTCGAGGACCAGTTCTTTACGAATCTGGTTTTCCAGGTACCTGACATAAGAGAAGTGGCCAAGATCTGGGTCGTTGCAGAAGAGCACAAAGGTGGGAGGACAGGTTTCGGCCTGTGTCGCGTAGTAGATCCTCAGGTGCTTGCCCTTTCTGACAATGGGCTTGTTGAAGGCTGCCTCTTGAATGAGGCGGTTGAGGACGCCAGTAGTCACACGTGACCGCCAATTCTCAACTGAACGGAAGACGGCATTCATGATGCCTTCCATACCCTTCTCGGCCAAAGCGGAGGAGAAGACGATGGGAGCGTAATCCATCTGAGGAAGCTCGTGACCAACCTTCTTTCGGAACTCCTTCTTGGTAGGGCTTGTCTGTCCAAGCTGTCCATCCGGCGGTTCCTGCGTATCCCACTTGTTGGCTACGATGACAAGGGGCTTGCCCATTTCGTGGCTCATGTTGGCGACTCGCTTGTCACCATCAGTCAAGCCTTCTTCGGCATCAACAACAAGAACGGCACACTCGGCTCGCTGCAGAGCCTTTTGAGCTCGAAGCACCATGTAGTACTCGATTGAGCCTTGGATCTTGCCGCGACGCCGAATTCCAGCTGTGTCGATCAAGCGAATGGCTCTGCCCTTGTAGCTGACGACAGAGTCGATGGCGTCTCGTGTGGTGCCAGCGATGTTAGAAACAATAGACCTCTGCTCCCCAGCAAAGGCATTGAGAAGGGAAGATTTGCCGACGTTGGGGCGGCCGATGATGGCCAGTCTCAGTTCGTCAGCGTTTTCTTCTTCGGCTTTCGATTTCGGGACGCCGTCCAGCGCGGCGGACATAAGTTCGTTGATGCCTCGACCGTGAAGGGCAGAGACAGCGTGAACTTCGCCAAAGCCAAGCTTTGCGAATTCTTGGGCTTCAAAAACTTTGTAATCAGAGTCGGACTTGTTGGCGATCAAGTAGATCGGGATGGGAAGGCCACGAAGTCTCTTTGCCAGATCCCAGTCGGGCGGCATGGGGCCCTGCTGAGTGTCGACCACAAAAAAGATGGCGTCTGCTTCAGCAATTGCGACTTCGGCTTGAACGCGGATTTGATCGATAAGGGGGTCGGCATCTCCGAAGAGAATTCCGCCCGTGTCAACAATCCTGAACCTTCGACCTTTATGGTCAGATTCAGCGTAGAGACGATCGCGGGTAACGCCGGGCATATCTTCCACGACCGCAATTCTCTGACGAGCTATGCGATTGAAGAGGGTGCTTTTGCCAACGTTTGGCCGACCCACGATCACCAAAGTGGGGAGCTTAAGTGCCATGGGAGTTTCGGCACTTTACCTAGTCCTTCATTTGGTACCTTGGGTTCACATGGTTCGCATGGCCCCCTTTGGGCTGGCTTTGTGCCTTCTACCTACCCTTTCCTTCGCTTCAGAGGCTCAAGGGCCAGATTCTGCCACTAACCAGCCACGCTGGACACTTCATGCTGGTTATGCTCGATCGCTGCTGATTCTAGGCTCAGGAGATTCCCGTTCTGGAAGCTACTTGGGACTCCAAGTCAGCGTGCCAATGCCCTCTCGTCAATTTAAGAAAGGCGATACCAGCTTAGTGATCGAGGGATATCACCTTTTTACTAAAGGAGGTGGTCTTTATGAGTTTGGGATTGATAGATCCTTCGCCTATGGAATCCTGGCGATGAGCCGTTGGAAGACAGGGTTCTCTGCTAACGGATCGACCTTTTTTGAGCTTGGCTGGGGGCTGCAGGCGCAGGATACGACCAGCCACGATCTCGGTTCTCGACTAAATTCAACTCCTACGCTCGGCATCGGCTGGATGGGCAAGGGAGGCAAGACCAACTTTCAGCTCACCGCCCGATTTATGCACATCAGCAATGCAGGGCTCATCCCACGAAACCTGGGCCAGAACCAGATCCAGATTCTTTTCGGAATCAGGTTTTAGAACTTTCCATGTCGGTCAGCTACGAGTTTATCAAGCAATGTCCCCATACCGGGGCGAGGCGGGGAAGGCTTCACACCCCCCATGGCACGGTTGAGCTGCCTGCCTTTATGCCAGTCGGCACCCAAGGGACAGTAAAGACTCTTGGCAGCGAAGACCTGGAGGCCATGGGATTCGAGCAGGTCCTCAGCAACACTTATCATTTGGCTCTGCGGCCGGGGGAAGATTTGGTCGAACGGCAGGGTGGCCTGCACGAGTTCATGAGCTGGCGAAAGTCCATCCTCACAGATTCGGGCGGCTACCAGGTGATGAGCCTTTCTGACATGAACAAGGTGTCAGATGAAGGAGTCATCTTTAAATCTCACCTCGATGGCAAAGAAATGCACCTGACGCCGGAGAGGTCGATTCAGATTCAGAAGGCTCTGGGGGTCGATATCTCCATGATGCTGGATCAATGCCCTCCCTACCCATGTTCACGTGAGGAGGCGGCAGATGCCATGCGGCGCACGCACCTGTGGGCTCCTCGTAATCTTGCGGCTGCTGGTGAAGGCCAGGCGATCTTTGGCATTGTGCAAGGAGGAGTTCATGAGGATTTGAGGCGGGAGTCCGCCGAGTTTATGTCTTCGCTTCCATTTGCTGGCCTTGCGATTGGAGGGGTGAGTGTGGGTGAGCCGACCGAAATGCAGTATCCGGTGGTCGAATTCACCGCTCCTCTATTGCCTCAGGATAAGGCGAGGTATTTAATGGGGGTTGGCCACCCGAAAGACATCATCCATGCTGTTTCAGCGGGGGTTGATCTCTTCGACTGTGTTCTCCCCACTCGCATGGCTCGGCACAAGGTTCTCTACACACTGCAGGGAAGGGTGAACGCCTCGGGCCTTAAGTGGGCAGAGCATAAGGGACCTCACGATCCTGGCTCCGTGTTCCCCTTGACGGAACGGTATTCCGCGGCCTATATTCGGCACCTGTTCAAGGCGGGTGAGTTTTTAGCCATGCGGTTGGCGAGTCTGCACAATCTCAGCTTTTACGCTCGGATGATGAAGGAAATTCGGGAAGCTATCGAGGAAGGTTCTTGGCCGGATTTAGTGAAGCGATACGAGTTGGCTTAGTCTTGCCGGGGGATTCTGATGAGACTTTGCCAAAGCACTGGCGATGCCAGTGGCACAGATCCGGTCCACTTTAATCGTGAAGGCTCCGTTCGTGGGTTTCACCCACGCCACCCAGACCTTTGGAATGTCTGCAACTCTGGGTGGCAGGGTCAGCGCCCCTGAATATCCCACGTTCATATGATTTCGTCCCAGGGCTGCAGCTCTTTCTTCGCAGCCATCCCTGGCCACCCGTCTTTTTGATTAGGTGGAGTGCCTGGTCAGATTTGGGTAGGTCAAGCAACGGGAGTCCTCGAAAGAACACCAGCTTTTTTTTTCGATAGGGGGTGGCCGTGGATGGCCCGCAGGGCAGCCGCGGATATGACGTGTTGATCTCTCCGCACTTCTCTTTCGTGGGTTTCACCCACGCCACCCAGACCTTTGGAATCTCTGCAACTCTGGGTGGCAGGGGCAGCGCCCCTGAATATCATACGTTTATATGATTTCGTCCCAGGGCTGCTGCTCATTCTTCGCAGCCATCCCTGGCCACCCGGTGTCTCTTTAGATGGGCGGCATGGAGACCATGCAAACAAAAAACGCCCCTCAACTCATAAGAGTCAAGAGGCGCTTGAACTGAGAATCGAGCTTAACCGATTGCCATCGGCATTACCACACAGAAGTGGTCGTCGCCGTTTTCTGTTGGACGAATGATGGCGGGGCGGGAGGCCTCGGTCATCTCGGCAGTGATTCCGACACTGCCCATAGCCAGCAGAGCATCCTTAAGGTACTTGCCATTGAAAGCGATCTCGAGGTCGCCGTTTCGGCTGACGATGCTGATCTCTTCCTTGGTCTCGCCCTTGTCTTCGCTGCGGCTTGAGATGATAATGGTTTCGCCTAAGCCTCGGAACCTGACACGATTGGCAGAATCCTTGGCCATGATCATGGCGCGGTCAACGCACTTGACGAACTCATCCTTATCAACCAGCCAAGATCTTGTGAATTCGGCGGGCACGACTCTTTCCCAGTTGGGATAGGCGCCACTCAACAGCTGAGAAACGATCTTGCTGCCGCCAAGGTCTACCGAGAGTCTGATGTCATCGAAAGTGACAGTCAGTTCTTCGTCAGCGGGCAGGCCCAGCATCTTGATGGCCTTAAGGGCCTTGCCAGGAACGATGGCTGTGAGAGGGGAACCGATGCCTTCGCGTCGAATGCGATTGACAGCCAGACGGTGAGTATCAGTGGCGACGAGGGTGAGAACCTGTCCGTCGTACTGGAAGAGCACCCCGGTCAAGGCGACTCGACTCGAATCTTCACTGCAGGCAAAGGCCACTCCATCAATGCCCTTGATCAGTTCGCCGAAGGGAAGACGAAGTGAGTTGAGAGGTTCTACAGAAGGAGGCTCGGGAAACTCTTCGGCGGGGAAGGCAAGAAGCTTCCACTCAGAGAGTCCATGCTTAAGAACCATCGAGGTGCCGATGAGTTCAAAGGTGACTTCGCCAGGTCCGAGAGCGCCGATGATGTCGGAGAAGAGTTTCTGCTGAACGCATACTGCTCCTTCGGCTTCAACGACAGCGGGAGCCGAGGCAGCGCCCCACATTTCTCCATCACAGCCCAGCAGATGCAGGGCGCCATCCTTCGCTTCGAGGCGAATAGATGTGAGAACGGGCAGGGCTGCCCTTTGGCTGGATGCTGCAGCGGCGAGCGCTAATGCGCTATGCAGGTCGGGTCGTGCGACAGTGGCCTTCATTGAGTCTGCCTAAATTATGGTCTTTTAACCCTGCATCGGCAGGGGATACTGCAGGTAGGAGGGGATCGAGCGAGTCTGGTTCAAAGAAACCTGCTGCTCAATCTTGCGAAGAATTCTAGCTTCCGTCTCTGCTGTATAGAGTGGGGCAGGAATATCTTTCAAAGTGTCAACGAGGAGGGTCAACGATTCCATCTCCTCAGCCAGTTGTGCATCTTCAAGCGCTGCTGTTTCCAGTTCTGCGCTTAACTCCGATGGCAGTTCTTTGCCGGCATACATATCAACCAGCTTTGCGTACAGGTCCTTGTTCATTTCATTTTCTCCAAAGAGCCACCCAGCTTTTCGCGCAGGGCTTTTCGGCCTCTATAGAGTCTGGATTTCAGCGCGGGAACGCTGATCGCCAGTGTTTCGGCCGCTTCTTTGGCCGAGTTGTCTTCCAAATCACACAGAATCAAAGGCTCGCGGTATTCAAGCGGCAGCTCATTGAGCGCCTGCTGAATAGTCACCCGCAGGGCTGACTTTTCTTCTGTTCCAGTGTAATGAATATCGGGCGGAAGCTCCAGCAAACTATGCTGCCGCATCCGGTCAATGCAAAGATTCCTCGCGATTCTGAAGAGCCACGTTCTAAAGGCACCATCGGCCTTGAGTTCATTTGCCCGTCGGAGAACCCTTAAAAAAGTTTCCGCGGTGGCGTCTTCCGCATCGCTGCGATTCCCCAGCATCCGATAGGTATATCGGTAAATTTTCTCGCCGTAAATCTGATAAAGCCCGCCCAAGGCGCTTGAATCACCTTCGGCAAGGGCTTTTAGAAAACGGCGTTCCGCTTGGGAATCGTCACGAGGACCCTTAGACATAAAGACGGTAAACCAACGGAGAGTGGTGCAAGGAATCTACCTGAAAAGGGCCATCGTGGACCGATGGGTTTCTCACAAACTTGTGGACGGTCCCTTTGAAAGCAGGCGCAATGAAGAATAGCAGAGAGAGCAGCCGACAAACCCGGTCTCCTGGCATTTCTGCTGGGTCCAGCCGCAGTGGGGGCAGATATCGCCCTCGCCACGGTCAGACCCATGCAGTTCATTGATCAGAAGGTCGATTCCCCTTACCTTCGTGACAGCTTCGATTCGGCCGATTTTGATAGCCTCTTCTCCTCTGCCCGGAATGGTAAGGGTGACTTTCATTAGAACTCTGTGCCGTTCTGGGTTTCAGCCTTGTACAGATTCATCATTCTGCGAGTGATGGGGCCAGGCTGACCCCCGCCAATCTTCTGTCCGTCAAGCGTAACCATAGGAATGACTTCGGCAGCGGTTCCGGTGAGGAAGCATTCTTCTGCCGTGAGCAGATCGTAGCGGGTGTAGAAGCCTTCGACGACCTGAATCCCTTCAGCTCTAGCCAGATCCATCACTGTGTCGCGGGTGATTCCTTTAAGGATGCCGCAGGTGGGATCTGGAGTGTAAATGACTCCCTTTCGAATGAAGAAGAGGTTGTCGCCGGTGCATTCAGCCAAGATGCCCTGGTGGTTCAGCATCAGGCCTTCGCCTGCCCCTGCTCGGTTGGCTTCCTGCTTGGCCAAAATGTTGCTGGCGTATCGGCCAATACACTTGATTCTTGGGTCAAGCGAATCTGGAGGAATCACTCGGAAGGAGCAGGTGATGACGTCCAGGCCATTTTCGTAGGCCTCGGCGGGGTAGAGGGCCAGAGTGTTGACCATCACCATCACGCTGGCTTCCTGCTTGATGTGCTTGGGGTCCAGGCCCAGGCCAGTGCCTCGGGTCACATTGAGTCGAATGTAGCCATCTCGGATCTGGGCCGCAGCACAGGTGGCGATGATGGCTTCCTTGACGCCTTCTTTGCCTTGAAGGAGGTTAAAGCCAAGGTAGTGGCATCCCTCCAGCATGCGGTCAAGGTGCTCGTCCAGCTTGAAAATCTTGCCGTCGTAGATTCGAATGCCTTCAAACAGACCGTCGCCATAGAGGTAGGCGTGGTCGGCAACAGTGACCTTCGCTTCTTCGAGAGGAGACAGAACTCCATCCAACCAGACGACTTTAGGCATAGGGCAGAGTGTACCGAGGCTGTCCCACACTGAATTGGGGACCATTGCTGCGGGTCTCTGGAACCTAGTCGACGGTCCTAAGTCATACTTCACTAAGCACGCTTCGTACGTCGAATGGTGTAGGGATTTCTGTTTAGAATGGGCGATAAGACATCACGGAAGATGAAAGTGCCAGGGGCAGCTTATGCGGGGGGATTTGTCCTCATCGCAGGCGGAGCTTTGGGTCTAGGTGCCTCTCAGCATGTGCCTACGGTGCAGCCAGGAACGGATTTGGCGGGCAAGGACATTTCTGGATACACACGAGAAGAAGCTGTTGATGCCCTGAACAAGTGGTTTGAATCAGCGAAGGCGAAAGAACTTAAGCTGACTTCGCCCTATTTGGAAATCCAGCCCAACGATGTTACTCCCGGATCTCTAGGCGCCAAACTGGACATCGAAAAGAGTCTTCAGAACTTGGTTTTGGAAGACTTTTGGTCGCACTATTCAAGAAGAATTACTTCTCAAGCTCCTTCCAAAGTGAACATCGGTCCGGTACTGGTCTTTGATGAAAAAAAGATCGAAGGCCTTGGCGATTTTATTGAAGAGAACATGAAGGCAGGGGCTCCGGCTCGAGCCGACTGGAATGGAAGCAGGGTTGTCCGGACTTACGAGATTCCTGGCATGGCTTTGGATCTTCCCAAGCTGAGTGAAGCTGTTTATCAGGCATCTTTCACCGATGACGAGGTGGAGATTCCTATGGTTCTGGCTCCTAAGAAGGTGCCGGATGAAGAACTGGACAAGATCACTGAGGTGGTCGCCTCTTACAAAACCAATTTCAACAATGGTCAGGTTGATCGGTCGACCAACATTCGGCTGGCCGCTGAGATCATCGACGGCAGAATTCTGATGCCGGGAGAGACCTTCTCGTTCAACCGCTTTGTCGGAAGGCGAACGGCGAAGGGCGGATTCCGGTCTGCCGGAGTCTTTGTCAACGGCAGAAAGGAGTACGACATTGGTGGCGGAATCTGTCAGGTCAGCACGACGCTTTACAATGCGGCGGTCTATGCGGATTTAAAAATCAAGGCAAGATCAAACCACTCAAGGCCAGTTCCTTATGTGCCTTTGGGGAGAGATGCCGCAGTGAGCTATCCCGAACCTGACTTCGTCTTTGAGAACAACCACGATATCCCGATTGCCTTAAGCGCAACGGTGGGAAGAGGAACGATTGAGTTTCGAATTCTGGGCCTTAAAGAGCCTGGCAAGGAGATTCGCATTACTCAAGGCGGCGCGACGACCACGGCAAACGGGGTGAAGTACGTCCAAGACGACACCCTTGGCTTTGGAGTCCAACGGGTCATCGAGGGTGGTTCGTCGCGCAGAAGCGTGAACTCTTACAAGATCACTCTCAAGGATGGCAAGGAGGTAAAGCGGGAAACCTTGGCGACGAGCTTCTATCGAGGCAGTCCCAGGATCATTGCCCGCAATACCAAGGCGGCCCCACCGGCAGCTAAGCCGGCAGAGCCTGCGGCAGGCACTACCGTGACAGCCGGATCAGGGTCCAGTTCTTCCCCTGTTTCACCGTCTCCCCAAGGGGAGTAAGGTCGGCAAAAGGCGACCCCTCCTGAGGCGTGGGGGCGATAAGGTGGGTGATTCCGCCCTTAGCGAGAATCTCCTGCCTTTCTTCATCTGTGGTGGCAGAGAAGAAGACCTTTTGTGCCGCTTCACGTCTGGCGGTGTAGTCAGGCGTTTCGCTCCAGTGACCCGCATAGGCGTATTTGCCAGCCAAGCCTGCAATCATGGGGTTGAGGTCTGGGATTGCTGGGCTCAAGAAGCTGCCTTTTGCCTCCGGATTTGGTCTGGGAATTCCTGGAGGGGCGATGGCGACGACTCTGCCTTCCTCTTTAGCAAGCAGGTTGAGCGCCTCGTTGGCTTCTGCATCGACCAAGGGTGAATGAACAGTTGTGGAAGAGACCTGAAGCTGCACAAGGGTCATTTCTCTCATCAGCCAGAGAAGACTGGAGGCGCTGACAAGCAGACCTGCTGCAGCCCCGATGAGGATTCGACGTGAGTGATCCCACTGCCTAAACCAGGCAACTGCCTCCCACCCGGCCAAGATGGCCCAGGGGAGAATCATTCCCATCGCCAGCTTTCTTTGGAAAAGCCCAGGGAAGTAGATGGCGACTAGTCCGACCAGAGCCCATGACCAGAGAAGAGCCTTGTTCTGATCTTCCTCATCAAGAAAGTAGAGAAGGCCGAGAACGAAGATATAGCTGATTCCCCAAAGGGGGGCAGTCATCCAGAAACCATCAGGAGAACGTCCGAAGCTGAAAAGGACTCCGGCCAGAAGCAGTCCGGCAATTGAGTAGACAGCGATCTGCCCCGTGCCTTCTTTGCTGCTGCGCGACCACTTGAAGAAGAGGCAGAGAGCAGCGAGGGGAAGGATTCCGGCCAGGACCTGACTGAAGAGGGGGGAATAGGTGAGGGTAGCGGCTCGTGCTTGGAAGACCTTGTCTTGACTGAGGACGTAGAGGAACCAGCCTGCGGCAGGAAGGGCTCCGGCGCCGATGACGACTGTCCTTGCGATCCAGGCACCTGTCGCCTTTTTGGCCTTTAACTGAGTGACAAGAAATCCGCCCAAGACTAAGGCCAGCAGCAGAACATCGTAGCTGTGGATGTTCATCAAGACCAGGAAGGCCGCCGCCCCAACAGGGACGGGTTTCCATGATTCTTGAGCATCCAAGACTGCCTTGAGAATCATAAGGAAGAGGCAGAGGCTGGCCATGAAGAGGCCATTGGTGAGCATAGATGGGAAGATAAAAGCTTCCGGCTGCCAGACATCAATCGGCAGCCAGCCACCGGTCAGAAACCTGACGGGTGAGCCAGAAAGAATCTCTCTCCCAAAAGGAGTCCATGCCAAGGCGCCAAGTCCGCCTGCGAAAACTGAGGCGCCTAGGGCGGCTCGGCATTGCCACGATGAAAGGTTGAGTCGAATTAGAAATCGCCCAAGCAGCCACACAAAGAGGAAGGAGAATCCAACTCTAGCTAAGGTCAGGGCCGCAACTGGTCCAGTGATTTTGGCCAGCCAGCCAAGGACAAGGAAATAGAGGTGAATGGTGAGCCCGGGCTGCTGATCGATGGCAAAGAGGTTTTCGAACATAAACCTCCCCTGCATCGCCTGCTGAATCCAGGCAGCGTAGACCATCTGGTCATCTAGGGCGGTCTGCTGCTGAAGGTGCAAAGCTCCATCTGGAGTTGAAAACCAGCCCAGAAAGGCTGGCAGAGCGGCCAGAAGGGCTGCCACAACGCCGAGGATCAGACTGAATTTATCAACCTGAGACTTTCTTGTCTCAGGTGATTCTTGGGGCTCCTGCCACTCACCTGGTGTCATTAGTTTGTGCCGGGCACAGGCTTGCCCATGCTTTCGTAAATGCCCTCGATCATGCTTTTGCTGTCAAGAGCAAGCTTGTTTTGGGGGTCGACCTTAAGGGCTTCGGCAAACATCTGAAGTGCCTTGGGATACTTTTCCTTGGCCGGAAGCTTGGGGTCCATCATCACCTTTTCAGCTGCAAGAGCAAGCTCTTGAGCCTTGGCTTTGTCAGCTTCCGAAACAGCCGGAATGGAATCTGCCTTCTCTTCTTTCGATTCAGTGGCAGATCCAGTTGGGGCACCAGCAGATTCGGGTTTCGCTTCAGGAGTCGATTCTGTCTCGACTGTGGCACAGCCACCCAAAACAGAGAGGATGCCGACACCAATGAAAAGGGCAAGGAAGGCTCGCTTCACGCTTTACATTATGGACTTTACTGATTGGTCAGACCTAAGAAGCCTTGGTCAAAGAACGCTCTTTGGCCCTCTGCCTAGCATCTGCCAAAGTCTTTTCAAGCATCTGAGCCTGCTTCACGGCATCGGCTCGTGAAATCTTGGCGTTATCTGGCAGATTAAGAGTGTAAGCGATAGTCTGACGTTCTTGATCTGGCAGGACTCGAAGCAGATCGGTGGAGGTCGTGTGATTCCCCAGTCCCTCTAGTCGCTTCATCTCAGTCTGCACCTGATGAGCCAGACACCGAAGGACAAAAACGCGGTCGTTAGTGCCATCCAATTGGGCTGCCAAGGCATCAATCATGTCCCTTGCGCCCTTAACTGTGTTCTTGACTGGCCGTCTGCGGCCGAACCTGACACCTAAGGAGACGCAGACAACCAGGGCGAAAATGACTGTTTGGTTTCTAGCCGCAGAGAACCAAGTTCCCAAGGCTGCACCGAGCCCGCTTTCAGAAGCATTCCCGAAGGCCGCCTCGGCGAAAACAACTTTGGACCCTGCCGGAGCAAGTCTTCTCACAATATCAATAAGCAGATCTGCGTTCTGACTGTCGCCGAGGTGGCGGTTTACAGCGATGATTCCTGAATCGAGGGAGACGGCCTTTCCCGTGCCGAGAGTCTGAATCCGGGCTACTGTTCCAGATTCAGCAACGACTGGATCAGTGAGGGAATAAAGGGGGAAGGGCTGCGTGGGTTGAAGCTTCTTTTTGGATTTTGGGTCAGCTATCTCAACCAGCATCTTCGCTTCCTTGGCTGTGCTAAGGAAGCTGTTCAGCTCAAAGCTTCTTTGTGGAGTCTCCACATTGAGCTTCACCATGGACCGGCTCGCTTCGTTAAAGTCTTCGGGGATGACGATCTGCAGGACATTTCCACCTTTTGCCGCATGCCGAGCCATGGCACGTTCGATCGGGGTCGTCTCTTCGCCGGAAATGATGGAGAGGAAACCACGGCCCTTATCTGAGATGACAGGGGCAATGATCAGTTCATCAGAGTTAGTGGGAAGCAGCGGAGACCTACTGGAAGATGTCTTGTAGCCCTCCCTTTCGAGAAGGCGTTCTAAGGCTGCTAGACCGCTTGGACCAGTGTGAAAGCTAGAAGGCCAAGACTCCGTTTCTGTCTTCCCAAAAAGCAGAATTAAGGCGAAAAAGCCGAGGAGTGCTCCTAAGCCTATGGCGAGGTGGGGGGCTTTCATGCCGCTTTTGCCTGCACCGCCAGGCGAGCCAAAAGATCTGTGTAAAAGGCTCGGAACCACTCTGTATCTGATCTGCCATTAACCACGCGGCCGTACCAAACAAGATCAAACTTTTGGGTTGCAGTTCTAAACTCCCAATCCTTCGGCTTATTCGAGCTCGCGTGGATTCTTCTCAGGTGCTCCCAGTTAGTTTGCCCTCGCATAAAGTCTGCGACACTGTTTTCATCCAGCCGCACAAGGCAGGCAATATAAAGGCAGCGCACAGCTTCTCTGTGCTCGGCCTTTGATTCCAATTTTTCGGCCATTTCAAGCCACTCGTCGGCTGTTCGATCTGGCTCATCCTCATCAAGAAGTCCGCCACCACCCTTTTTGACAGACTTTGGTGACCATTTCCATTTTGAGAAAAAGTAGATGGCACCGGCAATGATTGCCAAGATCAAAAGCCCGATGACGCCATAGGTGATGGCAAAACCAAGGCCGGTGGGGATGCCACCCATGGCCATTGGTTGGTTTCGGTTGAACAGCGAGTTCAGCCAATTGCCCAGAGCTTCGCCAAGATTTCCGAGTGACTTGGCAAACCAGTTTCGATCACTGGTCGACCCTGAATCACGAAACTCAGGAGACTGAAGGATCTTTCTAGCTTCTTCGGATGGGTTAGCGAGACTTCCCGAAACTTTGGCATCCCTGACCTCATAGCTTGTGAAGATTGCTGGGATGGAATCTCGTACCACACGAAAGCTCTCGTCAGAATCCAGCCTCTGCTTGAGACTCTCGTAATCGGCAGGTTCAAGCTGAGACTTGTGCGTTTCGATAGCCTTCTGCACTTGGTCTTTAGTGGCAGCCCTGTTTAGATCCCGAAGGAAATCTTCCCTCGGGCTGGCCATTGCGGAGCAAAAGGCAAGCAGGATGCTAATTAAGAAGAGCAGTCTGGCGATCGGCATGAGTGATGTCCTCCGAGAGAACCTGGATATCAAAACCTTCGAGTCGAACTCGGCGGTCGTAATAAAGTGTGGTGATGACGCTGCCCCAGAAAGGAAGGATGACCCAGAGGGCAAGCCAGTAAGGGAAAGCTTTGACGAGCCCAGTGATGAGAGCGTGAGCCCAAGGGCCAGGACTCAGGGTCGTCAGCATCTGTCCCAGACTAAGAAAGTTGAAGACGACTGAGACACCTATTGAAATGCTGAGATAGAGCACCCCGGCAAGGAGCAGGAACGAGAAAGTTGTGCCTGCCGTTGAGGTCAAGGTCTTGTCCGGTGCCATAAGCC
Organism: Synechococcus sp. UW140; assembly: GCA_943369295.1. Classification (GTDB taxonomy): domain Bacteria; phylum Armatimonadota; class Fimbriimonadia; order Fimbriimonadales; family Fimbriimonadaceae; genus JAKRSE01. The sequence goes on along the minus strand of CALRMU020000003.1, from coordinate 545,020 downwards.
ACGATGCCCGCTTGATCGCATCCCTGCCTGTGATTCCTTCTAAAACGCTGAGGACCGGTGCCAAGGCAGTTTTGTGGATCACAAAGGGAACGATAAGAAGTGAGACGGCGAGAGCAAAGAGACCAAGCACGGCGGGGAGAGCCCCGAAAAGGTTAATCCAGCCCGGCAGGGTATCGGCGAAGACAGAAAAGGCTAGGAGTAGAAGGCCGCCCAAAGGCGCCCAGAGTGTCCTTAGAATGACTCCGAACATGACCCACGTTAAAGAACTGACCTTGCTGGCCCCAGTTTTGTCAGCTTCTTTGAGATTCGGTTCATTGCCCAGCATGCAGTCGCTGGCGAGCTTAATGACGGGTCCGGTGGCGTTGGCCACCCCGACAATGAACAGCGGCCCCCCCACAAGGATTGTCAGCATGACTGCAAGAGCGGCTTCTGCGAACTGCGCTGCACTGCTTGACCCTGTTGTGGTTCTGAAGAGGCTGGTTTGAATAAAGGTGGTGCTGAAGGCTATCGCCGCCGCGCAGAGCATTGATGGTGCGAAGGTTCGCGGCAGCACGCTCAGGGCGATTCGACGATATATATGAGTCCCTATATCGAGCACTTCAGAACTGGACAAGGGGCGCAGGTTAGCCCTGCGGTCTATTGACCTCATTCTTGGGTGGACCGATTCGGGTGCGGGGATGCTCATTATCTCGTGGAGGTGACTGCCTTCTCTAGGATACTACGCCCAGGCGCTTTTCCCGTTTGGCCCAAACAAAGAATCCGTCTAAATTTGTGGACGTCTTTGTAATGACGACGGCTGAGGCGAAGTTTCAGCCCAAAGTTTTTAAACGAGGAAAAAGGTTATGACCGCCATTGCTTTTGCCGCCGCCATTGCCGTGGGCCAATCTGGCCCTTCGATTCGTGACGTCTGGCAGGATGACCTGAAGGATTTTTCCTTTGTCGCTCGTCGGGTCAGCGCCAACCAGCGCGAGCTGGCAAAGATCAACAAAGATTTCGGCAACGCCTACCGATTCACTTCTACCGAAATTCAGTACCGCGAGCCCATGATGCTCAGGGGTGAATCGAAGGTTGAAGACCAGTCTATCGTCTATATTTTGAACGGAGCGATTCGGCGGTACCGCATTCCACGCGCCGGAATCAACACCCGCGAGGACCTGAGCCGCGCTCCAGGAAAAAGGCAGACAACCCTCGACTTCGGTCTGATTACGCCTTCACTTTTCAACAACCTCTTTGAGGCAAAGTTTGTTCGCAAAGATTCCCGCTCGGGCGACCTTGTTTTCGATTTGACCTACATCAAGTCTTTGAGAGACGATTCTCGTCACAGGGTTTGGATTGACCCCGATAAGAAGTTTGTGACGAAGAGGGAATGGTACAGCCAGAACGACAACTTTAGGCTGATGGCAACTTTTCTTTACGAACAGCCTCAGGCCTTTGGAAAGGTTTACATTCCCACTCGCCTGACAGTCAACAACGCCGAAGGCAAACTGGCCGGAGTTTCTTCCTACACTCAGATTCAGGTGAACAAGGGCATTGCCCTTTCTGAATTTGATGTTAAGTAGAGAACTAGCTTCTTAGAATCACCCTTTGTCGGGTCCATGCCTGCATCGGCCTGGAACCGGCAGGGTGAAAGAAAAACTCCCTGACTCTCTTGATGAGAGTCAGGGAGATTTTAAAAGTGTGGCTGCCCCTGTTGGACTCGAACCAACGACCAGCTGATTAACAGTCAGCTGCTCTACCAACTGAGCTAAGGGGCAGTGCGACAACGATGATACCAGGAACTTTCAGCCGTTGGGACTGTGGGCTCATTTGATTTGGGTCTGAACCTAGCCAGGTTCAAGTTTGGTCCGCAAACCTTAAGTGTAAAGCACCCTCATGGCCTCATCTGTGGTGGTGATTCCCATCAAGATTTTTTGAACTGCATCGGCCTGCAGAGTCCTCATGCCGTTGGCCAGGGCAAGGCGGCGGATTCCGTGACTGGCTGATCTTTTCAAAATCTCGTCTCGAATCTCGTCGGTCATGACCAAAAGCTCGTGGACGCCGGTTCGGCCTTTGTATCCTGAGCCTTTGCAGTGGTCGCAGCCCTTGCCGCGGAAAAGAGTGATCTCCCCATCCGTCTCTGCTCCCACATCATCTGGAACAGGGAACCCGCATCGGATGAGGGATTCTCTCGTCGAAACGTAGTGTTCTTTACACTGTGGGCAGATTGTGCGGACGAGCCTTTGGGCCAAAACACCAATGATGGATGAGGAGATAAGGAAGGGTTCAACTTCCATATCGATCAGTCGGCTGGGGGCAGAAGCGGCATCGTTGGTGTGCAGGGTGCTGAAGACCAAGTGGCCAGTCAGGGCGGCTTCCATGGCGATGGTGGCGGTTTCTCTATCGCGCATTTCTCCGACCATGATCACGTCGGGGTCTTGGCGCAGCATGGCGCGCAGACCCGCCGCAAAGGTCATTCCGGCCCTCACGTTTACGTGGCACTGGTTGATGCCATCCAGTTCGTACTCCACCGGATCTTCGATGGTGATAATGTTCTTCATTCCATCGTTGGTGGCGTTAAGCAGGGAATAGAGAGTGGTGGACTTTCCGGAACCGGTTGGACCAGTAACCAGCATGATTCCGTAGCTGCGGCTCGCCAGGTCCTCTAGAATCTTCATGTTCTCGGGCAGGAACCCGATTTTGCTGAGACCGACCGAAACACCCCTGCGATCAAGAACGCGCATGACGATTTTTTCGCCATGGACCAAGGGCAGGGTCGAAACGCGAAAGTCGTATTCGTTGCCCCCGATCGTCGCCGAAATTCGAGCATCCTGCGGAGCCCGCTTTTCAGCGATATCCATATTGGCAATGATCTTAAAGCGGCTGGTAAGGGGGGCGATGATCTTTTTGGGGAGGGTCATCACCTCGTGCATCACGCCATCAATACGGTAGCGAATTGAGAGGTCGTTTTTGCGGGGCTCAATATGGATGTCGCTGGCTTTATCCATAATCGCCTGGCTTAGCACCAGACTGGCCATGCGGATGACCGGAGCTTCTTCGCCAAGCTCTTTCAGCTTTTCGACCGTCAGCTCTTCTTCTTCGCGCTCGGCCGTGAGGTCTAGGTCGCCTTCAAAGTCTTTCAGCACCCCGGCCAAAGCTTCGTTAACGCTGTGGTCTGATCGGTAGTGCTCGTTCAGCGATCGAACCAGATCATGTTCGATGGCGATGTGGGGCTCAATTTCCAGGCCCGTGTTCAGCCTCAGCTCGTCGATGACAAAAACATCGAGAGGGTTGGCCATGGCCACCAGTAGGGCTCCGTGTTCAACCTTGATAGGGAAGACTTTAAACCGCTTGGCGAACTGGGGAGAAACTCTGAGCAGGGCGTCATCAGAAGGGGTGATGTCGAGCGTATCGACGAAGGGGATTCCCCAGATTTTGCCCAGGCAGCGGACCCTATCTTCTTCGGAGATCAGGCCCATTTCAACAAGCATGCGAGCGATGGGGGCCGTAGACCCCACCTCCAACTGCTTGTCCAATGCAAGCTGAAGTTGGTCTGAAGTGATCAGACCTGCTTCAACAAAGATCTCCCCTGACAGCATTTCCCGAGTTGCTTGTTCCATCCCTGCCAGCCCCTCACCCCTGTTAACCTTGGTGGATTAATCGGGAAAGTTGACCCGGTCAGGGGCAAGCTGTGGGTCTGATTTTGGAAGACGTCGCTCTCCGCCGTGAAGCTGGAAGGGGCTAGCCCTTACACGCTTCAAATCGGCCCAGACAGCCACACCGCAGAAGAGCAAGTTAACACTCTAGTCTGGTTTTGGACTGTGGCCTACACACTGGCCAAGTCGAGGAGAGCAAACTTAACTAAGTCATTACTCTATCGCGCTCCATCCAGCCACTTTCCCATCAACCAACTGTATTGACTCCCGAAACATTTTCCCTTTCCTCTTGGTCGCAACTGTAAAAGTGGAAGTGTCCTTCGTGGGATAGACTCTAAATTCAACAATTTCAAATTCTTCTAACTGTTCGAACTTGCTCGTTGAATGCTTTACGCGAGATAAAAGATCAAGCTCCTTACCTTTGTCCGACTGCATAACAGATAGAATATGACTAACCTGCCTTAAATCCTCGCGAAGAACATCTTGTCCTTTATCGTCCGACTGCATGTCAATCACCAGGAGTAACAGGAAGATTACGTTGAGAAAGATTGCAAGAGTCAAACCTGTTACGAGCCTTCGTTTGTAAGTCATGGTGTTCACCGTAGATCCTGACTTATTCCGAATCTTCCCAATGCAACTTCAGATTCCATTGGGACATCAGATCTTTCAATAATCTTTCAAAATCCTCAAAATCTCTGTCTATCCTGACTCTCCCATGTGGAGTAAACAGATCGTATTCTTCAATTTGTCCTTCTGCCGTGGTTTTAGCATACTGCAGTCTAACAGAGTCGCTCTTGGAAACTTTGTATATCTGTCCCGAACGAAAAAAGCGCAGCTCTTCTGAATCTAACTCAATCCACTCAATTCGCTCTCGTTGCTTCCAATTGAAGTACCAGTACACGAGTCCACCGGTCATCAACAATGGGATAAGAGCCGAGGCAGGCTGCCTTTGGATTAAGCTGTAGATAGCTAAACAGAGAGTGAAGAATGCGGGTGCAATGAAAGTGATTAAGCCCCCGATTTGAAAATCTCTTCTAAGTGGGTAGCGCCTCATCAGTCTTTTTGGGTGTTTTGCAATCAGGCAGCTTAAGTGATTGGGAAGCATTCTGCATGCCTCAGTCGCCGTCCAGCGCCAAGGCGTCTGAGGACAGACTCTTGTTTGAGACCTCCTCGGTCAGTAACCAGTTTAAACCTAGACTAGATTAAACCTACCAGATGCAGGGCTAATCTAGTCTGGCGATCTTCGTTGTTGACCACGATTCTGACTAACTTACCGTCAGAACGGATTCCGCTTAATCCGAGTCAGAGTCCGAATCCGAATCAGAGTCGTCGGCGCGCTTTTCGTCATCAGCGGTCTTCTTTTCACTCAGTTCTTCTGGGCTTGGCAGAGGCTGACTGCAGCCAGCAGTGAAGGAAGCGACCAGACTCAAGGCGCAAAGGATGAGGAGAAGCTTTTTCATTTCAAACGAGTATTACAGGCATCCTTCTATAATGTCTAGTTTTCACACTCAAATTTACTCTGAGTTTGAGCTACTCATCTAGCTCGGCAAGTTCGCCCAGCCATGGTTCGAATCTTTTCCACCTGGCCATAGAGGTGGTGTAGATGGGCTGGCGAACCTGCCAGAGCGAGGGAGTCCGGACCGATCTTTTGTTTTCCGTGTGTTGAAGGCACTTGTCGCTCCATTCAAGATCACAGAAGTCGATGATCTTCTTGGTCATGCCTTCCCGGTCCAGCACCAAATCCTCGTACCTGACTTCCAGCAGGGTCTCTGGTGAGATGACGCTTCGCCAGTGCTCCATCAGTCGTTGATACTCGCGGTAAGCGTAGACAATATTGCCGCGGTTGTGAGCGAAAACGGGCGGTCTTTGGTACGCCGTAGTGAAGACAGACAAGGCGTTATCTCGCGGACTGCGCTTGACATGAATGATCTTGGCCTTGGGCAGGGCAGCGTGAATCAAACCCAGCATCGCGTAGTTGTGGGGAAGCTTATCTGTCACTCGTCTGCCATTGTTTGAAAGCTGATTCAGCTTCAATAGATATTCATCGGCTAGCTGTCTGAGGGATTCTGCGCAGGGCTCGCCATTCGTAAAGGCCCGTGATTCGTTTTCGTGCCAGAAGGGAAGCTCGCCTGCACCCGTAATGTCGGGATGGCTGGACAGAATCTGCTCAAGCAGAGAGGTGCCAGAACGGATCATCCCAACGATCAGGATTGGCGTCTGGCTTTCACTGGCTTTGCTGGCTAGATCGGCAAGGGCTTGCTGGCTGAAGGTCTTTATCGTCTGATCGAATCCGGCACTGTAGCCAGCCTTATCCCATGGTTCTTTGGCAAGCCATTCGGCGTAGGCGCAGTCGTTGCCCTCAAGGTAAAAGCGCATGGCTGCCTCGTAGTCTTTAAGGTCTTCATTTGCCTTGCCCAAGGCGTAGTTCATGTAGCCGCGATCTCTTAGACTCAGCCCTGGGGTTCTGCTGATCTTATCGATCTGGTCTAGTTGATCTCGGTCAGCCTCGGTCGCTTTTTTGGCCCGAAAGAGGTTGTAGTAGGCAAACCCGTGTGTCGGGTTTAGCACAATCGCTGATTCCAAGTTCTGCCTGGCTTCTTCAAACTCACCGTTTTCCTGCTGCCAAAACCCAAGAGCCGCCAGGGCGATAGGGTTGTTCGGTTCAAGTTCAATGGCTCTTTTGATCGGGGCAGATGCTTCCTCGCTTCGCCCATCTTCGGCTAGGGCCAGAGCCGTTAAGAGGTGCGCTGGCGCAAAATTTGGGTTGAGTGCTGCCGCGTTTTGGGCCAAAGGGATGGCAGATTTAAAATCCCCATGAGCGGCCATGAGTTTGGCTGCGTTTAGCAAAATGTTCAAATCATCTGGCCATAGCTTGGCTAACCGTTTCCATTCCTTAAGAGCTTCAACCTCCATGCCGCAGTCTGCCAAGGCAAGGGCATAGTTTCTTCTGTGGACAATGCTCAGTCGGCCCAGTTTTGCTGCGGCAGAAAAGAGAGGCAGAGCCATATCTGGCCTGTTAATTTTTAAGAAATCTTGTGCCAGCTGTCCCGGGTAGTCAGGGTCTTCTGGAGCAGCTTTGGCCAGCTTTTCGGCAGTGCTCCATGCAGATTCATGGTTTCCGAAGCTGATCTGGATGCGGGCTCGGGCGAGAAGAACTTCGGGACCAGGCTGGGCGGCTTCTGCCTTTGCGAGCCAGTCTGCAGCTAACTTCTCATCTCCCTTGCCGGCTGAGATATAGGCGGCCAGCACCAAGGCTTCGGGCAGTTTTGGCTGCAGCTTAAGGAGAGACCTCACGGCCGTTTCGGCCGCATCCAGACGCCCATTTTGGTAGTGGTCTGCGGCTGAGGAGAAGAGATTCTGGTCGGACATATGAAAGTAAGAGCCCTTGGCTTTACAGCCAAGGGCTTGATTTTATTCCGTCTGGTTGATCAGCGCTTAACGCCCTGACCGCCAGCATTCATTGCGGCTTGGCTGTCTGCCAAGGCCTTCTTTTCTTCGTCAGTCATTGTCTGATTGGCGAGGTCATTGTATTCCTGACCAGTGATCTCCTTGCCTTCGGGAGGAGCGGGATCACACCCAACCAGGGCTCCGAGTGCAAAGAGGGCCGCCAGAGCCAGGATTAGTTTGGCCGCCACTGAGCTCCCCAGAACTTCCAGAGATCCCTGTCGGTCATCTTCTGGCACCAATCAGCCGTGTTTGTATACTCGTTTCTTGCAGGGGTGTCTGCGTATCTCTTCACAAACTTCTCAGGTCCAAACTTGGCTGCATGGCCGTCAGCAAAGGCGCCGATGAATCGGTTGCCCCACTGCTTTCTGGCATCGTAGACCATGGCGTTCCATGAGAAGGTGTTGGCGTATCGGTCAGCGATGGGCTGAGCAGCCTGTGGCATGAGGAAGCGGAGCCAAGACCAGTTTGAGATTGATCCGTAGCGGGTTGGAGTCACAGCCAGTCGAGCGGCAGAATCTTCGAAAGAAGTCAGGCTTCGAGGAGCCTGGTTGCCCATTCCACTGGTTCCACCGCAGATGTCTCCGCCGTAGGTGCTGGAATAGCCGCCGACGTTGAGGGAGAAAGTGGTGATCCAAGCCCATGAATAGGTGTAGTAGGGATCTGGATAGTAAGGATCCTGGTAGAGCCTGTTGTAGTCAGTGATTTCGGCGAAAACCTTGTCGAAATAGATGGCTCTTGTCTTAACGTAGGGAAGAGTTCGGCCAACCCAGGTGTTGTTGTAGTGATACTGGTTGGTGTTGGCAGGGTTATCTGAGTAACCGTAGTCCGGCACCGCCATATCATCATAGTCGGCAGAGTAGATGTTGAGGCCCAAAGCAACCTGCTTCAAACCAGAGAGTGAGGCAGTTGCCTTAGCAGCCTGTTTGGCTTGGGCAAAGACAGGGAAGAGAATGGCAGCCAGGATAGCAATGATGGCAATAACCACGAGAAGCTCAATGAGTGTGAAAGCCCTTCGCATCCACCTAGCTTTCCCTGACTTTGTTAAATTGGTGCTAAGGCTTTGTTAAATTGATGATAAGAAATTTCGAGAAGGTTGTCTAGATCAGGTTTTCTATCGCCCCAAGCAGTCGGTACAGACTTTCCGTCTCGCCTTCGGTGCTTGTATTGATGTAGAGATCAGGATTTTCCGGCGCCTCGTAGGGCGATGTGACTCCGGTCATCTCTTTAAGCCCCCCAGCTGCTGCCTTGGCATAGAGTCCTTTAACATCTCTTTCTATCAAAACCTGAGTGGGGCAGTCGACATGAACCTCCATGAAGCGATCTGGGGTCATGGCGCGCAGCATCGCTCTGTGACTGGCAAGAGGCGAGATAAAGCTGGCAAGAACGATAAAGCCTTGGTCAGCCAGCAGCTTGGCAATTTCTCCAGCTCTCCTATTGTTTTCCTCCCGATCTTCCATGGAGAATCCGAGGTCGGAGCAGACTCCGGCCCTCAGAGCATCTCCATCCAGCCTTACAACTTGTCTTCCTGCTTGTTTGAGTGCAGAAGCTGCTTTATCAGCCAAGGTCGATTTTCCAGCCCCGCTCATGCCAGTCAGCCAGACGATCAGGCCCTGGCTTCTTTGCAGGCTTTGAGAAGCTGATTCGAGTTCGAGAATCATGCCGGCAGCGGCAGTTTCGCATGAATCTTGGTCGACCAGAATAAACGATCCCGTCGCGCGGTTATGCTCAAAGGTATCGGCGGCAATGGGGTCAGATAGCTTGATCAAAACCCTGGCAATGTCATTCATGCTCAAGGATTCCGCCTGCTTTCTGTGCAGCTCAACGGGATCCAGCAGGTATCTGAGCTCTGTGATCTTGGCCGGGACATCCTGTGTTCCAATCAGCATTCTCAGACGTGATTTATCCGCCTGCCATGGCTCTCCCATCCAGCAGATCATGGCCTGAACTTCTTTTGAAACCTTGGGGGGCGAACCTGGCCTTGCCAGCATGGCTCCACGGGCCGCATCCACCTCATCCTCAAGCAGAATCATCCCCGACTGCCTGGTTTCAAGTTGGTCTACCTCACCATCTGGGGTTGAGAGCGACTTGATTTTCGTTTGTGTCCCCGTCGGCAGAACAACGACCTCTTGTCCGGCTCTGATTGATCCGCTGACAGGCCGGCCAAGGAACCCACGAAGAGCAGAATTGGGTCGCACAACGGTTTGAACAGGGAAGCGAAACTCGTGAGAATCCTTTCTTGTATCCAGGACTAAGCTCTCAATCGAGTCAAGCAGAGATGAACCTTTGAACCAGGGCATCTGGTTTGTGCCTCTCGTCACATTTTCTCCGGTTAAGGCCGAAATGGGAATCAGGCTGAGGTGGGGGATGACTAGCTTTTTGGTGAAGGCTTCGATGCTTGCTGCAATTGAAAGATAGGCATCTTCCTGCCAGCCGACGGCATCCATTTTGTTGACTGCAACAATAACATGAGGAACCTTGAGCAGGGAAGCGAGGAGCAGATGCCGGTGAGACTGTTCGGTTAAGCCCCTGCTGGCATCTGTAAGGATGATCGCAGCGTCTGCCCGTGAAACCCCAGTGAACATGTTGCGCGTGTACTGCGCATGACCAGGCGAATCAGCAAGAAGGTAGCGTCGCTTCGCCGTCGCAAAGTGACGATAAGCGACATCGATAGTGATTTTCTGAGATCGCTCATCGGTTAGACCATCGGTGAGCAGGGCGAGGTTAAGTCCCTCTTCGCCTGTGGCTCGGCTGGCCTCAATCAAGGCTGAAAGCTGATCTTCCTTGAGTGAATCTGTTTCGTAAAGCAGCCGCCCAATGAGAGTGCTTTTGCCGTCATCCACGCTTCCAGCCGTGGTGATTCTCACCAAGGGGCGCAGATCCAGTTGACTCTCCTGGAAAGCCATCAGAAGTAGCCCTCCTTCTTTCTTCTCTCCATGGCCGCATCGCCTCGGCGGTCATCCGCTCTTGTGCTTCTTTCGGAGAGTTTGAAGGTTTTGACTTCGGCAATCACTTGGTCGAGTGTTTCAGCTGAGCTCTCTATGGCTCCCGTGCACGTGGCATCGCCGACGGTTCTAAACCTCACCTGCTTTGTGCAGGGTTCATCGCCAGGCAGATCAGCCAGCCAGGGAGTCTTGGCCATCAGAACTCCATCTCTCTTCACAAGATCTCTTATGTGGGCAAAGTATAGGCTTGGCAAAGGAAGCTGATGCTGCTTGATGTAGGCGTAGACGTCTTCTTCTGTCCAGTTGCTGATAGGGAAGACCCTGAAGTTTTCTCCGTGATTCTTGCGGGTGTTGTACTGTTCCCAGACTTCGGGCCTTTGGGTTTTCGGGCTCCAGTTGCCAAAAGTGGATCTATGAGAGAAGAATCGCTCTTTGGCTCTCGCCTTTTCCTCGTCACGTCTTGCTCCACCAAGGCAGGCATCGAGCTTTAACTCCTTTATCGCCTCTAACAGAGTAACGGACTGGATGGCGTTGCGGCTCGGCTGCGGACCCTGTTCTTCCTTGGCCGTACCGCGATCTATAGAGTCTTGGACTCTTTTGACAATGAGCTGTAGACCCGTTCGCTCAGCAAACTGATCTCTGAATTCTAAAGTTTCAATAAAGTTGTGACCAGTGTCTATGTGCAGAAGGGGAAAGGGGCAAGGGGCAGGATGAAAAGCCCTGATGGCTAGCTGTGCCACGACGACGGAATCCTTGCCGCCAGAGAAGAGGATCGCCGCCCTTTCAAGCGTGCCAGCACACTCGCGAATTACATGAATCGCTTCATTTTCCAGCTCTTGCAGGGCGTGGGGCATTCTTTCTGTAGTATCGCCTGAAGAATTGATTGTCTGCACGAAGCTGGCTCATGCCTTGTGGGTGGCCTTATCAAGGGGCGGCCATGACTAAAATTGCTGATTGTCGGCTAAGCCTTGTACCTGACCTGTGAAAGTGACCGCTGATGCGATTTTCTAAGCCTAGGCTTGAATCTGGCACCAGAAGTTGATGATTTGGGGGCAGGATGGTTTTGGATTTCGGTTTGTTGTGGGGTGGGTGCGACAGAGGATCGTCAGAGCGTCCTAGTCCTCTAGGCACCGAGCAGGCAGGCAGAGACCCGCCATGCTATAATCTGATTCTGCACCTGCCCAGGTGGCGGAATTGGTAGACGCGCTAGTTTCAGGTACTAGTTCTCGCAAGGGAGTGAAGGTTCGAGTCCTTTCCTGGGCACCAAGATTTTCGACAGGTTCAAATGAGCCTGTCGTTTTTCATTTTCCCCTCTTCGCTTTTACAAGTAGACGTGAAGCAAAGCGTCGGAGAGTGGCTTATGAGCCATTTTTTCTATCTGCCGTGGTCTTATCAAGCGGCGCTAGTATTAGTAGACACATGATGGGTAAAGTTGCTGGCATGATCGATCAGCTTCTTGATTCGTGGGATAGGCAGGTGAGCATGGTGGGGAGTGTTGCCGAGCTTGTGACCGAAGACAATCGGGGTTTTAAACCAAATGCCGCCTGCATGCCGCTTGACCAGCAGCTTTGCCACATTCATGAGGTTCGTTACTGGTGGCTAGGCGCCGTATCGAAAGAGCATCAGGCCCGGTTGGGTGATGTCTACATGGAAGTCGAAGGGAAGCACGTTCCTATTCAAGACCTCAATGAGATTAGAAGTCAGCTTGCTGTCAGCGCCAAAGCAGTAAGAGATGCGGCAGAAACCGGCCTGAACCAGGGTGGAAAGTTTGGCCCCTACGATAACGCTCTGCTCTTCATTCAACACATGGTGTGGCACGAGGGCTACCATGTCGGACAGATTTACACAGCTCTTATGGCTGCTGGATTAGCGCCAGATGAGATGTGGGAAGAGAAGCACATTTGGGAGCTGTGGCGTGGACCTGAGGAGTGGTAGTTCTCCTTAGTTCCGTCCCATCATAGATGCCACAAGGGCGAAGCCGAGCAGAATGAGGACAAGGCTCCCCATGATGATGCCGAACCAGGCTCGGCCCTTGCCAGTTCGGTTCGGATTCTGCTTGATTCTGCGCAAAGCGATCACGCCGAAGAGTAGTGCGAAGGGGGCTCCGATCACGACGAGTGAGAAGAGCCCAAAGTAACCAGCGGCAACAGCGAATATGTCTGCCCTCACAGGGACAAGCATGTCAAGGGCGCCATAGGCTTCGGCTTGTTTTTGAGGCGACTCTCTTGGGTAAGCGGCCTGGGGTGCAACTAGGGGCGGCGATGTTACACTCGGTGGAGCTTGAACTGTGTAGATGCCCTGCAGCTCCGAGGCCAGAATAGTCTCGCCGGTTGCGACGCTTTTGAGCTGGGTTTGGGGCTGAATAGCACCCTGGACCATCCATTCTTTCAGGACTTGAACCGTAGCCGGACCCCGCTGAGATCCATCTTCGCTTATGACAAGGTAAAGGTCCGCGCTGCTCATACCGGCTGCTTGGAACAGAGTATGACCAACGCCAGGGGTCAAAATGACAAAACCCTCGGGAAGTGCATTCCAGAGGGTTTTGTCGTTTATAGGCTAGGTTTTCTACCAGCCCTGCTTCTTCTTTTTCGGCTTCTTAAATCCGCCGTTTTGTTCCAAAGGAATCTGGTCTCGATCTGGCCTCGGACCTCTCTCTCGGCCTCGTGACTCATCTCGATTTCCTCCGAAAGCAGGTTGAGCCAGCTGAACCTTAACCTGTCGGTTCCGGATTCGGGTGTTGCCCAAGATTTCGACGACCCTATGGCCTTCGCTCTCTGGAACCTCGACGAAGGAAGTTCGGTCAAGAACCTCAATCACGCCGATCTGACGGCTGTCCAGGCCGGCTTCATTGGCGATGGCGCCAACCAGGTCTCCAGGCCGGAGTCCTTCCTGTCGGCCAATGCCAACAAAGATTCTTACCATGCCGGTTTCTGGCTGGTCAAAGTCAGCGAAGGCGTTTTCTTCCTGCATCTCCTTCGGCTCACCCTGATGTCGCTCTTTCCAGAGCATTTTGAGGGCGGCGGCGGCCACTTCAAGGGCATCAAAGTGCTGAGAAAGCTCGCCAGCGGCGGGCAGCATGTCCTCGTATTCGCCGGAAGTCAAGGTCTCGTGGATTGATTCCAAGAAGGCTTCGCGGCGTCGGAAGGCGATATCGGCAACGGTCGGAATTCTGGCCGGCTGAATCTTCGAACCGATCATTCTTTCGATGTTGGCAAGCTGACGTCTTTCGCGGGCATAGACCAAGGTGATCGCGTCGCCAGTGCGGCCGGCTCGACCAGTTCGGCCGATTCGGTGAATGTACTGCTCCACGTCGTAGGGCACGTCGTAGTTGATGACGTGGGTGACATGGTCAATATCCAAGCCACGAGCCGCAACATCTGTGGCGATCAAGAGTTCGGCATGGCCCTCTCTAAATCGTCTCAAAACTCGCTCTCGCTCCATCTGGTTCATGTCGCCATGGATGGGCTCGGCACTGTAGCCACGGAGCTGAAGCGAATCGCTGAGTTCAGCAGTTTCAAGCCTGGTTCGGCAGAAGACGATCGTTGAACCGGGCGTCTCCATGTCAAGCACTCGGGCCAAAGCTTCCTGCTTCTTTCCTGGAGGGACTTCGTAGTAAGTCTGGTTGGTAGTTTCCAGGGTCCTCTGCTTGGCAACGATCTCAATCGTCTTTGGCTCTCGCAGAAACTTGCTGGTGATCTGCAGAACCCTCGGGGCCATGGTGGCAGAGAAGAAGGCCAGCTGACGAGTTTCAGGAAGCTCGGAAAGGATAGCTTCCATGTCCTCGGTGAATCCAAGGGCCATCATTTCATCGGCTTCATCCAGAACGCTGAATTTGACGTTCTCGAGGTTGAGCGATCCACGGCGAAGGTGGTCCAGAACTCGACCGGGCGTGCCGACAACGACATGGGCTCCGTTGCGAAGAGCTCGGAACTGTCTGTCGATGGGCTGGCCACCGTAGACAGGAACAACTCTGATCCCAGCGTACTTGGCAAAGTCATGAATACCCTTAGCCACCTGCACGGCCAGCTCTCGAGTTGGGGCGAGAATCAGAGCCTGAGTTGTGTGGTTGGTAGGGTCGATCTTCTCAAGCAATGGTAGGCCGAAGGCGGCGGTTTTGCCTGTGCCTGTTTGGGCGAGTCCGATCAGGTCGCATCCAGTCAGAAGAACAGGAATGGCTAGAGCCTGAATAGGAGTAGCCGTTTCGAACCCGAGGTCAGAAATTGCTTTGAGAGTGTTGGCGTTCAGGCCAAGCTCTGAGAATCGAGTCTCTTCAACCACCGTGGGTTCTGGGTTGTTGGGGGCGTTGAATCGAGGTTTCTCGCTTCCGCCCTGCCAGGGGCCTCGTGGCTTATCCTTGTAGGGTTTGAATCCACCACCACCAGCAGAAGGCTTTTTGGCTTTGAAGTCGGGTGAGAAAGCTGCTTTTTTACGCATTGGCGCAGCATCGCCAGTGATTTTCTTTTTGGGCATAGTGCTCTTTGGTTGTTCTCCCACACGCGGAACCCATAAGCGTGCGTTTAGATGCGCCGTAACACTAGGCGCGGCAAAGAGAACGCTTGGCCAATGAGCAAAGGCCCTTTACGACCCTCAACTCTGTAGGATCAGACCCTTCCGAAAAAGGAGGACCGAATTCATTCGGCCTCAACTTGGCGATTCTAGCATCAAGCCCTCAGCCCTCCTGATCCATCGCTGCCATAAGACTAGGCTTCAACTAGGCCCTAGCTGGTTAATCTGCAGGGGATTTCTGCTGCTGCTTAGATACACTCAAAACATCATGATTGCTTCGCTTCTTCTTGCCGGAACCCTAGTTCAGCCAGTCGTCAAGGTTTCAGATCTGGTGGGCAGCTGGCAGGGAAGTCTCGAGATCATTCGACCGGGCGGAGCCAGCCCAATGGAAGTCTTAATGAAGCTGAATATTGCCCCCATCAAGGGGACCGAGGGCTACAGCTATCAGCTTATCTATCCTGGTCAGCCACCCAGAAACTATAAGCTTCTGCCTGTTAACGCCGTTAAGGGTCATTGGCAGATTGACGAGCAGAATGGCATTAAGCTTGATGCCTTTTGGAACGGCTCTGGCTTTACTTCCTGCTTTACAGTTCAAGGCAGCATGCTCATCACAAGCGAAAAGATTCAGGGCGATAAGCTTGTATGGGAATGCTCATCTTTTGAATCGAAGGTCTTGGCAAAGACAGGAGGTGTTGATGGGGTTCCGCCGGTGACCACCCAAAGGCTTCTTTCCTCTCAAAGAGCGGTCATGTCCCGAACTGTAGTCAAGCCAGAGTCTTCGGCCAGGGTCTAACCGTCTTTAACGAAAGATATGATCTCTGCCGCTTTGGCTTCAGCGATTCTTGGTTCGGGAACTGCCGCCTCTCCCAAATGGACTCTGGCTGTGGGCGGCGACATTATGCTGTACCGAATCAGCCCCAAAGTTGATTGGCCGGGTGCAGTGGCTGATACCTTTCGCCGAGCGGACGTTGCCTACGCGAACCTAGAAATTCCCCTCACCACTTCAACAAAAGCCACGCCTTACAAGAGCGCGGCTGAAGTGAGGGCCCGCAATCAGTTTATTCTCAAAGCAGATCCTGGCCACATCACCCATTTGAAAGACATGGGATTCGATCTGCTTTCTCTTGCCAACAACCATGGCATGGATTTCGGATGGGAAGGATTGAAGCAGACAATGGATCTGCTGGACAAAGCCGGAATCAAGCATTCTGGCGGCGGAGCCAACAAGGCTGCTTCAGAGGATGTTGCCGTTTTTAGGACGAAGAGTGGCTTTCGGGTAGGGATGATTTCTGCTTTGGCATTTGTCGGCAGCGCTGGTTTGAATGCCTGCTGGCCAGCCAAAGATGGTTCTCCTGGCATCGCCGTTTTTAGATTCGAAGGCAGTATGGGGCCGAAGGCGAAGGCAGAGATTCAGCGAAGAATCTCTAATGCAAAGCGCAAATGCGATTTCCTGATTGTTGCCCCACATTGGGGCATTGAAAAACAGAATAAGCCACGAGATTGGCAGTTCCAGCTTGGCCGGGCTCTGATTGATGCCGGAGCTGATGCCGTTTTTGGAGCGCACCCCCATGTTCTGCAGGGCAAGGAACTCTATCGTGGCAAGCCGATCCTCTACTCCACGGGCAACTTTATCTCTCCCAGGCCGGCTGCTTCCGCTGTCTACACCCTCACCTTCGAAGGAAGCACTTTCAAGGCCTGGGAATTCCGTCCGATGGCAAACCGTGGAAGCCGCATGGTTTGGTATTCGCCAGCTCAGGAAGCAAGCGAGCGCCGCCGAATTGAAGGTCTTGATCGCCTGATTCCAAAACCGAGAGGCTGAGGTATTTCTCTCCGGTTCTCGCGTTACTGCAGGGAACCGGAGAGCTTTTCGCCTGGCTTGAGCTGGATCTCATAGTTTGATCCTTTTAAGCTCACGCCGGGCTTGGACCATTTAATCGGACCCGAGAAGGTGTTCTTGATTCTCAACTCTCCACCTCTTTCTGAGGTGATTTCGAACCAAACAGTCTTTCCTCCAGACCTCTGGGCAGAGACCTTGTAGCCACCCTCGGCCCGAAGGTTTTCAAAAGAGACATCTGGCCAAGATTCAGGAATGGTGGGGAAGATTCTTATGACTTCACTATCCAGCTTTCCTGGCGTTGGGCTCCAGCTTTGCAGAAGCATTTCGTTGAGGGCGTGCATAGCCAGGAAGTTGCCCTCAAGCGTGAAGGGGCGGTATCGGAAACCCGAATATCCCTTTCCGGATTGGTCTCCGTTGGCATGAAAGCCGTTGCGGAGGATGAAGGCATCCGTGAAGATCTTGAGGAGTCGATGGGCTTCTTCCGTGTCGCCGACCCTTGCCTTAAGAGCAGACATCCAAGAGAAAGAGTAACCCACCCAGGCGCCCGTCCCCTGCTTCTTCCAATCTTCAAGCGACTTCGCAATTATCCTCCGGTCGGTCGATGAACCTTCAGAAGTGATGAGATTGAAGGGGTGAATCCCCATGAGATTGGAGAGGTGCCTATGAGGTTCAGGCAGGTCTTCAACCTCGTTCAACTTCAGGGTGCCGTCCGGCCGCACATGGTAGTCGCCCAATTTGTCAGAGAGTGTCTGCCACTTTGCTGCATCCGTTTTGTCTCCCACCGCCTCTGCCATTTCGACCAAGCTGAGAAAGAGCATTCGCATGCTCATCAGGTCGTAGTTGCTGTTCGGCTTCAGCCAAGCTCGGTCGGAGTTATCGAAGATTTCTGGCGAGGAAGACGTGGGCAGCACAAGTTGGCCCGATTCATCTTCGGTGAGCAGCTCTTCGATGCAGAGTGCAGCTTCTCGGCACCATGGGTAGGCGCGGGTCCTAAGGAATTTATCATCGTTGGTGTAGCGCCAGTGCAGATAAAAGAGGTGGGCGCTCCAGGCTGTCATGGTGGGCGAGAGGCTGTACTGAACCCAGCCAGCCAAGGGCTCCCCGGCCAGAGTCATGACGCCAGGAGTCGAGAGGCCCTTGGTGCCATAAAACTCCTTGGCAAATCGGCGAAACCTGTCACGTCGATCCCATAGAAAGTTTATGTAAGAAAGGCCTGAATCAAACTGTCCTGCTGTTTGATAACCCATGTAGGTCATCTGAGTGTTCAGGTCATTGTGGTAGTCGCCCTTCCATGGCGGAAGAGTGCCTGCGTCAGCGGTCCAGACTCCTTGAAGCGGCATGGGCGGAGAGCCGATTCTGCTGGCAGCCCCGTAAAAATACCGAACCAGGTAGTAGTGGCTTAGAATTTTTTGGTCTGGGATTTGAACCTTGGACTCCTGCCAAAAGCTCTTCCACCACTTGCGGTGGGGAGCCTCGATCTTCTCCTTTTTCTGCTTAAGAGCAGCTGCAATGCGGTTCTTGGCTATCTTCAAAGGATCAGGGCCATCGAGGGTTGAAGTGACAGTAACAGCGACTCTGACACCTTGATCAGCCTGGGCTTTTCCTGCGGCTACGACATAACGCAGGCCATCGGCAGCAGTCTGTTCGTACCAAGGCAGATTTGCTTCTTCACCAAACACCGCCTTTGGGTAGCCGAGTTTTCCAACCCCGTGACTGTCCGGACCAGTGTCCGTGGCTCCCTTCATGGCGACCATTGACGGAGTCATCAACTTGACTGTCACAGACTCTTGACCGGGAATCGTCAAGATTCCAGCTTTGAATTCAGCACTCCAAAGGGCGGTGAGGGTGGTTTCATCAGAAAACTTGGCTTGCCCTTCTGCCTCAGCCAAGTTGAGATGAAATGACTTGATCTCTCGCTTGCCGAGTTCCAGCACCATCCGTCCAGCAGGCAGTTTTGAGGGATGAGAGTCATTGTAAGCCCGCTCGAAGATGTCATCAATCGAGGCACGATCCTTCTTTTTAACAAACTCGACCAGGTTTTTGTAGGTGAACTTTTCCCACTGCATTCCCTTGGCCGGTCTCTCATCCCACAGATCGCCTCGGTCAAGCGAGACATTGAGGGTGTTTCCACCTCCCCAAAGGAGTCCACCTAAGAGCCCGTTTCCAAGAGGAATGCCCTCATCCCAAGTTGAGATGGGTGCCGTCAGGTTGAGGTTCAGCTCTGGGCCGGGGAGATACGAAGCTTGCTGAGGAGAATCCATGATGCAGGCGGCCGCAAGAAGCAGAGGAACCACGACCCTAGGTTACCAAGAAGTCTGTCTTGATTCCTCTAGCCTTCTTCCTGAGCAGCGGCTAATTGTTTTGACAAGAAGCTCCTTAGAGCCTGATGACTTGGGTGGGTGATGCTGTCCGGGCGGCTGATGCTTCGGTGGTCCGTTCCGTTTAGCAGAACAGGCTGGCCGAAATAACCGCCTTGAGAATTCATCCCAACCAGCGGTTTAGGACGGATGAGGTGGCTATCGAGCAGGCGAACCAGCTTGTATCGGGGGGCTACCAAATGGCTCTCCACATACTCGGCACCCCTGATTCTCCCTTCAGAACGCTGCACAAGCTCCGCGAAGTCATCATGCAGAGCCATAAGAATTGGACTGCCAGACTTGAGAGTCAAGACTTGGTGGTGCCCAGCTGCCTGGGCGACTCTTTCCAGCCTCACGGCCAGGCTCACCCCTTTTGCTGGAGTTCCAAAAGAGAGGATCGTCACCTTCTTTCCGCCAAAGATATCTGGCCGACGTACCAGCGCCTGCCTTGCCACCAAGCCTCCCATTGAATGGCAGATGAAAACAATATGGTCAGCCTCAATGACAGGAAGATGACCATTGACTTGTCGAGAAAGATCGTGAGCAAGGGAATCGGCACTCTTGAGAATATCTGTCTCACCTGACAGCAGCGTTGAATACCACTCGGCCAGAAAGATATCAAAATCTGCCAACTGCTGGTCTCCGGCCACCAGGTCAATCCAGTCGGCCTCTTTGCTGCTCCAGGCCCGTTCACCTTCACTCAGCAGGCCATGAATAAAAACCAAGACCTGCCCAGAACCAGTGAACCTTTCCCAGCGTGATGGGGGAGCGTTGAATGTTTCATCAAGCTTCTTCGTCCCCCACCACGCCAGGCGGCCGGCACCGGTTACCAGGCCCTTAATGTTCACTAAGATTGATTATGTTAGATTCTTCGCCGAACCAGAAGCTCAACCTGGCTGGCGCCAGGGGCGGAGACAGTGACTCTGCGGTCTCGGATCAAATTCAGCGTCTCAATCTCCTTCCAGGAATCACCAAATTTGCCGATGACTCGGTACCTGCCTTTCTTTGCATCGACACTCCATTGTCCATCCGCCTGCTTCGTCAAGACCGTGGGCTTCGGCCTCCAGCCGGCACCGAATCTGGGATGAGGAGCCTGTCCTTTATTGGCCACATCGTAGAGCTTTGAAATCTCGTCTGGGAAGACTTCAAGGACTCCTTTGCTGTACCACCAGCAATGGCCCATGCTCTTGGTTTCGCGAGTTAATTCTGCGTGCTTGGCTATGGTCTCGCGGGGAGAATCTGGCCCGTCTCCGGTCAGCCTGATTCCGGCGATCATGTCTTTGTTGCGAGCCCCCATGTGGCCCACCTGTCTACGCCACTCAGCTTCGTAGGCTGCATAGTTCATGCGGTAGACCTGAGGGATGTACTCGTCCCAAGTGGGGTTGTCTGTCCACCTGCTCCAGGCTGGCCAGTCGATAAGGTAGTTCTCCAGTGCCCAAGGGTGAGGGCCGGGAGAGAGTGAGATGATAAAGTCAGGCCCAGCGACTTCTCTGACTTCTCGCACAAATCTCTTTGAAAATTCTTCGACCTTCTTCTGTCTCCATGCCACCCAATTCGGCTCTCGGGGATCGAGAGGAACCTGGGCGCCATTGTTTTCTTTGGCGTAAAGCTTTTTGGTGAAGTCGTCGTAGCCCATATCAATGAAGGGCCAGACAATGCGGTCATCCAGCTGAATGCCATCCAGATCGTACTTGATGATGGCTTCTTTCACGATTCCCAAGAGGAGATCCTGAGCGTCAGGGTGGAGAGGGTTCAGCCAGACGAAGCCATTTTTAGCGACTTCATTGCCGTCTTTATCAAGGCTCAGCCAGTCTTTTCTGCGGCGAAGGTGGTTTTGGGTTCCGGCACTGGCAGCCATAAATCCGTACTCAAACCACGCAATGTAAATCATTTCATTGCGGTGGGCTTGAATCATGGTCTCGTCCAGCAGATCACGCTGAACAACCCCTCCCGGTGAAGGATTCACCTTGAGAGGAACCCCGATCAATCGATCCATGACTTGAGAAGGGAATTCGGTGTAGCCGTCTTTCCACACCTCGACATAAACCGTGTTGAGCCCCATGCTGCGCAGGGTCTTCATGGTTTCTTCTGTCTTGGC
This sequence comes from Synechococcus sp. UW140, assembly GCA_943369295.1. Taxonomy (GTDB): domain Bacteria; phylum Armatimonadota; class Fimbriimonadia; order Fimbriimonadales; family Fimbriimonadaceae; genus JAKRSE01. The sequence continues at coordinate 524,201 of CALRMU020000003.1, read as the reverse complement.
TGGCGAGCTGATGGCGTTGTTGGCGGTGGTGGTCAGCCACGTCCCCCTTACTTCGGGCGGGGAAGTGGCTTGCCCGGTGGCGATTGAAGCAAAAAGAAGCACAGTGTGCATAAACCTCAATCGTAACTTGTTGCTGGTCGGTTTCGCTTGAAAAAGCGTGGTGAACTATCTTCGTACCTAGATCAAGTCAGGTACTTTCACATCAGATAAACCGGATAAAGAAAATCTCGACGACCTGGGATAATGACCGAACACCCTGAATCAGAAGTTTGCTGGAGTGCTTGGAAAGCTGGTCCTGTAAGCAATATCCCTTACATTGCTTTCGGTGACCAGACTTCTTTATCTCAGTTCATCGAGGGGCTGAGCCCGGGACGCTGAAGATCTCCTCTTTGGCTTTGGTGAAATTATGAAGCAAGCTCAAGAACGCACGGCCTCAAAAACTTCTCTAGGAGTTCTGATTTTCCTCATCACGGCCTCGATGACTTTTAATGTCTATTTTTGGCATGAGAACCTTCAGGTCAACATGGGTCAAATCAGCCGCCTTTGTGGCCAGCCAACAACAACTGCTCTAGCCAATTTGAAGGGTGAAAGGCTGTATAAGCAGGCAGAAGTTGAATCTCTTAGAACAACAAAACTGGCTGCTGAGGGTTGGAAGCCAGAATTGGAAAAAACCGATGCCGACGGAGTCATTGTTAAAGAAGGAGCTATTTCAATGGCCATCCTGTATGTTAATGACGGGAAGGTTACGAAGATTGCGAGACTAAGGAGGTAGCTGGACCAATGAAAGATCTACTGCAGCATAAGCAGACTCCTTTGGAAACTTGGCTTCAAATCATTTTGATGTTTTCCTCCTTAATCACTTTTGTCTTTCTTGTGATGAAGTTTGGGACTCCTGATTACGGGAAGGCGGCTGAAATGTGCGGGGTGGATAAGTCCACCTTGATGAGTTCAGCCCCATTGCGGCAGCAATTCGACCTCGAAGCCACAAAGGTTTCCGTTTACAAAAGGGAAGACCATGTCGGCGAAGGGAAGAGCTTGCCTGTTGGGATTTGGGGTCCAGTTTGGCCAGAAGTAGATTCCGACGAGATAGTCACTTGGATGAAGTTAAACCATATGGCCATCTTCTATCTCAAAAATGGCAAGGTCGAGCGGATTGAAACTGGCGGCACATAAAAGAAAGGGATAGTTCTGCCGTCCAGTAACATTATGCATCGTGAATCGTCACTCTATTTGTGCTGGCACTTAGTGTTGTTCTTCTGCTCTGCCTTAATGGCAGTTACCCAGCTATTGATGAAGTAGATTCCGGGCCGCCGGAAGGAATAGTCTTCGAGTACTCCTCCGCATCAAAGTGGCCGAAAGGTGCATTGAGTCGGCTCACAAGTCTGGAAGTGACTGTGGCAAGTCCGCCAAAAAGAACGCCGCGAGACTTGATTAATTCTCGCGACGCTGGCTCGGGAGGCGCGTTTCTCTACCCCTATGTGTGGAGCATTGGTGCAAAGGGGAGAAATGGTGCCGGACACACCTTGATGTTTCACGGATCTTTCTCTTTGCCGATTTATAGAGACACTGCTCCAAAATGGGGATTCGAGATAGTCAGACTCTGGAATGGCAGGCACTCAAAGCCGCCCTCGCCCTTAGCTTCCTATGAGCTTCTTCGCGAGCCTGGTTTCGGAGTTATGGCTTGGCCCGAACCAGGCGGACAAATGATCGTGCTCGGTCAGAAGATCCGTGATGGCAAGCTGGACATCATTACTGCGCCTGGAACTAGAGTTACAGGATCACGAGGAGCCCTTAATCTTTTTGAAACATCTCTACAGGCGTACGAGGACGATGAGTTTTCTGTCTTTGCAGCTTTTGCCGAAGATCCAAAACAGGTTTCAGCTTCCGCCTCTCCTTGGGTTAGAGCGGTTGAATTGGTGGATTCTGCAGAAGATGAATCACTTTGGAACCTGACTCATCTGATTGCAACCCTTGATCCTGCCGACCGAATGAACCCAGAGCTCCGAGCGGCCGCGGTAGCCAGAGAGAAGAGGGAAGGAATTCTGACCAGACGTATGAGCTTCAGCATGTTTGCTTGGCTGGCAGGAGATTTGGGACAAGAAGTCAGGATGAAGACCCTAGCCTCTCAGGTCCCCAAGTGGCCAGTGAACTTTACCGGCGAAACCATGGATCTGGCAGAGAAGGCAGTTGGTTCAGATCTGGCCATTGCTAGGCATCACGGAAACCCACAAAGGGGGATGGCGATCTTGAAAGCGGCCTCCTCCGCCCGGACGAATGAGGCGAGGTTCTTTTGCCTTGCAGACTTGGGGAACTATCAAGCCGAATATCGCCCCTTGCTTCTTAAGATTTTAAAGGATCCTGAAGCTGCAAAGGATGATTCATCGATTAAGAGGCTCTGCGATACCTTGGCGAAGTGGATGCCTGCTCAGGCAAAGACTTTGAGAGGAAAGCCTCTGCATGAACAATCAAAGAGTTGGCTAAAGATTCTCGAAAAGCTCTAAGTCGTGGCCTTTTCTGCCCTTGCCAAGACTCTCTCTGCCAGCAGCCACCCGAAGGGGATGAGTGAGCAGGCGAGAAGGATGAATCCTTGCTTCAGGTTGACCTCATTCACCCTCCAGAGAAGAAGAGTCAGGACCCCATAGACCATGGTCAGGGTGCCGTGGATTGGTCCAAGAACCGTAACGAGGACTTCGTAATCCGCCAGTCGCTTCAAAGGAACCGCGACAAACAGGAGCAGCAGCAGACTGACCCCTTCGCCCTTTGAGACCACCTTGAACTGCTCCTTCCAAGGAGATTCGGCGGAATCGACCGCCCCAGGCTGTGGCTTGCTCCACTTTACGGCCATGACTATGATCGGGAGAAGGGCGACCATGAGGGGGATGGCCATCTTGACATCCTGCATGATGGCGGCGTCGGTAAAGCGGTGAAGCTGGGTGTTGAAGTAAGCCGCCCAAGCAAGCACCAGAGCCGTTGTTGTGAGGATGAAGTGCTGAACAAGCCGCTTCTGGTCTCCTTTGACCATCAAGGTCGCCAAGGTGGCAAGAATGATCCAGGAGGAGTAGATGAGAATGACCGAGCCCTGAACCCCTGAGTAGAGGCCAGGGAAGGCAATGGTTACCACCAGGGCAACAGCCGCTAGTCCTGCGCTCAGCCACTGAGCCAGCCCCCGCAGACCACTTAACGATTCTCTTGCCATCGCCCATCCGGCAAGAGCGGTGGAAAGTCCGAAGAGACTCAGGATGATTTGATAGGCGTGACCAAAAATGAGCCCAAGAGGGATTCCGGTAAGGCTGGCCAACCCCATGGAGATCACAAAAACGATTCCATAGACCCTGTGACTTCGTCCGCCCTTAGGTGTGAACCAGGGGACCAGCCCGGCAAACATGGCCAAAAACCCAGCCATGATGTGGAAGTAAACGAGACCGAGTGCGAGAGTGTTCGGATAGTTTTGGCTGAGCATTGAGCCTTTCCTTCTCACCTTGGGCACAGGAGAGGTTAGGGCCTCGGGACTTGAAGGTACTTAGCCTGGACCCAAGTCATCAATCCAAGGGTCTGGCGTAACTATGACTATGGAAACAGCATCAGAATCGACGCACAAAATCAGCCCAGAAGCAAGAATCGGTCATGTTCACCTAAAGGTGGCCGACTTAGAAAGGGCGATTGGGTTTTATCAGAACGTGCTTGGTTTTGATGTCACTCAGAGATACGGCAAGTCTGCTGCTTTTCTGTCTGCTGGGGGCTACCACCATCACATTGGATTGAACACCTGGACGAGTCGGGGAGGCAAGCCACCCGCGCCAGGAGCGACTGGACTTTTTCACGCGGCAATTCTGTATCCGACAAGGGAAGACTTGGCGAAAGCACTCCTGAGCCTTGTCGTGCATCAATATCCTATCGATGGGGCCAGCGATCATGGTGTCAGTCAGGCCATTTATCTGACTGACCCTGACGGCAACGGTCTGGAACTTTACTGGGATCGTCCTGAATCTGATTGGCCGAAGGATGAGCAGGGAGAGCTTGAGATGGTGACTCTCCCGCTAGATCTTGGTGAACTCCTCAGCTTGGTCAGTGCTACTTGAAGATCACTTTGGCTTTCGAATCCTCAACGTAATCGGTTTCTCTACCCGGAACCCATTTGCCATCCTGAAGGTACTCGGCCACTACCTTGTATTTGCCGGGGCCTGTCATCTTCGATGTGCTCCTCACCTGGGTGATGCCGTTGGCATTGCCCTTCACTTCTTCCAGAGCGGAAAAGCCATTTTTCTCGGGAGTTAGGAATCCTTCGGTTCTGAACCCAGCAGTTGTCAGGTAGAAGTAGGCGATCTTCTTGGCTTCGGCATTCCAATAAATCAGAGTCTCCCCGCCGTAGTCGCCATTGTTGACCGAATGCATCACCCGCACGGCCTTGCCATTCATGGCCCTCTCGTAGCGAGCCACATCGATCATGGGCTTTTCTGGAGTTGAGTTGGCAAAGGTGCCCTTCCACGTTTTGCCAAGAAAGGGGCGGAAGAGTTCCAACTGAGGATCAAGTGATTCGGGGGCTGATGACATAAGGGCTCCGGCAGCCAAGGCGGTGGCAACTAGCGAGACGACCATGATTGGCCCTTGATACCCTAATGAGTCCTACATTATTCTCATTTTTTAGTTCAAGCATCATTCAAGAAACCTGAGCTGTCGGAAGGAAGTGTCTGCTTATCCGTGTAAAGGTCATGATAGTGATCGAACAGGGGAGTTAGATGCTGCAGGAGATCAAGGGAAAGAAGAGAGAGATTCTCGAAATGGCGGCTCAAGGCAGTACAGATAAAGAAATTGCCACTTTTTTAGGGGTTGGGATAGGCACGGTCAAGAGTCATTGGAGAGACATTCGGGTCGCGCTGGATGCCACCAGTAGAACAGAGGCAGTTGCGACTTGGCTGATGGGTTCGTTAAAGGCAGATTTTAATGTCTTGGAAGAGGAACGTTCGGGAGCCGTCAGTGATGACCAGGGTTTGGAGCGAGGTCTCTCCGACGTCTTAGCAGAGAATGCCCGGCTGCGAGAGCTCACTGAGAAGCAGGCTGAGTTTCTGCGAAACACGATTGCGAACACAGATCGCAAAGTGGCTCAGATGATTAAGCGCATGGAAATGCTAGAAACGCTGAATGATCTCTCGGTCAGCAACAAGGTCATCATTCACTCAGGTGAATATGGTGCTTCGTGGCGCAAGCACTTTATATCAGATGGCGTCAGGTCTACCGGAACGACACCTGAACAATGGACAGCCGGAGAAGTTAACTTCTTTGATCTGATTCTTCCAGAATTCGTTGTTCGCAACATTCCTCTTTTTAAACCCTTTGAAAAAGGCGTTCATAGACTCGCTTTGACTTACGGAATGAATTGCGAAGAGGGTACGCGATACATGCTTGACCTGCTTACCTGCGACATTCTCCAGGAAGATGGTGTGGGCACCTACACGGGAGTCACGGTAGATATCACCGACTGGGCAGACCAGATTAAAGATATTGTCGCCAAGGGCTGGCTAGATTTCGAATAAAGGGCTGCTAGATGCCTCAAAGCAGATTCGAGTGACCCTGACAAGAAAAATCCCCCATTGCCTTAGCAATGGGGGACTTTAAAAGCCTAAACGAGCTTACTGAGGAAGAGTCTTAAGCTTCTCTGCGATCTGAAGCCTTAACTGACCATGCTCCACTGAATCAAACTTCGGAGCCTTTTCCCAGTCATGAAGCCAAACGGGCTGACGAACCAGCGGCTCTTCTTCATCGGCGTATCGAGGAATGATGTGCGCGTGGAGCACCGGCTCGACGTTGCCAAGAATCTCGTAGTTGATTCTCTTGGCGTCAGTGCAGGCAAGGACCGCGTCGCCCAATCGAGCCATGTCCCTCAAAAAATCCTGGCGCATTTCGCCTTTCAGATCGTTCAGGCTGCCGACAACGGGATCGGGGAGCAGGAGGCAGTAGCCGGGAGTAATTTGAGTCTCGCCCAGCACAGCCCAGCCAGATCTCATCCTGGCAACCATCACAGATGAGGTTCCCAACTGGCACGCCTCTACGATTTCATGAATGGTCGCCATTTCGATGCTCAGAATACCAGTCGGAAAGAAATCGCGGCATCGTTAGGGAAGAGGCTTTCTGGAAGATCCAGGAAGTCCCTTTGCCTTGCTGAACTTGTACACAACGTAGCCGATTCCGGCCACGACAATAACTGGCAGAAGAAAGTTCACGATGGCAATGACCTGGCCAACCAGCCAAAGGCCGGCCAACGCCGCAAGAATTCCCAGAATGACCTTAGTAGTGGTGTTCATTTCTCCCTTAACTGGTTAGGACGGAATGATATGGTTTAGGTTGCCTGGATGGGACTCATTTTGTCCGTTAAGTCATCCCGCCAATTCGTAGAAGTCAGCGGTAACATTATGTCAATGCTTTCCCTCGTCAGGGCAGCTGGTTCAGACCCTGATCTGTGGCTCACCCTCAACACTGGCTTAACAGCTGATTGGCTGGTGGCCTTTCTGCGTGACGAGGTGACAAGAAAGCGTCGGGTGACAAAAGCCGTTATCGGCCTGAGCGGCGGAGTCGATTCTGCTGTCACCACCTATCTTGCGGCCCGAGCCTTTGGGCCAGAAAACGTTCACGTCTTTCTTTTGCCGTACAAGGTTTCTTCCCAGGCCAGCCTAGACCATGCTCGTCTGATCGTGGATGATCTCGGCCTCCCCAATCGGGTGATAGAAATCACTCAGATGGTGGATGGATACCTGTGCGGCTACGAGGATGATGCAGATGGCACCCGCATTGGCAACGTCTGCGCTCGCAGCAGGGCAGTCATCCTCTTCGACCAGGCGGCAAAGCTTGGTGGCCTTCCTTTAGGCACGGGCAACAAGACTGAGCGGCTTTTTGGCTACTACACCTGGCACGCCGATGATTCTCCGCCCATCAACCCCCTGGGCGACCTGTACAAGACTCAGGTCTGGGCTTTGGCTAAGGAGTTAGGAGTTCCGGAAGTCGTGATTTCAAAGCCTCCGACGGCCGACCTTGTGCAGGGGCAGACGGATGAGAAGGATTTCGGGATCAGCTATGCCATGGCAGACCAGATTCTCAGCCGACATCTTGCCGGTCTCAGTCGGCAAAGAATTCACTTAGATGGCTTCACTCATGAGGAGATTGATTTGGTGATCCGCAGGGTAGCCAGAACTCATTGGAAGCGGCACATGGCGACCTCCGCCATGATCAGCAATACGGCCATTAACGAGTTCTATTTGAGGCCTGTGGATTATTTAGCAGTTTCTGCTTGAGTCTGGCAATTCTGCTGTTCGATCTTTTTTAGACCCGTGGCATTAACCTTCTGGCAAGCTTTGGCTTGTCATCACGAATTGGCGGTGAGCCTGGTAATTTTTCCGGGCTTGGGTTAGGGAACGATTCTGACGGGGACTATGAAAAGACGCGGATTCACTCTTGTTGAAATCATGATCGTGGTGGCGATCATTGGAATTCTGCTGGGCATCGCGATCCCAAGCTGGGTGCAGGTGCGAAAGGAAGCCTGGGAGAAGGTTCGCCTGCAGAACTGTGCTGTTATTGACCGAGCCAAAGAGCAGTGGATTCAGGAGAATGGCAAGCTGGCGACTGATGTCCCCACAGCGACAGACTTAGCCCCAGAGTACATTGATCCCTTCCCGACAGACCCCGCAGGCACATATGAGATTAATGCAGGTCACGAGCCCTGCTCGTTCGTACCCAATTAAATTCAAGAACCTAGCCCTTTATCAATAATTCGGCCCCTTGCTTTGACTGCAAGGGGCCGAATTGTTTTAGCTCTCGATGAGCTCAGGTTTTGGCGGTTCTCCAATATCCTTTCTGTGGAAGATGATCGTGCCGTCTGCATCCAGATCAGCAAGAATTTCATCTCCTGGCATAAAGGTGCTGGAGAGCAGCTGCTCGCTCAGGGGATCTTCGATGAAGCGCTGGACGGCTCTTCTTAGAGGCCTGGCGCCCATGTTAGGATCGTAGCCCTTATCGACGAGCAGGTTCTTCACCGCGTCGCTCAGATCAACCGAGATGCCAAGTTCCTTAGCCTGCTCGTTAACCCTCTTGAGGTAAATGTCGGCAATCTCCAGAATCTCATCCTTCATCAGGTGCTGGAAGACAATGACCTCATCCACGCGGTTGAGGAACTCGGGTCGGAAGGATTTCTTCATCTCTTCCAACATTCGAGACTTCATGGCTTCGTACACCTTAGGATCGTTGGGATCCTGCTTGATTTCGCGGAATCCGAGACCCTTATCCAGCTCGATCGGCCTCACGCCGACGTTGCTGGTCATGATGATGATGGTGTTGCGGAAATCGACGTGGCGGCCCTGAGAGTCGGTCAGATGACCGTCTTCCATCACCTGCAGAAGCAGGTTGAAGACTTCGGGGTGAGCCTTTTCGATTTCGTCCAGCAGCACGACACAGTAGGGGTTGCGCCTAACCTGCTCGGTAAGCTGACCGCCCTCATCGTAACCGACGTATCCGGGAGGGGCTCCGACCAAGCGAGAGACGGCAAACCTTTCCATGTACTCGCTCATGTCAATTCTGACAATCGCGCTTTCCTTTTCGTACAGGTACTCAGCCAGAGTCTTGGCAAGTTCAGTCTTTCCGACACCGGTTGGGCCGAGGAAGATGAAGCTGGCGATGGGCCGCTTAGGATCCTTGAGTCCGCTTCTGGCTCGGCGAATGGCTCGCGCCACAGCGCTCACTGCATCTCTCTGGCCGATGAGCCTCTTGTGGAGGTCGTCTTCCATTCTCAGCAGCTTGTCCTGCTCGGTCTGGACCAATCGCTTGACCGGAATACCCGTCCAGCTCTGCACGATGGAGGCGATTTCGTCTTCTCCAACGACAGGATCTGGCTTGGGAGTGGCCGCCCATTCTTCTTCGCGAAGAGTGATGGATTCTTCAAGCGCTTCGTAAGCCGCTTCGGCTTCGTTGCACTTTTCACTGCCTTCCTCATGCCTTCTCAGGTGCTCGAGCTCAGACTTCATGCGGTTGAGCTTGACTTTGTCTTCTCGGACTTCCTGAGGGGGCAGGCTGAGCTGAAGGCGAACACGGCTGGCCGCTTCGTCAATCAGGTCAATCGCCTTGTCTGGCAGAGTTCGGTCGGTGATATAGCGAAGTGAGAGCTGGACCGAGGCCTTGACCGCATCGTCGGTGATTTCGACGTTGTGGTGGGCTTCGTACCTTTCTCTCAGACCCTTGAGGATATCGATGGCCTCTTCCTCATTTGGTTCCCGCACGTTCACCTTTTGGAATCGTCGCTCAAGAGCGGCATCCTTTTCGATGTACTTGCGGAACTCATCTTGAGTCGTGGCGCCGATGCACTGCAGCTCGCCTCGGGCGAGAGCAGGCTTCATGATGTTGCTGGCGTCAATTGCGCCTTCGGCAGCACCGGCTCCGACCAAGGTGTGAAGCTCGTCGACGAAGAGAATAACTTCGCCGTCGGCGCGTCGAATCTCCTCCATCACCTTCTTCATCCTTTCTTCGAACTCGCCTCGGTACTTGGTGCCTGCGACGAGTCCGGCCAGGTCGAGAGCGACTAGCCTCTTGTCCTTCAAAAGGTCAGGGATGTCTCCGCTGACGATTCTGAGGGCGAGGCCTTCAGCGATTGCAGTTTTGCCAACGCCTGGGTCGCCGACCAGAACAGGGTTGTTCTTGGTTCGACGGGTAAGAATCTGCATGACCCTTTCGATCTCAGAAGATCGACCGACGACGGGGTCAAGCTTGCCTTCGCGGGCCAGCTCTGTCAGGTCGCGTCCAAACTCATCAAGAGTCTGGGTTCTGGCTGTGCCCTTAGGTTCGCCTCTCCTTTCAGATTGAGGTGCGCCGCCTTTGCTTGGGGCTGCTTCGTTATCCTGCAGCGCCATAACTTCGCGGCGTGCACGGTCAAGCTCGATGCCGAGCTTCATTAAAACGCGTCCGGCAAGGCCGTCTCCTTCTCGGATGAGTCCGAGCAGAAGGTGCTCTGTGCCGATGTAGTTGTTGTTCAGGTTCCTTGCCTCATCGTATGCAAGGTCAATAACCCTTTTGGCTCTGGGGGTCAGAGTCATTTCCTGGCTGGGTCGAGAATCGCTCTTGGGGAGCTGTTTCTCAACTTCGGAGCGGATCTTGCTGAGGCTGACGCCCAAGCGCTCCAGGACGCGCGCTGCGACACTGTCGCTCTCGCGCACGAGCCCGAGGAGCAGATGCTCGGTGCTGACGTAGCCCTCACCGAACCTCTGCGCCTCTTCCTGGGCGTAGAAGACGACCTTTCTCGCCCTTTCGGTAAATCTTTGCCACATAGTGTTGCTTCTCGGCTGACTGCCAGGTCGGAGCCCGGTCTTCAGTATATGCCATCGGACTAGCCTTCTTTGGCTTGGTCCCCGGGGTGGCTGATACAAGGGGCTTTTTGATTGGCTCTCTGATGAACTAAACGTTCTACAGGGCTGATCTGGTTCCTTTCTGACTGACCCTTGCGGATCTATTGTGTAAGACGGATGTTTGGGGTGCCTTGTCTCTAGAATTGGGCCCTTTTCATTCTTGCTGTCATAAAATATGAGTCTGTTAGGCTAAGGTTGAGTCTGAGAATCTTGTATAGCCTAGTACCGAACCTAAGCTAAACTAAGGAAATGCAGGCGTCGGCGAAGGTTGGGGGATTGGTGCTCTTGTTTGCTGCCATGGGCTTGGGAGTCATGGCGATCTTGGGGCGAGGCATTTTTGAACTCAAAACAACGAGTTACAAAATCATCTTCTCTGATGCAGGGGGTCTGGCCGAAGGCAGCCGTGTCACTCTTTCCGGTGTTTTGATCGGAAAAGTGGAGAAGATGACCCTAGAAAGCCCCGGCCGTGCCGTGGCTGTGATTGCCATCGACGACAAGGTTTCTATCCCATCCGGTTCAGAGGCCATCCTGCCTGCCAGCTTTATTTCAATCGGGGATCTGGAAGTTCGGCTCCAGCCGGGTCAGGGAAGTCCTCTCGCGCCTGGTGCCGAGATTCCAGGCCGAGTCACTTCGCCCCTAGAAACCTTCATGCCAGATTCGGGCAAGACCTTTGCGAAGCTGGATGAAACCTTGGCCTCACTGAACCGGCTGCTTAACGATCAGGAACTGAAAGGAGCAGTCACAGGTTTGGCGTCATCGGGCCAGAAGGCGCTTGATGCTGGCACCCAGACTGCGACCTCGGTCGGCAAGTTGGTCAACCGCATGGATGGAGTGGTCGCCCAGAGTCAGGGAGAGTTCAAGACCATTCTTGCTTCAACCAAGCGGACGATGGGACAGGTCGAAGGCTTGGTGGGCGAGTTCACGAGGATTGCCAAGAAGGGAGAACTTGAGAAGGAGACCCTCGCCCTGCTAAGCCAGCTCAAGTCTGCCGCAGAAGAAGGAAACAAGCTGGTAGCCGAAATGAACAAGCTGGCCAGCGATCCTGAGCTCAAAGCTTCAATGAAATCGACTCTCGCCAACGCCAGCACGATGACCGAAAGCGGGACCAAGATTGCAAAGAACTTTGAAGAGATTTCAGCAACAGGTATTGAAACCGGAAAGAACATCAACGAGTTGATGAAGAAGGCTAACAATCTGGCTGATGAAATGGGCGGCCTTTTGGAGCAGTTTAAGAAGACTATTGGAGGAGTGAAGGGCGGCGCCGCAACTCTGAGTCAGATTGAGTTTGAGGGGGATATCTCGACCGGCACGAACTCTGGAACGATCCGAACTGACCTTAACGCAATAGTGCCTTTGGGCAAAGAGAAGCTGCGCCTAGGCATGTTTGATGCGTTTGAATCTAACCGCTTTAACCTACAGCTTCAAAGACCTATCGCCGAAGGTCTCGATTTGCGGTACGGGGTCTATGCGAGCAAGCCCGGTGTGGGGGTAGATTATCGTCTTGCGCCGAGCTGGATGCTGCGGGGCGACTTGTTTGGGCTGAATGATCCTCGCCTAGACCTTCGCCTTCGCTACGATTTCAGCGGAAACCTTTACGGTTGGGTAGGACTCGACAGAGCTCTATCGAACAGCGTCCCAGTAGTGGGAGTTGGAATCCGCCGCTGAAATCCCGGCCAAGGGGTGTCGACTCATGAAAGTGATTCTTAAACAGACCCTGCCCAAGGTGGGCAAGGAGGGAACGGTGGTTAACGTGAAGGATGGGTTTGCCCGGAACTTCCTTTTTCCCCAGGGTCTGGCCATTTACGCCGACCGCACCCAGATTAAAGCTCTGGAGACCAGGATGGCCAGGCTGGCCGTCAAGATGGCTGACACCAAGGCTGATGCCGAAGTTCAGGCTGCCAAGCTGAAGGGCCAGAGAGTTGTCATCGCCGCCAAGTCCGGTGAAGGCAACAAACTCTTCGGTGCCATCACCAACGCTGACATCGCTGTTGCCATTAAGGAGCAGTACGGTGTTGACGTCGACAAGCGATCAGTCGCCATGCTCTCTGCTATCAAGAGAGTGGGACAGACTCGAATCGATGTTGATCTTCACCGACAGGTGGACTGCCACATGTTCGTGATCGTTTACGATCCCGAGAAGGGCATGCCCGAAGAGCTTCAGCCACAGGTTGAAGAGGTCGAGGAAGTCGTCGAGGCTGTCGAAGCTTCCGACGAAGAGTAAGATTTCCTGCTCGGGATTTTATTCCCTAGAAAGTCTAGGAGAGCTGTCTTTTACGAGGCAGCTCTCTTTTTTTAGGGGGCATTCCTTGGGTAGGGGGGGCCTGAAAGAGAATCATCTGTAAGTTGGGTCACCCGGTTTCTTCTGCCGATGGCGTGTCAGCCCAGCGATCGATCCAGCTTCTCAATGAGCCGATTCTGCACCTGAGTCATGGTCAGGTCGCTACGAGTCCTCTCGATCACCGCCCTCAAAGCATCACAAGTTCGACGAAGTCCACCGGTCAAACCGTCCGGAAAATCGAAAGTCGTCAGCTCATCGTAAATGCTGTCCATGGTTGCCAGCATTCTCTCAGCCTCTGCAAGCCGTCCCGCCCTCATGTCATCCAGCACCCAGCGTCGCGCTTCGCTAGCTGCCTCGCCCATGCCATGAAGCCACGAAGTGACTCCCACTCCAAGATCCTTAGATGACGAGAAGGGAAGACCTTCCACCATAGCCAGGAGTGCGAACCCCTCTACCATCTCCTTCTCAGAATCCTGAATGTAGCCAGCGTAGAGAATTTCTGGGTGGTTGACTGCCGCCGCTCTCATTCCCAGCGAAAGACTCTTGGCTTCGGCGAGCAGAGACTTGGCTTCCTCCATCTGTCGGCGATGGATGTGCTTGATAGCCTTGCTGCAGGTCTGGATGAGAATGCGAGAGACCTTGAGCACCTCTTCTCGTGCCGCGTGGCGAGATTCCAACTCTGCCTTGGCAGCTGCCGCCAGGCTTTCAAAACTTTCTGTGCTCATAAGTGTCCTTCTCTGTTCAAACTGACGAATCGTCCATGGCCGACTACAATGTGGTCGAGCAGGGGAATATCTAAAATCTGCCCCACCTCTTTTAGTTTTTTGGTGATAGCAATATCTTCTGGGCTGGGCTTGGGGTCGCCGCTTGGGTGGTTGTGGGCGACGATGAGAGCCGCTGCATTTTCTCTTACTGCTTCTCTAAAAATCTCCCTCGGCCCGACTGGTGCAGAGTTGAGCGTCCCTACATGCACCGTCCTCACCGAAATCACTGTGTTTTTGGTAGTCAGATACAGAGCGACAAACTTCTCCTGCTGCTGACCCTCTAGATGGGGTTTTAGCGCCAGGTAGGCGTCTTGGTCGCTGGTGATGGATGTTGGGACTCCTTGCCCCGCCAAAGCGCTTCTGCGGCCCAGCTCAAGGGCGCAGAGGATCTTATCTGCTTCGAGTCCTTCCAGCCCGCTGGCAAGGGTCAAGTCCATGCGGCTCAAGTCGTTAAGGCGCGAGAGGGTGAAGCGGGTCAGCAGCTCTCTGGCTGCCGACTCGTTCTGGCTCGCATCTTTTTCTTCTCTCGTTAAGCAGAGAGCTAGAAGGTCAATCGGAGAGGCAGATCTCACCCCTCCGGCTTGCACTCTTAGATAGGGGGATTCGCTTGTCGCGTCCACGGGTTCATTGTGGCTTCTGTAATCATTTCTCTGCCTTCAAAGTCTTCGGGTGGTGGGGCAAAAAAGGCCATCACTTCCTCTGTCGTTGGGTGAGTAAACGAGAGCCAGGCGGCATGCAGCTGCAAAGACCCCTTGGCGTAGGCAGGAGGAGAGTAGAGCCTATCTCCCAACAGAGGGAGACCAATTGAGGCCAGGTGAACTCGGACCTGGTGGGTTCTGCCTGTTTCAAGCCGGACTCCAAGAAGGGTTCCTTTCTCCAGTCTCCCCAGAACGCGAAAGTGGGTTGTTGCCGGTTTTCCGTCGCTCCTAATCGCCCTCTTCATCGGGTGCCTTGGGTCTTGACCAAGAGGAGCCTGAACGGTGAAGAGGTCTTGGTCTGGTCGACCAAAAACTCCGGCAACATATCTCCTTTCGGCAGTTCGCAGCCTTACTTGGTCTGCCAGCCTTTGGTGGGCAACATTGGTTCTGGCCACCATCATGACCCCAGTGGTGTCCTTGTCCAAACGATGGACGATGCCTGGCCTAAAGCTGCCTGCTTCGTCGCTGAGCTTTGAAGAGTAGTGAAGCAGCCCCTGAACCAGCGTGGCTTCGTCTTTCAGGCCAGGTGCAGGGTGAACGGCAATCCCTCTCTGCTTAACGAGCACGATGACGTCGTCATCTTCATAAAGAATCTCTAAGGGCATCTCGACCGGGACAAGGTCTTGAGGAGCCTGTTCTTCAGGGACGGGGCACTCTACCGTCTGGCCGATTCTCAGCCTCATTCCGGGCTTGGTCACCGGTTCGCCGTCGATTGTGACCATTCCTTCCCTGATCATCTTTTCGATTCTTGATCGGCTGTGGGGGGCAAGCTGTTTCACCAAAAGGGCATCCAGCCTTTCAATTTCCTCAACCTTTAAAATCATGCCCCCTATTGTGGCTTGTTACAGAAAGCACCCTTAGCCGCTATGCTTCTTGAGTCTTGGGCTCTTGAGTTTTAGAGGGGAAGGTGGATACCAGGACGACGGCTCCAACAATGAAGCAGCCTCCGATGACGGTTTTGATGTCTGGTGGCTGACCGAAGATTAGGGCCTTAAGCAGAATGGAGAAGACGGGCTGACTAGAGATAACCAGGCTCGCCCAGGCAGCAGAAACCTTCTTAAGACTAGCAAAGAAAATGACCTGAGGAATGACGGTGAAGAAGACGGCGAGGGAGCCAATCTGCCAAACCTCTTCAAAGGTCAAACCTACTGGTTCAAGAACCCGAAAAGGAAAGAAGATTGGGATGCAGAGCAGGCACATCCAGAAGTTGAGTCGCACGGCACCCAAACTCGGGACCAGGTCTTTGCCTAGTAGATTTCTCAGGGTGAGGAAGGCTGCAGAGACTAGTCCAAGCAGGATTCCGACAAAGGTGGAGTTTGAAAGTTTAAGCTCTGGGGTGACTGTAAGTATTCCGAGAAGAACAAGCGTTCCGCCTGCCAGCTCCACCCACCTTATGGCTTTCTTTTCAAGGAGAGGTTCCACCAGGGCTGTCATAACAGGGTATGCAAAGAGAGCAAGAATAGCGACATCCATGCCTCCTGTTTGAATTGCGGCGAAGAAGAATGACCAGTTTCCTGCCTGGGCCAAGGCTGCAATGGCAGTTTTGCCTCTCAGATTTCCTGTCCAAGCAGCTTTGGGTTCTCTGAAGCAGAGGAGGGCTAATGCTCCTGAAGCGACAAGGCTCCGACCGAATGAGACAGCACCTGGACTGAGGGTCGTGACTGTTCCGATGAGACCAACCGCGCTGAAGAGAATCCCGGCGAAGAGCAGCCAAGCAAGAGTAGAGAGGTGGTCTTTATCTTTCAACTTATTTCCACCCCTCTCTTGTTACAGGTCTTGATACTGGCACTTAACCCGTGCTCTGCATTCCCGCCGCGATGCCTGCAATGGTCTGAAGAACCACTTCCTTCAGCCCCTCATCCTCTGATTTCGCCCTGCTTCTCCTCAGCAGAGCAACCTGAAGCATGTTTAAGGGGCGAAGGATTGGGTTGCGGAAGGAGATGGTCTTTCGAATCACAGAAGACCCTCCGACCAGCTCTCGGCCTGTGATCAGTTCAATTCCGCGAGTCGTCTCGGCGTGCTCCCCAGTGATTCGGGCCCGGAAGTCATCACCCAATTCTGGCGGTTCGACCAAGGTGCAGTAGTGGTTGAAGGTTGGAAGGTGCGCCCTCAAAAGCTCCAGCTCGGCGTTCCCCAGCAGGTTTTTGAAGAAAGGCCATTGAGAGGCCATCTCCTTCAAAACGTCTTCCTTGCCCTCGGCTAATCGTGCCTTCAAAGCAGATCCGAGCCCGTACCAGCCAGGGACACTCCCTCTGGTCTGCACCCAGGCAAAGTTCCAAGGGATAGCCCTAAGGCTCTCCATCCCAGGATTTTTCAGTCCCGGCCTCATGACCGGGCGGCTGGCGATAGTCAGGCCACCAATCGATTCGATAGGAGTCGCTTGATGATAGAAAGACCAGAACTTCTCGTCATCGTAGACCAAGGCTCGATAGGCGGCTTGACTGAGGTCGGCAAGGGCCTGAATCTCCTCCCTCCATTCATCTTTGACAAAAGTGTGGTGCTCTGGCGAAGAGGAAAGCAGGGAAGCAGAAACAATCTGCTCAAGGTGCCGGTGGGCGATAGGGGGAAGAGAATAGCGGAATGAGATGACCTCTCCCTGCTCGGTAAACCGGATGGCTCCCGTAAAGCCTTGGTTCGGCTGGCTTAGAATGGCTTGGTTAGCTCTACCGCCGCCCCGACCGACCGTGCCGCCTCGGCCATGGAAGAGCCGCAAGCCGATCCCTTCCTGTTTGGCAAGGTCCCCCAGCTTTTCCTGGGCGGCAAAAAGCGCCCAGTTTGCGGCAAGAAAGCCTCCGTCTTTACTGGAGTCGCTGTAGCCCAGCATGACTTCTTGAACCATGCCCCTAGAAGCCAAAACATCGCGATAGAACGGCATGCGCCAAAGTTGAGTCAGGAGTTCCTGCCCCTTCTGCAGATCTTCAACGGTTTCAAGCAGAGGCACCACGTCAATGGTTGAAGTCAGACCCCGATCGGAGTGCTGGAGCAGGCGGGCATCTTTGGCAAGAACCAGCACCTCCAAAAGGTCGCTGGCACCGTGGGTCATGCTGATAATGCAGGCTTTGACCAGGTCTTCACCAAGTGCCCTTTGAATTCGTCGGATGCAGGTGAAGACATCTCGGACCTCTTCGGTCTGAGCAGATCCAACCCAGTCTCGAGAAACCAAAGGACGAGGATTGGCAAGCTCCTCCACCAGCAGCTTGGTTCGTTCTTCTTCGCTGAGGTCTAGGTAGGCAGTGGCGGTTCGAAGCACTCCGGCTCCGAAGAGAAGCTCTGCAACTGCCTTTTCGTGGATCTCAGAATGCTGCCTAACGTCCAGCGATGCGAGGTTGAGGCCGAAAATTTCTGCCTGACGCAGCACTCGGGCCAGCAAGCCGGTTCGAACCAGAGCGCCACAGCCTGCCTCTTCCATGCTCTTCGTCAACTCAGCCAAGTCAGCTCTATACTCGTCGCTTGAGCTGTAGGCTCCTTCTGGGAGATCTGCATAGGGGTCCCCTGCCAAGAGGTCCGCATGATCAAGCGACTTCCTCAATCGAGTGCAGATCACAGTCGAACGAAGAGCGAAGGGCATGCCTTTAAAGAGGCGAATTTCCTCCTCATCCATCAGGTCTCGCCATGGCCCAAGCGCCCAATCCTCCCACTTCTGAACATCGGTGCTGAAGCCCTGAGTCACCTGCCTGGCCACGCGCCTCATCTGCTTTTCGTGGTTTTCTAGTGCGTTTTTGCGGTGCAGCACGGCCGTCTGCCAGGTGACCTTGGCGGTCACCTTTGGGTTCCCGTCTCTGTCGCCCCCGACCCACGATCTAAACTTGATAAAAGATCGATTGGGAAGGTCGGTTCCGTAAGCAGACTGCCACGACCTTTCCATGTCACGGGTCAGCCAGGAAGCAACAAGGAAGATGCTTCGATGGAAGTAGCCGAGCACTGATTGAACTTCATCTTCGACCCTCGGATGATGATCGGATAGCTCATCGGTCAGCCACAAAGATGTCAGAACCCGGTGCAGGTCTTCGACAGGCATCTCTGGAGAACTTAGAGGACGGTCGAGTGTGAGGGGGTCATCCTCTCGGCTTAACTCGACCAACAGACGTGCTACTTCATCTAGCTTGTCCAGAATCGGTCTTCGTCTTGCTTCTGTCGGGTGGGCTGTAAGAGTGGGGACGACCTCCAAACCCGAAAGCATCTTGCGGGCCTGAGGCTCCTCGATCCCCTGAGCCAAAAGGGATTCGATGGCGGAAGAGACTGACTCTGGCCGCCTGACTCTCAGGCGGTTGACTCTGACAATCTCCTTCTGCTCGGCTGTGTTGATCAGTTGGAAAAGAAGAGTGAAGGCCCTTGCCGCTTTGAGAGCCAAGTCAGGCTGATGGGTCAAGGGGATGAGCAGAAGCGGGTCGCCATTCTGGCCAGCCTCGGCCATGGTGCGGCAGGCTTGGACGAGTTCCTCACCTTCCAACTCTGAGAGCACCGATCCCAGTGCCTGGTCCAGCCGCCGAATATCGGCGCAGAGGGCGGCAGTAAGGCCGTGAGCCTCTGGTTCCAGATAAAGAAGAGGCTCGCCGATCATGGACCTTCATGGTATCTCACGATGGAAGCCGTATGGGGATTGAATGGGAAGGAGGTCAGATGAACCGGTTGAGGAAAAATGAAAAGAGCATCGGTTTATCCGATGCTCTTCCTTGATAGGATTCCCCTTAAAAGGGGCCCAAACCTAGTCCACAGAGTAGAAGAACTTTCGCTCGACTGTTTCGCCGCCCATTGTTGCCCTTGCCGTCATGGGGAAGACTCCTGCCTGGCCACGAGGAATCACAAACTCGATCGGCACCTTGGCTGTTCCTCGGGTGTGATAGATCAGGAACTTGGCTTCCTTGCCCTTGGTCACGCTCCAATCAGGAGGAGCAATGAGGGTAAGGACTCCATCAAGTCTGCCTGAGAACTGCGATCTCAAGTTGATCGTGCCTCGAATGATTTGAGCTTCGTTTGAAACTCTGGTCTCTCTGGGGAAGCCGACCTCGATGTCAACCAAGTTGGCCAGCCTCACGCTCGACCGGATCACAAACTGCTGACCGGCAGGATCAGTAAAGGTCGCCCTCACCACCTTCCAGCCAAGCGGAGCTTGAGGAGAAATGGTGGATTCGTAAGCGAGATCCATCCGATTTCTTCGGTCAAAACCAGAAGCAGGTTCCGAAAGAATTCTCAAGTGGTCTTTTGCGATTCCTTCCGCCCGAATCTCAGTTCTCTGGGCCTGCCAGCTTCCTTCCTCGCGGGTGAGGCTGAAGTTCATCTTCAGACGATCCTGCCTTGAAACGACCCGATTTGTGATGGAAGGCTTCCAAGAAACTCCCATGGGGATGTCCTTGCTTGAATCCATTTGAAGATAGACGGAAGCCAGAGCTCGCGGGAAGAAGACTTCAGAGACTTCGGTTCCACTAGGCGCTGTGTCCATCCTTAAAGCCACTCTTCCGCCTTCTTGGGGCTCAAGGCCAAGAACAGGAGTGTAAGTTGCTTCAATAGTGGCAACTCCATCTGTACCGGCCTGCACAGCGATCTTGACCTGATCGGGGGGCACTCCGCCGTTTTCCCATTGAGGGTTGCCAGGAGTGGAGGCGTCCAGCATTCTAATGCGGACTGCCGGGCCCTCGGCTCTGGGGCTGATCCTGATTTCGATATTGTCAGAACCCACCAGCCAGCCGTCTCCCTTCTGGTCCAGGCTCAAAATTAGGTCCTCGCCAGGAGTCACCTGGGCGGCCCAGTGATAGGCGCCTGGCTCCCACTGAAACGATCCGCCACGGGGACCGCTAGTGGCGAAGAGATCCCATTCCTCAACGCCAAACTGGCCATCAAGCACGGGGCTGTTGGCAAGTCGAACCAGCCCCTCGACCTGAGGAGGAATTCCTGCCGGAGCCATTGGCTGGGTGGCAAGAAGGGCGGCAAAAGTTAGGCTGGTAAGCACTTAACTCTAAAGACTCTTGGAGGGCCTGACACGATTCGGTCAAATGCCCTCCAAGCAGCTTTGCTAGGCCCGACGGGGCCAATTTACAGTATCAGTCTATTTCAGCTTGCTCATCAGTTCAGGAAGAACATCAAATAGGTCGGCCACCAGCCCAAGGTCAGCGGTCTGGAAAATGGGAGCGTCTCCATCTTTATTGATGGCAACAATGGTCTTGGAATCTTTGATTCCGGCCATGTGCTGAGTTGAGCCAGAGATTCCGGCAGCGATGTAGAGATCGGGAGCCACGATCTTGCCTGTCTGACCCACCTGAAGCTCGTTGGCGGCGATTCCGCTGTCAACCGCGGCTCGAGTGGCACCGGCCGCTCCACCTAGCTTGTCAGCAAGTCCACCGATAAGCTTCTCGAAAGTCTCTGCATCACCTAAGGGTCTTCCACCGGAAACGACGACCTTGGCCTGAGTCAGGTCAGGTCTGGCCGCTCCCGCTTTGCTCGAAGCGGCAGTAATGGTCGAAATGGGCTTGAGAACCAGTTCGACCTTTTCAGCCGAGCCAGCTGCTCCTGCTTCGACCTTGGCAAAACCAGAAGGACGCACAGTCAGGACGACCTGAGGGGCCGTGACCTCGACCTGAGCCAGGACAGATCCCGCCACCATCGGACGAGTGAAGAGGCTCGGTGACTGGACCGAAAGAACGTCGGTCAGCATCGCGGCTCCAAGCAGGGCAGCTGTTCGAGCCAAGCCGTCTTTCGACTTCATGGCGCTGACTGAGGCGATGTGGCTGTAGGGCCGGCAGAACTCGGTCAGGCTTTCATCAAGTGAATCAAAGGCAGGCACGGACTCGAAGCCAGCAGTGAATGCCTTCTCCCATCCAAAGGCGGGGAGTTCGCTTCCTGTCAGGAGGAGGCAGTCGAAGGGAAGTCCGAGGCTCTGGGCGAATCCTGCAAGCTGCAGGCCTTCACTTGGGTCAAAACAGATCAGAAGCAGTCGGCTCACAGGTTCACCAATCCTCTGGCGCTCAGTTCGGCCAGCAGCGCATCAACGTTTGCCACCTTTTTGCCTTCCTGGCGGGCAGGTGGTGAAGAAACAGAAACAACCTTCGTCTTAGGCTGGGCATCAGTCAGGCGGGGGCGAGTGCTGAGAGGCTTGGACCTTGCCTTGATGATTCCGGGCAAAGCGATATATCGGGGTTCGTTAAGCCTCAAATCGGCGGTGATGACTGCAGGCAGGGGCAGTTCCCTTACTTCCTCACCTTCATCGGTCTCTCTGGCGACTTCAACTTTGCCATCGTGCAGAGTCACCTTAGCGGCGAATGTCGCCTGTGGCCATCCGAGTAGAGCGGCCAGCATCTGGCCAGCCTGGCAGGAGTCGGCATCGGTAGCCTGCTTGCCCATGATGATGAGGTTAGGATTCAGTTCATTGGCAAAGGCAGCAAGCTCGGCCGCTACTACAGTGGAATCGAGGTCGCCTTCGGATTCGATCCTAAAGGCTTCATCTGCTCCCATGGCCAGAGCCTTCCGCAGCTGCTCTTCGCAGTCGCTTTCTCCCAGGGAGACGGCGTAGATCTTGGCGGATGGGTTGGATTCCTTGATCCTGACCGCTTCTTCCATAGCGATCTCATCAAAAGGATTGATTTCGAACTTGACCCCTTCGAGGTTCAGTCCGCTGCCGTCGGGCAGGGGCCTGACGGTCGCGTAAGGGTCAGGGACTCGCTTGATTGGAACGAGAATGATCATGGTGGTTTGTTTTGGAGGTGAAAACTAGTTGCGAAGCGGTCGGCCAGATTCCAGCATGTGGTTGATTCTGGCCAGGGTCAATCCTTCTTGACAAAGGGTGATGAAGGCCTGCCTTTCCTTGACTACTGCTTCTTCAAAGGTGGCTGACCTCAGCATGGGGTCTTTAAGCCGGGAGGCAATGAAGATGTCATGTTCCGAGATGGCGCCCTGCTTCTTCATCTCCTGAAGTGCAGAATCGACGATGCCAGAGATGGGGCCGCCGACTTGTGGCCAGCTGGTGTCGTTTCTGGCTTCAGCCGTGAGGGCTAGCTGCTTGGCCTGGGTGAGCAGTCGGTCCGGGTGATAGACAGTGATGTCCTCTCTTCTCAGATAACCGAGAGTTCGAGCTTGGTCGGCACAGGTGCTTATTGTCCCTTGTGCCATCAGCAGGATCGTGTCAGCCAAGTGCTTTGCGGATGTTGCCCCTCTCTGCCTCATGAGCAGGGTGCCGGTTCCCCCTGGAATCAGTCCGACCAAAGCTTCAGGGAGTCCGATTTGAGATTCCGGATGAGCCGCAATGAGGCTGCAGGAGGCTGCCATTTCGAACCCACCTCCCAGACAGTGGCCGTAGACCGCCGCAACGCTGGGGATCGTGCCGAGGAGAAGACCAAGCTCTTGAAACTCCTTGATCGACTGCTCAATGACGGACCAATTCTTTGCCTCAATCAGATCGCTGAAGGTTTTTAGATCGTAGCCTGCAGAAAAACTTCTTCCTTCTCCGGCCAAAACCAGTCTTGCCGGTTTGGCAGATAGAAGATACTCTGTGACTTCATTGACCGCCGCCGGGCTCCAAGTGCCCATCTTTGTGGTCAGACTGATGGCGGAGACGTCATCGCCGAGATCTCGAACTCGGAAGGTTTGACCTGTTGTTGTGATGGGGAAGTCCGCCAGAACAGCAAAATCCGATTCCTCAGGGAAGGAGGCATAAGCTCCAGAGAAGTCCTTGAATGTGGTTCCCTTGTAGAACTTCGATTCAGGAACTTCTGAGATCATGTCGGCCATTTCAAATGGACCGGCTTCCCAGGCAAAACCCCACTTCATCACACGGTCGAAGTCAAGAATCGTGTGGCTGATTTCTTCCTTCAGTGAATCAGCGTAGGCGAGAGTCGGCAGAAGATATTCTCTCAGGAACTCGCCAGCCTCGTCTTTGGCCTTTAAGCCTTCCCTTAACCTTTCGGCTAAGGGCTTCTTTCCAAACTGCTTGATCGTAGGGAGATCTGGCTCAAGCCGTGATCGGTAGGCGTGAGTTACGAGGTCCAGCGAGAGAAGCTCTTTTCCGTGCTTCTGGTACCAGCCTTGGCCCGCCTTGGCTCCGATCCATCCCTTCTCCATCAAGAAGGCCATTGAACTTGGCGTTTCAAAAACTTTGGTCTGGGGATCGTGGGGGCACCTTTCGACAAGATTGGCGGCGATATCCGCCATGATGTCCAACCCGACAATGTCGTTAAGTCGGAAGGAACCTGACCGCGGTCGGCCAAGGAAAGGGCCGGTGATTTCATCCACCTGTTCAATAGTGAGTCCGAGTTTCTCAGCCACATGGACGGCCTTGTACATGGACCACATGCCGAAACGATTAGCGATGAATCCAGGCGTATCCTTGGCTGGGACAACCCTTCTCGCCGCATCCAGGTTCAGCTTTTCGGTAAAGGCGGCGATAACTTCGGTAGAGGTTTCTGGAGTTGGAATGAGTTCGAGAAGCTTAAGGTAGCGGGGTGGATTGAAGAAGTGGGTGCCCAGAAATCTGGATCGGAAGGAGTCGCTGCGTCCCTCGGCGAGGAGTGAAATCTCGAGTCCTGAAGTGTTGGTGCTGATGAAAGCATCTTCTCGAATCTGGCCATCCAGCCTCTCGTAGAGTGCCTTTTTAGCATCAGGCTTTTCAATGATCGCCTCGCAGATCCAATCGGCTTGGCGAATTTCATCCCAGTGGTCATCCAGACTGCCAACAGTCAGGCCGTCGCCCGTCGCTGGAAGATAGAAATGAGGAGGCTTGACGGCAGCCGCTCTTTGGAATGCCTCTCTGGCTGCCTCCGGGCTTCGGTCGAGCAAAGTGACTTGGAAGCCGAGATTTGCCAAATGGGCGGCGATTCCACTGCCCATGGTGCCAGCCCCTATGACTACAACGCGTCGGAATTCCTTGGGGATGAGGGATGGCATTGGTTGAAGTCTGCTCCGTTGCATAGGGTGCGGCGCACCCAAGTCAAAGAGGATACCGAAGTAGCAGGGGGCAGTCTTAGGAGCGGGCTTTAGGGAATCGGTAGTGGCCAGTGATCCGCCATTCAAACAGGACGTCCTCTTCAGCTGCCCCAGCGATGTTATGAATCACCAGGGGGCGTCCGTTGACTTTTTTATCAGAAATGATTCCGATATGGTCAAGGTTGTTCGGCAGCTTCCAGACGACGAAATCGCCCGGCATAAACCGATCCTGCTTGATCGCCGTGATGCTGAACTTCTGTCCGAACCGGGCAAAGTAGACAATCTGGTTTGCAACCCGCCTGTGGTCAATGTTTCTGTCTCTCTTTCCTTGGCCGCGCGGATAGTTGAACTTGGCCATGTCCTGATGAATCAGCTTCTGAAGGTCATAGCCGGCCCAGCGGAGGGCCCGGACAATAACGTCTGAACAGGCGCCGCGGGTGCTGGGGACATCGCCGCCGGGGTAGCTCAGCCTTTGATAAGAGGCATCATAAACAGCCGGTGGATTGAGCTGTCGGCGGGCACTTTCGAGAATCAGCTGGGCTGCCAATGGCTGAGCAGCGGGCTTCGCCCTTACCGAATGAACAACAGTCGCAGGTTTCGGCTGAAGAATGATTCCGGAAAGGAGAAGCGCAGTGGTCATAGATCCACTTTCTTGTTACGTCCGTAGTACAGCTTCTTGTCGAACCTCTTCATTCTTTCCCAAGGAAAGTTGATAGGGTCATTCTTACGTCCTGGCGGCTGGGCGATAAATTCGTGGCTGACGATTTGTGTGATGGGGTGCCTGCGGCAGAGGACTGAAACAATGTGTTCAACGGCGTTCAGCTGCTCTTCTGTCCAGGGCTCGCTTCCATCGCCTTTGTTGACAATCTCGATTCCGACTGAGAAGTGGTTGACGTTCCGTCGGTTCTCCGCGTCAACACTCACGCCAGCGTGCCAGGCACGATCGAAGGTGGAGAGGTGCTGGACAATGCTCCCATCTTTGCCGATTGTGAAGTGGGCACTGACCTGAGCTTCTTTGTTTCTGAACCACCTGACGACACCGCCAAGGTTCGAAGAAGCAGTGTGATGGAGCACGATAGTGTCAATCACCGTGCCTGCGGGTCTTTTGTTGAAGTTGGGCGATTGATCCCAGACCACTTTGTTTTTGCCTGGATCTTTGAAGGGAGCATCCACTGGCAGAACAGGGAAGGTAGGGGCAGCATCCTGGGCGTAGCCAAAAGCCGCCGCCGTGACAAGCAAGCCTGCCAGAAGGAATCTCATGCCTTGACAGATACCCTATCGGGCCTCAATCCGACTTCTGCTGACCTTTTGTAACAAGAGGAATACAATGAAACTGATGAAAGGCCTCATGAACAAAGGCGAAGTCGTTCTCTACGTAACAGACATGGCTTCGTCTGTAAGGTTCTGGCACGAGCAGGTCGGCCTTGAACTCGTTTCTCACAGTGGACCTGACCACACCTGGGAGCAGGAACACTGGGTCGTGATGGATGCTGGCGGCTTTGAGCTGTGTCTTCACCCCGGCGGCGTCTTTGTCGTCGAGTCTCACTCAGCTTTCAGCCTGATTGTCGAGAACTTGGATTCGGCCCTGGCTGGACTCGCGGAGAAAGGAATCAATCATTCCGGCGTTCTCAACCCCCATCCGGGAGTTGTTTTTGCTGAAGTAAGGGACCCAGACGGACACCTCTTCTTCATCAAGCCGCTTCAAGGGACCTAACTCTGAACTTGGTTCGGCTTGTGATGCGTCACGATTTGTGAGTCCATGACAGTCGGCTTACTGATGGCGCTTCTGCTGCCTGCTTCTTCGCCGGTGGAATTGGCCCCGATTTCATCCGGCGCTGATTCGGCTGTCGTTGGCTGGAATGGCAAGGAAGCTGTCGTTACGGTAAGGGCTCAAGAAGGCACTGCTGGTCAGAAGCTGGAAGTCATTCGGGAGGGAGGACACCCTGAGACCCTCGACTTCATTTCCACAAAGACTCCCGAAACAGGTGCTGTCCGGCTTAAGGGGATGATATCGGGCCGTCCAGGGCAGAGAGTCTGGTGGCGCTCTTCATGGGATGGCGGTCTGCAGCCTTGGCACTTTTTTCAGTTTCCAAGTGCGCAGAGAGCTCCCACAGATTTTCTGATTTTCGGTGACGCCCAAGCCAAAATCTCGACTGTCTCGGCCGAACTCTTTGCCAAAGCGGCAAGCCTGGCCCCTAAGTCAGAATTCTCGCTTCATGCTGGCGACCTGGTCGACAACAACATGAGCGAAAAAGAGTGGCGCGAATGGCTCTACGCCATTAAGCCTTTGGTCAGGCAGGGGCCGGTTTTTGCCACACCTGGGAATCACGAATACGGCAAACCAGGAGACTTTAAGGGCTTGAGCCCCTACTGGAATCCCCTTCTTAACCACCCCAGCAATGGCCCGGAGAAGCTGAAGAACACGTCCTGGCACGTTATGTGGTCGGGCATCATGATCGCCTCTATTGATTCGATGGGAGACCACAAATCCCAAATGGAGTGGCTCCGGTCACTGCCATGGGAGAAGGCCAAGTGGAAGGTCGTCATCTCGCACTTTCCGGTGCAGGTGACCATGAAAGGGCAGGAGAAGCCAGGCTGGACCAAGATGATGGAATCTGCCTGTCGAGACTTGGACATCGACCTTGTGGTCACAGGCCATCTTCACAGCTATGCCAGGACCACGGCTTCGAAGAAGCCAGTTTATGTGGTGCTGAACTCAGGAGGCAAGTTCTACCGACAGGACAGCTTTCCTTGGATGGAAGCAAAGCTCGCCAGGACTCCCTTGTTCATCAAGGCACAGGCCAGAAGCAGCGCCCTCACCCTGACTGCCTACGATCTTGACGGCAAAGCGAGAGACAAATGGAAAGTGATGGAATAGAGACCAGATCTATTCCATTCCGGCCTTCTTAAAGACCACTTCGCAGACCGTCCACCCCAAGCGATTTTGCAGGCTGAACTTGCCGCCCAAGGCACGAGCCAGACTCTGGATGATCTGAAGGCCAAGGCGGCCTTCGTCAGGATTGAAGTCTTTCGGGAGAGGGTCTCCGTTGTTGCTGACCCAAAGGCCAACCATCCCTTCACGATCCTCTAGATTGAGGTGAATTTCGCCCTGCGTATGGCCGGTGAATCCGTGCTCAACCGCGTTCTGGATCATCTCGTTCATGATCAGAGCCACCTGAGTCGCCTGACTTGTGTTGAGAAACACATTCTCACCGCGAATTGAGAAGCGAATCTGGCTACCAGGAGCAATCATGGATTGAGAGATGTGGTGGACCAGAGTCTCTGCCAGTTCACGAGTGCCGACATGATCCAAATCATCTCGGCTCAACAAGTCGTGTACTGCCGCGATGGTGAGAATTCGTGCCAAAGAATCAGTCAGAGCTTGACCTGAATCTTTGTAGTGGCTCTGCCTGATCTGGAGCCGCAATAGGGAAGCCACCTGCTGAAGGTTGTTTTTCACCCTGTGATGCATTTCCTGCATGAGGGTGCTTCGCACCTGAAGCTTGGCGTGCTCGATGCTGAGAGCGGCTTGTTTGGCAAGGGCTTCAAGAGCCTCAACTTCATCCTGTTCAAAGGTATGGATGTCGCCCGTGTAGCAGGTAAGGACTCCCACCGGCTTGCTGCGGACCATTAGGGGCAGGCAGATCATGCTTCGCAGACCCTGCTCAACCGCAAGATCGTGGCCGACATAGTCAGGGTCATCTTGAACGTCTTGAACGACGGCATGGCGGCCAGTCTTCAAAACGCGTCCTGCAATAGATTCACCCAGGTGAATGGCTCCCTTGTTTTGATAAGCCTTGTTGCTTGCCTGAGTGGCCCTAAGAATCAGAACTTGATTCTTTTCATCGAGCAGTCGAACGGTGACGACCTTGTACTTAAATCTTTGGGCTGTTAGATGGACGAGCAGCTGCAGAATCTCTTCGAGATAAGGGCTCTGCGCCATGGTCCGGGTCACTTCAGTGACAGCGGTCAGCTTGTTAGTCTCGCTGCCTCTTTGTTCAGCAGCAGTCACCAAGTGATAAACTTGGAAAAGCTGCGTTCCAAGTTCAAGAGGGAGTGTTTTTGGCACTTCTTCGCTGAAGTGGAAAACAATCGCCCCCAGGGCCTCTTCTGGTCCAGAAATAGGAATCGCTGCCAGCTTTCCGTCGGTACGGCCAGCGCGGTGTTCCTTCGCTTCTTTTGCAAGACTGATGGCCGACTCGAGGACCAGCTTCGATTCGGCGTGGCAGGCCTGAGCTCGAAGCTGGAATTCTTGGTGTCCTTCAAGAAAAATCGCACAGTCTTTTGCGCCAGCTTCCGACTTCAGCCAGGCTGCCGCCCTTTGAAGCAGGTTGTCTTCACTGGAACTTCGCCAGACTGCCGAGAGTAGGTTCATGGCTGAGCGGGGCCGATTGCCGTGGTTGAAACAACAGCCGGGTCGAACATCTGCTTGGCAAGGCTTTGAATCTGGTCGGCTGAAACGGCTCGGATGCGATTCACAGTTTCTTCGGCAGTGATCTCGCGGCCGTAGGTCATCTCCGTCCTGGCCATGCGGCGCATTCGGGCTCCCGTGCCTTCGAGGCTGAGAATCAAAGTGCCGGCCAGGGCTCGCTTGGCTTTTTCAAGCTCTTCGTCATCGGGGCCAGCATCCATCATCTTGTCCATTTCTTCTCGGACAACTTTTTGAACTTCTGGCCAAGTCGAGGCGCTGGTGCCGCCATAGACCGTCCAAGCTCCGCCGGACGAATAGCTGAGGGCGTAGCTTCCGATGGCGTAGGCAAGGCCACGTCTCTCTCTCACTTCTTGGAAGAGTCTTGAGCTCATGCCGCCTCCTAAGATCTCATCAAGCACCATGAGAGGGAAGTACTCCTCATCATAGGGCGAGGGTGAATCGGTGCCAATGCAGAAATGAACCTGCTCAACCTCTTTGCCATGATAGTTGTGAAGCGTCTGACCTTTTGGTCGGGGAAGAGGCTCGCGGCCCCCGCCTTTCTCAACCTTCGAAAAGATTTCGTGCGCCCATGAAGCGACTTCGTCATGGTCAACCTTGCCAGCGGCCGCAATCATGAGATTGCCGCCTCGATAGCGTCGATCCATGTAGGTCCTCAGATCATCACTCTGAAAAGAGAGAACTGATTCCTTTGTGCCGATAACCGGCAGGCCAAGAACGTTATCGTTCCAGCGGGACTGCAGGTGCATTTCATGAATCTGGCTGCCAGGGTCATCCTCTCCCCGCCGAATCTCTTCAACTACGACCTGCTTTTCCTTATCTAGCTCCTCTGGGTCTAGCAGAGAATTCAAAACCATGTCTCCAAGCACATCAAGTGATGGCTTGGCATCCTCGGCAAGCACCTGACAGTAGTAGCAGGTGGTCTGCTTGTCAGTAAAAGCGTTTAACACCCCGCCCCTGCCTTCAATATCTTCTGCAATCTGTTTGGCAGTTCGGCTCGGAGTTCCTTTAAAGAGCATATGCTCGATAAGGTGAGTGATGCCTGCTTCGTTAGAAAGCTCATCGGCGCTTCCGGTCTGGCACCAGACACCGATAGAGGCCGAACCGACATGGGGAAGAGTTTCGGTAAGGACCCTGACTCCGTTAGCGAGGACTGTTTTTTGAACTGACATGAGATGTGATTTAGGCTTATGCGATGCGAGACGAGAGGATTCCCAGACCCTCCATTTTGACTTGCACGACATCTCCGGGGACGAGACCGCGTTCTAGTAATGAATCTTCTAAGGTTGGCTTTCCAAGAGGCAGGTGAGCAATAACCTCTCCGGCCATGACCGGCCTGACTTGGCTGGCCAGATTGAGAAGGACGGGGAAGGTGGGTTCCGGCTTCCAAACGCCTTGAGCCACTTCCGTATCATTGACCGTCATGACGTACTCCAAGGAGTAGCTGAACTTCTCATTCGTTTCGTATTCCGCCATTTCTTCTGGGGTCAACACGAACGGACCAAGGGCGCTGCCGCCATCGGTAAGAATTGGTGTGGGGAAATCGAAGGCTGCCTGCACTGCCTCTGGCGGAGGGCAAAGCTGGAAAAGGATTGTCCAGCCAAGAATGAAACTGTCTCCCTCGTCTGGCTGAATCATCGATCCAGAATCGCTGAGAACCGCGCAGACCCTGGCTTCAAAATCCCAGCCGCCTAGTCCGAAGGGCAGTTCTGGCAGTTCGTGCTCCACATTGGGGCCGTGCAGAAGGGCTCCATGCAGATAGGAGTAGTAAAGCAGCTCTTCGCCAGAACTAGACCTGGCCTTGTTAAAGGCTTTGACGGCAGGGGGATTCCCGAGAGGAGAATGAAGCCGAACTTGGTCGATTTCATAAATTCCGACGGCGTTTTTCCCGTCGGTTTCGTAGAATCTCCCGTCGTAATAGAGGCCAGATCTCACTGATCCTGGCTGCTCAAGAAGCTCAAAGCGGCATAGCTTCACAGAGCAGAGCGTACCAGGGGGGTCCGCCTTGCCCTTGACACGGCCCAAGGGGAAGCCGGGTCCTATAATCCTGTGGTCAAGAATTGTGAACTTTGCTGCCTAAATGTTGCAGAAGCAAGGCTTCTGATGGAGAATAAGTAATGCCCGGAAGGATTCTTGTTTGTGACCACGAGCGACATATAGTAAGGCTGCTTCAAGTCAACCAAGAAGGAATGGGGTGGACCGTTGCCCCTACATTCACTGGCGCATCGGCCCTGACGAAAATAATCGAAGAGAAGCACGAAACCATGATCCTCGGGTCTGGTATGACAGACATTAGTGGTCAGGAAATAACCCGGCTCGTGCGCCGGAATTCTTCGACCCGCCAGAGCTTTGTCCTTCTAATGCTCGACCTGGCAGATCCTGAACTGGTCTTTCAATCCTACCAAGTTGGGGCAGACCTGGTTCTGACAAAGCCATTTGATGTCAGGCAGCTGAGCAGTTTAATCCCACAGTGAGGTGATTGATGAAATGGCTGCAGAAAAATTTCAGAAGTCTAGTTCTCCCATCTTTACAGGCGGTTCACCACCTCTTCAGCCTAAAATGGTTCTCGTCGGTGAACTAAAGAGCGAACAAGGGGACCCACCGCAGCCGCTAGCCTTTGACACGGCCAAGGGCATGAGGTAGCATCTCGAAGCTGCTGGCATATGACAGAGATTCTGCCGAGCTGAGCTTGGCTCTGCGAACTCTGATCCTTGCGCCATGGGTGGACTGAGAAGATGCCTTTGAAGGTTTTGGTGTGCGATGATGAGCGCCACATTGTGCGCCTGATCCAGGTCAACCTGGAAAGGGAGGGCTACAAAGTGGTTACAGCCTACGACGGCAAGGAGGGTCTTGAAAAGGTCCGGACTGAAAAGCCCGACCTGATGGTCCTTGACGTCATGATGCCCTACATGGATGGCTTTGAGGTTC
Organism: Synechococcus sp. UW140; assembly: GCA_943369295.1. Classification (GTDB taxonomy): domain Bacteria; phylum Armatimonadota; class Fimbriimonadia; order Fimbriimonadales; family Fimbriimonadaceae; genus JAKRSE01. The sequence continues at coordinate 492,819 of CALRMU020000003.1, read as the reverse complement.
TCAAGGCTCTCCGACGAGATGCAGACACTGCGGATCTCCCAGTGATCATGCTCACGGCTAAGGCTCAGGACCGAGACGTGTTCGAGGGATACACCTACGGCGCTGACATGTACCTGACCAAGCCATTCAACCCCCGAGAATTGATCAGCTTTGTGAAGCGAATCTCTAGCGGTGGCAACGACGGCGGTTCTTCCCGCTACGAACTGTAAGGTTTATAATCAAGTGTTAGGGCAGAAGGCAAAAGCCTTCTGCCCTTTTGTTTTTGCCCTTTGTTCTATCAAAGCCTCCGCACGGGTGGAGTTCTCTCTCGATTTCGTCCAATAATACAAAGAAAGATGTTTCCCACCTTGGCCCTCCTATCAGACCAGGCTCCAGAAACTAGGGCTCTGATTATGTATGCCGTGCTTCCCTTGATTGTCAGCGTGGCCATCTTTCTGCCTTTGAGCAAGAGGGATAAGGCGGATCTGGGATATCGACTTAGGCTTCTCGCCCTTGTTCCCCTTGCATTTGGCGTTTTTATTGGTGCGGTGCTCAGCTACAAGATGGCGACTGACTTTGCCTATCAGCAGTACAACCTGATCGGGCAGGGAAGAGCTGTGATGCACTATGGGGTCTTGGTGCTCAATCTGGCTGGTGCTGTCGGAATCTTTGTTTGGAACCTGGTGGCAAGCAAAGGACCCAAGTACGACTTCTGATTCTCAGATTCCCAAAAATTCTCGATTCAAGGGCCAGATCAGCTTGATTTGGCCCTTTTTCAGGCTTCGTATTCTGAGATCATTCGCCTGTATTCATTGATTCTTCAGGTTCAAACAGACTAATCAGTCGGTTTTGGCCTAAATAATTGTTGGAACCGCTCTTGCATTCTCTTCGTCTCATCTGATATCTTCGTGATTGAAGAATACGAATTCCTGAGAATTCTCCGACGCAGGGGACTTCTCAGCATCGGAAAGAACCGATGAGAGTGACTCAACAGGACATCGCCAAGCTAGCCAGGGTTTCCCAGGCAACCGTAAGCAGAGTGCTTGCGGGAGACAGCCGCGTTGAGCCTGACCTCCGAAACAGGGTCCTCGACGCCATGAAGCGGCAAAACTACTTTGCTGATTCTCGCGCACGGTCTCTTCGTTCTCGTCAAGCTCACCTCGTCGGCCTCGTTTTGAAGAGGGAAGAGGGAGCGATTAAGGACGACCCCTTCTTTTCCCGGTTGGTTTCAGAAATCACCAGCGTCCTGATTGGAACACCCTACCATCTCTGCATCGACATCGCTCATTCCTCTGAGAGCCAGGCAGAGGTCTATGAGGAACTGCTTAGGACTCGCCGAGTCGATGGCTTGATCGTTGTTGAACCTGAGACCAGCGACCCTCGCATGGCTCAGCTGCAGAAGGACAAGTTCCCCTTCGTCGTGCTGGGCAATCCAGGCTGCATCGAAGTTGATTCGGTGGATAACGACAACGTTTTGGCGGCAAGGATGGCCGCATTGCATCTTTTGGACCGTGGCTACAGAAGCGTCGGCTGCCTTGCCGGACCAGCTGGTGTCCAGGTCAGTGACGATCGCGTGATGGGTTACAGCCTGGCTATGCGAGAAAGAGGCCTGAAGGAGATGGTCTGGAATTCTGCCTTCGGAATTTCTTCTGCAGAAGAAGCCGCTCTCAGAATTCTCGCCGGACCGACTCGACCACAGGCACTGGTTGTCCAAGATGACTTTATGGCCCTCGGGGTGACCCTGTCGGCCAGACTGCTTGGTCTCAGAATTCCCGACGACCTGGGAATCGTCAGCTTCAACGATACTTCTCTTTGCCAGACGGTGGAGGGTGGCTTGACCTCGGTCAATCTCAACGTGCCTCAGCTCGTTAGCGAAGCCTGTCGGCTTTTGATCCAGAGAATTGAATTCCCCAAGGACGAAACCTCGAGACTTATCGTTCCCTGTGAACTGAAAGTGCGTCGTTCGAGCCAAAAACCGGGAGGGGCAGTATGATCGGCGCCCTCGTTCCTGGCCTCATTCTCTCTGTTACTCTCAGTCATGAATTCGTATTCGTAAGTGAGAATCCAGTCAAGTCAGTGGCTCTGGCCGGAACCTTTAATGGCTGGAATGCAACGGCCATGCCGATGAAGCAGGATGCTTCTGGAAAGGTTTGGAAGCTGACTCTCCCTCTTAAGCCGGGCAGACACCTCTACAAGTTCGTCATTAACGGTACGAATTGGGTGACTGATCCAAAGGCGAAGTCGGAACAGGATGCTGATGGCAATGCCAATTCGATTCTGAATCTGGTTCCTGCAGACTATTCTCAGGCCGCCAAGCTGGGGGACGGAGTCCTTTCGACTTCTGTTATCAAGCACGATCCTCAGTCGCTCGATTTCAATGTCTGGCGAGGGCAGGCCAGAATCCGTGTCACCGTCCGGCCGAACGATGTTGAAGAGACTTCAGTTCTGATTGGTGGCAAGCGGCACCGTCTGAGAAAGCTGACCTCGGATGAACTTTTGGAAGTCCGTCAGGCAGTCATTCCTTTTAAGGGTGGGGATATTTCTTACACTTTTGAAGTTAAGGATGGCGGCAAGACTCTCGCTTTGGGGTCTGGTGGTCTTGGTTCAAAAGAGCCCTTCAAGGTGAAAGCTTCTGCCTTGAAGGGAAGTGAAGTTCCCGCCTGGACCGCAGGAACGGTTCTCTATCAGATTTTTGCCGATCGGTTTTCCAACGGAAGCAAGGCTAACGATCCTGAAGGAGTTGAGGCATGGAATGCCGAGCCTAAGTTCTTCAATTGGTTCGGTGGCGACATTGCCGGAGTCAGGTCGAAGCAGGGTTACCTGAAGGATCTGGGTGTTGGAGCGATCTACTTCAATCCTGTTTTCTACGGCCCCAGTAATCACCGGTACGAGACAACGGATTACACGAAAATCGATTGGCGATTTGGCACGAATGAAGAATTTGCTGCCATGACCAAAGAGCTGAAATCGAAAGGAATCAAGACTATTCTTGACGGGGTCTTTAACCACACTTCTACCGATTTTCCTGCTTTCGCCGATCTCAAGAACAAGGGAGCCAATTCCCAGTTCAGAGATTGGTACTTCATTCAGAACTTCCCGATCGACACCGGCCGAACTCCGAACTACATGGCTTGGAACGGCTTCGGTTCCATGCCCAAGGTGAATCTCGAAAACCCGGAGGCCAGGGCTGCCATGCTCGACGTGGTTGACTTCTGGCACAAAAATGCCGAGATCGCTGGCTGGAGACTGGATGTTGCCAATGAAGTCTCGATGGATTTCTGGCGCGCATTCCGCCAAAGGGTGAAGTCTCTTGATGCCAACAAGTGGATCATTGGCGAGCATTGGGGAGAGGGCAGCCAGTGGCTGAAGGGCGACCAATGGGATTCCCAGATGGGCTATGAGTTCCGTCAGGCTGCCATCAATTGGATCGCAAAAGGAAGCTGGAATTCAAAGCAGGCTTCCGACCATCTCTTCAAAGTTTTTCACAGCTACCGACCGCAGGTCAGCCACAACCTGATGAACCTGCTGGGCAGCCACGATACACCTCGGTTCTTAAATGAGTGTGGCGGTGACAAAAAACTGGCAGCGCTCGGAGCTACCTTGCTTCTCACTTGGCCAGGTTCACCCTCAATCTACTACGGAGATGAGATTGGCATGGCTGGTGGAGCTGACCCCATGAACCGCAAGGGAATGCAATGGGAACAAGCGACGTCTGACAATCAAATGCTTCGGCATTATCAGAAACTAGTCAGTCTTCGAAACAGCGTTCCCGCATTGAAAAGGGGGGATCCCCAGCCCCTTAACCTCAAGTCCGATCAGGTCTTTGGTTTTTCAAGAACCGAAGGTGAAAATCGGTGCCTAGTTTTAATCAACCGCTCCGGCGAGGAGCAAGTCATGGATTTGCCTCTTGACCAAGACTGGGAGTCTTGGTCGCGTCTTAAACTTCGCGATGGCCTTGGCAGCGCCACCATCGTTCGCCCTCATCGCGGAGTTCTCCGCCTGACCCTGGCCCCCACATCGGGAGCCGTGATTCTTGCGAACTAGAATCTTTTCTCTCAAACGTGAGCACTACAATGAACATCAACCGACAGCGACGTCAGGGCTTCACTCTTATCGAGCTCCTGGTCGTCATCGCAATCATCGCCATTCTCGCTGCTATCCTTTTCCCAGTTTTTGCTCAGGCAAAGGATGCCGCCAAGAAGACCACGGACATCAGCAACATGAAGAACATCACCACCTCGGCGATTCTTTATGCTGGTGACTACGACGACACCCTTCCTTTCGCCCTGTGGCCTGAGTTCTACGGCAACGCCGTCAAGTTCCAGCCCTACATCAAGAACAAGGATGTCTTCCGATCACCCAAGTCCGCTTACAGACGAGGAACTTGGAACACCAAGCAGGCTGGCAACGGCTTCGGTTTCTACATGAGCCGACCGAATGCAGGCTGCATGGGTGGTCTTCAGGCTTCGACTCGCGGCGCTGCCAACTGGTACGACGACGTTTACTTCCCCCTTGACTACCAGTGGAACGACTCTCTGCAGGGTGGCTTTAACATGCCCTGTCAGGATCCCTGGTGGGGCGAGGGTGCTACCCACAACACTGCTGACTTCGGTATGAACATGACCGACGGCAAGGTGACCAACGTGGCCAAGGTTGCCATGTGGAGCACCTTCCCCTCGATCGGCAGCCAGTGGCCAGGAGGCTGCGTTGACGGTCAGTGCGGCAATGGAGCCACCGGTGCTTACCAGTCATTCTGGGGCGCCAATTTCAAGGGCAGCTTCGCTCAGGGTTCGAACGTCAGCTACCTTGACGGTCACGTTCAGCACCAGAAGTTCCGCGCTATTCACCCCTGTGGATTTGAAACCTGCGACGAGCAGGATGCAACTCAGGGCAATAGCTGGCGAAGAACTGACTTCAAGGCCTGGGGCTTTGATTGGGCACACACCAAGGTTAAGTAAGTTAACCTGACATGTCTTCTCCCCTCTTCAATGTAGGAGGGGAGAAAAACTTCAAAAGAGGAAAGAAATGATCTTTAGAATTTTCTTAGTGGCTTTGGCAATTGCCTCGCTTGGCATCACAGCAGGCTGTGCTGAAAACGGTCCTGCAACCGGTGAAAATGTCGCAGCAGACTTTCAGAAGCTGCCTGCTGAAGAAAGGTTTGCAGCCATTAAAAGCAACACTGGCATGGGCTTGGCAATGAAAGATGCGGCCATTGACGGGCTGCCTGTTTCGCAGGAGCAGAAAGCTGCCTGGAAGAAGGAGATTCGGGAAGCTGGCGGCGGCGAAGCCGCCCCAACCGGACGACCCTAAGGTTTGAATTTTTGGCAGTATAGGCCGCCTTATCAAGGCGGCCTATTTTTGCTTCTGGCTCCTGCCACAATCATTCGTAGATCAAAGAGGATCTCTTCTCATGGCAGCTTCAAATTCGCTGAATCTCAATGGCGCGGTTCCGGGCGAAGGCAGTCAGGGCTTCGGCATGACGACTACCAAGGCCCCCTTTATTGAGGCGGCTCAGGCCCGGGGCGAGCTGTACATCTCACAGCCCTACGAGCTCTATTCAGCCGAGAACCACGAAGCTTGGCGACTTTTGTATCTAAGAATGCTGCCAGAGTGGGAAAAGTACGCGAACAAGCATTTCCTGGCAGGCATTGCGAATCTTTGTCTGAATCCAGATCGCGTGCCTCTGCTGGACGACGTCAACAAGTTTCTAAATCCTCTGACTGGGTTCAAAGCAAAGCCGGTCAGCGGCTATGTTCCAGCATTTCTCTTTTTCGATTGTCTTCGACAAAGAGAGTTTCCAACCACAATCACGGTGAGGAGCCTGGGATCGCTCGATTATCTGCCCGAGCCAGACATATTTCACGATATTGCTGGCCATGTGCCGATGCACACTGACCGAGCCTTTGCCGATGCCCTTGTGAGATTTGGGGAGTGCGCCAGAACGGCGGCAGAAATCGTTCAGGCTATCCCCGACAAAGGCGAGCAGGTCCGTAGACTCGACAGCATTATCAAGGCTCTGGCTCGCTTCTTTTGGTTCACCATTGAATTCGGCTTAATGAAAGATGACCAAGGCAAGGGGCTGAAGGTCTACGGAAGCGGCCTTCTCAGTTCTCATGGTGAAATTAGTCACTGCATCGAAGATCCTTCGGTTCAACGCTTTCCGATTCAGCTGGAATGGGTGATCAATCAGTCCTTTGAGATTGATCATTATCAGCCTCTGCTTTTCGTCGTGGATTCGTTTGATCACCTGTTTGAACTGGTTGGTCAATTGGAAGATTGGATGAAGGAAGGGAAGCTGAACAATGTGGCGCCAGGCGAGCCAGGCGTGGCGGAAGCTGACCTGAGAAGCTTTTTGACGGCGCAGTTAGCTTAGTTTTCTCCCGAACTGCTCAGTTCTTGCGAGACCTTCCTCCGAGCGTTGATCGAGGAGTACGCAAGAGTATGAGCAGCATTAGCGTTCCTTCCATCTCCGACATCATCCAACTGATGAATTCGGCTGAAGGTGCCTGTATATCAATCTTTATTCCGACTCATCGAAGCGGAAAAGAGGTGATCCAGGGTGCGATTCATCTTAAGAACCTTTTAAAGGATGTCGGTCAGTCCTTGTCTGAAAGGGGCATGAGCCATGACGAGATTGAGGCTTACACTCAGAGCCTTTCGACGTTTATCACAGATGAGCAGTTCTGGAATCATCAAGCGGACGGATTGGCTCTATTCGCTTGCCAAGGATTTCACAAGGTTTTTCAACTGCCCATTTCCGTGCAGGCTGCGCAGTTGGTGTCAAGTTCCTTCCTCATCACTCCACTGCTTCCGCTGCTTTCAAGCCAAGACCAGTTCTATATCTTGGCAGTTAGTGAAAACCAGGTTCGCCTCTTTGATGCCACTCGTTTCAGCTTTCAGGAGCTGACAATTGATGGTCTGCCAGCAGGCATGTCGGAGGCGATAGGCAGAGGAGAAACTGGACAGGATAGAAACTGGTCATCCGGCAATAGTGGTGCTCGTACTGGTGCTCCGATAGGAATTTCCTTCGGTGAAGGTGATGAAGGCAGCATGGAGCAGCACAAGGCCGATCTTAAACGCTACTTTGATCGGGTTGATACGGCTCTGGCGGCGACCCTTAAACAGCATCCAGCACCAATCGTCCTCGCTGGCGTCGCATTTCTTCTACCACTCTACCGGCAGGCCAACAACTCAGGGAATCTGCTTGAGGGTGAAGTTCATGGCAGTCAGGACAGGGCCACTCCAGAAGCCATTCATGAATCAGCTTGGGCTGTCGCAGAGCCCTACTTTGAGCAAAGCACACTCAAAGCAATCGATGCCTTTCACGAGCTTTTGGGAACTGGAATTGCTTCTGCCGACCAAGGAGAAGTGACAGAAGCTTCTGAGGCTGGCCGTGTGGCGACATTGTTTGTCGCAGTTGATCGAATCGGAAACACACCGGAGGAAGATGAAATCGTCAACTACGCAGCGACTCAGACTCTAACCAAGAAGGGTCTTGTCTATGCTCTTGCCTCAGACATGATGCCTTCCGATCAGCCAATGGCTGCATCATATAGGTACTAGGCTCCAGAGCCCAACAAGGCTGGAAATGTGAGGAAATTGTGAGGTTTGGGAATCTGTGAGGATTCCTGAACTTTCACAGTTATCCGATGTATCATTTGTTATAGAGCTTCTGCTCTGGAGACGAAAATGATTCTCACAACAATCGGCGTTTTGGCAGCCATGACCCTTAATCAATCGGGTTCTTTGGCTTCCCCTTCTTTGGCGGCCAATCTGGCTGAAGCACTGCAGGACGAGAGTTACTCGGAAGCCTTCTACAAGGGGGGAATCCAGAGATGGAATGCGCAGCGACCATTCACCAACCTCGTCCAGGCAGAAGGTGTTCACATTACTCTGGTCACCGATTTGATGAGCAAATATGGCATAAAGCCCCAACCTAATCCTTTTGTAAAGAGGCCGAAGGAGCTGCAGTCAGTCTATTTGAATCGAATTGGAGTTCCAGAAACAATGGCAGCTGGGTTTACCAGAGCCATCAAGTTTGAAAAGGAGCAGGGCCCCCTCTATGATCGGCTCTCGATTGGAATGCCGGATGATGTGAAGCAGGTGTTTGCCAGCCTGAAATTTATTTCAATCAACCGACACCTTCCGGCACTTGAAAGATCATCTTCGGGAGCAGGGCAGGGCTGGGGCCGCGGGCGCGGAAACGGCCTTGGTCGTGGAAATGTTGCTGGGCAGGGACTCTGTCTACCAGGCTGCCCTCTTGTCCAGCCTTGATTCTTACGTGAGAAAGAATGTCGTTCAGTCAAACAGTGATCGCTGGGGGATAACCCTGGCGATCAGCTGTGGACCTTCTTCGCTGACTCGACCGACTTTGTTATCAACTGGATAAAAGTCGGTCAGTTCTGAACTGCAGGGCTTCAGAAGACTTTGAAGAACCGAGGGTTCATATGAACTCACCCAAGCCTCGGCCTCCTCTCGAGTCAGAATCACTGGCATTCTGTCGTGGAGCTGAATGAGCTGATCATTGGGGTCACAAGTGATGATTGTGTAAGTGTCGTAGTCACCACCTTCTTCGTAAAGACCAGCAAAATGAAAAAGCTCGCCGTCTGAAGGATGGATGTAGCAGGCCTGCTTTGTTCTGCCTTCTCCCATCCATTCGTAGTAGCCGTTGGCCGGCACAATACACCTTCGGTACTTAAAGGCTCCTCGGAAAGCCGGCTTCTCCTGAACAGTCTCGCAGCGGGCGTTTATGGTTTTTGTGGCGATAGATTCATCTGCCCAGCCTGGAACCAGTCCCCACCTCATGGGTAGAACATGCCATTGATCCTTGGGCTTCAAAAGAACTGGAGCGAAGTCCATAGGGGCGATGTTCCAACTGGGAGTGAGATCGGGGAGGGGAAGATCACCAAAGTCATCCTTAATGACTTTCCCTTTGAAAAAGGTGTATCTGGCACACATGACTTCCTGACCAAGATTCTACCGATCTGGCTGGTGACATCAGTCCAAAAGTAAACGGCGATCATCCAAGCTGGATGACCGCCGCACATCTCTCAATGACGAGAGTTTCTTACTTGTCGCTGACGCCCTTGCCCAAGGCTGCCTGAGCAGCGGCAAGTCGAGCGATCGGCACTCGGAAGGGTGAGCAGCTGACGTAGTTCAGGCCGATCTTGTGGCAGAACTTCACGGAATCGGGGTCGCCGCCGTGCTCGCCGCAGATGCCCAGCTTAATGCCAGGTCGAACGCTCTTAGCCTTGTCGATGGCGATCTGCATCAGCAGACCGACGCCGCTCTGGTCAATTGACTCGAAAGGATCACCAGGAAGGATCTTTTGAGCAACGTAGGGCTTGAGGAACTTGTCCGAGTCGTCTCGGCTGAAGCCGAAGGTCATCTGGGTCAAGTCGTTCGTGCCGAAGCTGAAGAACTCAGCTTCAACTGCGATCTCGTCAGCAGTCAGAGCGCCTCGGGGCACTTCGATCATGGTGCCGAAGCTGTAGGGAATTTCAACTCCCTGTTCTTCGACAACCTTCTTGGCGGTGGCTTCGAGGCTTGCCTTCACGACCTTAAGCTCGTTAACGTGGCCAACGAGCGGAATCATGATTTCCGGGACAGCCTTTCCGCCAGCCTTGATCACCAGAGCGGCGCCTTCCAGGATGGCTCGGGTCTGCATTTCGACAATCTCAGGATAGACAATGCTCAGGCGGCAGCCGCGCATTCCCATCATGGGGTTGATCTCGTGCATGTCCTTGATCTTGGAGAGCATCTCTTCTTCTGCTCCAGCATCCTGACCCTTGGCCTTGAGAGTGGCGACCTTTTCGATCTGCTCTTCAAGTGAAGGAAGGAACTCGTGCAGAGGAGGATCGATCAGTCTGATTGTGGCTGGTCGCCCTTCGAGAGCTTCAAAGATGCCTCGGAAGTCTTCTCTCTGGAATTCAAGCAGCTTTCCAAGTCCGGCCACACGAGCGGCAGGGTTGTCGATATCCAGAATCATGTCCACGACGACGGGGCGTCGCTCGCCTTCGAAGAACATGTGCTCGGTTCTGGTCAGTCCAATTCCTTCAGCTCCAAGGCTGATGGCCTTGAGAGTGTCGGCAGGAGTATCGGCGTTGGTGCGGACTCCGAGAGTTCGGAATTCGTCGGCCCAGCCAAGGAACTCACCGAACTCACCGGTCAGCTTGGCAGCCTCGACAGGAACTTTGCCTTCGATGACTTCGCCCAGGGTTCCGTTAAGTGAGATCCAATCGCCTTCCTTAATGACCTTGCCGTTGGAGACGAATGAATCAGGACCGACCTTGATTTCAGAACAGCCAGCAACGGTGGGGATGCCGAATCCACGAGCGACGAGAGCAGCGTGAGAAGTCATGCCGCCTCGCTCGGTGAGAACGCCCTGGGCAGCAAGCATGCCGCCAAGGTCGTCGGGGCTGGTATCGGCTCGGACCAAAATGACGTTCTGGTTGAGACCGCCCTTGCCGAGTTCGACTGCCTTCTTAGCGTCAAAGACAGCGATTCCAGTTGCAGCGCCAGGGCCAGCGGGAAGTCCGCGAGCGATGACGTTGTACTTGGCTCCCTGAGGAATGACGGGGAGAAGGCACTGGTTAAGCAGGTCAGGAGCAACGCGGGCGATGGCTTCCTGCTTGGTGATCAGACCTTCCTTGACGTGGTCGACGGCGATCTTGATAGCGGCGGGGCCGGTTCGCTTGCCTGATCGGCACTGAAGAATAAAGAAGACACCCTTTTCGATGGTGAATTCAATATCCTGCATGTCCTTGTAGTGCTTCTCAAGCAGCTCACAAGTTTCAACAAACTGCTTGTAAACGGTGGGGTTCTGCTCGGCCAGCTTGTCGGTGGTCAAGGGAGTTCGAACACCAGCAACAACGTCTTCGCCCTGAGCATTCATCAGGTATTCGCCGAAGACATGGTTTTCGCCGGTGCTTGGGTTGCGGGTGAAGGCAACACCAGTTCCACAGTCGTCACCCATGTTGCCAAAGACCATGGCCTGAATGTTGACGGCGGTGCCGATGGCATCGTCAATCTTTTCTCGGCGTCGATAAATGATGGCTCGCTCGTTGTTCCAAGATCGGAAAACGGCTTCGACTGAAGCTTCGAGCTGGACGATGGGGTCCTGTGGGAAATCGATTCCAGCGACGCTCTTAAGGTGGGCCTTGTAGGTATCGCAGAGTTCCTTCAGGCTCTCGGCAGAAACTTCAAGGTCATCGCTGACTCCCAGCTTCTCCTTCAGGTCACGGAACATATGCTCGAAGCCGTGCTTGCTGATGGCATGGTTGCCGTCGCTGAAAGCAACGTCAGAAAGCATCATGATCAAGCGTCGATAGCTGTCGTAGACGAATCTGGCATCTGCGCCGCTGGCGATAAGGGCCTCAGCTACTTCATCGTTCAAACCAAGGTTTAGAACGGTGTCCATCATGCCGGGCATGGAGAACTTAGCGCCGGATCGGACTGAAAGCAGCAGTGGATTGTTCTTGTCGCCAAGGGTCTTGCCGAGCTGCTTTTCAACATCGGCCAAGGCTGCCTTCATTTCATCCAGCAGACCAGCTGGAAGCTGCTTGCCCGATTCGTAATACTCGGTGCAGACCTCGGTAGTGATGGTGAATCCAGGGGGGACTGGAAGTCCAATATTCGTCATCTCGCAAAGGTTTGCACCTTTGCCGCCGAGCAGATCGCGCATCGTGGCGTTGCCATCGCGGAACAGATAAACTCTCTTCATAAAGCACCGCAGGCAGCCGGTGTGCCCCGGCTGGCTTCTTGCTCCTTCAACAGAACCGTGACATCGTCGGCGCGGTGGGAAGGAATTGCGAGGTCAGAATACCCCTGGCCCCTTGCGCCTTCCTAATGGGTCCCGGAAGCTTAAACTTGACTTAGTATTCCTGCTTAACAGTCAGCCTCAACATAGGATCATTAGGCGTTAGCGACCTTAAATCTTGTGGTCCTTTTGCCCCTAATGAAAGGGTACAAGGATGAGCATGGTCAGCTGTCTTGCCGTGCTTGTCGCCTCCTCGTTGAGTCAGGGGTTCAGCCTGCAGGCAGAAGTTGACCGACTTCTGGCAAGCCGACCAGCCGGCCAAAGGCTCGTGATTGATCTGACGAAGCTGAATGGAGGTCAGCCAATCACCCTGAAAGAGCCCCTTAGCATCAAGGGCGATAACGTGGAACTTCGGGGAGGGGTGCTGCTAGGAGGCCCAATTCTAAAGGCAAAAGCCCGCCTTGAAGACCCCCAAGTTATCGCCAGGCTTTCGCCCGAGGGCAGGGGGAAAATTGTCGAGCTTGATCTGCCCCCGGGCTTCAGAGTTGCTGACTTTCAAGAACGGGGCTTTGGGTTGAATGAAAGACTTGCCCATACAGAGCTGCTTCCTTGGAGGTCTGCGTCTGCTTCAGATCTTCTTGGTATTCGTCCTATGCAGCCGGCTCAATGGCCGAATGCAGATGGACCGGCAGGCAAGTGGTTAATGACGGGATATGTTGAAGGTGGAACGGCCTTCGTCGACCCTTCCGCCAGACCCGATAGTTGGGCGACGACGGAAGGAGTCTGGACTCATGGCTATTGGCAGTTTGATTGGGCCGAACATCGCTGCCCTATCGCCTCCTACAACCGTACAACAAAGCAGATCCGATTGAAAAACAGCGGAGAAGGCCCGCTAAAGAGCTACGGCTTGGCAAAGGGAAGAAGGTTCATCTACATCAATGCGCTTGAAGAGCTGGATCAACCTGGTGAGTACTGGATAGACGCAAAGGGAAACAGAATTCTGGCCTGGCTGCCAACGGGGGTCTCCAAAGTAATCGCTTCGGAAGTTGGTGGACCACTTATTAAAGCAGAGGGGAGGGAGAAGATCATTTTGAATGGGGTCTCTCTAGTAGGTGGCAGAGGTGCGGCTATCGATTTCAAGGACTGCCGATCTTGTCTGGTGAAGGATGTCAAGGTTGTCTCGCCAGGCGGAGCCGGGATGATCGTGAGGGATGGGTTCGAAGTCCATGCCAGTCGTGTGACCATTCAGGATGCTGGAGAAGAGGGGGTGAGACTCAGCGGCGGCGATCGGACGACCCTGACCTCAAGCGGACATGCACTCGAAGACAGCACGATTCAAAGAGTATCCAGATGGGTGAAGACTTACCGGCCTGCAGTACTCATGGAAGGCGTTGGCAGCCGAGTGAGTCGATGCCTCATCACCGATCTTCCTCATACGGCAATCCTTTTCAAAGGCAACGACTTCATCATCGAACAGAACGATATTCGTCGGGTCTGCACGGAAACGAGCGATGCTGGGGCCATCTACACGGGTCGAAATCCGACTATGAGAGGCACGGTCATCCGGTTCAACAGATTCAGGGAGCTCAATCTCTCAACAAAAACTGAGGGCACCTATCACGCTGTCATCTGCATCTATCTCGATGACTGCCATGCAGGAATCGATGTGATCGGAAACATCATTGAATCTCCCACCATCGGACTTATGATCGGAGGAGGCAGAGACAATAAGATCGTGGGAAACATTTTTCTCGGGTCGGACCCTGCTGTCAGCTTCGATGCGAGAGCGAAAGGCTGGGCCAAGAAGCACTTTGAAGAGGGGTGGAGATACGGCGATGATCTCAAGAATCTTCCTGTGACGAGTGATTTGTGGCGCAGACGCTATCCGGCTTTAGCGGCTGGGATCGAATCCAAGGCAGATTTTGCTTGGCCCGAAGGCTGCACCTTTGTCGACAACGTGGTTTTGGCTCCGGCAGCCATCCGCTATCTCGATGGCCTGAAGCAGTCTGACTGGCAGACCTATGATGGAAACATCATCCGAGATAAACCTGGATCGCTTGAGGAGGCTCTTCAGCTTCGATCCGCTCGTGCAGTACAGATCCCTTGGAAAGATATCGGACCCAGAGCCCAGAAGAGCCTTGGGCAGCCTTGAAGTCACAATCTGTTTTCTCATGGAGCCGCCTCGATTAGCCATAAAGCTCGCAAACAAGCTGCTTGGCACAGAAGCGGATGCCTTTTTGGAGGGTCTTTACGGAGAGAGGGAGTACGCCCCCTCTCTCTTGTGGACCAAAGAAAGACCAAACCCCAACCCCTTCGAACTCGCCGCCAAGCCAAGCTGGGTGCCGGACTTCATTGATTTCTCTGCTCCGGGACAAAGGCCCGGACAGTCAGAGCTTCAAGAGAAGGGTGACCTCTATGTCTTGGATCCTTCATCCGTCGCCGAAGCCTCTGTCCTACAAGCGATTACCCTGAGCGGGGGCCAGAAACCAAAGTCGATTTTGGATGTCTGCTCGGCGCCAGGCGGCAAAGGGATCTTCTCTTGGAGGCTTTTTCAGCCCGATCTCCTTGTCGCCAACGATGCTTTGAGAAAGCGGTTAGGGATGCTGAACTTCAACCTTATCAGGTGTGGAATTCAGCCCTGCATCATGACTTCGTGTGACCCTCAAGGCTTATCAGATCCCCTTGAGGGTCAGTTCGATCTTGTCGTGGTCGATGCTCCCTGCAGCGGACAATCGATGGCAGCGAAGGGCAAAGAGGCAGGAGGCGGCTTTCATCCCGCCACAGTCAATCAGAATTCAAACCGACAGAAACGGATTCTGGGGCACTCCGCCAGAACGGTCAAGCCAGGCGGCTATATCGCTTACATGACCTGCACCTACAGCCCCGAAGAAAACGAAGATGTGATTCGTTGGCTGAGAAAGAAGATGCCAGAGTTTGTCCCGGTCGATCTGCCCCACATGACGGACATGCAGAGTCACTTGGCCGATTTTCCCTGCATTCGCGTCTGGCCTCACAAGGGGCCAGGAGCCGGAGGATTTTCCTGCCTTCTGCAAAGGCAAGGCGGGGAAGAGTTCGAACTCAACCTCGAATGGCTTAAGGCTCGGTCCCTTGGTCCAAAAGGGGGAAGCTCTGAATCAATCGGTATCGAATCGATAGATGCTGAGGATGAGGCCAACTGAAGAGAGGCACATCCAAAGGGCGGTTCCTCCGTAGCTCATAAAGGGAAGCCACAAACCTACAACAGGGGATATTCCGATATTCATCCCTACGTTGACTATCAGGTGGAAGGAGAGAACTGTTACCAGCCCAGTCACCAAAAGGCGGCCGTAGAGACTCTTTGATTTGATTCCAGTCCACCAGCCTCTTAATAGAAATGTGACAAAGACTCCAAGAAGCAGAACTGAGCCTAAGAATCCGCCTTCTTCACCAACGACGGTAAAGATAAAGTCGTTCTGCTGAAGCGGAATGAAGCCTTTTGTTTTCTGCTCGCCTCGGCTCAGGCCAGCCCCCATAATCTGGCCGCTGCCAATGGCTGTCACTGCTTGAATCTGCTGGTAGGCGTTGCCCTTGGGATCAGGCTCCATTTTAGCGATGACACGCCCTCTCATGTATTCAAGCTGTTCCGGAAGCTTGGGGCTGAAGAAAGCTCCAACGAGAGTCGCCGCAATGAGCAGGGCAGAAACCAGAGGAAACTTCCAGGGGATTCCAGCCGCGAGCCCAATCGCCAGCCAGATCATGATGATGCTCATGGTGGCGCCGAGGTGCGGCTGCAGCATCAGCAGCACAAGAACAGGCAGAATGAGCCCGAAAGATTTGATGAAGAGCTTCAGCTGACCAACTTCCTCTTCTCGATCTGCAAAGAAGGCAGCAAGACAGATCGCCATGAAGATTTTGCTAAGCTCACTTGGCTGAAGGTCAATAACCCCTAGATCAATCCACCTTTGGGCTCCGAGCTGTTCTTTGCCAATGACGAGCACAAAGGCCAAAAGAGCGAGATTGATGAAGTAGAGAAGACCCCATTTCTTCTTCCAGAAATCTGGCTGGACAAGGGTGAAGGTGGTTAAGATTCCAACCCCGATCACAGCAAAGACAGCCTGCTTGGGGAAGAATCGCCAGCTGTTTCGGCTGGCATCAAGGCTGTAAAGGCTCAGCAGGCCAGCCACGGTCAGCAGAAGGGCCAACCCAGCAAACAGCCAGTCAATCTTCTTTCCTGGTCCGTATGCAGGGCGCGCTTGAGTGATCATGATTCGCTGTTGGTTGATCCCACCGGCAGGCGGGTCGAACTTTGGGCAAACTCTCTTTTGATAATGCCTTCCTGTTCGGTCAGCCAGAAAGATAACTTTCTCTTTCCGATTGAGCCGCCTGGATCCTGCATAGAGAGCTCTGCGTCGATTCTGAAAGAATCGTACGGTCCGCCGGGCAGATTTAGAGTCTCTTTGCTGCTCTTCAGGTCTGCCGAAGCTTTGAACTCTTTTCCTGCAAACTTCATCGTTCCCGCCCATGTCCATTCCCCGGGAACTTCAAAGGGTTGGGCAATGAGTGGAATCGCTGGAGTAAATGACTCGACATCAGTTCCAGCAAATCTCAAGGAAGTATCGTCAGCCAGATACATTTCTTCCTCGTAAGGGCTGCCTTCAACTTTGGAGATGATGTTGAATCCATTGCTTGTCGTTTTCGCTTCGACCAAGACTGGCACTGGCGTGCCAAGAATTACGATCTCTCCTTTTTCGTAGGGGGCCTTTTTCAGTGTGGCCGGATTAAGAGTCACTGACTGCGCAGGTGGGTTGTCTTTTTTTCCCGAACTGGTTCCGCAGCTCGCGCCCACCAGGGCGACCATGCAGAGCGAGAAGACTGCAAAAGAACCCCATAAACGATTCATGAATCACCTTTCTTGGCAGGCTGGTACTCCATCAACTTCCTGGTTCTTTTCAGCCGCTTCTTGCCAACTTCTTCAACCATTTCAACCAGGCCAAGTCCTTCGGCGTAGGTGCTGGTCTGGAGGGTTACCATGCCAGCCACTTCACTTGCGAGGGTGATGACGATGGTGTCTCTCCTCTTTCCGAAGAGATTAACCTGCTTGCCGGCTTTTGATTCTCCAGAGAGAGTCATGGGCTCAGGGTTGCCGTTGGGGACAGGCAGTTCGCCAGACCAAACGAAGCTCTTTTGTGTTGTCGAAGCAACCAGGATAGGATAGGGATTGGCTAAGGCGCCTGATGGATCGATTCCGGCAACGAGGACCCTTTCTCCCTCTATCGCGTAGTAGACCTTGCCTAGGCTCTGTCTGCCCTGAAAGAGGGTGTCTACCGGATGAACTGTTCTTCCGTTCATCTCCATGGGTTCACCGACAACGTCTGTGAAGACCTTTTTCCCTCCGTCAGCAGATTCTTCAAAGATAAAGCGGTCGCCCGGATTCAAAGGGAAGAACCGGGCGGCCGATGCCTCCGCCTGACCGATGACGGTTGCAAGGAGGAGGGCTGTCGAGATCATGGTGTTTCCTTTGCAGCCTCAGATGTTCCAGCCTTGATGAGCTCGACTGTGGACCTGTTGTTGACCCCACCGGCGAGCTTGACTTCAAGCGACATCTTTACGTGGCCTAATCCTTTGACGTACCAGGTCTTGCTGCTGACACTGTTGCTGGTCGTTTTTCCTGCTTCTGTAATGTTAATCTTGCCAGTGGAGACGATGAGCAGTGCATCGAAGTCTCCGCCTTTTGTCTTCACTTTCTCTACTCGCTCAGCCTTGTTGGTCAGGTCGAAGTTGAACTTCTTGCTGTCAGAACCAACGACTTCAAAGGCGCTCTTCCAGCTTGAGCCAGGCTTAACATCGGCCGGCATAAGCAGGCCTGGCTTGGTAAGGGTTCCCGAAGGCATGGCTGTCTGGTAGATGCCATCGGGCCTGAGCTCGAACTCTTCATCACCCAGCTGAGCAAGACCACCGCTTCGGGCAAACTGGAACTTAGCAGCTTTATCGTCGCCACCCAAAAAGGAGAGGGTCTGGGTGCCTTCCATGGGGGCGGCGCCCTCCATGCGAGTTAGTTCGTAGGTGAAGGGCTCAAGACGACCAAATCCCATCCACTCGTAAGCTTCGTGCTTCAGGCTGGCAGAAACCTCTTTCGGGGCCTCTTTGCCATTCTCGGTTTTGGGAGATCCCTCGGGCGTGTCTTTAGTGGCTGCCTGGGGTCCAGGACATCCGAACAGAGCGAAGAGTGCCGCCAATGCAATGACTGTTGAGGTTTTTTTCATGGAATCTACTGCCTGTTGTTCTAAAGTCTGCTCTATTTTGGACTCTGAGTCAGAGTGGTGACTCGCTTCAGTCCCTTTGACGTTACGGTTTCAACTCTCTTGACGATGCCGAGTCCTTCTGCCCACCATGATTCTGATTCGATCAGAACTTCGATGCCACCAGAATTGAAGGTTCTTTTTCCAATGATCTTATGGCAGGGAACCTGCCGTTCCTTTATGATCAAAGTTTCTGGGCCAAGGTAGCGGTGTTCGGCACTGAATCTGCCTTTCACGCCATCTGTCGCAGGGCCTGTGAATCCTTCAACCGGATTTTCTTGGACTCTGTCAACCAATACTGGCATGCAGGGCGAGACCTCTATTCCATCAACGGATTCTAAGCAGATGCTCGAACTGATGTTGTAGGTCTCAATTAGAGGTTTCTTTGCTTCAGAAGTCTTTGTTAATTGAAGATCAGAGCCGACTCTCTTCCATTGCCATACTTCGCGATACTTCTGCTCTGTCGAAGTGCCACTCTTTTCCTCAACAGCCGTGACCACGAAGTTGATTTCTGTGCCATGGGTCGGATAGAAGGTGGGAATAGAATCAGCCGTAAGGGGAATCTGCTTTCTTAAGCTTTCTGCTGAATCGGTATGACAGCCTGTCATGAGACATGCCGTCAATCCCGAAAGAGCAGAAAGAGAACGAATCATCCCTTTGCTTTAAGTTCTTTTAGGCGGTTCACCGCGGTTTCAGCAAGAGCTCTATCCGGCATCTGAGTGATCTTGATCTCGGATTCAGCCAGTTCAGTGGCGATCTTTGGTGCGGCAAAAGCAACCCCGTCAACCACAAACATCAGCTGGAATCCTGACTTCACCTTGTCCATGGAGTACTTCCAAAGACGCTTCCGGCCTTCGTCAGTTACCTTCAAGGTTAAGTCGGTGAGTTCATCTTTGCCGTTTCCAGCTTTATAGCTTCTAGAACTGGCCGTGATAAAGTGGTCAGTATTGGCTAGAACCATAGCCGAACCAACGATTCTTTCTGGCTTGGCTGAGAGCTCTGCTTTTCGCTCGGGTGAAATTCGGGCCCTGAGGGCCTTTGCTACCGAGTCCTTCTCAGCCGGAGTTTCTTTTGCCTTTGTCAGATAGGCACTGAGCATCTGCTCAGGAGTGGGATTGAAGCGCTCGTTCAGCTCCTTTTCTACTGCCCCAGCTAATGGGCTCTTGTAAGGCTGGCGAACAACAGCTTGGACCGTAGTCATCTTGTCTCCAGTCAAGACTTCAATGGGAACCTTGGTGATGATGCTTATTCCGCTGAAAACACGGGAGGCGCTGAAAGAGTCGATCGGAGCTCCATCAAGCGTGCATTGAAGATCAATTTCAAGCTTTCGACGTAGAACGGGATCTCCATCCAGAGCCTTGACTAAGTCTTCTTCCTGCCACTTGTACTCACTGGGAGGATCATCTGGTCCATTGAGCTCATTCATTCGTTCGATCAGGAAGCCAGTGGCCATTGGGTCGGCGTTAAGGCTTCCCAATAGTTCACGAACTGGAATACGGCGAAGGTTTTGAGCATTCTGAACATCACCCCCGCCAAAGCCGCCTCGACCGTCCTCAGATTCTTCGACTTCACCCAACTGGGCGATTCGATTGGCGACGATGACCCTGTAGCCTTTTCCAGGCTGGATAGCCACGAGGTTAACCTCTTTCGCTTCGGCTGGGGTCAGGACGAAGTTTCGAAGGCTGAACCAACTGTAGGATCGCATGCCTACGACAATCATCCCAAGAACAGCCAAGGCTGACAGGATGAACTTCCAAGAACCGTTGATTTTCACTCGATTTCGTCCTCTATGTACTTAACTCATCAATCGTGCCAGTCGTGCCCGTCAGACGAGCTTCATGGCCTCACGGACCAGATCCATCGTGGAAGCGGCAAATTCTCTGGCTTCATCCGCGCCCTTGTTCAATATCTCGATGATCGTCGCATCATCCAGCTGCTTTCGCCTTTCTCTCATAGGGCGCAGAAACTCATTGATCACTTCAGTAAGTTCCTTTTTGTTCTGCATGCAGCCACGAATCCCTTCTCGATCCTCATTCCACTGGGTTTCCCAATCAGGTGAGTAGATTTTTAGGAATTGGCAGACAGCGCAGCCTTCTGGGATCCCAGGATCGGTCTTCTTCTGCTTTGAAGGGGTGGTGAAAGCCTTCTTAATCCTTGCGGCTGTTTCATCCTCAGAGTCAGAAAGGTAGATGCAGTTGTCATACGACTTAGACATCTTGCGCAGATTTCCTTCATCGTCCGCATCTAGGCCAGGCAGCTTGGAGCGTGACTCGTCCTTGTCAATGATCGAAGCGAATTCAGGGAAGACCTCGCCATATCGGGCATTGAAAGACCGTGCGATCTCTCGTCCGATTTCCAAGTGTGGAGCTTGATCCTTTCCGACCGGAACTCCGTCAGGACGATAGAGAAGAATGTCGGCAGCCTGAAGCACCGGGTAGCCGAGAAGGCCGTAGGAAACCATCTCCTGTCCGCCCACATCCTTGGTCATATCCTTGTAGGTTGGGTTGCGTTCCAGCTTGCCAACTCCCGTCATCATGCCAAAGAGCAGCGACAGCTCAGCATGCTCCTTAACGTGACTCTGAACGAAGATTGAGGTCTTGCTAGGGTCCAGACCGGCAGCGACGAAATCCTTGGCAACTTCGCGGCTGTTGTGGGCGATATCGATGTCGCCTTCAGAAGTTGTGAGCACGTGCCAGTCAGCCACCATCGAGTAGACCTTGCACCCTTCATCCTGCAGCTTGACCCACTGCCGAAGAGCGCCTTCGTAGTTCCCGATGTGGAGGCGAGGATTAGTCGCCCTCGTGCCGCTAAGAATTCGGCGAGGCTGGCTCATAACCCAAGAGTGTGGCCCTGAGGCGCACTATTTGGCTGGGACGGCAGGGACGGCGCTTCCGATAAGCTTCCACTCTGCCTTGAGAGGACGACCGGGGCTATCCAAAACGAAGCTGAGTGTGCCGCCTGGAAGTGAGAATTCAAGGTCCACCTCTGCCATCCACCAATCTCGGTGATACTCGCCCAAGGGGGGAAGGTTCCAGGGTTGGCTTCTCATCGCTAAAGGTGTTGAGTTCCACCAGGGTGCTCCTTCAACAAGCTTTCTTTCTCTGCTCTCAAGCCGAAGAAATCTTTGCTGCTGGTCATAAAGCAGACTGCCGTTGAGGCGCAAAGTCGCATCCGTAAGATCGAGACGGTTGACGTCAGGGGCTGAGTCACTCCCGACTCCCATCACTGCTCGGCGTGGATAAGAGGTGCGGCAGAAGATAACTACGGCCTTACCCTGAAGTTCGGCGGCAAAGTCTTTCCATCTGGCTTGGACCTCAGCTTCTCCCCATCCTTCAGTGACTCGGCCAAAACCCAGCCACCTCGCAGCCCCGCGTGGAGTCAGCAGAATCGCCCATTCTGACCGTACATGACTGCCGCCCGTTGACCAGGTTGAAAGCTGCCTCGTTTCTGGCTCCAGGACATCATTCCAAGTCGCCTGTTTTCTTGACCGCAGAATGCGTGGCAAGGGAAGATCTGGCTGCACACCAGATATCGCTAGGCGCACCCCTTCCAACTGCCAGGCAAGAGGGGGCTGAGTCGGCCAGTAAAAGGTCGATTCATTACCGGTCCCGAGCGCTGCCGCGGCAAGGAGAAGTGCGTTCACCAGTAAAGTTATCGGGAGTTTTGTGCAGAATCTTCTTTAGGCTTGACAGGAATCTGGGCCGCTCCCCAGGCTTCAAGGACACCATCGCGGCAGCGAATCCCCTCGACCTTCACCGCGCCAGCTAATCCAAGATCTTCATTCAGATCGACCACTGGGTTGAGTAGATCGAGCAGAGTTTTTGCGGCAAATGGGTCGGCTCTCTGCCAGTTGAAGTAGATCTTGGCTTCGTGGAGCTCCAGTTTGTTGCCATCGGGTGACCGGAGCTTGGCGATCACGGCGAAATCACTTTTAACAATCAGAAACTCGCCGTAACCCTCAACCCAAACGACATCCTGCTTTACCTGAACCGTGCAGCGCTTGATTTCGGGATACTTACTTGTGATCCATGCGGCGAGAGCTTCTTCACGAATCTTGACTCGCCCTATTCCGACTCCAGACTGGCTGAGGCGGATCCGCCCGTGGTTCAAAACCTCGTTCAGGTCGAAGCGGGAATTGGGAATATCTGCAGAAAGTTCTGCGATCTGCAGTCCTTTAAGGGTCAAGTTCTTGAGGTCTAGCTTTAAGAGGTCCAGTCGTCCCGCCTTTGATCTCTCTGGTTCGGTCCAAAGAGGGAGTTCTTCCAGGCTGAACTTCTCAGCTTGAATCGAGGCAGACTTAACATGTCCCCAACTCAGATGGGGCTGCACGTCAACAGTGATCAGGCGATCATTGCCTTGCAGCCTGGCGCTGATATCGGATGCCGCTCTCTTTTCTTGCTTCGAAACCTCCGAGTCAGCCAGCCCGGCCCCAGCGAGGAAGATGAGAAAAGGAACCAGCATTAGGGCTCGGAATCGAGTTCCATTAGAAAATCTGTAAGGGCTGCCAGACCGCTAGGGGAAAGGTCTCCCATCGGAGGCCTTGGCGATCCGAGATCAAGATCAGCCAGCCTCACAACAGCTTTACCGATTCTGGCCGGTCCATGTACCTTAAGCAATGGGGTGACTCGCATCTTCCACCTGATCCACGAACCAGTCATTTTTCTGAAGCGGTTCGCACCGAAAACTGCGGCCGGATGGACAATCCCTCCTTCAATGATTCCTTCGCAGACGTCGTGTCCCTTAGAGATGCTGAGGGCTCCTAGTCCGTCGGCCTCTAGTCGTCTCAATCGCAAGGAGCCGGTCAATCCCTGTTCGGTGTAGTAAGCCAGTGGAATATCGATGTAGCGGTTAAGAATTGCCCCAAAGGATTCAATCTCCTTCTCGGTGAGGGGTGGGTAAGGCGGAGAAGTGAAGATGACTCCGTTGGCCCCGTGCCTTTGAGAGCTTTGGGCGAGATCCAGCGAGGCGGCTGTGGTCCAAGCCGTGCAGTGAACATAGACTGGCAGGCCTCGGGCTTCTCGAACCGCCCACTCGACCAGGGTCTTGCGCTCGGCCAGGGCCAGGCTCCACCATTCGCCAGCCTCAGACCCGACAATAAATCCGTTTGCGCCTCGGTCCATGTGCCACCTCATAGCTCTAGCAAATCTCACTTCGCTAGATTGAGTGCCGTCATCCGTAAAAGGGGTTGGCAGGGGAACGAGGATCGGGTGTTGGCCGACCATAACTAATTCTTCGGGACGTTTTAGCCTTGCCTACAGTCTCACCGGCTCACTGAATTTGAAAGACAATGCCGGGGCCGGCCTGACCCATAGGCAGAATCTGGCCGTTTCTTGCAGCATCAGCCAACAGCCATCTCCATTTGAGATTGGGGTCAGGCTCCATGGTCTGCCTCTCTTCATCGCTGTAGGGTTGGCCATCGACTAGTCCGATCGCCTCGAAGAATCGCTGCCTTGCCTCTGGGGTCAGGAACATGGGCGAGAGGTAGATGTGAGTGATTCCCAAACTCTTTAGGCTCTCAACATATTCGGCTCCTGACTTGCTTGCCTCGTGTTGAATGAGTGTCGAGTGGCCGGGATTTGCCCAGATATAGTTTCGGTCAAGCAGGAAGCCAAAGACCTCGTCGTAAAGGGCAATCCTTGTGCCTTCCTTCGGCACCATTTGGTGAAGAGTCGGGACGGCCTTGGCAAAGGCAACCATTCCGCCCCGCCACTCTTCGCGATCAACCCGACCCATCACAACGGGAAGCTGATTTGACGTTGTGAAGAGATAGAGGAGAGTCAAAGTGGCTGCTGCTTGAATGCCGTAGGCCCCCTTTATGAGCGCGCCCTCTTTAATGCGACCCGCCATGGAGGCGGCCGCCACGATTCCCGGCAGAGTGAAGACGACCAAGTATCGGCTTTGCTGACTAAGTACAAACCAGGTGACCAAGCCTAAGGCGGCGAAACCGAGCATGGCCTTTTCTCTTGCTGTGGCTTTGCCAGTCGCGGCAAGAAAGGCAAGGGCGACAATCGAAGCAAAACCGACTGCACCACTGGGGAAGCCTCCCCCTTCAGTCTGCCGAGGATTGACGTACCGGCCAGGCTGATAAGCCAAGCCCAAAACAGCATGCCCAACCTTCTCGGGTGACTTCCCGACTCCGAAAGTGGCTTGTTCTTCGGCGTAGATCTTTGCCCGCCACTCGTTCCATTCTTTTCCTCCGAGGACTGAATAGAAGAAGGGATAGACAGGGTTGCCCATGAGGACCGTAGTCCGGATCAGCCAAGGGCTCGCGAGAAGGAGCCCCCCAACGATCAAAACGGCCGCAAGTTTGACTCCCTGAGCCACGTTCTTACGGATTACGCTGCCGATCAAAACCGTGCCGACCAAGGCAGCCATAACCTGCAGTCCGGTGAACTTGCAGCCCACGCAGAAGCCGAGAAAAAGAGCGGGAAGAAGCAGGGAAGGAGACTCCTCATCTTCCTTAGGCCAAAGCAGTTCACAGGCATAGGCCACGGCAAAGAGGGCATAGAGCCCGTGAATGCCATCAATGTAGGCAGTGCCGCTTTCCCAAGCCAGAACAGGGATTCCCCAGACGCCAATCAGGCCGGTCCAGCCAGCCTCGGGGCTGGACCACCTTCGCAGAAGACCAAAGGCAGTCAAGCCGCCGAGCAGAGAAGCGGCCAGCATGAAAGCCTTGGCTCCCGATTCTCCGCCCCACTGCAGACCGAGAATGAAAAGGTTATCTGCACCAAAAGGGAAGTTGGAATGGTGCATCGCCTGGATCTGAGTGATCTGGCCTGCTTCGATCCACATTTTAGGGACGGCTAGGTGATAGGCCAGGGAATCCCAATCCAGAGAAGTAGAGGGTGCCAGGACTCCGATAAGAGCCTGAAGAGCCAGAAGGACGGTTAGGCCGAGACAGACCAGACCCCATCCTTCTGGCTTGCTGATCTTCCATTCTTGATCTTTAAACCCCCAAGCAGCCCCGGCAAGAGCAGCGGCGGGAAGAATGAAGGCGGCGAGGCCCAAACCGCCAGGAACCATGCCGAAGAAGAAAAGCAGAATGCCGGTAAGGCCAAGGCCGACAAGGCCAGAAGCGCCAAGCCGCTCGGCAGGATCAAGATTGACCAGCCACTTTGCCAACGCCTTTTGGACCGCCAATGCGGCCGCCAAAGAGTAAGCAAGTGCAGCCAGGACCCCGAGCATGAGTGCCATGGTACCGCCCCGGTATGATTCTGCTTGGCTTGAACAGGGTCTGGCGAATCTATAAAACCTTTTTCCTTTCCTCTCTTCAGAGAGAGATGGAGTTTCGCGCCAACTTTGTTGCCAAGCTTCTGCAGAACGGAACCTGGATTTTCTTCTATATCCTCATTGTTCTGGTCATTTTTAGTCAGACCAAGGAGATCGCTGGCTGGAACAGGGAAAGGGTTTTCGTGCTTGTTTCCACCATCAGCCTGGTGACAAGCATTCACTCGGCTCTCTTCTTTTCCTGCTTTGAAATTCCGGAGCAGATACGCAAGGGCACGCTAGATTTCGTGATAACCAAGCCGGTTGATGCCATGTACTGGGTCAGTGTCCGGCGGTTCAACATCACAAGCTTTGGCACAATCACCGCCTCGTTGATCATGATGGGGGTCGGATTGGCTCAGGCCGGAATGGTGCCGACTTGGGATTCGTGGCTGGCCTACGTGATTCTTGGAGTCTTTTCCTTGGCTATGGTCTATAGCCTGGGGATGATCCTTATGACGACTTCGATCTACTTTGTTCGAGTTGACAACCTGTGGGTTCTGGCTGAAACCGCGATTGAGACGGCTCGGTATCCGGTAGACATCTATCGCACCACGATTCCTTTGCTTTTCACCCTTTACATTCCTCTTGGGCTCTTGGCTTCAGTGCCAGCCAGAACCTTGTTTGAAGGGCCAAATTGGCTGCATGTAGGTGTTGCTGGCATCTGGGCTGTGGTCTTTCTTGCTGCGTCCCGGTGGTTCTGGATCTTCAGTTTGTCTCGATACACCAGCTCATCTTCTTAACCTTTCTTGATCGAAAATTGGTGGAAAAAATCTGCCTATTGGTGTAGACACTCGTCTATCGTTCAGGTTACAATCCTCGGCATGAGGTACCAGGAGTACATCAAAGGGGCAGGCGCCCAGCAGGTTAAAGACTTTTTCAACGCAGTCAAAAAGGTTCCGGCTGACAAGCTTGAGTGGAAGCCTTTGGATATGGGTCGCAGTGTTCTGAGCCAGTGTCAGGAGATCGCCATGAGTTTTGCTTGGTCGACAGATATGCTTCAGGGCAAGGCTGAGTTCAGCGAAGAAGCTATGGCAGCCGATCAAGCAGTGATGGCTCAATGGACGAATGTCGAAGAATGTGAGAAGCAGGCTCATGAGAAGCTTGCGGCTTGGCAGGAGTTCGTTTCGACTTATCCAGACGAAAAGCTCTCAGAGACTCTCTGGCTTCCTTTTGATGGAGGCCGAGATTTCACCATGAGGGAGATCATGGAGTATCCACGCTGGAACGCGGCCTACCACGAAGGCCAGGTCAACTACATCCAGACTCTTTACGGGGACCACAGCTTTTAGCTGACTGCGCTAAGGGGGCTTGCCACGAAGCCCCCTTAGTCTCTTTCTTAGTCTGCGACATCGACGTTCGCCACTTTGATGCCTTCAGTTTCTCTTAGAGGAACAAAGAAGAGGGTGAGGAGGCAGGGAATGGTGAAGAAGAGGACGATGGTGAAGGTGACGCTGAAGTCCACCGAAGCCATAAGCGCACCTCCCAGAGTTCCAGCGGCAGCAATGAGAAAGGCTCCCATTCCAGTAGCGATGGCGTAGTGGGCCGTTGTAAAGGCAGGGTGCCTTTGAGCAATGGCTTGAAGGCAGATGATGTAGCCGGCAAAACCGAATCCATAGCCGAACTGGTCGAAGAACATGACCAGGGCCATGGCACCAGGGTTCTGCATCGCCGGCAACTGGGTGGCTAGAAGGTAAAGAAGGTTCGGCACATTCATGGCGGCCGCAAGAATCCAAAAGCTGCGGCGAATACCCATTTGTGAGATGAACCAGCCGCCAATAATGCCGCCAAGGACGATGCCAAGCACTCCCCAGGTTCCATTGACGATTCCAACCTGTTCTACAGTGAAGCCGAGACCTTGAGTCGGGTCCGTTGGGTTATCCTTCTTGTCCTGTAGAAATAGAGGAACGACCGATCCAAGCATCGCTTCTCCGAATCGGTAGAAGAGCACGAAGAGAAGAACCTTCCAGACATCTCTTTGACCGAAAAAGGTGCCAAAGGCATCTCCCATCTTGGTGTCTCTAAGCTTTCCTAGGGCCGCTTTCCCAAAGACCACAGCCATGAAGGCGCCCAACCCTGCGTTTATCCAGTGGACTGAGATCGGATCGACCTGCTCCTGCACTTTGTAGAAGAGCAGGTAGTGGTCCATGGGCTTGGATAAAGTCCACTTGGAGAAGAGGGGAAAGGCAAGACTGATCAAATGGCCGACCAGGCCAAAGAAGAAGGCCAAGCCAAAGTAGAGGCATCCAAAAGCTGTGATGACTAACCCGGCCCTCATGAGGTCGAGCTTCTTTTCCTCAGGAGCGCTTTCTCGCAGAGCGTCTTCCGGCGGCTTTGGCAGGAAGAGAAGATTGACCAAGGCCCCCAGGCCGTAGACGAGGGCCAGCATACCAAGGGCGATAAGCCAAGAATGCTCCTTGGTGACGGCGAATCTCTCGTGCAGAACACCCGCCAGAGTCACGACTCCGCCAGTCGCGAAAAGCCTGCCTAGCCTAAACAGGGTTGACTGCCAGCCAACATAGGCAGCCTGCTGCCCCCTCTTTGTAGCCAGCAGATAAAAGCCGTCAGTCGCAATATCGCAGGTGGCGCTGAAGATGGCAGTCACGGCCAGGACTGCCAGAGTGATTCCGAAGAAGTTGGGAAGCTGAAGAGCTAGGGCAGATCCAAGGATTAGGATGGCAATGCCCAACTGCATCCAGTTGATCCATCGCCGCTTGGTCCCGTTAAGCTCTACAATCGGCCCCCAAAGCAGCTTAAAGGACCAGGGAAGAGCGATCAGGGCGGTCCAGGCTGCGATCTGCTGATTCTCAATTCCCAGATCCTTGAAGATCGTCTTGCTGACATCCTGCACGAGAAAGACAGGAATCGCCTGGAGGAAATAGAGGGGGATGATGTAGGCAAGTGGGTTGGGCCGCTTCTCTGCGGCAGCCTGAGACATGCCCATATTCTGGCTTGTCCCAGGCTGATATGCCAATTGCCTTAGTTTATGTAATATCCACTCTAACCTTGAATCAAAGTTGATTCAAAGATTTTCAACACTGATGGAGTCTCGACCAAGTCATCCATCTTAGCCTTGAAGTCCAAGAATGCTTCCTGTTCAAAGTGGGTGTGGAGGTCTGCCAAGGACGTCCATTCCTCAACGAAGACGACTTCCTTGGGGTTACGAGGGGACTGGAAGAAGTCATAAACCTCACAGCCCGGTTCGAGAATTGAGGCAGCACGAACGATTTCGCAGGCGGCGATTCCTTCTTCGATCTTGTCTGCCTTGAGGTTGACGTAGGCGGTCAGTACGATCATTGGTTCAGTTTACTGATCCTGGCTTCTTTTCTCTTTTCGGACTCAGAAGACCTCCCTTGGTGAGTCACAGGTGACTTTTTTTGGGGGGACGGGACTGTCGGAGATTTTCATTAACTGGTCGAGGACCAGTGGCACCCTGATTCAGGGATTTCATTCTGGGTGCCACGACTTCGTGAGTCGTGCCGGATCATCCATTTTGCAAAACCGGGAAACCAAAAGATTCAACCTAGACTGGAACACAACCCGACAAAGCAAAAACGGCCTGCATCAAAAAGGTGCAGGCCGTCAACGATCTTGAAACCAAGACCAACTAGTGCGGAGAAGGAGTAATCGTGAAGCCCTGAGAAGAAAGTTCCTGACCAATGTGGCGGAGCTTCTTCATGGCTCGGAGCTCAATCTGTCGGACTCGTTCTCGAGTGACGTTGAGTGCAGCGCCGACCTCTTCCAAGGTGCGGGCGCGACCGTCGTCCAATCCGAATCGAAGACGAACAACGTCTCTTTCTCGGCTGGTGAGCCTTCCTAAAATGCCGTCGATTTCTTCTCGTCGAATCAAGCTCCAGGTCACATCACCCGGAGTGGGCATGTTGCTGGAAGGAATGAAGTCGCCAATAGAAGAGTTGTCCTTTTCGCCGACAGGAGTTTCCAGTGAGAGAGGCTCGACAGCCACCCTCAACATTTCCTGAACGCGGTCAGGAGACATTCCGACCCTCTCAGCCACTTCTTCCGGAGTGGGTTCGCGGTGGAATTCCTGCTGAAGAGCGTTGGCCGTCTTCATCACCTTATTGATGAGTTCAGCAACATAAACAGGGATTCTAACCGTGCGGCCCTGGTTGATGATCGCTCGGGCAATGGCTCGCCTAATCCACCAGGTTGCGTAGGTGGAGAAGCGGAAGCCCTTGCGCCAGTCGAACTTTTCAACGGCTCGAATCAAGCCCAGGTTGCCTTCCTGAATCAGGTCAGCGAGGGGGATTCCTCGGGCGTTGTACTTCTTGGCGATAGAAACAACGAGCCTCAGGTTGCTTTCAATAAGCTGCTGCTTGGCCTGAGTGCCAATCTTCATCACGTCCTTTCGGTCGAAGTCGGTCCACTCAAAATCCTTCGAAAGGTTCATGAGCTCGGCAACCTTGTTCCACTTGCCAATTTCGGCAAGGTCCTTGGCCTGAACCTTCTTGGCCAAGTCTTCTTCTTGGGCAGGGGTCAGCAGGTGAGCGCGGCGAGTCTGCCGCATCCACATTTCAAGTTCTTCGGTGTCCGTATGCTCAGGAGGAGTCTCTTCTTCCTCTTCCTCAAGGTCCAGCAGCTCCTCTTCATTGGGTTCGCTGTCATCGAGAACCATGTGCTTGGCAGCATCGATGAAGGCGTGGCGATTGTGGGTTCGGACCGTAATGGCCTTGCCGCGCTTCGCCTTGGGCTGCTGGCCGTTTTCGGCCGAGATCGTTACTTCATCCATTCTTTCCTGCCGATCCTGAGATGCCTGGGGGGCCAATTGCATGATAAACGCAAAATCCTATGACGTGTGGTTCTACGATTAAGGATTAACCTTAGGTCGTTCAGAACCCGCCATCAATTCGGGGCTAGGCCTCAAGCCGTCCCTTTCCTACGAAGCTCTCTAGGAACAAGTTCAAGAGCTTGTGTATGAAAGGCTAGACAAGGCTTGTGCCATTTGTCTTTGACGCCGCAAAATGCCTCTTGGCAGCACAATCTGCCTAGGACTATCCAAGAGACCTGATCTGCTCTACGACCTTTGGCAGAAGTCGAGCTAGATCATGAGCGGAGTCCAGAGTGTTGAACCTGCTGAATGACAGACGGGTAGCTCCTCGGATAAGTTCATCTGGGAGGCCTAGGGGCTTTAACACTTGGCTTGGTTCGGTCGATTGACTTGCGCAGGCTGATCCGCTTGAAATAGCAAAGCCGTTGTTATCCAGTTCGATAACCAGGGACTCGCCATGAATTCCTTCGAAGCATGCGCAAAGAATGTAAGGGCTCTGAACCAAGCCAGGGCCTTCTCCTTCCACGACAAAAGATGCAGGAATACGATCGACAGCCTCCTTTAAAATTGACCGTAGTTCCTTCGCGTGCTGCCATTCGGCTTCCATCTCATCGATAGCGATCTTAGCTGCCAATCCCATTCCGACGATTCCTGGCACGTTGAGGGTGCCGCCTCTATGGCCGCCTTCCTGGCCCCCCCCTCTCAATGCTGGGTGGTCGAGCAGCATGGTCCTCATGTGGACCACTCCAATCCCTTTGGGGCCGTGGAGCTTGTGGCCAGAAAAAGTTCCGAGGTCGTAAGCGTGTTCGTGCAGTTGAATCTTGCCTGCTGCTTGGGTCAAATCTCTATGAACGAACATCGCGCCGGTATCCGCATTTGGTCCGAGATGAAACCAAGGGGAGGCATTGATTACGGCTCCAGTTTCGTTGTTGACCAGCATTGCGCTGAGCAGATCGTACTTTTCTGTTGGGGCGGTTAGGTTCCAGCCTTCAGTGTGGGCTTTTGGCCAGTGGTGGTAAACAGCAGGCTCTCGAACAGATGAATGTTCGAAGGGGGACGTGATGACCCTTTCAAATGAGTTCACCACCCAGTTGTTGCCTTCTGTTGCTCCGGAGTTGAAAACAATTTCACTCGGATCTAGTGCATCGACGAGTTCCGCAATAGATTCTCTGGCCTGTTCTACAGCCTGTCTTGCTCTTTGACCCCATTGGTGAATGGATGAGGCATTGCCAAAGCCTTCTGACATCCAAAACAGCATCTCTTCTCGAACGCGTGGGTCAAGGGGGGTCGTAGCTGCGTTGTCGAAGTACTTGGCTGCTTGGTCCAGGCTCATTATTGTGCTCACGATTCTACGCTGCACAAGGTGTCTTTAGGGAAAGTTAAGGGAGGTAAAGAACTCACTCCACCTGTCTTAATAAAACAGCGGGTCTCGATCCTTTGGCTTTGCCTCGGTCGAAACCCGCTGTTTTCTGTTCTGCTAGTGCTCCTGCACCAGCAGCGGTGTCTCGAGCTAGACGGCCGCGCCGAGCATCGACCTGAGCAGTTCAGGAATGTCTCGAATGGCGTCTGCGACCTTGGCTCCGGCTCCGTTCAAGGCATTCACCTTGCTTTCTGGGGTGCCGAGTCCGCCAGAGATGATGGCTCCGGCGTGGCCCATTCGCTTTCCGGGAGGGGCTGTGCGGCCTGAAATGAAGGCGACGACGGGCTTGGACATCTTTTTGATGACTTCGGCTCCTGCCTCTTCATCGGTGCCTCCGATTTCGCCAATCATCACGACAGCATCAGTGTCGGGGTCATTCTCAAACATCTCAAGAACTTCGGCAAACCGTGTTCCGATGACGGGGTCGCCACCGATGCCAACACAGGTGGATTGGCCGAGTCCGGCATTGGTCAGTTCGAAAGCAGATTCGTAAGTAAGGGTTCCAGATCGGCTTACCATGCCAATTCGGCCGGGTGAGAAGATATGCCCGGGCATGATTCCCATCTTGCAGGCGCCGGGAGTAATGATTCCTGCACAGTTGCCGCCAAGAAGGCGAGTCGTGCCCTGTTCGTTCAGCTTGTTGACGACTCGGACCATATCGTTGATCGGCACACCTTCTGTGATCAAGGTCACGAAAGGAATTCCGGCGTCCGCCGCTTCCAAAACTGAGTCTGGGGCAAAGGGAGCAGGAACAAAGATGATGGCTGCGTTCGCGCCAGTCTTCTCAACTGCTTCGGCCATGGTGTCGAAAACTGGTGCGCCATGAACGACCTGGCCGCCTCGACCAGGAGTCACACCAGCAACAATCTTGGTGCCGTACTCAACCATCTGGCCCGTGTGGAAACCGCCTTCTTTGCCGGTGATGCCTGCCACCACAACCTTAGTGTTTGAATCAACGAGAACTGCCATAAACTGCCCGGGTTGAGAATACCAAGAGCAGAGGGTGTACAATGGGGCAGGCGGACAAGCCGCCTCCCGACCCGCGGAAAGGGCAAAGCCCACTTGTGAGTTAAACCAAGACATCCAGCCTCTTCTTTGGCTGTCTGAAAGCGGGTCTCAGGCGCAAACGGAGAAGAGGAAGATGACAAACATTTCTAACCTGAATCTCGAGTCCGCCAAGGCGCGGGCTAAAACCCTGCTGAAGTCCTTGAAGGTTGAAGACGCAGCAGCTGTCTCCCTGGCGAAGGCCAACGGGATCGACCCACAAACCGCCAAACTGGCTGATGCCCTGCATTTGATCGCTGTACAAAACGGCGCTTCATCTTGGCCAGACCTCAAAGCGAAGATCGAACTGGCGGAAGCTCAGAAGCTTGGTCTAGATGCGCTAATCCTTCAGCTTGTCGGAGACAACCAAGAAGCCGCTCACCCCTTGGCGAAGCCGCTCATGGCCGAAGCCAAAAGCAGTTTCGCCTTTGCCTGCGCTGTGCACGATGTTGAGGCAATTGAAGCGCATATCAAAGCCGGAGCAGATGTCAACGCCAAGCAGCTAGGTGTTGGTTTAGAGCCAATCTTGATCGTCACGATGTCAAAGTGGCCAGGCAGACGGGCGGCCAAGGCGGCCAAGCTTCTCATCGATGCCGGTGCTGATCTCTCAGCGAGATGGTTCCACATGGGGTGGCCGACTTCGCCCCTCACGTCGCTTTATGCGGCTGCAGGAATTCGGAGAGATCCTGAACTGACCCTGCTTCTGCTCAAGTCGGGAATCGATCCGAACGACAACGAATCGGTCTACCATGCGACAGAGACCTCAGATACAACGATTCTGCGAATTCTGTTAGAGAATGGAGCAACCGCCACCAAGACCAACGCCCTTAACCACCAGCTGGATACTGACCGCGTTGAAGGGCTTCAAATTCTGCTCAAGGCAGGCGCACAGCCTGATGAGGAAGGCTACGCTCCAGCTCTTCACTGGGCGATCAAGCGAGGACGGTCCAGAAAGATTCTTGAAATGCTGATCGAGGCGGGAGCGGACATTTCTCGTGAGTTCCACGGTGCTACTCCAACTACCCTTGCAATTCTCAGCGGTCATAAGGAGGCTGCCGAACTCTTGGGAGGCTTGGGCGGGCCGATTTCTAAGGCTGCTCAGGCCATGCTTGATCTCAGGGCAGGGAAGAATCCGCCTAAACTTGATCCTGCTGAGTTGACCCCTTCTGAGATTGAGTGTCTCTCTTTCGCGGCATCCCAAGGCGAGGCTGACAGGATCAGAGAGCTGGTTCAGCTTGGATGGCCCCTGGAAGGAATGAGTTATCACGACGGCACTCCGCTGCATTGGGCCTGCTGGCACGGACACTACGAAGCTGCCATGGCTCTAGTTGAAGCAGGGAGTGATCTGACCATCAAAGATCCTCGTTTTCAGGCTCAACCACTTGGTTGGGTCTGCCACGGGTCGGTCAACTGCAATCCAAGAAAAGGCGATTATCCCAGGCTGGCTGAGGGTCTGCTGGCTGCTGGCGCTCCGATCTTTGAGCCAACAAGCGATACGACGACAAGGCCCGACGTGCTGAAAATCATCAAAGCTTGGTGGAAGAAGAGTCAGGAGTCAGCCTGAGACTTAGGCAAAACCTTGACGTTGGAAAGGTAGTTAAGACGGAGCTCATGCTTGAGAGTCCTCATCTACGATCATGCCTATCATGGATGAGGGCTTTCTTAGGCTAAGGGGCCGCAACTCCTGAGTGGTGGGAGATGAGTATGTGAGCGTCTTCCGGATCTACCAGGATCCGGCTATACAAGAAATCAGGTCGTCCTTCAAGGACCAATGCGATCATTTCGCTACCCGTGATAGCACCGCCCTTACTGGACTGGTCTCGCAATCTGTAATTGGCCGTCTTTGAAAATTGATCAAAAATGTACGTGGCAAGGTTATCTGGAACAAGGCCTTGCGTCGTTTGAGGATGGATCTTGCCAAGATGAATTCGGCGAGCCTCGTAAAGTGCGTCGACAAACTCTTTCGGGTCGACCCAGATTTTGTCGAGCAAGTGGATTATCCAGTCAGTGGGGGGCTCATTCAATTGCTTCAGATCGATAAAGTAGCCACCGTTATCGAGAGGCGATTCGAGGCTCGATAACCCTTCCTCAGTGACTTCCCACTGGTTGTTTTTCCAAAGCTGATTCATAACACTCTCAATGAATATACTCTAAAAAATTGAACGGGGTTCCATTGGACCGGCGGTTTCGGACGTGGCGGAGACACGATACTGTCTACCTGAACATGAGAGTGATACAATGAAGGTCTGATGAGCAAGCCGCCCCAAGGAGTCCGATACGGTGAGGTGGATCGGGAGACGAAAGAAACCAAGATTCAGCTCGTGCTGGATTTGGACTCGGGGCGGAAGGTAAATGTCTCGACCGGCATTGGCTTTTTTGACCACATGCTCACCCTTTTCGCCTACCATGCCGGAATCGGGCTTGGAATCACGGCAGAAGGTGATTACGGGGTTGACGACCATCACACAGTAGAAGATGTAGGAATCTGCCTTGGCATGGCTTTGAAAAAGGCTCTGCATGAAACAGGCGGAATCGAGCGCTACGGTCAGTGGCTTCTTCCTATGGATGAGGCCCTGGTCATGGTCGCCATTGATATCAGCGGGCGAGGCGTTCTTGGGTTCGACGTTGACTGGAAGCGAGAAAAACTCGGTTCTCTTGCCACAGAGAACGTCAGAGAGTTTCTGAGGGCATTCACCTCTCAGGCGGGCGTGACACTGCATGTTCGCAAGCTGGCAGGTGAAAACGATCACCACGTTTGCGAGGCAATTTTTAAAGGTCTCGGCCGAGCCTTGAAGATGGCGATTGAACCAAATGGTCAGCCTGATGCCAATTCGACCAAGGGTGTCATCGGCTGATGATCCTTCTCCCGGCCATTGACATCATTGAGGGAAGAACCGTCCGTCTCACCGAAGGTGATTACAGCCAAGAGAAAGGCTATGGCATGACGCCTTTGGAAGCCGCCATCAGCTTTGAAGAGGCAGGAGCCGAGTGGATTCATTTGGTTGACTTGGAAGGGGCTAAGGCCGGCCACCCAGTCAATACAGAAACGCTAACTGAGATTCGCAGGCATGTAAAAGCGAAGCTTGAGGTCGGCGGCGGGATTCGTTCGCTTGAATCAGCACTTAACTTGATTGACCTGGGGATCGACCGAGTTGTCATTGGCAGCAAGGCTATCGAGGATCCAGAAGAGGCTGTTAAGATCATTCGGGAACTGGGTGCCCAAGCAGCCATCGGGTTAGACCTTCGAGATGGCCGCCCCGCCATTCACGGCTGGACGAAAGTAGCCGACTTCGACGGACTTTCTTTGGCGAAAGAATTTGAAGCCGAAGGGGCCAGGTGCTTCATCGTGACCGATATCGCCACTGATGGCCGTCTCTCTGGCCCGAACCTGGAACTCATGAAGCTCTACGCGAAAGAGCTCCAAGCAGAAGTCATCGCCAGTGGAGGGGTGGCCGGACTGCAAGATCTTGTAAATCTGGCCGAGACAGGAGTCTCTGGCGTGATTGTTGGGAAGGCGATCTACGAAGGAAGGTTTACCGCCGCTCAGGCCATTTCGACCCTTTCTTCACAAGCCGCATTAAAGCTTGGCCCTGGAGCCGCATCCTTAGGCACGCCAGTCAAGTAGGGATACAGAGGGCAAATGTCAGGGCCAGAATTCATCATCTTTCTCGCAGCCATTCTGGCGACAACGGCAATCGTCATTGTTTCCATGGCTATGTCTCACCAACGAAAGATGGCCGAGTTCCACCGGGCATCGAAAGGCGATAATGCTGATAAAGACCAGATTGCTAGACTGAGTCAGGAGGTTTCTGAACTCAAAAGCCTTGTCTATCAGCAGACACTTGAGGCAGACTCTTTGAGGCAGCTTCTGCGAGGTGAAGACCGATCTTTGCCTCAAAACCGCTCGGAAGACATTATCGTCGGCCGAGACTAACTTTTTTTAGGATAAGGCCAGATTCATGGAATCAATCACTTCACTCTTTGCGATTCAGGCAGTTTTGAACCCAGGTGTGCTGGTGTTCATGATCCCCATCACGGCGATTGTTCTCGGAATCGGCGCTGGGATCATCAAGTCGATGCAGGAGCATCAGATCAAAATGGCGGAGCTGATGCATCGGAAGAGGGAATCTGACCCGGCTTTGATCGCAGAAATCCAGCAGCTTCGAATGGAGATGCAGGAGCTCCGAGACAGAGTGAATCAGGCTGCCTTGGTCAGTGATGACCTAAATCGATTGAACCTTTCCACTCCGCCGAGCGTCCCACAAGAGGCACAGGAAAGACTTTCTGAGCGGCGGCCTGGCTGACGTCAAAGGGCAGAAGCTTCGTAGTTAAGATTGGGTCAAGAAGCCTGAATAATTCGCCCAAACTTGCCCACAACGAAGAAAAGTGTGCTTTAATGCCAACGTACAGCGCGAAAGCTCTGTGCCACAGATAGATACGAGGACCCCGAACTAGACTTTATTTCGGGAATGGTCCTTTGCACTTGCGCCCAGGCCCTATTTTGGTGACAAAATACAAGGTCTCCCCTGGGGCGCGAATGCGGACTATCCAGCCTTCTTACAAGCGCATTGGACGGGAAATTCCTGTTCCAAATCTTATTGAGCTGCAGCTCAATAGCTACAAGTGGTTCCTCGATGAGGGACTGCCTGAGCTTTTCAGAACTTTCTCTCCAATCTGGGACTTCACCCAGACGAACTACATTGAGTTTGTGGATTACCTTTTGGGTGATCCTAAGCACCCCATTAAGGAGTGCCGTGACCGTGACCTCACCTACGAAGCCCCTATCAAGGCCATCGTCAGGTTTGGTGGAAAAGAAAGGGAAGTTATCGAATCCGAGGTTTACCTTGGCGATCTTCCTTTGATGACGGCTAAAGGCACCTTCATCATCAATGGCCGAGAAAGGGTCATTGTTTCTCAGCTTTCACGTTCACCCGGCCTCTACTTTGAAGAGGACGTTGATACCTCTATGCAGATGATCGTGCGTGCACGAATCATTCCCATGGAAGGTCCTTGGCTTGAAATCGAAAACGACGCCAACAAGGTCGTTTCGACTCAGATCAGCCAGACCAAGAAGCTTCCTATCACGCAGCTTATCAAGGCCCTTCATGGCTTTGAAAAGGGCCGTGACAGGCAGACTCAGCTTGTCAGCAAGTCGCTTCATAAGAAGCTGGCCGAGCCCCTTTCTGATCCTGATACCGGTGAAGTCATTCTCGACAAGGGAGTGATTTTGACTGGCAGAGTCATGGCTGGCCTGACCGACGAGCAGAAAGGCTTTGAAGCTCTGGTCGAATCTCCTCTCGGTACAAACGATGAGATGCTGTGGTGGCTTGGTGAAGAATCCAGCCTTCGCAAGCTCACCGAAGAAGAAGAGAACAAGCTGGCCGAAAGCAAGGGCACAGACGATCAGCGAACTCAGCTGATGCGTGTCGCCTTGACGGCCGAGAATCTTCTCGGAACTCGTCCTCTGGACGACGTGAAGGAAGGCGGCAAGGTTATTCTCAAGGCGCTTGAGCGAATTGACGAAGAGCACGCCAAGAAGATTGCCGAGCTTGGACTCGAAACCATTGAGCTTCTGGTTCTTCCGGAGCACATTGAGCTGACCCTGGCTGCCGACAAGACGGCCAGCACCAGAGAAGCTATTCTTGACATCTACAAGAGAATGAGACCAGGTGAAGCAGCCGTCGAAGACGCTGCCCGCCAGCTGGTTTTCAGCCTCTTCTTTGATCTCAAGCGATACGATTTTGGCAAGGTGGGTCGAAGGTTCATCAACCAGAGACTTGGCCTTAACGTTCCCTTGGATATCAGAAACCTGACCAGCGATGACCTGGCCGGCGCTCTGAAGGAGATGACTCCTTACCTTTCCAAGGAAGCTGAGCACGACGACATTGATGACCTGCGAAACAAGCGAGTCCGAAGTGTTGGCGAGCTTCTGCAGAGCCAGCTTCGACTCGGCTTCGTCCGAATGGAGAAGGTTGCCCGCGAAAGAATGACCTCGGCGGACCAGGATAACCTCCTTCCCTCAATCATTCTCAGCGTCAAGCCTGTCAGTGCGAGCATTAAGAGCTTCTTCAGCTCCAACCAGCTCAGCACCTTCATGGATCAGACGAACCCCTTGAGCGAGCTGACCAACAAGCGAAGACTTTCGAGCCTTGGACCGGGTGGCCTGCAGAGAACCAGCGCCAAGCTGGAAGTCCGCGACGTCCACCGATCTCACTACGGCCGAATCTGCCCGATCGAGACCCCAGAAGGTCCCAACATCGGACTTATCAGCCAGCTCACCACCTACGCCCGCATTGACCAGTTCGGATTCATCATGACTCCGTTCAGAAAGGTTGTTGATGGCCGAGTGACTGACGAACTTATCAACTTGACGGCCCAGGAGGACTTCCACATGAGAATCGCTCCTGCCGACACCAAGATTGATGAGGACGGATTGATCGTCAACGAGCGAATCGTTGTGCGATGTCCTGGTGGAGACAGAGAGTTCGGCGGCGCCAGCTACCCCACAGTCCCCCGCACCAAGGTGGACATGATGGACGTTTCACCCGTCCAAATCATCTCCGTTGCCACGTCGCTGATTCCGTTCCTTGAGAACGACGACGCCAACCGAGCTCTGATGGGTGCCAACATGCAGCGACAGGCTGTGCCTTGTCTTCGCAGTGAAGCTCCTGTGGTCGGAACCGGCCATGAGATTCGTGCTGCTGTTGACTCTGGTGCTGCCATTGTCTGTAAGCGCAAGGGCGTTGTGACTCTGGTCACCCCAGATCTCATTAAGGTTCGCGCTGACGAAGACGGCATCGAGGACGCTTATCCTCTGATGCACCTTTACCAGTCAAACAAATCGACCTGCTTTACTCACAGGCCGGTGGTTGACCTTGGTCAGAAGGTGCTGGAAGGCGGAACTCTCGCCGACGGCCCCAACTGCGACGATGGTCGACTTGCCTTGGGCAAGAACCTGACCGTTGCCTTTATGCCCTGGGGCGGCTACAACTACGAAGACGCCATCATCCTCAGCGAAAGGCTGGTGAAGGATGACGTCTTCACTTCGATTCACATTGAAAGACATGAATCGGAAGCTGTTGACACCAAGCTCGGACCGGAAGAAATCACTCGCGACATCCCGAATGTTGGCGAAGAAGCTCTGAAGGATCTTGACGAAAACGGAATCATCCGCATCGGTGCCGAAGTAAGACCAGAAGATATTCTGGTTGGAAAGGTTGCGCCTAAGGGCCAAACCGAAATGACAGCCGAAGAAAGGCTGATCATTGCCATCTTCGGCAAAAAGGCGGAAGAAACCCGCGACGTCTCCCTGAGACTGCCTCACGGCGAAAAGGGAACCATCGTCGACGTTAAGGTCTACAGCCGCTACAAGTACCTTTCACCCTCTATCAACTACATCTACAAGGAGTCGAAGAAGAGGGAGCGCTTGATCTGCGACAGGACTGAAGAGCCTCTGCTTCAGATTGCTGGCGATGAACTGCCTGCTGGAACGAACATGACCGTCCAGGTCTACATCGCCCAGAAGCGCAAGATCATGGTCGGTGACAAGATGGCCGGGCGACACGGCAACAAGGGCGTCATCAGCCGAATCCTCCCCGTTGAGGATATGCCGATGCTCATGGACGGAACCCCAGTGGATATCGTCCTCAACCCCCTTGGTGTTCCCAGCCGAATGAACATCGGACAGATTCTGGAAACTCACCTTGGCTTCGCTGGCAAGGAACTGGGCGTCAGATACGTCTGCCCAGCTTTTGAAGGCGCCACCGAGAGAGAGATTCTGGACGAAATGCAGAGAATGGCAGACAGCTTGAGGCGCAAGATGCTGAAGGCTTACTGCTACAACGATCTTGGACTGAAAATCAAGTTCGCTGCAGATCAGACAGTGCCGGATATGTTCGCCGCTTTTGAAGCCGAGCTTAGAAGGCTGGACCAGGACAGCTTGGAGAGAATCAGCCGCATCGTGGCTGCACCTTCTACTAAGACTGCCGGAGAGCTGCTTGAGGAAGACGCCAACGACATCATCGCTGGTGAACTGATCGAGAGCCGTGGCCCCGCCTACGCTGCTGCCGACGAAGTCTATGCTGGAATCTTGAGTCAGGTTGAGAAGCACGTTTTCCGACGCGCTGGCATCGACCCCAAGAGCTGCAAGTCGATTCTGAGAGATGGCCTTTCTGGTGAGGAACTTCCGAACCCAATGACCATCGGCACGATCTACATGCTTAAGCTGGAGCACTTGGCCGACGAAAAGATCCACGCTCGTTCAATCGGACCATACTCGCTGGTTACTCAGCAGCCCCTGGGTGGTAAAGCTCAGTTCGGCGGCCAGAGATTCGGCGAAATGGAAGTCTGGGCCCTTGAAGCTTACGGCGCTGCCTACACGCTTCAGGAACTGCTCACCATTAAGTCAGACGACGTGATGGGTCGAGTCAAGGCTTATGAATCCATCGTGAAGGGCGAGGCCCTGACGGAGCCAGGAATTCCGGAATCCTTTAAGATTCTGGTTAACGAACTCCGCAGCCTCTGCCTTAAGGTCTCGGTGGAAGACAAGCAGAACAAGGAACTCAGCCTCAAGGATCTTGATGAGTTGACCGGCAGCGACGACGTTCGTCTCGCTCGCTCGGTTGGATTCTTCAACTAAGAATCTGAGTTGGCTGGTCCAGCGTCCCGCTCCATTTATTGGAGCGGGACGCTTTCTTTTGTTTCTGGTCCGAGTCCTGTAAACTTAGTGTGCAGTTGCTTCAAGAGCATGACTAAGCTTCCTCGCAAACAAAGACCTTGAGGAATTGTTGGCTGGGTTTGGCTAAGTCCTGCCTATGAAAGTCTGTAAGGGAAGCTTTGAAGACAGATCTATCGCCCAAAGTAGAGTCTAACCATCAAAAATCATGGAAGGACTATAGGCATGAGCTTACAAGCTCGGCTTGGACAATTCTGCTGCCTTTACTGACCCTGCTGCTGCATTACTATCTGTGGAATCACCTTCCGAATGCAGCCTTGGGCCATGTTGATCCGAAAGTTCTAGCAATGCCGCATACGGCAAATGAGATTTCGTTTAGTTACTGTCGAATCATTTTGATCTGCACAATGATTGTTGGAACTGTGGTCGCGAACAATCTATTTAAAGACAAATCTCAAAGTAAGAAGTCAATTGTCAAAAGAGTGGCGGCAGCCAGTGCAATGTTGTGCTTAACTCCGGCCATTCTTATGTTGTACCAGGTTAACCAAACCTTTGAGCTGCTTCCAATTTGGGCGGCAGAGCTAGTCGAAA
This sequence comes from Synechococcus sp. UW140, assembly GCA_943369295.1. Lineage (GTDB taxonomy): Bacteria > Armatimonadota > Fimbriimonadia > Fimbriimonadales > Fimbriimonadaceae > JAKRSE01. The sequence goes on along the minus strand of CALRMU020000003.1, from coordinate 451,023 downwards.
AAGGCTCATATCCAAGTACAAGATATCCGCTCTTTGAAAGTTATTGGTATAACACTATGTTCCTGCTTTCCCCATTGATGACTGTCATTGTTGTGGTCGCCATCATCATAGTGTCCAGCAAGTCGACTGACCCGCGAATCGAGGAAGATTAGCCGAGTAACTGAAGAGAAACATTGCAATTTCTTATCCTTTAGATGCCTTCTCTCATCCTGAACTGAAAACAGACTATTTTTTTCTTAGTACTTGAAGGTGAGACTTCGTTAGGGGTTGATTCGGTGCCCCATTCTCAAATTCAAGCTTAGATTTCTAGCTAAATTTCAGGAGTCCTACGCCGCGATCACCGGCCGCTGAACCCTGCAGACTGCCCGCCTCTGCCGAACCCAAAGGCAGAGAAGGTAGGGAAGGCCTTGAGCCGAACATAGAAGCCGATCTGCTGGCCTGAGCGGAACCCGCTCCGGTTATCGATCACTTCAAGGACAGCCTCAGAGCAGTGCATGTCCCACACCAACTGGTAGTGCAGAGCCTGCAGCTCTTCGGTGAATCCGTTCCAATCAACTAGAACAGAAGCGCCGAGTCGGCCCCAGCTAAGCCCAGAAGCTAGAAGGCTGGCGTTTGAAATCTTCTTTCGACGGCCGTCATACCGAGTCCCTACGACGAACCTCGCCTTCTGAATCATAAAGTCGGCATCGAAGGAGGCGGAACCCCAAAGCTGACTGAAAGTATCGTAAAGCGCTGTACTGCGCACCTTCGTCGTCCGGTTCGGAGTCCACTCACCCCGCACGTTGACTGACTGCCAAGGTACAAAACCCTGCTCACCCTGAAGCACATCGTAGCCTGTGCCGGCAAAGAAGGTGAGATCGCGCAGGGGCACCAGGCTAATGTCGGCATTGAAGCCATCCGTTTGGCCAAATCTATCTATGGAAAGGGGGGTGTAGCCAATGGTTTTTTGGTTTCGATAGCCAACATTCAAACGGCTGGAACCGAATAGCTTTAATGCTCCCTGAGCGTTCCAACCAGTAAGGTACTGCGCAGTGTCATCACTGTAAAGACCCTGCTCAAATCTGCCTCCGTAACTTACAGATAAGTCTCCGATGTTTCGGGTGCCGTTGGTGTCGGCAATAAAGTTCATTCGGGTCAAGGGGCCATCTCGACCAGCCTCAAACATCTCACCGACTGAAGAACTAAAGTTGATTGGAAGCCTGCTGCCTGACTTTTGACCAAAGAGCTTAGAAGTTGTCGATTTTAGAGTCAACAGGGGCGTGCGATCGCTGGAGCTTGTGAAGGCTTGACCCTTGACGGGAATTCCTCTTTGGTAGAGAAGGTCGGCTGAAAACTGTTTCAGATCAGCCGCGGTAGTGAATCTCAGGTCGATTCGTTCTTGTTCGTTAACAAATCCACCAAAGCCTCTTGATTCGCTTGAATTCAAAACTGCATCAAGACTCGTGTTTAAAAGACCAAACCTTCTGGTGTCGGCAAGGCTCCAGGTTTCGTTCTTGCTGCTGAAGCCAGAGGACCTTGAAGAAGAAAGGTTGTAACTTAGTCTGCTGGTTCCTGTTCCCCAAGGAAGAACATACTGCGACCTGCCGTTAAAGCTGGTGACTAAGGGGCTGGTCAGATAGTTGCTTTCGTTGTACTGGCCGCCAAGAGAGAGTTCTCCCCCTGCTAATCCCATGCGGTGGTCGGCAGTCAGTGTACGAGCCGGCGAAGGGCCGCTGAGAATGTAGCCATCCAGCCTTCCCGCCATCCGGTTCGGAAGATCATAAACCCATTCAGTCCCTAAGCCAATCCCCTTTTTCTCCATCAAATCAACTCGATGGTTTAGGTAGTCGTTGGCCCTTAGGGGGGTGCCAAACTTTGCCTTTAGGTAATAGCCTTCGTCCTGCGATTGGCCGAACTCAGGCACATTCCTAGTGGACGAATCGTTCAAGGGCAGAATCAGAGTTGGCAGACGAAGAACTGTCGTTCCAAGGATCTTCACCCTTACATCGCTAAGGCGGGCATATCTTTCAGGGACGATCAGAGTGCTGCCAGATTCAATGTGATAGTGAGGATGATCCAGGTCACAGGTGGTCAGGTGACCATGACCGGTTCGGATTTCCTTGCCTGTGCCACCACCGGAATCAGAGGTGATAAAGAGGTTTCCTTGAAACTCTCCTCCAATCTGCTCTGGCCCTAACTTTGCTCGGGCAGAAAGGTAACGAAAGACTCGGCGCTTGGTGTCAACCTCAATCTCGTTTCCCTGAACGTCCGCACCTTCCCCGAGGACCTTGGCATTGCCCTTTAGAACGAAGACTTCCGTGACCGTGTCGCCCACTATCTCATCTGCCGAAAGGTCGTAGCCACGGTATTGAATCTTCACTCCACCTTTGGCTCGAATCTTTGTGCCATCTCGGGAGAACTCCTCAGCCGAGATGACCTTAAACTCTTCTTTCGGGTCACGGGCGGGTGGAGGAAGCTGCTGATTCGGTCCACCAGGATTGCCTATAGGGCTTGCCCCTGTGCCTGAGGTGGGCTGCGTTTGGCCTTCGGCTGGCTTTGGCTTCAATTGGCCCAAAGCCTTGCCAAGCGGAGACCAATCCTGTCCGCCACCTAAGCTTGCAGCAGCCGCTATGTAGGCCGCGGCGGCCAGGCTGCCCGTCAATCAAGCCTCCAGTACAAAACCAGACTTAGGCCGAGATACAAAATGTTCGGCAGCCAGGCGCTAGCCATGGGCGTCATCCAGCCGTTTTTGCCAATGATCTCAATACAGACCACATAAACGTTGTAGTAGAGCCCGACGAGCAGAAGGCTGACAAGCAGCCCGATGAAGGGGCCTCCGCGTGCCGCCCGGAGTGCCGCCAAGGCACCCATGAGGGCAAAGATGATGCAGCTGGCAGGGACGGCATAGCGAGATTCAATCTCCACTCGGCTCTTAATGTCCCTTTGGCCAAGAGCCTCGGCCTGCTTGACAGCCGCATTCAGCTCCTTGAGGTTTAGCTCGGTCGCATCCCTCTGTTCAGAAAAGAAAGTGCCAACAGAGATAGGCTCAACGATATTCACGTCTTGTGATTTGAACTGAATCAAATCCTGACCTCTCAGCCATCGAATCGTGGCGTTGGGAAAAGACCAGGTGCCTCCGCTGTAGGAGCCCTTTTTGGCTTGAGTGACGGTCACCTCGTCTGGCCCCATGACTTCAAAAAGAAAAGCCTCTTCAAGCAGAATGGTGCCATCGTTTCTCCTTTCCAGTCTGCCTATTCGCACGTTGTAGCGACCCAGCTTAAAGGTCGTTTCGGGCTGAATGGTTGGCTGGGCCGAGATAAGTAAGACGTCTTGAGCCAGCTGCCGATACTTCTCGGCGGCACGGGGCTGAAGATCCTCAGTAATCCAGAAGGTGAGAAGGCCAACCATCGCCCCCCAAAAGGCGACGGGAAGAAGAATTCTTTTGATCGAAGTTCCCGATGCTCTTAGGGCTGTAATCTCGCTCTCTCGTGCCATTCTGCCGATGGCAAGGCTGGCGCCGATCGCCATTCCAACCGGGAGAGTCAGAATCAGCCACTTAGGCATTCGCAGAATGACCAGCTGGGCGATGGCCGCAGGAGTCAAGACCGAGACATTGAGCTGTTTGAAGAGAGCGATCAGCTCATTGGCAGCAAACAGAAAGGCAATGATGACCGTTCCGGTGATCAGGGGAACAAAGAGTTCCTTGCTCACATAACGATCAAGCCGCCGCATCTCAACTGGCGTCCTGAGCGACCTTGACGAAGGCTCTCATCAGGGCATAAGCCGCTACGACAACAAGAAGGACAATGAGGCTGAGCTTCAGCGCGACAGGCCAGTTTGAGGATCCGATAACAGGGATCATCACCAAGACGGCAGTGCCCGCCATCCAAGCTCCCAAAACTCTGAAGGTGAGCGAATTGGGTTTCCAGCCCCGCTCAGCAATGGTCAGATACTGAGGTTCGCCGCAATGAGGGCAGAAAGGAAGACCAGGCCCGTTTTCTACCCGGCAGTTGGGACACTTGGTCGGGGCAAACATTCCCGGGTAAGGGGGAATCGACTTCCATTCCTGATAAAGCCTGTGCTGATCAGCAAAGTATTGGGGGTCAAGCTTAGGAAGAACCTCTTCGGCAATCACGATTGCCGGTCCCCGCATTTTGAGCGAGTGACAGGCAGCGGCTAGCTTAAAAAGTGCGCCTGGGTCGCGCTTGCCTAGGCTCAATCGCTCGTAGGCTCGGTCAAGCTCGTCCAATCTTGCCACGTGGTTCAGCCTCAAGTCAGCCGATGACTTGATTACCGGCCAAAGGCAGATCATGGCCAGGATCCCTAAGAGAAAAAGGGGGGCCAGTTCGGGCCGGGGCGGGGCAGCCGTAAAGTAACCAAGGGCAATGGCTACGAAAATTGATAGAGTGCCGAAAATGCCATCAATCTCGCCCATGATCATCCAGTTGATCATTGAGATAACCCAAACCGCCACGGGAATAAAGGCGACACACCCCGCTGCAAAGGCATAGGGGTTGCTCCTTATCTGGTCGCCAAGCCTCGGAAGAGCGGTTGTCAAGCCAAAATCAATCAACTCCATCACGCCTTCTTCACCTCGGTCTTTGTTTCCTCAGCTTTAGGTTTCGGAATGATTTTGAAGGTGGGTTCTTCTCCCTTCAACAGCCGTTTTATGTTCGGAATGTGCTTGTAGTAGACGTAAAGGCCAATGGCTCCGAAGGTGACTAAGAAGAAGGGGCTCTGCCTAAAGTAAAAGGCAAAGGCCATGATGGCAATGACGGCGATGAGGCTGGAGAGGCTGACGATCCGGCACATCAGCATCGCACCGATAAAGACAGCAAAGCCAGAAAGCCCGACAAGAGGCGCTGTTACCAAAAGGGCCCCGAGACCTGTGGCGATACCTTTTCCGCCTTTGAACCCAACAAAGGGGCTAAGCATATGTCCGGCAACGGCAAGGACTCCGCCAGCTACGGCTGCATCGCCAGGCGAAAAAATCCAGAAGGCGCCGGGATGAAGCCATCCACAGACTAAGGCCGCAATGGCTCCTTTAGCGACATCAAGCAGAAAAGAGACAGTTCCCCAACCTGGACCAAGGATTCTCCAAACATTGGTGGCACCAATATTTCCGCTTCCTTCATTTCGTATATCGACACCACGAGCCCTGCCAATCAAAAGCCCGAAGGGAATTGATCCGAGGAAAAAGGAGCCAATGAAGAGAAGGATGAGAATCATGGGCTAATCAATTGAGACCACAGACGTTCGAGAATGAGACGGATGCTTTGGGCAAGGCCGTTCGCGTGCTGTCCACAGCCCGCCAGTGTATCCCCTTCTATGGCCAATAGGGGTTCCTTGAAACCGGTGAGGGCAAGTTTGAGCCTTTTTGAGTTCCAGTGCTTCCAGCCTTGAGTAAGCAGTTCCGCTTCTTGTGCACTTACAACGCCTGTCTCAACGAGCTTAGGTGAAATGTGAGCCAGGGATCGTTCCGTCAACTGCCAGCCGTGAGCCAGAGCCGCCAAGTGATGGATCCACACGATGTCATCCATTCCTCCAGGTCCCAGCTTGATATCAAGCTGGCCAGACTTCTTGATGGCTCGCTCCTGCTCCACCCTTGATTTGATTCTTTTGAGTGCGGCCAGTTCCTCTGCGGCAAGTGGCTGGGTCAAGACGAGTTGATCGATCAAGTGGACAGCTTCTGGATTGCCTGCAATCAACCTCCGACGGCTGAGGGCAATTCTCTCCCAGGCCTCCATTCGAGTCTCGACATATTTGGCCAAAAAGTCTTTCTGGACAAAGATCGGCCCCTGTCTGCCTTCGGGCCTCAACCGAAAGTCGGTCTGAAGCGGGCTGCCCTGCTGGCGAATGTCAGTCAGACGAGCCATAAAGGCTCTGGCCTGCTTGTCTGCTTCATGGCTGGGGCAGTCGGCGACGAGCACCAGGTCGGCATCCGAATCCCACCCCATCCAGCCTTCTGCGCAGGAACCTAAGGCAATAACGCTGAGGTTTGGAGCCGTCTCTGTTTGGATAAGGCGCAGCGTGGCATCAACTTGACTTGACCAATCAAGGAAGAAGGTTCCACCCTCGCCCAGAACCTCCCTGGCTGCTGCTCTGATTCGACCTGATTTTAAGACTGGACCCGATGCTGACTTAGGCGGCAAGGGAGGTTCAGCGACTTCGCCGCTGATAATCTGCTCAGTAATCCCGGCTAGAGAGCGCAGATCGGGGAGCAGAACCGGAGCAAGCTCAGCAATGGAGGAAACACGAGCAAAAGAAGATTCATTCTCTTCCAGGGCCGCCCACAAAGAAGCGGGGTCAGGCTGGGAATCCACCCAATCAGCAGCTTCAGCCGAAACTGCTTTCAAGCGGAGCTTGGCGATTGGCTCGAGAGCTTCGGCCATGGCCTCACCCAGGATCGAATCATGCCAAGAGCGAATCTTCTCACGTGTGGCGTTAAGCGTTTCCAGCAGGACTTCGTAGCTGGCAAACCCGCAGGAGTAAGCAAGTAGAGCTTGACGATGGTCAGAGTCGGGCAGCTCGTGTGTCTGCCTGTCTCCTTCCATCTGAAGGTGATGCTCGATCTGCCGCAGGAGAAGGAGTCCTTTTGTGAGGTCATCTTTAGCCTGGCAGGGAATGAAGCCTTGATCACAGAGGGCGGTCAAGGTGGGAAGGGTCTCCTTGACTCTCAGTTCTTGGCTCTGCCAGCCAAACACCAGCTGCATCAGTTGGGCGGTGAACTCGACATCCCTTATTCCGCCGGCCGCGCGCTTAATGTCGTTAGGGGGGCAGATGCCTTCGATTCGTTTGCGCATGGCCCGAATCTCCTGAACCTGCCAGTCCGCTCGACCCTTGGCAAAGCAGATTCGGCTTCGCATCGCTTCCCAACGGTCCGCCATTTCCTGGGAGCCAATAATCATTCGTGATCGAATGAGGGCAAGATGCTCCCATGCTTCGGCGTAGTTCTCTAAGTAGTTTTCAATGGTTCTAAAGCGGCTGACGAGGTCGCCAGATCGCCCGAAGGGGCGGAGCCTCATGTCGACTCTGTAAAGACTGCCTCGGCCCATTGAATCGCTTAAGGCGCGAATGTACTTGGCGGCAAAGCGTCCAGCATGGATAAGCTCGTCATCCGTTGTGTCATCCGGCACCAAAAAGACCAGGTCAACATCGGATGAGGTGTTCAGCTCTCTGCCGCCCAGCTTGCCCATCCCAACAACGGCCAGCTTGACCGGTTCCTTAATCCCTCGATTCTGAGCGTAATCGTTCCAAGCCGCCTCGTGGGCGAGGGTCAAACAGGCATCTGCGCATTCGCTGAGCTGCAGCCAGACTGTCTCTGGACCTGTATAGCCTCCATACTCGAGGGCTCCAATTCTGACCAAGACTTCCTGCTTCAGGCACCGGATTCGGTCGAGCTGGTGGGTGTAAGAAATCGCATTCTTTAGCTGACTGCGACCAGATGCTTCAAGTTTTGCCCGCGTAAGGGGGGCTGCCGCTTCACTAGGGTCGAGAAGCACGAGCCCGTATTCGGGGTTCTGGACCAGTATTCGTCCAATGTGAGAGGAGAGGCCTAGGGTTCTGACTAACATCCTTGCCGATTGGGGCAGGGAATGGATGTGGTGGGCGACAGCTCCAGGGCTGGCCAAGGCACCCATCCAAGCCTCAACCCTCGCAGATGCACCGGCTGGGTCAGGGAGTTCAAGGATCAAAGGGGCGATGCTCTCGGAAAGGTTCAGTCCTGCCATGGAATCTAGCCGGGCAAACGATGCCGCCAGGAGTTCAGATTCCATTCCTAGATTGTATCTCTCAGATTCTTTGGCTGCTTGTCCTCAAGCTGAACTCAATCTGACAACCTTAGTTCTGGTGGTCGTGAACTCATCCATAGCCCACGGAATCCCTTCTCGTCCCGCTCCGCTTGCCTTCATTCCTCCGTAAGGCAGATGATCAAAGCGCAGGGAAGGCACATCGTTGATCACCACGCCCTGCGTTTCGACTTCTTGGAAAAAGACTTCTGCATCGGTCTCTGATCGAGTGAACAAAGATGCGTGAATGCCAAAGCGCGACCGGTTGATTCGGGCAATGGCTTCATCTAAGCTCTCGATGCGGTGAAGGCAGAGAATGGGCGCGAAGGCTTCTTCTGTACTGAGCCGGCACTTTTCAGGAAGGTTTGTAATGAGCGTTGGCAGGAGGTTTCTGCCCTCACCCTTGCCTCCTGCTAATGTCTGGGCTCCCATGGCGGCAGCCTCTCCGATCCATTCTTTGGCTCTGGCAGCTTCTTGATCTGAAATCATGGGGCCGCAAAGAGTTTCGGGAAGTTTCGGGTTGCCAAAGCTGGCCTCTTTGACGAGTTTGGCAAGACGACCAGAGACTTCATCGAAGATCGAATCCTGAACGAGAAGGTGTTGAAGAGAAATGCAGACCTGTCCGGCGTAGCCGAATGCGCTAGTGACCAGACTCGGCAGAGCTTTCTCCCAATCTGAGTCCTCCATCAAGACTGCGTGAGCATCGCCTCCTAACTCCAAAACAACTGGCTTTTCGGGAAATGTCCTTTTCAAATGCCAGCCCACTTTTTCGCTTCCTGTGAAGCTGACTCCTTTTATTCGGGGGTCCTTTATGGCCTTTTCTGCCAGGACTGGTTCGCATTGAATAAAGTTGACGACTCCACCAGGGCAGCCCGCCTCGTGAATCAGCCTGCCCAAAGCCAGCGAACACATCGGTGAGAGTGGCGATCCCTTCACCACTGCTGTGCCTCCGACTGCGATGAGTCCGGCCACTTTATGGGCAGTTAGAAGAAAGGGCCAGTTGTAAGGAGTGATGCAGAAGAAGGGCCCGATGGCCTGGCGGACGACTTTGGCGTGAATGCCAGCCCCTCTAGGGTCGTCACCACCATCTGTCTCGAAGTCTTCAGCCTCGTCTGTCCACTTGGCGGCAAGTTCAAAGACTCGCCTCGTTCTTGCCAGTTCGGCGAGGGCCAAGGTGACGGGCTTACCGATCTCAAGAACTAGAAGCTCGGCTAAATCATCCTTGCGTTCATCGATGAGTTCGGCAATCTTCCTTAGTAGGCTGCCTCGGCTCTCCATAGAGGAGACACGCCACTTTGGAAAGGCATCATGAGCAGCTTCGACAGCAGCCTTGACTTCCGGCCAGCCTGCTTCAGCCGAAGTTCCTACACTTCTGCCATCCCAAGGGGACCGAGAAAGAGCCTTGCCGATGCCTTGATCGCAGGGGCCGCCGTAAAAATACCCTCCAATCAAAAGCTCTTGATGCCTCATGCTCACATTGAACCCCCGTCGCGTCTGTACAATGAGCGGAGTTCCTATGGACCAGAACCTGAGAAGAAAGATTATCTGTGCTCTTGATACGGGGAGCCTCGATGAAGCCCTTTCCACCGTTGCCAAGGTCAAGCACGTCTGCGGAGCTTTTAAGATTGGCCATGCCCTGACCATGCCCTACGGTCTTGGTGTGCTGGATGCCCTGACAAAGGCAGGTGCTGAGAGGATTTTTCTTGACCTCAAGATGCACGACATCCCCAACTCTGTGGCAATCGGCGTAAGGGAAGCAGCCAGGAGGGGGGTCTGGATGATGACACTTCATCTTAGCGGTGGTCAGGCCATGCTCCAGGCAGCGGCGGAAGAAGCCAGTCAGTACGATGAAGCCAGCCGCCCTCTCCTCATGGGAGTTTCTGTCCTTACCAGCTTGACCGAGAAGGATCTGCACGAAGATCTGGGTGTCGCCCGGTCTCTGCCCGAACACATGAGAGCCTTGAGCGTCATGGGGGTCGAAGCAGGCCTTGATGGTGTTGTGACTTCTGTTGAAGAATGCGCTCATTTGAGAGAGGCTCTGCCACATGCTGTGCTGCTCACCCCGGGCATCAGACCAGCAGGCGGTGACCTTCAGGACCAGCAGAGAACGGGAGACGGCAAGGGAGCTTTAGCTGCTGGTGCCGACTACCTTGTGATTGGCCGCGCTCTAACTACTCGCAGTAGTCCAGAAGAAGCCCTTCGAGAACTCGGCCTGGATGCCTGAGGAGCTTCACGAGTCCCTTCTGTCCTGGTACGACAGGCACAAAAGGGACCTCCCTTGGCGCACTGATCCGCCTGACCCCTACCGAGTCTGGGTCAGTGAAGTCATGCTTCAGCAGACAACAGTGGTCATGGCAACGGAGAAGTTTCTTGCCTGGATGACACGCTTTCCGACCGTGGAAGCGCTGGCAGCAGCGGAAGAGGGGGAAGTCTTAGCCTATTGGCAGGGGCTCGGTTACTACTCCCGGGCAAGAAGGCTTCATGCCGCCTCTCAGATTGCGGCCGAAAAGGGTCTTCCACAAGATTTCGCTGGGTGGCTGGCTTTGCCTGGCCTTGGCCGATATTCGGCAGGAGCCGTCAGCTCTATCGGTCTCGGCCTGCCTGTTCCCTTAGTTGATGGGAACGTTGTTCGGGTGGTGGCACGATTCACTGGTGATGATTCTCCCTTTGCTCAGGCTGAAAGAAACGCCTGGCAATGGGCGGAAAGGAACCTGAATCATCGAAGGCCGGGAGATTGGAACCAAGCCCTGATGGAATTGGGAGCTACGGTCTGCACTCCTCGAAATCCAAGCTGCCTTCTTTGTCCTTGGATGACTTCGTGTGCTTCAGCAGGCAAGGACCCTGAATCGCGGCCCCAACCCAAGCCAAGAAAGGAGCAGGTGCAGATCCAAGAAACCCTTCTGATCCCCGTTTTCGAAGGCAAGTTCGGGCTAAAGCAGATTCCCGCCGGGCAATGGTGGGAAGGTCTTTGGAGTTTTCCTCGGGCTAGAGGTGAGGGGGCTCTGGAAGAAATTATGAGAGAGCTGGTGATCGGGAAAGCAGAGGAAGTTGGAAAGCTGAATCATGTCGTGACTCATCACAAGATTTCCTTGGCAGTCTTTATTGGAGTCCTCGATTCGAAACCAGATGGGTTCACCTGGTTGGAGTTGGAAGATTTGAATCGCCTCCCCTTTGCCCTTCCGGCCCCGCACCTCAAGGCTCTAAAGATAGCAGCTAAGCACTTTAGTTAAATGCGGCTTGCTCAAACCTAATACTCAACACCGGGGATGAGTTTGGCTTCAATCGCAGAGGTCACCAAGAACCAACAGAACTGAAAGCTGAGACTGAGAATCACGACCAGCACACAGACTCGGCAAATGAGCAGTCCGTAGTCGCGTGCCCACTTCTCTTGACTCCTGAAGTGCTCCCATGCCGCCGCTCGACGCTTCTCCGGCACCCACTTAACCCAGTTCTGCCTCATCGACTTGATGGGGCCGCGCCTCATGAACCACATCAGGCTCCACCAGAGCCTTCGGGCGAAGAAATCTGTGATCCCTCCTTGGTTCATTCTGCCTCTTCCTACGTTTCTGTCTGATCAGATGCACTGAGCACTAGACAAGGGGCAGGCTGATCGGTTGAACGATTTGGCCTTCGGCAGTTGAGAACCAAAGAGCCAGCTTTGAGCAGGCGACCTTGTTTCTCAGAACCTTTAACCTGATGAGCGATTCACCTGCAGTCACGAACTGAGCTGTATAGCGGTCTCTTTTTCGAGGTTCCACTCTGTGTTCATCGTGATAGGCCAGCAGCCTTTCGTTGTCCACGGTCACAGAGACCCCAGGGCTGCCAGCGGCAGTGATTCGGTAAGTCCCGGCGTGAGGGAAGCGGAATCGGGCAGCGAGAAGAATAGCACCAGGGCCTGCTTTGAACTCTGGCTCTAAGTCCAGCCAGACTGAATCCTGCTGCAGCGGCTCCCATTTCACCATCATCTCACTTCTTCCCACGAATGGCTTTTTGAGATCAAGTCCGTTCTCTGCTGAGTAGGTGGTGGTAAAGCCTGTTCCTTCGTGGTTCACAAAGGGACCGATCCACATCCACTGAGTGGTGGGAAGAACAGGGGTGCGGTGCTCTGCCGTGCCGAGTTTCAGCCTGACGAACTGCCTTTCGTGGAAGCCTCCTTCGGGAGCGACTACTACCAAGGGAAAATCCTGCTTGGCGCCGGCAGGCAGTCGGAAGGGACTCATGCGAGTGGCGAACTTCCATCCTTCGGGCATCAAAAGCTCGGGTTGAAGCTGAACTTCCTGATTTGTAAGATTAATGAAGCTGAGAACCAGCCTCAATGACTTCCCGGCGGCAAGCACAGGAGGATCGAGATGGCTCCAGACAACCTCAACTCCGTTTGCTTCGCTGGAAGTGAACCCATCCTTTCGGTTCAGCAGACCCGATACGATTCCACTGGGAGGCATAAGCACCGTGTCGGGAACGATGATTGGTTCGAGCTTTGCCGCAGGAGCAGGATCTGGCAGAGCTGGAGCCTCTGAAGATGGTTCGATGGCTTCAGCACCTTCATCTGCAGCGGCCGTCGGAGCCTGCTCAGCTGGTGCCTCCACTGCCTGAGGCATGACTTCCGTCAGCCACTCTCGGCCGAACTTGGTCCAAGAATGGTCGACTAGATTGGCGAACTCGGTTAAGGAGACTTCGGTCTGGATTCCACGAAGCGCGTGAGAAGTGACGTAGTCGTCACCAAGGGGGCTGAGCCACTCCTTGGGAGTGTCACCTTGAATCAAGGCGCTGATTGTCGCTGCCAGGGCCGCAGATTGATCTGAAGCTCCTCCACATCCTGCAGCTTGAAGAATTGGACTGCCGAAACTGGTGGGACAGGCGATAAGCCCGGCAGCCGCCCAGGCGAAGGTGTAGACGGCTCCAAACTCGTCTGAAATCTCGTTCCGGTTAATCAAGGCGAGACGGAGTTCTCGGGGCATTTCAGCATCACCAGCCTTAGCCAGAATGAGAGGCAGAATTTTGTGGAACTGCGACTGGATCGGCAGGGCCTGCACTGCTTCTGAGATGAGCTGTCGGGCTGTGACTCCTGGTCGGGCTGATGCAATGATCCAGGCCGCCAGAGAGGGAAGCCACACGCCTTCTTCACTGTGATCTAGGCTCGCATCCATAGCCGCCCAATCTGCAGCTTCATCTGGCTTGCCGTGAAAAGCCAAACCCCAGAAGATGGCTCGGATGAAAGCCGAAGAACCCTGAGAGAGAGGATTGTTTAGGCTTCCTGACAGACTGGGGCTGAAGCCCAATGCCATGTTGGAAAGGCCGAAAGCAGTTTCTTCGCTCAGGTGTCCCCATTGGCCAAAAAGGCTTTTTGCCAGGGCGCTCTTGCCCTTTCCGCCCTTTAAGTGGCTCATCCAGACCCACCAGGCGTCAAGTGCCGGGTGAGGAGACATTCTCAGCGGAATGGGGTCGTAGAAGGCAAGTCGACGGAAGCCTGACCTGCCGCGGTGCGGGGCACCGAGGGTAGCTCCGGCCAGAGCCGCAAGGACAGCGTGGCGAATTGGGGAAGGCATCCGGGTTCATAATGTACCAGCGGCTGAACTTTCGCCATGAACCCTCTGGATATAGCAGTCTTCAGAGCCATCAATGGATGGTCGGATAACCAGGAGGAATTCTGGCTCTTTCTCAGCAAAGGATTAAATCAAGGCGGGGTCAAGATCGCCCTGGCCCTGCTCCTCATCGGGCTTCTGATCAACAAGAAGACTCGACGTGGAGGCTTAGTGGCGGGCACAGCTTGGATTCTAGCCAACGCCTGGACAGACCTTTTTAAGGCTGCAATCCCCTTTCCAAGGCCGCTTCACGATCTGCCCGACGTGATTGAGCGGGTTGGTGGTGGCAGCCAAATGGGGACAGCCAGCGCCCATGCTGCCAACATGATGTGCGTCGCCATCTGTTTTGTTTGGTACTTTAGGTGGTGGGGAAGCCCCTGGGCGATTCTCGCTCTGCTCGTCGGAATTTCCCGTGTTTATGTGGGGGCCCATTACCCATCGCAGGTGCTTCTTGGGTGGACAGTTGGAGCCGTGACCGCTATCCTCGTAAGTGGGACAGTCGATCACGGCGTCAAGCTGTGGCAGAAGAGGTTTAGTTCGCCGAGTCCGGAGCCGGACCCTTCTCATCGTCCTTCAGACGAGAGTCTTCCTTCATAACCGATTGGGGCTGGGAGAGATCGATGTTGCCCAGTGAATCAAGCGGCTGACCATTGATCTTAAAGAGCACGTTCTGGACATCGGAGAACTGCGAGAGGGTTGTGAGAATCCCTTCGACGATGATCTGCTCATCCTCAGTTCCGTAGCCCGAGCGGAAAGCATCATTGAAGTTAAGGACGGCGGTTGCGCCCTCCATCTTCACGTCAATCAACTGAGCTTCTTTCGGAACAGCGGGGACCTTGTCCAGGTAGTCATTGACCACCTGAACCTTTGCATCACTGCCAGCAGGAGAAGTGCCTTCCTTACGATCGAACTTCAGGTCTCCGTCCTCATATTTTGGAGTCAGTTCAGTCACCTTGGTGCCTTTCTGCTCCTTCTTCGCCAGATCCTCTGGGATTTGGCGAGGAGAATTGAGGGCAAAGACAGTGAGACCGCTAAGCAGCAGTGTCGCGCCAAGGATGACGAGAACTGGCTTCTTTTTGCTCTTCGACATATTCATTTAGCTGCCCTCCGTGGCCAATTTGACCAGGGCCTGGGCGATGGCCTTTGCCATCTGTCTTTGGTAAGCCTCGGTAATCAAGACTCCCCTGTCCCTGCTGTTGTTGATAAATCCAGTCTCCACCAGGACGCCAGGCATTCTGGTATTTCTCAGTACAGCAAAACCGCTCTGGTAGATGCGTTGATCTGACCAAGTCCCCATGGATCTCAGTCGTCCCAATGCTTTGAATTCATCTTCGATCGCAGTCGAAAGAAGCAGACCTTGAGACTCGGTTTTGTGATAGAAGGTTTTGCTACCAGTCGCCGTGTTCGCCACGGAGTTTGAGTTCACATGAATCGAGATGAAGAGGTCGGCATTTGCTTCGTTAGCAATTCGAGCACGATCTCCCAGGGAAATGAATTTGTCTTCGCTCCTCGTTCTGATGACAGTTGCGCCAAGCTTGGTCAACTCTTCTGTCAAGAAGTTAGAGACCCGCAGAGTGATGGTCTTTTCGTTTGCTCCGCCATGATTCGCCCCAGGATCGCTGCCACCGTGACCAGCATCAACGACAATCACTTTGCCTGCGATTCCATCTTTGACGAAGGTCGGAATGTAAACGCGGATTGAAAGAGTATCGGCTCGAACTTCACTTGAAAAGGCAAGCCCTCGCGTTGAATTGACCTGCAGTTCAACGGTTGAGGCATTGACCTGAACCAGCTTCAAACTGCGAATCAAGGGTGAAGAAACTGCCGGATCGAAAGCCTGGTCCATCCTCGCATTCGGAATAGTGATCCTCAGATCGTTAAGGCTTCGGTATGTTCCGGTTGGCCGGCCGGGAATACCTCTTGTGATCGGAATCGCGAAAAGCAGTGAATCAGCATTCGTGCTTGAAAGCTGGAACCCTGAGAGGATCGCGGCGTTCCGGGTTGGTGCTGGGCCAGGCGTTGGCCTTGCGGGAGCAGGCTGTGTAACAGGTGCAGGTGCAGGAGGAATGGAAGGATCCAAGCTTCGCAGATCCAGCTGTAGACTGCGGCTTGGGTTCACCGTCGGCAGAGGCTGAGTCGCCATGGCCGGATGTTCTATTACCAAGCGGACGGTCGTCTCATTGACCTGTCCTACTCGCCACCCCTGTGGAAGCTGACCGAGCAGGGTTGGATCGTGCTCCGCCCCTTCAAGATCAAGCACAAGCCTATCTGGGTTTGAAAGCCGGAAGGATTTGGTTTTGAAGGGAAGCGTGCCATCGATTCGAACTCCCTTAGGGGTCGCCTCGATGTTACGAATCCAACTTAGAACCACATAGTGGTTGGAATTGCCCTTCCATGAAGATCTGGCTCCCACCATTTTGACGGCTTCGGTCAAAGAGACCAAAGGGCGTCCTTTGTGAAAAATCATCTTCACTCGGGCAGTGCGGTCATCCAATTGAATGTCAGCATCTGCATAGCGGGTTGTCACTTCCCAACCCCACTGCCTCAGCAGGGTAGGGGGAGCATACACATCGTCATCTAAACGAACCGCGCCTTCGCTGAAGGAGCCGAAGTGGGTGAAAGTCACCAAGACAGAATCTGCCTGGGCAACTCTTGTCGGTCCCGTTTCCGGAATCTCCGACTGAGCAATTGCACTCCCCACCATCCCTAGCGCGAGGGCGGTTAACCACCAAATCCTCATGATCTCGCTCGAATACTTAGTATAGGACGAATAAGGACCAGGAAGTCTTCGCTTATTTTGAAAATGGGGAGTAGAATCTGCGCTCGGTCGGGCGGTTAGCTCAACGGTGGAGCACCTCGTTTACACCGAGGGGGCTGTGGGTTCGAATCCCTCACCGCCCACCAACTGCATTTCTAAGCAGAATTCTGAGCCAGGTTTCATCAAGGCGCCCCTAGCTTTTGGCTCATAAAACTTGCGGCTCTCCGATCTCCGCATGTCTTGCCTTTTCCTTCGCAAGCTGTGCAGCCGCTCTGCCCGAATCAGCTCAATCACTGTTGACGATCTGCCGCTGCACCAAGACGAGTAGATTTTCCGGGAGAAGCAGTCGGACCAAAACGGACCAAAACACTATTTCACCCTTCACTGGCACAGAGCTGAGTTCAAATCAAGAAAAATCGCTAAAAGGTGTTGCATTCAACCACTCTGCTTCGTACTATAATCTGCCTAAGGCCAACTGCAGAGACCAAATCGGACCAGAATGGACCAAATGAATACCCCGCTCGTTCAAAGTGTGATCACGCACTTGGAGAAAGAGATTGCTGAAGGCAATCTTGTTCAGGGGGAGCCTGTGCCTACTGAAAGAAGCTTGGTTAAAGAGCTAGGTGTCAGTCGCGGAGTAGTGCGCCTAGCCATTCAAGTTCTGGGCGAAAAAGGGGTGCTGTCAAGAATGGATGGCTGCCGACCGGTGGTTCAGAAAGGTGGGACGAAGGTGGATAAAACCCCAAAGGACCACATCTCAATCTGGCTCTGGCCAAGGAGCAACCACTTTTTCGCTAGTCAGATCCTAAGGGGGATTCAGACTTCCATGGGATCTTCGAATCTCAAGATTGTCGTAGGACACGCTCGAGGCAGCAGCTGGCGGGAAATAGTTGAATCAGAGGCAGCGCTGCTTCAGAACCTAATTGACGACGACAGATGCGCCGGAGCTATTGTCTGGTATGTCGGAGGCACGGAAAATCTGTCCCTCTTGAACAAAGTTGGCGAGTCTGGCGTGCCGATTGTGTTTGTGGACCGACTGCCGAACGAAGCGGATTTTGGCGACTACGTAGGCACAGACAATTTCGGAGCCGCATCTGCGGCAGTCAATCATTTGATTGAGCTGGGGCATCAAAGAATTGCCTGCATTACCAACCTGGATCACGCCTCAAGCGTAACAGAGCGCATAGATGGCTGGCGAGATGCGCTGTCTCGTGCAGGTCTGCCCTGTGGCGATGATCTCATTTTTACTCCCGATGACTCAGCCTCTGAACAATCGGAAGAGAATTATGTGGGCCAGCAGTTTGACCGTTTGTTTGGTCAGCCTGAAAGGCCAACTGCTGCATTCTGCATCAACGACACCCTTGCCATTGTGATGATGGACTTGCTTCACACTTCGGGAAGAACAGCGCCAGACGATCTCTCCATCATGGGTTTCGATGGATTGATGACCACCATGCCTTCTTCCGGCGGCCTCTCCAGTGCTGTCCAAAACTTTGAACGAATTGGCCAAACAGCAGTGCGACTCTTAATCGACCGTATTGCAAATCCTTATCGCCCAAGCAGGCATGTTCTGCTTGATGCCCCGCTCCACCTTAATGGATCAACTTCACAGCTGATCCAAAGGTCCGTCAAGGCCCCGAATGGGGCAGTCGCAGTAAAGCAATGAAGCAACGCGCTTTTACCCTCATTGAACTTCTTGTTGTCATCGCAATCATCGCTATTTTGGCGGCGATTCTTTTCCCAGTTTTTGCCCAGGCAAAGCAGGCTGCCAAGACGACTCAGGTCCTGTCTCAGACAAAGCAGATTGGTCTGGCTCAGATTCTCTACACGACCGACTACGACGACACATTCTCGCCAGTCGCTCACTTCACTCCTCAGTGGATTCACAACACGTTCTTGGTTCTTCAGCAGCCCTACATGAAGTCCCTTGCGGTCATCATGGATCCCTTGGGACCTGCCAAGCCTTCTGACAACAACTTTGTGCTTACCAGCCAGTGGGGAATGCCTCCTCGAAGAGCAGCGGTTACCAACACCAACGCCTTTAGAATGGGCTGGCGCTGGCCGCTGAGTTCGCAGTTCACTGGCGGACAAGAGTGGTTCATCGACGGCATTGCCGGAGCCAACAAGGAACCAGGCACCTGGATCTGGACCTCCAGCAGCTACATTGATGGTGTTCCTTCACTTTCAACAACAGCTGTTGCTCGCCCAAGCGACCAGGTGATGATCGCCCAGTCTAACCACCATGACTTCAACTGGTCTCTTGGTTGTGAGCCCCTTAACTGGTTCCGCTACTGGGGAGACCCGCCCTTCAACCTTTACGGTGACAACAACATGATCTGTGCCCCCGCATCCAGAACTCGGGCAACCGGAATTGAAGCAGGAATCATTCCTGTCTCAGTGGATCGAGGCACGATTACGACCTTCCCCAAGGGCCAGAGTGTCTCAATTGCTACTGACAGCTCGGCAAAGGTTCGACCTTGGAGCCAGCTGATGAGCAAGAGAGCCGTCCGTGGCGGACAGATCACTCTGGACGCTTTCTGGCCGGCAGAGTAAGCAAGATGAGTCTGAAAGCACTTGGCATTGTTTCACTCTGTGTCGGAATGGCGGTCCTCGCTGGATGTGGGGAAGAGCAGCTGAAGCAGGGTGAGGTGAAAACCTTGGAAACGAATCTCAACAAGCCTGTGGATGTTGAGAAGATCAGGGCGGAGTACGAGGCTCAGAAGAATAGTGGCGGCGGATCAGTCGGTCAGGCTGCTCCTGGCGGGCCCTAGCTCGACCTGCCTCTTTGACAATTGGCCCTTGTTCCAGCAGTTCGCTGTTGGACAAGGGCCATTTTTAGTGTCTGGAGCTTTACAGAATTTGCTTAAGTGCTTGAAGCCCAGCGGAAAGCCTTTGGAAAGCCTGATTAACTATTCCCAAGAATCAGAGAACTGAATTGATCTCAATTTCTGGTTCTGACTCCAGGTCACCCAGCCAAAAACACTTTTCTCGCCAGCTTGGCGAATCATGATCCTCGTCATGGTTCTATTGCCATCGCGGGGGCTAGGCTTGAGGAGTTTTTCAACTTCAGCTCTGGTTTGACCAACTCGCAAGCTTCCCAGAATGATGGGCAACGGCTTGATGTCATTGGCTTTGAGTGCTTCGTTCAAGGTGCCAGCCCATGCCATGGCCGAGACGAGATCAACCTTTACACCTCCAATGGAG
The DNA here is from genome assembly GCA_943369295.1 of Synechococcus sp. UW140. GTDB lineage: Bacteria > Armatimonadota > Fimbriimonadia > Fimbriimonadales > Fimbriimonadaceae > JAKRSE01. Next base: position 431,713 of record CALRMU020000003.1, on the reverse strand, counting down.
GGTGAGCTGCGCCCGTCGGTGGCGATCACCAAGCCTTTCAGATTCAAAGTTTGAAGACTGTCTTGGATTGAACCATCAGAAACAGTCGCTGAGCCAAACTCCTTTGCCAGATCAAAATGTGTTGTCCGTCCAAAGTGGACTCCAAGAATCTTCGAATCTGAATCGAGAATCTCCCGGCCCATAACTCTTGGCTGCTGTCTATGGCGGGCTGCCTCCTGGGAAACAATTTCCTTCCATCTCTTTTCAAGATTGTCATTCGGTCTTCCTACTGCGATCAGGGTTTCCCTGCCTATCTGATGCACCTTTAGAACTCCTCTTGGTCTGCTGTTAGAGGTGGATTCTTGCTCCCGGAACCGCTTGATGTCCTTTTCAGAAACTTCGCCGTAAAAAATCGACCCAAAAGAATCCCGATCAAAGAAGAGCTTTTCGTCGACCCTAACATTCAGGCCAATACTCTCCCCTGTCAGCTGATACTGTTCTATTGAGACATTGTTGGGTGGAGGGAAGTTGATCTCCCTAAATGACTTAACCAGGTGTGAAACGAAAAGAACTGAGGCCGCTGCGCCACAGAGCAGGAGTGACGGTACAAGGAACCGCATTAGTTTTGGGCTGGAATTGACAGGCATGCTTGGCTCATTTTCAATCTATCGTATCACTCTTTGGGCTGAAAACCACACCAAGGATCGCAGCCTCGTGCCATCAGATTGGTTTAAAATCTCTGTAGCGAACGTTTTCTATTCAAAATAATCGAAATTGTTTTAGGTCTGACTGATTTCGAATCAAAGCCTGACTCTTGTGTGCAAGCGTCCCGGAATCGAACGGAAGATGCCCCAGACCTTCGTAAAGACGGAATTCAAAAAATCGTGCCATTGTTCTTAACACTTCAACATATAATGAAACGAACCTAAGGGGCTCATTGCGGAGCAATCCAGCCGTTATTTTAAAGCCATGTCTCCACGCACTCTCAGCCGAAAGGGGTTCACCCTCATCGAACTTCTTGTTGTCATTGCCATCATTGCCATTCTGGCAGCTATTCTTTTCCCAGTCTTTGCTCAGGCTAAAGCGGCCGCAAAGCGCGTTGCTGCTCTTAGCGGAGTCAAGCAGATCGGAACCGGGCTTCAGCTTTACGCTGCCGATTACGACGACACCTTTGTTCCCGGCACGCTTCAGCAGGGAACTGCTTTTCAGTTCACTTACTTCGAAGGCGCCCTTCACCCTTATATCAAGAGTGAAGACATCTGGCGAGACCCTGTTGCCAATCACACCGCCACTCTTCGCCGATCTATCGGTCTTTCTGGAAAAGCATCCGTTGATATCGGAAGTTTCTGGCCCAACAACCAGGTTTGGTCTCTGACTTCTGTGGAATTCCCCTCAGACTACATCGTCGGAGCTGGCGTCCAGCCCTCCGTCCTTACTCTGGGTGTTTCAGGATTAAGGTCAGTCAGCACAGCTTCAGTCTTCCAAGCCTGCCGATCCGTCGTTATTGGCTTGGCTGGGACTGCCCAAACCAACCTTACTCTGCCGTACGTTAGGCATACGGGCACAAACAACTACGTCAACAGTGATTCGAGCGCAAGGAATCGGAGGCCAATCCAGACTCTTCTGCCGAACAACCTGTGGCACCCACTGCGCCCAGCCGGTGAAGACCAGATGAACTTTCCTCAGAACCAAGCAGGAGCCCCAGGCACCCCCAGCCCCCCTCCTTTCACTGCCACCACAAACTGCAATGTCTTTACCTGGTGGGGCGGCCGATGATTTTGGCTGCCGCCGTCCTATTGGGTTTGCAGGCTGAAAAACCGATCGAAGTCAAGCTCACGCGTAATCCGCGTGGGCTTGACTTCGCTGGAACAAGGCAGGCGAACCAGATGTACATGCCCTCGACTCTGCCTCTTTCAGAATCCCAACCGAAAGAGGTTAAGAAGGCTCCTTCTGGAACCGGAAAACTTCTTTTCGGCTCTGTGAACATTGGCAACGGACCAAAGCCATCCTTCTTGACCGCTCTGGTCGTGGATGGAGACAAGTCTAGTCTCTACTTCGACCTGAATCAGAACGGAAATTTGACGGATGACCCGAAGGCTGAATGGAACCGCATCGAGCCAACCAGAGAAGGTCAGCTCGCCAGCTATCAGGGCACGACAGTCTTCCAGGCAAGCTACAAGCTCGGTTCGAGAACTTGGAAGGCACCCTATGGACTGAACTTCTACTGGTCGCCCGGCAGAACTCAGCTTAATTTCTATCGAGCCACGACCCTTACCGGAACCTTTACTTATGGAGGCAGAACAGTTAATGTTCGCCTTTTTGAAGATGGAAACGACGGTGCATTTGACCGTAGGTTCGATAGATCAGACAATCCGATTCTGCTTCGTCCCGTGACTCTCGTCATCGATGAAGCAAGAAAGGACACGAGAGGAACCTTTGACTTCGATGGAATCAACTATGTTGCTGATGTTTCTCCAGACGGAAGCACAGTTAAGCTGACTCCCAGTGCGAGGGTGATCAAGGCGCCAGCCAGACCTGCAGCAGCCCCTAAGGCTCTTCTGGCCGCTGGCACGCCAGCTCCTGACTTCACGGTTGAGCTCTTCCAGGGTGGACCGGTACGCCTCAGCGACTTCAAGGGCAAAATCGTTGTCCTCAAGTTCTGGGCAACCTGGTGCGGACCCTGTATTGCTTCAATGCCTCATTTCGAGCAGCTCTACAAAAAGACTAAGCCACAGGGCGTTGAGCTTTTGGCAGTCTGCGTGAGCGACGAGAAGGAAGCCTTTAATCGATGGGTGCCTGCCAACAAGAGCAAGTACACCTTCCCCTTCTACTTTGACCCTGCCGGTAGAGCAGAGAATCAGAGCATCAGCGGAAGGCTGTTTAACGTCAGCGGAATTCCGACTGTCTTCATCATTGACAAGGAAGGAAAGGTCGCCGAATCAATCGTCGGCTACAGCGGAGAATCTGACAAGCGAGTTGACCAGGCTCTGGCCAAGCTAGGTGTCAAGGTTGACTAAGGGGTAGACTCTAGTCAGGTTGTTATGGGTGCTGACGCAGATGCGTCAGCACCCATTTTTGTGTCAATGGCGACGCTCAACCTCATAGATTGGGCTTTCGATCGTCTTGCCTGGGAAGACATCGAAAGATCTAAATGACATGGCGTCCTTCAATCCTTCGATCGAATCTGGCTGCCATGTGCTGAGCGAAAACTTCACCTTCACGGTCCTCTCCATTTCCGGATCTCGATAAGGGGGAGTCGACCGAATAATAATTTTGCTCTCGCCGGGAGCTAGGATGACCACATCCCAGACTGACATCGCCATCATGTCCATGGCCGCATAGGGGGTGAGATACTCTCCCTTGGAGCCTGTGACAACAAAACCCAGTCCGTCGGGGCGGGTCGTGTGAGCGATGACTTGGGGGCTGTTGTTTGTGATTCGGTACTTTGCCTCAAAGGCGGTCCCGCTGAATTCCGCTTCGCCTGCCTTGATAGCCTTGAGACCAAGAAACTCAGCTTTGGCTCCTCCACCTTCGAAGACCCTAGCTTGGGCATCCGAAACTAACAGCTTCTGCCAAGGAGCCTCCATCGGTTTTTCTGGCCAGAGTTTGAGGTGAGAAATCCCCGAAGGATTTGGCTTCATTCCATCAGGCGACCATGGCCAAACCACCAGGCGTGCCCTAAACTTGGTGCCCAAATCAGCCTTTCTGGTCGGTCTTGTTCCCAGAGACAAGACAATCTCCTCACCAGGCTCCAACTGGACCACGTCTGCCGGTGTTGGGCCAGCCAGTTTGACCTGGATGAATGAATCAGCTTTCTTGCCAGATTCACCCATTTGTTCAATTTTCAGGCTGTTGGGGTGATTCAAAAAGGCGATCGGATCCTTGCCTTTGTTGGCGAACTTCACCAAAAAATCCAACTCAATCGCATCTTCTCCTCTGGTATCCGATTGAATGACCTGCACTTTGACGAGCTCAATATTCAGAGGTGGCCCTCCCATCTGCTCACCAAGACCTTTTGTCTTAACCGCCGCAGCTGGAGGTGGCAGATCTGGTTTCGCAGGATCGCAGGCACCAAGGGCCAAGGCAGACAAGGCCAGAACGGCAGAGAGAGCTTTCATTGTGAGTGTGTGTGTCTGGAAGCAGGCAAAATGTTCAAAGGAGGATAAGCAGGGTGGAAGGGGCCAAGGACCATCGCGGCATGCCTGTCATCCTAAATCCGTGCTTAGCACCCTTTTGGTCAGTCTGGCATTTCAGCCAAAGCTTCAACTGCCTGCCTTCACTGCATATGTAGTCAGCAATGCAAATGAAGTAAAGCGGGAGGCAAACCATCTCACTCTGCTCAGTGGGAAAGGAAGGATCATGTGGGGTGGCAGGTTCAACAAGACTGGTCCGATTGAGGTCCATCTAGATTTCGAGCTAGCCAGCCCAAAAGAAGGTCTGCAGCTAGAAATTTCCGGACCAACTAGTTCCAAGAGAATTGATGTTAGAAGTGGTCAGTCCTCAGAGATTGTTATCGGAAAGGCAGGCTGGCATAGAATTTCCTTGTCGTTCAAAAATGCCAATTCCTCTTCTTCCGCTCTTGTCAGAGGGTTGACCCTCTCTGGACCCGCGACTGAAGGTGCCCAGTTCAACTTGAAAGAAAGGCTTAATGCCGCTTCCGTCCACGTCGGATACGCCCTGCCGCAGGGAGAAGAAGCGACTTGGTTCTACACCGAGGTAAAGGCAGTCGCAGACCCGATCCACACCTTTTACATGGCCTGCGGATTTAACCGAGGCTATTTTGGAATGCAGGTCAACAGCCCAACTGAGCGGCGGATCATTTTTAGTGTTTGGGACGCAGGCACGGAGGAAGTTGACCGAAACAAGGTTCCGGAAGAAGACAAGGTGCTTCTGCTTGCAAAAGGGGAAGGCGTTTACGCCTCTGGGTTCGGCAACGAAGGAACTGGCGGCCACAGCCACCTTAAGGTCAACTGGAAGACCAGTGAGAGGCAGAGATTCATTCTCAAGGCTGCGCCAGTCGCAAATAGAACTCGCTACTCCGCATGGTGGTTTTCACCAGAACAAAAGTCGTGGAAGTTCATCGCTTCCTTCTTTGCTCCCAAGACTCAGGGGCAGGGTCTGCGCGGTCTTCACTCCTTCAGTGAGAACTTCTGGGGCGATACGGGCCACCTCTTAAGGGCCGCTGAATTCGGCCCGGCCTGGGTAGTCGGGAAATCTGGCCAATGGCAGAATATCGCCACTGGCCGATTCACTCACGACAGCACTGGTGGAAAGGATCGATTTGATTACGACCTAACGAAGCGGGGTAGTAGGCTTCTGCTCCAGCATGGAGGCTTTGTTGGGGCCAGCCCCAAACTCGGCACTTTGGTAGAGGCAGATCCAGCGAAGTCTCCTCCAGATGTTGACCTTGGAGCCCTGACCAAGCAGGAATCGGCGCTTATCGGGCCTGGTTAGGGGCTCTTAGCGCTCGGCAGTCCCCATGATGTGGGGAGTGACAATAGGGAAGCGGAGGTTGAAGTGTTCAATCTCCGTTTTGCCAAACTCGGCCTGAGCAATAGTCTCCCAACTTCGACGATCCACGTGACAACCGTCGGCACAGCAGCACCAAAGAGGCTTAAAGGTCTTCTGCACAAGGGCATGGAACGATCCCCGTTTGGCCGCCACATGCTCAATAAACACGTAGCTTCCTCCTGGCTTCAGAACTCGCTTAATCTCCCTCATCACCTGCTCTGGGTCAGGCACTGAACAGAGGACAAGAGTTCCAACAACGTGTTCCATCGAAGCATCAGGGTAGGGAAGTTCAAGGGCTGATGCGGCCAAGAGCTCCACCCTCATGCCATGCTTTTCTGCCTCGGCAAGCAGATAGGGGTGCATATGAGGGTTGGGCTCAACTCCATGCCACTCAACCCCGGGCTGGTAGTACTTGAGGTTTGGTCCAGTCCCCGGGCCGAGTTCAAGCACTTTTCCAGTCAAGCCGCTGAGCAGGGCCTTCTTTCTCGGCGAAATCTTGGGCTCGTACACCTTCATGACCTGGTAAATCCCCCAGGCGAAGAACTTTTGGATCATGGGTATCTCCGTATTACATCGCGGGGTGTGGTTACGTTCGCATGGACCCGGGCTGCATTCCTGGCACATCCTTCAGGGGTAGCCTCTGTCTGTGGCCCTTCTCGACGTCCAGTACTACTCCGAAGCCCTTGGCAAACAGCAGAAGGCTAAAGTCATCCTTCCCCAGGCACCCGGCCCTTATCACGTTCTCTTTCAACTCCATGGCCTTAGCGATGACGAAACAGCCTGGACCCGATGGACGAACATTGAAAGGCACGTCTTTGGCCTGCCCCTTATTGTCGTCATGCCCGACGGCGGAAGAGGCTTTTACTGTGATGCCGAAGAAGGATTTGCCTACGGCACAGCGATCGGAAAAGAGCTTCCGGATCTAATCGAGCAATGGCTTCCAACAAAGCCAGGCTGGGCTATCGGCGGACTCAGCATGGGGGGCTATGGCTGCATGAGGCTCGCCCTCACTTACTCCGAAAGGTTCATTTCAGCTGCGTCTCACTCTGGAGCTCTTGGCTTTGGCCGGTTTGTTCACCGGAACGATCCAGAATTCGGCAAGGAGATGGTCAGAATTTATGGCCAAGATCCTCTCGGCGGTCCCAATGATCTCTTTGCCTTGATCGAGAAGGCTAATCCCCGTCCTAGCATTTATGTGGACTGCGGAGAAGATGACTTTCTTATCGACTCGAACCGCGATTTCAATCGGTTCCTGGTTGAAAAAGGGATAGAACACAGCTACACCGAGTATCCTGGGGATCATAACTGGGCTTACTGGGAAGAGCATTTCCCTAAAGCTTTGGCCTTCCACAGAGCGAAACTCGGTTTCTAGCACCAGCATTCACTAAATCGCCGTCCGAATCCTTATACAGGACTCCCGGACGGCGATTTAGTTTGCTTTCAGGCTGTCAGGATTTGCTGCCAGGGCAGAGGACGGTTTTGAGTGATTCTGCCTGAGCGACGGGAACCAGGGCCACAAGCATGTCATTGGGGGCCAGAACAGTGTCTCCATTGATCTGGCTGCCGATTCCATCTCTCATCAAGAAAACGAGGAAGGTGCCTGGAGGAAGCTGAAGCTCCCGAACCGCCTTTCCGATCAAGGGAGAGCGGGTTGAAAGAATGCTCTCAACAACCTCAACGTTGCCTCTGTGCAGAGCGCCGATCGGGATGAGTTCATTCGCGGCAAGCTGCTGATCAATCAGATTGAAGATGATTGAAGTGGCTGAGACTGTATCGTCAATGCCAAGATCTCTGAAAATGTCTTCATGAGTCGGGTCGTTGACTCGAGCCAGAACTCGATTTACTCCCCAAACAGACTTGGCGAGTTGGCAGACAATAAGGTTGTCTTCGTCTTCACCTGTCACAGCAACCACGACATCGGCACGGCCAAAACCATTTTCTTTCTGCAGAACAATGTCACAGCCATCTGCGTGAACGACATGCTCATCACCGAGCAGAGCGCCCAGCTTGCGAGCCTGAGTGGAATCCTTTTCCATCAAGAGCACTTCATGCCCTCGGGCGATGAATCTCTTGGCAAGCTGGACGCCGACGTTTCCTGCACCAACAAGAATGATGTACATGGCCTAAATCTCCAGCTCCTTGACCAAAATGTTGTACTCCTCGGCCGGACGGGACTCTGCCCCAGTCAGCCAGTCCATGCTCATGCCTGCAATGAGGGCGCTGGCATTTACCACGTAGAGGCCCATCTTGCGGTAGGCGTCAGCTCTCATGGGGTCAGCAACCTTCGCCACAACTCGCGCCACATTGTAGCGTCGCTGAACGATCTGGGCTGCCATCAAATTGGTGTTGTCGCCACGGGTGAGGGCGAAAAAGGCATCTGCTTCTTCGACTTTCGCCTTCTGAAGAATATCGTGGTCGAGCCCGTTGCCCAAAACGGTTTTGATATTGGGCTTGTCGCCAAGGCGGCGGCGAACCGTATCAGGGTTCCGGTCGATTAAAGTGACTTCGTGGCCGGCTGAAGCCAGCATAAGAGCGAGGGTCGATCCAGACCGCCCGCAGCCAAGAATGACGAGGCGCATAAGTTGCCGAAAAGAGATTATACATGGGCTTGACCGAAGGCTTGGTCAGCATCAGCGCGAGTCAGGGCTTTTCCCTCGGGCCCCATAAGGGTAAAGGTCGCCGCTGCCGCTCCGGCCCATTGTCCAACCCTGGCTCCAAGGATGATCCAGCCCAATTCTGTGATTCGGTTAGACATGCGGTAGGCCATGCCCCTTCCTCTAGGCGCTCTGACTTCTAAAGTTGCAGGACTGCCTGGTGTAAAGGTCCAGTTGTAAAGCTCTTGAGCACGGGACGGGTCCTTGTCAGCGGCCTTCATCAGATCATAGGCCGTTGTCTGGCCAGTCAAGACCTTTCTTAAATCTGATTCTAGTTTTGCAGCAGCTAATGGGGGCAGGGGGCGTCGGCCATAGCTGACTGTGAAGAGGTCGAGAATCAAAGGAGTTTCTCCCTGAGTGGTTCGAGCCTTCACTGAGTGGAGCCTTAGATCCTGGGCATAGAAGACGGCAAGGACATCTCGAAGCAGACCGAGCCGGTCGACGGCACCAATGAGGACCTCGGTGGCCTCGATTGCTGGCCGCTCCGTCATGTGAATCTCAGGGCCTTCAGCTTCAACCCGCTTCATCAGCTCCATGTGCCGCTGCACTTCAGATGGCTGAGTGCTGAGCAGGTAGTTGCTTGGCAGCGAGTCGAGAAAGGCAGCAATCTCTTCGGGTGGGAAGGTTGAGGCTAGGCTCCTGGTCAAGCGGCGGCGGACACCAGCCGGGTCTGGCACTTCCTGGCCTTCAGTCAGAATCTGCCTGGCCGACCGCCAGACATGCTCTAGGTAGGCCAGAGTAAGAGGCGTCATCGTCTCTGGATTGACAGCGCTGATATCTGCCCAGGTCAAAAGTGTCAAGAGGTCCAGCCTTTGAACTGTCCCGCACTTTTTAGCAGCCTCCTGCAGTACTGCCGGATCCTGGACGTCTCGAATCTGAATGATCCTTGAGAGGTAAAGATGCTCCAGAACCAGCCACCTAACGAGATCCACCTGCGCCGGCGGAAGGCCAAGCCTCGCGCAGATTTCGATGCTCATTTCTGCCCCCACTGTGGAATGGGGTCTCGACCTGTCGATCTTGCCGACATCGTGCAGGAGTCCGGCAAGAATCAAGAGGCTGGGATCAGGGAGTGAAGCCTTAATCTCGGTCAGAAAAGAAGGCATTTCGGGAGATTCGAAGTGTTCAAGAAGCACCAGAGTGTGCTCAAAAACGGTGTAACGGTGGCCAGAATCGCCCGGCATCAAAAACCGACAGTCTGTGAATTCAGGAAGGACTTGAGCCAGAACACCAGCTTGATCGAGAGCTTTAACACAGGAGACTCCGGCCCCGATCGCAGCTAGAAAGTGGCTGCCAGAACCCCTTTCGGAAAGCGGAGGTGCTGTTGTGACTTGAATCTCAGGAAGCTGGGATGCAAGGGTGATTGCCAAGGCGGCTTCTGTGGCTGTTGTTCCAGGCCCATAGAAAATGTGCCCCTTTTGACTGGTGACGTGCTGAGTTATCAGAAAGCTTGACCTTGAGAGGCAGGCTTCTGTCTCCTTCCAAAACCGGTGCAAAGCTGTCATCGATTCAGCGCACTTCTCAGCAAGTTCAAGCGGAGTCATTCCGAGCACTTCTGCGATCTGCGATCTTCTTTCATAGCTCAAGAGGTCCATGACTCGCTTCGCCTTGAGGTGAAGCAGGCTTCGAACCTTGATCAGCCATTCGTAGTCTTCAGCTGGAGTGATCAGGGTTTCACCCAGCGCCATCCGAACCCACTGAGCAGTCTGAAGGCACCTCAGACCGCCTGCGCCTTCTTTCAGGTTTGGCTCGGTGACCAAGGGCGTTGCATGCCAACGGTTGAACGCGGCCGCTCTTTCGCGAAACTTGGCGATGAGAAAGTCGCCGGTAGGAAAATCCTTCCAGAGTGAATCATTCAGAATCGCGGCCATTTCTTCGTCGCCAGCCACAAGACGAGCGTCAAGCAGGGCGGTTCGGGATGAAGCGTCAAGGCCAGGGAAGTCGCCCAGGGTACGATAGGTGTAGCCGATCTTCAGGCCCCAAGCTTCACCGATTTCTGTCTGAATCGATCGAAAAAGAGCACGGATCAAAACATCGTCCTGCACTTCTCCTACCGACAAGAGGGTGAGATCAAGATCAGAATGAGGGGAAAGCTCCCTGCGGCCATAGCCGCCTGTGGCGAAAATGGCTAGATGTTTTGGCGAGTTGGGGGCGTGGTTTTCCCAGATTCGCCGAAGCACCTTATCGCAGGCATTGGTCTGCAAGGCGCACCAAGCCAGACCACTTGGACTGCGGGTTAGCTCGTCTAGAAGGTCCTGCCTGGTTTGATTCATTTCTTAGTTTGGCCCCAAGACCCTTTCCATCTGCACGATGAAGGGATTTGCGATCAGAGATGCTATGACCAAAAGCGCTCCGCCAGCTAATCCTAAGGCAGAGCAGGAACTGGCAATGCCTCCTGGGCGGCTTTCGGAATCGGGTTCGGATTCCAAGGCACTGGCTATGGCAACCACAGCTAAGACCAAGGCAACTAAAGACCAAAAGATAGGAGCAGGCGCCTGAGGCAGTCCTTTCAGAATTCTTCCCGGACCTCCTAAAGCGACGCAGAAAAGAGTGCAGAGAGCCAGGGGAGTCCAAAGAAGAGAGTTCTTCAGCCAGAGTGGAATGTATCGAAGCCTATCGGCTAAAGATGCCTTGCTCGCTGTGAAAGAGGGGTGCAGCAGCACAAAGGCAAGAAGCGTTGAGGTCACGCCCCAGAAGATGATTGATTGTGCCAAACCCAGCGGAAGCTGAGCCAACCCGGCTTCATCGACCGACGAGGGTGACGGAAAGTCCAGCCTAGCCAAGCCTTCCACCCAAAGCTGCACCTGATCTGGATGGAACTTGACAGACAGGAGGGGGTCTGTAAGGGCCACGTAGCTCCAAGTTTTCATAGCTTGATGCAGAGCCAAGATGTGGCTCGGGCGTGTGGAGCCATCGCGGAACCTTAGGTCACGGAGGACATCTCTCACCCAGAGAGCTGAATGGGGGTTGAAGCCTGGAGCGGCAAGGGCACCCTCCAAAGACTTCTGTGAGGCCAGCTTGTTGCCCATATCGTGATGAAGCAGACCTTCGTAGATCTTCCAATAGGCATTTCCTGGTTCAGATTGAGCTCCTGCTTGGGCGATTTCGGTCAAAAGCAGAAGCTGGTCTTGATTGACCTTCCTTCCCCGGTACCTTTCAGCAAGCCAGGCGGTCAGCCAAGCGGCTGCCGATTGAGGGTCGTCAGGATCGGGCAGCCTAAATGAAGCAAAGGGAACAGCCAGATCGTTGGGACTGGATGCCGGCCGAAAACTCTCGAGCAGAGAGACGCGAGAAAGAGGATGGAGTCCTAAAGCGAGGGCCAACCCAATCAAGAGTCCGGCAAGGACCCTAAGGGTCATGGCTTAGGTGCGTGGCTAGATTCGGCTTTGAACTCGGGCCATGCTACGGCCGGATCTTGAGCAGCACCGGGGTTAAAGAGCGGCTGAAGCAGATTAAGGCAGAGAGCGGCAAGGAAAAAGCCAACTGCCAGAGCCGCGGCGAAGGGCATCCACCACTTCCATGATCTCAGATTTCGCTCGTGCCGCCACTGTCGAAGGACATTGACTTCCATGCGGCTGATTCGAATGGGAGCTGGATCGAGAGAAGCCGATCTCAAAAAGTCGAGAGCGCCATCCATGGCAGGATCTGATTCCACCGACAATGTCGGGAAATCGAAATCTTCTGCCTTCTTGGATCGCTCGTCCATGACTATGCCGTTTCCTGGGTGGCCTCAATCCAAAGCTGGCGAAATCTTTCGCGAGCCACATGGAGTCGAGATCGAACAGTCCCGACTGGGATTCCCATGGCATCTGCCACCTCATCGTATGAGAACTGCTCCATCTCTCTGAGAACAAGGGTGAGCCTCATCTCAGGCGAGAGCCTATCGAGCAGATCCTCAACCACGACCTTGGTTTCAACTGATGAGCCCTGGCTGGCCACAGGCTGATCCATGATCTCGGATAAGGGTTTGCGAGATCGCAGGCGATCCATGCAGAGTCGAACGCAGATTCGATAGAGAAAGCCTGGGAAGGCTTTGTCCTCACGAAGCTTGGCAATCTCTCTGAAAGCCTTGAGAAAGGCCTCCTGGGCTACATCCTCTGCTTCGTTAAGGTCACGCAGAACGTTGGCTGCCACCCTGAGGACCTTGCGCCGATGGCGGTCCATCAAGAGGGTCATCGCCGCTTCATCGCCGTGCCGCACTCTTGCGACCCAGCGGCACTCTTCAAACTGAGTGTCAAATTGGGCTGTCCCGATCTCGCTCATGCCATCTCTCTAGTCTGCTATTATGACGGGCCTGGGCCTCATAGAGTTCAAAAAATGATTTGAACGTTAAAATCCTGAGTCTAGACAGCTTGCTGAAGCCGACATGTGGCCCTCTCTTCCCCCATCTTTACCCCCCGATGACCCCAAGCCTTTGGTGGTTGTCAGCCAAAAGGTGGATGAATCTGACCCTGCTTCCGGCATTCAGGTCCTCCAGGCGGAGAAGCAGGACGGTCAATCGGTCAAGAAGTTCGATGGGCTCGAAGTCACCTACGACAGCTATGAGTTTGATTTTCAGACTCGAAAGCAGGTTTTTTCCGGCAAAGTGACGGCCAAGTACGGCTTGACTCTGCTTCAGGCTGACAAGCTTGAGCTGGATGAATCCGCCCAAACCGGCAAAGCCGAGGGCAGCATCCTTCTGACTGATCCTGAAGGGTTTATGCGGGCGGATCAAGTCAGCTTTCGCTGGCGCAAAAAGACTGATCCTGAGTTCGGTCCTAATGATCAACTGGGAACAGCATCAAACGCCACTATCCGAGCAGGCAACGCCTTTATCAAAGCCCAAAGGGTGACGGTGTTTGGCGACAGATGGTTTTTGGAAGTCGCCGAAGGAGCCTTAACCCAAAGGCAGAATCCCGAGTGGAAGTTTACGGCGAGGGAAGTAAGCCTCTATCCTGGAAGCCACGGCATTGCGAAAAAGATCTCGCTCAACATCCTCGGTGTCAGGATCGGGCCGCTACCGAGCTACCGCTTCAACCTGAACCCTCGTTTTGATTCTAAGCTGAGCCTTCCCAGCTACTCCCTTAACGATGACGGTCGCTTTGGCTTAAGCTGGAGCTACAAGAGACTCCTGACAGACAAGAGCGTCTTGTCTGCATCGTGGGGTGCCTTTCCTCAGTCTTTGCCCAGTTACTCGGTCACCTATACTCTTAGCGAACTCGACCTCACTCAGACCTCGGCGAGGTTAAGCGTTGATGGCGACATGGGAGAAAGGTTCGCCAACGGATACCTCGACAGAATCGGGGTTGTTGAGCCGGATCAGGAAGAGGCTTCTATCAGCCAGAGACGAAAAACTTGGCAGATTGCCAGTCAGTGGAACGAGAGTCCGAGCGGCAGAGTCGAGGAATTCTTTGTCATCACAAAACCCCTTGAAGTCATATTTGAACAGGGTGGAAAGCGAGGCGAGTTTGGATGGCTGAATACCAGCCGAATTCAAATGATTCGTTCTCAGATCGGTGACAACTATCGGCCTAGATTGACCTCTTCGGCAAGCCTGTCGCTGCCAGATATCGCCTTAGGCAGAGACCTCGATTGGCGAACAAGACTGGACCTCTTCAGCACCTTAAGCACTCACACTGCTTATGGCTTTGCTCGTGGTCAAGCTGGCTTGGTTTGGAACCCTGACAAGCGTTTTAGGCTTGGTGCCGCTTACGTGTTAGGCGGAGAAGTGGGCAAGGCAGATTTCAACTGGGACAGGCTTTACAGCAGGCAGGCACTTCATTGGCGAGCCGATGCTGCCCTTGGACCATTCAAGTTCAGCCACCTTTGGAAGTACGATTTCGACCAGGGAGTGATCTACGATAGGGAATACCTGGCTTCTTTTGTCGCCGGAGCCTTCGAGCCCTTTATCGAGTACAGACAGTTCCCCTCAAGCTATCAGTTTGGGTTCCGTTTCAGGATGGACAACCTAGCTGAGCGCTTGACCAATCGCCAGATTAAGCGTTAAGCTTCACATTCCAATCTGCTCTTCAATCACAAGAGCATGGCGAAGCTCATTGTCTCTCATTTGCTGAACGGCAAATTTGGCTCCGAAAAAGGTCATCCCTAGACCGGCAATGGCGACCAGCCCTTCTGTAAGGCTGATTCCCAAATGGTTAGGAGAGACGATCCGGCTAAGTGAGGCAAAAGCCAGAGCCGCTCCAACCATGGCGATGATGAGGCCTGAGAAGAACCCTTCCTTAACCCAAGGGCCGCTGACTCGCAAGCCAGGGTGGACGGCGAGGGGCGGCAAAACAGTCTCCAAGACTCCTTCCGGGGCTTCGCGAATCCATGTGGCAATCTGCCGAACCAGCTTCGAGGACCTTCTGTGAGCTGAATGGTCGTTATCGAGTTCGAAAAAAGCGAACTGAATAGCGAGAGGTCTCGAGTTCGACTTGACCTCCAGCCATCTCATGCCGACCCCATCAGTTGATTTGGGTCGATGACTGGGTTTCCAGTTCTCAATTGGAGGAAAGTCTTTGGCGTTCAGCCTAAAAGCGCATTGAGTCCCTTTGAAGTATAGAGTGTTTTCATCCAGCCAAAAGTAGCCTTCATCCGATCCAGTCATGGTTTCGTCTTGAAAGATCTTGATCTTAGCGGGAGAGCAGTCTTCAACAGGAAGCTTTGTTTTGATCAAAGCAAGGCTGACTCCGGCCCCGCGCTCTGCAATTGATCGCGTTGTAAGTCCAATGATCGCCAGAGAGGCTCCACCGCAGAGAAGCAGAGTCTTGAGAGCGGTCATAAGCTCCTCGAGCGGACTTTGACCGTTGGAACCTAAAAAGTAAAAGGCCAGCCCGGCCGCCAGAAAAAGCCAGCAGATGCCCCTTTGCCAGAAACCCGTGCCGTTGGCTGTGAATGAGGGGACCTCATCGAGATGTGGCAGCCGCCACTCTGCCGATGGAGCTCCCATGGGAACCCCAAGCTTGATCTCTGGTTTGCGCCCGATCTTCACTTCTTACTTAGAATACTGCCTCTCAGCCCAATCGGCGCACATAACGCCCCTTAGCGGCACCTTTGCCCGGTTTAAAGGCGTCGTTAAAACGGTGGGAGTTTCGGACAGTCCTTTAGTCTATAGGCTGCAGGCGAATGGCAAGGTGGGCGTTTCTTCTTGGGATGCCACGAGTAAGGGTGTCCTCACTTGGGTCCATTTGGACGGCTGGAATCCGATTGCCATTCAAGGATTTTTGCGGCAGAAGGAAGGAGTCAGCAACGAACTTGCAGAGGATCTTTCACTGTTCTCACCTTGTTTGAGGTTCGATCATGCCACGGGAAGGGCTGCAGCCATCCTGCCTTCTGTCCAAGAAGACACCGAACGTCCGCCGATACCTTTTATTCTCATTGCGCATGACGATTTGATCTTCACTGCCACCAAAGATCCATGCAGATTCCTAACTGATATGATGAATGAGTGGGTTGATGATCCCGAGGGGATTGGAATGACTCCACCTGAACTTTTAAAATCATTGATTCATGGTTTGGCGAATGGTGATACAGACCAGGTGGATCTGATTCACGACAGGATAGAAAGCCTTGAAGACCGAATCTATGAAATGAAGGGTTTCGAGGCATCATCAGCCATCTGTATTAAGAGAGAGATGCTTGAACAAAGAAGGAAATTAGCTTTGATTCGAGACTTCATTCAAGCTGTAACAAGGCACGGTGACCCTTGGGCTCCCAAAGCAATGATGTCTGAATATCAGGACATCAATAGTCTCATCTATAGGCAGATTGAGAGCTTGGATCTTGCCCGGGACATTTTGTCATCCATTCTCGATGCTCAGCTGGGAATTGTAAGCTATAGATTGAATGAGGTCATGAGAGTCTTGACCGTGATATCAACCCTCATGATGGCTGGATCCTTGATCGCTGGCATCTACGGAATGAACTTCGTCAACATGCCAGGGCTCACCCATCCATATGGATTCTATATCTGTTTGGCAAGCATTGCGCTTGCATCTGGTTTAATTCTGTTGATTTTCAAGCGCAAGGGATTCTTCTAGCCCATGACACTCAAAGAGTTTGTTGACGTGCACCCTGGGGCAGCTTTGTTCTTTCCCGAAGGTGTGCCTCAATATGCTCAGCCTCCAGCCTGGAGTGTTGATCATCCGATGAGTGAAATGCGCTTATGCCAAAAACAGTTCTTTCTAGAGCACGCCGAGTCGATCCCAGACATCCCCTTGGAAAAAGTCAATAGATACTTCGACTGTATCGGGTTCATGGGATCATATGAGGCTTTGCCATGGATTGGCATCTGGATCTGCGGGACAATTTACGCCGAAGACGTGACCAATGATAATCACAACATCGGACAGTGGACAGAGTTCAGCTTCGCTCGTATTCTTCAAGATGGAATCTGTGAGTTCTCAATTGAAGCGATTGACTACTTCAGAGAACGCTTTGTTTGTGAACCTGACGTTGCGACAGACTTCTATGCTGGATTAGAAAAATTCAAGCAGAAGCATCTTGGAAATCAAGTTCCGTAGAGTCTATCGCCGAAGTCTCCCAATCCAGGAAGAATGTACTTAAGGTTGTTAAGTTCTCGATCCAGAGAAGCAGTCACGATGTCAACATCAGGATGAGCTTCCTCAAAAGCGGCCACACCCTCAGGAGCGGCAACAACACAGACCATCACAATCTTTTCGGCCCCTTCGGCCTTCATCAAACTAACCGCTCGGATTGCTGAGCCCCCAGTAGCCAGCATGGGGTCAAGACAGAGGCAGAATCGGCCCTTGAGTTCAGGAAACTTTTTGTAGTAGCTGCTGGCAACTGCAGTTGAGTGGTCTCTTTCCAGCCCGACATAGCCGACAGCGACATGAGGAAAGACTTCCAGGACAGGTTCTAGCATCGCCAGACCTGCTCGGAGAATCGGAACGACCGCCAAGGTTTGACCCAAAACTGGAGCATCCAAATCTTCCAAAGGAGTCTGGATCGAAGCATGGATAGTGGGCAGATCTCGGGTCGCTTCAAATGCCAGCAAAATTCCCAGGGTATGGGCGTGCTGACGAAACTGATCGGGGGGTGTCTGCACATCTCTAAGCTGGGTCAAAAGGTGCTGGCCCAAGGGGTGGTGCAAGACTCGCAGGCTCATTTCACTTTCATTCTAGTTCCTGGGGCAGGGTTCTGTCTTGCCATTGAGGTAAGTTCACCCCCGCAGAGATGACCCAAATTCCTATTCAAGGCGTGATTCTGGCTGCCGGAGAAGGCAAGCGGATGAAGTCAGCTTTACCCAAATGTCTGCACCAAGTCTGCGGCGTTCCTATGATCCGCATGGTGATCTCTGCCATGCATGGCGCCGGACTTGAATCTCCCGTTGTCGTTGTCGGCCACGGTCGGGAAAAGATGCTGGCTGAGCTGGGTTCCGAGTTCCCAACCGCTGTTCAAGATGAACAGAAGGGAACTGGGCATGCCGTCCTCTGCGCCTTCGATGCCCTGCAGGGTGACCAGGGTCTGGTGCTGATCGCCTGCGGCGATGTTCCGATGATTCGGACTTCCACAGTCAAGAAGCTGATTGACACTGCCCTTGAAACCGGAGCCGAAGGAGTCCTTGCCACGGTTAAGGTCAGCGCTCCCAAAGGCTACGGAAGAATCACCCGCGACGAAAATGACCACGTCACGGGGATTGTTGAGGAGAAGGATGCCACCGAAGAGCAAAGGGAAATCGACGAGATCAATCCGGCCCTTTACTGCTTCAACCTTTCAGCCCTCAGGAAGCTGCTTCCCACCGTTGAGCCAAGCCCAACCACAGGTGAGCTTTATCTGACCGAAATGATTCGACTGATCCGCGAAAATGGCGGCACGGTCCGAGGAATCGTTTTTGAAGACGAGTACGAGTTCCAAGGCGTCAATGATCGCAACCAGCTTGCTCAGGCAAGCAAAACCCTGAGGATGAGAATTCTTCGGGAACTGGGCGAATCTGGCGTGACCATCGTCGATCCCGATTCGACCTTTATTGGCGGCGCAGTCACCATTGCTCCCGATACCACGATCCTGCCCATGACCGTTATTGATGGCAGGACATCCATCGGATCAGGCTGTGCCATCGGGCCGAACACCTGGATCAAGGATTCGATTCTTCATGATGATGTTCGGGTCTTTATGAGCCACCTTGACCAGGCCGAAATGGAAAGCGGAAGCCGGTGCGGCCCCTTTGCTAACCTGCGGCCTGATACCAAGCTCGGCAAGAAGGTGAAGGTCGGCAACTTTGTCGAAATCAAGAAGTCAACAGTGGGCGAAGGCACTTCCATCAGCCACCTCACTTATATCGGTGACGCCATGGTCGGGTCCAAGGCCAACATCGGGGCAGGAACCATCACCTGCAATTACGACGGCTATGCAAAACACTTGACCCAGATCGGTGACGGTGCTTTTGTAGGGTCTAATTCAACATTGGTCGCTCCGGTGAATATTGGGTCAGGCGCGATCACTGCCGCTGGCAGTGTCATCACAGGAGATGTCCCAGCAGACTCGCTGGGTATTGGCAGAGCAAGACAGGAGAACAAAGAGGAATGGGCAAAGAAGTTTCGTCAGCACCGAACACAATCAGACTCGGCGAAGACATGAAGCTTTTCAGTGGCAATTCACATCGCGATCTTGGCAACCAAGTTGCTGAATACCTAGATATTGATCTGGGGCAGCTGACTTCGACCAAGTTCAGCGATGGCGAGATTCGTGTGATGGTCAACGAAAGTGCCCGGGGCAATGATGTCTTTATCATTCAGCCCACCTGCCATCCCGTCAATGACAGCCTTATGGAGCTTCTGATTCTCTTGGATGCTTTCAGGAGAGCCAGCGCTGGCAGAATCACGGTTGTCATGCCCTACTATGGCTATGCCAGGCAGGATAAGAAGCTGAAGCCTCGTGAGCCAGTGACGGCCAGGCTTGTTGCCGACCTTATTGAAGAGGCTGGTGCCAATCGAGTCGTCTGCGTGGACCTGCATGCCGAGCAGATTCAGGGCTTCTTCGATATCCCAGTCGATCATCTTTACGCAGGGCCGATTCTCGGTCGCCACTTTGTAGCCCAGGGCTATGCCGATGCCGACGACATCGTAGTGGTCTCACCAGACGTAGCTGGCGTCACTCGGGCAAGAAGCCTTGCCGAAATGCTGAAGGCACCCATTGCCATCATCGCCAAGAGAAGGCCAGAGCCAAACAAGGTTGAAGTGGTTGAAATCATCGGCGATGTGACGGGCAAGCGCTGCATCATGATCGACGACATGATCGACACGGGTGGATCTATCATTCAAGGTGCTGAAGGCCTGATGAAGCGGGGAGCCACTCAGGTGGTATGTGCCTGCACCCACGCCATCCTTTCCGGAAATGCCTCGCAGAGACTTCAAGATTCAGTAGTCTCTGAAGTGATCGTCACCGACACTATCCCGATCCCCCACGACAAACAAGTGCCCAAGCTCAAGATTTTGTCTGTCGCTCCGCTTTTGGGTGAGGCGATCCGCCGAATCCACATGGACGAATCAGTGAGCACTCTCTTTGAGAGCTGGCGATGAAG
Source organism: Synechococcus sp. UW140 (assembly GCA_943369295.1). GTDB lineage: Bacteria > Armatimonadota > Fimbriimonadia > Fimbriimonadales > Fimbriimonadaceae > JAKRSE01. The sequence goes on along the minus strand of CALRMU020000003.1, from coordinate 412,051 downwards.
AAACCCCAGGTCAGGAAAATTCTCTGGCCTGGGAAATTCACTTCGGCAGGCTTTATCCGCAAAAACGGGCAGTCTGTGCCGCAGCATGTGTAATGGCCGGAATCATAGGATTTCTCCTTACTTCCAGCATTGTCGTTGGCGGAGTTGGAGTTCTCGCCATTTTTGCCTCCACGGCAGAAATGTTTCTTCCTTCTCGCTACTTGCTGAACCTCAAAGGCGCTTCTGCTCGTCTGGGACTCAGCACGACAGAGATTGAATGGGCTTCTGTTAAGCGACTTTTGCCTGTTCCTGGAGCAATTCGCCTCTCTCCGCTGGAAAAAAGCAGCCGTTTGGAGGATTTCCGAGGGGTCTTGCTAAGGTTCTCTGGCAACGAAGAGGCAGTTCTTGCCAAAATAGCCGAGTTCTGGCGAAATAACGAAGATGGATTGGCTGGACCCCATGACGGAGGAGGAGGAGAGGGCATTGACCGAGAAGATGGTCGACGAGATCCTGAAGAGGGGTCTTGATGTTCCTGCGACTCTGTTTCTGGAAGCTCACAAACCATTCAGCAATATTGGAAGTCACGCAGTGATGACCTTTTCGCCATTCATCGCTCCCTTTATGGGGGTCGATCAGACAATTGGAATGAGCCGCCTTATGGCGACTCCTGGCGCGGTAGAACGTCTTATCCAGAGATTGGAAGACAAAAGAACCCCGGTGCAAACCGGGGGCGAGAACGAGTAGGTAATTCGATGCAGTATTTGGACACGGGGTGGATCTCGGTCTTTGTAACGCTTTTGCTGGCGGCATTCGTGCTGATCAACATTTGGCGAGCCAAAGGCGAGAAGGCGCTGTTTATCCGGCGCATTCCTGGATTGAATGCTTTGGACGATGCGATTGGGAGGGCCACAGAAATGGGCCGCCCCGTTATCATGGTTCCAGGGCTAGGCGGTCTATCGGCCGTTTCGGTTCAGGCATTAAACGTCTTTGGACACGTCACTAAAAAGGCCGCTCAATTCTCGACGCCTATTCGTCTCTGCTGCGCAGATGCAGCGGTGTACACGGTCGCCCAAGAGATCATCAGGGACGTGTACCAGACGCAGGGGATGTTGGACCGCTACGATTCAAACTCTGTTCAGTTCATTTCTGACAGACAGTTTGCTTTCGCAGCTGGCGTCAGCGGAATGATTTTGAGAGAGAAGGCAGCAGCCACATTCCTCTTGGGAGAGTTCTTTGCCGAGTCACTGATCTTCGCCGAAACAGCCAATAGCGTCGGCGCGATTCAGGTTGCTGGTTCAACGACTCAGACCCAAACCCCCTTCTTCATCGCCGCCTGCGACTACGTTTTGATCGGCGACGAGTTTTATGCTGCTTCTGCCTACCTGCGTCGCGAACCAGTTCTGGTTGGCAGCTTGGTCGGCCAAGACTGGGGCAAGATGCTGATCATCTTCACCGTCTTGTTTGGCGTTGTTCTTGGCAGCTACGAGCGAACTCAGCCTGTTGAAAAGGTAAGAGTCGCCAAAGAAAGGGGCTCTGCCGTACTTGAGGATCCGACACCCGAAAGGCTTGCTCAGACTAAATTGAAGCTTAAGCCAGAGACAACGATGCATAGGATTTTCAACCCCTTGATCGATCCGGAAGATGTGACCATCACACGAGAGCAGAAGCCGGCCGAACCTGAAGCCGCCGCACCTGCCGAAGGAGGAGGATCCTAATGAATCTGCTTCCTCTCGCGCAAGCGAGTGATTGGATGGCGCGCCCCCATGGTTCTCAAGAACTTTGGGTAATGATTGGCATCACATTCCTGGCCAGCTTGGCTGTCATGGTTGGCATGATGTTCGCTCCCCAAAGGGCGCGTCGTCCAATCGTCTGGACCGCAACCTTCTTGACTGGTGCGTTCTACGTTCTTCTCTTCCTCTGGCCCGAGCCGATCGCTAGAGAAGAGAATGATCTGCCGAGAAATGCAGTTGAAGCCATTTCCTTCTGGGTAGCAGACTTTCAGCCGACGATGGCGGCTTCGACTAACGTCATTACCGCCTTCCTGCTTGGCTTGGGCATCTACTCAGTCCTTAGAGTGCACATCACTCGATTGGCCAAAAAGCAGAAAGACTGGGCTTTCTCTATCGTACTGCTTGTCGGAATGGTCGCCATGATCGTTTTCGGCTACATCGACTATGTGCTGAGGGAGTTTAGGGATCCAGACGGCAAACTGTTGGAGCAGGCGAACTGGAGCTTCCCCAACTACGCATTCGACCTTCTCTTCGATGGTCTTCTGCAGCAGATGGACGCGGCGATGTTCTCAATGATCGCCTTCTTCATTCTCTCTGCCGCTTTCCGCGCTTTCAGGATCAGATCGGTTGAAGCGACAGTCCTGATGGGATCGGCTCTGATCATGATTCTAAGTTTGATGGGAGCAATCGATGTTCCCTGGTCAGGAGTTATTGATGGAATGACAGGAAATCAACCTGGTCACATTCTCAACAACCTCAAGATCAGCGAAGTCGCAGGCTGGTTCCAGTCGACTCTGCAGGTTCCAAGCCTGCGAGCACTTGAATTCGGCGTCGGTTTGGGCGCGCTCGCCATGGGCCTCCGGCTCTGGCTCGGTCTTGAAAAGGGTGGTGTCAGCTAAATGGAACAGAATTTTTGGAGCAAACTTCAGGCAGTTGACAGAAGGATTCTTTACGCTATCCTCATCGTCGCTGTCGTCTGCGGACTCTACATCAAGGTGGATGTCCCCGCGAAGGCTGCCGATTCATCGGTGATGTTCTACAAGAGCTTCCAAGAGCTCGACTTGGACAAGCCTGTCCTTCTGCAGTCAGACTGGACCAACTCGACCCGAGGAGAAAGTCAGGGACACCTTGAGGCAATCCTTAAGATGCTCGCCTACAGAAGGCAGAAGTTCGTACTTTTCAGCCTTGCTGATCCTCAGGCCCCCCAGGTTGCAAGAAACGTTCTTCGGTTTGTCAACGAGACATTGCCCGAAGATAAAAAGCTCGTTCTCGGACGTGACTATGTTGATCTCGGATTCTTCCCGAACGCAGAAGGCACAACTCAGGGAATGGCCGTCAACCTGCGAAGCACCTGGCAGGGCAGAAAGACCAAGACTCCGGACGGACAAGAAATTGACATCTTCCGAAGCGATGTTCTCAAAAACGTCAGAAAGATCGAGGATGTTGCCGCAGTCGTTTACATCACGGCAAGCGCCACCGTCGACGTTGGAATTCAGCGACTCGGCGGCAGGGTGAAACTGCTCTGCATGTGCACCGGCGTCGTTGGTCCAACCCTGCTGCCTTACTTCAGCTCTGGTCAGTTGAGCGGAGTTGCGATCGGCCTCAAGGGTGTCTACGACATCGAAATGATGATGTACTTCGGGATCAACAAACGTCAGGCTGACGGAAAGGATCCACGAGTCACAAGCACAAACGTTCAAGGTGTGATTGAGCCCATTGAGGGCTACCAGCACGTCGGCAGAGGAAAAACCTACTACGCCGCATTGAACGTTGTACTTGCGCTTCTCATTGTCGCCATTGTTGTCGGAAACGTGGCTATGTTCGCCTCTGGCCAGAACAAGAGGAAGGTGTAAGAAGATGGACTACACGCTGATTAAATTGACAGCTGGCGCCATCGCCACCATCGGTCTTTACTCGGTTCTTTATAAAGAAACCAAGATCTACCGATTCTTCGAGCACCTCTTCATTGGCCTGGCCGTTGGCTTCTCTGTTGTTGCTCTGTGGAAGGAAACCCTTTACACAAGCTGGTGGCAGAAAATGACTGGAGCTCCGACCACCGGAGCAGATCCTGCTCAGCCTGGCTATTGGCTTTTTGCCCTGCTGCCCGCCATCGGATTGATGGGCTACATGGTCTTCAGCAAAAAGCACAACTGGATGAGCCGAATTCCGATCGGGATCATTCTTGGTGCCTGGTCAGGTCAGTGGATTCTCAACTGGTTCAACACCTTTGGTCCACAGATCTATGACTCAATGAGGCCGATCATTCCGACCACACTGGACAGCTTCCGAGTTCCTCCCAGACAGATTCTTGTCGGGGACCAAATCCAGCCGATTGATCCGGAGCTTGCGGCTAGAATTGCTGCCAACGTCTACCCGACCCAGGCCATTTCTAACCTCATCTTCGTTGTCACTCTTGTCTGCGCCGTCAGCTACTTTATCTTCAGCTACGAACTGAAGGGCAAGTTCATGAACGGTGTCAACATCTTTGGTCGCTGGATGCTGATGATCGGTTTCGGCTGTATCTTCGGCGCCACTGTCATGGCTAGATTCGCTTTGGTTATTGACAGAATGAGCTTCATCTTCCAAGAGTGGCTCAGAATCGGAATCTAGTGAGTCAAGAAAAAACCTACAAAGGGATTGTTCTCAGGAAGGGTGAGAGCGGCGAAACAGATCGCCGCCTCACCCTTTTGACTGAAGGAGCCGGCAAGATTGAAGTCACAGCAAAAGGGGCAAGAAAGGGAGGCTCCAGACTTGCAGGTTCGACTGAGGTCCTCAATCTGGCCGTCTTCACCGTTGCAGAAGGCAAAAAGCGGCGATTTGTCACTCAGGTTCAGCCGATAAGCTCCTTTCCTAAGCTGAGGGAAACCTACGAAACAACCCTTGCAGGCCTAGCAATGGCCGAGCTATGGGATGCAGTGATGCCATGGGATATCCCTGAAGATGGCCATTGGGAGCTGCTGATTCAAACGCTTCATCTACTGGAGCTGCATCCAAAGTGGTTCTGTGTCACTCTCTGGGCAGGCAGCCGCTTGATGCAGATGGAAGGTCATGCTCCAGATTGGGAAGCCTGCCACGAGACAGGATTATCAGAAAGAGAAGATCCCTGCTGGCTGTCAGTTTCAGCTGGGGGCAGAGTTCATTCCAGCCTTCATCACGAATGGGCCGATGCCGTGCCTGTTCCACCCTTGCTGCTGAAAACTCTAAACGCCTTGCAGGAATTGGAGGAACCCCCGTCAAACATCGTTCTTTCTAGAGAAGTAATGCGGGTTCAAATTGAGTTCTGGCAGAAGGTGGTAGAAAAGCAGTTAAAGGCAGGGGAAGCCCTTGCGTCCCTGCTGCTCAGCCAATCTTAATCTGCATAGTACAATGCACGTTCATGAGGAATTGGATTCTGGGCCTTTCCTTGGCAGCGGCTGCACTCTTAGCCGTGGGCTGTGGTCCAAAAAGCAGTGAGGGCGGCGGTTTCAGTCAGAGAGGAAGGGAAGCTGGCGAATCTGGGATCTTCCGGTATCCCATCAATACCAACCCCACAACTTTCGATCCCCATGTCGTTCAGGATGGCGACACCATCGATCTACTTCAAAACATCTATGAAGGCTTGGTCGCCTGGAACGAACAGAACGAAGTGGCTCCGGCTCTTGCCTCAGAGTGGTCAGTCAGCGATGATGGTCTGACTTACACCTTTAAGCTTCGAGATGGAATCAAGTTCCACAACGGCAGAGAAGTGACTGCCGAAGACTTTAAGTGGTCTATCGAAAGAGCCAGCCAGCCCACTTTCAACTCACCCACTGCTGGCGCCTACCTTAACGACATTGTCGGGGTTGAAGAAAAGCTGGCAGGCAAAGCCCAGTCAGTAGATGGAGTCAAGGTCATCGACGACAAAACTCTCAGCCTTACCCTTAAGAAGAAAACTCCTTACTTCCTTGGCAAGCTGACCTACATTGTTTCAGCTCCTCTGCCCAAAGAAGCTGTCCCGCTCGACAAGGAACTGACTCAGGTCACGGAAATGATCGGCACGGGTCCTTTCAAGGTTGAAAGCACTCTTAGAGACCAGGAAACGACTCTGGTGGCCAACGCCGACTACCACGGAGGCAAGCCTGCCCTCGAAAAGATCGTTCGACCAGTCATCAAGGACAACACCACGGTACTGGCAAAGTTCCGAAACGGTGAAATTCATCTCGCCCGTCTTCAGCGCACCGATATTGATGGCGTGAAGAAGGATAACGACCTGAAGGACAAGATCAAGCTTTATGATCGACCAGCTATCTGGTACATCGGCATGAACCAGAAGGCATATCCTCCTTTCAAGGACCGAAGAGTTCGCCGCGCCTTCGCCATGGCCATTGATCGATCTGTGATCATCAATGACAGAATGGGTGGGGTCAACCAGGAAGCCAAAGGAATCCTTCCTCCTGGCGTTATGGGTCACAGAGCCGAAGCGGCTTACATTCCTTTCAATCCCACCGAAGCCAAGAAGCTCCTGGCCGAAGCTGGATTCCCAGAAGGCAAGGGTCTGCCTCCCCTTGAAATGTTCTTCCGAGAGCAGTTCCCCGATATTCGATTGGTCGCCGAGGCTTCTGCCGGAATGCTGAAAGAGAACCTTGGTGTCGAAGTCAAGCTTCGCAGCCTTGAGTGGAGGAACTACCTTGAGAAGTTCAACCGAGAGGAACTGCCCTTCTATCACATGAGATGGGCTGCCGACTTCCTTGATCCTCAGAACTTTTTGAGCAACATGCTGGCTACCGGAGCCCCAGAAAACAAGCTGGGCTACAGCAACCCCGAGTTCGATACTCTGTGCAAGCAGGCTGACTCGATTCTTGAATGGGAGAAGCGCAAGCCACTCTACGAAAAGGCTGAAGACATCGCCCTGCAGGATGCTCCTTGGATTCCCATCTACTTCCAGAAGGATGCTGAGCTGCACGCCCCCAATCTTCACGATCTGAGAGGATCGGTTTTTGGGCACCTGCCTCACACCAAGACGAGAGTCGACGCGAAGTAGCTGAACCAAAGCCAGTGAAAACCGAAAGCTTTGTGGTCCGAGCAGAGTTCAAGAGACAGCATGAAGGCATCTCTTGGACTCCTCCCTCGGACCTCAAGCATTTAGGCGCCAGGGGAGGAACCTGCTGGCAAAGTAATGGCGGTGCCAGTCGCAGACACCCCTCACGGGCCTTACCCTTCACTCTCGAAGTGCCGATCCCGGCGGGTCATGGCCGCCTGAAGCAGGTTTCACTTATCGGCATCCTTGCCCTCTCCGCTGACCCCCAAACCGAACCATCTGGAGCTGTGGGAGGGCTTATCACTCTCTCAAGGGCTAAGCAAAGCGTCCATCGTCTTGAGCTTATTCAAGGCAGACACTACGGAGATTCAAGCGAAGTCCTGTCGCTCTATCGCCCCAACGGTGACGGATCGTGCCTTGAAACAATTGGCACGACTGAGATCGAGAACCAAAGCTATCGAGTGGACATGCTGAGCTTCACTCTCCCTCCCCAAGCTCCGCCCGATACTCTCACCTTTGCTGACCTTGGAACACCAGCAAGCTTCGTCTTCTTCGATGTTCTTTTCGAGTTCGACCAAGCCGCAGTCTGCCCCTTTAGAGGCCATGGCGGCAGAGTCGGCCTCCACGAACTTTCTGCCATCTTGAGACTCAAAGACTGGCCCCGGTATGAAACGGCCTTGGCACAGTTGGAGCAGGCGGTTCGCCTGGAATCGGCTGATCTTGACGAAGCCAAAGGATTGGCTCTCACTTTTCTGGCGGCAGTTTCTTCAGCATTGTTGGAAGCTGGCAGCGACCGCAAGATGCACCAGTTTCTGCTGCACGCATCCAGAACTCTTGACAGAATGGAATCAGCCGGTGAGATCGCCGATCATGCCGTCGCACTCTGCGGACAGCTTGCTCAAGATCTGTTCGGCGACCAGGGGCCTCATGCAGAGACCTTGATTCACCGCTCTCTCTCCTACTTAGATCGGCACTATGCAGAGGATGTGACAGACGCCGACATGGCAGAGAGGGTGAGGCTCAGCACCTCCCACTTCAGGCACATCTTCCGACAGGTCACAAAGCAGCCTTTCCACAAGTATCTGCTCTCCCTTCGGTTAGAAAAAGCTAGGGAAATGATTCTCCAGACCGAGCTTGCCATCTCAGAAATATCAGAAAGGTGCGGCTTTGCCAGCCCGGCCCACTTCAGCCGAGCCTTTACCCATAGGTTTGGAGCATCGCCCACCAGTCTTCGCCAGTCCCACGGAAGTTAAGCTGCAGAGCAAGGCGTGCCACAATCGCCCCAATGTCTGGTCAGATGGCTGTTTTTCCTGGTCAGGGCCGAGAATGGTCTGGCTATCTTTCCGTTGGCCCAGATGGTGGCCCTGGCGTCATTCTCATTCAAGAATGGTGGGGATTGGTTGGCCACATCAAAGATGTTGCGGATCGTCTTGCCGCCGAAGGCTTTACCGTTCTCGCGCCCGACTTCTACGGTGGACAATCGACCGAAGAACCTGATGAAGCAGGTTCTTTGATGATGGCCCTGAACGTGGACGAAGCCGCACAACTCATTCTCTCTTCAGTGGAATTCCTAAAGGGACAGGAATCCACGCAAGGCAAAGGAGTGGGAGTCATTGGCTTCTGCATGGGAGGCCAGCTGGCGCTCTTTGCCGCCTGCCTCTCTGGTGATATCAAAGCCTGCGTCAACTTCTACGGAATTCATCCCAAGGTTCAGCCTGATCTCGCCTCGCTTCAGGCTCCCCTGCTTGGTCTCTTTGCCGAGCATGACGATTACGCCAGCCCGACCACAGTGGCTGAACTCTCCGCCAAGCTGACCGAACTAGGCAAGGCTCATGACTTCAGAACCTACCAAGGGGTCCATCACGCCTTTTTTAATGATCAGAGGCCCTCTGTTTACAACGAAGAAGCGGCATCTGACGCATGGTCAAGAGTCTTAAGCCACCTGAGGGCAAACCTCGGTTGAAGCACTCTTCCTTTCTTCCAGAAGAGTTGAGCGCCAGCCAGGTTTACGACATCATGGCGGGCTTCATCGTGCCTCGCCCCATCGCTCTGGTTTCCACCCTCGATCAGGAAGGAAGGCCAAATTTGGCTCCCTTCAGCTACTTCATGCCGGGAGGAATCAACCCTCCTGGCCTGGCCCTCTGCACTGTCCGAGTGAAAGAAGGGAAGGTGAAGGACACTGGAACCAATATCGAGGCTACCGGCGAGTTTGTTGTCAATCTCGTTCACCGAGATATGGCAACAGGGATGAACGAAACGGCGGCTGGTCTTCCTAGAGGTGAATCGGAGTGGCCATCCAGCGGCTTCACTCCTCTGCCAAGCTTGAAGGTGAAGCCAGATCGAGTCGCAGAAAGCCTTGTCCAGTTCGAATGCAGGCTGTTCGACACGGTTAGTCAGGGAACGGAATCCGGTGCCGGTATGTTTATTATCGGAACCATTGTGGCGATGCACGTTTCAGATGAATTGATGGGATCAGGCATTCCTCAGCCTCTCCAGACCATCGCTCGACTGGGCGGCAGCGACTACCTTGACCTTGACGGTGGAAAAGTATTCGAACTCCCTCGTCCTGGTTCTGCACCAAAGACGTCCTGATCTTATAGGACTCCTCGCGCCTGCGACATGAAGCTAAAACGCGTCCGCATCTACGGCTTTAAGACATTTGCCGAAAAGACCGAAATCGACCTCCAGGGAAGCATTATTTCCGTGGTCGGCCCCAACGGTTGTGGCAAGTCGAACATCGTCGATGCGATTTTGTGGGGATTGGGCGAAACTAATGCTCGATCTTTGAGAGCCCAGTCGGCTCAGGAAGTGATCTTTAACGGGTCTGCCAACAGAAAGCCCCTTGGCTATTCTGAAGTCTCCCTCTTCTTCGACAATGAAGCGGGAGATCTTCCGATCGATACTCCTGAAGTCGTCATCACAAGAAGGCTGACACGAGGCGGAGACAGCGTTTATCAGATCAACCGGCGCAACTGCCGCTTGAAAGATATCTCTGACCTCTTGGCTGACTCTGGCTTGGGCAGAGCTGGCTACGCTATTGTCGGTCAAAGTGAAATCGACCAGGCTTTGGCCGCCTCGGCTACTCAGAGACGAGGCTGGATCGATGAAGCGGCTGGTGTGCAGCGCTACCGCATGAGAAGGCAGGAGGCTCAGCGCCGCATGGCCTCGACCAACGAAAACCTGAGTCGAGTCCATGATTTGATTCAGGAGCTGGACCTGCAAATGGGGCCCCTGCAGGCAGAGGCAGAGGTCGCTCGGCAGGCAAGAGCTCTCATGGCAGAGCTCAAGAACACCGAGGTTGGTCTCTTAGCAAAAGAGATCCGCGATTCTGAAGCATTGCTGATTGAACTTAAACAGCGTCAGGACAATGCCAAGAGCGAAGCAGAAGAGCTTGTAAAGCGGCTTGGCGAGCTGGAAGCGGCCAAAACCAGAGCCCAGGCTGACCAGGAGCAGATGGAAGCCAGGATCGAGGAGCTGCGTGACAATGTCATGCGTCTTCAGAGTCTGGTCAACCAGGCTGAATCGCAGAAGAAGCTTTCTGAATCTAAGCTGGAAAGCTTGAATGACCTGGAAGGTCAGCTGGCTGAAGAAGCAGGAGGACATGAGGCCCGTGTCGCCCAAGCCACACAGGACCTTGCTCAGGCTGAAGCTGATCTGACCGAAGCTCAGGGACAGTTATCAGAACTCTCAAATCAAATGGCCTCGGTCGACCAGGAGTCTGGAAGGCTGACTCAGGAACTGTCCCGACTGGAGAAGGAGCTGAGCCAAGCTCAAGCGGCCCTTAAGGAATGGCAGAAGCATGAAGTCGAAGCCGCACACCGCGATGAAAGACTGAAGCACTTGAGGATTGAGCTTGAAGGCATCCTTTCGACTCTTCCGGATCTTGAGAAGGGCATTAAGGAGGCTCAGGCCAACCAGTCGGAGGCTGAAGCAAAAGAACTGGAAGGCAAGAAGGAGATCGCCGGGGTTCAAGAAGAACTGAGGACTCTGGAACAGAAGCAGCAGGAAGCCAACACTGCCTCCGCCAGAGCGGCCACAGAGATGGCTGGGCTTGAAGGCCGAATGAGAGGCTTAACCGCCACTCTAGAATCATACGAAGGTCTGGCTCAAGGCGCAAGAGCCGTTCTCACGGCAAAGGAACAGGGCCACCTCAAGGGAACCTATGTTCCTGTGGCCGGAGCGATTTCTGTCGAAGGCGACCTTGCCTTGGCTCTGGATACCGCCCTAGGCGGAGCGGCAAACGACCTCATCGTCCCCGATGAAGGCCACGCAAAGCGAGCCATTGAGTTTCTAAAGCAGAACCGCTTGGGCAGGGCTACATTCCAGCCTCTGACTCTCATGCGTCCGAACTACCCTTCAGATGAGCTGACCCGCATGAAACGGTCGCCTGGGGTTGTCGGGCTTGCAAGCGAACTGGTCAAATGCGACCCAGTCAATCGCCCAGTCATCGACAGTCTTTTGGGAAGGATTCTGATCGTAGAGGATTTGGATTCTGCCTTGGCTCTTGCCCGAACCAAGGGCTGGTCGAGAATGGTCACGATGGATGGCGAAGTCGTCCATTCAAGCGGGGCCGTGACTGGTGGTGCGGCCAGGCATCAGGGATCAGGCCTCGTACAGAGACGGGCAGAACTTTCTGAACTCGAACGAAGCGCCAGAGAGCAGCAAGAAAAGCTGGAAAAGATCAAGAAAGCCAGGCAGTCTTGGGATGACGCCCGTCAGAGGCTCTTGGTCAAACTTCAGACTACTCAGGCCTCAGCCAAGGCCTTGAGAGAAGAAGTTGAAGAAACTCGTTCCTGGACATCCAGCCTTAATCACGAACTCAACGCCACAAAGAAGAGTCTCCAGCGTCTGCAGCTTGAAGAAGAGCAGCTGACCAAAGGAACGGAAAAACCGACGGGTGACCTGCCGAAGGTAGCCGAGATTCAGGCAGAACGCGACGAGACTATGAAGCTGCTGGCACAAAGGCAGGCCGATGCTCAAAGCAGCCTTACTTTGCGCCGAGAACTTGAAGCCAAGGTCACAGGAGCCAGAAGCAGAGTTCAAGAGCTGAGACGAAGGCTCGAAATTCTTGATGAGGCCGAAGGGACCCGCTCTCGTCGTGCTCAAGGATTGGAATCTGAAAGAGACAGATTACGAGCCCTTCAGAATGAAGCGGTGGAAGATTCGGTTCGTCTGGCCGAAGAACTGAAGCAGTCCAGAGAGGATTTGGAATCGGCTCAGCAGGCAAGAAAGGTACTGGCTCAAGAAGCTGCCGACTGTCACGAGAAGATCAGCCAGTCACAATCTGCAGACCTCGCCCTGACGAACACTCTTCACCAAATTGAGCTTCAGAAGGCCCGAGCAGAAGGGAAGAAAGCGACTGCCACGGAGAGACTGCTGGAAGAGTACGGCATGGGCGAGCAGGAAACTCTAGAACTTCACTCAGATGAAGAGCTCCCCGCCGATGCCGCCCAGCAGGTCAGCCGATTGCGGCGAGAGCTCAAGAGTCTGGGAGAGGTTAACCTGGGCGCAGTTGAAGCTTTTGAAAGGCTTGAAATCAGACACTCAGAACTGACTCAGCAGGTCGAAGACATTGAATCAGGTCTGCGAGAGATCGAAGCTGGCATTAAAGAGCTCGACCGCTTGACTCGCGACAGGTTTATGACGACCTTTGTGAGGCTGCAGGAAGAGTTTTCCTCCATGTTCAATCGTATCTTTCACGGTGGCGAGGGCAGTCTGGAACTCTGCGAAGGTGAGAACATCCTTGATGCAGGTGTCGATATCTCTGTCACTATCCCTGGCAAGCGAAGGCAGAGGCTAGAGCTTCTTTCAGGTGGAGAAAGGGCTCTCTCTGCCCTTGCCTTCCTCTTTGCCCTTCTGAGGGTCAAGCCGAGTCCCTTGGTGATCCTGGACGAAGTCGACGCTCCTTTGGACGGGCGAAACGTTGAGCGGTTTATCGCCATGATGAGAGAGCTGAGTGAGAGCACCCAGTTCATCCTCATCACTCACAACAACGTCACGATCGAGTCAGCCGATGTCTGGTTCGGAGTGACCATGCAGGAGCCAGGCGTTTCCACAGTCGTGCCCTTTAGGGCTCCTCAGCCCCCGGCAGCCCCTGTACTTCAAGCTTCGATGAAGGGATAGCGCCTTGGTTCTGAAATCCCCTTTTCACCTCGATGGGTGGCCGGGGATTGCTCGCCACAGCAGCCCCGGATTCCGAGGCCAGGCAATCTTTGGTGGGTGTGATGAGCGTCATTCACTATGCCCTAAAGAGCAGAACACGTAGACTAGTTCTGGGGCTGCAGCTCGTTCATCGCAGCCATCCCCAGCCACCCTATTCGTTGTTCCAGTGGAGCTGTGCCACGCCTGTTGGCAGCCTGCAAAAACTAATTCCGATCCCAGCAACCCTCGAAATGCAGCAACAGCCTTGCCCAAAACCAGAGAAGAGGCGGTCTCCGTAATCGGAAACCACCCCTTGGCTATGCAGTCTAGTCCTTACAACTATGCCGCTCGGGCAAAAGCGACACTCTCACAATCCACAACCCGATCGAGTCGGATCTCTCCGACATCAGTGATCAGGCAGGGACCATAAAGAGGCACAAACCCAACGTCAAAGACTTCCGTCTGTCGCTCAACTTCAGCTCCGCGACGGTCCTTGTAAACCAGCTTCACGAATTGTCCCGTGAAAGTTTTGGCTTCAGAAATCAGCATAATTCCAACCTCACACATCGGCCCAGATTGTTATCCAGCACCGTTGTGTTTCTGCCTTAGTCCACAAAGGAATTCCCCAGTAAAGGGAAGGGTTTCGGTCTTGGAAGGGTCTTTTTGATCCTTGAAAGTAGAATGTCTGGGTGTTCTACGAGGCTGCAGAGGCGGAATGTAAAGACATTCTTTTCTCCGGAAGAAAGGAGTGGCTGCTGACCAACGGTCTTGGCGGCTTTGCCATGGGCACAGTGGCCGGAATCAACAGCCGACGCTATCACGGCCTTCTTGTGGCGGCAGTCAAGCCTCCCACCGATCGATGGGTTCTGCTTGCCGGAGTCGATGCCGCGGCTTCGATTGGCAGCTCAGTTCTGCCTCTTTCCTCCAATCGGTACAGAGGAGCCATTCACCCCAAGGGCTACTCCCATCTGACCAAGGTCCAATACGGCGACCATCTTTCAAAGGAGTTCGAAGGCGAGGGGATCAGGGTGAGGAAAGAGGTCGGAATGACCTGGGGAGAGAACACCACAACCTGCCGCTGGACAAACCTGTCAGCTCAGCCCATCGCTCTCAGTCTCAAGCCTCTCATCTGTCACCAGTTTTATCACGGAAGCTTTAAAGCTAACGACAGCTATCCCGAAGCGATGGATTCTAAAGAGGGTGTGACGCGAATCACAGACCAAGGAGTCTCGCTCTACCTGCATCATGCAGGAGCCGAAGTGATTCCAAGCCATGGCTGGTACTACCATTTTGAGCACGAGATCGAGGCCGAAAGAGGCTTGGACGCTTACAGAGACCTCTTCTGCCCCATGGAGCTCAAAATCCACCTCATGCCGGATCAGAGTTTTACTTTGATCGCGAGTACAGAGGAGCTTCCCACACCCTACGAGTTCAAGCCCTTTTCGGCTAAGTGGGAACTGGAAGAATCCCTCAGACAATCGACCAAGCATTTTCTCATTCAGGCACCTCAAAGAACCTCAATCCTTGCTGGGCTGCCCTGGTTCACAGATTGGGGCAGAGACACGATGATTTCTCTCCCTGGCATTTGTCTCAGCATGGGCAGAACTGCTGATGCCAGGCAGATCCTGCGGTCTTTTGCGGCCCAAATGCTGAAAGGGCTCATCCCTAATCGATTTGTGGACAAAGGAGAGGAGCCAGACACGAACACAGTCGACGCGACTCTTTGGTTTGCCCATGCCATCCACCAAACTCTTGAAGCTGAATGGGATGCTGACTTTGCGGCTGAAGCCATTGGCTGGCTGAAGGAATCGTGCCGATGGCATGTAGAAGGAACTCTTTTTGGAATCAAGGTAGACCCCAAAGATGGACTGCTGACCCAAGGAGAAGAGGGAGTCCAATTGACATGGATGGACGTAAAGATCGGTGACTGGGTTGTGACCCCTCGCCTTGGTAAACCCATCGAAATCAACGCTCTCTGGATCAACTTCCTCCGTGTCATTGAATGGCTTTCGGACAGGCTTGATGAAGATGGACTGATCTATCGTCTGGCAGCTGAAAAGGCAGAATCAAACTTCCACTCGGCCTTCTGGCGAGACTCTTTGGGATGGTTCCTCGACACCGCGGATCCCGACGATGGCTCCTTAAGACCTAATCAGGTCATTGCAATGAGCCTGCCCTTCAGTCCTGTTTCGACAGGCAAGGCCGTCAAGGCTTTAACCGTCGTTCGAGAGCATCTTTTGACCCCCAAAGGGCTCCGAACCCTTTCGCCCGGGACCATGAATTACGTCCCAAGGTTTGAGGGTGATATGAAGACTCGAGACGCCGCCTATCACCAGGGAACGGTATGGCCTTGGCTCACAGGCTGCTACATAACGGCCTTGATCAAACATGGCCTTCCACCCCATTGGATTGATGAAGTCTTGGACGATGTGCCAGCCATGCTGACCGACCAAGGGTTGGGGGGAATTTCAGAAGTCTACGACGCCGAGACCCCTCAAAAGGGCCAGGGCTGCCCCTGGCAGGCATGGTCTACGGCAGAGATTTTGAGAGCATTTGAAGCTAGAAAAAATCTTCTCAACATTTCTGCCACGAAATAGGGGTCATCAACAGTAAAAGGTGGTGAGGGAGTCAGTGATTTCCCCTGGAAGGGAATCCGCGAGAACTCCCCGCGATGCGCCTATTGAGCCCAAGGAGCTTGACTCTGCGGGCTCGTTTTTTTGATCAGGGTCAGTGTGCCCTTGGGGAATCAAGATGCCGCCTTTGCGCGTCACAATCCTTGAACCCCGCCTCATGTGCAAGTCCTTCTGTCATCTTCACAACCACACGGAGTACTCCCTCCTCGATGGTGCGACCCGAATCGGTCCGATGGTGAAGAAAGCAAAGGAGTTCGGCATGGAAGCCTTGGCGATCAGCGACCACGGCGTTATGTTTGGGGCGATGGAGTTTTACTACGCCTGTAAAAAGGAAGGCATCAAACCCATCGTTGGCATGGAAGCCTATGTGGCTCCTGGCGGAATTCATAGCCGCTCCCCCAGAGAAACCAAAGACTCCTTTCATCTGCTGCTTCTTGCCAAGAACTTTGAAGGCTACAAAAACCTCTGCCGGCTTCATTCCATTGCCGCTCTAGAAGGCTTTTACCGTCGCCCCCGCATCGACCACGAGATTCTAAGGCAGAACGCCAAGGGCTTGATCTCCAGCACCACCTGCATGGGATCAGAAGTCAACCAGGCCTTGATCGAAGGCGATTACGACAAGGCTCTTAACCTTGCGGCGATGTACAAGGACATCTTCGACGAGGGCTGCTACTTTGTCGAACTGCAGAACCACGGAATTCCTGAGCAGGCGATCATGGAAGAGGGCTTGGTCAAGATTGCCAAGGCTCTCAACCTGCCCCTAGTCGCCACAAACGACAGCCACTACCTCTGTCAGGCCGACGCCACCCCTCACGATGTTCTTCTGGCGATTGGAACGGGCGCTCTGCTTTCGGACCAGGATAGATTTAAGTTCAAAGGCGACGACTTTTATCTTAAATCTCCGAAAGAGATGGCAGCTCTCTTTCCTCATCTGCCCGAATCGCTAGAGAACACGGGAATGATCGCGGACATGGTCAATTTGACCATTGAAGATGGCCGCAACCTCATGCCCAACCCCGATCTGCCATCGGGCATGACTCCTTCGGACTACCTTCGGGTCTTGGCTGAGAAGGGTATGGACGAACGCATGCCTGCCAAGCTGAAGGGGCAGGCAGCCGAACGGCTTGAATACGAACTAGGAATCATCAGCCAGTGCGGATTCGACTCCTACTTCCTGCTTGTTCGAGAATTTGCCACTTTCACTCGTGGGCAGGGAATTCAGTTCGGTGTAAGAGGTTCAGCCGCAGGGAGTCTGGTCGCCTATACCATCGGCATCACCGACGTTGACCCCATCGCCTACGACCTGACCTTTGAGCGATTCCTCAACCCAGAACGAGTCTCCATGCCGGATATCGACATGGACTTTGAAGACCGCCGCCGAGACGAGGTCATTCAATGGGTGACGGAAAAGTACGGTCAAGAGCACGTGGCTCAGATCGTCACCTTCGGAACACTGGGTGCCAAGGCAGCCATCCGAGACTCTGGCCGGGTGATGGGCTTTGAGCCCAAAGAAGTTGACCGGATTGCCAAGCTGATTCCGACCGGACCGAACTGGACGATCGATAAGGCGCTTAAGGATATCAAAGACTTTAAGGATGCAACGGAATCTGATCCCCGCATCAAAAAGCTGGTCAACACCGCCCACGAGATCGAAGGAATCAGCCGCCATGCGGGAGTTCACGCAGCTGGCGTCGTCATCTCCTCGGCTCCACTTTCAGAAATTGTCCCATTGACGAAGGGAAGTGATGGTCAGGCTGTCACGGCATACCCAATGGGAATCCTGGAGAAGCTCGGCCTTCTCAAGATGGACTTCCTTGGACTCAGCAACCTTACTGTTGTCGCCCGAACCATTGAAAACCTCAAGTCCACACTTGGGGGCAGTTTGAGCGACAAGCTGATTGCCGATCACCCGATTCTCCAGCACGGAATCCATGGGATTCCTTTTGACGACAGCAAAACCTACGACATGCTGGGCAAAGGAGAGACAGTCGGAGTCTTTCAGCTTGAATCAGCTGGCATGAAGCGCAACATCATGGAGCTTAAGCCTCGTAACGTCAACGAGCTGGCTGCCATGGTCGCGCTTTATCGCCCTGGCCCCATTGGCGAGATTCCCACCTTCATCGCCCGCAAATTCGGCCGCGCCCCTACCGAGTATCTCCATCCCCTGATGGAGCCGATTCTCGAAGAAACCTACGGGGTTATCGTCTACCAGGAGCAGGTTCAGAAGCTGGCTCAGAAGCTGGCCGGGTTCAGCCTTGGCAAGGGTGACATTCTTCGCCGCGCCATGGGAAAAAAGAACAAGGAAGTTCTGGACTCCATGTGGCCAGAGTTTCGTGATGGCTGCAAGGAAAGGGGCGTCCCTGAGAAGACTGCGACAGCAGTGTGGGATCTTCTGATTCCTTTTGCTGACTACGCCTTCAACAAGGCTCACGCTGTCTGCTACGGGGTTTTGGCTTACCAGACCGCCTACCTTAAGGCCAACTATCCCGAAGAGTACATGGCGGCTCTGCTCGCCTGCTACAGGGAAAAAGAAGACCGCATCGTCAACTTTATTCAGGAGTGCCGACGAATGGCGATTCCTGTCCTTCCGCCTGACGTCAACCAGTCAGAAGTCGATTTCACGGTTGAATCAACACCTCAAGGAAAGAAGGCGATTAGGTTCGGAATGGCCGCCATCAAGGGAGTCGGGCCAGGCCTTGTCCACAGGATCATTGAGGAGAGGAAGTCGGAACCCTACACACATCTCTATGAATTCTGTGAAAGGTGCCGTCCTCATGGCCTCAACAAGGGTGCCCTTGAGGCGATGGCGGAAGCTGGCGCAATGGGAAGCATTGACCCCAACCGCCAAACCTTGATCAACCACCTTGAAGCTGGTCTGGCCTTTGCTGACCTCATGATCCGCACGAGAGATGCCGGACAGGATTCTCTCTTTGGCGATTCGCCCGATGCCGGTGATGCAAGCATTGAACTCCCAGTGCTGCCGCAGGCTCCTGCTTTGGCCCGAAGCGAGATTTTGGCGATGGAGAAGAAGGTCATGGGAATCTACATTTCGGATCACCCTCTCCGTGGCCTCGAAAGACCCCTTGCCGTGGCGTCGACCCATTCCTGCCAACAGGCCATGGAAACGGAGACGGAAATGCGGATTACCTTAGCTGGCTTGATTACAAGCGCCCAGCATGGGATCACTCGCAAGTCAAAGCAAAAGATGGTCCGCTTCACCCTGGAAGACTTCTCTGGCACGGTTAGCGGAATGATTCTTGGCGGCAACTATGACAAGATGGGGCACCTGGTCCAAAAGGACGCCATTGTCAGCTTGAAGGGAAGCCTGAAGGTAGATGAGCGTATGGGGGCTTCTCAGAAGGAAGTGACCCTCTTTGTTCAGGAAGTCAAATCTCTGGACCTCAGCCCGAACTCGGTCTATGTGCCGGATGTTCACATGGAGGGAGGGGTTCGAATCCATATTCGTCGCGCCACCCTTGGACAGATCGAAAGGCTCAAGCAGCTTATTCTGAGGAACCCGGGCAACTGCGACTGTGTTCTTGAAGTTACTGGAGTTTCGACGCCTGAGCCCTACGTGCTTCTTCACCGTGTCAGTCGTGAACCTGAGTTTTTGTCCGACATAAGACATACTTTAGAAGAGTGCACGGTCGAATTCGTTTCTAACGGAATGGCCCAGCCAGAGCAGCTTCAGCCCGAGGAAGGCGTCAGCACCTTAGAAGGACCTCTTACTGACTTTCAGTTTTTGTAAAACAATTAGGATGACCGAATGACTCTCCGATCTATTTTTCCTGCAGTGATTCTCGCTTCCGCCACCCTGGGATTTGCCCAGGCGGAATCTTTTGATGCTTATGCCAGCAACTTGGCCCTTCTGCAGGACAAGCGCATTCAGACCGAACTTGGTGTCACTGAGGCTCAAAGAAAAACTTTGAACTCTCATGCCGAGTGGTACAACGCCCAGACCGCAAGCGTTCAGAAGGCTGCTCCGAATGCCAAAACCCAAGCCCAGCAGCAGGAACTCTCGAAGAGACTCCAGAGCCTCATGGGTCAGATGAAGACGCGGTGCCTTAAGGTCTTGACCCGTGGTCAGACCAAAAGACTGAGAGAGCTCAGCCTTCAGCTTCAAGGGCCTGCGGTTCTCTTGGATGACAGAGTCGCCAAAGAAGTCGGGGCAAATGCTGACCAGCTTAAAAAGATGAGAGCGCTGTATGAAGGGAACATCAAAAAGGTTTCTGCCATGCAGGAGCGAACGTTCCGCCCCATTGCTCAAAAATATGAGAAGCAGGCGAAGGGTAAATCCGGAGAGGCTTTGAAGAAGATTCAAGAAGCCATGAATAAGGAGATGCAGTCCGCCCAGGTGCGAGTACAGCCACAGGTGCAGGCCCTGGCAGCAGACACAAGAAACGGCATTCTCAAGCTTCTTACCCCTGCCCAAAGGACTAAAATGCAGACCTTAATGGGCAAACCATTTAAGTTCCAATAAGCCTAAGTCCCAGGGGGCTCCGGCCCCCTGTGCCATCATTCCGGCCTGCGCCCACAGGATTTAACGCCTGTGAAACCAAAGGAACGGCTAACACAGCATGGCGACTTATAGAGGACGAAGATCAGACATCTGCCGCAAGGTCGGCTTTAACATTTGGGGACAGGCTAAGTGCCCGAGCCAGAAGAGGCCCTACCCAGCCGGTCAGCACGGCCCCAACAAAAGGGACAACCGCACCAGTGAATATGGTGAGCAGCTTTTGGCCAAGCAGGTCATCCGCCGCTACTACGGAATGCTTGAAAAGCAGTTCCGCAACACTTTCCACAGAGCATCAAGAATGCAGGGCAACAACGGCCACAACTTCTTGAGGCTTCTGGAGCTTCGACTCCAGACTCAGGTCTACCGAATGGGCTTTGCTAAGACCATTGAACAGGCCCGACAGATGGTCTCTCACCAGCACATCTGTGTCAACGGCAAGATGGTCGACATCCCCAGCTACAACTGCAAGGTGGGCGACGTGATCTCAGTCCGAGACAGAGATGCCAGCAAGGGAATCGCTCGACGAAATTCTTACGAAGGCGCTGCAGTGCCGATCTACGTTGAGCCAGATGTGCCCCGCATGGCTGGAACCATCACCGCCAATCCTGAAAGAGAAGACTTCCCCTCCTTCTTTGAAGAGCAGAAGGTCGTCGAATTCTACAACCGATAAGGTTGACTTCAGACAAGGTAAATCGGTCCTTCTCTCATGAGAAGGGCCGATTTTTGTTATCAGATGTTCTTTAACCGGTGACAGGCTTTTTAGGTGACTGGATAGCCAGTTGAGCGAAACCACAAAACTTTATAAAGTTCACAGTGCTTTCCCTTCTGCTTGTTTCGCAAGAGACCGAGGAAAGAAGGACACGTCTTAGTAAGAATGTGTTATCCTTGCATTCATGTCTGCTCTCGCACTCGGTATGGCAGCTTTGACACTTTTCTCAGGGGGCGTCCAGGCCAAAGATCCGGACGATCTGCTGAAGTCCTTTACTGCAGAGCTCACCGCAGCAGGAAATGATGTGGCAGCCAGGCAGGCGGCCAGCGCCAAGGTTCGCACCCAGGCCGTCGAAGCGATCAAGGCTTTGGATTTGGCCACAGTCGTTCCTGCCAAAGGCTACGCTTGGGCTCAGGTAGCCTCCCGCGCCTCTGAATGGAAAGTCATTCCTCCTTTGGTGGACAAGTTCCTGACCACCAACCCCGAACCCACGATCAAGTTCAGCGCTCTAAGCCTGGGCATGGTTGGAGCCGGATACACAGAAGATTTCGCCGCAGGAACCAAGTTCCTGAAGGCTATGGAGCCCACAACAGATCAGCAGAAGGTGCAGAAGGTCAGTTCTGCCCTTAACTGGCTGGGTGACCTCTATGTTAAAAATCTTGGCGTTGATGCAGCAGTCAAGGAGTTTAGAAGCCTGATTGCCATGCTCCCCGCGGCAGCCGAAGGAAACTTGGCCAATAGCGTTGAAAGCATTAAGGCTGCCGGTTTTGGACAGATTGCCGATGCTTACGTTGAAGCATCCCGCACCGAAGAGGCCTTGAATGTTCTCGCCGAGGGTGAAGCGGCTATCACCAACGCTAATGCAAAGCGAAGCCTCACTTCCAAAAAGAATCAGTTGACCGTGGTCGGCAAGACCGCTCCCGAGATTACAGTCGAGAACAGCCTCGGCTCATGGAAGGGCGGACTTGAAAAGTACCGCGGCAAGGTTGTCCTTCTGGACTTCTTTGCTCATTGGTGCGGACCCTGCAAGGCCAGCTTCCCCGACCTCCGCAAGACCTACGCTGACCTTTCAGCTCAAGGACTTGAGATCGTCCATGCCACTCGATTCTATGGCACCTTTGAGCAGGAAAGGGGTCTGACTAAAGAAGCTGAGTTTGAGAAGATGAAGGGATTCGTCAAGCAGCACGAGCTTGCTTGGCCCGTCGTCTTCGTTGATGCAAAGGCGTTCGAATCCTATGGCGTTTCTGGCATCCCCCACATGATCCTCATCGATCCAGATGGAAAGGTTGTCAAGCACAAGATCGGCTATTCGCCACAGTCTTTCGCCACTCTTCGCGCAGATATTGAAGCGACCCTTGCCAAGTTCAACTCTGGCAAGAAGTAAGTCTCGTTTCTAAACTAAGGGTCTGGCTGGCAGATTTGGACTTAATGAGTCCTGACCTGCTCAGCCAGCCTCTTTTTTGTTTGTGCCACCATTAAGTTTCCCCATGACTCCTGATCCTGAGAACCTCTTTGAAGCCATCAAACATCGCCGAAGCATGGGGCTCTCTAAACTCAAATCAGACGATGTTCCTCGCGACCTGATTGAGAAGCTTCTGGAAGCAGCAAATTGGGCGCCGAGTCATGAAGATACGGAACCCTGGCGCTTCACAGTGTTTTCAGGGGAGGGAAGAGGGAAGCTGGCCGACCTCTTTGAGGCTGCATACAAAGCCGATCACCCTAATGACAAGACGGAAGAGGGAAGTGCAGGAGCCAGAAAGCGCGCCTTCGCTGTTCCTGTCTGGATTACGATTGGCGTCTCCCCAGCCTTAAAAGAAGATGGATCGCAAAAGATGAGCGAGACTGAGGAAGTCATCGCCGTCGCCTGTGCGGTCCAGAATCTGCACCTCATGGCTTCTTCATTAGGGCTTGCCGGAATGTGGCACTCAAAAGGCGTCTCGGTTCATCCTTTGGTGTGCCGAGGTTTGGGTCTCGGAGACACCTCGTCGAGACTCCTGGGAATGTTCATGTGCGGGTGGCCCAGTGTTGACTGGACTGAGGGAGAAAGAGGCCTCTGGTCCGATAAGGTCACTTGGGTTGAGTCGGCTTAAGGACGCAGGATTTTTCTCAAGGCGTTGGTTCCACAGTGAACCTCGCCCCCTCTCACATGGTAGCCATCCCAGGCTGGAATGAAGACTGGCTTAGCTTTGGCCTGCTTAAACTTTTCGGCTGTGTAGGCACGGAGGACCGGACTACAGGGATCAGTCATGATGAAGTTGCCTTCGGCCATTAATCCGTTGACCAGACTCGGAGTCATTGCCCCACCAAATTCAAAGAGTCCGGGCAGGTAGATGATGTCCTCGCTCTTCAGCGAGCATTCCTTAACCATCTGAGCTGCAATCTTTTCGATGCTGGCTTGAACAGAGCGATTTTCCTTGTTTTTTGCCGCGGCTCGAAGATCGCCAATTGTGGGCGAGTTAGTCCTCTCTTCAAACGCCTTGTGATTATCAGAAAGCGAAGCAGTGGCTTCCAACCATGCATCGGGGCTTGGAATGAGGACTTTGAATCCTGATTCTGCCGGAACAAAAGCTACTGCCTCGTCAACATGGCCAATGATCAGCCAGCTGACATCGACGACGATCGGAGGCCATTGAGCAGCCTGATTTTCAAGAAACTTGAGGGCCTGGGGGTGGAAGCCAAGTTCCTTTTGCTGTCCGTACATGATTCGGCCATGAGGATGGCCCGGCAGCGGCGGTGTGACCTCCAGGTTTCCATACCAATCAATCCAACGACGTTTAGGCAGAGGCTCGCCCACGCGAATCTGCTGGACGGAGCTCATTAAGCCGCTCAGCCAGCCAGGAAGAAAGGCCTCCATTGGCTGGCAGTTGATTCCTTGGTCGTGAGCGGCTCTAAGGCCGAGCATGACACCTGGCTGCCAGCCATCCTCCGTCCGAATCTGCCCAAACTCGAGGGCATCTTGGATCCAGACGTCGCTTAAAGATTCCGTACGGCCAGGGATTCGATGGACTGGAATGGAGAGAACTTTCTCCAGAGCCGAGACAGTTTCGGCCGTCCGTGGAGAATCGACGATGAAGACGCATTCAGCCGGGTCCAGCGAACTGCACATGTGGAAGGCTCCGGAACGCGAAATCATGCTCGGAAGTCTATCACAGGTCAAGACCGCAGTTACACCCAGGCTGCTGCGTCATAATATCAATTATCAGAAAGAAAGTACTGGAAAGAAAAGGGGACTTCCCCTTCTAAGCTGCCGACTTGCGCGACTCGCTTTCAAGCCGCGAAACAATGTCGTCACATTTGTCCAACAATCCCTTGGGATCAACTTTTCCCAAAGAGGTTTTCAGGTCTTTGCCTGTTGCAGCCAAGACCCCAATGGCAGCCAAGGCGCTGATGGCCAAGACTCCCATCACAGTTCCAACGTTCTTATTCATCACCTTTGATGTTCTCCTGAAAAAGCAGACTGCATAAGTGGTGCCAATAGTTCCCTAGCTGGCCCTTTCCTCTCTTCTCTCTACGACTTCCCTGCCCAAATTGCATTTCTGCGCCTCGGTACACTCCAATCTTCGGCTGACCATGCTGGATAACTTGACAAAAAGAGTTGCGGGAGTTTTTTCTCGCCTACGCGGCAAGGGACGCCTTTCTGAGGCTGATGTCTCTGAGGCTCTACGTGAGGTGCGCGTCGCTTTACTTGAGGCTGACGTCAACCTCAAAGTTGCTAAAGAGTTTATCGGCAAAGTAAAAGAAAAGGCAATCGGAGAAGAGATCTTCGAGAGCCTGAACGCCGAACAGACCCTTATTCGCATCGTCCGAGATGAACTGATTGAGCTCCTGGGAGAAGATGCCAAGGTTAACTGGTCGCCTCAGCCCCCTACCGTCATCCTTATGGTAGGCCTGCAGGGATCAGGAAAAACCACCACTACCGCCAAGCTGGCCCGGCACTTTGTAAAGGACCGTAAGAAGGTCATTCTAGCTGCCTGCGACGTGCAGCGTCCGGCCGCCATCAAGCAGCTTCAGGTTTTGGGCGAGCAGGTTGGCTGCGACGTTATCGCCGAAGAAGGCGGCGACCCAGTTCAGATCGCTGTCAAGGCAGTTGAGCGAGCCAAGCACCTCTTCGCTGACGTTTTGATCGTCGATACTGCCGGCCGACTGACCATTGACGAACCTTTGATGCAGCAGTTGGAGGCGATCAGCGCCAAGGTCCAGCCCAATGAGACTCTGCTTGTCCTCGATTCGACCACAGGCCAGGAATCTGTCAATGTTGCAGGCGCCTTCCATGAAAGATTCAAACTGACTGGAGTCATTTTCTCCAAGCTTGATGGCGATACCAGAGGCGGAGCGATTCTCTCCGTCAGGGCCTCCACCGGAGTTCCTGTCCGATACCTTGGCGTTGGCGAACAGGTCGATGCCCTGGAGCCCTTCTATCCAAAGCGTGTCGCAGAAAGAATTCTCGGCATGGGCGACGTGCTCGGCCTGATCGAAAAGGCAGAAGCCGCCATGGATATGGACCTGATGGAAGGTCTGCAGGCGAAGATGAAGACGGGCAAGATGGATTTCAACGATCTGCTCGGCAACTTCAGAATGGTTCGAAAGATGGGACCGCTGAAGGGTCTTCTCAAAATGCTTCCTGGTGTGGCCGGAGCCGTCCCAGATGAGGCATTTGACCAATTGGATGAGGGCAAGCTGAATCAGATTGAGGCCATTATCCTCAGCATGACGCCGAAGGAAAGATCCAACCCGGATATACTGAACGGCTCACGGCGCAAGCGCATTGCGTTGGGTTCAGGCACAAAAGCCGAAGACGTCAACCGTCTGATTGATGGACTTTACCAGATGAGGAGAGGCATGAAGCAGTTCTCTCAAATGGAAAAGAAAATGAAAAAGAAAGGCGGAATGTTCGGTCGTTAAGTGTCTATCAGGAGAAGCATTAAGCGTGGTTAAGATTCGACTCAAGCGTCAGGGCAACAGGCATCGCCCCTTCTATCGCATCGTGGTGTCCAAGGCTGCACAAGGCCGAGATGCTGCTTTCATCGAGAACATTGGTTACTACAACCCCCTCGATAAGGCCACCGGCACTGCCATCAAGAACGAAAGGGCTCTTTATTGGCTGATGCAGGGCGCCGTTCCCACCGAAACTGTCGGCTACCTGCTGAACAAGTTTGGTGTTCTCGAAGAGTTTTTTGCCCAGAGGCCAAACGCTCGAAGGAAGTTTTCCTATCTTCACAAGGCCATCTCGATCACCAGTGCTCCCACTGCTGTCGAAGCTGCTCCTGCTGCTGAGGAAGCCTAAAACATGAGCCTGAAGAACATGGCCGAGGCCATTGTCAAGCTTTGTGTCAACGAGCCGGATTCGATCTCTGTCACGGAAGGAGCAGATCGAAGCGGCCATCTTGTGATGGTCACAGTGGCTCCCAACGACGTCGGACGCCTCATCGGCAAGGACGGGCGAGTGATCTCCTGCATTCGCCAGGTCATCGGTGCGGCCGGAGCCAAACAGCAGCTCCGAGTTCAGGTCAAGGTTAAAACAGACGACTGATGCCCAAAATTCCCCGCGGCCATGTCGTGGTCGGCGAAGTCGTCGGGGTCTTTGGCATTCGCGGTGCCCTTAAAGTGGAGCCCCGCACGGACTTCCCCGAGCGTTTTGCGCCCGGGGCGGTTCTGTTTTTGGATGGCGTCAATCGCAAAATCGTCAATACCGCTTGGCATCTGGGTCAGGCTAGAATTCGGTTTGAAGGAATCGAAACTCCAGAGGAGGGAAAGAAGTTCGTCAAGGCTCTTCTGACCCTGCCCGAAGAGGAGCGTCCTGAACTGAAGAAAGACACCTTTCTTACCCGAGACCTCATTGGTCTCGAATTGGTCGATCAGAAGACCGGTGAGATTTTGGGAGTCGTCGATTCTGTCGACCGACTTCCCATGTACGACATACTCGTTTCAGGCTCTGCGATGGTCCCCTGCATCAAAGAGTTTGTGAAGAAGATCGACTTGGTTAAACGCCAAGTCACCATTGCTCCCCTAAAGGGCATGTTTGGACCTCCGGAAGAGGAGGGCGACGAATGACATTTTTAGACGAAGTTGAAATTACTCTTGGTTCTGGCCGTGGAGGAGATGGCTCTGCCACCTTCCACCGCGAGAAGCATGTGCCCCGTGGCGGACCTCATGGCGCCAACGGAGGAAAGGGCGGCGACGTCGTTTTCATTGCCGACCGCCACTTAAGAACGCTTTTTGAATTCAAGGGCCGCACCGAGTACCGAGGCACGGACGGTGAAAAAGCACACAGCAACAAAGCGGGGCGAGATGGTAAAGACCTTGAAATCAGGGTTCCCATCGGCACAATCGTGACCGATATGCTTGATGGCGAGGTCTTAGCCGACCTTGGTCATGAAGGACAAAGATTTGTCATCTGCAAAGGCGGACGAGGCGGATTTGGCAACCTCCACTTTGCTAGTTCTGTACGACAGACTCCAACTTTCGCCGAGAGAGGCGAGCCAGGCGAAGAAGTTCAGGTCAAGCTGGAGCTCAAGCTGCTTGCCGATGTCGGGTTGGTTGGTCTTCCCAATGCAGGCAAATCAACCCTGCTGAGCCAGGTCAGCCGCGCGAAGCCAAAGGTAGCTTCTTACCCCTTCACTACAATCACCCCCAATCTCGGGGTTGTAGTCGTGGATAACCGCAGCTTCGTCATGGCCGATCTTCCGGGATTGATTGAAGGAGCCAGCGAAGGTCACGGCCTTGGCCACCAGTTTCTGAAGCACACAGAACGGACCAAGATTCTGATCCATGTGGTCGATGCCTTCCCTCTTGATGAAACAGACCCCTATGAGAACTATCTTCTCATCGAAGAGGAACTGAAGCAGTACTCAGAAGATCTTTACAAGAGGCCGAGAATCATCGCTCTCAATAAAATCGATCTTGAGATGATTGGTGACTTGGAAGCAGTCATGGAGAAGTTTGCCACCACCGAGAGGCCGATTTTTGCTATCTCTGGTGTCACGGGTCAAGGCGTTCAGCCTCTGCTGTACAAAATTCTTGCTGAGATTGAAAGAGCCGAAGCCGAAGAGGTCCCCATCGTCCTCACTCCGACCGGTCCAACCAGACCGTCAGATGAGCCGGTCTTTGAGATCACCTTTGAAGTTGACGAATACGTGGTTCGAGGCAAGCGCATCGAAAGGATGGTCAATATGACCGACCTGACAAACAACGATGCAATTCGGCACCTGCACCGCAAGCTTGAGCGCCAAGGAGTTATCGAAGCTCTGAAGCAGGCAGGATGTAAAGAAGGCGATTCTGTCGTAATTGACGATTGGGAGTTCAGCTTCTCAGAATGGTAAATCCATCGAAGATTAGGAGAATGGCATGAGAAAGGTTGGAATTTTGGGCGGAACGTTCGATCCTCCCCATCTCTTTCACAACACCTTGGCCGAAGCTGCCTTGGAGCAGTTTGAACTGGATGAGGTGCTATGGATTCCCGCTTTCAAAAATCCTCTCAAGGGCACAAACTTTACAACTCCCCGGCAGAGACTGGAGATGGTGAAGCTGGCGACCAGTGGTCACGATAAGTTCGCCTACAGCGATATCGAAATCAACCGAACTGGCCCGAGCTACATGGTAGAAACCGTTGAAGAGCTGTCTCTCATCGAGCCCACCACCAAGTGGTTTCTGATTCTTGGCTCGGATGCCATGAAGAGGATCACGGAATGGAAGCAGGCGGAACGTTTAGCCAGAATGGTTAAGTTCGTTGTTGCTATTCGACCTCCAGATAGACTGGGAGGATTGAAGGCTGGACTTCCGATAACATTTTCAGAGCAGATTGAAGAGCTGACGGTAAAGGCCAACACTCTCTCCTCGACTCAAATCCGGTCAGATATCCGCATAGGATCTGATCCTTCGCTCTGGCTAGAAGATGCCGTTGCCGAGTACATTCGGGAGAACGGACTCTACGCTAGCCAGGCACAAGAACAGGTGACACAAGATTGACATCAAAGCAGAGAGCTGAACAGATCGTCGAATTCTGCGACGACATGAAGGCAGAAAGAATCGAGACTCTTGAAGTAAGAGGAAAAACTTCCGTAACCGACTTTATGGTCGTCTGCTCTGGCAACAGCCAGGTGCATGCCGAAGCCATCGCAGAGAGAGTGATCGAAAAAACCAGAGCAATCGGCATCAAGCCTCTGAGGAAGAAAGATCCCTCTGGCAAAGATGGCTGGACCCTGGTCGACTTTGGCGATGTGATTCTTCATGTGATGCTTGAAGAAAAGCGCCAGTACTATGATCTGGAAAGCCTGTGGAACGAACTTCCGTTGGATGAAACACTTGTTGTGACAGACGAGGACTGATCAGCGTCCAGTAGATACAAGGTTATGGATCCTTTACAACCCCTCTCATCGCCCACTGGCCCTGCCAAAGTTGAGCAGCTGGTTCGTGATGCCAAAATCGCCGCGATGAGGGGCGACCACAAGCAGGAAATGGCTTTGGTCGAGGAGGCCTTGGTTCTCGCTCCCAAGTCCCCTGGTGTCTTGGAGGCCAAAGGAGATGCCTTGATGGCCATGGGCAGAAAAGGGGAGGCAAAGGAGGCCTACAAAAGAGGACTTGAGCTGGCTCCGGGACACAACAATCTTGAAGCTAAATACGCTGAGCTCATTCTAGGCCAAGTGCCTCTGGTGAATCCAGAGATGATCACCAGCAATGATGTTGGCACCTTTGCTTCAGGCAAAATGGCGTCCCTGATCTCCGTGTTCATGCCTGGTCTGGGTCACATCATTCTTGGTCAGACGGTGAAAGGCGCGTGCTTTATGGGAGGCATGGTTCTGGCCCTGATCCTCTGCACATCGGTGGGTGGCTTTGCCGCTTTCCTTTCGCTCTTCCGCAACTTTCAAGACATTTCCGGGGTCGGCGTCTTCGTGCTGGTCGGGACACTTTTCTTCTATGTCTTCATTCAGTTCGATGTAGCCGCTGTCGCAAAGAGACTGGTGCCGCCGAAGTACTCGCGGCCAATTCCTCCCGTCGACAAGCCATTCTGAGGGTCACTACCCTTCGTTAAGGGAGGGCATGGGATAGTAGGTCATCGCATCCAGCGATATTCCCACCTCTTTCATCCGATCGGAAAACTGCTTCTCATCCTCAATGACCAATCCTCCGGGATTAGCAGCGTTGTGAACGTACCATCGGTGGTTCTTGTAAAAGACTCCTATTCCGGTATGGCCGCGCCACTCACGGTTAGCATTAAGGTAGCGAGCGACAAAAATGAACTCCTTTGCGTCGGTTGGCTCGCCTGGAGCGTAGCCTAATGGAGCCATTTGGTTAGGCTGACTCATTGAATGAGTCGTCATGCGATAGGTGACAGGCGCACCTCTGGCCTTCAGATAGTCGAGAACGAACACAGAGCAGTCGTTTCTGCCCCATACATACTTCCCTCCTCTTTTCCAATACTTGGCAATCGCTCTCTGCGTCGGCTTAGAAAGCTCTGACTGCTTGGGACGAGGCGGATTCCAGTTGGCCTGAACCCGCTTCAGGAGTCCAGGCCCTAATCCACCAAAGGAAAGCCAGATGATTCCAAGGACCAAAAACAGGCTCCAGCCAAGCAGTCCAAAAAGGACCAGCCTCTTTTCCTTTTTGGTCATCCTGCCCCTTCCTACGATCCCTTGAGGGCGTTGGCTACGAAGGTCCTGACATCATCGGTCAGCTTCCTGCGGGAACCCTTTTCGATGTACATCATGTGGCCAGCCGGATAGAAGGTATAGGAAATCTGCTTCCTTGTCTCGTCATCCAAGCCCATGTGGTTGACAGTAAAAATCGTCGCATAGAAGGGGCAGGCAAGGTCGTAATAGCCGGAAGCGTAAAGCACCTTAAAGTGTTTGTTGGCGGCTAAGACTGTCCTGAGATCTGACCCTGTTTCCGCAAAGGTTCCTTCTGGATTGATCCAGGGGCTGACATTGCCGAAGACGTTGTAATCCATTTCGGTTTTGACACCCAGATCCTTCTGCAGATAGTCGCGGAGCGAGGAGAGATAAGGCGATGTGATGGCATCGTTGCTGGGGTCGCTGATTCTCTGGGGACCAACGGCAAACTCTTCCTTGCCGACAATCCGAGAATCAAGACGCCCCACGGTCAGTCTCTTCTCCTTAAGAAGCTCCTTGAAGAACGCTCCTTCAGAAACCTTCAGGTTCGATCCAAGGCAGTACTCCTTTGGCAGGCCAAGCAGCTCGGACATCTTGGCAGCGACCTTGTCCTTTTCCTTGGCCGAGAGCGAATCACCCTTCACCAAAGCAACCGCATAGTCGTTTTCAACAAACTCTGTGGCCTCTTTAACAACGGCTTCTACAGTCTTAAATCGCTTGTCCAGCTTGCCGTGGTACCAAGCAGTGGCTGCAAGTGAGGGAAAGAACCCGATGAAAGTTGAATCGTTGCCTCTTAAGCCTCGCAGGGTCATATAGTTGTTCGTGCCAGAGATGCTGATGAACCCATTTACAGCTACTCCGGCATCAAAAAGACTTCGGCTGAGGCCAGATCCTCTAATGCCGCCATAGCTCTCTCCCGCTAGGAAAAGAGGTGAGCTCCAGCGTTTGTGCTCGGTCAGCCAGCTTTTTGTGAAAGCAGTGAAGGCGGCAATATCCGGCCGAACACCAAAGTACTTGCTTCGCAGTTCTGGTTTAAGCAGTCGGCTGAATCCTGTGGCAGGAGCATCGACGAAAACGAGATCGGTGAAATCGAGCCAAGTGTCGGGGTTCTCGACTGCATGAAATGGCGGCCTTGGCATTGTGCCGTCGTCGTTGAGAGGAGCCATTCTTGGCCCAAGCCCGCCCATGTGCAGCCAAATGGTCGCACTGCCCGGCCCGCCATTGAAGCAGAAAGTCACCGGTCTAGTTTTGTGGTCAGCTCCTTTCTTGCTGTAGGCCACGTAAAACATACGCACTTCAGCTTCGCCTTCAGTGCCCTTAAGCACCAGCTGAGCAGCATGGGCATCGTAATCAATGCGGCCCATGCGCGATTGAACTGAATGACTGGTCAGGGAGGGCTGAATCTCAAAGAAGCCAGCTTGACCGGGCTGAAGGGCCAAACTGGCTGCCAAGAGAACTGAAGCGACGGGCATGAGGAGGATGATACCGCCGCAGACCTCATTTGAACCTAAATGTTAGCGATCAAGAATCTGCTTATAGCGGCTCGCCAGCAGGCCAGCGATTTCAGAAGCAGAATGACTGTCTTCCACCCTGGTGCGGCCCGATCGTCCGACTGCATCTCTTGTCAAGGTGTTGGACATGATCGACTCGATCCGAGTCGAAAGCGAATCCTCATCTGAATAGTAAAAAGCAGAGAGGCCATCGACAGCAACCTCATCAGTCCCTGTTCCTCGCCTTACAATAACTGGAACTTCCAGGCTCATTGCTTCAAGTGCGGTGATGCTGACACCACCCCTACGCTTGGGAACGACCACGAGGTCACTCGCCGCGATCCAAGGCAGCAGGCTGGGCTGCTCGCCAATGATCTTGATTCTATCTGGAGCCACACTGCAGGCGGATTCAATATCGCTCTTGCTTCCGGTTAAGTTCGCCAAGACAAGGGTCACACCTGGCATGACAGGAAGAAGTTGTGAGACAGCCTCAATGGCGTCGGTCAGCCCACCTTCTGACCCCCAAGCACCGGAAGCCAAGAGAACGGTGGCATCAGGATCAAGACCGAGCCTCCTTCTCTCATCAAGCTTGCTGAAGGTTGGAGGTTCGGCAACGGGGGCATCCATGACTCTAACGTGCAGAGTCTCTGCCTTAACGAGAGCCTCTTTGATCAGTCGACAGGAGACGTAGCCCTGCCGAGCCGCGTTAAGCCGGTCGATCAGTTGAGAGTTGGTTGTCCGAGGCGGATCAAGCTGAGTGTAAACCCAGGGCTTCCGGACATAGAATGCCTCGCTGCAGGCCCAAGCTGTTCGGTAGCCCCAGGCATGAACGAGATCGAATCCCCGAACCGCCTCGTTCACCTTTTTAGTGACTCCTCTGTCCACCAGCCAGCCGGTCTTCTCGGGTATCCAAGAAGACGCCTCATCAATCACGACCTCGACGTTGAACTCGTCGAGGGCATCAGCCAGGGTCTGACAGGCAGAGGCGATGGCGCCCTTGCGCTGTCTGGTTAAAAAGAGGACTCTCACTCAGTTGTAGATTGTCCGGCTTTAGCGGGGGACAACCTGGGTCTCAACCAGTCCTCTCACGACCGTATCGACGGTCTGACCTTCAATTTCTGCCTCTGGCCTCAGCAGAATTCTATGTCGAAGCACAGGCAGAGCAAGATCCTTGATGTCATCCGGAATCACAAAGTTTCGACCGCGCAGAGCGGCAATAGCCTGACTGCAGCTCACCAAGGCCAAGCCAGCTCGAGGCGATGCTCCGACCAGGATCTCGGGGTGCTTTCTGGTTCCAGCCACGATATCGTAGATGTAGCGGAACATCTTGTCTTCGATCGTCACTGACTTGACTTCTTCTCGGATCTCTCTCAGCTCTGCTTCCGAGCTGACTGCCTGCAGGTCGGCGAGCTCAAGCTTCTGACTCCTAAAGCCCTTGTGGAAGTTCTGAAGAACCTGAATCTCTTCGGAATCCTGTGGGTAGCCAAGAACGACCTTGAGGAGGAATCTATCCTGCTGCGCCTCAGGCAGGGGGTAGGTGCCTTCGAACTCAACTGGGTTTTGGGTGGCAAAAACTAGGAAAGGATAAGGCAAAGCCATGCTGTTGCCGTCAATCGTCACCTGCCTTTCTTCCATTGCCTCAAGCAGGGCAGCTTGAGTTTTAGGGGGAGTTCGGTTGATTTCGTCTGCCAGCAGAATTGAAGTGAAGATTGGCCCCTTCTTCAAGGTGAAGTCGGCATTGCGCTGGTCAAAGACGTTGGTGCCCAAGACGTCGCTGGGCATGAGGTCAGGGGTGAACTGGACCCGCTTAAAATCCAGGCCCAAAACCTTGGCCATCACCCTCACCAAAAGGGTTTTAGCCAGCCCCGGCACACCTTCAAGAAGCACATGGCCGTCGGCTAGGATCGAAGCGAGAACTAGTTCCTGAGCAGAGTCTTGACCGATCACCACTTTTCGGACTTCGCTAAGAATCCTCTCTCCTGCCTCGGCTGTCTTCATTAAATCAACTGTACCTTCGAGTTTGAATGTAGGGCGAGTCATAGAGGCAGGCCCTGATAAATGAAAGGCTCTCCTTCCAGCAGCTGGAAGGAGAGCGATTGACGATTGCCTGATTGAGGAAACCTAGATTTCGAACTCTTACAGACCAGAGGCGTCGGTGGCCCACTGATCAGAGGACTTGCTCTGGAAAGTGGGTGCGGTGCCAACAGCGTTGACGACGTAAGTGCCAGCGACAGGACCGGCAGGCCAAGACTTCATGTAGCCGTTGGTAGCGTTGGTCAGGTCAGCCTGGGCGCAGCCAGTGGTTCCGCCATTGCTGAGGCCCTTATCCATGGCGCACTGCTCCTTGGCATTCTCGATCTGCTTGAGATTGGCGATGATGGTCTGCTGACGGCTGTTCTGTCTTGCCTTGATGAAGTTCGGAATGGCGATAGCCAAGAGAATTCCGATGATCAAGACAACGATCATGATTTCGACGAGGGTAAAGCCCTGATTTCTGCGCTTCATGTTTGACATCCTCAAATGGGGTTCCAAATTCCCCTTCGCCACTTAGATTCCTTTCTGAACAGGACTTTCGAAAAGCATATTTGCCAGCTTTGTCCCGTGAGTCGTAGGAACGTTGCCGAAGGCCCCTGCGTCAAAACAACCATGAATCATCGCCTGACCCCTGTTTTGGCTGCCTGCGTGCTGCTCACGACAGCATCAGTTCAGGCAGATCCCTTCCGCCCCTCCATCAAGGATCAGATAGCTCTTGGGAAGAAGCTGAAAACTCAACTGGCAAAGGAAGAAAAGGTGCTTCCAGACAACGATCCTCGGGTCATTGAGATCAGGAGACTCGGCAATGCACTCGTGGCAAAGATTCCAGAAGCTGAGCGAAAGAACCGCCCTTTTGAATACACCTTTGATGTGATTGAAAACAAGGAACTCAATGCATTTGCAGTTCCTGGTGGACCCATCTACTTCCACACTGGTCTTTTGGATCGTCTGCAGACTGAAGATCAGGTGGCTGGAATCCTAGCGCACGAAATCATCCATGTTCGGAATCAGCATTGGGCAAGTGCCTACGCTGACCAAACCAAAAGGCAGCTGGGAATCGTTGTGCTTCTTTCAATTTTTAATGCAGGCAGCACCGCCTATGATATGGCGGGTCTTGCAGATGCCTTCCTAGTTGGTCTTCCCTACTCTCGAAAGCACGAAAACGAAGCGGACCGAGTCGGCTTTGACTTAGCGGCAACGGCCGGCTTTAATCCTCAAGGCATGGTTGATGTCTTCAAGGTGCTGAAAGAAGGATATGGAGGCAGAAAGGGTCCTGGAGAATGGGCCTCAACTCACCCGGATACAGATAAGCGGATTAGTGGGCTGGAAAAACGTGTGAAAGAGTCTGGCAGATCTTTCCCACAACAGAAGCAGAGAGCTCCTGGCCTCTATCGTCCGCCCGTGCCAGCTGCTCCTAATCCCCGCTAAGGCAGCTTTAGACAAAAAAAGACCCTGTCTCCGCCAACCTGCGGGACAGGGCTTAAACTCACTCTCTTGCTCTAGGTTTCTTCCGCAGCTGGCATCTACAACAGCCCGCAGAGTTGCTGGGAAAACAAACAATTTCTCACCTTCTAACTCAGCGTCGGGCCGTGCTTCTCATTTGGAAAGTCGCCCCGCATTTAAATGTGGATAACTCTGGCACGATTTTTGACTCATTACTTTGAGCCAGAAAAGCGCATCTGTCACTATTTCTGGTGTTAGTTCGGGGGCTTTGCCTTGACTGCCATTATCGATTCTCCTAAACAGAGGGGCCAGTTTCTAGACCGTTTTCTTGCATTTTTTGCAGGGGCGGCTATAGCTGTTTGGTTCTTGGGAGGTCTTAGCTCTTCGACCACAGAGTCTGCTTCGCTGGCTGGTCCCGAAACTCAGCTCGTCTCAGCCCTCACATCAGAGTCGACAACCATCTTGACTCGTTTGAGCGAAGAGATCATCGTTCAGGTGGCTTCATCTTTTGAGGCTGCTCCACAGAATGCTCCTTTTGCCACCATCGGCGAAGACGGACAGTTGAAAGTTTTGTCCCTCGAAGTCCTGACCGATCATGTTTCGATCTCAGCAAGTTCTTCTGACCAAGACGAACCTTCTGCAAGTGCTTTGGCCTCTAAAATTTTGGGCTCCCAAGCATCGCAAAGGGTTGAGCTTGTCGCAACTGCGGCCAAGGTCAAAGCAGGTTCCTTCGAGATTCCCTCAGAAGCCCAAGATCTAGACCGACTCGTGCCCTCAAAGGCACATCAAACCTTGGCGGCAAAACTGAGCCAGGGACAGACGAGAGATGGACCGAAGCGATCAACCCCTCTCTTAGCCTAGAGCGATGTTCAAGTCAGACTGGTCGAAATTGACCTTCATTCGTCTGGCTTGTCGTTACTTCTCTAATCGAAGCCTGAGCTGCCAGTCTGCCAGCGATCTTCCCAATTGAATCTGCCTGTGGCCTTTCCGGATAGGCGATCAAGGATGGAACCCCTCTATCTGCCGCTTCACTGACCATAGGGTCCATAGGAATCGAACCTAAGTAAGGCGTTCCTAACTGAGCAGCAAGTTCTTCTCCCCTCATGCCTTTGAAAACAGGCACCTCTTCTCCGCAGCTGGGACAGATCATCGTTGCCATGTTTTCAATGACTCCCAAGATCGGGCTGTTCAGTCTCTTAAAGAGCGCAGCTGCTTTGCCGGCAATGTTGGCGGCTACATTGTGAGGTGTGGTGATGAGGACTACTCCGGTCAAGGGCACCAGCTGAGCCAAAGACATGGGGGCATCGCCAGTTCCGGGGGGAAGGTCGACGATAAGATAGTCCAGAGTTCCCCAATTGACATCTGAAAGAAGCTGCTTCACCGTCCCTGCCACCATGGGGCCACGCCAAAGAACCGCCTGGCCTTCTTCCAGAAGAAAACCGATCGACATCATCTTCACCCCGAACCTCTCAATCGGCATGATTTTGCCTTCGCGGGTCAGGGGGCGCTCTCCACTGCATCCCATCATGAGAGGAATCGAGGGGCCATAGATATCTGCATCAAGCAGTCCAACCTTTGCGCCAGTTTTGGCCAAAGCTACGGCCAGATTGACTGTGATCGTGCTTTTGCCAACTCCACCCTTACCGCTTGCGACGGCAATAATCTGCTTGACGTTTGGCAGCAGATCCTCCTGCTGAGAATCCCTCGTGCGAACCCTCGCGGTCATTTCAATGGCGACATCTGTCACCCCTTCAACAGCACTAACAGCGGCGTAAGCCTGGGCCTCCAACTCCTCTTTCACCGGGCAGGCAGGCGTGGTGAGTTCAATTTTGAAGGAAACTGATCCATCTTGAATCTCAAGATCCTTGATGAATCCAAGGGAGACAATGTCTCGGTGAAGATCGGGGTCTTGAACGACCTTAAGGGCTTCGAGAACTGCTTCGGAGGTGACTGGCATGTGAGGCTGTCTCTCCTTGATTATGCCGCTGATCCTACAGCCACCCCGGGAGAGAGGGCCGAATCAGCCTCAGGCCCGTAGGTCAAGACGCCTTCGAAAGAGAAGCTTCAACTTGTGAACAAAATTGGACCAAGGAGTAACCCGGAGCTCTTTGAGAAGCAGAATCTGAAGCTCGTCGCTGTCGTTGACGAGCTGCCACATTCTCAGCTGGACAATATGACTTTCGTGCTCGAACTTGCCGTGCCAAGAGCAGCAGCAGCATGTTTTGTTCTCTTTCACGTTCAGCATTTGGCAGACCGGACACACTTTGAAGGCACTGGGGTGTCGCCTCTGAATCAGAAGCTTAGGTGTGGTTGGAGTTGAAGGAGCGCCAAAGCTCATGCTAAAGCTATCTTCGGTATTCTTGCTGGCCCTCCTCATGCACAAACTGCCAATTCTCGATTGTGCCCTTGGTATTCCTCCGGTGGCGCTCTACCGTTCTGGCGATGAAAACCAGGTGGTTTGCGACCTTGAGGGCAAGGGCTGGAGATTTAGCCTTCTGGGCAAGTTTCCAGAAGATTTAAGAATCCTCTCGGGGGATCAACTGCTTGTGACGACCGAATCAGTCGAAGGCTTGTGGGGTTGGGCGGCAGCGAAACACACGCCAGATGATTTTTTCGACCCTATGTCGATTCGAAAAGAGTCTGATGGAATGGGCTGGGTGGAGGTTCAAGACTGCCGGATAGAACTGAACCAGGATGCTCGCCCAATCAGCTTTGCTCCTGAAATGGGGCGATGCATTCTTCCCTTCTGGAAAGGCTTCAAGGCAGATAAGGCCTTATCCTGCTTTTATATCTCCGCACAACTAGTTAAGCTTGCCGAGTTCTATCCAGCAGACCAGACTGGAATCGAAGAAGTGGGGTTTTCAGTTGAAAGAGCAAGTCAGATCGAAATTCTAGAGGCTAGAAACGGACGCGGTGAACTCCTTTCGCAGCCAGTCTTCTGTCATCTCAACAGAGCTTTTTGGAATGTGACCATCCCACCAGAGGCCCAGATTCTGATTATCGAAAGAGCGTTCGACGCTTTTCATGGGCTTCAGAGAGCCAGGGTGTTTTTCGACGACGAGGTCGCCGGCTGGTGGCATGCCCCTCATCAGGACCGACAGAACCGATGGGCCCAGGATTCCTGTCATCTAAGGCTGAACAATTCGCAGCGAGGAAGAACAATCAGGATCACCCTCGATCCACCTTCGGGAGTCCCCCTTTTTTCTTTGGGCAGAATTCGGGTTTTTGCCATGTGCCAGTAACAATTCGGTGTCCGAAACGGTAAAGATGGGATTATGTCTTCTTTCAGAGACAGCCTTATTGAACTTATCGAAGGCGCGGGCAAAGACTACGTTAAAGACCTTGAAAGTCTGACCACAGACCACTTGACAGCATCTTTGGGTGGCGCGGCCCGAAAAGGGGCAGACTTTTCATACGAAGTCGCCATTGTCAACCAAAGGGTGGCAGCCAGACTGAGGGGCGACGACCCTGGCCCTTGGCCCTTTGAAGCTTGGGCGACTGTTCCTGAAGAACATGCCAGTCAAGAGGCTCTGATTGATCTCGTCAGCAAGTCAGTTTCAGAGGTCACGGAGGCTTTGGCCAGTCTTTCGGATGAAGAACTCATCGCCCCTGTGATGATTGGCGAAAACGAAACGAGCCGTTACAAGCTTGCTTCGGTGGTGCTTATTCATCTTAGCTATCACGACGGACAGTTGAACTACATTCAGTCACTAAACGGCGATGCAGAAATCCACTGGGTTTGAGAGTGACGCTATGCTGAAAAATAAGAGTGTGTCCGGCCTGAGATTGGCCCTTAAATCTGCCATCATTTCACCCATGTCCCGGCTGTCCCAGCCTAATCGCCTGCATTTGGCGGTTCCCCTTCTCGCCCTCATGGCCATTGTGGTCTCGGCGGCGCCTCTCCAAGCTCCAGAAAAAGTCACTCTAAGGGTGAAGGGCGAGGTTGGCAAGTCAGCCAAATACGCCAGCAAAGCGGATTTCACTGTTAACTTTCAAGGCGAGACCCTGAAGCTCAACTCAGAAGAAACGAGCGAAACAAAGGTCACCAAGGTCAATGCAGATGGATCTGTCGAATTCGATCTAACTGTTCTGACTCAGAAGGTCAAGATCAACGGCGAGGATCTTCCGGACGAAGAGAACGATCCCGGTGAAAACGGATCGATCTACACACTCAATTCTCGTGGCATCACCATCGCGACCAAAGAAAAGGGCGCCACAGGTGCCGAAGAGGATGAATCTGACACTCTGAACGTCAGGCTCAGCCAGGCGACATCGATGGTCTATGCCCAGGAAGCTGTGACAGTCGGCAGTGCTTGGAGCCATAAGTTTGCGGCCAACAAGGACTGGGGCACTCTTGAAGGGACTTCGAACTACAAGCTTGTCGCCTTTGAAACAGTTGGGGGCGAAAAGACAGCAAAGATTGAATTTTCTTATTCTGAGGCCGACAGCAAAGGCATAAAGGGGCGAGGAATTCACTGGGTAGAGCTTAACTCGGGCGATGTCGTCAAGTCCGAAAACAGCTTCGA
This sequence comes from Synechococcus sp. UW140, assembly GCA_943369295.1. GTDB lineage: Bacteria > Armatimonadota > Fimbriimonadia > Fimbriimonadales > Fimbriimonadaceae > JAKRSE01. The sequence goes on along the minus strand of CALRMU020000003.1, from coordinate 372,249 downwards.
GCAGGTTCCATTCGACTTTGGTTCAGAAGAGGAAATCGTCGCTTCGCTATCCAGTGCAGGATCCAAAACTTCCGGGAGCCTATTTGGTGCGGCGGCACAAGTACAACCAGCGGATACAAAACCTGCCGAAACGAAGCCCGATTCAACCAAGCCGGCTGAAACCAAGCCCGCTGAACCAAAGCCAGAAGAAGACAAGAACTCTATTGACTTCAAAACCAAAGGATGGGAGAAGTTTGAGGGTCTTTTCACCCTCTACCGAAAGGTTGAAGAATCACGAACACGGCACTTCCTTGAAATCAAAAAGAGCCAGCTTGGCCAGCTCTTTATCCTTCAGACAACTGCTTCGACTGGAAATTCCAGCCAGGTAGTCGCTGGAGACCCGGTCAATGATCTCGTCTTCACCTTCGAAGAAACACCAACCAAGAAAATCTTCCTCAAGGTTCCTAACTACTCTTGGCAGGCACCTGGCTCGGCAGAGATGGAAAGGGTTCTTCAAAGATCCTTCTCAGATTCCTACATCGAATCTTTCGACATTGAGGGCCGACAGCCAAACCGAGATTCTGTCCTTATCGACATTTCTCAGCTCTTCCTGAGCAACATTTCTCAGCTTTCTGAGAAGGTTCAGGGTGGTGGTGGATCCTTGGCTGCTTTGCTTGGAGGCGGTGGTGGAAACTTCAGCCCAGACAGAGAAAAGACTTTCGTCAAGGAACTTAAGGTCTTCCCGACCAACCTCTATGCAGAGGTTTCTTTCAACTTCAGCGGCAGAGGTTCAGCAAGAGGCTTCGAAGAAGTCCTCGGTTCAAACTTCCCTGCCACAGCCGATCCTCGCGGATTGACCGTGCAGGTTGTCTACAACCTTTTTGCCCTCCCCACCAACAACGGGTTTCAGATGCGAAGGGCTGACAGCAGAGTCGGCTACTTCCAGACCGCTTACCGTGACTTGAGCAGGCCTGATCAGAGAGATCAGGTCGTTCAAAACATCACACGATGGAACTTGATCAAGAAAGAACCAAATGCGGAGCTTTCTGATCCCGTCACCCCTATCACTTTCTGGGTGGATAACGCCTTCCCTGAGAAGTATCGAAAGCCGGTGGCCGATGCCATCCTCAGCTGGAACAAAGCCTTTGAAAGGATTGGCTTCAAGAACGCTGTCGTCGTCAAGCAGATTCCTGACAAGGCTGAGTTTGACCACGCCGACATGCGCTACAACGTGGTTCGCTTTGTCGCCTCTCCTGGCGACGCTTATGCCGTGGCGAACTTCAGGGTCAACCCTTTAACAGGCGAGATCTTGAACGCCAGCATTACTCTAGATGCCAACTTCCTTCGAGCCATTAAAGGCGAGTGGGATACGGTTAAGCCTGCCGAAGCCTTTAAGGCCGCTCGCGCAAAGCTCGACGCCATTGATTCTGGCGATGCCCACAAGCATTCCGATCACGCTCACTCCTGCGCCAAATGCGATCTGCAGAAGGCAACAGCGGCTCGTGCTGCCATGGGAGCCATGGCAATCATGGCCAAGGAAGGAGCGATGGCTCCAGAGAGACTTGTTCAGTTTGAGCAGGAGTACCTTTACTCGGTTATCCAGCACGAAATGGGTCACATTCTTGGGCTTCGGCACAACTTTGTGGCCAGCAACCAGCTGACCATGGCTCAGCTTGCTGATCCCGCTCTTGTCCAGAAGCACAACACGGCTGCTTCTGTGATGGATTACATTCCTTACAATGCTCAGGCCCTCGGCCGCCCCAATGTTCCCTTCTTCGGCAGGGACCTGGGTGACTACGACTACTGGGCTATCCGCTACGGCTACTTCCCCACCGGAACGACCAAGCCGGAAGACGACGCAAAGGTTCTCGCTCCTATCGCCGCTCTTGGCGCCAGATGGGGATTGGGCTACCAGTCAGACGAGCAGGCAGATGGACTTGACCCCTTCAATGCCCGCTTCGACATGAGCGCTGATCCTCTGTCCTACTACGAAGCCGAGTCTAAACTGGCCCACAAGCTTCTCATGACTCTAGGCGAAAGAAAGCCAGGATTTGGAGAAAGCTACTACGAGTTCACGCGAGCCTTCAACGGGCTTCTCAGCCTCTACACTTCCTCGGTTTCAAGTGCAACTCGCTACCTGGGTGGTGTCCGCAGGACCTTCGCTAAGAAGGGTGATCCTGGTGCAGGAGCCCCCTTCAACCCAGTCTCTGGTAAAGATCAGAGAAGAGCTTTGGATCTGATTGTGAAGGGGATTTTCGATGAGAAGGTCTTTAACTTCCCCAAAAGCTACTACCGAATGTTCCAGCAGAACCCGAAGGCTGGCTTCACAGAAGCTATGCTGGCCTCTTACGACGACTACGCCGTGATGGACCAGATTGCCGCAGTTCAGCAGGCCGGACTTAATGCCGCCTTCAGCCGCGGAACTCTGAGCCGAATCATGAACTTTGACTGGAAGTCTGCTCCTGGTGAGAAGCCCTTGACGGTCAAAGAAGTCTTCGAGAAGATGGGAACAGCAGTGTGGAGCGAGCTTTGGACCAACTCTGAAGTCTCCATGCTTCGACGTCAGCTGCACCGTGCCTATCTTGACAAGATCATTGACATGGGTATCAAGCAGACCAGCAGCCGGTCTGACATTAACCTCTATGCCTGGGCTCAGTTGAAAGAACTTCACACCGCTCTGGGCAAGGTTAAGCCAGCCGATTCTGCCAGCAAGCTTCATTACGCAGAGCTGAGAGACAGAGCCGGAAAGGCCCTGAACGCCATGGAAACTCTTGGTGGCGGCGGCAGCAGTGGAGGAGCTTTTGATCTCGCTTCTCTTCTGGGCCGACCTGCCCCGAAGACAGCAGTGAGAAAGCCCTAAACACCTTTTGGGGCAAAACAAAGAGCCTTCCCTTAGTAGGAGAAGGCTCTTTTTCTTTTTGTCTTGAGCTTCAGTCTTTGCCGCCTGTAGCCGGAAGCTTTTTCCAATGAGAGAAAGAGGATTCTTTAAGCAGCCAGGAAACTTTCTTCTGCTTCTCCCCTTCACCTTGTGTCAAAGTCACTTTGACTTGACGCCAGTCAGACCCTTCTGGCAGAGTGGCAACCCAACGAAGCATCTTTCTTGCGAGGCCCTTAACTTCGGCCTCTGTCTTTTCAACCTTCAAACTGCTTCCTAAGAGTTCGGCTTCAAGCTTGGCATCCTTGACAGATTCAAAAACCAGGCTGCCAGTTTTGATTTCTATCAAGCTCCCCCACGGCTCCTGCTGACCATTGGCTCGGTGCATTGAAGCGAAAGCCTGCTCGTGCAGAGGAGTCATTCGTGGCTGACCGGAGTATGAAGTGACCATCTGAAAGAGGATGTCAAGAAGCTCATCTTCAGTTTTTGTTTTTGTCCATCCTAAGTTGTGGAGCTCACCTTCAGCGCCATGACACTTTTCACAATGCAAAGCGTGGTAATCCAGAATTGCCAGGCCAACTGGCTGAGATTCCTTTTCTTTCGTGTCATCTGAAGGGCTGAGCGCACAGGCAGCGGCAAAAACTCCTGCGGCCAAGATCGGCAGAATTCCGAACCTCATAAGGCAATTGTACGACTTTTTGCCCTCGACCCTTGGCAGCTGACTACAGCAGTACAATTAAGCATATGCTTACATGGGTCAAGAGCGATAAATCCGAGAAAAAAAATCGCTGGGACATTGCTTTCCTACCTTTCCCTATGATGTATCATTTACTCATGGCTTTTCGAAGTGATTTGGAGACTCTTATTCTCGCCAGTCTGAAGTCCGGCTCTGCCCATGGCTACGAGATCTGTCAGCGTCTCAATGCCCTTGATCCTGAACTTCTTTCTGTCGGTGAAGGACGTCTCTACCCCGCTCTTCGCAAACTCGAAACCGACAACTGCATCGCCGGTGAATGGGTTTGGACCGATCCGGGTCGCCCTGCAAAGAGAATTTACAACCTGACTGAAGAAGGTGCCACTCGACTTGAAACTCGCCGCAAGGAGTGGACAAGCTTCGTTGACCTCATGGGCCGCCTTCTAAACATCGCTGATCAGCAGAAGGGCTGATGAAATCTTCCCTCAATCAGCAGTTCTTTGATGAACTGGCAATCGAATTGAGGGACTATGTTCTGCCTGCCGAATCCGAGCTGATTCGGCAGGAGCTAGAACTCCATATTGAAGAGCGGCGTGCCCAGTTGTTAGAAATGGGCCTAAGCGAGGTTGAAGCAGAGGCTGCTGCCATTGCTGCTTTGGGCTCCCCCGCCGAAATCGCAAGACCCTATGCTTCGATCAACTCTCCGGGCAGAAAGTTAAACATTCTCGCCACAGGCATAGGCCTGCTCGCCTCCTTTTTCTTTTACAGCTTCATTTCAGGCGCCCTTAGCCACGCAGCTATACTGGCCCTCTGCCTAGGCTTTACTGCTTGGTCGACTTGGTTAGGAGTTCAGGGAGCCCGAAATGGCTACGCCCTCACCTTTGGTCGTCTTCTCAACTTTGCAGGCTGGGTATCAATCATGGGTCTGGTCAGCCTGCTTGTCCAGCAGATTCCCAACGAAACTAAAGTCGCAGTGACAATTCCTGTCAGTCAGTCAGTAAATGCCACCAAGCTTTACAAGGCGCCAGACAATAGATACCTGCTGTCTCTCTCAGAAGGACCAACAACAAGTACGGCCTATCTTATCTTCACAAGAGAACCCGCCGCCAAGGACACTCCCGTTCTTCCAGCGGCCCACTTTCCTGCCTATTTCAAAGAAGCCAAGTTCGCCTATGCGACGGTTGACAAGTCAATCCAGAGGGATTTCAGGAACAACACGAAACGGGCGGTTGTTCTCGCTTTGACGGGCGGAGTCGCCAGCGCATTGATCTGTGGAACTGCTGCCTTGATCTGGAGGAGACCTCGAAGGAGTCAGCCTTCGAAGTCTCCTCCCTTAAGGCCGACTCAGCCTTCCTGAGGAAGTACGGTTACCGTCTTCTCAGACTTCAGCTTTCCGCAGGTCAGCTTAACCTTGTAGGTCCCTGCTGAAACAAGGAATGGCTGGAACATGATATCCCTTCCGTCATCAGGCAGTGTCTGCTCTTCCTTCGGCTGAAGATTCCAAACCGCGCGGTTGAGTCCCTTGTGGCCGGTTCCAGTCAGCGAAGCGATTTCAAGACCCTTCTCATTTTCGATCGAGATCTTCACTTCATCGCCCGTGTACTCTTTTAGCCAATAGTTGATAACAGCTCCCATCGGTCTGTTCTCGGCTCTAAAGATCTGATCAGTCCAGAGACCACCGTAATTCAAGAAGTGCTTCGGCTTGGCTGGCAGAATATCAAAGGCATGGAAGTCAGCGTCGGCAGCCTTCCCAATTTCCGCCATCATGCTGGCGTCATCCAAGACCCAAATGCTGCGGCCATGGGTTCCCAAAACAATGTCCCGGGTGACAGGATGCTGCTGAATGTCATCGACCGGGGTGGTGGGTAGAGACTTGCCATTGATCTTGATCCAAGATCCACCTCGATTCAATGACATGTGAACAGAGTTCTCCGTGCCGACATAAAGAACCTCTGGGTTCCACCTGTCTTCACGTACCACCTTCACGCTCCAGCCCTTTGGCAGGTCTGAGGTGATGTCTGTCCAAGTCTTTCCGGAATCCTTTGTCATCAAGACGCAGGGGTCCATGTCGTCAGATCGATGGCCATCAATGGAAGCGTAGCAGGTGCCAGCTTCGGTGTGGCTGGCCTCAATTCGGCTGACGTACCTCTCTTTGACCAGATTTTCTGGAGTGACATTGACCCAAGTCTTGCCCCCATCCTGAGTCAGATGAATCAATCCATCATCTGAACCTGCCCAGAGGATGCCCTTCTTAACTTCAGATTCAGCCAAGGTCACCACCGTGCCGTAGGTTTCAGCCGCGGAACCTGTCGTATCGGACTTGATTTGGTCATCCCGAGTCAAGTCACCACTGATTCTCTGCCATGTTCCCCCCCTAGTGGCCACCTTGAACACGTGATTTCCAGCAAGATAGATGGACTTGGGATCGTGGTGAGAGACAAAGAAGGGGCTGTTCCAGTTGAACCTAAAGCGCCTTTGGCCTTCCATCGGCTCTGGAGTCAGTCTCTGTTTGATTCCAGTTTTGAGGTTGATCTGACAGAGGTTGCCTCCCTGCCACTCAGCATAAAGAATGTCGGGGTCTTCTCGATCAAAGTCGGCATGGAATCCATCGCCGCCCAAAATGTGGTGCCAGTCAGCATTGGTGATGCCTGTCTTGGTGTCATCGCCGTCATCCTTGTCGGCAACCTTGGTGCCGCTGCTGATGCCCAGCCATGTGCCGTTATCCTGCAGACCACCCATCACGCGGTAGGGTTCGCTGTTGTCGAGAGCAACGTTGTAGAACTGTCCCACCGCCATGGTGTTGAGGAACTGCCAGGTCTTGCCACGATCAAAGCTCTGATAAACCCCGCCATCGCTGCCGTTGATCACATGATCTGTGTCTTCTGGATCAACCAAGAAGGCGTGCATGTCAACGTGCATCTTCATGCCGAAGCCTGTGCGGAAAGTCTTGCCTCCGTCATCGCTGACCTCCACATACCAGCCCAACTGATAGATTCTCTGGTGATCCTTGGGGTCGAACTTGATAGTTGAGAAGTAGAAGGCTCGAGGTGTTCTCTGACTCAATCGAGTCCAGGTCTCGCCTCCATCTTCGCTTCGGAAGACGCCGCCGGACTTGCTGCGGTCGTCTCGGATAGAGATCGTGCCGCCCTCGTCGCTCTGTACGGTAGCAATGATGATCTTTGAATCTCCAGGGAAGATGTCAAATCCGATCCTTCCGGCTCGTGTTGGCAGCCCTTTTGTCAGCTTCTTCCAGGTTGCGCCGCCATCGGTGCTCTTAAAGAGTCCACCTTTATCAGAAATTCCTTCAAATCCCCATGCCCAGCGGCGGCGTGCATAAAGGGCCGCATAGACCGTTTCAGGGTTCTTGGGGTCAATCATCACCTGCACAGAGCCGGTCTGCGAGTCGACCTGAAGAACTGGCTTCCAAGTTTTTCCTCCGTCTTCGGTCTTGTAGACCCCTCTCTCGGGATTCTCTCCCCAAAGGTGGCCCAAAGCGGCGACATAGCAGACTTCGGGGTTAGTCGGGTGGGCAGCCAGGCTCGGGATATCGTGGGTGGCCTCAAGACCGCAGTGAGTCCAAGAAGATCCTCGGTCTGTGCTTCGGTAGACGCCGTGACCCCATGAGGAGGAGTTTCGACCGTTGCCTTCACCGGTTCCGACCCAGACAATTTTGCCTTTGCCAGCTTTCTCCAACTCTTTCTTCGATTTCTCCTTCTTTTCTTCTTTGGTCCAGCCAGACCATTCAGAGCCGGCATCGCAGGATTGAACGCTGCCGATGCTGGAAGTCACTTGGTCATCGAAGAGAGGTGAGAAGGTGACACCGCGGTTTTCGGTTCGCCACAGGCCCCCTGAAGCGAATCCGACGTAAAAACACTTCGAGTTGTTGGGTTCAAAGGCCATGCAGGCTACTCGGCCCGACATGAGGGCGGGGCCGATGCATCGCCACTTCAGCCGCTTGAGATCGTCGCTGGTGACAAGACGGTCAGGAGCTTTAGACATAAGACTAGGATCAAGCATATCCGAAAGATGCCCTGTCTAATAGGGGTCGAAGTGAGTCAAAACGCAAACTTCTCTCGTAGTACTGAAAGATGTCCTTGAGCCAACGGCTTCAGGGGGTTCTTTCTGCGTTTGACCTGGAGCAACAGATCAGCGATGCAGTGAGAACCGAGCCCACGGTCTTACAGGCCGACCTAGAGAGAGCAAGACGCCACCTGTCTCGGCAGTTGGAAAATCTCTCAACCTATGCCCTTGCCCTCAGCACACCAACTGCCCAGGAGGAACTTTATGAAGTCCTGGCCATTTGGTACATGGAGGCACGGTGCGAATGGGCTCAGCTTAATCTCGCCTCAAACCGCCTCATGTGGGACGGAATGGAATCTGATCGGTCCATCATGATCAGGGCGGCTGTCGGCTCGAAGCTCTTAGAGGAGGTCAGCCTTCTGCTGGCACCCCAAGATGTTGACCGGCTTGAATCCAACCTTCTTGCTACGCTAAACGACCTTCAGTTTCCTGATTACATCTCATGACAAGCCTTCTCTTCGCATCTCTTCTTGCCGCGCCCCTCGCCAAAGGAATCGCTTCTGATGGCCCTTTTGAGTACAAGCACGGTTCGGAGACAATGCAGGGACACCTTGTAACCCCTCATACTACGGCCAAGCGGCCCTTGGTCCTCATTGTCCATGACTGGGATGGAGTCGACGCCTACGAGATTGGTCGAGCCAGGCAGACTGCAGTCGAGCTTGATGCTGTCGCACTTGCCGTTGACGTTTACGGAAAAGAAACTCGCCCCAAGACCCTAGCCGAGAACGGCCAGTTCGCCGGGAAGTTTTATGCAGATCGAGCTCTGTTCAGGGGCAGACTCCAGGCCGCTTACGATGCGGGAATCAAGCTGGATTCGGTCGATCCGAGCAAGGTCATCATCATGGGTTACTGTTTTGGAGGAGCAGCAGCCTTGGAACTTGCACGTTCGGGGGCAAACCTTGTCGGAACAGTTTCATTCCATGGCGGCCTATCCACTCCTCTTCCTGCGACTGAGGGGACTGTGAAGGGGCGTGTGTTAGTCTTTCATGCAGCAAACGATCCTGTGGTTCCACGCGATCAGTTTAATGCTTTTCTTGATGAATGCCGAAACGCCAAGCTCCAGAGCGAGGTTGTTGTCTTCAATCTCACTGCTCACTCTTTCACCAAGCCGGGCGGAAGGGACTACAACGGTGAGGCTGACAGGCGGTCTTGGAAACTCTTCAAGGACTTCTTCGTCGAAGTAACCGGAACCTGATACAATGATGCAGAGAAGGCACGGATGTCTTCTTTGCACCCTTTAGGGTGCTAAATCCGTCTGGAGATCAAGGATGATTTTGTCTGCCGTCCTCGCCTGGACCCTTGGGGTCCCACAGCGCACAGCCACTGAGCTGCCGCGTTCAGGGTCGGCAGTGCGTGCCTTGAACGTAGCGGGAGTGCTTCCTGCATGGCGTTTTCCTCAATACACACCAGCTCGTTCTGAGGGCCTTACCGATCTCATCGTTTTTTCAGTCCAGCCTACAGCGAAAGGCGAAGTTGATCTTATCGATCTCTCGTCCTCTGCTCTTGATGGAATCAGAAGGGCAAAGGCATCTCAGAAGTTTAGGCTTTGGCTGACCGTCGGTGGATGGGGGCGCAGCTCTGGCTTTGCTGCCACAGCCGCGAATCCAGAATTCCGCAGAAATTTCATCTCAGAACTTTCTTTCTTTGTCACCAAAGAAGGCTTTGACGGGGTGGACTTTGACTGGGAGCACCCTAAGAACGCCAAAGAGCAGGCTGACTACGCTGCCTTGATCGCCGAAGCTAAAGCCCACTTTGAGCCGAAGAAGAAGTTCGTCAGCACGACAGTGCCGAGCTGGCTGGAACTGCCCAAATCAATCTGGAAGGACGTCGACCGTATTCACCTAGTCTCCTATGACTACGAGGGCCGACATTCAACTTTTGAGCAGGCCAAGCGCGACGCCGAGTTCCTCATCAAAAAAGGAGCACCTGCTTGGAAGCTCCACTTGGGCGTGCCTCTGTACGGACGCAAGATCACCGAGAGGGGTCAGGGTCAGGCACTTGGAATTGCCGAGATTATTCGCCAATTCAATCCTAAGCCGGAAGTCGACGAGGCAGGCGGGTACTTCTTCAACGGTCGAGAAACCTTGAAGAACAAGGTCAGTCTTGCAAGGGAGCTGAACCTCGGTGGACTTTTTGCCTGGGAGATCGGACAGGATTCTTCCATCCCAGAGAATTCGATGCTCAGGCAGATCCTCACTGCGGCTCGCCCCATGACAGCGACCCAGCTAAGACCAGAGCCAAAGCCAGCTCCTGCGACAAGCAGGCAGTCAGGAAAAGGCGAGAAGGCCAACAAGCCTTCTCGCTCGACAAAGTCTTCCAAGTCACCTCAGGTTTCGCCGACAGCAAAACCAAGCAAGTCGGCAAAATCGGCAAACAAACTGCCAGCCAAAAAGTCGACAAGCGTTAAGAAACCATCCTAGCCAACCGGAACAAGGATCTCTAATCGGTCCTCGGGGCTGCCGTTAAAATCGGCCGGATACCTCTCTAGGGTCGGACCATCCCGCATCACAACTCCAGAATCCTTTGACCATGTGCCCATGATGTGGTGGTAGCAGGCATGGATGCTTGAAAGAGGAGTCGTGAAGACAGCCCAACGTCCGCCCGGTACGACCCAAACTTCAAGGCCATCAGCAATGTTCATTGCGTCGGTTTTCTCGATTCCGACCATGTAGCTGAAGGCGCCAGATTCGTCCATGTCGCGGCAGATGCCAAACGAGGCAAGACTAGGGGACTGCTCAACGAGGTCACCGAGTTTGTCGTCGAAGTGCCCCCAAAGCGGAGGAATTTCACTGTTGTCAGATCCACGCCAGGTGTAGCCAATGGCCTCGAAAGAATCAGTTTCCTCAAACTTGGGGGAGAATTCCATCCACTAGAGCTTAGCAGATGGAACACAACTTTTTTGCTTAAGGAAGTGGCTGGCTGAGAGCCTGCTTCTGCATCTCGATCAGTTCTTTAATGCCCTTATGGCCGAGCTTTAGCATGCTCAAAAGGTTTTCTCCAGAGAAGGGGTCACCCTCGGCCGTGCCTTGAATCTCCACGAACTTGCCGCTGCCCGTCATGACGATGTTCATGTCGGTCGCTGCTCGTGAATCCTCTTCGTAGCAAAGATCCAGCAGTTCGGCATTACCGACAATTCCGACACCGATGGCAGCCAGATGATCCTGCAGGGGGTTGGTTTTGACCATCCTCTTCGACATCATGTAGGTGATAGCATCCTGCATGGCCACATAAGCCGCGGTGATCGATGCCGTTCTTGTGCCCCCGTCAGCCATGATCGCATCGCAGTCGATAGTGATGGTTCTCTCACCCAGAGCCTTCATGTCCACGACACTTCGCAGGCATCTGCCGATAAGCCTTTGAATTTCAAGGCTTCGTCCATTGGGACCTCGGTTGGCATCTCGCTGATTTCTCTGCCGACCTGATCGGGGGAGCATTGCATATTCTGCCGTCACCCATCCCTGGCCAGATCCCTTCAAAAAGCGGGGGACTCCTTCGTCAACCGTTGCGGTGACGAGCATGTGGGTGTCACCCATTTTGATCAAGCAGGAGCCTTCGGCGAACTTTGCAACGCCCCGCTCCATGGTTACTGGCCTCAATTCATCTGGCCTTCGGCCATCCACTCTCTGCACAGGGGGAGTCTACACTCTGCCCTGCTATGGACCCAGCAGAGCTAATGCCGCCGTAGCGGCGACAGCCGTATCGACTCTCATAACTCGCGGCCCCATTGTGATTTCCCGCCCTTTGAAGAGCTCAATCTCCTTGGGAGACCAGCCTCCTTCGGGACCAATCAAGAGGGTCAGTTCGCTGACACCTTCTGGCACGCCGAGTGAAGCGACTTCCCTTTCGCTCATGGCATAGGCGTCAGGGCAGAGCTCCAGAACCTTGTTCAGACTGCTGTGAAAGGCTACTGTCGGGAGGTGCATGCGGTAGCTGACTTCAGCCGCTTCTCGAACAATCGTTCTCAGCCTCTTGAGTCTATTCTCTCGCTTGCTTTCGTCCCAGCGAACGACGCTGCGATCCGTGGGATAAATCAGGAAACGCGAGACACCTATCTCCGTCGCCATCCTGATCGATTCCTCAAGCTTCTCTGGTCGAGGAAGCCCGAGGCCAAGAGTCAAGTGGAGCTTCGGCTCTGTTTCGGGCCTGAGGGTCTCTTTAAGGACAGCACTGATCCCATCCAGTTCACACACTAGAAGACGGCCATCGCCCGTAACGACCGCGATGGGGTCGCCAGTTGCCAGTCGAAGAACCTTTCGGAACTTATCCTTTTCCTCGGCAGGCAGCTCAAAGACTTCGGGGGCAGGGTCTGGCAGACCCAAAATGAAGCATCGAGGCAGACCCCTTACCGGCGGAAGTGGGCGCTGATCCATCCGTCTTCCTCAATGTGATTCTGCAGAGTAAATCCTTCCGCCTTTGCTGCATCTAACACGTCGGGCCAGTTGGAAATGATGACTCCCGATGTCAGCCAGGCTCCACCAGGCTTCACCCTTTGGGCTGCGTCAGGAGCAAGCTGAATCAAGGCTGCCGAGATAATGTTGCTCAGGACGATATCGAAGGTCGAATCCTCTCCTAAAGGAGCAAAGCCAAGACCCTGATAGAACTTGAGAGGCATTTGCAGCCGCTCGGCGTTCTCGATTGAAGCGTTGATGGCAGGCGCTTCAACATCAACCCCCTGAACCGAGGCTGCCCCAAGAATGTGGGCGGCCATGGAGAGAATTCCGCTTCCGCTTCCGATATCTGCCACAGATTTGCCAGTGAAATCGATATCTTCCATCAATTCCAGGCACCCACGCGTGGTGGGGTGGTCGCCTGTACCAAAAGCTTGACCAGGATCGAGATAAAGAAGCCTGTCCCCCGGCCCAAGTTCGGCCGTTTCCCATGTCGGGCAGACAAGCCAGTGCTTTCCGACCTTTCGGGGTTTGAAGTACTGCTTCCAGGCTTCGGACCAATCCTCTTCCTCAACCTCGCTCAGTTCGATCTCGACTCCGAGCTCTCGCAGTTCCGCAATCAAAGATTCAACTTCTGATTCTTGGCCAGGGCCAGCGTAGGTGCTGAGCGAAGGGGGGAAATCAACTTGAAGAGTCCCAGGAAAACCGTGCCGCTCAAAAACGACGATCCATGAAGCCCAATCCTCGGGCGGTTCGCTAAGGTGAGCGGTGACTTGAGTCCAGACCTTCATTTCTTTCCTTTAAAGAGCTTGCCAAAAAAGCCCCCATCCTCGCCCCTGGGCTGAGGTTCGTCGCTGAGTTCGGCAAATTCTCTCAGGAGCTTGACCTGACCGTCCGTTAACTTCTTCGGAATCCTGACTGTGACTTGGACGATCAGGTCACCTCGGGCTGAACCCTGCAGTCTTGGCAAGCCATAAGCTTTCATCCTAAACTGCTCGCCAGGCTGGGTTCCTGCAGGAATCTCAATCTCCAAGGGACCATCCAAGGAGTCGATTTCGATCCTGTCTCCCAAAGCTGCCTGAGCAATGCTGAGGGCAGTTTGGTGATAGAGAGTCGTGTCTTCTCGAATAAAGCGGGGATCTTCGTGAACCGAAATGACAACGTATAGGTCGCCTGATGTCCCACCACCAAGACCTTCACTTCCCTTTCCTCCGACTCTAAGAGTCATCCCAGAGTCGACGCCGGTCGGAACTGTGACCTTGACTGTCTCTTCCACGACTTCCAGCCTTCGGCCCCGACAGGTGCCACAAGGATCATCGATCGTTTCTCCGTTGCCTTGACAGGTGGGACAGACAGTTGTCGTCCTCATGCTGCCAATGAAAGTCTGCTGAATTCGGGTGACCTGGCCAGTTCCGGCACAAGTGCCACACTTTTTGGGGCTGGAACCTGGCTTGGCACCGGTTGCGCCACAGGTTCGGCACCGAACGGCGCGGCGATAAGTTACAGATGCTTCCGTGCCGGTCAAGACATCGAGCATGGTGATGTAGGCTTCCGCCCGAACATCGTCGCCATCCCGCACTCCTGCTCGGCGAGCTCTGCCGCCGCCTCCACCACCCATTCCGCCAAAAAAGGCTTCGAAGATGTCGGAGACATTGCCGCCCCCTCCGCCGAAAAAGTCTGCGCCAGGGCCGCCTGTTGGCTGGTCGTCGGTGACCCCGTACTGATCGTAGCGGGCTTTTCGTTCAGGGTCAGTGAGGATCTGATAGGCCTCACTGACTTCCTTGAACTTTTCTTCTGCTGAAGAATCACCCGGATTGACATCCGGGTGGTAGCGTCGCGCCAGCTTTCTATAAGCAGACTTGATTTCGTCTGGAGCCGCAGAACGGCTGACTCCGAGTACTGCGTAAGGATCTGATGACGCCATCTGGGCTTGAATTAGAGTCCATCTTCAGAGGACTCTTCGGCGGCAGCTTCTTCGTCGCCAGCCAAATCGTCCAGAGAGACCACTTCAGCTTCATCGCCACCGGCGGTGGGAAGGTCATCTTCGAGCAGGTCGCTGATGCTGCTGACTGCATCTGGATCTTCTTCAAGGAGCGATTCCTCATCGCCCTCAAGGTCGAGATCAAGATCGTCGTCAAGACCAAGCACAGCCAGATCGTCGTCTTCCATGCCTGGAAGCAGCAGACCTTCTGTGTCGATGGTGGTATCGAGAGCGGCGTATTCGTCGATCTCGGTTCCTGCCTGTTCAAGGCTGCCGAGCACAGGCTTGATTTTGCCTGCAGCAATTTCTGCTAAAGCGATGGAAAGAGGGTGGTTTGACTCGATGCGAACAAGAGGCGGTGCTCCGTCGCGAATCTGCTTCGCCCTCCTGGCAGCAAGATTCGTTAGCACGAACTTGCCATACTCCATGTGGTTGAGTTTGTCCGGATCGGGGAAGATGGAGTCAGTTTTGGGCATGACCAATCTTCTAGGATGACACGGCATGCCATCGAAAGCGGAGGCACCTCCGCTCTTTGTGACCTTCGGCCAGGGGGCAAGGTCAGCCTAAGTTCCTAGTCGGGCGGCCCCGCGTAAGCGAATGATACACTCGGCGCATGCACTCCCCTGATGCAGAGTGGCAGATGGAGACACTGCTTCAACACTTGGGCGAAGAGGAAAAGAGCCATGGTTCCGTGGCCCCTCCGCTTCATCTCACTTCGACCTTCGTGTTTGAATCTGTAAACGATTGGAGCGTAAGCAACGACGACCTTCTGGAAGGATCCTGTGCTTACACAAGAATCAACAATCCCACTGTCCGCATGGCTGAGCAGAAGATTGCGGCCATGGAAGGGACAGACTATTGCAAGCTGTTTTCGAGCGGGATGGCAGCCATTTCTGCGGCGATTCTAAGCTGCATCAAGTCGGGTGATCACATTATTGCCGTCGACACCATTTACGGCCCTACAAAGACGTTTCTGGCCAGCTGGCTTCCCCGCTTCGGGGTGACGCACAGCTACGTTTCTGGGGTTGACATGCAAGAGCTGGAAGCGGCTGCCACAGAAAACACGACGCTTCTTCTGCTGGAATCTCCGTCATCCATCACTTTTCTTCTTCAAGATCTAGAAGCTATCGCCACCTGGGCTAAATCGCGCGGCATCGCAACGATGATCGATAACTCCTATGCCAGCCCTTGGCTTCAGCAGCCGGCAAAGTTCGGCATCGATATCGTCTGCCACAGTGCCACCAAATACATTGGGGGCCACAGTGATGTGGTTGCAGGTGCGCTTTGCTGTTCGGCAGAGCGCATGCAGAAGCTGATGATCGACGAAGTTTCTCTTCTAGGAGCCAGCATCCATCCCTTTGGAGCCTGGCAGATTCTTAGAGGCCTTCGAACCCTGCCAATCAAGATCAGAGCTGTCGCCGAAACCGCCGACAAGGTTGCTGGATGGGTAAGGAATCAACCCTGGGCGGACGAGACGATCCATCTGGGATTCGATGACTTTCCACAAAAGGATCTGAGAGATAAGCAGATGAAGGGTTGGTCTGGCCTCTTTTCCTTCGTCCCGAAAGATCAAGAGCAGAAGCAGGCTATTGCCTTCTTGGAATCACTTAAGCTCTTTCAGATCGGCGTTAGCTGGGGTGGCCATGAGAGCCTTGCTGTCACCATGCCCTACACCAGCATTCTGAGGCCAGACACGATCCAGATCATTCGACTCTACTGCGGATTAGAGCACCCGGACGACCTGATTCGAGATTTGGAGCAGGCAGCCAAGAAAGTCGGCTGGATCTAGACTGCTAGGTTTAACAAGCAAAACAAGGGGCTCGCAACAAGGCGAGCCCCTTGTTGTTTCCGAGCCCCCTTAAGGGACCTTCTCGATCTGAACAACGAAGCCGCGGGGGACAAAGATTTCCTCGTACTTTGCCACGGCGAAACGGTCCGTCATCCCTGCCACATAGTCCAGAACTCCCTGTGGCCCTTCGTAGCCTTCGGGCATGGGCTCTCCGTTTAGAAAGGCAAGAAACAGCTCCCTCACCAATCGCTTCGCTTTAGGAATCTCCGGGTAGACCTGGGGGTACTTCTCGTAGACATTTTCAAAGAGCCAATCCTTAAGGACATTAAGGTCCGCAAGCATTGAGTCGGAAACCTTGATTGCTGGCTGATCTAAGCTCTGCTCGATCACATCCATCACCATGCGGCCAACCCTGTCGCCATGGTCTTTGCCCATATGGCCAAACTGTTCGGGAACACCAGGGATCATCCCACTTCGAATAGCATCATCAAGATCGTGGTTGAGGTAGGCGATCCTGTCGCTGATCCTCACCACGGCGGCCTCCAAAGTCGAGGTCGCCTGACCGTCGTGGGCAGAGAGGTCTTTTTTGCCCTTGCTGTGCCCCCCAATTCCAGCCCTCACTTCCTCGCTGAGGTTTAGCTTGGCTAGGTCGTCAACGATCCTGAGTGACTGCTCGTAGTGCTTGAAGCCCTGAGGAAGATTGGGAATAGTTCCTGCTAGCTCCTGCAGAACCCTATCAAGAGCATCTTCGCCAGCATGACCGAAGGGAGGATGACCAACATCGTGGGCAAGAGCAATGGCCTCAATCAGGTCTTCATTCAGCCTTAAAGCTCGACCAATGGTTCTTGAAATCTGGGCGACTTCCAAACTGTGAGTCAGCCTGGTTCGATAATGATCACCTTTGGGGTTTGCAAAAACCTGAGTCTTGTGCTTGAGCCTCCTGAAGGCTTTTGAATGAAGAACTCTATCTCTGTCCCTCTGAAAACAGGTTCGAACTGGGTCTTGATCTTCTGGAATCACCCGTCCTTGACTTTCTGAACTCAGGCAGGCGAAGGGCGAGAGAGACTGGGCTTCCCTCTCTTCTATCATCCTGCGGACGTGATGAAGCATCACCCAAGAGACGAGAAGCCAGCCAGAAATGAATCTGAAGGTCCGGCTTGGCCCATGGTTCAGCAGGTCCCCACCCAGAGGGGCTGGTCCTTCTGCTACAATAGAAGTTCACGCGGAGTGGTGTCCGAGTGGTCGAAGGAGCACGATTGGAAATCGTGTATAGGGCAACCTATCGTGGGTTCGAATCCCACCCGCTCCGCCAGCTTTTCCCTTCGACCCGGCCCCGTCTCAAAACTTTTTTGGGACTTTTAAGATTCTTGGATTGAAGCTGTTCCATCCGAAGGCGAAACTGTCTACCACACAAAAGTAGATCTCGAAACGATTAGCAAAGGCAATGCCCGCAATGAAGTTTCAGCAGCTAAATATCTTGACCTCTAGCTCTAACTATCGGCATCAATCAGAGCCCATTCGAAGCAAGAGCCTCGGCTCTTCCGCTCTCAGATACGACCAGGTAAAGCCATCTCGCCTCATCTAGTCAGGCTCAGCCACTTCACGCATAGACTCACTAAACGCAAATCACTCAAGGGACAGCCGCCTATGTCCGATAAAGCCCGATGCCCAAGATGCAGCCGATTTCTTGATCGAATGAGTTCCAATCTGGACATGCTGAAGAAAGCCAAGCCAGAACCAGATGCTTCGGCTATGGAAAGGCTGAAACAGGGCAAGTGGAAAGAAGAAATCAAAAAATGACTCAGTCCGGCCCAAACATTTCTGCACTGAAAGGGCTAGAACATAGGTGATGCCGGACGCCCTTGCCCCTTTCGAAGTCTCAGAATCTGAGGCAGTTCAGAGAAAGGCAGTCTTGAGCAGGATTCTTGACTTCATCGAACGTGGAGAAAGAATCCTGCTGCCGGATTGGGATGGCTCCCCTCAGCCCCTGAGTGACTATGCCCTGCTGAATGTTGGCCGTGAGGAGAATGAATTCGGTGGCAAGGTCGGGCCTTGGCGCTACCAATTTGAAGGGGAAGATGACCTTCTTCACCTTCTGATCTGTAGGGTTGATCAGGCTCCTATGCCAGCCGAGGAATCTAGAGCCTTGGTCTCCTGGCTGCTTAAGGGTGTTCCGGTCGGGCTTTATTGGGTTCGCCACGCCACCCATTCTCACCACTTTTACGTTGGCCACGATATTCTTCCTGGCAGTTTGGAAGTTTAGTTTCTCTTCAGAATCCAAAGCTCGGGTGCCCGGACTTCGTGAGTCGTGCATGTCAGTCGGACTGTGCCACTGGCATCGCCAGTGGAGCCTGGCAGAGGGCACTTTTTTCAGCAGTCATCTGGTGTACCGGTAGAGTTAGACTGAGGTGGTCGCACTGGCGATGCCAGTGGCACACATGTCAGAAAGTCGTCAAGATTGCGCTGGCGATGCCAGGGGCACACATGTCAGAAAGTCGTCAAGATCGCACTGGCGATGCCAGTGGCACACATGTCAGAAAGTCGTCAAGATTGCACTGGCGATGCCAGTAGCACTGTGATCAGTATTGGGCCATAAAAATCACTCACCTCATCTGGAAGTCAGGCGAAGCACACAATGCTCCCCAGGCCCGATCCAGCCATCGGCAGACTTGGTTGATGTTTGAGTTCGGCTTGAGAGTGAAGTTCTGCGAAACCAAAGCCTGGTAGGCGCTGCCATTTTTCTCTGCCCCGTATCTTACGCAGAACTCCTCGATGAAGGGTTCTTTGCCATCCTTCAGCTTCAGCATCAAGGATTCGGCGGTCGTTAAATAGCCAGGGCCAGGATAGCTGCGGTTGTCACGACGATCATCCAGGAGCTGAGGCCTCACAGACCGTCGAACTACAGAGTTCGAAGTGTTGATCCACTCGCTGCCCTTGGGGAATCCGCTGACATCAAAGGGAGCCAAGAGGTCCATCCCCATGCGGTTCATCTGGCTTGCCATTCCGCGTGTTGCCGCGCGGGTTCTCTTTGCAGGCAGAGCCTTCCAGTCTTTCGAGAGACCGACTTCCTTTCTGATAAAGTCTCCCAAACCTGCACTGCGATTGATACCCACTACAAACTCGGCGGGGGTCTTCATTCCCTCTGAGCCATGCTCCCAGAAGCCGGGCAGTTCAGTCATCTTTCTGATAACTGGCCGAATTTGGGTTCCAGAACGCTGAAACTCCTTAGCTAAAATGTTGTTTTCTGATTCCGTTGGCTCCCTGCCGACAAAATGAAAAAAGAGCTTGCCTGTAATGTATCGAGCCGTTTGAGGATGCTGGGCGAGGAAGTCGAGAAGCTCACTGCCTCCCCACTTTCTGGTCTGACCCAGAATGGTTTTGTTCTCGTTATCGTGCTGCTCCGGCCTGAAAATGAAGCCAGTCCATTCGTAGTTTTCTTCCGCCACCATTCTAAGCCTTTCCATTTCAGGCAGCTTAGATCGACGCCAGTTGTCAAACATTCCCCAGCCAGTCAGAGCCCGAGAAGCCCCCTTGATATCGTCTTCTGAGTAGTTGCCAATACCCAGGGTGTAAAGCTCCATCAACTCACGGCCGAAGTTTTCGTTGGGCTTCTTTTTTGTAAGGTCTTGGATATTAAGAAACTTCATAAAGGCTGGGTCGCGAGTCAATCTTTTCAGAATCTCTTCAAAGCTGCCCAGTGGGTCTTTTCTTAAGGCAGAAAGGTACTGAAGCATTTGAATTTGAGGACTCGTGCTTCTTATGTCAACAGCAAAATGGTCGTGCCAAAAAATGACCATTCTCTCCCTTAAAACGTTCTGACTACAGACCATTTCTGAGATCCACCAATCGCGCAGATTGGCAAATCTGACCGCCGGTTCACCCGTATCCTGCTTCAAAAAGGGAAAAGGTGAGAAGACATCGGGCTCAGTCGGTTCGGCCAGCAAGGCTTCGCGAAGCTCGACCCAGCTGCCCTTCATCAGAGCCTTGCGATCCACTGCTCCCGCCCCAAACCCCAGCCTGTTTAGGATAAAAACCTGCCTTTCGTAATCAGTCATAAATCCCAAACCCTGTCTCGATAAAAGTGTATCATCGCGCGCCATGAAAATGATTGATGGAATTCCCGTCTTTGGAGATCCCTTAGACGAAGGAGCGTTGGAACAGATTAAAAATGCTCAGAAGAGAGCCGATAAGGTTGCCTTGATGGCAGACCATCACCTCGGGTTTGGTGTCCCGATTGGCGGCGTTGTCGCTTACAAGGACCATGTTTCGCCCAACGGTGTAGGCTACGACATTGCCTGCGGGAACAAGGCTGTGAGGCTGGATGTACCCGCGATTAAGGTTAAGCAGAAGATCCACGTGCTGATGGAAGAGATCTTTAAGAAGATTTCTTTCGGAGTGGGCCGGGCTAACGAAGAAAAGGTGGACCATGAACTCTTTGACGAACCTGTTTGGCGAGAGATTCCTGTTCTCAAGCGAATGCAGCAGAAAGCTGCCGCTCAGCTAGGGACGGTGGGTTCTGGCAACCACTATGTCGACATCTTCATCGACGAGCTTGATCGTGTCTGGGTCGGGGTCCATTTTGGTTCCCGCGGACTTGGCCACACGATTGCGACTGAATACATTGAAGCAGCCCAGGCCAAAGGCAAGTTCGAGGATGGGATCGCGCTTCTTTACGATAGATCTGATGCGGGCGAGGAGTACCTAAAGGCCATGGAAGTGGCCGGACGCTACGCCTATGCCGGCCGAGACTGGGTTTGCGCCAAGGTGGCCAAGATTCTTAAGGGCGACATTGTGGAAGAGGTTCATAACCACCACAACTTCTGCTGGAGAGAAAACCATGACGGCGAAGACTATTGGGTGGTGAGAAAAGGGGCAACCCCTGCGTTCCCCGGTCAAAGGGGCTTCGTCGGAGGTTCGATGGGAGAAAGTGCAGTGATCATTGAAGGGCTTGAACACCCTGAAGGATCTTTCACTCTCAGATCAACCGTGCATGGTGCCGGCCGCGTGATGAGCCGACGTGCCGCACTTGGCGACAAGAAGAAGGGTCTTTCCGGACGAGTATCGGAGAGAGCTATGATGAAGTGGATGGAAGAGGCCGGGGTTGTACTTAAAGGTGCAGGAGTTGACGAAGCTCCTCAGTGCTACAAGCGTCTGCCCGAGGTTTTGGATCACCACAAGAATACGATCAAGGTGCTTCACACCCTGAAACCGATTGGAGTCGCCATGGCTGGCCCCGATGTAAGAGACCCTTACAAAGACTGAAGCCCCTACAGCAGATGCTGAGGGGCTTCGGCCCATTACAGCTCGCGATTCAATGGCTGGAGAAAGCTGGAGACGAGCAGATGAGAGAGATTCCCAAAGTCGTGACCCACGCCAAATGCGAGTCTCTTTCACTCACATGCTTGTAGTTCCTCTTTTCGAAGAGATTGCGCAGAGCCTGACCAGATTCACCCGTCAGATTTGCATCAAAGAACTCGCAGAACTTTAGCGTAAAGGTATCTACATCTGACTGCTGATACGGCTTTAAGGCATCGATTGTCTGCTTCATTCCAGAGCTTGCAAGCCACTTATCTTTCTCAACCTGCTCGAAGGTCATGATGCCTGTGAACTTGGTTCGGTTTGGCATGTTGTTTGGAGAAAGCCAGCCAGTTCCCCACTCCCAGCCGTCAACATCTTCTGGGTAAAGCAGGTCAAAGCCCATCTGGGTCATGGCATAACCCATTCCGGCGAAGCTCTCCAATGCCTTCTGAGGGACCGGATCGTTCCATGGGCGTGATGGATCAAGCTCCTTTCTAAAGATATCCTGCTGCCCCATGGCTCTAAAAATTCCCGCGACGAGGTCGAAGGGGCTCTTGATTCGACTTCCCACTGCCTTGTCGCTCCAGAACTCTGGCTGTTCTGCCATTGTCTTTAGGATGTCTTTGATCGAGCCATCTGACTTAGTAAACGACTTGGCCAGCTTTTCAACCAGCTTGTCGTCGGGATTCTCGTAGACAAAGTGCTCCCAAAGCTTTTTACAGATGTGCCTGGCAGTCTCAGGGTGGACCGAGAGCCTATCCAGCAGTTCAAACCCATTGCAGGCGGCCTTTTTGCCGAGAATCGTCTTTTCGCCCGTATCATGCTGGTTGGGCAGATAGGCAAAAGCATGGTAAACCTCGCCGTGCTCGGCGATGTTCCTCATCTTATCCATCGTGCTGCCGGGCATTTCGTAGTAAACGCTCAGCCAGCTCCAGCCAGTGAGGGCGCGGGCGCACTCCTTAATATCCTGCTCGGAGTAGTGGCCGATGCCGACCGTGTAGAGCTCCAAGACTTCTCTGGCGAAGTTCTCGTTTGGGCGAGCCTTTGATGTCATTCGGACATCGAGATATTTGAGGAAGGCGGGGGTGGTGACAGCCGACTTAAGGATATCTTTGAACTTGCCGGCTGGGTTCTTTCTAATGGCCTGAACATAGTCAAGCATCATCAAGCCATCTTCGATCTTGTTGTCGCTGACGGCAAAATGGTCATGCCAAAAGATGCTCAGCCTCTCTCGCAGAGGAGCCTCAGTCATCATCATCTGGCTGATCCACCAGGGCTTGAAACGCCAAGTTCCAGGCTGAATCTCTTCTTCTTTGTTGTAGGGCCAGATGAATCGAAGAGGATGGGTTTCCTTCGGCTCTTCAAAGTTCAAAAGCCGTTCAAGGGTTCCTGCTTCTCCCAAAGGCAGATAGATGCTCAGCTCTTTGGCGCTGGCCCCGTAGCCATAGCGCCTCAGCAGGTGAGCGATTCGGTCTTGCGTTGACTTCATCTGGTGTCCCTATACAGTATAGGACGTGATTACGGTGATTGCAAGTCTCGGCTGCAGTCGTCAAGTCAGAAATTTTGTGAATGCTCTTCGCTCTCAACGGGGTTGTAGCCCTTAATCATGCGAAGGTTGAGGAATAGAATGTTCTTCGAACTTCGTTCAAGCCCCTGAACCTGTGACTATTCGATCAGAGGTTCCGAATGTACGCACGTCTCAATCTCCTTCGATTCCACTGCCTCATGTAGCAATAAATTGGACTTAACCCTTCTTCGACGGCCATCTCCTTCAACCAATCAATGACACTCCACGTGGAGCTTGCCGTATCGAACAGCAGGTGATAGACCAAAAAATCACCGTCTTCTTCGAACCAGTCCGAGAACTTAAAGGGAGTCTGTTCAAGCAGCACTCCGACAGGGACCAGAGTCAATCCATGTTCTTTGATCTTGCCAATCAAGAACTTCTCAACTTTATCAAGCTTGGTCTCATTCCCGGTATAGATTCGCTGGATGCCAAACCTTGTCCTCCCGCCATATAGGTGAACGTAGGGATGGACCAGGGAAACGAGAAGCTCAAAAGAATGTGATTTGGTGCTCAGATCAAATCGATAGCACCTGTCGTAATTTGGCTCAGTCAGTGCCTCTATTTCAAAAACTTTCAGCAGGGACTGGGCTATCTCAAGTTCTAGCCCCTCTCCATAACTCGGCAGATAGATCCTCTTGTCAGGATTCTCCGGTGGTCCGTAGTGGGCTATGCCTGCTGCGATTATCTCGTCCTTCATTTGGAATATCTCTAGAATGGCTTTTCAATAAACTGAAGGTTCATGCCTCAACCCTCGTAGGGTTGAGGCATGACATCGTTGCCCTTGGACCGACCCCTTTTCATCAATTGACCTACAAGATGATGAGGCCATCAACCCGACATGAAAGCCTCAACCCTACGAGGGCTGAGGCATTTACATACGATCTGTTTGCTGACAGAATCCTCACCGAAACAGTCGGAACCCGTCGGCTCTATCCCAAGCTGGAGTCAGAGAGTTCTTCTGATCCGCTGCCCCACCAGACGAAACTCCGCCCTTTGCAGCTTCAACCAAAGCAGAAAGCTCAAGGGGAAGCTCCTCCGGTTCGGTCAACAATCCCTGACCTTCTTCATCCAACCATTTGGTGTGGAAGGCGGCCTCAGAAAAGGCGTCAGAACTCGCCAAGCGATGCACGAAAGAGATGTTGGTTTTGACCCCCAAGATGTGGGTGTCTTCCAATGCGTTGATCAGCCGAAGCCGAGCTTCCTCTCGATTCGCCCCTTGGACAATCAGCTTGCCCATGAGAGAATCGTAGTACTGACTGATTTCATCTCCTGCCTGAAACCCCCCATCGAACCTAATTCCTGGCCCTTGAGGTTCCGCCCAGCCGTGAAGCTTGCCAACCGAGGGCAGAAAGCCCTTCGAGGGATCCTCGGCAATGATTCGAGCCTCGATTGAATGGCCATTGATTGCTGACCTCTTACCTTCCATCAGGTCGCTGGCGAGGTTCAGGGCATTGCCTTCTGCAATCAGAATCTGCTGACGGACCAAATCCAGACCAGTGATCATTTCGGTCACTGGGTGCTCGACTTGGAGTCTGGCATTGACTTCAAGGAAGTAGAAGTCTGTCGCTTCTTGATCTGTGATGAACTCGACCGTCCCCGCCCCGACGTAGCCAGCCGCTCGAACCAGGCTGATGCAGGCCTCTCTCATTCTCTGCCAGAGTTCTTCTGTCATCACGGGCGATGGAGCTTCTTCAATAACCTTTTGGTGACGTCGCTGAAGGCTGCATTCGCGATCAAAAAGACAGGCGACATTTCCGTGGCTGTCGGCCAGAACCTGAACCTCAATATGCCGGGGGGAAGGAATCAGCTTCTCCACCATCATCGAGCCTTCACCAAAGGCCTTGATCGCCTCTTCTCTGGCCATCTTGAGCTCGCGCTGCAGATCGCCAGCCTGGTGGACGACTCTCATGCCTCTGCCTCCACCTCCGGCCGAGGCCTTGAGAAGAACGGGGAATCCCATCGAGATCGCGGCGGATTCCAGCTCTTCGTCCGTGGCATACGGAGAAAAGAAGCCAGGCACCAAGGGCACTCCGGCCTTTTGAGCGATCAGTTTCGCATCAATCTTGCTTCCCAAAGCACGTGTTGCAGAAGGAGGCGGCCCGACATAAATCAATCCTGCAGCGGCGACTGTTTCGGCAAACTCGGCTCTTTCGCTCAAGAACCCATAGCCTGGATGAACGGCATCGGCCTCCATCGTCCTGGCTGCCTCGATCAAGGCAGTTTGGTTGAGGTAGCTGGCGGCAGCCTCGGCGGGACCGAGCCGGAAGGACTCATCTGCCTCGCGGACATGGCGGGCCTTGGCGTCGGCATCGCTATAGACAGCCAAAGACTTGATGCCCATTTCGCGGCAAGTGCGAATGATGCGCAGGGCGATCTCGCCGCGGTTGGCAATCAGAAGTCGTTTAATTTTCATTCCAGTTCCTTTGCCCATGCGGCGGGTCGCTTCTGCAGAAAGGCAGCCATGCCTTCTTGTCCTTCAGCTGAGGCGCGTCGGTCGGCAAGCAGAGCCGACGACTCCTCATCGGTCATGGGAGGGTTCATCGCCACCTTTTTGGCCATAGCAGTGGCCTCAGGGCCATTCTTGAGAATCATAGCGGCCAGCTCCCAGACTCGTGACTCCAATGTTTCTAGAGGGACGACTTCCTGAGCCAAGCCAATCCTCTCCGCTCTTTCAGCACCAAAGACAAGAGCAGTGGTGAAGAGGGCGCGAGTCTGCCCCTGACCGATTTTAGTAATCACATGAGGGGAAATGACAGCTGGCACCAAGCCAAGTTTGACCTCAGAAAAACAGAACTGCGCATTCTCCGCCGCAACCGTGTAGTCAGCGGCAGCCACAAGGCCACAGCCTCCACCAAAAACCGAGCCCTGAACTCCTGCAATCACAACGGCAGATGAATCTGCCAATGACCTCAGGAGCGACGCCAGCTTGAAGGCATCTGCCTGATTCTCTTCGATGCTGTTGTCCGCAGTGGATTTCATCCAGTTCAGATCGCCACCAGCGCAGAAAGCTTTGCCTGCCCCAGTTATCAGAATGACTCTGGCACGACCTTCTGCGGCCAGAACTTCCTTGTGAAGTTCAGCAATAAGAAGATCGTTGAAGGCGTTGCGGACCTCAGGGCGAATGAGCT
Organism: Synechococcus sp. UW140; assembly: GCA_943369295.1. Lineage (GTDB taxonomy): Bacteria > Armatimonadota > Fimbriimonadia > Fimbriimonadales > Fimbriimonadaceae > JAKRSE01. The sequence continues at coordinate 346,470 of CALRMU020000003.1, read as the reverse complement.
CCAGATGAAGCACCTCGCCCTTCCACTCGACTTTGAGCATGCTGTGCAAGTATGCCCCAGAGGCCACTCCACCTGTCTGGGTTCAGACAGGCAGGGGACGCTCGACGGTGGTCGTCAGCTCGATGTGCCGACCCGACTCGCTGGATTCCACACAGGCTTCCATGATGTCGAGAACGTGGAGGCAGAGATCCCCGGAAGCGCGGTGATGGCTGCCCGTTCTGATGGCGTAAGCCATATCTCGAACTCCGAGGCCACGACCGTTCTCCAAGAAGCCGCTGACTTCCCTTTCTTCCCAATCTCGACCCTTCGAGGTCTTAAGCTCGCCACCAAAGCCGTTGGGGTCGGGGACTGAGATGGAGCCCAGTTCTCCGTAGAGCATGATCGGGGGCATTTGATGGGCAGCAACATCGAACGACTGGGTCACTTCGACCAAGGCGCCAGAGGCGAACTGCAGGATGGCAGTGTAGTGGGTGTAGGCTTCGACAGGCACCACCTTGCCCTTCTTGGGTTCGCTTGTGATGGTTCTTTCGGGGAAGCTGCGGGCGGTCAGTGCGGCGACCTTTACGACAGGGCCGAGCATGTTCACAAGAGCGGTCACATAGTAAGGCCCCATGTCCAGCATGGGTCCGCCACCCGCCTCGTAATAGAACTCAGGCGAGGGGTGCCAGCTTTCGTGGCCTCGGCACATCATGGCGGCATGGCCGCCGATCACTCGACCGATAGCGCCGGAATCGATCAGCTTGCGGGCTTCTTGATGAGAGCCTCCCAGGAAGGTATCAGGAGCTCCGCCCAGAAGCAGACCTTTCTGCTTGGCGAGATCCACCAGTTCAAGTGCTTCTGACCTCTTGGAGCAGAAGGGCTTTTCAGCATAGACATGCTTGCCAGCTTCAAGAGCAGCCTTGTTGACCGAGTAGTGAGCCTTAGGAACAGTGAGGTTGAGCACCAGTTCGACCTCGGGGTCGGCCAAAAGCTGGTCCGGAGTCACTGCCTTGCCGATGCCGTGCTCCGAAGCTGCCTTCTCTGCCCGGCTGACATCAAGGTCAGCTACAGAGACAATCTCTGTCTCTTCAAAGGCGGAAAGGTTTTGGAGATAAATGCCGCTGATGTTGCCGATGCCGACGATGCCAAGGCGAAGGGGCTGCATGACTTCTGCCATGCTAGCCCCTTTCTGCCTTTGGCGCAACCTAAGCGCACAACCGTATTGTGAATTGAGGCTATTTGCCCCAGATCGCGGGGTCTTCGCTGCCAAAGTACCAAACAGCCAAACCTCTGATTCCAAGCTTCTCAGCCAGCTTTTTCTTGTCCTCAAAGGCTTTCGCGCCAGAAAAGTACCGATCTCCGTTGATTCTCTCACCGCTAAAGGGGCAGGTGGTGGCTTCTTTGTCTTTTTCCACCCAGTCTTTCCATGTTGTGCTCGCGGTGGGCTTGACTGACCAATCGTAACCATAGGCAGCGACCCCCATATCCAGCTTGCTAGCCGGGATGACGGACTTGGCAAAGGTCATCACCCTTTCAACCCAGGCTGTCGGAGCGATGGGGCCGGCAGGACTGCCGCTCCATGCATGGTCGTAACACATGATCTTAAAGGCATCCGCCGCCTTGCCGAGCCTGGCCCAATCCTGAGCCTGGGGGCCATCCCAAGCGCCTGGTTCAGACTCTTTCGGGTGAACAGTGACAGCCATAAAGAGCTTTTCGCGCTTTAGAACCTTGCCCAGCTCTTCAACATAAAGACTGTAGCTGTCCCGGTCAGAAGCTTTCAGGCTTTCGATGTCGAGATCCACGCCGTCGAATCCATCAGCCTTGAGAATCTTGGTCAGAGCATTGATATGCTTTGCCCTAGATTCCTTTGTCTTCAGCATCTTCTGCACTCGTGTAGCCTCAAACCCCCCGGCCTCACTGGCGAAGTTGCTGATCATAGCCAAGGTCGTGATCTTGTGCTTCTTGGCAATCTCAAAGAACTTTTTCTGAGCAGTTGGCTCAATGTCTCGCTTGACCGGCATGCCCTCGGCATCCATACGAATCCATTCAGGCTTCACCTCATCAATCTGGCTGGCGTTCTTTTCGAAGCTGGCCATGCTGTCGGGATTCCAAAAAACCATCCAGCCCGTTGTTTTCAAGGCTTGGGGCTGACTCAATCCGAGAGTCACAGCTAGGAGACTGGCGGCGACGATGCTCACCTTAACAAGATGACGCATCGCCCCGCTTTTTGGCAAGCAATTCAGCCTAGATCACTTCCCCCGAAAACGAATTTCAAGGAGAAGTGATCCAGGGCAGCAGCGACTACTTTCGACCGATGTACTTGTCTCGAAGCATTGTGTGCTTGCTGGTCAGGGGACGAGGCTGCCCCTTGATGAACACATAGCGCATCGTCGAAGTGACATCAAGCGGATCGCCATCTGTGATGATCAGATTAGCGACCTTGCCTGCCTCAATCGAACCCAACTGGTCAGAGACGCCAAAAATTTCAGCGGCGCTGAGAGTCAAGGCACGAATCGCATCCTTGTGAGAAAGGCCGTAGGCGCAGCTCTGACCCACCCTGACAGGCAGCATCATGACTTCACTTCCTTCCCCACTCTGGAAGGCAAACTTCACACCAGCCTTGGCTAGAAGACCGGGCCGAACGTAGGGAGTATCGTAAGGATCCCAAGGGTTGTCAACGTTGTTGGCGCTGAGAGTACTGCGTCCGGCTGCCGGAATAAGAACCGGAATTCCGCTTGACTTAAGCAGTTCAGTTTCCTTCCAGGCTTCGCTGGCCCCGCTTAGCACGGCCTTCAATCGATACTTTTTGGCAAAGGCGACCGCAGACCGAATCGCAGAGGCTGATCTTGCACTCAGCACCACCACTTTCTGACCCAAAATGTAGGGAATCATGGCCTCGTACTTGAGATCAATTGCCTGGTCTGGATTCACACGCTTTCTGCGCTGGTAGGCAATAGCTTCATTGAAAAGAGCTTCAACTGCCTCATTGACCTGGGTGTTTTGTGCTGAAGATCCCTGAACCCTGCCGCCAAGAAACTCGAAGAACTCTTCGTACTGCTGCAGTGTCAGGTGCTCATCACCTTTCTTCAAAGCTCCATGACTGTGATCTGAGTGATCGATGTCGCCACCGCCAAAGAAGTCCTCATAGGTGACTTCATCGCAAAGATCGAAGCTTGCTCTTCCGCCGCCTGTTGAGAAGTTGACGATGAGCCCAGCTCTACGGGAGACGCCGAATTCTTCCGTCGTTAAGCCATCGGTATGAATCACCGAACCCTGCCCGGAGATAGTGCCTCCGCTGGGAGCAGAAAAGGCATTGGTGATTCCATTGAACCTGGCAGGCCCGAAGTGGGCGCTTTCCACCCACAGATTCGTCAGTGAATCGAGTTCAGGGTTGAAGCTCCCCATCTCTCGGTTGTCGACCATCACGGGAATTGGGCTGATCTCCATTAAACCAAGAGAGGTGTTGCCATCAAAGAAGCCCGGGTAGACGTGCTGACCACGGGCATTTACGACAGAGGCTCCACTTGGGACAGAGAGGTTTCTTCCAACTGCCTTTATCAGGCCGTTCTCAATGATCACTGTGCCGTTCGGGATGGAATCTCCGCTCACCGTGTGGACAGTCGCGCCAGTGATGGCGTAGAGATTCGACTTTCGTGGCAGACTTGTGCCTTCCCATCGATTCGCTTTGCGATCGAGCTGAGTCTTGATGATGGAATCGGAATCCACTCCAAAAGCATCTCGCCTTTCGAAGTAGACATCTCCTTCGATCATGGTCATGACGCACTTGGAGTAGACGCTCATCGGAGTTCCACTCCAGATGGCGATATCGGCATCTTTTCCAACCTCCAAGCTTCCTGTTCGATGATCAATACCAAGCTGCTTGGCTGGGTTGATCGTGATCGTCTGAAGAGCCTCCTCTTCACTCAGTCCACCAAACCGGATCGTCTTCGCCGCGTCGATGTTAAGCGCAGATGTTCCGCTCAAGCCATCGGTGTTGATCGATACATTGACACCGGCCTCTTTACAGATCCAGGCGTTCCAAGGAATGGAATCGTAGCCTTCCTGCTTAAAGCTCCAGTTGTCAACAAAAATGCTGATCCCCACCCCGGCTTTGGCCAGTTCAGGCGCGATCTTGTAGGCTTCCAAAGCGTGCTGAAGAGCACCGATCTTGAAGCCGAACTCTTCACTCAGCCTCACCATCATCAGCATTTCGTCGCTTCGATAGCTGTGACACTGAACCCAGACCTTCTTTTGAAGAATGTCTCCCAAGGTTTCCAGCCTCAAATCGCGTCGCGGAGGGGTCTTGGTTTTGCCAGCTTTGAAGTCTTCCCAAGCCTTTAGATAGGCGCGGGCTTCGATAAAGGCTCGGCGGTAGACAGCTTCCTGCCCCATTCGCGTATTGGGGTATCGGGTTGTGGTGCTTGAAGACTTTCTTGTAACGTTTTCGCCCAAAGCAAACTTAATCTGCCTCGGTGCATCCTTCACAGGTGCTTCGTCGGTTGGTCTGCCGTACTTGTACTTCAGCACAATGCTCTGACCACCAACAACATTGGCTGATCCGTGCAGGGTCACTGCCGCTGTGTGTCCGCTGGCCAGGGCCGTCCAGACATTGAGACCGCCCATGTTGAGAACATCGCCAATGCGCACTTCCGCGGTGATGCTCTCAGTTCCTTCGTTGGTTCCATCGGCACCTCGGTGAGAGTGGCCATCAATGATTCCTGGGACAACGACCTTGCCCTTGGCATCAACAACGGTCATGCCGGCAGGGGCAGAAAGGTTTCGACCGATCTTAGTGATCTTTCCTTTCTCGACCAAGATGTCAGTGTTGTCAAAAGTGCCCTTTGTGGCCGTCATCACCTTTCCGCCTTTGATCAGGACCGAGCCATTAGTGACAGTTTTGGGCTTTCGATGAGCTTCAACTTCAAAGGGAAACTGCTGAGCCTGCACGAGACTGCAGGCCATGAAGGCCAGAACGGCAATAAACTTGAGTGATCTCACTTGCCTGCCTCCTTGGCTTCCGTAACCATCTTTCCAGAAATCCAGACAGATTCGACAACACTTTCTTCAGATTCAAATGGACCGCTCATGAGCACCAGATTGGCGAGCTTGCCAGTTTCGATTGAGCCCACCCTGTCAGAAGCTCCGAAGAGCTTGGCTGGTGTCACAGTCATTGCCTTGAGAGCGGCCTCGGTAGAGAGCCCCTGCTTGATAAGTCTTCGGACATTTTTGAGATACTGGCTGGGTTGAGTGCCGCTGCTGAAGGCGAAATCTACTCCTGCACTGGCCAAGACCTGCGATCCATTAATCTGCTCCTGCCATCGCGCCAAACGCTCCTGCTTGTATTCCAGGGGCTGGCGATCAGCTGGGGGGACTGAATCCGCATCAGGGGTGACCGTCGGCTGATCTAGATAATCGACCTGAAGCAGAACCGGGATTCCTTTAAGCTTCAGCATAGGAGCCACCTTGTGGGCGTCCCTGCCTCCGGCAACCATGAACTTAAAGCCAAACTCCTCTGCCAGTCTCATTGACCTTTCAATCTCACGATCGAAGTTTGATTCAAAGATCCCTGGCTTCTTGCCAGTTACAAGAGGTGCAAGGCTCTGCAGCCCCTTGAGAGCCGCAGGAGGCGCACCAACGTCAGCCCCATCGGCAGTCGATTTTGCATCGGCTAAGGTCTGCCGCATCAGAGCAATAACGCCCAGAATGTTGGAGGGGTAGCCTGATCCGGCCCCAGCGCGATAACTGAGTCCAAAACCGACTTCAGTGTTCAAAATCCTATCCTTCTCTGCTGCAGGCAGCAGGTTCACTAAGGCCGCTGAGCCTCTGATTGCTCCTTTGTTAGGCACGAGAAGTGTGGTGGTGATGCCGTTTTCAAAAGAACTGTTATCTCGGTCGAAATCAAGATTCTCTGATGCAGAAAAGCCGCCGAAGATTCCCTTCAGGTTGCCCGCCCACATGGTCGCCTGAGCTTGGGTGGTGACATCTGGACGTCCATCCAGAGATGGCTCGGGAGCTGTCTTGGTGAGTCGCGTGGAGTAGGCGTCAATAAAGCCAGGGTAGAGAAACTTCCCTGCCCCCTTGACTGTGGCCATTCCAGATGGAGCCTGACCGCCAGGTGAGACTGAGACAATTTTGCCTTCCCTCACAATCACCAAGGCATTTTCAACCTGTCTCCCATCCCCGACCTTGACGGTCACTCCGACAATGGCAAAATCCGTGGATTGAGCCCAAGCCATGAAAGGCAGGGCTGCCACGGCTGCAGCAAGCAAACGCATGAAGCCATCACGATACACGAAAAATGCTTCTGGATGACACGGTTTCGGAACTGCGTTAAGGGCTGAAGGAGGCAAAATTTCTGAACCAAAACCGCCAGAAGCTGAAGCTTTACTGAAAATCCATCAAGCGATCCACAGTGATCTAGAGCAGTTTTGAACCTGAATCCTGATGGAAGCGCTTTTTTCAGTCAGCCAACTAGCCATTGATACAAACAGAGGAGCATCGGTAAAATTCAGGCTCGAAAATCCTCAAAGATTTATCAAGTGCAAGGGCGCTGCAGTCCGCGACATGATGATGAATGAGGAACCCGAGAAGCCTTTTGTATGATTGTTTCATCACTTTTCGTCGCCCTGGCAATGACCAGCGCCTCACCAATCGCCTCAGAAGCGGCTCAGCAGAACCGATATTGGATCGGAACCCCAGCCGGTGGCCAGCTGAAGTTTGAAGTTCAGATCCCGGCTGAAATTGGAGCTATGGTCATGAAGACGGCCGCTGCACCCGGACGCGGTGACGACACTCGACCTAAGTACACAAAGTACTCCCATAAGGTCGATGGCTCCACCATGATCTTCTACAGCAACGAGCTGGCTTGGAGCGGTGAAGGCTTGACCAATGGTGAGCTGACCTGGGCAGTTGATGCTGGCTACGGTGCCGAGTGGAACAACGTCAACACAAATGATCCTCTCTACCGTGGATTTGCCGCCGCCATCAAAGCACAGGCAAAGAATGTGCAGGACGACTGGTACGCAGCGAAGGTCTTCATTCACGTTGGACCAAAACCGGCCGCCTCGTTTAGACTTAACGTTGATGGCAGCTACGGCGAAATGTCTCCCGTCGCCAAAGCCACCAAACTGCTCAATGACTTGTCCCCGAAGCCAAGACTCAACAACAACGAGACCGCATCGGCACTTCAGGCTCTGCTGACTATCACCAACAGCATCCGAGCAAATCCTGAGTACAGAAAGCAGAACAATTGTCGGCTCTTTAGGGATCTACCAAGCGGACTGAAGCCACTTCGCTACGACGCGGCCCTGATCAAGGCTGCCCAGAACCAGGCAGAGTACTGCGCAAGAGTTCAGGAAACCACCCACGACCAAGAAGACCCCATCATGGCGGATCTTGGCAAGCGGCTTGGCTTTTTTAAAGCCAAGAATCTGCCTGCCTATGAAGCCGCTGGCGCAGGCTCTCTTGCAGACTGCCCCATCGTTTGGACGAAGAGTGAAACCCACTTTCGACCTTGGTGGGACCTTGAAGGCCAGGCCGTAACGACACTTGGCTTTGGCTTCTCGAAAGCTGCAGATGGCACTTGGTACTTTGTTGCCGTTTTGCAGTAAATAGCAGATAAGCAGAAGAGCCCTCGACCCCAGCCAATTGGCTTTGGTCGCGGGCTTTTTTCGTGACTTTTAAACGTTAAGGACCTGTGGTCGTCGGGGGATCGACGGTAGTACCACTGCCCTGGGTGCCCTGATCTCCTTGATTGCCTTGATTGCCTTGATTGCCTTGATTGCCTTGGCTGCCCTGAGCGCCCTGGTCACCTTGACTGCCCTGATTTCCTTGAACTCCTGCCGCTCCGTCAGCACCAGATGCTCCGGTGGCACCAGCTGTGCCTGGGGCTCCAGCCGGACCTTGAGCCGACGGCTGAATGATGAGAGTGTTTGGACTATTTTGAGAGGGAGCCCAGACAGCAAAGTAAACCAGAACGCCTACAACTGCCACCACAAGACACACAATAACAACAGCCATCATGCTTCTGGAATCAGCTCGATCTTCTCTATAAGACATTTTTTATCCAGTCAAGCTCAACCCCAAAAAGGAGAACAAGACTATTAGCATTCTGCTTTGTCGTTCGAAAATCTGACAAGTCTGTTCTTTTAAGTCCAAACTTGACAGCCCATTGCTGAAGGTCCACGATCTACAAGACAGAACGTTGAGATTTCCGTGTCAATGATTCAGTAATTCAACTTCCAACTTTAATGTTGTTACGGCAGAAGCTAATCGCTTATCGTCCACTACTCTTTTTTCGAATGCTGTTACCAGAGATTGGTAGTACCACAGAGAATCTTCTTTCGCAGCATTGAATCGGTTCCAATGGGTTGGGCCCAGGCTCCTCGTGTCTTGGTTCAGCGACCTTGCATTGTGAACCTTATCGCATATTGAAACCAGCAGGGCATCAGGAGTTTTATCCACTATTCCAGCAATATAATGCGTCTTACGTTCAAACCAAGGAGCTTTGGAATCCTTGTCGGTGGTAATAGAATCAGAGTTTTGACGGACAATGGACTCGACTTGAGGACCGAATCTTCTTAGGATTTCGGCCAATGTCTCCTCTCCGCCTTCGTCTTCAGCCGCATCATGAAGCAGAGCGCCAATGGCTTCATCTTCTGTGCCGCCGAACTCGAGAACCAAGCCAGAGACCTGCAGCAAGTGAGAAAAGTAAGGAATTTCTGTCCCTTTACGAACACCACCCTGGTGTGTTTCCAGAGCAAACTCCAACGCGGCTAAGAATCGGTCACTGAGAATTGTCATGTAGAACGACTTTACTCTCAACACCCCCTTTTGGGAGAAGGATGCGGCGGTAGAGGAAGGTCCACTTAACCAGCATTCCTGATTGCCCCTTGGAACAGGGCTCAGAATGAAGACTGAACTGGAGCCGATGACGGGATTCGAACCTGCGACCTGCTGTTTACGAACCTGGGTTTTTGAACTAAAAACATGACTAACCTGGAAACTGTCACGGAAAGTTGATGGCAACCTGGCACTGGCACAAAGTTCCATGCGCTTGAGATTTGTCTTCCTCGTAGCAATAACCTTCTCATGCCTCGAACCAAGAAGAAAATCCGAGAAGCTATGCCTCAAGGCATCTGGATAACCAATGATGGACGTTACCATTGGGACCTGAAGAAACGTCTTAAAGACGGTCGCACTTGGAGAAGGTCCTCTGATCACGCAACCCTAAAACTTGCGGTTGATTCTCGAAAGAGAGCCCTAAAGGACTATGAAAGAGCTCTGTCAGGTCTAGAGCCGATATTCGGAGACGGGACAACCGTTGGGGAATGGTGCACCCACTGCTTGGACAATATCATGCCAACGTCAGGAAGTCGCAGGGGAAGACCGTACAAACTGACAACTCTCAGGGGTTACAGGCAGCTTGCAGAGCGTTACGTTCTTCCGCATTTGGGTGACATCAAACTAAAGTACATTAGCGTTTCCCATCTTGACCTTATGATGAAGCACCTAAGGTCAGATGAACTGAAGATTGCCGTAAAGAACTTTCTTTCCAGAATCTTCTCTCTGGCAGAAGACCGAGAGAAGATCGCCATGGGCTCAAATCCCTGCAAAAAGCTTCCCTTACGAAGAGTCAAGACCAAGAGAACCCAGGGAATGGTTGTACGCCACTATGAGAGAGACCCCAAGCATTCGCAGAGGCTTGTCCTTGTCGAGACCCGAGTACCAGATGGGAAACTCATCGTAAGAAAGAGGATTTTGAGTCTGAACGAGGAGAAATTGCTTTTATCCTTTCTTTCAGAGCATGTAGAGTACAAGCTCTACCTAACCCCTGTTCTACTTGGTCTGCGTGCTGGACTGAGAATCTCCGAAGCAATAGGTCTTGAGTGGTCAAATGTTGACTTGGATAAGAAGCTACTGAGGGTTGAGCAACAGGCGAACTATGTGCCTGGAAGAGGTGTAGTGATATGCGATCCAAAAAGCGCGGCTGGCTTTCGGCAGATTCCCTTATGCAAGTCGCTGTTTGAACATCTCTGTCAGCTAAAGGAGACCACGCACAATGAGTTTGTCTGCGCAAGTGCTTCAGGGTCGCGCTTGGAACAGGCTAGATACTCCGATCGGCTCAGACGAATCATGTATGAGGCTGGTTTGGGACACAGAGTGGAGGGCAGTTTCTTTGTTCGGCAACCGACTCACCATGACCTTAGGCGAACATGTCTTAGCCGCATGGCTAGTGGAAATCACACTGAATCCTCCCGAAGTCAACCTGCTCCAGTGCATATCCTGGCTCGATTTGCGGGACATGAAGACGCTAAGACGCTACTAGACTACTATGTTGCGACCGATGACAAGATCCTGATGCAGATTGTGGCTGACATGCCATGACACCAGCGTTCTCAAAAACATTTGTTTGGGAGACTGAGTGGAATTGAGACTCCATTCACACTCTTCCAACTTGACACGGTAAGACAAAAACATGTCTCAAAACCAACTCCACCCGATCGGCGTCCAGTTAGGTTTCTGAGACAGGGAATTCAATGGCACGAATCGGATACATGCGAGTCTCAACTGACTCCCAAACTACGGATCTCCAGGAGGACTGTCTTAAGGCAGATGGCTGCGAGAGGATCTTCTCAGACACCATGTCTGGCGCTTCGACTGATCGTCCTGGGCTTGATGAGGCACTGCGGTTCCTCAGGCAGGGTGATGTGCTCGTGACTTGGAGGCTTGACCGCCTTGGGAGAAGCCTGCCCCACTTGATCTCTCTCGTGACAGAACTTGAGCAACGCGGCGTGGCTCTGAGGTCTCTCACTGAACAGATTGACACTGCCAGTCCTGGCGGTAGGTTGGTCTTCCATGTGTTCGGGGCATTGGCGCAGTTTGAAAGAGAGGTTATTCGCCAAAGGGTGAACGCTGGTCTGGCTGCCGCCCGTCAAAGGGGGCGAGTTGGAGGGCGCCCAAAAGTCGTCACAGATTCGAAAGCTGAAGCGATCAAGGCGATGGTTCGCCAAGGATCCTCTGCGTCCGATATATGCAAAGCGCTTGGGATCAGCAGGGCGACATTCTTCCGCCATCGTCCACAGGATTGACGAAGGGGGGGGGTCCTGACAGTTCCATCCTCGTCGAAGTGAGCCAGTAAAGCCGCGTAGGCTTCACGCCCTCGCTTCAGGAATTCGACGAGATTCTGAGAATCCATAGACAGGGTCTCACCCCAAGGTGCTATAACTGGATCCATTACTGGATCCAGTTATGAGATCTTTCGATCGGGACCGATTCTGCGCAAGCATCACGAAGTGCAGCCTCAAGCTGCAGGAAACCCGTGTCCTGGCTGGACTTCTGATGTCAGGCACCCCGTCTGCAGCAATTATTGATACTGTCATCAGCCAGAATCTGCTTCAGAAGCGGGCTTCTTCCACCAGCCGCACCTTTTGCTCTTATCTCCTGAGGCGGCTGGAGCAGTGCCCTCCATGCATCCACAGATCTATCGCCAATGGGCTGCACCGAGAAGCTTCTCAGGCGGCTTTCATTGCGGCTCTCGCCGAGTCAGCCATCCTAAGGGCTTTTTGCGAGCACTCATTAACTGAGATCACTACATCGGGTCGAGCGTTCGTTACAGGCAGCGATTGGATGTCTTTCAGGGACTGGCTGGAGACTCAGGATCCACAGACTGCCAGCTGGACTCCTGTGGTCTGGAGCAAGATGCGGCAGAACATATGGCGGATCATGGACGAAGTGGATCTCGTGGACTCCACTAAGACGATGTCTCTCCAGCCCATGAGGCTTGAAAAACCTATATCAGCCTGCCTCGAAGACCCCAGCCTCAGCCACATCCTTCCCGCCCTTCGCGCGATAGGTGCCAGATGAAGCCAGAGCTTGCCGAGAAGCTTAATCGTCTCCCAGTCAGGCTCCTCGCTGACGATGTTCGCCTCGGCAAGGGGCTTGGAAACGAGCTGGGCTTTTTTGTGTTTGACTACTTTCCCGCTTATGAGCTTGAGATCCGAGAGCAGATCCCGAATGTTGTGGCTAAGCTGCGATCTGCAGACCCTTCATACAGGACCGCCAGCGTCAATGTTTTTGACCAGATCATTGGTGTATTGGAGGACCAGGACCTGCTTGGAAGGGTGCGATCGCTGGAAGCTGAGTTTGGCGCTGATGAAGCCATGGAGGCAATCAGAATGGCTGCCCCCGCCGAGGATGTTGCTAGGCGGATAGTCCAGCATCATCCTCCAGCCTCGACTGACCTCTACCTCCTTCATGGGATCGGAACCTCCTATCCCTTCCTGAGGGCTCACACGCTTCTCTCCAACCTTCACTCGCCTATCCACGGCAAACCCGTCATACTGTTTTTCCCAGGGCAATATACTGGCAGGAGGCTAGTCCTCTTCGGCAGCCTCACTGACGACAACTACTACAGGGCGTTCAGGCTCTTTGATGAACCATGTTGATAAAGCAGCTTTTTGAAAAGGACATCGACCGACGAATTGATGGCGTCGTCAAAGCTGACCAGCTGGACCAGGAGTCGCTTTGGATAGAACTGGATGAGTTCGTTGTAACCGCTGAAGTCAGGAGGCATCTGCTCGCTTTCTTTGATGCCGTCAAGGACTCCATTGATGCTCCGAACGATCCTGCAGTAGCTGGTCGGAACGGAGTTTGGCTCAGCGGCTTCTTTGGCTCGGGCAAGTCGATGCTCCTCAAGATCCTCAGCCTGATGATGGAGAACAAGCCCATTTCAGCTCATGGAAGAACTCAGGCTCCGTTGGAGTTCATCCTTCCCAAGCTCCGAGATCCTCTGGCTGAGCAGACAATTGCCGCTTGCTGCGGCGGCGGAGTGCAGTCTGTTCTCTTTAACATCGATGCCAAGGGCGAGGCAACGAGAGGTGAAGCTGCCGTCTTGGACGCCTTCTTCAGGGTCTTCAACCACCACCGAGGGCGGTGTTCAGTCAATCCCGATGTCGCTGAGTTTGAGGACAATCTTCATTCGCGCGACTGGCTCCAGCCCTTCATCAACGAGTTTGATTCAAGGTGCAGTGTCAAATGGTCAGATGTTCGTGCTTACACCCTCTACACCAACGAGATCAGCGCCAGCCTGCAGGCTGTTGGTGGATTATCTGAGAGCGAGGCAAAGGACCTCATCTCTTCTATCAAAGGGATGGCTTCCATCTCGCCAGCTCATTTTGCCGATCTGGTCTCGAAGCACCTTGAGTCTATTGGACCGAAGTCGCGGATCCTCTTCTTTGCCGACGAGGCAGGGCAGTTCATCGGAAAGAGCCCAAGGCTGATGCTTAGCCTTCAAACCATCACTGAGGAGCTGGGCATCAAGACCAAGGGCAGAGCTTGGGTGGTCGTGACTTCGCAGGAGGATCTTGAAGCCGTGATCGGAGACCTGCCTGAGAAGAGGTCCAACGACTTTTCCAAGATCCAGGGTCGATTCAGGACCAAGCTCAAGCTGTACAGTTCCAACGCAGACGAAGTCATCCAGAGAAGGCTGCTAACGAAGACTGGCGAAGCAGCTCTTGCCATCCAGCCACACTACGACAGGCTTCATGACATTCTGCGAAATGCGGTCAACTTTAAGAACTCAGGGATGACATTTCGTCCGCTTGGAGATCCGAAGGGCTTCATTGACGAGTATCCATTTCTTCCCTATCAGTTCCAGCTGCTGCCCAAAATCTTCACAGCCATTCGCAAGCGAGGAGCTACGGGTCAGCACCTCGCCGAAGGGGAGCGATCCATGCTCGACGCGTTCCAGATCGCCGCCAAGGCGGTTGGGAACAAGGAGGTAGGTGCCCTCGTGCCCTTGCATGGCTTCTATCCAGCCATCGAATCCTATCTGGAAGGAGTAGTCAAGCGGACGATTGATCAGGCGCCAACAAGAGGCATTGATCAGAACGGAGTCGATCTCCTCAAAACCCTCTTCCTCATCAGGTGGGTGGAAGAAGTCAAGGGCAACGTAGACACCCTGGTTACCTTGTCCCTGACCAACATGGATGAGGACCGAGCCAAGCTCAAGGCGGAGATTGAGGCAAGCCTTGTCAAACTGGAATCCGAGACCCTGGTCAACAAGAGCGGCGAAAACTACTACTTCTTGACCGACGAAGAGCAGGCAGTTGATCGAGAGATTCGACAGGTCAACCTCCAGCATGGAGAAGAGTCTCGATGGGTTGGCAGGACAATCTTTGGCGATATTCTCACGGGTCAGCCAAAACACCGATTCACCAACGGCAAGGACTTCACCTACGCCAGGTTCTGTGATGGCAAGCCGCTCGGAACAGCCCAGAACGCCGAGCTGGAAGTCAAGGTGATCAGCTCATTCAATGAGGAGTACGACCACTACGAAACCGATGCCAAGGCGATCATGCTGAGCAAGGCGGATGAATGCCTGATCATCGTTCTGCCCCCAGACAAAACACTCTCCGAAGAGATCGTGAAGAGCTTGAGGGTGGAAGCCTACTTGCGGTCTCACCAGTCAGCCGACCTGCCAAAAGAAACGAAGCGGATCCAGGAAGATCGCGCGAAAGAAAACGGCGATCGAATCAAAACCATCATCGGTCAGCTTCAAAAGTCATTCGCAGACGCCAGGTTCTACGCAGCGGGTCAGAGCTTCACCCCAACTTCGCTGGATCCAGCCAAGATCCTGGCAGAAGCGCTTCAAGCTCTCATCAATGGCAGCTTCAGTCAGCTTGGGCTGCTCAAGACCCTGACCGATCAGCCGAACGCCAAGCTGCAGCTGATGCTCAAGCGGAATGACTCTCAGGGGACCCTGGTAGACATCGAAAAGTCTGAGAACCGTGAGGCAATCGCTGCCGTTAAGCAAAAGATTGATGTCCTCACGAGTCTGAGCAAGCAGATCGTCGTCAGCGAACTGGTAGCAGACTTCGGTCGAAGACCTTATGGCTGGTCGGATGGAGAGACGATCCTCATCATTGGCAGCCTCATCGCTTCTGGTCAGATTCAGATTCTCTCCCAAGGGGTCGTTCTGTCACCTCAAGAGAGCTTTGATCCCCTCAGCAAGCCAGGCTATTGGAAGCAGACGATCATCCAGAAGAAGCAGAGCCTGGGTGAGCAGGAACTGTCTCAAGCCAGGGCTCTGGCGCAGACGCTCTTCCACAGCGCAGTCCCCAGTCCTGCCGAAGATGCCGTGCATCAAATCCGAAAGGAACTGAGTCGGTGGCAATCTGCCATGAACAGCGCCATGCCCTATGTCAGCCAAGCCAGCCGCTATCCTGGCAAGGCTGCAGCCAGTGCCATTCTGGATGCTGTCAATCCTCTTCTGGAGGAGAAGGACTCCAAGAGGTTCATTGATGGCTTCCTCCTTGCTTCAGATGTCCTCAAGGCGCTTCAGCCCAAGCAGGACCAGGTCTCAGGCTTCTACAGCAGCCAAAGACCTGTCTGGGAGAAGCTGATCGAAGTCTACGAGAAGTGCCGACACAACGAGGCTGCCATTCGAGATCATGATGTCTCTGCCGCCCAGGCTCTTGCCGAACTCAGGACGATCATCACCTCGACCGACCCATACAATCGCATTCCCGAAGGAAGGACGCTCGCAGACAAAGTGGCTGCCGCCAACAAAGCTGTCACGGAAATCGCGCGAGAAGCTGCCAAGGCTGCCATCACTGAGATCCAGGAGAATCTTGACCAGTCCATCAAGCTCCTTGAAGACGGAGAGGCAGCAAAACTCCAAGAGCCACTCTTGAAGCTGAAGGAATCAGTGGATTACGAAGAGGTGACGGGCAACCTCTCCACGGTTCGAGAGAGAGCTGCTGTCCTCTACAACACCATTGTTGACCAGATCAACAAGATGAGCCCAGTGGTTGAGACCCAGGTCATCAAGGCTAAGCCCATCAAAACAATCCATCCTCCCGCCAAGACCCTGGAGACCCCAGACGAGGTGGATGCCTACCTGGCAGATCTCAAGATTCAGATCCTGAATGCCATCGAAAAGGGCGAAAAGGTGCAGGTGCAATGAACACGGCAAGACTCAAGGAGTTCGCTCCAGCCGCTCGGCGCAGCCTCTTGGCTTCGGTCAAAGGCAGAGCCATGATCTACGGCATTACGAGCGACAAGCCAGATCGAGCCCTGGTCAAGGAAGAAGGCGATCTTGTCCGCATCAACGGAATCCTCTATCCTAAGGGTGTCCAACGAGAGTGGATCAGCCTCGTTGAAAAGGTTGAAAAGGAGGGCTTCGAACCTGTCATGGAGCAGGCAGCCTACACCTGGTTCAACCGACTGGCAGCCCTAAGGTACATGGAGGTCCATGGCTATCTTGACCACAAGCGAAGAGTCCTCAGCCATCCTGCAGGAGGTCTGCGACCTGAAATTCTTGAGCATGCCCAGAGCATTGAGATTCCAGGCTTGGATCGCCGCAAGGTGCTGGAGCTGCTTGCCGATGGATCCAAGAGCGAGGAGCTGTACCAGTACCTTCTTCTCCAGCAGTGCTGGGCGCTTCACACCTCTCTGCCCCTCCTCTTCGAAAATCTTGAGCCAGCCATTAGGCTCCTCATCCCTGACAATCTTCTTGCGCCTAATTCCATCATCCGCAGCTTTGTGGAGGAGATTCCAGAGGAGGATTGGAGGACGACCGAGATTCTGGGATGGCTCTACCAGTTCTACGTTCTCGAAGAGAAGCAGAGGGTGGACGATTATGTGGCAAAGAGGCAGCCAGTTGCGCCAGAAGACATTCCTGCCAAAACCCAGCTCTTCACCCCCAACTGGATCGTTCAGTTCCTGACCCAGAACTCTCTGGGCAGGCTATGGATGGATGTCTATCCCGATTCTCCTCTCAGGGAAAAGATGCCCTACTTCACTCCTCCTGCCGAGCAGGAGCCAGAAGTGGCAGCCAAGCTCAAGGAGATCACGCCCGAAAGCCTTGATCCGAAGACTCTCACCGCCATTGATCCCGCGGCAGGCTCGGGGCACATTCTGCTTGAACTCTACTCTCTCTTCTTCGAGATGTACCGAGAGCAGGGCTACCCTCCTCAACAGATTCCGCGATTGATTCTTGAGAACAACCTTCATGGGCTGGAGCTGGACCGAAGGGCAGCCCAGATCGCTGGCTTCTCTCTGTTGATGAGGGCGAGGGCAGATGATCCTCAGCTTCTAAACAATCCTCCCCAGGTCAAGGTTTTGGCGCTCAGGCACAGCCGAGACCTTGATCTCAGCCTCCTCCTTTCTCAGAAGCAGGCGGAAGAGGTTTTCCCGTCAGACCGCCTCTTCGATGGTGTTCAGCCAAGGCTCGCTGGTACCGCCAAGCCGATCTTTTCCCAGCCATCCGACTTGCGAAGGTTAAAAGAGCTTTTTGAGGAGGCGGATGTTCTTGGATCTCTCATCAGAGTGCCGAAAGATTTGTTTGACCAGCTTCAGGCAATGGCAACTGAGCTGACTTTTGTTCAGGCTGAAGCTAACTTACTTGTTAAAGACCAGTTGATTCTTCTTCAGGATCTCATCCGTCAGGCTCGGACTCTCGCTGGTCGCTACACCGCTTGTGTTGCCAATCCCCCCTATCTTGGCGGCAAGGTAATGGCAAAGGAACTCAAGGACTTCGCGAAGAATGAGTACCCGAGCACCAAGTCTGACCTCTTCGCTATGTTCATGGAGCGTGGCTTTGACTTTGCCGAATATCATGGCTTCAATGCCATGGTCACGATGCAGTCATGGATGTTTCTCAGTCGTTACCAGTCACTGCGCAAAAAGATCCTAGAACAAAAACAAATCAGCTGCATGGCGCACTTGGGCTCCAGAGCCTTCCCAGAAATCCCAGGTGATGTCGTCCAAGTGACTGTATCAATACTAAGAAACATTGATTGCGTAGATCATCGCGGCACATTCTATCGATTGTTAGATGAAATCGGTGAACAAAAGGCAGGTCTCCTGAAAAACATAGCAAATAGATTCGATTCGATCAGCCAAAGCGTTCTACTTTCAGTTCCTGGCTGTCCAATAGCTTACTGGGCATCGCACGAAGTTCTCGGAGCGTTCTCTGAGTTGCCCAGAATCGGTGATCTGGCGAGCGTATCAGTCGGTCTCTTCACCTGCGATAATAGCAGGTTTCTTCGCTTTTGGTGGGAGATTCCATGGTCAGACATTGGCATAGGATTCATTGATCGCAAAACAGCACTCACCTCAGGAAAAAGGTACTTTCCTTATAATAAAGGCGGAGGTTATCGAAAATGGTACGGGCTGAACCTCTTCGTCGTACAATTCCAGAATGATGGCATTGATATTCGACTTCACAGACGATCCTCTGGGCAGTCCTATACTCTTCCAGGTGAGGAACACTACTTCAAAGAAGGGGTTACTTGGTCTGGGCTAACAGCAGATTGGAACAGTTTTCGTTTCTCTGATTACGGGTTCATTTTCGAGTCGAATAAAGGACAGATGCTATTCAGTGAAGATGATTTATACCTACTAGGACTCCTCAACACAGAAGCCTATGCCGAGCTAATCACGATTCTAAATCCTACTGTTTCTTTACAGAGTGAGGAAATCAAGAGGCTTCCCGTAGTCGAAGTAGATCGAGATCAAGTTCGGAAGTACGTGGGTACACTGGTTGACTTAGCTCGAAGGGACTGGGACGCATCAGAAACTTCATGGGATTTCTCAGGCTCAGTAACCATTCTTTCTACGGATTGTCAAAATCTCACTGACCGTGCTATAGCCATTGCCGAAGCAGATCTCCAGTTGTTCACGAAGTCTGAGAATTTGATTGAGGAGATAGTCTCCAGAAGTTTAAACTTACAGACTAATGTTCGAAGCTCTGCCTCATTGACCATTAAGAGCAGAGGTTCTTTTATTAAGTCACTGATCTCTTACACCATCGGTTGCATGGTGGGACGCTACAGCCTTGACGAGCCTGGACTGATATACGCCGATGCTGGAGGGGAGGGGTTTGACCCCAGGCAATACAGTACTTTCCCTGCCGATGAAGATGGCATTCTGCCCCTGACCGACGAGAACTACTTTGGCGAGGAAGACACAGCCGAGCGGCTAGCCCAATGGGTCAAGACAGTTTGGTCAGAATCTCCCTTGGAAGAGAACATCGCTTTCATCGCCGAAAACCTCCGCCCAAAGGCTGGTGAATCTTCGATGGAAACTATCCGCCGCTACCTGGTTGAGGACTTCTACTCCGACCACCTCCAGACATATAAGAAGCGACCGATCTACTGGCTCTTCAGCAGCGGAAGGAAACGAGCCTTTCAAGCTTTGGTCTACCTCCATCGTTACCATCCTGGAACCCTGGGTCGGATGCGCAGCCAGTATGTCCTGCCCCTGATCGGCAAGCTGCAGGCTCAGGTGGATATGGCAGACCAAGCCGCTGCAGATCCTTCTGCCACAGCGAGCCAGAAATCCCAACGTTCGCGCGAAGCCAAGAAGCTGAAGGAACAGCTTGCCGAACTGCTCGAGTTCGACACCCGACTGCTCCACTACGCCAACAAAGCCATCGCTCTGGATCTGGACGATGGCGTCAAGGTCAACTACGGCAAATTCAGTGATCCCGCAATCGGCGACATCCTTGCCAAGGTCAAGGACATTACTGGGGGCAAGGACGACTAGTGAGCACGCCATCCCTCTTTGAGAGCTTGGACATGACGCCAGTTCGCCGCGCGCTGCAGCGGCTGCTGGACGAGGGCGCAAGGGCGATCCATTGGCACGACCCAGAATCCTCCTTCGCTGCAGGATTGGCGGATCTGGGAATTGAGGGTCTGGACATCATCAGGCTGGAAGGAGAATCAGTGCTTGATCTCACGATCCGTCTTTCTGAACTGCCAAAGCGCCCCTTCCTCTTCTACACAGTGGGTGAGGAGCCGCCAAAGGCTGAGGATCCATTCCTCGATGTCAAGAGCTACTGCCGCCCATTCCGAGCCGATGCCGCATCACTCAAACTGGCTGAGCTGGGACTCGCGGACAGGCTGGACCTCATTCCATGGATGGAATCTAGAAAGAAGCTGCTCGCCAACGCTCAAAGATCGGCGAAGTTCAAGGCGATGGTCGAGCCCCGAGACACCTCCCGCGATCTCGATAGAAAAGCGATCGGCATGCTTGCCAAGGCAGCAACTTCCGAGCCCCGCGAAGTGCTTCTAGCTGCTTTTGACTCTTTGACATCCCTTGATGCTGAGCCCCCATTCTGGAAAGATGTGGTCAGCTTTGGCTTGGCAGAAAGCTTTTGGGTCCTGGCTGGCACGAGATTCTCGCTTCCAGAGGAATCAAGATCCTTCCGCCCCTGCCTCTTGAGGCTCTTCGCCACAGACCTTAGGCGATCCTGCACTTCGAAGGGGCTGGGATCCAGCGTCACCAGCCTTGCCCTGGTCGCTCAGCATGAGGTTGGAGTCTTCCTCTCTCAGTGGAGGGATTCAAGTTCGCGAAGCGCCAGCTATTCCCGACTGGCAAAGCAGGCTGGCAAGGCGCTCAACGTCGCTCAAGCCCTTGGCTCGGTCGGAGTGGACAAGCTGATTGGCGCGGAAACTTTCGACACCGTTGACCAGAAGATCCTGGCTGGAGTGAGGGACGAGATAATGGCTGGACTGACCGATGCCAGGAGATCTGAGCTGCGTGATCTCGTCCAGCTTCGGCTTGCGACCTACTGGTCCAGACAGGAACCCTTCTCGTGCCTTGCTGACTGCTACCAGGGTCTGGATGAGGCGATGAAGCTGCAGCAGCAGATCACCCAGTTTGAGGCAGAACTCCCTGGCATCGTCCCCAAGGATCTTCCTGCTGCCTATATTAGCCGCTGGTATTCCATTGACACCTGCTACCGCAGATTCTGCGTGAAGGCGCAGATGGTGGCTGACGCCAATATTGAGGTGCTGAAGCCTCTGGCTGAACGAGTTGAGGACCTCTATTGCTATGGCTATCTTGCCAAGCTGGGGGCGAGGTGGTCTGAGTCGCTTGATACCATCCTCCTGAGCAATTGGCGGATCCCAAACGCTTCTGGGCAAAGAGATTTCTTCCGACATCATGTCCAGGCAGCCCTTGATGATGGACTTAAGCGGATCTATGTGATCATCAGCGATGCCTTGAGGTTCGAGGCTGGCGCAGAACTGGCGGAAAGGCTGAAGCAGTTCAGATATGCGCCTGAGATCCAGCCGATGCTCTCAACTCTCCCCAGCATTACTGCGCTGGGCATGGCTGCCCTTCTGCCGCACAAGAAGCTGTCACTTGGCTCATCAGCCCAGGTTCTGGCTGACGGTCTCTCTACGACGGGGCTAGACGCTAGAAACAGCATTCTGGCTCAGCGCAGCGGAATTGCGGTCAGAGCCGATGACCTGAAATCCATGAAGCGAGATGAGGGTCGAGCCTTGGTAAAGGACGCCAAGATCGTCTTCATCTACCACGACATCATTGACGCCACTGGCGACAAAGCCAGCTCAGAAGGCAGAGTGTTTTCCGCAGTGGATGATGCCCTTGATGACCTAGCGCAGCTTGTGCGCCGCATCATTGATCAGTTCAACGGATCCACGGTCATCATTACAGCCGACCATGGCTTTCTCTACACTGAGTCAAGCCCGAACGAGATAGACAAGTCATCACTTGGCGGCAAAATTGACACTGCATTGATCGCCAAGAAGCGCTTTGTCTTAGGACATGATTTGCCAACTTCTGGTCCTTTCCATCGCGCGATGCTCGATGTCACAGCAGGGCTTGACGAAGGACTGGTCGGCATCTTCCCCCGCTCAACTCAGCGATTCCATCTTGCTGGTGGCGCTCAGTACGTCCATGGCGGACCCATGCCTCAGGAAGTCATCGTCCCTGTCATCACTGTCAAGGAGAAAGGCGGTGATGCTGCCAAGGGCACTGAAACCAGACCAGTTCGGATCACGCTGTCAACGAACGTTCTGAGAGTGACGACCAACGAGCAGAACTGGCGATTCATTCAGACTGAATCTGTCGGCGGAAGACTGAAGCCACTCAAGGCACAGGTTGGAATCTATGATGGCTTCAGAGCCGTTTCTGACGTGCAGCCAGTCGTCTTTGACTCAGAGTCAGACAAGATGGCTGACCGCGAAAGATCCGTGCGATTGACTCTTGCCTCGGAGACCTTTGACCGCCATCGCAGCTACACCTTGATCGTGCGAAACTCTGAAGATGGCACCGAAGCTCTCTCGATGCCCCTGACCTTGGACATTGCCTTTACCAATGAGTTCTGAAACAGACGCCGCAGCCACCAGCCAGGATCTGGACCGCCTGCTGAACCAAGCCTTTCCTGGTCGTGTTGTCCGCAAGGACCTCACAACAACCATGAAGCAGGGCGCCAACGTGCCTGTGTATGTTTTGGAGTACCTGCTCGGCATGTACTGCGCCTCGGATGAAGAGGATCTCATCCAGTCTGGCTTGCAGAAAGTGAAAGCCATTTTGGCGGACAACTACGTTCGCCCCGACGAAGCCGAGAAGGTGAAATCAAGAATTCGTGAGAGCGGAACGTACAAAGTGATCGACCGAATTCAGGTCAAGCTGAATGACAAGAGGGACCGCTATGAAGCGATTCTCTCGAACCTTGGCATCACTGGGGTCGAGATCTCGGACAGGACGGTCAAGGAGAACGAGAAGCTTCTGGCTGGCGGAATTTGGGCGATCGTCACAGTCCAGTATTTCTACGAGGAGGGGATGAAGACCCCGCCCTGGTCAGTCGTGGAGCTGAAGCCGATTCAGATGCCCAGCTTCGACCTAAGCGAGGTTCTGGAGGCTAGGCGTTCGTTCACAGAGGAACAGTGGCTGGATGTCCTGATGAGGTCCTCTGGAATGGAACCAGCCAACCTGACGGCGCGAGCGAAGTGGCACCTGCTCTCTCGCATGATCCCTTTCGTTGAGAACAACTTCAACATGTGCGAGCTGGGTCCACGCAGCACAGGCAAGAGCCATCTCTACAAAGAGATCAGCCCAAACTCCATTTTGATTTCTGGCGGACAAACGACGGTCGCCAATCTCTTCTACAACATGGCAAGCCGTTCGATCGGTTTGGTCGGATTGTGGGATGTTGTTGCCTTTGACGAGGTCGCTGGCATCAAGTTCAAAGACCAGGACGGAGTCCAGATCATGAAAGATTTCATGGCTTCTGGCTCCTTCGCGCGCGGAAAAGACCAGATCAATGCCGATGCGAGCATGGTGTTTGTGGGCAACATAGACACAGCAGTAGACATCCTGATCAAGACGAGCCACCTGCTGTCTCCCTTCCCTCCAGCGATGATCGACACAGCATTCTTCGACCGATTCCACCTTTACATTCCTGGCTGGGAGGTGCCGAAGTTTCGACCTGAGTTCTTCACCCGCAGATTCGGCTTGATCGTCGATTATCTGGCTGAGTTCTGGCGAGTGATGAGGAAGAGGAACTTCGCTGACGCGATTGATCGCTACTTCATCATTGGGAAAGACCTCAATCAGCGGGATTCCATTGCCGTTCGAAGGACTGTCTCTGGGCTCCTAAAGCTTCTCTACCCTGGCGGAGATTTTGACAAGGAAGCAGTCCGCAGGTGCCTCGAATACGGACTGGAAGGCAGACGGAGGGTCAAAGAGCAGCTCAAGAAGATCGGCGGCATGGAGTTCTTCGATGTCCACTTCTCCTACCTCGACCGAGAAACTGGCGAGGAGCACTTCGTCACAGTGCCAGAGCAGAGTGGCAGTTCCCTGATTCCCGAAGGAGAGCTGCGACCTGGCTTCCTCCACACAATTGGAGTCAGTGTTGGATCTTCGAGGGGCATCTACCGCATCGAGACCCAGGTGATACATGGCAGTGGAAAATTCACTCCATTTGGGGTCACCGCCAATGGAGCCGCTAAAGAGAGCTTACGGTTGGCGCTTGACTACCTTAAGGGCAACGCTCAAAGGCTGGTTGGTCAATCCAAGATAGGGGAATCTGACATTCAGCTGTCTATCGCAGAGTTGATGAATGTTGGCGCGGCAAAGTCCTTGTCACTCGCTGGGCTGGTGGCAATGTCCTCTGCTCTGACAGGCAGATCTGTCCAGAGCCAAATGGTAGTTCTTGGCGAAATGAGCCTGGGCGGAAACATCCAGAAGATCGATGGACTCGCGGAAACACTGCAGCTTGCCCTGGATGCTGGTGCAAGGAAGGTCCTCCTTCCCATGGCGAACGCGGCTGACATATCCACAGTCCCGCCAGAACTCTTCACAAAGTTTCAAACGAGCTTTTACTCGGATCCAGTGGATGCTGTGTACAAGGCGCTGGGTATGATCTAGATGCACTGCTAAGGTTGCCGCAAAACCCGCCTAGATGCCCCTCCTGCCAACGAATGGGATCCCTCTGCACCCTTTTCGCAGAGCCTTCAGGAGGCTCTGGAAGGGCAAAAGCCAAATATGGAAGGAGGCGCAATCGTGGATCCCATCTGGACCCAATATTTTTGACCCTCCTCTTCTTTTTGACTGAACCCACAGCGATCCAGGTAACCCACCGACATGGCTCTCTTCAATACATCTCTAATCGGAAGCTCTTTTGATGAGAATCTATTTGCTGAAAACATCCTGCCCTTCGCTGCCTATCTGGAACCAGATGGGCTGAGGGAGCAAATCACGCTGAAGAAAACGGTGATAAAGCAGTGCCAGAAGAGTACGCCACAAACCCATGAGGTTGCCAAAAGGCTTTTGTCGCAGATCCCACAGCGAAAAAAGTGGGGGATGCAGCTGCCAGAAAAGCGCTGGATCACGATTGAGGATGGCAAGCCTGCAGGATCAGCCAGCAGGCAGTGGAGGCAAAAAGGCATAGGAATGCTTGCTTTGCTGAAGCACTTCAGCGGGCGAACCTTCTCCTGTGGCACCTGTGATGCTGCCTTCAAGGACTACTCCTGGAGTGAAAAGAAGCATGATTGGTTGCCAAATCTGGTTTGGTGCCTGAGGTGGGACATTGATCAGGATGATGCATGGCGGAAGAACGACCCTGAAGCAGTTATTGCTCCTTTGAAGGTTCAAAGAGATGTTCTGCGAAGCATTGGGTTGCCCTACAGGGTGTTTTCCACAGGCGGGAGAGGCGTACAGGCTGTCATCGGACTGCCTCGAACTGTGCCCCACATGATTGCAAGCCTAATGGAGTCAGTCATCCGCGCTGCCATTGACCTCAAAATGCCACAGGATTATGAGGGCTCGGTGGACAAAACAGCACTGCGTTCAATCATGCGGCTGCCAGGAGGACTGCACGCCAAAACTGGACGTCTCGGGGCTTGGATAGATATTGAGCAGGCAAAGCTTCACCCCCTTGAGCACCAGATTAAGCTCATGGGAACCGGGTTCTCCAGGCAGGACGAACCTGGCATTTTGACCATTCGGGAGTTCCGAGCCAGCCTCCTGCCAATCAGCGACTTCATGGTCAAGCAGGGTATTCGATACGTCGATCTGATGAATTTGTCTGACTCTATCACGATCCTTGAGCAATGCACCAATAGCCCGATGGCGGCGAAACTCCTCGATCTCTTTGATCAAAAAGGCAGTCAAAAAGCATCATCTCAGGCAGAACAAAGTGCTGCCGCAGCCCCCCAATCTGTCACGTCAAGCACTGCTAGCCAGAAGAATCCCTCGACGTCGCCGCAGCCTGCAAAGCCGTCCTCTGCAGTCCGAGATTGGGCTCAATCTGTTTGGGATCGTTCATTTACTCCAGGCTCCTTTTACAACTGGATCTCCATGGGTGGTGAAAGAGGAATTCTTGCTGCCAGGATCCTTTTTGGAGAGCACCAAGCGCGTGAGAAACTCCTAGAGCTGGCACAGAATGTTCCCTGTGGTTCACCATCAGATCTCAATGAAAGGATAAGGGTGATCGAATCATTCTGCAGCTCTTTCCACTTTACGGCATCCGATCTTAGTTATCCCAAAAGGAGTGAAGACGTTGCAACTGTTCCCCTCACTATTGACCCAAAGATTACGCAGTTAGCAAAGGATGCCATTTCAAAACTGCTGCCCCCCTCAGGAAAGGTCAGGTGGAACCTTGAGCTTGGCGAGAAAATCCTGTCTATCATCCTGCAAGGCATTAGAGATTCCAGTATAGGGTTCTACATCGGCAGCTATGACTCGATTGTTCGAATCCACAACGCAACATGGAGCGATCAGAAAACAAATCGACAGAGAGTCTGCGAGATGATCAAACGCTTCTGTGAAAAGTCATCAGGAGGACCTTTGCTCTACAGGCGGAAAGGCAACAATCCTGCTTCTGAACCAGATCGCTACAGATGTGGTCATGGATTATCCAATTCTTGGCTATACGATGACACTCATCAGCAGGCGCATTATTGGCTGCATAAGGTTCGCTGGGGGGAAAGTGATGAAGTATGGAATGAAGTATAAGATTAAGTATACAAAGAAAGAAGAGACAACAGTAATCTAAGGTGTAACGGTTCAGGGTTTTACCCTTCAAGAACGAGAAATCTGCCATCTTTCTCTAAAGCTTTACGGTAATTCTTGCCTGCTCTCTAAAGGGCAAGCTGAACTTGCGTCCCTCGAAAACTCTGTGGAAAATGTGTCCATCGAGCAGATAATAACTTGCGAGTTGTGTAACACCGATTCTCTCGAACCCTGGCATCTCATCGGTGCTCTCGCGAGGAACTCTTTCCCAAGGTCAAGAATCGGCAAAGCTTTTGTTGTCATCAACATAGTGCATTT
Organism: Synechococcus sp. UW140; assembly: GCA_943369295.1. Lineage (GTDB taxonomy): Bacteria > Armatimonadota > Fimbriimonadia > Fimbriimonadales > Fimbriimonadaceae > JAKRSE01. Next base: position 319,902 of record CALRMU020000003.1, on the reverse strand, counting down.
GCTCGGGACTGATTGCTCAAAGCGTCTATTTCAGAAGCTGTTCTTGCCAACATGAACGTAGAACAAATATAACGTGTTTTTAGAATCAACTAAGCTGACATCCCTTGGACATGTCCTGTCAGATGCAGTCGATCGTGTCGCTTCTCTTGAAGGATGTCCAATGCTTGGACTGTCTGCTGTCATTGATAATGCAGTCTGGGAGTCGCTGCTATATCATTTAGCAACAGACCCGTTGACAGCCGCTGAACTTGTTGCAGGCTTTCGTTTTGATCACGATGCCAAAGCATCCATCAGCGCGGTTTTGAATGGATTTAGACGATCAGCGGTTATCCTCTCACCGCTACAGGAGGTCTCACTCGCAATGTCTGCTGCAGCTTTTCTCATCGCCGCCAGAGAGTGGGTTTGGGCTGAGCTAAGAGAGAGAGGATGTCAACTGCCTCGAACCATACAGCAGAGCTAGAACTTTGCTCTCAGACGACGTAGCGTACCTTTTCATGCTACAGGACTGCCATAGAGACCACCGCGGTCAACATCCTCTGACGACGAATGACGGTGAAAGTCCTCGCTGGTCCTCTCAGTTGCTTTTCGCACTTCCCCAACTCTTCTTTGAGTGGGTCTAAGCAACTCACCAAAAGCAAATGTACCTTAGGCTTCTTTACTCTCTACACTACTATTCTCACTTCGACAATAGAGGCTCTGTATGTGGTCATACTGCCTGGTCATTTTTGAAAGTTCAAGGTGTGAGATCAGGCGTGAGATTGGTCCTTCATGCCACGAACATGGCGAAGTTAGCTCTTTGCAAACTTCGGAAACAATTAAGCCTCACTCCAGCTTCAGGAGCTGTCCGCGAGAGATCGACGGCTGACAAGCATATTCTGAATAATGAGGATTATGGACTCGGAGCCATCTGGAATGCAGAACTGCAGATCAACATTGCATCCCCCATCCGGCGGTAGCCCTGGGGCAACCTACGACACGGACTAGTGCCTATCTTGGAACTAGAACGATGCTTCATAGCCGAACAGCCCGAAGTGAAGGCAGGTTTCTGCTAGTGCTTGCAATCAAAATCCCGACCGTCCATCCGCTCACTGATGGTCAGCTTACTACGGCGGGAACTGAAGAAGGGAGTGCCTGATCTCGATCGCTTGCTTAGCTCTGGATTTGGGGCAGAGCCTTCGGGCGCTTTGACCTGCATGTCCTCATGCACTCATATTGGACTGAACCGCTGGTCAAACTCCGCGGCGCTTCCAAAGGGGTTCCAAGGTCCAAATGGTCGCGTCTCGCCACGACCAGTCACGGAGATCCACCTGGAACAATTCCTGGATTCGAGGATGTGTTTTCTCGCGTCTCTCGCGGAACTCCTCACGAAACCTTTCGCGGGGCTTTCGTCAAGAAAATCTAGCCGTCGCCACCCTTGGGTGTATGTTTGGCGTAGAATAATGGTACGTTCCTGGGGAAGGACGATCAAGTTTCTGCGACTGAACTGGAGCCGATGACGGGATTCGAACCTGCGACCTGCTGTTTACGAAACAGCTGCTCTACCCCTGAGCTACATCGGCTCTCTGCGGACTCCCTATTATGAACCTGACACGGGGGGAGGGTGGGTTGAAATCCTCACGAATGGGCTGGCACGGCAACTCTCGCCCCTGGACGGCTGACGATTCGAAAGAATGGCCACCTGGTAACGTCTGAATAACTATGGGCATTGCCACAGCATCTTATGCAGCGACAGCTTCCGACCAACCCCTTTCCCCGTGGAGTTTTGAGCGCAGAGAACCAGGGGCCGAAGAAGTCCTGATTGAAATTCTCTTCTGCGGCGTATGCCACACAGATATTCACTTCGCTAGAAATGAATGGGGCAATGCCGTTTATCCCATGGTGCCGGGCCACGAAATTGTGGGTCGAGTCACTCAAGTTGGTTCAAATGTCAGCAAGTGGAAGGTGGGAGACAAAGTCGGTGTAGGCTGCTTTGTGGACTCTTGCCGAACCTGCGGCTCATGCTCCATGGGTGAAGAGCAGTACTGCGAAAAGGGAGCGACCTTTACCTACAACGCCCCTGAAAAGAATGGTGCAGGGATCACCTACGGCGGCTATTCAACTCAGATCACTGTGGACGAGAACTACGTCGTTCGGATTCCTGAAGCATTGCCGATGGATGCGGCCGCGCCACTTCTGTGCGCCGGAATCACAACTTACTCTCCGATGATGCACTTCGGCGTGAAGCCTGGCATGAGTGTGGCTGTTCTCGGATTAGGCGGGCTCGGCCATATGGGAGTCAAGTTTGCCAAGGCACTGGGCGCCCACGTCACAGTTCTCAGTCAGTCAGAAAAGAAGAGGCAGGATGCATTCAACATGGGTGCTGATGACTATGTGGCGATGAGCGACCCCGAAGCCTTCAATGCAAACGCCAGTCGCTTCGACTTCATCCTCAACACAGTCTCTGCCCCTCACGACCTCAACGCCTATCTTGGGCTTCTGAAGCTGGATGGCAGGATGGTCTTGGTTGGCCTTCCTGATCCGACTCCTCTCTCAGCCATGCCACTGATCTTTCAGAGAAGATCCTTGAGTGGTTCTTTAATTGGCGGAATCCGTGAGACGCAGGAAATGCTCGATTTCTGCGCGGAAAAAGGCATCACCTGCGAAATCGAAGTGATTGAGATGAATCAGATCAACGAAGCTTACGAGCGAATGATGAAAAGTGACGTCCGCTACAGGTTCGTCATCGACATGGCCAGCCTCAAGTAGCTCAAGTCACCTGCATGTCGGACTTCAACGCTGGGTTGGGGTCCGACAAGCACGCCAAAAGCTGCTTGGAAGCATATTGAACTCCGCTGACTGCGAATCGTCTCTTGCATCAGCACTTTTCTGTGCGGCTTAACGTAGAGTCAGATTCTGGTGATTTAAGATGACGATTGCAGCCCTCACCCTCACCGCCATCATGCAGCGACCTGCCCCACCCCAGCCGGTGGTGCCTCGCCCAGCGCCAGATTTCACCGCCCCTGCCGCGGCAGGCGATACCAAATCGCTCGCCAGCTTTAAAGGAAAGTGGCTTGTTCTTGAGTGGTGGAACCACGAGTGCCCCGTTGTGATCGGCCACTACAGTTCGGGCAACATGCAGTCAGTGCAGAAGAAAGCGACGGACATGGGAGCTCAGTGGGTGGCTGTGAATAGTTCCGCTGCAGGACTGCAGGGACACGTCAACGCTGCCAAGGCATTGGAAGTGATGAAGTCGGGCAAAGCCGCGGCACAGCACATTCTGCTCGACCACGATGGCAAGGTTGGCAAGGCATTCGGAGCCAGAACCACCCCTCACATGTACGTCATCAACCCCGAGGGACAGATTGTTTATGAAGGTGCGATTGACTCAGGCCGTACAGCCGACCCAAGCGACATCGCCAAGGCAGAAAATTTTGTCCTAAAGGCTCTAAATGAAGGCATGGCTGGAAAGGCTATTTCCACCCCCTATTCAAGACCGTATGGCTGCAGCGTCAAGTACGGAAAGTAAGCCGACTCTGGTTGAGACTAATCTGCCCCCTTTGCCTCTAGGCCAAGGGGGCACTTTGTTTTGGTTTGAACGTACAATTCAAACCAGACTTCCCTCCGACCCCTACGTCGGATGAGGTGACCTTCAATGCAGCAGGATACTTTCCCTCTCCTTGGTGTCGATCACGTTCATTTCTGGGTGAACAACGCCAGGCAAAGCGCCTACTTCTATCACAGCCTTTTCGGCTTCGATATCACCGGCTATAAAGGCCTTGAAACAGGCAGCCGCGATGCTGTTTCGTTCCTCATCTCTCAGAACGATCTGCGGTTCATCTTCACCGCGCCGATTCGTCCAGGCCACGAAATGGCGCCTCTTCTCGCCCACCATGGCGACTTCGTGAGAGACATCGCCTTCAAGGTCTCTGATGTCGAATGGTCTTACAATGCCGCGATTGAGCGGGGAGCCAAGTCGGCCATGGCCCCAACAGTGTTCGAAGATGAGCACGGCAAGGTCATTAAGGCTTCAATCCACACCTACGGCGACGTACTGCACAGCTTTGTCGATCGCACCGGATACCACGGCACCTGGGAGCCGCAGTTCGAGCCACGAAACGTGGTTGGCGACAGCCTTGGCTTGATTGAAGTCGACCACTGTGTCGGCAACGTTGAACTCGGCCAGATGAACGAATGGGTGAAGTGGTACGAGCAGGTTCTTGGCTTTGAGCTCTTCATCTCATTTGATGATAAGGACATCAGCACCGATTACACCGCCCTCATGTCTAAGGTGATGGCCAGCGGAAATCAGCGCATCAAGTTCCCCATCAACGAACCAGCCGAAGGCAAGAAGAAGAGCCAGATTGACGAGTATCTTGAGTTCTTTGGTGGAGCCGGAGTGCAGCACGTTGCCCTTCGCACCGACGATATCATCCACACAGTAAGCCGCCTGCGAGCGCGAGGAATCGACTTCCTCTACGTCCCTAAGACTTACTATGATGATCTCGAAGGCCGTGTCGGAACCATCGACGAAGACATTAAGGAACTGGCCGAGCTTGGAATTCTGGTGGACAGAGATGAAGAAGGCTATCTGCTTCAGATCTTCACCAAACCAATCACCGACCGCCCCACCTTGTTCTATGAAATCATTGAGCGAAAGGGAGCCAAGAGCTTTGGCAAGGGCAACTTTAAGGCTCTGTTCGAATCTATCGAACGAGAGCAGGCTCTGCGCGGAACCCTTTAGGGTCGCGTAACATTAGAAGAACAGCGCCTGGCGAGCAAGCTCGTCAGGCGCACTTTTTTTACTGGGGTCAAAATGTTGGCCGCAGAGTCTCAGGTCAACTGAGTATCTTTACCAACCTATGCTCACCGGCCACAAAATAGCTTTCGTCGGGACGGGAATCATGGCGGAATCCATGATCCGCGGTCTTTTGGATAGGAATCTGGTAGAGCCAAACCAGATTTGGGGCAGCAACCCCCTGGCCGACAGAAATGACGAGATTGCCAGCCGGTATGGCATTTCCGTGACAGAGTCGAACAGGCAGGCTGTCGATGGAGCCAGCATTGTCGTTCTGGCCACTAAACCACAGGCAGTTCACCACGTCTTTAAAGACCTTCGGGGTGCCATGCCAATGGAAAGCCTGCTTCTTTCTATCTGCGCTGGGGTCCCCATTGCAGCGCTTCAGCAAGGGCTCGATCAAAGCGCTGTCTGCAGATCTATGCCCAACACTCCCGCCCAAATTGGCATGGGAATGACAGTCTGGACAGCAACAAAAGAGGTCAGCGATGTGAGGAAGGAACAGGCGAGACTCGTCTTTGCTTCGCTCGGCCAAGAGGTTTATCTTGAAGACGAGGAGTATCTAGATATGGCCACAGCCCTTTCCGGCTCTGGTCCAGCCTACGTTTTTCTTCTTATGGAAGCAATGATCGATGCTGGAGTCCACATGGGGTTCTCCCGGCGAGTTGCTCACGATCTGGTGATGCAGACCCTGGCTGGGTCAGTGGAATACGCCGCCCAATCGGGCCGTCACCCGGCTGAACTTAAGAACCAGGTCACTTCCCCAGGCGGCACCACCGCAGAGGCTCTGTATCGGTTCGAGAAAGGAGGATTCAGAACCGTTCTCTCACGGGGAATCTTTGCCGCTTATGAGAAGTCGGTCGAACTTGGCCAGGGTTTCGAAATGCCAGAGTCAAGCAAAGACTGACTTAGGGTCTCCTAACTGTGAAAAGCTTGGGATCAGGTGTCCCGCCGATTTTGAAGTCACAAAGCCAGGAGCTGATTACCTTTACAACTCCACCGGGTAAGGCGAACTGCTCAATGGTTCTGTATCCAACTAAATCTCGGTTTGGACTGATGAATAGATCGTAGTCACCTTGAGCGACCTGGGCTTCACCGAACTTCTTCCACTGACCAGATATGCGGTAGGCCTCTACGCCATTAAAGGTTTGCAGGCCTTGGTTATTGAAGTTGATAAGCTGAGACCGAAAGAATTGAAGATCCTCTAGCCTTGCCACAGCAAGGTCAATGGGGACGCACCTATCGACGAGGCCAAGAGAGCCAGCGATATAGATCTCACCTAAGGTCATCGGAACTTCTGACACTTTCGGCCCTGTCGAAGTCAAGGTAGCTTCCCTGCGAGTTGTCGTCTCGATCAGGTAGGGGTCCCTGGCTCTGAACTCGACTTCAAGCGGGTTCGAATAGAGAAATCTTGTTCCATCGCTCACGATGATCGCAGACTCGCGCTTGCCTGTTTCTTTCGTCTGTCGGACATAAAGCTGCCGCTTTGCTCTGTCGTATTGGATAAAGCTGGCCACCTTTACGGCGCTGTTGCCGCTTTGGATGATCGTTTGAACGGTTCCGGTCAATGTTGGAGCAGCTGCATATTTGGCCATCATCTCCGAGATAAGGACAGCAGCGGAAGGAAGCTGACCAGCAGGCTGGGCAGCGGGCTGGCCCTGAACCTGCGAGTTCGAGGAGGTCAAGAGAGCTAGAGCAGCAATGGTGGAGATCATGATTCTTCTTCCTCTAAGGTTAAGCCTTCTCTGCAGGTACGGATTTCATCCAGGCAATATCATCGGCCCCGCGTCGGAAGTTTTCAAACCGAGCGGCGGCAAACAGCCAATCTGATAGACGGTTTACAAAGATGATGAGTTCAGGCGTGAGAGGATGGGCCTGATTCATTGTCGTCAGAATACGTTCTGCCCGACGGCAGACTGCCCTAGCCAAGTGAAGCGCCGCTGATTCTCTGCATCCGCCTGGGAGAATAAAGTTCCGCATCACAGGGAGTGAATCTGACATAGCATCGATGCTGGCTTCCATGTCAGAGATAAGTTTCTGATAATCACCAGGAATTGACCCGAGAGAGGAAACCTCAGCACCAGCATCAAAGACTGCAGACTGAACTCTCAGTAGAAATGAAGCCGACTTTTCGTCCAACTCGTAAGTCAAAGCCATTCCCAATGTGCAGTTCAGCTCATCTAAGTCACCGACGGTCTGAATGATCAAGTCATTTTTGCTGACCCGATCTCCTCCAACAATTCCCGTCATCCCCTTGTCGCCAGTTTTGGTGTAGAGCCTCATGCCTTGCCTCTTTTCGATTTCAATTCATACATGACAAAGCGCGGAAGGTTTGCCGCCTTGCTGATCTTTTTTGGGTTCGCCAGGGTTCGCCACAGCCATTCCAGCTTCAGCTTCTGAATAATGACTGGTGCCCGCTTCACTGTGCCGCTCAAAACGTCAAGGGTTCCCCCGACGCCGATTGCAACTCTGGCTTTGATAATGTGCTTGGTCTTGAGAATGAACTGTTCCTGACGAGGAATGCCCATGGCCACCAGAAGAAAATCAGGGTTCAGCTTGGCAATCTCAGCCGCGACTTCTTCATCCTGATTTGGCTTGAAGAATCCGTCTCTTGTGCCAACAACTATGAGGCCGGGCCATCTCTCCGCCGCCTTTTCAGCGGCTAAAGCCGCAACACCGGGCGCTGCTCCGAGAAAGAAAAATGTCCAGCCGCGGGTCGATCCACGCTCCATCATTCGGCAGGCTAAATCCACCCCTGTGATTCTTTCCTGCTTCTTTCCCCTCCTCTTCAAAGCCCAAACCACCCCGAGACTGTCGGGTGTGACAAGATCAGCCTGGGCATAGAGACTCATAAGGTCTGGGTTATCTTGAGCCTGAGCGATGCCGGCAGTATCGGCGGTAGCGACGAAATGGGCTTGGCCAGAAGACACCATCTGTTCAATCAAGGCATCGGTTTCGTTTAAGTTAAGGCAGTCGACTTGGACGCCCAAAACATCTACTTTTCCGTGCTTTTTCTGCAGCATTTCCTGTAATCGCCCCTCAAAAAGCCTCAGCTTTTCTACTGCTCTGGGAATTGTGAACCGCAGCTATGCTTTCTGAAGCACTCGTCCCGTAGAATAGGACCAGGACAATGCCGAAGAAGATCGAAGTCAAGGTTCTTAGGCAGCATGCAAAGGATGCGCCAGTGCGGTGGGACACCTTCTCGGTTCCCTACCAAGAGAACATGAACGTGATCTCCTGCCTTATGGAGATTCGCAAGAAGCCTGTCACGACCGCTGGCCAGTCAGTCGATCCCCCTGCTTGGGAAGCCGCCTGCTTGGAAGAGGTTTGTGGCAGCTGCACCATGAACATCAACGGGCGAATTCGCCAGGCATGCACGGCCCTGGTGGATGAGGTTGGCCAAGAAGAAGGAGACACTATCTTCATCACCCTTGAGCCGATGAAGAAGTTCCCCCTCATTCGAGACCTCATTGTCGACCGAAGCCGAATGTTCCAGGCTCTGATCAAGGTCAAGGGCTGGGTGCCAATTGACGGCAGCTACGATATGGGTCCGGCTGAGAACCAGGACGACCACGTTCGCAAGCTCCGCTACAAGCTTTCTCAGTGCATGACCTGTGGCTGCTGTCTTGAAGCCTGCCCCCAGGTAAATGAAAAGACTGCTTTCGTCGGCCCTCAGGCCATCGGACAGGCTCTACTCTTCAACCTGCACCCCATCGGCAGCGGCCTAACGACAGATCGTCTGGACTTTTTGACAACTCACGAAGGCTTGACCAACTGCGGCAACGCTCAGAACTGTGTCAAGGTCTGCCCCAAGGGTGTTCCCCTCACTCAGGCCATCGCCGAGCTCAACCGAGCGGCGACAGTTTATAAGATCAAGAAGTTCTTCGGGATTTCTGCGTAGCTCGCTGCGACAAGCGACTTTTCAACCCCCTATCGCCCATGGCGAGAGGGGGTTGTGTTTTCTTAGCGACTACGGACAGCAACGATAGGAAACAATTACACGTCTGACTCTATATATGAGACTAAGGCACTCACGAGATGAATTAAATGCGTTCTCCAGGACGGATTTGCTCCTAAAGGCCATGGCTGTCACGACGATCGGTGTCACAAGTCTGGCCTTTGCTCAGGCCAGCGGCTCTGCCAAGACTTCAAAAGTCAACCTAAACGACCTCCGAAAGATCGCAAAAGCTGGACAGCTTTACCATCAGGACTTTGAAGCCTGGCCAAGGTCTGCCGCTCAGTTGGTTGACTTAGGCAGACTGCCGAAAGCTCTCCTCAGAAGCCCGGCAGATACCACCAAAGAAGGAATCGCACGGGAAGTTGTCCTCGAATACAAAGATGACATCGATAGACCATTGCCGCCTAACAAGTACTTTGATTCATTCACGGGATATGACCACTGGCCAATCTTCACCGCCGGCATAAAGCTGCTTAACAAGAGTGCAACCAATGGCGGCTGGCTGGTAGACCTGACTTCCAGCACAAGGTTGGGGTCTCGGCCTTGGCTAAAAGCGATCGGACCATATCGCCGCTTCACATTTGACGGCGGTGTCATTGAGCGGCATCACATACCGAGCGCCTTTGATCCTCGCTATGGGGAGGGTCATTCACCCCTGCTTCTCTTCACCGACCAGAACGACGCTGTAAAAAAGTTCCACAGATCTCCACGATAATCGAAAGAGGAAACTTAGCCCTTGGGGGAATCATTGATTCCTTCCCTGTCCTTACATCCCCCAAGGTGCCACAATCCTCAGGAAGCTGAGTCCATAGGAACCGTTAAGGTGCCTTCGGACTTTTAACTTTACAAGGACGCCATGCCAAGACTCTTGCCCCTCGCTAGATTTGCCGCTCTTGCTCTGCTGGCCGCAGCTGCTTTCGCCCAAAGAATGACCCCCACCGTCACTTTGGAGCTCCCCAAGTCGGCAGCGCCAAATTCTGAAGTCAAGGCCAAGGTCAAGGTAGTGATTCCTGACGGCTGGCACGCCTACCAAAACCCACCGAGCAAGGATTACCAAATCCCCCTCACCATTGAAGCGGGCGACAAGACCCTGAAGTCTTTGAAGGTCAGCTACCCAGAAGGTGTTGAGACCATGGCAGCCGGAGAGTTGAGCAAGGTCTACAACGGCACTGTCACCATTCCGATTTCGTTCAAAGCAGGCCCAAGGGCCGGAACCCAGACAGTCAGGATCAAAGTCGGCTTTCAGCTCTGCGATCAGGGCTCCTGTCAGCCTCCTTCTTCCGCTGTTGTGACAGCCAAGCTCACCCTCGCCAAGCCAGTGAAGCCTAAGCCATGAAGTTTCGAGCCGCTTTTCTACTAGCCTTTTTCACTCTCTGCCTTTCTGTTTTTGCCCAGGCACCAAACAGCCCCGTAACAGGGGGAGATGACAAGGTTAAGTTCTCGGTTCGAATGGAACCTAAGGATTTGAGGCCAGGCGAATCTGGCCGCTTTATCCTTGAGTTCCAGCTTCAAGAGGGCTGGCATCTTTACGCCCCAAGCAAGCAGGGAGACTTTGTCGAGCTCGGATTGAGCTTGAGAGAAGAAGTTTCCGGGTTGAAGCTGCACGATAAGCTCATTGAGCCTCCCCTTGCAATTAAGTTCGATAAGGGCTTTGAAGTTGATGTTGCCTATGTGGATGGAGCAGCTGCCTTTGCACTGCCGTTCACCACGACGGCAGATTTCAAGCCTAGTGGATCCCTGCCTCTGAACGTTGAATGGCAGGCCTGCACCGATGTCAACTGCGACCGCCCCCAGCTGAAAGAGATTGACTTCACCTATCAGCTTGGCTCAGGCGAAGTGCGTCAGGAACTCGCTTCGATTTCGGAAGAAGTGCCGGAACAGCCCGAAGGCTACAAGGCTCCTCCCGCCGGTGCAACAGAGTCCTCAAACAAGAGCACTGGGCAGCCCACCGACCAGGTTGGCGAACAGATTTCCCAGGCTAAGAAAGGAGGTCTCCTTTCCTTCATGCTGCTGGCCTTCGTTCTTGGTCTTGGCGCTTTGGCCACTCCCTGCGTCTGGCCAATGATCCCCATCACGGTCAGCTTCTTCAGTAAGAAGAAGGACGGAGGCGGCTCTAACCTCCCTGGCGCTCTTGCCTTTGGCATCGGCATCATGGTGACCTTCACCGGAATTGGCCTGCTTGCCACCCTGCTTTTGGGTGCTGGCGGAGTCAACCAGGTTGCCGCAAACCCCTTTATCAACGGCTTTTTAGCCATCCTCTTCATCGTCCTGGCCCTTAACCTCTTCGGAGTTTTTGAGATCGTGGTGCCGGCCAAGCTGGTCAACTCATTGCAGTCTAAGGGCGGCAAGATGGGTGGCTTCGTTGGGCCTATCCTCATGGGCTTGGCTTTCAGCCTTACCAGCTTCACCTGTACGGTTCCTTTTGCCGGAACGGTCTTGGCTAGCGCCGCCTCGGGTGATTACTTCTATCCCGCGGTTGGTATGGCTAGCTTCAGCTTAGCCTTCGCGATTCCCTTCTTCCTCTTGGCAATGTTCCCCCAGTGGCTCTCGAGTCTGCCCAAGTCGGGCACCTGGCTGGTTTCGGTCAAAGTCTACATGGGATTCCTTGAGCTGGCTTTCGCCCTCAAGTTCATCTCGAACATTGAGCTGGTTTACCAGTGGGGAATCATCACCAGACCCGTCTTCCTTGCCATCTGGACGGCGATTCTGACCCTAGCTGCCGCCTATCTTATGGGATGGGTCAAGCTGCCTCACGAAGGTGAGATGAAGATCGGCTGGGGACGCAGGATCTTTGCGGGCGTCAACTTCCTCGCGCTCATCTATCTTCTGGGTGGAGTTCAGGGGGCGCCTGTTAAGGAGATCGTAGCCTTCCTCCCACCAGACCCCTACCCCGGCAGGGAGGTCGCTTCTTACGGAGCGAAGGAGTCGGTGAGCTTTATCGAGAACTTTGACGAAGGCTTGGCTCAGGCTAAGAAAGAAGACAAGCTGATGTTTGTCGACTTTACTGGCGTGACCTGCACCAACTGCCGCTGGATGGAAAAGAACATGTTCCCTCAGCCTGCAGTTAAGGACCAACTCAACAAGATGGTTCGCGTGAAGCTGTGGACTGACAGGCAGAACCCTGAGGACCGCAAAAACGCCCAGCTCCAGCTGGACTTGACCAAGGTTTCAACCCTTCCGGTCTATGTGGTCATGAACTCAGATCGGGAGGTCCTGAGGGTCTTCCAAGGCTTCACTCAAGATGAAGCTCAGTACCTTGCATTTCTGCAGGGCGAGAGCAAATGAGCGAAGTTCAAACATTCTCCCTTCCCCGTCACCCTCACATGGTTGTGGGTGACGGGAAGCTAACCTTAATCGCAGGCCCCTGCATGGCCGAATCGCTGGATCTCTGCATGAAGATTGCGGAGCGAACTGCCACTCTGGCCGAAAAGCTGGGCTTCAACTACGTTTTTAAGGCATCTTTTGACAAGGCCAATCGCACTTCAGCCGGTTCAGTCAGAGGTTTCGGCATCGACGAAGGACTGACGATTCTCAGCAAGGTCAACGAGAGGTTTGGTCTGCCTGTGACGACAGACATTCACCTGCCCGACCAGGCAGCTGTTGCGGCAGAAGTCGTTGATATCCTGCAGATTCCCGCATTCCTGTGTCGGCAGACTGATCTGCTCGTCGCAGCCGCGGAGACGGGCAAGCCCGTGAACGTCAAAAAGGGCCAGTTCCTTGCCCCTCACGACACCAAAAACATCGTTGAGAAGCTTCAGGCATCTAAGGCCTCTGGAATCGTCCTCACGGAACGTGGGACGACCTTTGGCTACAACACCTTGATCGTCGACTTTCCTGGCTTGGAAGTCATGAGGAATCTTGGTGTTCCTGTCTGCTTGGACGCCACGCACTCAGCTCAGAGGCCAGGTGGCCAAGGCACTTCAACAGGCGGAGTCAGGGAATCAATCCCCTCCATGGTCCGCTCTGGCTGTGCCGTAGGGATTGATTGTCTCTTCTTGGAGACCCATCCGGAACCAGAAAAGGCTTTGAGTGACGCTGCTACCCAGTGGCCCTTGGATCGCTTGGAGAACCTTCTCACCCAAGCGGCCGAAGTTCACAAGCTTAGGCAGACTCTGCCTAAGGCGTAACGGTTCCTGCCGCGCCAGATTCGCTGAGGGTGCCAAAGCGCCAGCCCTGCGCCTTCAGCGATCTGATCATCTGCGGCAGAGCAGCCCGCGTCTCAGTCGAAAACTCATGAAGCAGCACAACTGCACCTGGCTTTGCTTGGGTGAGCGTCAGGTTGATAATGTGAGTCCTGCTGGCTCCACCCAAATCGCCTGGATTGATCGTCCAGAGTGTCGAGACCAAGCCAGCGTCTAGAAGAGCAGAATTGACTGGTCTGGAGACGTTTCCTCCAGGAGCGCGACCGAATATCGGCTTGACTCCTGTATGCCTCTCGATTGTCCAGTTGGCACCTAAAATCTCAGCCCTGATCTGTTCTGGTGACAGCCAGGTCAGGTTGGGATGATAGTAAGTGTGATTGCCGATATCGTGTCCTCGAGCCTTGATCTCTTGAGCGAGGAAGGGGGATTCATCGACACGGCTGCCGACAAGGAAAAATGTTGCCTTAACTCCTTCCTGCTCCAAGATGTTCAAGACTTCGTCAGTTGGTCCAGGAAGCGGGCCATCATCGAAGGTGAGATAGATGACCTTTTCGTTGGTCTGAACTCTAGAAACAGATTGAAGAGTCGGCCTGCGGCGAAGGTAATCAGATCGCTTTTTATGGAATGCGCTGACAGAAAAACCCTGCCGAACCAGCCCGGAGGCTAGAAAAGCGTGTCGTTCCTTCGATGCCTTTATCTGCTCTGGGGTCGCGCCGGATCCGCCAGAGAGTATAAGGGCCGTCATCCATGAGGCCAGCATTATTCATAGATTACGGTCCGTTTCTAGAAATCTAGAGGGCAGTGCTCAAAAGTTCCTAGTGGTTTTGCGGGGAGTTACAAAGTTAGGAACTCGGCATTGCCTCTGTCCTTCCCGATCTTGCCACGGCTCTTGGAGTGGTGGCACTCGGACTCTGACTCTTAGAAAGGGGGCTGCCGCTCCGTGACCAGTGCTAGAAATTCTTCACTTAGTAAACGTTTCCTGCTCGGCAGCAAGCTGATTGGACTGGCCATCGAAGACCTTCATTGACATCCAGCTTTGGGTGCCACGACCTTTCCGACAAAGTTGGAAAGGTAGTGAATGAACCACCCCCGAGTGCAGAAATCACTCGCTGCCTCAGCAAGGGGAGCTGCTCTGGCAACAACCCAGTCTCGGCAGCAAGCTGATCGAACCTGCCCCCCCAAACCCTGCATTGAAGCCAAAGAACCGGCTAACTCGCCGCCTGCTGCCAGGCCACAATCGGAAGTTCCATGGCTACCCTCACAAAAGGATGCTCAGGAACAACTCGAACAATGTAGCCTCTGTGACCGGGAGTGCCGCACTTCAGCGTCGCCTGGTAGACATGAACTCCCGCCTTTTCTTCGACCAAGTTCATATCCATCAGGTCAAGGTCGTAGCTCTCTCGGTTAGCACCGATAGCGCCTGTGATGATCTGGACCCTCACGTCGGCCGGATTTATTCCGCTGAGGCAGACTTCGGCAGTCACCAAGTGAGAATCCCCAAGAAGAGTCTGTCCACGAGATGAATCTGTCACCTGAACCACCTTCACCCCGTTCCAATGAGACTGAACTCGATCCCGCCACTGCAGGGCCGCCTTTGCTTCGCTTAGGTCGCCTTCTGAAAGGGCCTGATAAGCCTTGGAAGAAGGCACGTAGAACCTGCCGCAGTATTCTCGAACCATGCGAAGGGTGGAGTAGACAGGGGAAAGCTCCTTCATCGAAGCTCGCATCATGTCCAGCCAAAGAGTCGGGATTCCCTGATCGTTTCTCTGATAGAACCTTGGCGCGATTTCGTGCTCGATCAGGCCATAAAGCGACTGTGAATCCAGCCAATCCTGATAGCCTTCGTCACCATAGGTGTTTTCATCTCCGATTGCCCAGCCAACTCCCGGAGTGTAGGCTTCTGCCCACCAGCCGTCAAGAATTGAAACGTTAAGACCGCCGTTCGGGACAACCTTCATTCCACTGGTGCCACTGGCCTCCATGGGACGACGCGGATTGTTAAGCCAGACATCGACTCCCTGCACCAAATGCCGCGCTACATTGATGTCGTAGTCTTCAAGAAAGACCATGCGATGAGTCAGGCCCTCCTGCTTGATAAAGTTGGTGATCTCTTGAATCAGCCTCTTGCCGCCGTCATCGCGGGGGTGAGATTTGCCAGAAAAGACGAACTGCACAGGACGCTCTTCGTTCAGCATCAGGTGCTTAAGCCGCTCCTTGTCTGTGAACATCAAGGTGGCGCGCTTGTAGGTGGCAAAACGACGGGCAAAACCAATTGTCAAGACGCGGGGATCAAGAATGTCTCTGGCACCGGGAAGGTTGGTTCTTCTCGCCTGGCCCTGACGCTTCATCACGTGCCTGCGGCAGAAGCGGACAAAGTCGCCTCTCTGGTTCTCTCTCAAGTCCCAAAGTTCTCGGTCCGGAATCTGGTCGACCACTTTCCACATTTCCGGATCACTGGGATCATCCACCCAGCTCGGGCCGTAGTGTTTGTCCAGCAGCGCCACCATGCGATCTCCGATGAAGCTGGCCGTGTGAATGCCGTTAGTGACGGCATCAATCGGGACTTCGTGAATGGGGTACTCGGGCCATCGGGTTTGGAACATCTCCCGACTGACCTTTGCATGCAGCTTGGAGACTCCGTTCACAAAGTTGGAGTTCTCCATAGCCAAGACGGCCATGTTGAAGTTCTCAGCTTCATTGTTGGGAGCAAAACGACCGTAGCGAAGGAACTGCCCCATTCCCATGCCGACCCCTTCGACTTCCTTGGTCATGTACTTTTCAAGGATCTCGCGGGGGAAGATGTCAAAACCAGCGGGGACAGGGGTGTGCGTGGTGAAGACGTTTCCGGCTACGACGCATTGGCGTGCCGTTCTGAAGTCACAGCCCTTCTCAGCAATAAAATCTCTCAGCCGCTCGACAGTGAGGAAGGCGGCATGGCCTTCGTTCATGTGGCAGACGGTCGGAATTCTGCCAACCAGTTCCAGAGCGCGGTAGCCGCCAATGCCAAGAATCATTTCCTGGCGAATGCGCATTTCCTGGTCTCCACCGTAAAGGGTGTCGGTGATTCCCTGGTCGTGAGCTTCGTTTTCTAGAATGTTCGAATCGAGCAGGTAGAGTTCGACTCGTCCGACCTGGGCTTTCCAAATCTGTACCGTGACCTTTCGATCCGGGAATTCGACAGAGACCATGAGAGGTCTGTCATCTTCGTCTCTCAGCAGACGCAGAGCCATTCGGTAAAAGTCGTACTGCGAATAGCGTTCCTGCTGCCAGCCATCTGGGTTCAGAAACTGACGGAAGTAGCCACGTGAGTAAAGCAGACCGACTCCGACAAGCGGGATGCCCAAATCGCTGGCCGACTTAAGATGGTCGCCAGCCAAGATTCCAAGTCCGCCTGAATAGATGGGCAGGCTTTCGTGGATTCCAAATTCGGCGCAGAAATAAGCGACGCGGGTCTTTTCTGCTTCTTCCGGAAAGCGCTCATCGAACCAAGTATTGGCCGTCATGTAGGATTTCAGATCTTCCCAACAGGCGTTCAATCGCGCCATGTAAATGGGGTCATCCAAAAGACGCTTCTGGCGCTCTTTGGTCAGATCACGAACAAGCTGAACCGGGTTGTGCTCAAGCTCTTCCCAAGCATCCGGATCGGTGTCCTTAAAAAGCTGAAGAGTGGGCTGATGCCAAGACCATCGCAGGTTGTAAGCGAGGTCGTACAAAGGCCGCAAAGCTTCGGGGAGGTCGTGCACAACCTCGAATGAATGGGCGAATTTCAGCGTCCTCATCAAACTGTCCTTGGCTGCAAATCCCTCTCCGTGGGCGGCACTGCCTTAAAGGACAGCCACTATACATTGTGGCTCAGTTCAGCCCGAAACTCTACGGGATGCCGGCTAAAACCCGATCCTTCCAAATTTCAAACTTATAGTTAGCGCCAT
This sequence comes from Synechococcus sp. UW140, assembly GCA_943369295.1. Taxonomy (GTDB): domain Bacteria; phylum Armatimonadota; class Fimbriimonadia; order Fimbriimonadales; family Fimbriimonadaceae; genus JAKRSE01. The sequence continues at coordinate 303,099 of CALRMU020000003.1, read as the reverse complement.
CAAGCTGTACTTTCTTCAATGTAAGTTTTTTCCATTTTGAAGGCAGATTCGGCTTGATTGACAAATATGCGCCAGATTTGAGCTGCTTCTGCCAAAGAGCACCTGCGGTCGGTTTATCGTCAAGATGGAATCCGGCGAAACCGTAAAGGACAGAGTTAAGACAGCCAGCGGCTCCAGTGACAAAGACCTCTTCGCCTCCCTTCGGCCTTTCGGTAAAGAAACCCGTCCTGCTGTAGCTCTGCCAAGACTTCAGCCAAAGATCATAAGCTTTCTCAGGTGCGCCATTCCTGGCCCACAAGAGTGCTTCGAGACTGATCGACATGGCAGGTCCGTCCGAGGCAGCCTTGCCGGAGAACCGATCCAGCATTGTTTTCGCTTCTCTTTCTGCCACCGGACTCTGCAGAGGAAACAGAGCCAGCAGACCTGCATGCTGCTTGTAGCCCCTTACTTCATCGTTCTGATAATTTAACAAGCCATCCTTGTCCCTGGGAAGATTGAAGGGCTGACCGGAGATACTTTGTGCCAGAAGGTTGGTGTAAAGGTCGTCATCCACGATCGCAGATTCATCCGGACTCATCACTCCCTTGATGCTTCGTGCAGTGCCTGCAGGCTCACTGCGAGCCAGGTACCAAGCACCGACACCCTTCCGCACTTTCTCTACTTCGGCTCTGTCAGCCAGACCGAGCATGGCGGCCTTGTTTAATCCAAGCCAAACAGAACCAGAGATGTGCTCCTGCAGAACGCTTTCAGTTGATCCAGCTTCCCTTCCCGCGGCATCAGCTTCCCAGGGATAGCGCACCAGACTGCCAGGTTCGATTCCGCGAAGGCTCGGCGGACCAGGGAACCTGGTTCTTCGCCGCCCTTCAACCTCCAGCTTCGGAAAGCCTGCTTTCTGATAAGCAGTGCCGAGCCTGGCAGCTTCACTTGACTGGCTAAGTCTCATCGCTGCGAAGCGTCGAACCGAATCCGGCTGGAGAAGAGAGAGCGATGGCATCATCCATACATCGGCATCCCAGAATGTCCGACCAGAGTATTTGCTTCTGGTGGTCGAGAAGGGCCCGGACATGGGGCGGCTTCCGTTCTGGTGGCTTCTTCCGATAATCTGACTTAATCCGGCAAGGGCGATTTGGTCAGTAAAGGGACCTTCTAACTCAATCCATTCGGCTGGATCAGTTTTCTTGGCCAGATCAATTGACTCAGAGAAACTCTGCTTCTCTCTTGAGCCTCCCGCACGATCCGCCACTTCATCACTGTCAGGACGAGGCATCTTAACATGCATCACCCACACTCTGTAGCCTGAGCCGGCGACCTCAGAAAATCTCCACGGACGAGTGCCTTCCGCGTAGACCTTTATAGGCTCTGAGCCCGTCACCACAATGGTCAGGAAAAGGGCTTTGGCCCCCAAGTGCCATTGAATCACTCCCTTTGCTTTCGAGGTCTTAAACTCGCCTCTGGCCGTCTGGCGAGAACGATCAACGGAAACGCTGACTCCAACTGCGTCCTCTTGACTGACTCGTATCAGCCGCAATGGAGATTCAATTGGCTTAAGCCACTCATCACCCTTTGATGTCGTGTAGAAGCCAGGAGAGGCAGGATCCAAAAACCCTCCTTTCACCAGCCGCAGAGAAACGCCCTGGTCCCAAAGCAAAGCCCCCCTTCCCCACCCGATAGTCAGGCAGGAAAGAAGGGCGACGGCAAACGTCAGCCTAGCGAAGTGCAAGGGCTGGCTTCTGATCAGGAAGAACATCATCACCTGGAGCGATGAAGTTGTTGGGATCCGATCCAGCCGAGAGATCCTCGTACCGAATCGAAGACTGGAACTTCTTATCGCCGACAGTCAAGACAACAACATAGTCGCCAGTATTGAGCCTCTGTCTGGGCCTCCAGCTGACCGTATTGAGCCCCTTGTCACCCGTGCCATCGATCCGAGCAATAGAGGTGCCATCAGGATGCATGATCTCAATACGAACTGTCTGATCGGTCTTGTCCTTCAGCCAGTAGTCGATTCTTCCCGAGGGCTGAGTGTTTCGGCTAAAGAAGTCACGGTCGCCGCCGTACCAGCCAGATTGGGTGAAGCCAAGGCCGTAGACCGCGGTGGGCTTAACTAGCACAATGTCTCTGGTCCTTGCATCCGTGGTCAACTGTTCCAGAGCATTGATCGGAATGATCCAAATGCTTCGTCCGTGGGTTCCGACAACAAGATCAAACTCCCTGGGGTGGATGACAAAGTCGTCGACTCGGATTGTGGCAAAGGTTCCGCTCTGATACTTGCTCCAGGTCGTTCCTCGGTCCAGTGAGAAGTAGAGGCCCATCTCGGTTCCCAGAATCAGAAGCTCTGAGTTGCGGAGTCCTTCCTTGATGACATAGCAGGAGTTGCCCTCAGTAAGGCCCGCATTGATCGGCTTCCAGTTAACGCCGAAGTCATCGGTCACATAAACATAGGGCTTGTAGTCGTTGTTTCTGTGTCCGTCGAAGGTGGCATAGGCTCGACCTTCAATGAAGGAAGAGGCTGTGACTCGGCTGACCCAGGTGTTCTTTGGCAGTCCAGGAATGTTGTCCGTGACGTTGGTCCAGGTGACTCCATCGTCGCGGGTAAGCCAAACGAGGCCGTCGTCAGTCCCCACCCAAAGCAGGCCCTGTGTCCGAGGAGATTCCGAGATCGTGACTATCGTGCAGTGCCTTTCAGCACCCGTATCTTCCGGGCTGACGCCACCAGATGGGTTGCTAGCCGAAATCATCTTGGCCGGATCGTTGGTGGTCAAGTCTGGGCTGATCGTCTTCCACACATCTCCCCTGTTTACGCTCTTGAAGAGGAAGTTGCCTCCGAAGTAAACAGTTGAGGGGTTGTGAGGGCTGATATGAATGGGTGAAGACCAGTTGAAGCGATAGGTGACGCCTTGAGGAGCACGGGGTCGAATAAAGCCCCTCGCTCCCGTCTGCTGGTTAAGCCGGCCGATCGCGCCTCCCTGGCTCTCTGAGTAGACAATCCTCCAGTCAGAAGGATCAACCTGAACGTGGAATCCATCTCCGCCACCGACCTGATACCAGTCAGTGTGCTGAACTCCGCCATTGATCGCCTGCTGAGTGGGGCCGCCCCAAGATCCGTTGTCCTGAAGTCCGCCGTACACGTAGTAAGGCTTTCTCATATCCACCGCGACAGCGTAAAACTGGCCGATGTCCATTGAATTGATGTGCTCCCACGTGGCTCCCCTGTCTCGTGTCTGAGCAACACCGCCATCGTTGCCAAGAATCATGTGATTCTTGTCCTTGGGGTTGATCCACAAAGCGTGGTGATCAACGTGGATGTTCATAGGCATGGCCCGGAAGGTTTCGCCCTTGTTATCAGAAAAGTGGAAACTCACCCCTGGCATGTAGATCCGGTTCTCATCGGAAGGATCCTGACGAATCTTGCTGAAGTAGAAGGGGCGAGGGTTAAGGGTGTTGACCTTGGCAAAGCTTTGGCCGCCATCGGTGCTTCGGTAGATGCCGCCATCACCTCTGTGCTCAATGGAGGCGACCACAACCTTCGGATCCTTTTCGAAAATCGAGATTCCGATTCGTCCCTTGGGCCCTTCTGGCATTCCCTTGGTGATCTTGGTCCAGCTTCGACCGCCATTGGTTGTGCGGTACATTGCCGAGCCGGGTCCGCCTGACTCCCACCTGTACGCCCAGCGTCGGCGCTGGTAGGCAGAAGCAAGAATCACGTCTGGATTCTTAGGATCCATCTGCAGATCGACAACGCCAGTCAGATCATTCTCTGTGGTCAGAATCTTCTTCCAAGTCTTGCCGCCATCTGTAGTTTTGAAGATGCCTCTATCTTGGCTTGGCCCCCAAAGGCTGCCCAAAGCAGCCACGTAGATGACGTTTTCATCCTTGGGATGAATGATCACGCGGCTGATGTGGCGGGTTTCTTTAAGGCCCATGTGAGTCCACGTTTTGCCGCCGTCGGTGGTTTTGTAGACACCATCCCCCCAGCTGGATGAGTTTCTGTTGTTCTGCTCACCCGTGCCGACCCAGACGACATCGGGATTCTTCTGGCTTACGGCTGCCGCACCAAGTGCAACCGTGGACTCCTTGTAGAAGACAGGAGTCATGGTGATACCGCCTGACGTGGTCTTCCACAAACCACCGCTGGCCGTTGCAACGTAGAAGATGCGAGGCTCAGCCTCATAGACGGCAATATCGCTGATTCTGCCCCCCATAGTCGTGGGGCCAAGGTTGCGGCCAGCGATGGAGTTAATGAGTGCAGAAGAGTCAGTAACGGGAGCGGCATTTTGTGCCAATGCTCCAGCGCAGGCAAAAATCAGCCCGGCAATAGTTAGCGGCCTCATAGATTGCGTGAACTTACCGCCATTAGAGCATGAATTGCCTGTAGTCTCGGCTTGCAATCAACCAAAATAGCAATAGAGTTTCAAGATGAAGTTCCTTTCAATCGCCGCTTTGGCCCTGGTCGGCCTTGCTTCTGCCGCTCAAGTGACCTCTCAGGAGAAGGTCGAATCCCCAGCCCCCTGGCTTGATGTCAAGATTTCCACCCTCAACTACGGACCAGGCATGCTTAACGAAAGAGCAACTCAGGCGCAGAGAAATCTGGTCCGCAGAGACATGAAAGAAATCTTGGATTTCCGCAAGGAAATGGAAGGAGACGGCAATATGCTCCCAACTGTCCAATGGAGTTTCGAGGGAGAATTCCAGACCCGACTCCACACCAAAAACGCCATTTCGTGGGAGTTTGCAGGAATGACCTATACGGGTGGAGCGCACCCTAACCACATTCTTATTGGCCAGGTTCTGGTGCAGCAGGGAGGCAAGGTCAACAGGGCTACTTACTCCAGCCTTTTCAAAAAGGAATCTTGGCCCAAAGTTGAGCGCCTTGTTCGAGCTGGTTTCAGCGATGCCAGAACCGATCGACTCGGACCAGGTTATGAACGCAAGGAGAAGGTTCCCTACGATGTGATGAACAACTTCACCACAGACAGAAACGGCCTGATCTTCCTCTTCCCCCACTATGTAATGGGCTCTTACGCCGAGGGAAGCTACACTGTGGTCATTGGCTGGGACAAGCTAGTCAATCACATGACCCCACAAGGTCTCATTCTGCACACGGCAGTAACACGCGGTTAAGATTCTCTGCGAACGTGACTTCTCAGCCGGGGCAGAAGGTTCTTCATGTCCCGGCCAGGACAGGTGGTTTGTGCACTGTGATCATCGTGCCCTTCCACCTTGTCCCACGAAACCTTAAAGGTCTTTGAAGCCCAGACAGTCAGCTTCTTTACCGACTCCCACTGTTCTGGGGTGACCTTTTCAACCTCAAAGTTGCCTTCCAGCATGATCAGCAGGTGACCAGTCGGGTTGTATTCGGTGTTGGTGTCACCGGCAATGTTCAAGGGCCTGGCTTCACCAATCCTTCCGTCGAAGCTGATATAAAGGTGGTAAGGAATATCCACCCAGGCTGGCTTGGTCTTTCCGCTGGCAAGCTTGTCTTCTCTTTGGCTCCAAGACTGGAGTCCTCTCAGCTTGTCTTCCAGACTTCTCTTTTTGTTCGTCGCCACTCCGCCGTGATGAATGGTGATTCGAGAGATGCTGTGCTCTTTGCCACCTGGCAGGGCCGGTTTGCCTCCCCATTCGCTCTTTCTCAAGACGTAGTCTGGAAAGACCACTTGAGGCTGGCTCGATTCTGAGATGGCCAAGGCGAAGAGCAGTGACGAGAGCATGATTCCAGTGTAGCCGAGGTTAAAAACCTATAACCATCTGCCCTTGTTCGTGCTGCAGAAGCCATCTCTTTCTATCCAGCCCTCCAGCGTAGCCCCTGAGAAGAGCATCAGACCCGATCACCCTGTGACAGGGCACGAAGAGTGAGACCGGATTCGAAGCAACGGCCTGCCCAACTGCACGAGCACTTCCCTCCTTATCAACTCGACGGGCCATCTCGGCGTAGGTGATTGTCGTTCCCGGGGGAATCAGTCTCAATTCAGCCCAGACTCGCCGTTGAAAAGGTGTTCCATCCAGACGAAGCGGAACTGTTGAATCCAAGAGGTCTCGCGTGCCGTTCAAGTCAAAATAGCCCTTCAAAGCCTCAATCGCTTGAAGGATGATTGGATGATCTGGCACATCCGGACCCACTATCTTTTCTTCTACCCCGCCCCGATGGGAAGGAAAATAGAGCCCAGATAGTCCATCTTCCTGCGCCGTCAGAAGCACTTGGCCCACAGAAGTCTCAACCCAGCACTTCGCTTGGACCTTCACATCCCTAGAGACGGTTCATGGACCAGAAAAGGTGATTGGTACACTCTGGATTCATGGACTTCTCACTGACGAGAGAGCAGGAGCTGATCAGAGAATCGGCTTACAAATTTGGACAAACCGAGATTCTGCCCGGCCTGGCAGAGCGCGACAGGGAATCCAAATCTGACCCCACTTCTTTGAAAAAGATGGGTGAGGCCGGCTTTCTGGGAGTCTGCATTCCTGAGGCTCTGGGAGGCATGGGCGCCGACTACATTTCAATGGGCCTGGTCTGCGAAGAACTGGAAAGGGCCGATACTTCTGCTCGAGTCGCAATGAGCGTTCATGTTGGTCTTCACTGCATGACCCTTATGCAGTGGGCCAGCCCGGACCAGCAGAAAGCTTGGCTGCCCGCCCTTGCCACAGGAGAAAGAATTGCCGGTTTCGGCCTTACCGAACCCAATGCCGGCAGCGACGTTGTCGGAATGAAGACCCGAGCTGAACTCTCCGGAGACCACTACATTCTCAATGGTGAGAAGACTTGGATCTCCCTAGCTGACTATGCCGATCAGTTCTTGGTCGTCGCCGTCACTGACCCGACAGCCTCCACACCAGCCAAGGGGATGAGCGCTTTTATTGTCGATAGAACCATGCCTGGCTTCAGCAGCAGGCCAATCAAGGGCAAGCTTGGAGTCAGGGCTGGCAACACAGGTTCCATCTTCTTCGACAATGTCAAGGTTCCTGTCGCAAACCGCGTGGGTGAAGAAGGTCAGGGCTTCAAGATCGCCATGTCGGCTCTCGACCACGGCCGCTACACAGTCGCCAGCGGCGCTGTCGGCTTGATCCAAGCCTGCCTCGATGCGAGTGTCAAGTACGCCAATGAGCGCAAAGTCGGCGGCGAAGAAATCGGCAAAAAGCAGCTTGTTCAGCAGATGATCGCTTCGATGGTTCAGGGCCGCGAGATCGGTCGGCTGCTCTATTACAAGGTCGGCTGGATGAAGAATCAGGGGCTTAGGCACACCAAAGAGGTCAGCATGGCCAAGTGGACCAACTGCGCGGCCGCCTTCGATGCTGCCAACAAGGCCGTTGAAATTCACGGGGCTTACGGATTCTGTGATGAGTTTCCCGTTGAAAGGTATCTGCGCAACTCTCGTGGCGCGGTCATTTACGAAGGCACCCATGAGATCCACACTCTCATGCAGGCTGAGTACGAATTGGGCTATCGCGCCGACCGTCCTCTTGAAAAGAACCTCCCCTCCTGGCCTTTTTAGGCTAGGAGGGCTAGGGGAATGTGGAAGATTGACGGCTGTGTCCGAAGACCGTTCGTCGAGATGCATTTGAACTTATGATGTTTGTGCCACTGGCAGCGCCAGTGCAGTTACAGTCTGGTTTTCGTTCCCCGCCCAAAAAAGCTAACTTTGGCCTGTCTCTCTTGTCAAGTTAGATGGGGGCCCGCTATGGCAGCGAGAAACGAGATGCCTGTCAGAAAGAGAAATTCTGATCCAATATTTTCAAGACAAAGCACTGGCGTTGCCAGTGGCACAACATGAAAAATCACATGCTATGAATGCACTGGACGGGGTCCAGTGACACCCAGACCATTCTCAGATATGGATTTCAGTCATCTCCCTAGTTGGCTTCAAGTGTGCTACGGCTCCGTGAGCCGTGTCGAACGATCGACAAGTTCAAGCCTCAACGATCGTAGGGTTGAAGCTTCCCTTAGTACTGACAAGCCTCAACCCTGCGAGGGTTGAGGCATAAAAATTCTGATCCAATCTTTTCGAGACAAAGCACTGGCGTTGCCAGTGGCACAACATAAGAAATCAGATGCTTTGAATGCACTGGACGGGGTCCAGTGACACCCAGAACCCTCTCATATCCAGCTTTCTCTTATCGCATTAGTTGGCTTCGAGGGTGCCACGGCTCCGTGAGCCGTGTCGAACGATCGAGAAGTTCAAGCCTCAACCCTGCGAGGGTTGAGGCATAAAACTCAGGTCCGAGCTCGGTCTACCGCCTTCAGACTTCCGTCTCCTCCCCCGGGAAACCTACTCTGCCCTGAGACTCACCACAGGATCCTGGCGAGCCGCCTTCATGGCTGGAAACATGCCAGCGATGGCACCGACTCCGATCCCGACAGCGAAGGCCAGAACAATGGTATCCCAACCCATGAGAGGCTTGATCTTGGTGAAGGTGGCCAGGCCGTAGTTGACGATCACACTGATCACCAAGCCCATAAGCACCCCAGCGAGGCCGATGAAAATGCTCTCCCAAAGAAACTGCCGGAAGACATCCTGCTGAGTCGCCCCGATGGCCTTAAGGACGCCGATCTCTTTGCGTCTCTCGTTGACCGACATGATCATGACCGTCATGATTCCCATGGCACCAACGAAGAGAGCGATGGAAGTAAGGCCGATCACAAGGGTGGAAAGGATCCCCATGACTTGGTAGACCAAGCCCAGCAGATCCTGCTGAGTCAGCACCGAATACTGCTGGCGGTCGAGTCTTTCTCCAAGGGCGTCTTCGAGATTCTTGACCAGTGCCTTGGGTTCGGCATCAAAACTGGTCTGGACCATCATTCGGTCGATCTGCATATCCGGGCTCAGATTCTTCTGGGCCTCGTACGGAAGGTAGGCAACGTTCTGGAAGCTCTGCATGCTGAAGAGGCTTGATTCAGAGCCCGCATCCTTCAGCGTTCCGATAACTTCAAATTCGTGGCCATTGATCTTGACTTCTTTGCCGATCGGGTCTTCCTCGCCAAAGAGCTGATCTTTGGCCACCGCTCCAAGAATCACGACGGGTTTGGTGCCGTCGGCTGCAGTGAATAGCCGCCCCGACTCAAGGGTGGTCTTGTGCATCTCAAACCACTCGGGAGTGTTGGCGATCATGAGAGGATAGGATTCCTTGCCTTTCCAGTCAATCCCTCCCCCGGCAAAGCTCAAGAGTGCAACCTGCTCGACTCCCTCAACTCTTTCCAGCCTGTCGGCATCTTCTGCTTTGAACCAAGACTGTCCGCCAAGGTTTGGATTGAACCCCATGCCCTGCAGGTCAATTCTTCCAGGAACACAGATGAGAACGTTGACTCCGATTTCATCGACCCGGGAGGTGATGTCTTTTTCGACACCCTTGCCAATGCTGACCAAAAGGAGAATCGCTACAGAAGCGACCATGATTCCCAAAGCACTGAGCAGAGACCTCTGCCAGCTCTCGGTGAGGCTCCTAATCGCATTGGCCAAATTCACTGAGTCACTCTACGAGGTTCGCTCTGTTAGGTGAGATATAGGCCCGGGTCAAAGAAGAGGCCGCTCGGCCCAAAGGGCTTCGCGGCCTGCGACGCGCCATGCCACCCCAATCCCGGGGACAGCAAATCAACCAAAGTAGGGCCCAAATATTAAGAAAGAGAGCATTTCCCCTGGAGGACCTTGATGATAACCCCAAAGGTCCTAAAAGAGCAAGGTTCGACGAACCATTTTCGATTTTGGTGCCGGAAGAATACGAAACCGCAAGCTAGAAAAGGCCAGTTTGAGTCCAAAACTCAAGAACTCTTTCGTTGATGATCAGATCAGTTGGCTTAAGGGGATGAGCCAACGAAAGTCCGGCTAAGGTTCGGCAGCGTGAAAGAGCGACATATAGCTGTCCGTGGGCAAAGGCACCCTGACCAAAGTCGAGACGGACCTGATCGAAAGTTAAGCCTTGAGATTTGTGCACGGTCAAAGCCCATGCCAGCTTTAAGGGAATCTGAGTAAAGGTTCCGGTGACTTCAGCGGCAATTCTGTGCCTCATTCCGTCCCAGCTCCACCTCACTTTCTCCCAAGTTTCTGGCCCGACGGTCACGGTTTCTCCGTCGTCTTTCTCGACCTTAACACCTCCCTCTTCAGGGAAGCCGGTTACAGTTCCGAGTGTGCCATTCACCCATTCGGTGCCATTGCGGACGAACATGACTCGTGCTCCAAGCTTCAGGGTCAGCAAAGGATCAGTCGGGGTCTCGTCAATGCTGTCTCCGGTGAAGGTGGCTTTGAACTCCCGCGAGCTTCCGCTCAGGCGCATCAAGCGCTCCATATTCATGGCCAAGACTCCTGCATTCCTGGTGTGAAGGGTCACTTCCCTTCCATCGAGTGAGGCACCAACCCTTTCGTTGATCCCGTCCAGAACTTCAGTTTTTCCCTGCCTTAGTTCGTTCAGAGCCCAAACAAAATCCTGATCTCCTGCCTGGCGATGAACCTCGGTCAGCTCCAGAATCTCCATGGGAAAGTTCCGCAGAACCTTGGCATCAAAAAAGAAGGGGCTGGCGTAAAGGTCCAGCATCATTTCCATTTCTGCTCCCCGCCTCACTACAGGCTCAAGCTGAAGCAGGTCGCCGAAGACGACAACTCGCTTGCCTCCGAAGGGCTCTTCTGACTTGAGGTTCGCCCTAAGGGAGTAATCCATGGCATCAAGCAGATCAGCTCTGACCATAGAAATCTCGTCGATGACCAGAACATCCATGTTCTTCATCAATCGCCACTTGGGGTGGCCCGGACGGAAAACAGGCACGTGCTCGGAATCTGAAATGACCGGACCAGGCTTGATTCGGAAGAAAGAGTGGATCGTCTGACCGCCAACATTCAGTGCGGCTAAACCGGTGGGGGCCACGACGGCACAGTTGAGTCCACTCTGGCTGACGAATTCTCTTAAGAGGGTGGATTTACCCGTGCCAGCGCGGCCGGTAACAAAAAGAACTCCGGGCGTCAGCTGTCCCAAATGAGCCAGGTGATTCGGCTTTGAAAGGAGGCTGCTTGTGGGCTGCGATGGGTTCAAGGGAAAAAACTTGGTCCAAGGAAATCTTAGCCGCCGAGATGGCAGAAGCCTTGGACCAAGCTGATTCTACACTGAACTGGGGGCCTGCCCCTCGCCTGACTTCTTCTCCTGCTTGTAGACCTGGTAGGAGTAGATGACTGGATAGAAGGTTCCGACCAGAATTGGGATGATGGCCGTGATGGGCCAGGGTGTGAAGCTGAGCACCACACCGATTAGCCCACCACCAACCATCGTCTTTGCAGCCATGCGATGCGTCTTTTCCCAGACTGAATCTGACTCCAACGTCCAGGGCGTTCTGATCCCCATCCAATAGTTTCGAGTCGTCTTTCCTAACACATTGCCGATCGCGACAAAGAGCAGGCTAGCACCGGCAATGATCAAGGCTCCAACGTTGAGCTTCTGAAAGCTGGCGATTATTGTCACCAAATGAACTGCCCCCATGAAGCCGATGATCACCAGGGCTACTGTATCGTATTGAACTTGAAAGGCCTCAACTCCCTTACCCTTCGGCGAAAGTTTAGGCAGACCCCACAAGAGCAGAAGAATGAAAAGAGAGACTGCGGGAGTGAAGAAGAGTGCTTCCATCTGGCTGCCGTACCGGTCAACCTGACCAGCCGCGTTCCAGTGCATCGGCATCTTTTCAGGCATTCGCGACTGAAGCATAAGGCCAGCCACAAACATTGCCGCCGTCATTCCAAGTCCAATCAAGACACTGATCTTTCTCATATGCCCTTCTCCTTTGCTGTCTTCTTAACCGTCTGCTTCACCGGCTCGGCCGCTTTGTCCTGTTCTCGCTGGGCTCCCATAAGCTCCAAAGCAAGCATCATTACTTCCTGCAGAACGGTGGCATTCAGAGTGTAAATCACCTGAGTCCCCTCTTTTCTGCTTCTGATCAGCCCGCTCTTCTTCAGCACCGCGAAGTGGTGCGACATGGTTGCTCCAGTCAAGTCAAAGGATTCAGCAAGGCAGCCAGCATTCTTCTCCCCTTCACCTAGAATCTTCAGGATTCGTCGGCGAGTGGGGTCCGATAGCGCTTTCAAGACTTCATTGACAGACATCCATCTAATTAGACGGCCATATAATTAGGCATGTTTCAAAATAGTCATTTCGTCTCACTTCGAGACATAATTTCGATATGCGATTTCCCGCTCTCTTGGTTCTCTGCTGTCTTGTTTCGCCGATTTTTGCCGCTGGTCCGAGCAAGAAGGATCTTCAAGGAAAAACCCCTGAGCAGGTAGTTCAGATGGGTCGAGACAAGTGGTTCAAATTCTTCACTGGCAAGGTCGGAGATTCGACAGCAGCCATGAGCGGAGCAGAGCGGCTCTACGGAGACAGCCTTAAGTTCGTCAATGACAAGACAATTGTCAAGCTTCCTAAGGCTAAAAAAGACGCTATTGGGCGCCTGCGTCAGCAGATGGACACCTACCATTCAGAGCTGATCAACTTGGGCGAAATGCTCTCCGGTGGCGGAACCATGTGGAACCCCGTTTATGCGGGCGTTCTTGCGGACTGCGAAGAGACTATTGCCGTCTTCATTGGCCGGGCTAAGCCGATCAAGCATGGCTCTACTCCCGAGGCTGCTATCAATCTGCTTGATCGTTATCTGGAGGCCAATGCCGATGACATTAGAGAGTGGGGAGAAACTGAATTCCGCTCCGTTGCCAAATGCAAGGGCAAGATTGCATTCCTGCGTTCTGCCCTGCCAAAGCTGGAAGCCACAGCCGCCGCAGTTCATCCCAAGGGTCGAGAGTGGATCAGAGCTTCTGCCGCAAAAGCCGCCACTGGGGTTCAGTCCATGCTGGGCGGAGACGTTTAAGCCCCGGAGCGCTTTGTCAGATTAGGGGTATCAATCCCTGCTGTGAGCCTGATCCAAGCTGCCTTCGCTCGACTTTCCAATTCGGGCGAAAAAGCCCTCATTCCCTTTGTGACCGCAGGGGATCCGAGTTTGGATCAGCTCCCAGCCATTCTTCAAGCGATCCAGGAAGCTGGCGCTGACCTCGTGGAAGTGGGAATTCCTTTCTCGGACCCCATCGCAGACGGCCCGACCATTCAGGCCGCATCGCAGAGATCTTTGGATCGAGGCACCAATCCTCCAGGAGTCTTGGCAGCCATTAAAGAGGCGAATCTTCAGATCCCTGTGATCGCCATGGGCTACCTCAACCTCATGGTTCGCCGAGGACTAAGTCAGTTTGCCGCTGACTGTGTTGAAGCCGGGGTTTCTGGAGTCATCGTCTGTGACTTGACCCCAGATATTGAAAGCCATTCGTGGAACGAAGCAGCCAAAGCCGCTGGCTTGGATACCATCTACCTCGCCGCCCCCACTTCGACCGAAGACAGGCTGAAGAAAGTGGCGGAGACGTCAACAGGCTTTATCTATGCTGTGAGCCGAACTGGGGTGACTGGGGCCGGTTCTGAGGCTCCACCTGAAGTGAAGGGTCTGGTCTCGAAGCTCAGAGCATACTCAGAAACCCCTATCTGCGTTGGCTTCGGAATCTCTAAGCCAGAACACGTTCGGATGGTCTGCTCGGTTGCCGATGGCGCAGTAGTCGGCTCAAGCCTGGTGGACCTGATCTACCAGACTTGGGATGAAGGCCGAGGAAAGGATGTCCTCGTTGAGAGGATCCAGAGTCTGAAAGCGGCGACAAGGTCTGATTAATCGGGATCTCAAAGAGACAGGGTTTCTTTATCAGAAAGGTCTTTCGTAAGTCTCCCCGGCCATGAAGTGGGCCAAGGTGATTCTGAACAGATTCCCCGGATCCTCATCGAAAGTGGAAATCGCCGTTCTGGCATCATCGACCGACTTCAGAGCGGCAGCCCCCAAGGATGGAACTGTTTTAGGGCTGTTGTTGACCTTGGCGGTTTCGGCGAGGCTCTCTCTCCAGCCGTCAATGATCTCTGCGTACTGATTTCCGGTGACCAGCATCTCTCGGGCGGATTTTCTCACCAAAACCAGGTGAATCACTTCCTGAACGATAGCTGGCCGGCGGGCCGCTTCCACTTCATAAGACTCCCCACCCATGGCAGCGGCAAATTCAGCCTTGTTTAGGGCGAGACCAGCAGCAGTCAACTTGCCTGCAATGTTTTCCAGGGCCGTAGCCTGCCACTTCGTCAGCTTGGACATCGCAGCCTTGTTCGTGGCCTTTCGAGCAGAAGTGTAAAAGTTGTAGGCGCCAATCGTGTTCTTTCGCGTGTTGCTTCCCTTCTGCTTTTGAACATAGCTAACCCAGCCATCAAGTCCGTATTTGATGGCCTGGGGTCCAGTCTTGCCAAAGAATTTGGTGGGTGCGGCCAGACTGCCGGCGGACAAAGCAAGAACTGAAACAAAAAGCAGCGAAGACAGCTTGCTCATAGTGAAGCCCAGATTAAACCTGACGACTGGTGAAGGAGGTTTGAAGATCCTCAGAAGACACCCCCATAGGAAAGGTTGGGGGAATACTTGCCCGCTCCCGCATGGTCCTTCCCTCATAATCAAACCGGACCCCTTTTCATGGCGAGACGCGAACCCAGGCAGACCTTTGATTCCGATGAACTCGGCCGTACTCCTCCCCACAGCTTAGAAGCTGAAATGTGCGCCCTGGGCTCGATGATGCTCAGCGCCCAGGCGGTCGAAGACGTCCTGTCTCGAATCAGAGAGGAAGACGACCTCTATCATCCCGCCCACAAAGAAATCTATCGAGCCATCTGCCAGCTGAAAGAAGAGAATCAGGCAGTCGACTTGGTCACGGTCAAGAACGTCCTGGTGAGCCGTGGGAGGCTTCAGGAAGCAGGCGGCATTGAGTACCTCATTAACCTGAACGAAGTCGTTCCGACCGCAGTCAACGCGTCTCACTACGCCACCATCGTCATTGATTACGCTGTCCTTCGCAGGCTCCAGGCGGCTGGCCACCAGATCACCCACCTGGTCAACGATTCCGAGCTGGATGTCACCGAGAAAATCGAGCAGGCAGAAGGAATCGTCTACAGCGCAGGGCAAAGAAGGCTTGGCAAAGAGTTCATGAGCGCCAAGAAACTGGTGCGAGACCTTTTTCAGAAGGTCGACGACCTTATTGAGGCGGGCGAGCCAGAGCACGGACTTGAGACTGGCTTCATCGATCTTGACTCAATCACAACTGGCTTCTATCCTGGCGACCTCATCATCCTGGCCGCCCGACCTGCCATGGGCAAAACATCACTTGCCATGAACATGGCTCTCGGGGCGGCGCGTGAAGGATTGAACGTGGCCGTCTTCAGCCTAGAAATGACGGGCGAGCAGCTCATTAGAAGAATGCTGGCCACAGAAGCCCAGCTGCCCATGGGTGTCTTTAAGAAGCCAGACATTTCACGCGACGACTATCGAAGAATGGCGGACGGGGTGGATACGATCTATCAGCTGCCCATTTTCATTGACGACACGTCAGACCTCTCCCCGCTTGAATTGAAGGGCAAGTGCAGGCGACTCATGAGCCAAGGTCCCTTGGGAATGATCGTTGTTGACTACCTTCAGCTGATGCGGTCAAGCAGAAAAACTGAAAACCGCAACCAGGAAATCGCCGATATCGCTCGATCACTAAAGCAGACAGCCAAAGAGTTGGGAGTCCCGATCTTGGCGCTTTGTCAGGTCAACCGCGGTGTTGAAGGCCGAGACGACAAAAGACCGAACCTGAGCGACCTTCGTGAATCCGGCTCCATTGAAGCCGAAGCCGACCTGGTCATGTCGATCTACCGCCACGAATACTACAAAAAGAAGGCGGTGGATCAAGGCAAGAAATTCGAGCCAGGCAAGAGCGAAGTCGCTGAGCTTGGCATTCTCAAGCATAGAAACGGCCCAACCGGAATCGTCTACTTGGCCTTTACACCCTCCTACACCCGCTTCAGCAACCTTCAAGAGGAATCGAAAGAAGACTATCTGGCTATGCTGAAGGCAGAAAAGGGCGAAGCCTCAGACGGCTAGCAAAGACCTCTGATGACTGATTTCAGCCATCAGAGGTCTGGAAAAAGAAATGGCTCGTTCTCCAAAGAGAACGAGCCATTTTTGATAATCACCTCAGATTACTTAACGTGCTCTTCCAGCCAGGCGATCCACCTCGCCCACATATCCAGCCGAGTTTCCATTGCAATCTGACCATGGTCTTCGTAAGGATAAACATAAAGAGCGGCAGGCTTGCCCAAGGACTCCAAAGCATCGAACATGCGGTAGGAGTTGATCGGGAAGGTGCCGATGTTCTGGTCTTCCGCACCGTGGTACATCAGCAAAGCTCCGGTCAGTTCATTGGCTCTGAGAATGGGCGACATGTCGAGGTAAACATCCTTCTGTTCCCAAAGCTGGCGAGGCTCAGACTGGAAGCCGAAAGGAGTCAAGAGTCGGTTGTAGTTCCCTGCTCCAGCGATACCCGCCTTGAAGAAAGGAGTCTGGATCATGGCGTGAGCGGTGCTAAAGGCTCCGTAAGAGTGGCCGCCGATTGAAAGATAGCGACGATCAACCAGCCTTTGCCTTTCCAGTTCATCAATCACCGACGAAAGGGAGTTGCGAAGACTGACCAAGAAGGCATCGTTTGGTCTTTCTGCTGTCCCGACAATCGGCACATCTGGCTGGACGACAACATAACCAAGCAGAGCAAAGATCTCCGCACTCGAAGACGAAAGCCTTTGGTAGAGGTTGATGTTCCTTGTTCGCTTGCTCTCGTCGTAAGACTTCTGATCTCGAGTCTCGCTTGGATAGAACCAGAAGAAAGCTTTGCGCCCGACTCCATCAAAGGCAAAGCGAGGCAGGGTGACATCAGCCCAGAACTTGAATCCATCCTGGCGAGTGACTTGAACTCTCTTTCTCTGCAGACCCTGAGCCGCTGGGAAATGATCGATATTCGCCGTCACCTGCCTCTCCTGTTTGGTCGAGAGGTTCACCACAAAATCGTTGCCAATTTGGGTTCGGCTCTGCCTGGAGACTAGCAGCACCTGCGCATCGGAATCCAGAGATCGAGCTGTTTCAAAGGCCGTCTCAGAAGACTGCCAGACTCTTTCCTTCTTGCCATCGGCAATGGCAACCTTGTCGATGAAGGGACGTGGAGCCTTCGTATCTGGGTCCTTGTCGTACTGAATGCCACTGAAGAAGAGAGATGATCCATCCTTCGAGACCATAGCGGCTCGGCCACCCAGCTTCGTTTCCTGGGTCATTAGAGTCCCAAAGGTGTCAAAGAAGTCGCCAGTCTTGTAGCCGACAACCTTAACAGGCTTGGCGCCCTGCTTCAGTTCAACTCGCTCAATGGTGACTTCGGTACCGGCTGTGCTTGTAAGCAGAATCGACTTGAAATCGGGCATCCAGGTGAAGCTGGGAATATCCTTGTCAGATTCCCACAGCACCGTGACGCTCTTGTCGTCATAGGGGTAAATCCATCGCACAAGGCGATCCTTTCGCTTGCCTTCACTGTCAGCGGGCGATCGCTGAAGATGAATCATGCCCTTGCCGTCTGGCGCCCAGGTCAAAGATCGTCGTGCATCGGGCCGACCGCCCGACGCACCCTGACCAGCCGCCCCGGCAGGTCTGCCCTGGCCACCCTGACCAGCTTGGGCTCTTTGTTCATCCTGATTCTCATCTGAATCGAAGAACTGTGAATCATCGGTAGGTGGAGCCTGACCGCCGCCTATGCCTCCCGATGTGGAGAGCTGAGTCACTTCTTTGCCGTCGGCCAGAACCAAAGCTTCTCGTCGGGAGAATGACGAGAAAGGCTGAATCATAAGGAATGGTTCACGAATCTCAAAGATTCTAAAGGCCGAAAGATCGTGGGAAGCATTAATGCTTGCGACCATCTTTGGCTCGCCAATCGTCTTCACCTGGCCCTTGAGGTCAACTGAAGCAGGCTGACCAGTCAGCAGCCTTTTCAGTCTTCGACCTTCATCGGCATCCTCTAAGCGATCAGGAAATGTTCTAAGCCTGGTGGGCGTAGGGGAGGACATCTTGACGTGAGGTCCCGTAGGAAGGGCTCCGAAAGGAGTGGCTTCCGGGCGCTTTTCCGGCACGAGGACTGTAAGAAGAGCAGAGGAATCACTCTTCCAGGTCAGATCAGTGACCATCGTGGCCAAAACACGCCTGTCGCTGAGTCGACGAACCTTGCCATTCGCCGAATCAGCGATATAGATCCAAACTCCGTCATTTTTGAGGCCAAGAAATGCCACCCATTTGCCATCCGGTGACCATGTAGGCGAAACAGGAGAGACATCTGAAGGGATATCAACCTTGACCGATTTTCCACCTGAAAGAGAATGGATCGTCAGGCCGCTCGCTCTTCGAGAAATCAGAGCCCGGCTCGCTTCTGAACCGAGATGAACCTGCAGCCCAGCGATATTGACTGAGGGGCTGGCAAGATCGGCAAGCTTCGGCATGCCATCTCGTGTCGTTTGAATCCACCTTTCATTGGCGGAATCAAGGTTGGTGACACTGGCGTTCAGATGCCAGGGGGCTAAAACTGCCTGCTCTACAAGGGCTGGAGGGCGAATGAAAGACTCGTTCTGAAGAACCTTTTGATTCGCGTTTGGTGTGCCTGCCGCCGCGGGCGGCGCAGATTGTGCCCAAGCACCAGCGGCCAAGACCGCGAAGCTGAGCCCAAAGAGGCAATTTCGCATCGGGAGAGGGTACCTAAGGAAGATGCCAGGTGAGTTGGTTGCGATGGGGGGAGGCGGGTTTGACGGTGATAATCCTCTTCCCGAGTTTGATTCTTGGTTTCTCAATCTGACAGGAGTGGCAAAGCCACGCCTGACCTTCATTCCAACGGCGACCGGAGACAGCGATTACCGCATTGCCAGATTCAAGGAAGCTGCCCGTCACCAAGGTGTCGAAGCTTTCATTCTCAGCCTCTACTGGCCAGAATCGCGAGACGATCTCAAGAGAGTTCTCGATTCCGATGCTGTCTTTGTCGGAGGCGGCAACACCTACAACATGATCGCTCTTTGGAAGCTATGGAGATTGGATGAAATCCTGAAACAGGCTCATCAGCAGGGGACGCTTATTGGGGGAGTCAGCGCCGGTGCCAACTGCTGGTTTGAGGAGTGTTCAACAGACTCCTTCGGCAGAGCCTTAGAAGTGATCCCCGCTATGGGATGGGTTGAAGGAAGCTTCTGCCCCCACTACCACGGAGAAGCTGAGCGAAAGCCAACCCTAGCAAGGTTTTTGGAATCTAGAGAAATGAAGGCGGGATGGGCGGCCGATGATTACGCCTGCCTCCGCATCAGCCCAGATAGCCGAAAGGAAGCCTTCAGCTTTGAGCCTGAAGCCTTGGTCTATGAAGTTGGCGCACCAGAAGGAGCCTTCATAGAGACTCCTTTGGTCACAACCTTGATCAGTTAAGGAAGCCTACTTTGCTCCAGTGATCTCCTTCACCTTCGCCCGAGGATCGGGCGGGGTGTAGGTGATCTTTTCGTCTTGAGATGTCTTGGCTTTCAAGACCGATCCGACAGGGAGAGACAGGTTTCTTCCCTTGATAGCGCCTTGAAGGAAGCCAGTGACAGAGCCTGTCACTCGGCCGATTTCTTTCAAAGCACCTAAGGCGAGGACAGCATCACCGCCAGACAGGCCAGAGAGGTCGCCACCAGCTACCTTGCCTGCTGTTTCAGAGAGCCTTCTCCACGATTCATCAGACTTCAAAGCTTGGGCTGTCTGGGGCATCTCACTCTGGACAGCCACATCCTCCAGAGCCTTCTTCAGATCAGGAGCCTTCCATTCTCCGGTGGAGAAAACGTTGTTGAGGCTCTTTAATGATTCCTGAGTTTCTGAGTGGTTCCAAAGATTCTTAACCACGTCGACAACAGTGCCCTTCTCGGTCATGTCGTAAGTGACTTCCAAGCTTTCTTTGTCACTGCCGGAACCGAGTTCAACCGGAGTCTTGTCAACGGCCAGGGTCGAAATGAACTTGACTTCCAGCCTTGCAGGCTGATTAGCCAGCACTCCCAAGGCACTGCCCTGCCTAGCCCTGGTGACCTCGATCAGAGCCCCTGCTCCCTTTGGAATCACGACATAGCCGCTGGGAGACTTAACGTCTTCTGCGACCAAACAGGGCACCCTTTCTCCGACTTGGCTTTCGCCTGAATCAAGGGGCTTGAGCAGCATGAGCTGAACCTCCGTATCTGCGGGCAGGACAACGGGGAAAGGCTTGGGCTTAAAGAACCCCAATTCAGGCCCTTTCCACCAAGCCAAACCAACGGCAAAGGCCCCCAAGACCGCCGCACCACCGATAAATCTCGCCCACTTGCTCATGGAGTTCCATAGATTAAGACGATTCAGAAATCACATGGGTTGTGCCAACAGGACTGGCGATTGAATACAGTTCTAAATACAAAGGGGTTTCGGGCCGTCCAGACCAGAATCTGCCTGCCCTGGGGGCGGTAATCTTGCGCCTATGACCTACTTCCCCGCTGTGGTGGAACCCATCGCCTACGAAGGCCCCAAGAGCCGCAATCCTCTTGCCTTTCGCTACTACGATAAGTCCAAAAAAGTTGGGGACAAAACCATGGCTGAGTGGCTGAAGTTTGCCATCAGCTACTGGCACACCATGAAGCCCACTGGACAGGATCCTTTCGGTCCGGTTACTTCGAACAGACCGTGGGAGCAGGCCAGTGATCCTGTTCAGAGGGCTCTGGATACCCTTGATGCCTCCTTCGAGTTCTACAACAAGCTGGGGGTCGATTATTGGTGCTTCCACGACCGAGATCTTTCCCCCGAAGGAGCAACTCTCGCCGAAACCCACAAACACTTGAAGGTTTTAGTCGATGCCGCAAAGGTTAAGCAGCAGGAGTCAGGGGTCAAGCTGCTGTGGGGCACTGCCAACCTCTTTTCTCACCCTCGCTATCAAGCGGGCGCTGCCACGAATCCAGACCCAGAAGTCTTTGCCTGGGCGGCATCACAGGTGCTTCACGCCATGGATGCCACTCTTGCGCTTGGCGGAGAAGGCTACACCTTTTGGGGCGGCCGCGAAGGCTACGATACGATTCTGAACACCCGCATGGGTCAGGAGCGCGAACAGTTTGCACGTCTTCTCAAGATGGCCGTCGATTACGCCAAGAAGATTGGCTTTACCGGCCAATTCTACATTGAGCCCAAGCCGAAGGAACCCACAAAGCACCAGTACGACTCCGATGCAGCCGCTTGTCTCAACTTCCTGCGTGAGTTCGATCTGATGGACCACCTGAAGCTGAACATCGAGACAAACCACGCCACTTTGGCTGGCCACAGCGTCGGTCACGAACTGATGACAGCACGAGAAGCGGGTGCCTTGGGAAGCATTGATGCCAATACTGGCGATCCTCTCCTTGGCTGGGATACCGACCAGTTCCCCACCAATCTCTACATGACCACGGAGATCATGATGGAGGTGATTGCGATGGGTGGATTCACCACCGGCGGCCTTAACTTCGACGCCAAGGTCCGCAGGCAGAGTCACGAAGAGATCGACCTCTTCTACGCTCACATCGGTGGAATGGACGCCTTTGCACGAGGCCTTGAAATCGCCTTTGCCATCCAGCAGGACGGCAGGTTTGAAGAGTTCTTGAACGAAAGATATGCCGGCTGGTACAGCGGTTTCGGAGCTGATCTCATGGCAGGCAAGGTCTCTCTAGAAGACGCCGATGCTCATGCTCAGTCGGCTGGCGAGCCGGTGAGAAAGTCTGGCCGACAGGAAAGGCTGGAGAATCTTCTCAACGAATACATGTTCTGAGATCGATGTCTTAAAGTCTTGGGCCGAATCCGTACAAGCTGCGGGATCGGCCCTTTTTTGTGATTTCCTTTGATCAGTTGTCTTCCCTTTTTAAGGAAGCACCTCGGGTGACACGGGTCCTTGACCCGTGAGAATCCATCAACTTCAGAATACGAGGTCATTAAATCAAAGGCCAAGAAGCAGGTAAACCATTTCTTGCCTTGAGGAATAAAACCAACCACCGGTCAAGGACCGGTGGCACCCAAAACCCTTAGAAGTAAAGGAGCACGATAGCCTGGACGATCAGCTTCGCTGTCGGGCGGGAATTCGTCAGCTTAAAATCTGTTTTCCTGCCATCATGGCAAGTTTTGTCGACTACCCTAGGAAGGAGCGGGGTGCCACGGGTCCGCGACCCGTGAAGATCACTCAGGCCCAGTTTTAGGGACAGAGTGAAATCTAGACAAAGAAGAAGCCACAGCCTTTCCGGCCCTACCTTTTCAGATGATCCACCGGTCACGGACAGGTGGCACCCAAAATCCTTTAACCTAAATAGAATATGGATGTCCTGCTCGTTCATCCTGCTCTCGAGCAGGGATTCCCTAAGCATCCAGTGTCAAGGGAAACCTGTGCAGAAGCCCCTCGGCAATCTGAACCGCATTCAGCGCCGCCCCCTTCAGGAGCTGGTCACCTGCAATAAAGAGGCTCAGTCCCTTGCTGTTCGAAAGGTCTCGTCGAATCCTGCCAACCAAAACGTCGCCCTGACCCGAGGCTTCAAGCGGCATAGGGAAATGATTCGCGGCCCGGTCATCAATCACCCGAAGGCCAGGAGTTTTGGCAAAAAGCTCCCGCACTTCTGCCTCACTGGGGGCCTTGCGCTTGAACTCAACCGTCACAGATTCACTGTGAGCCCGCAGAACGGGAACGCGAACACAGGTGACGTTCATTTTGAGCTCGGGCATATTGAGGATCTTCTGAGATTCCTGCAGAACCTTCCACTCTTCTTCGTTCCAACCTTCTTCATTGACCGGAGTGTTGTGGCTGAACAGATTGAAGGCATAGGGGTGGGGGAAGATTTTTGGCACCGCTTCTCCACCGTCAAGAACCGTTTTTGTCTGCTCCTTTAGCTCTTCCATCGCCTGCGCACCCGCGCCGCTGGCGCTCTGATAAGTGCTGACAATGACTCGATCAATTTCTCCCAGTTGGCGCAGGGGGCTGATCGCCATGAGAAGGATGATGGCTGAGCAGTTTGGGTTGGCAATAAGGTTGTGGTGCGGCTTGACGTCGTGCAGGTTGATTTCTGGAACGATGAGGGGAACGTCGTCTTCCATTCTAAAGGCGCTGGAGTTATCGATCACCAGGGTGCCGTGAGCCGCGGCTCTACGCCCCAAAGTCTTTGATGTGCCAGATCCTGCGCTGAAAAAGGCCACATCCACCCCTTCTAGAGCAGGGCCAGTTGCTTCCTCGACCTGGATTCCGGTTCCCGCAAAGGGAATGACCGTGCCGACCGACCGAGCCGATGCCATAAGCCGAAGGTTCTGGACAGGAAACCGCCTTTGATCCAGCAGTTCGATAAGTTCTCGACCCACTGCACCAGTTGCTCCGACTACCGCGACCTTCAAACCTTCAGGCATGGGTTCGATAATCCCAGATTCTGCAATTCAGGTTCGGGACGCCTTGGCCCTTATGCTGCTGCTAAGTCTGTGGTGGCTCTGTCGAGGGCTTTTCTGGTTCTGGTCCGGGCTCAGAAGCTGGTTCAGGCGCGGCTTCGGTTGCTGCTTCGGGTGCTGCTTCAGCCATGGGAGGTGGCTCCACGAAAGGCTTCGGAGCTTCTTCCGTCATTTGAGGGGGAACCGGCGCATAACCAACAAAAGGATCTGTGGGCGCGGTCGGAGCCTGACTGATGTAGCCACTTGGAGCATCAGGTGTCACCTGATATCCCTCAAAGGGGTTCTGAGCCGTCCTCAAATCTTCGTAAACTATGGCAGTCACCGCAAAGTACATTGGCATGGTCACCAGGATTCCGACTCCGCAGGCAAGGGCCCCCAAGCCAGAGACGATGCTGATCAGAAAGAAAAGCACTGCCGCCATGATCCAGTGGGGCTGCATCCACTTAAAGCTCTCTTTCAAAGCCTCAATCGTCCCCAGCTTTTTGTCGAGCATCATAGGAACGGTCAGCAGCCAAAGACCACCGATCACAAACCCAGGAATGTAGCAGAGATAGGAGCCGACGTTTACGGCCACACTGCTGATTAAAGCAGCACCGATGAGGCCGAAGGGATTGGAGACAAAGCCCTCCGAAATGTCTGAAATCTCTGGGGTTTCCCCTCTCAGAGCCTTGAGTGTCATGGCGACCATTCCGGCTGTAATCACACTCGCCACCGTCATACCGATGATGATCACGACCATGAAGATGGCGAACCCAAAGACAGAGGCGAGCGGAGTCTCTGCTTGGATAAAAGGAATCATCAGGGCAAACCCGAGAATGTAGGCGGCGATAACCGGAATGCCGGCCAGAAAGCAGGCCAAGGCATAGGGGCCAAGATTCTTCGTGACTATGTTCCAAGCCCGACTGATCGCATCCAGATTCACCTCCCCCGCCGAGTTGGAGTTCGGCTTGCCTCGTGGGTAGTTGCTGGGAGCGCCCGGGTTCATAGTGAGCCTCATTCTAACCAAGCTCGCCCCCGAGATGCCACATGCCAGGAACCTAGAGGCTGAAACAACAAAAGTGCCCTCCAGGTCTGTGTCCGGAGGGCACTTCAGGAATCCGCTCAGCCTATCAGGCTTGAGGATCCTGTGGCTTGGGCTGTTCGCCTGAGTAACCGAAGTCCGTCGGGGTTGGCGGAGCCTGGGCAAAGGGATCGCTCGAAGGAGCCTGGTATCCGCCTCCGAAGGGCTGATCATCAGAAGTCATATCTTCGTAGATGACTGCCTGAGTCGCATAAAGGACTGGCATGGTCACGAGAATTCCTACGAAGCAGGCGCAGACGCCAAGAGCGGCCACGATGCCTCCGAGCAGGAAGATGACAGCAGCCATGACGATGTGATCTTTCATCACATCCCAGCTCATTCTCATTGCATCGATCGGCCCGACTCCCTTATCCATAATGAATGGACTGGTAAGGAACCAGAGACCACCAAGGATGAGTCCGGGGATGATGCAGAGGTAGCTGCCGAAAGTCGTGCCAAGGCTTACAAGAAAGCCTGCGACGAGCAGAGAGACCGGTGCAGTCGTGAAACCGGCTCCGATGTCTCCGACTTCGGGTGTTCCGCCTCGCACGGCCTTAATGGCCATGTGGACCATGCTGCCCGCAACAACCGCCCCAAGGGCCGCACCAATCAACTGGAAAGGCAGACCCACCAGAGTCTGGATTCCGAATGCAGCGATAGCAGCACTAGGATCGGTGGAATTCTGCATTCCAGCTGTGGCGACTCCACCCAGAACTGAACCCACCATAGTGGGTGCAAACTGGAGGAACATCATCACCAATGCGGCTAAGACAAAGGGTCCGAGATTCTTGGTGACGATTCCCCACCCTTCACCGATGGCGGCGATGTCAATTTCACGTCTCGGAGTCCGAAACGTGTTGTTTCGGGGGTAGGGGGTTTGAAAACCTGGGTTCATTCTTTCTCCTCTTCCAATCCAAGAGCCTGCTGATCAGCCAGTTCGTCGTCTTCGTCATCCATATCGCCATCGACCCCCTGGGCAGCCTGTGGGCTTTGCACCAAGCGGGCAATTGAAGCGATTGAATCCTTGTCGGCCATGTTGATCAGCTTCACACCCTGGGCAATTCTGCCTGTGGTGCGAATCTCCTTGACCTTTACTCGAATTCCCTTGCCATTTGTCGTCATGACAATCAGCCGGTCATCCTCGTCCACGACTTCAGCCCCAATGATCACTCCTGTCTTAGCTGTTACGTTCATGGTGGTGATTCCGATTCCACCTCTTCCCTGAACGCGATAATCATCAAGGGGAGTTCTCTTTCCGTAGCCGTGCTCACCGACGACCAAGAGGCTGGAACCTTCTCTCACCACGTCGGCTCCGACGATGATGTCGTCTTCTCTCAGAGTGATGGCTCGAACGCCTCCAGCGGCTCGCAGTCTCGATCTCGCTTCGGTTTCGTTGAACCGAATCGACATGCCGTTGCGAGTGATAAGAATGATGTCGTCCTCACCTGCCGAAGTCAGCACCCAGCCCAGTTCGTCAGCTTCTTCGATATCAAAGGCGACGAGGCCGTTGCTTCGAATGTTGGCGAACTCATCCAAGGCAGTGCGCTTGATTTCGCCCTTCTTGGTGATCATGGTCAGGTAGCCACCATCCTTGCGAATATCTCGCAGAGAAACGGTTGCAGTCACTCGCTCTTCGCCTGTGATGGCGATGTAGTTGATGACTGGCATTCCCTTGGCGTAGCGTCCGCTTTCCGGAATATCGTAGGCGCGGAGCTTGTAGGCTCGGCCACGATTGGTGAAGAAGAGAATCGTGTTGTGGGTGTTCACCTGGAAGAGGTGAGCCGGCTCATCATCCTGCTTCTGAACTGACTTCAGCCCCTTTCCGCCGCGCTTCTGCTGGCGATAGGCTTCCATCGACATTCGCTTGATGTAGCCATCTCGACTGATCGAGACAATGGCCTCTTCTTCTGGGATCAAGTCCTCTTCGCTGAACTCGCCAGCTTCCTTGGCAATGATTCGCGATCGTCTCTCGTCACCGAACTTATCCTTCAGGTAGGTCAGTTCTTCTCGAATCAAGGTCTTGAGCCTTTCTTCGCTGGTGAGAATATCGAGGAAGTCCTGGACTCTGCGGAGCAGTTCCTTGTATTCCTTCTCCAGTTCAGCCTGCTCAAGCTGAGTCAGCCTTCTAAGGGGCATGTTCAGCACGGCGCTGGCCTGGATGGGAGACATGGCGAACTCTCTTACCAATCTCACTCGGGCTTCGTTCGTGTCCGCGCTGGCCCTGATGACACGAATGACATCATCCAGGAACCTACGAGCGATCTGATAGCCTTCACTGAGGTGAAGCTGTTCGAGAGCTCGGTAGAGTTCGTATCTTGTTCTGCGAAGAATGACGTCGCGGCGATGCTTGAGGTGAAGGTCAAGCATCAAAAGCAGTGGACAGACTCGGGGGGAGTTGTCAACCAAGCTCAGCATGATGCAGCTGAAGCTGGTTCTCAGAGCTGTGTGTTTGAGAAGATAGTTGAGAGCCTTGTTGGGGTTGACATCTCGTCGGATTTCAACCTCAATTCTCATTCCACGCTTGTCTGAGTAATCCTGAACACTGACGATGCCGTCGAACTTCTTGAACTTGGCGATCTCAGCGATGGCTGTAACCAGGTTGGTTTTGTTCACCTGGTAGGGCAGCTCAGTAACGACGATGACGCTCTTGCCGGCTTCGCCTGGCTCGATCATCGTCTTGGCCTGCATCACCACAGAGCCTCGGCCCGATTCGTAAGCTGACTTGATTCCCTTGGTGCCCATGATCAAGCCATGGGTGGGGAAATCGGGGCCCGGGATGTGCTCCATCATCTCTTCAAGGGTTGACTCTGGATTGTCTAGCCTGTGAATGAGTCCGGTGCAGATCTCGGTGAGATTGTGGGGAGGCAAGGATGTTGCCATGCCGACGGCAATTCCTTGACTGCCGTTGACCAAAAGGTTGGGTAGTTTGCCGGGAAAAACCATCGGCTCGTTAAGAGTCTGCGAATAGTTCTCCATCCAGTCCACGGTTTCGCGGTCCAGATCTTCCATCAGCTCCATAGCAAGAGGAGTCAGACGGCATTCTGTGTATCGCATGGCGGCGGGAGAGTCGCCATCGACAGAGCCAAAGTTCCCCTGTCCTTGAATCAGGGGGTAGCGCATCGTCCACGACTGAGCCATGCGGACCAGGGTTGGGTAGATGATGGCTTCGCCGTGAGGGTGATAGTCACCGCTGGTCTGTCCGCAGACCTTGGCGCACTTGCTGTGGCCACGATCTGGACTCAAATTCAAGACTCTCATGGCATAGAGAATCCTTCTTTGAACGGGCTTCAGTCCGTCTCTAACATCGGGCAGGGCCCGCGCGATGATGACGGACATCGCGTAGTTAACATAGCTCTCGGACATCGTCCGAGTAATGTCAATTCCAGTTTGAGGTTCTTGATCCGGCACGGGCTGTGATTCCAGACGAAGAAAGGAGGGCGCACGACGCTCCCTCCTTCCCGCTTCGTCATTTTACCGTCTTTTGGGCGATCCTCTCGGGCCATCAAACGCGTCTTTGAGTTCAGGCATGGCTGCCAAGAAAGGCGAATGTTTTGACATGAGTCCTTGATGGAAGCTATACTGTGCCGACCCCAAAGGATGAAAGTCAATTCAGAACGAGGTGAAACTCCATAAGGCCGCCGAACAGACCCAGACGCGAGCCACCGCCTGACATTAACGCCCGACTTCTTCGATTCAACGAAGTCAGGGTAGTCAAAGACGGAGAGCAGCTTGGCGTTATGCCGACCAGAGAGGCGCTGAATCTGGCCGAGACCCACGACATGGATCTCGTCCTAGTAGCCGAAAAGGCCCAGCCGCCTGTAGTCCGAATTATCGATTTTGGACGCTGGAAGTACGAGCAAAGCAAGCTAAAGAAGGAATCGAAGAAGAAAACCCAAGAAGTAAAGGGTATAAACCTCACGCCCCGAACGGGCGAGCACGACCTCATGGTCGTCGTCAAGAAAGCCATCCGGTTTCTTCTTGATGGTGACAAGGTCCGCATTGTCTGCCGATTCAGGCAGAGAGAGCTAGTCCACCCCAAAGTGGGAGAAGAAAAGCTTAAGTACATTGTGGGCCACCTAGAGG
The DNA here is from genome assembly GCA_943369295.1 of Synechococcus sp. UW140. Taxonomy (GTDB): domain Bacteria; phylum Armatimonadota; class Fimbriimonadia; order Fimbriimonadales; family Fimbriimonadaceae; genus JAKRSE01. Next base: position 274,618 of record CALRMU020000003.1, on the reverse strand, counting down.
AATACGGCAAGCTGGAACGCGACCCTGCGTTGGCTGGCCGTGAAATGGTGATCGTTCTGAGTCCAAAACCTCAATCGGGGGGAGCCAAGAAAAATGTCAAAGCTGAAGACGTGTCGAACGGCGGCGAAGCGGTTTAAGATTTCCGGCTCGGGGAAGATCATGAAGCTGTCGAGTTTCAACAGCCACATGTTCTTCCACAAGTCGGGATCGCGAAAGCGCCGACTCGATGTGGAAACCGAGCTCTTTGGTGGAGAAAGGTGGCGAATCAGCCGCCTTCTGGGTCTTTCGGGTGGCAAAGCCTTCCGAAAGGCACCAGCTCCTCCAACTGAAGAGCAGCTGCAGGCCCATGCCGAACTTAAGGCAAACCGCCGAAAGCTGGCTCTCTAAATCAGAGAGCCTCTCAGGACCTCTGCCGTAACCGCCAAAACCTGGCTGGGAACCGGCCCTGAACAATTGAACTAAGAACGAGGAGTATTAATGGCAAGAGTTAAACGCGGCCTTATGCGCCATAAGAGGCACAAGAAGGTCATCGAAGCCGCCTCTGGTTATTTCCAGAGGAAGGGCAACGTCTATAAGAACGCCCACGAACAGGTGATGAAGAGCGGCCAGTACGCCTTCAGAGACCGACGCGCCAAGAAGCGAGATTTTCGACGACAGTGGATCGTTCGAATTTCTGCCGCCTGCGGCCAGTGCGGCGTTAAGTACAGCGACCTGATTCACGGATTGACCGTCAAGGGCATCCAGGTCAACCGCAAGATGCTTTCTGAACTGGCAATCGCCGATATGGCCGCTTTCAAGAAGCTGGTCGAAACTGCCCTGGCCTGATAAGCTTTGGGATTGAAGAAGGGTGGAACCACAGAGTGGTTCCACCCTTTTTTTGGTTTTGGGGTCTGGTTGCGTCGGGTTTCTGTGGCCTGGTCCAGCTCTGCTAAGCCAGGATTGACGTTGCAAGATATGCTCCGTTCTGACCGGGTGAAGGGTGAGGCGGGATCTCGCCAAACCAATAGGGCTCGATTTTCCTAACACCGAAATGGGGTGGCCTGGGATGGCCCGCAGGGCAGCCCAGGTGTAGTCGGGAAATGAGAGGGTCCGAGTCGGAAACACCCTTGATAGGGTTTTCAGTTTTTCCGGGGCTGCTGCTCGTGCCTCGCAGCCATCCCCGGTCACCCGGCTGCAAGATAGATTGGTGCGGCGAGGATGGTTCTGTCCTCGAGACAGGAAAGTCAGAAAAGAAATCTTGTGCTGCAAAGTCTGGAATCACGACCTATCCTCCTGCGTCGGAAAGGTTCGTGGCACTCATACCATTAGATGATCGGGAAGCTTGGGTGGCCTGTTCGATCAGCTTGCTGTCGAGCAGGAAATGAGAGGGTTAGAGTGGTAAATACTCTCGATAAGGTTGTCAATTTCTCCGGGGCTGCTGCTCGTGCCTCGCAGCCATCCCCGACCACCCACTCACGGGATGGACCTTTTCAAGAGCACACGCAAAGAGAGGCTTTTAGATTCCCTGACTGACCTTGAAGATCCAGAACATGACGATCACCATGTAGGCTAGTCGAATCCACCGAAGATAACCCATCATCGGCTTCATCTTTTCCTTTCTCTCGCTGTAGAAGATCAGGAAGGCGCCAGGAATGTAGAAGAAGCTCCCCATCCCAATCAGCATCAGGGGGATGGCACCGCCTTCCAGAGAGTTAAACCCCGGAACAAGACTGAGCGATGCGATGATGAGCCCAAAGATTGCCAGACCAATCCCGATTTTTGGCAGCTTCTCCATCATCTCTTTCTGCTCCAGCTTCAGCCCACAAGGCGTCTGAGAGACCTAAGGTACCGCCGCGACTTTTGGCATCTGGTGCCATCCTGGGCATTCATGCCTCTGCCTTTACTGAGAACCTGGTGCGAATCGCAACACCTGCCTTTCAGCCCTGAACAGGAAGCTCAGTGCGAAGCCTTTCTAGATAAGCTCTACGAGACGAACAAGGTGATGAACCTCACCCGGATTCCTCGTGAGGAGGCTGAGGTCAAGCATCTCATCGATTCCCTTCTTCCTCAATATCACATCCACGAGGAGGCCTTGGTGCTCGATACCGGTTCCGGACCTGGCTTCCCCGCTTGGCCTCTTGCCTGCCTTAGACCAGACATTGAAATCCAAGCCGTGGACAGCACAGAGAAGATCGTGAGCTTCCTGAAGAGCGTAGCGCCTAAGAACTTAAACCCTCGGTGCATGAGGGTGGAAGAGCTCAACACGAGAGGCAAGTTTGATGTAGGTTTAGGGCGAGCCTTTGCTCCCCTTGGCATCCAGCTAGAAGCCACAGCTCCCTGGGTGAAGCTGGGAGGCATTGTTATGCCCTACCGGACCCCCAACGACCGAGAAGAGGCGGAAAACATGCCCTGCGGTCAGCTTGGTCTGGAACTGGAAGAGATTATTGAAATGAGCCTGCCTGATGGCAGCCCGCGGCTCTTCCCCATCTACCGCAAGGTCAGAGAAACTCCTACCGAGTTCCCCCGACCATGGGGACGTATGAAGCTTAGGCCCCTTAAAGGGATTCGAAAAGCTGACCAAGGCTCTTAACCCCGGCGCTGGTCGGGGCCAGCTTCTTGGCTTCTTGGTAAACACTTTTGGCGGCTTCCTTCTGCCCATCTTCCAGCAGAACCTGCACGAGAGACAGCATGAACTTGACCGTCTGAGGGCTAAGCTTTAGAGCCTTTCTTAGTTCTGCTTCCGCATCGCCCAGCTGCTTTTTAGCGAAGTAGATTTCGGCAATGTCTGCATGGCACTCGGCCATGATCATTCGAAAGTCTGCGGGCGGATTCTCCGGCGCGACGGCCAATGCCTCAAGATAGGCGGGCAGAGCCCTCTCCGGGGCGTTTGAGGCCCTTAAAAGCTTGGCGTAGATGACTCGTGGCGGGAATGATTGCGGTTTATCCTTGATCAAGCCCAAGATCTTTGGGTGAGCCTGCTCAAGCAGGTGCATATCGTCACCCGAAAGAGGCTCGTTATTCTCGTATCTAAGCAGAGGCCTCTCAGTCTCCTTCTGTACCTCGCCCCAAACCTGAAAATAGTGATCTCTGTTTCTAATAACCACTGGATCAGGTTCACCCGGCCAGGGCTTGCGGCCGCATCCCCCCGTCGCCAGGAGGACCGGCAGGGCAAGAAGCAGAAGAAGGTTAGTTCGCAACGATGTTCACCAGTCGCCCTGGCACCACGATGACCTTGCGGATCGTCTTGCCATCAAGATGCACCTGCACCTTGGCTGAGTTCTTAGCCGCCTCTTCCAGCTCTTCCTTCGAGGCATCAGCCGCAATTTCCAAAGTGTCGCGCAGCTTTCCGTTGACCTGAATGGCGATCTCGATCGTCTCAAGCTTCGCCAACTCTGGATCTGCCTTTGGCCAATCCTGCTGATAGGTAAAGCCGGTTCGTCCCAAGCCTTCCCACAGTTCGTCGGCAGTGTGAGGTGCCAGGGGCGAGATCATGAGAATCATTACTTCCAACGCTTCGCTGACTGCCAGTCGTTCCGCCCGGGCCGAAGGATCAAGCTTCTTCATCAGATCAGCCAGGGTGTTGGTCATGATCATCAAAGAACTGACTGCGGTGTTGAAGGCAAACCCTTCAATGTCATCCGTCACCTTCAACAAGGTCTGGTGAAGAATCTGCCTGATCGCCTTGCTGGTCGCGGTGGGAGTCTCTTCACCCATCTCGTGCTTCCAGTTGGGCTCGTAGTGGGTGGCAAGCTGATTAGCAAGTCGAATCACTCGATCAAGGAATCGGCAGGCACCCTGCATGCCTTCGTTTGACCAGAGAATGTTGGCTTCGAATGGTGCAACAAAGAGCTCATAGATCCTCAAAGCATCGGCACCGTACTGAGCCACGGCCTCATCCGGAGTGACGACGTTGCCCTTGGATTTGGACATTCTCACCCACTTCCAGGTCAGCCCCTCTTCTGGAATTTCTGCCGCTTCGGCAAAACTGATCAGGATTCCCGACTCACCCACGCCGAGCCTTTCGCCTTCTTTTGGCTGGCGGTACGGAGATTGAGCAAGAACCTGGCCCTGGTTCATCAAGCGGGCGAAGGGTTCCTTAACCGGGATCAGTCCCTCATCATAAAGAAACTTGGTCCAGAACCTGGCATAGAGCAGGTGCATGACGGCATGCTCGGCGCCACCAACATAGCAGTCGACAGGCATCCAGAGCTTTGCTTTCTCAAAATCCCATGGCTGATCGTCATTGTGGGGATCACAGAACCTCAGGAAGTACCATGAGCTGCAGGCAAAGCCCCCCATCGTGTCTGTTTCCCTCTTGCCCAGGCTTCCATCTAGAGTTGTGCAGTTGACGAATTCAGAAATTCTGGTTAAGGGCGAGCTGCCGTCTCCGCTTGGCTCGTAATTGTCAACGTCGGGCAGAAGAACTGGCAGAGCGTCATCTGGCACCGACTCCTCAGCACCGTCAGCGTCATAAGCGACAGGAATGGGGCATCCCCAATAGCGCTGACGAGAAATCAGCCAATCACGCAGGCGGAAATTGGTCTTTCTCTCTCCAATCTCTTCATCTTCAAATCTAATCCCCAGCTGTTCCTGAGCGTCAGCAACATCCAGACCCGAGTAGGGGCCGGAGTTCATCAGCTTCCCCTGCTTGGCATCAGAAACCTCCTTCAAATCTCGAATGCTGTTCTGATAATAGGCGAGGCGCTCTGATCTTGATTCCCCGCCCTCTGCGCAGAACTCGGCCAAATACTCATCCGTCGGTTCGACAACTGGAATCACAGGCAGATCGAAGGCCAGAGCAAAATCGAAGTCTCTCTGGTCATGGGCTGGAACGGCCATGATGGCTCCCGTTCCGTATCCCATCAAAACGTAATCGGCCAAGAAGAGCGGAACCTTGGCTCCATTGGCAGGATTGATGGCGTAGGCTCCGGTGAAGACTCCCGACTTCTCTCGACCCGTTGCTTGGCGATCGATGTCACTCAACTCTTTGGCGGCTTTCTGATAATCGGCAATAGCCTTGGCACTCTCTTCATCCACGCTTGCCAGAATCTTCTCGACCAGTGGATGCTCAGGGGCCAAGACACAGAAGGTCATGCCGAAAATTGTGTCGATGCGGGTGGTAAAGACCCTGAAGCTGGGAGACTTGCCATCCTTGATGACTTCCAAGTCACCCAATGCGGTCTGGGCTCCTGGCATATCCAGAGCCATCTCGAACTCGGCCCCTTTCGATCTTCCGATCCAGTTTCTCTGCTGGTTCTTGATTCCTTCCGGCCAGTCAAGATCGTCCAAGTCGTCAATCAGGCGATCGGCATAGGCAGTGATCTTCATGAACCACTGAGGAATCAGCTTCTTTTCGACCAGAGCGCCAGACCTCTCTGCCCTGCCTCCGATAACTTCTTCATCGGCCAGAACGGTCTTATCGACCGGATCCCAGTTGACTGCGGCCATCTTTCGGTAGGCCAGGCCCTTTTCGTAAAGTCGCTTAAAGATCCACTGAGTCCATTTGTAGTAGCCAGGATCGCTAGATTTGAAGCTGCGAGACCAATCGTATGAAATACCGATCAGCTCCATCTGACGCTGGTAGGTGCCGGCATAGTCATCGATCATAGGCGCCGGGTGGCGCTGCTTCTTAATCGCTTCGTTTTCTGCAGGCAGTCCAAAGGCGTCAAAGCCCATGGGGTGCAGAACGTTAAAGCCCTGCATGTACTTAAGTCGGCAGAGGACATCAGTGGGAATGTAGTTGCGGCAGTGGCCTACGCTGAGGCCAGCTCCGGAGGGGTACGGAAAGAAGTCAAGCCCGTAGAACTTGGGCCTGCCAGCCTCTTCCCTGGTCTTAAAGAGGTCTTCCCCCTTCCACCTAGCCCTCCACTTGGCTTCAAACAATTCGGGCTGATACCGCTCCTGCACTGCTCCTTTCTACCTGCCAAGCGAGAGAGGGGTCGGGCCTGCTATGGCCCTTGCAGAAAGTTCGGGTGGCCTCTTCTGTCTGCGAGGAAGGTGCAGCACCGGAGGATAGCGCAATCTATCAATTGCATCACCCACTGGAAACTGCGAAAGCTTGGATCAAAATCAGCTTTCCTGGCTTAGCAAAGCTAAACCAGGCCACAGAAACTTTTCCGCTAACCCAAAAGTTCGGGTGCCCCAGTTCATCATCCATGTTCCCCCAACTGCGGCTTCTGAAGCAGGATCTGGGGGTGCCACTGGTCCGTGACCAGTGGGGTCATTGAAACATTGCTGAACCATTGCACGACTCAAGGAGTCGTGGCACCCTAGCCAACACCTTCAGAATGGGTGCCAGTGGTCCATGACCGGTGGGGTTTTTGAAACATTGCAGAACCATTGCACGACTCAGGGAGTCGTGGCACCCTAGCCTTCACTTTCAGAATGGGTGCCACTGGTCCGTGACCAGTGGGGTTATTGAAACATCGCTGAACCATTGCACGACTCAAGGAGTCGTGGCACCCTAGCCGACACTTTCAGAATGGGTGCCACTGCTCCATGACCAGTGGGGTCATTGAAATATTGCAGAACCATTGCACGACTCAAGGAGTCGTGGCACCCAAGCCAACACCTTCAGAATGGGTGCCACTGGTCCGTGACCAGTGGGGTTATTGAAACATTACAGAGCCATTCGCGGCACCCACAGAATGTACAAACCCGCCTTATCCTAGAAACTCAGAACACCCTTCTTATCAATCGCTGCCTGAGCCACAGAATCCTCAAGCCCCTGGACACTAACAGGCAGCTGAATGGATTCCCCAGTCAAAATCTGCCACTGATAGGCAGCCTGCATGTGAGCCTCGTTCAGCCACAACTGATAAGCACTCTGAGCAGCTCCCCCAATCTTTTCAGCGCGAATTCTGGTCGTCTGCTCGGTGAAGGCAAGAATCAGAAGGTCGCTGACTGCTGCGGCCTTGATCTGGTCAGTCTTGTCGTAGAGCCCGACGGCCTTGACAGCAAGGTCTCCAATAAAGCCTTCTCCTTGATCTGGAAGTGATGCCCGACCCTCCTGAATGCGACGAACGAAACGATCGGCAATGAAGACTCGATTGATTTCGTTTGTGCCCTCATAGATGCGGCTGATTCGCGAATCGCGATAGATGCGGGCGATGGGAAACTCTTCAGTGAATCCGTAGCCGCCATAGATCTGAAATGCCTCGTCGACGATCATCGCCTGGGCTTCGGTGGTGACCACCTTGACGATGCTGCATTCCACCGAATGCTCTTCGGCAGCCTTTCTCAAGCCTTCCGGAGTGTCGTCGGCACGATCAAATCCAGAATCCAACAAACCGCCCGTCCGGTACAGAACAGATTCCGCGGCGAAAAAGTGAGCCGCCATTCTGGCCAGCTTCTGCCGAATCAGTCCAAAGCCAGAAAGTGGAGAGTTGAACTGACGCCTCTCGCCTGCGTACTTGACGGCTTCTTCCATCGCCAGCCTAGCCGGACCGAGCGACATGGCACCCAGCTTGAAGCGGCCCAGGTTAAGGGCGTTCATGGCGACCTGGTGGCCCTTGCCAGGCTCGTGGACCAAAGCGTCCAAAGGCACCTCAGCGTTCTCAAGAATCAAACGGGCAGTGCTGGAGCCCTTGAGGCCCATCTTGTGCTCTTCGCGGCTGATTGAGACCCCTGGTGCTGTGCGTGGCACAAGGAAGGCGGCAAGATGCTGGCCATCCACCTTCGCCATGACCAAAAAGAGGTCCGCCCATTTGGCGTTGCTGATCCACATCTTAGTGCCGTTAAGCACCCACTTGTCGCCGACTTGGTCAGCCCGGCAAGTCAAGGAGAAGGCATCGGTGCCGCTGTTTGGCTCGCTGAGAGCATAGGCGCCCATCCACTCACCTGAAGTGAGCAAGGGCAGATACTGGTTCTTCTGCGCTTCTGTGCCGAAAAGAACTAGTCCCTGCTGGCTGATCCCGCTGGTGATGCCATAGGTGACCGAGAAGCTGGCATTCATGCTCAGCCTTTCTAAAATCGCTGCCGCAACCGATTTCTTCTGCCCCAAACCGCCGTGCTCTGCGGGCGCATCCACACCACAGAATCCAATCTCGCCAGCCTTTTTGATAATCCCAACCATCAAGCCTTCTTCCTGCTGGTCAAGGCGATCTTGGACTGGAAGAACCTCATTCCGCACAAACGAATCCGCCTCGGAAATCATGAGGCGGTCATCGGAATCGAAGGATTCGGGGCTCCAAACTTGAGCGGGAGTGTGGGCCAGAAAAGAGCACCCAAGGTCAGACGGATTGTGGCTATTCATGAAACTTCACTCCCTTGTGATGGAAAAAGCCATGATACCAAGGGCAGTTCAGTGGTCTTCGTTCGGTCCCCTAAGCCACAATGCTTGTCATGTCTCGTTCCCTTCTTTTCGCCGCCTTTGCCTGCATGAGCAGTTTTTCCATGGCTCAGGCTCCGGCAGCCACACCTGCAGCCCAGCCACGTAAGGGCGAAGCAGAACTGAAGGAAGCCTTGAAGGGTTTGGCGGCAAGAGGATCCTTCGAAGCCACAGTCGCGAAGTACACAGGCTCTGGAGGAGTTGTTCAGAACGAGTTTGACGGCGCCATGCTCTTGAGCTGGAAGTCTCCTGAAGCCTACAGAATGCAGTACCAAGGAATGTGGGGCGACACTCTTCTGGTCATCCGAGAAGGCGATTCGATTCTCACAGATGGACTGGAGTTGGGAGCAGAGGCGGCGCTTCGCACTGCCCCTCCGGCCTTCAGTGCCTCTTGGCAGGCCTCTGGAGGTGAGAGCATGATCGGCCCCTATCCTATCCTCTTTACAGGCGAATCAGCGCTTACACTTATCGCCCCTGCTTCCGGCACGCTCGAAATGCAGTCGGCTGGCACCTGGGGTCGAATCTTCACAACCACAGGTTCGCGGTTCGGCACCCTTTCTTTTCAGGTCAGCAGCAGGCAGGGAGTCTGGAATCTGGACTGGGTTCAGACCAGCCGCAGCTTTGGAGGCGGCTTCGGAGGATCGCTGATCAGGATGGAGACGGCGAAGATCACCAGCCTTCCCAACAAGACTCCTGAGTTCTGGAAAGCTGCTCCTGAAAAGGGCGTAAGTGTCGTTGACTTCCGAGACAAAACTATCCGTTAAGGTTTGCCAGGTGCGGCCTATGGCCTTGCCACTACCCTCCCCACGGGAGGTATAAAGGGGGCTCGGGCCTGTAGCTCAGTGGTTAGAGCACGCGGTTCATAACCGCTTGGTCGTGGGTTCAAACCCCACCGGGCCCACCACTCTATTCAGGTTGTCTAGACTCCTGGGCCTTCTCTCTTTCCTTCTCCCTCAGCCTTCTCAGGCGTTCAATATCTTCCAGTGGGGTTGCGGCTTGGGGTTCAACACCTCCGCGCATCATATCTTGAAAGATCCCGTTGTAGGCTTTGGTTGTTTTCACCCACTCACCTCGCTCCCACTTGAGTAAAGCTTCAAATTCCTTGTGCTTACCTGCCGGAGCAAACAGCATATTTTTCTGTCTTAACAAGTGCCTAAGCCCCAAGTGCAGGATTTCTAAGGGAAGCAAGGTGGTGAACGAAAACATAAACGGTCGTCCGAAAAGACTCGCACTAATGGATGCAAGGGTGGTCATCACTACTGCTCCAAGGAGAAATGTCAGAAGACCGGCAATCCAGAGGAATACCATTGATGGCTGAGGAATTGCCTTTGCCTCAATCAGAGTATTTGACTCTGTGTACCAATCCACGAGGCCAATGGGCAAATCACCAGAGGCGACTCGTTTTCCAATCTTATAGTAATAGATTTGGTTCCCGATAGGCGATTGCAGTCTTCCATCCGTTATCGGGCCGATCAGCAGCTCGGGTATAAGAACTATTAATGCCCAGGCAAGAACCGTTGCCTGCGGAGAGGTGGCAGTAAAAACTGTCAAGAACAAAGTTCTGAGAGCAAGCCCAACTAAATAGCTGGTGGCAAATTGGAGCAGCATGCGAGCAATACAACCCATGCCTCCTTTGGTCCGCTCATCCCTGCTATAGAATATGGGCACGGCCTATCTTACGCTTCAGAAACCCTTCAGGTTGAGCGAATCAAACGATTACCGAGTCATGCCCCAGCGCTTGAAGGGCAGCCAGATGAACTCAGATCGTCCGACGATCTTGTCTCTCTGAACCAATCCCCAGAACCGGCCATCGTTAGAACCGTTTCTGTTGTCACCCATGAATAGGTAGTGACCGGCAGGAATCTTGGCCGCCGGAAGCTTTGCCCAATCTTTGGCCTGGGTGTCATCTTCGGCTGGAAAGATGCCGGAATACTGGCTTAAACCCTGCCCTGATTCGTAAAGACCATAGTTGGCCTCTCCGTCTGAGTTGATGAGCAAAGGAACGACCTTGCCATCCTTCTCCACCATTTTGAAATCAGGGTAGAGCGCGGTTCCCCATTCTGTCTTTGGCAGGGGCTGAAGATAGGAGGAGGCAGCAGAGGTGAAGTCGACGTAGGTTTCATCGACCTTCCTGCCATTTCGATAGAAGACTCGATCCCTAATCTCAATCAGGTCTCCAGGGCCGCCAACAAGTCTCTTGATGAAGTCAACGTTGCCGCTTGCTGCATCAGGAGCTTCGCGGGGAGGCTCGAAAACCACAATGTCGCCCACCTTAGGGTCAGAGACCCGGTAGACGAACTTGTTAAGAACAAGCAGGTCGTTGACCAGGAGGGTGTCGACCATTGATCCGCTGGGAATCCAGAAAGTTTGGATGCCGAAGGGGCGGACGAGAAGGAAGACAACAACAGCCGCATAAATCAACGCGTCAGAGATATCGTTGATGAAGCGGCCGAACCCAAAAACTCCCGTCTGCTTATGCTTCGGGGTCTTTACGATGAGGGGGTGAAGAACAAGCCGCAGTCCCGTAAGGACTGCGGCGAAAATCACGATCTGGCTGAGAGGCGTTCGCGCCAGCTTATCGACCATCACCATCATGCCGCTTGGCTCCTGCTGAGCCAAGGGCAGACTGAATATGAAGTCGAAGCCAGGCATGTCAGCCTAGAATCAGCGCTTCTCTTCGATTCGAGCGGCCTTGCCGACCTTATCTCGGAGGTAATAAAGCTTGGCTCTTCGAACCTTGCCCTTTCGAACCACTTCGAGCTTGGCCACGTTGGGGCTGTGAACGGGCAGAGTTCGCTCAACACCAATGCCGCCAGAAATCTTGCGGAGAGTGATGTTTTCAGCAACGCCACCGTTTCGGCAGGCGATAACAACGCCTTCGAAAATCTGGATTCGCTCCTTGCCGCCTTCACGAACCTTCAGGTGAGCCTTGACGGTGTCACCTGGATCAATCTTCGGAAGATCCGTCTTCAAATACTCAGAGCCAACGCTCTGAAGAATCGCCTGTTTGCTGGCCATGATCGTGAGGTCCTTCTTAGCACAAGGCTAAGGTGACAGGGCAATAAACACCCTGCGCGGGAAACAATGATAGCATGGCCCGACCCCGGTCAGCTTGGGACTTGGGTCAAGCGTCCCCTCAATCGTCCATTAGGCCCGCTTCAAGCTCCTTGGCTTCAAGGGCTTTCTTCAAAAGCTTCATGTCGCTTTTGGTCAATTCTGCCTGAGACATAAGGTCTGGGCGCCTTTCCATGGTGCGCAGCAGCCTCTGCAGCCGCCTAAGCTCTGCGACCTTGCCATGATGCCCTGATGCCATGACATCGGAGACCTTGTGCCCTCTAAACTCCAAAGGCCGGGTGTAGAGAGGGAAACCGAGCAGAGAATCTTCACCGAAGGAGTCATCTTCGTGGCTCTCGGGGTCGCCCAGCACGCCAGGCTGAAGGCGCACCAGGGCATCAATCAGCATCATCGCCGGGAGTTCGCCGCCGGTTACGACAAAGTCACACACCGATACTGGCTCGGCTCCCAAAACATCAAGGACCCTTTCATCCATGCCTTCGTAGTGACCGCAGATAAAAGTGACGCATTTCTCTTGCGCCAATGAACGGACCCGTGACTGCTTCATGGGAGTGCCAGCGGGATCCATGACCAGAACCGGCCCCTGCCCCAGGGTGGAAAGTGATTCGGCAGCTGCCACAACAACATCCACCTTCAGCACCATGCCTGGCCCCCCTCCGTAAGGAGAATCGTCAACCGTTCGGTGGACATCTGTGGCGAAGTCACGAGGAGAAGCCGTCTCTAGGCTCCACAGACCCTTCTGCTTGGCGCGAGCCAGCATCGAGTGGTCCAGGAGCCTATCAAAAAGCTCTGGGAAGAGGGTGACGACGCCCAGCTTCATGGCAGCCCTTAGAGTCTGCTCAAGACAGCAGCCTGATCATTCTCATCTTCAAAGGTGCCGTAGTAGTAAGGGGTTGCCGACTCGAACTCGCCCGCACAGGTATCGACCATCTTAAAGACTGGTTGAACCTTCATGCGGTCAATGACTTGCCTAGCCTCAGCAACGAACTCCGATTCTCCTTCGACCGGCTTTTTGGTGACACCGAGCAGAGAAAGGATGGTGGGGCTGGGGAAGCCGATCTCAAAGGCATCTTCGACAACCTTTTCAATCTCGGCCGTTCTTCCTTTGCTCCAGGCGCAGAGCATCAGCCTTTCTTCAATCTTCAAAAGGGCGTTGATCTTGCGCAGGAACCAAGGGTCAACCTTGCTGATGGCATAAACACCTTCAATTCCTCTTCCCCGCCTTAAGCCTTCGGCCAAAGCCCAAAGCCTCTCGTCGGTTGGGAACCTCATAGCGTCGTCGAGTTCAGTATCGGTGTAGGACCCCTTTCCAGGAACATAGATCGCTTCGCTGCTGCCTTCTCTAAAAATCCAGCCTGCACCGTCGCCCTGCATCTTGGCGTGACGAAGATCCTTCTGCCTGACTTCCAAGCCTCGCAAGGCCTTCATGAGAGCTGATTCGAAGGTGCGGTCGATGGCCATCACTTCGCCAGTCGCCTTCATCTGAGTTCCCAGCCGACGATCTCCGGCGTGGAACTTGTCAAAAGGCCAGCGAGGAATCTTGACGACGCAGTAGTCCAAGGCTGGCTCAAAGCAGGCTTTGGTGGTCTTGGTGACCATGTTTTCGATTTCGTCCAGAGTCTTGCCGATGGCGATCTTTGCCGCGACTCGCGCGATGGGGTAGCCGGTAGCCTTGCTGGCCAGAGCAGACGAACGCGAGACTCGCGGGTTGACCTCAATGACGTAGTAGCTGAAGCTTTCTGGGCTCACGGCGAGCTGAACGTTGCAGCCTCCTTCGATCCCAAGAGCCGTAATGATCTTGAGCGAGGCGGTTCTGAGCATGTGGTACTCAATGTCGCTCAAGGTCTGGCTTGGAGCAACGACAATAGAGTCGCCCGTGTGGACCCCCATGGGGTCCAGGTTTTCCATGTTGCAGACGGTGATGCAGGTGCCCTTGCCGTCGCGCATCACTTCGTACTCAACTTCCTTCCAGCCCAGCAGGCTCCGCTCCACCATGATCTGGCTTCGCATGGAAAGTTTCAGCCCCTTTCGGCCAGTTTCCCAAAGCTCGTCGCGGTTCTGTGCAATTCCTCCCCCAGTGCCGCCCAGAGTGTAGGCAGGTCGAATAATGCAGGGGTAAGGAACAACATCCAAGACTTTCTGAAGCTCTTCCTCAGTTTCAATGATCCAGCTCTCAGGGACTGGCTCTTTGATCTGGCGCATCAGGTCTCTAAAAAGCTGCCTGTCTTCCGCTTTCTTGATTGCATCAAGCTGGGTTCCGAGCAGCTTGACCCCGTACTTCTCAAGAATTCCCTGCTCTGCAAGCTGACTAGCGAGGTTGAGGCCAGTCTGGCCGCCGAGTGTCGGTAAGAGTCCGTCTGGCCTTTCTTTGGCAATGACCCTTTCGCAGAAGTCGACGTTGAGAGGCTCAATGTAGACGGCATCCGCCATCTCAAGGTCGGTCATGATCGTCGCTGGGTTGCTGTTGATCAAGACGACTTGATAGCCTTCTTCTCTCAAACTTCTGCAGGCCTGTGTTCCAGCGTAATCAAACTCCGCTGCCTGGCCGATGATGATCGGGCCGCTTCCGATGACAAGGATCTTCTTCATGTGGTGCAGAGGGCCCGGGGACCTGACAGGTTGTACCTTGCGGCAGGGTGGTTAGGGGGTCCGGAGGGAACCTGACTTGAGACTATCTGCAATCTTTGGACCGCGCAAAAACAATTCCGGACTGCCCCATGAAGGGCAGCCCGGAATCTTTGGTGTCTCGACCCGCCGATTTAAGGCTTAGCCGGAATTTCCAAGCCCATAGTTCTGCCCTTGTCCACGGCCGGAATGCCAGAGGACATCCAGACAGGCATGGGGGCGCCCTTGAGATAGTGGTCAAAGAACTGAGACTGCCGAATAGTGAAGTCCTTTCGGTTCTTTCTCTGCATAATGTTGTGGTCTTCTCCGTTGTAGACCAGCATCCAAACAGGCTGCTCAAGTCTGCGCAAGGCGGCAAAGAGCTGAATGCCTTCGGTCCAGGGCACCGCACCGTCCTGGTCGTTGTTCATCATGAGCAGAGGAGTCCTGATCTTGTCCGCGTAAAAGAGCGGCGAGTTCTCTAGGTAGCGCAGAGGCGCTTCCCAAAGGCTCTTGCCGATTCGGCTCTGCCCCACTTCGTACTGGAACTGTCGAACGAGACCAGATCCATAACGGATTCCGCCATAGGCGCTGGTCATGTTGCTGACAGCTGCACCGGCTCCGGCGGCAGCGAACATGTTGGTTTCAGTGATCAAGTAGGCGGTTTGGTAGCCGCCCCAGCTCTGCCCCTGAAGACCAACCCTCTTTGGATCAACAAACCCCATACCCAACACCTTGTGAGTTCCGGGAAGAATCGCGTTTACGGCGCTTTCGCCCGGATAGCCTTCCTTGTAGGGGATATCTGGAATGAAGACCACGTACCCATTTGAAGCAAAGAATGTCGGGTTGATGGTTGATGCGCTAGGTGCAGGAGGTGTGTACCTGTGCAGGCGATCCGATTCCCTTTCATAGAAGTAGACCACCATGGGGTACTGCTTGCTTGGGTCAAATCCACCGGGCTTGATCAGAATTCCGTCAAGCTCAGCCCCGTCGTTAGAGTAGAAGTTCACCAGCTCAGAAGTGCCCCAGAGGTATTCCTTCTGCTGAGGATTGGCATCAGAAAGCTTGGTTTCCTGCTTGAAGCTCAGGTCAGAAACCCAAACGTCAGGAAAAACACTGAAGGTCTGCTTGGTGTAGAGAATCTTGTCGGCATTCTGCGCCTTCTGCAGACCCGTGACGACCATGGGGCCATCAATCAGGGTCTTGGGTGAGGTTCTGCCAGAAAAGTCTCCGACGGCGTAATTCTCTTCCTTGGTCCGATACTCCGCGCGAGTGAAGTAAACGGTGCCCTTGGTATCTAGCCAGGGAGAATCTGCGTTGATGTTCAGAATCCGGTATTCGGTCTCTGTGCCTCGTCCCATTCCGCGGGTGAAGCAGACAGGATCCTTCTGTCCCTTCAGGTCAACAAGCCAGCCATCCCATCGATCGTAGATGACAAGGTGGTCGTCCTTGGTGAATCCACCAAAGCCGTAAGGAGCCGGCAGAGCCGGCACATCAGATTCCACATTGAAGAGTTCAGGCAGTCCCTTGCTGATCACCTTTTCTTCGCCGGTGCTTGTGCGAACGGCAGTGATGACCTTGGTCTTTTCGTCGACCACAATCAGCCAAGTGCCATCTGGAGAAAGAAATGCCAAGCCAAGCAGACCTTCTTCGATGAGCCGCTTGGTGCCCGTGGCCAAGTCGACCAGATAAACATCAATCTTGGTTTCAGTCCAAGAACCTGACTTCTGGTAAGGCAGGGTATCCAAAGCAAGGCCAACAGAAGGATCACCTTCATTCGGCACCTGCACACTGCGCAGACTTCGGTTTTCAAGAACGACCAGCGAGTTCGACTTGAGATTCAGCCTTGCTGAGAAGGACCGGTTTCGATCGGCAGCTGCCGTTCTCAACTGAACAAGCTGAAGCTGTGGGTCCTGCCAATGCCAGACATCGACGTTGACCTTGTCTTCTTCATGAACAGCGGGCGGTTCTGGAGCTGGCTTCGGCTGGACGGCGATATTGAGGAAATTCCCAGATTTGCTGAAGCTCAAAGTTCCAGTGACGATGCGCGAATCCTTATCAACTCTCGCATCGCCAGGCTTGATGAGAGCCTTGGCCTCTTTGCCATCCCATAGATACAAAGTTGGCTCGGGAGTCTTTTCTGTATAAGAATCGCGGTCAGTGTAGAAGGCGACCTGACTGGCATTCTCGTTGAAGACTGCTCTAGGGTAGCGTCCCAAACCGGTCAAGATTGGAGTCTTTTTGGGTTCACCGCTTCCGAATTCGTAGAGGAACAGACCATCTCCTTTGCCGTCTTTAGTCGAAAGGACAACTAAGGCCTTCTTGCCATCTTCGTTCCAAGTGAAGGAAGCAGCATCCTCAATCTTCACTTCCTTGCCCGTGGCTAGCTCGCGAAGAATGTACTGACTTCCAACTGCGTGGTCGCCCTTCTTCTTGGTTTCTTCAGCCTTTGCTGGTTCTTGGGCAGGAGCAGTCTGAGCAGGTGCAGCTTGGTCCAGAAAATCGAGATCGAAGTGATCATTGCCTGGACCTCCAGCAGGTGGGGCTCCCCCCGGTCTGCCTCCTGGCCTTCCACCACCAGCTCCTCCGGTGCCACCAGCAGCCGGAGTTCCAGTGTCGAGGCGGTACATGATCCAGCCGGAACCCTTCTGAGCCAGTGACCAGCTCGAAACCTTTTCGATGACGGTCTGCTCACCAGATTTCAGATTGAGGATGACGAGAGCGTTTTTGGGCTGTTCGTTGGCTGGCTTTCGCGCTCTTCTGGCATCACGAGCCTCAGCAAACTTTGGCACTTGGGTGGCCAAAAGAAAGGCAGAATCATCGGTGAACCTTAGGCCGGTTCCCCGCTCAATCGAAAAAGTCTTGCCACCCGACAGGGATTTGACTTCGGTGAGAGCGTCGCCCTCTTGGGGTGTGATGCTCCAGGCTCCCCAAGATCCGTCACCACTGATCGAACGGCCCTGGATCGACTTCCAAGAATCGTAGACAGAGTGGTCAAGGGGCTTTAACTGAGACCATGCCAGGGTCCCAAGAGCCAGAATCAGGCCGAGTCCAAGAGGACGAGTGAAGCGCGTCATGAATGGGCGGGAATATACCCCTCATACGCTGCACTTAGACTGATTTGAAGCTAGGTCAGACCAGGGCAGACCGGCCAGAGCCAGAGATGCTCGGCAGAATTTCTTCGGTGAACTGCAGAAGGTTTGTGCAGCAGAAATCTGCGCCAACTCCCTTCACCAGAGTTTCATTTTTGACAAGGGATGCTCCGCCCACACCAATCACCCAAGCTTCTTTGCCCCTCAGTTCATTCAACTGTTTCACCAGATCAAGTGCCTCGGGCACTCCATCTTCGATGGGACAGGAAACCATGACAGCCTGCGGCTTGTGTTCCTTGACAGCAGCCAAGAATGAGGCGTGAGGCACGTTGGCACCGAGATAATAGGTTCGCCAGCCTGCCAGCCTCATAACATCCGAGATCATTCGGATTCCAATAGAGTGCCAGTTGCCTTGACTGCAGCCGAGAACCACCTTGTTGGCTCCGGGCCTTGGTGGAGCAGCAAAGTGAAGAACCCGCGCCATTAATCTCTCGATAATCGCAGAGGCCAAGTGTTCCTGCCCCTCGTCAATCGCCTTTACAAGCCACCATTGACCGATCATCTGCATAGACTCGGCGAAGAGTCTGGAATAGATCATCACCATGCCTTGATCAGTTCGAAGAAGAGAATCAACGATCTCTGTGCAGGTGGCTTCGTCACCTTGACAGGCAGCTCGGCTGAAAACTCGAGTGGTTTCTTCACCAAAGTCAACTGACCTCTGCTCTGTGACAACAGGCGAGATGAGCGACAAGGCTGCCTTGGCAATATCTGGGTCGCTGAAACTGTAATAGACCTGGCGGCCAACTTTGCTGCTCTTTAGAACCCCCTTGCTTTTCAAGCGGGAAAGATGGTTGGAGACATTCGGCTGTTTGAGACCAGTGGCATCGACAAGGTCTCCGACGGTTTTTGGCCCAGTCTTGAGTTCAGAAAGCAAAGCCCTCCTTGATGGCTCCACAAGCTCCCGAACAAGATCCATCATTGTCGCGCCTCCGTCTGGCCCAGTTGCATCAGCAAAAAGACACCTAAATTAAGGCATATAACGCTCAATCTGTTGAAAAAACTGGGCCTAGACTGAAAGTTCTGCTGACATCGGGCAGCCAAGGCTGGGAAGTAGAATGTCAATTAATGAGCCTCTCTGCTTTGACAACGCCGTCGAGCTCTCCTTTTGGCGCGCAGCTTTCCTCCAGCGACCTTTCCTTCCTTGAGAAGGCGGCCGCCTTCATTGATGCCGAAGTTGAACCCTACAGCATCGAATGGGATCAGAAGGGCGACTTTCCTGAATCAATCTGGAAGGGTCTTGGATCCGCTGGTCTTTTGGGAATGACCGTCCCCAAAGAATACGGTGGCCACGATATCTCGACTGCCGCCTACTGCGAAGCCTGCCGCATGCTAAGTGCGGCTGATGCCGCTTTGGGCATGAACGTTGCCGCCATCAATGCCCTCGCCCAGGGTCACATCATCACCTACGGCACCCAAGAACAGAAGGACAAGTACCTTCACAAGACGGTTTCTGGCGAGATTCGCTTGGCTTGGGCCCTGACCGAACCCGAAGCTGGCTCTGATGCCCGACGAGTACAGACGACAGCCACTCTCAACCCGGATCGTCCAGGCTGGTACAAGGCCAATGGTGAGAAGATGTTCATCACCAACGGTGGATGGGCACAGCTCTTCATCCTTATTGCTCGAACAGGTGAAAAGGACCTCTCCGCCTTTCTGATGGAAAAGGATCAGCCTGGCTTTGAGATGGTCGGAAGAATTCCTACCGTCGGCGTTAAGGCCTCTTGGACCTCTCACTTCAAGCTTCACGATGCCGATGCCTGGCACACTCCCTGCCGATTCGAGGAAGCTATCGGACTCCTCTATCGAGGACGGTTAGGCATCGCCGCCATGGCGCTCGGAATCGCGGAGAAGGCTCACGGATTGGCCCTCGATTACTCGAAGAACCGCGAGCAGTTCAACCGCAGACTCTGCGACATGCAGTCTGTACAGAACATGCTGGCTGATTCTGAAGTCGAGATCGAAGCCGCTCGTCTGCTCTTGGCCAAGGGAGCCTTCCTCATGGACCAGGGTCAAAACGTCGTGAAAGAAAGCTCTATCGCCAAGCTCTACGCCAGCGAAGTCGCCAACCGCGTTACCAACCGGGCGATCCAGATTCATGGTGGACGCGGAATGGTGCCGAGCTACAGAGTGGAAAAGCTTTGGCGAGATGCCAAACTGACCGAGATTGGTGAAGGCTGCAGCGAAATCCAGAGAATGGTTATTGCGAAGCAGGTCACTCGTTAATAATAGTAAGGAGAATCGATTGGGCTTTCTGAACGCCATCAGAAAGCCCAACGTTATTGATCATATGAGCCTAGTCGGAACTCTTGCCGCCGCAATCCTACTCAACCCTGCTTCTGCGCCCCAAGCCAAGACGGATGCCCCCGCGGCTCCTGTCTCGCTGCTGAGGGTCTTTAAGAAAGGTGAGGTGCTTAAGTACCAAGTCAGGGGTTTGATTGTTCAGGAAACCCAGAGGATCGGCATGCCCTACATGCAGCCCTCCGACCAGGAAATCAATTACGATTCCACCCTGACTGTGCAGACCATGAAGACCGATGGTTTTGCCGAGCTGATTTACAAACGCCCAACGATGGAAATCATCTTGGGCGAGACCGGAGAAAGAGACCGCCAGGTGATGAAGGAAAAGACCGACATCAACCTGCTTCTCACGATGTCGCCGATCAACCACGTGACGAACAGCAAAGACCTGAATGTCAAGCCAGCCACTACTCCGGCAAGGCAGAAACCAAAGCCAGCTTTGCTTAACTCATCGAATTCCTTTGCGGCCCTAGCCAATGCTTCGGTCGGACAGATTTCTATTCCCTTTGTGGAAGATCTGAAGCGAGTTTCCCTCTTCGTCGGCACACTCGATACTGCCATTGATCTCAACCCGCCTCTGCCAGACGACGACATCAAGGTCGGAGCAACCTGGAAGCAGACAGCCACCTACCAGCCTCAGGCGATCAAGGGTCAAAAAGACCAGATGCAGGTTCAGAGGCTGGACTGGACTTACGTCTATTCTGGAGTTGTCGATTCTGAAGGCAAAAAAGTCCATAGAATCACGGGAACCCTCAAGCTGGATACGGACGTGGCGAAGATGGTGAACGCCCAGGCAGGAAGTGCCGCACAAACTGGCCTCGAAGCCCTGCCCATCAAGATGGACATGAAGGTGGAATTCGACCTTGATCTCATCACCCGGCACACCCTGGCAGCACGATCAGAATCGAAAGGGTCCTGGTCACTTAAGCTGGTAGGAGCCCCAGAAACGGTGCTTGAAGAGCGTTTCACGGGCAGAACAACTCTACGCTTGGTAAAGTAGCAACTGTGAGCGAGTCCCCTGGCCAGCCTTCTTTCTTGACCCGATGGGTTCAAGGGCTTGACCGACAGGCGTTTGCCTGGGGACTCCTTGTTTTTGTCCTGGCTCTGGCTATCCGACTAGCGGGCATTGGTTGGGGTCTGCCCAACCCGACCAACATGGGGGGCTACCACCCCGATGAGCCGGTCAACATTGCCTACTCGCAAAACATGGACCCCTTGAAAGGGGATTTCACGCCAGACTTTTACAACTACGGCACCTTTTACCTCACTCTCACTCACTTTGCTGCTAAGGCTGGAGTGGCTTATGGAGGCGCACCGGCTGAGGGAACTCCACCGGAAGAAGCCGCCATCAAGGTCACCGCTTTGATGACTTTAGGGGGCAGAATTCTTTCCGCTCTCTGCGGTGCCGGAGTCGCTGTTCTCGCTTTTCTCATCCTCTTCAAACGGACTCACATCGTCGGTCCTTTTGTGGCAGCGGCCGCCTTGGCCATTGCACCTGGGCTGGTTGTCCACTCCCGATTTGCTACAGTCGATATTCCTGCCGTCTTCTTTGGCTGTTTAGGCCTCTATTGGGCAGTGAGAATGACTGCTTTGCCAGGAGAGGAAGGACCAAGCGGCAAAGAGCTTGTTCGTTTCGCGATCTGGTCAGGAATCATGGCGGGCCTCAGTGCCGCCTGCAAGTATTCGGGAGTCCTTTTCCTCCTTGCTCCGCTTTGGATTATCGGAACTCAGTTCATTGCCAAGGCAGAGAAGTCGGAAAAGTCGATCCTGATCAATGCCGGAGCAGCTTCTCTGGTTGCCTGTCTTGCCACCTTCCTGCTCGGTGTCCCCGCGATCCTCTTAGAACCCGCCCGGGTAATGAAGGACGTGATCTATGAGTTTCAGCACACGGCTACTGGTCATGGAATCGTCTTCGAGGCGACCTCAAGCGGCTTCATCTATCATTTAGGGAACCTGAACGAAGCCTTTGGACTGATCTTGGTGATCGGTGGACTGGCAGGTCTTGGTCGAGGCGTCTTTAAGGGCCACGCGTGGCTGACGGGGATGCTGATCGTAGCTTTAGTCACCTACGTCCTTATCGGCCGAGCCGAGGTCAAATTCCTACGCTATGTCTTCCCTCTTCTTCCCTGCCTGGCGGTTGGTTTAGGCTGGATTGTTGGTCAGGCTCACACCCACCCCAAACAGCAGATGAAGATCATTGGCTTTTTGGCCTTTGTCGGACTCGGAGGAGTTTTCGGTGGCGGATTGACCCGGAGCATGCAGGAAACCTCCTGGATGACTGGAGTCGATCCTCGCGACCAAGCGGCTGCCTGGCTGAAGGAGAATGTGAAGGATGAGCAGAGCATTGGCCTTGTCTCTGATCCCTGGTTCTACACACCGCCTGTCTTCCCCCAAGCCACAACCCACATCATGGCTGGGTGGGAAAGGAAGTCTGAATGGATGGCCCTCGCGAACCCGAAGGTGGTTCGCTACGTCCCAGAGAACCCGGCTGAAAGATACGATTGGGATACCCGCCTGATCACAGAAAACTTCCCTGATTACATTGTTGTTTCCAGCTTCGAGAGAAATGACGTGGCCAGGGTCGCGGCAGCCAATGTGAAGGCAGAGATCCCCGCCCTGCTTGGACGCCGCTTTATTGAATTCACCGACCTGATGGCTGAGAATTACGAAGCTCAACCCGCCATGATCTTCGGGGGTGAAGCACCAACCGTCCACGACATGATGTACATTCGGCCAACGATATGGATTTGGAAGAAGAAGGAGGGCTTGAAGACGCCTGTGATGCCTGGCTCGAAGAGCTCTTCCTCCACCGAGACGCGAGCGCCCACACCCTAGACGCTTACCGTGGCGACCTAGCTTGGGCCCGTGCGACCCTGCACGAGTTGGGGGTTACCGATTGGCGTCGGCTGACTCCCCAAAACCTCAGCGACCTTCAGGCAAGGCTGGGCCCTCCTCTGGCGGCCGCCACCAGAATGAGGCGGGTGTCTGCTCTTCGAGGGTTCTTGAAGTGGCTCAAGCGCAAGGGCCATCCAGATCTTCCCCTGCCGGAATCCATTGGAGCAAGAAAGAAGAAAGCTCTTCCAAAAGCGTTGAGCCTCGAAGAAATCACTCGCCTTCTTGAGGCTCCAGATCTCAAGACTACCCTTGGTCTGAGAGACAGGGTCCTGATGGAACTGATTTATGGGGCTGGTTTGAGAATCAGTGAAGCCTGCGGACTAAGAATCGAAGAGCTGGACTTAGATTCGGCAAGTCTTAGAGTGACAGGCAAACGAGGCAAGACCCGGCGGCTTCCTTTGCCACGCCAGACCATTGAATGGATTGAAGTCTGGCTTCGTGACGGTCGGGCTCTATTGACCAAGCGGCCGGTGGCTCAGCTCCTGCTCGGTGCCCGTGGAGGCAGACTCCATCGAGCCACAGCTGCTGCGAGGCTTGATCTCCACGTCAAGGCGGCAGGAATCGAGAGTCATGTTTCCCCCCACACTCTGCGCCACACCTATGCGGTTCACCTTCTGAAAGGTGGCGCTGACCTAAGAGTCGTCCAAGAGCTGCTTGGGCACGAATCGATCACAACCACTCAGGTGTACACCCAGCTGGATATGACCGAAGTCCGGCGGAGATTCAAATCAGCCCATCCCCGCCGGTGATTTGGTTCTAGGGGCTTGCGGGCAGCAATCGCTTAGCAACCGCCGCAACTGGAACAACCGGATCAGACCTTAGCTCATTCATGGCTGCCCTAAAGGGTTCAGGGCACCGACCAGCCAACTGAGTCAGGGCCGCGATTCTCAGGCCTGGTCTTGGATCGGAAAGGAAGGTGCCGATCAAGTTAAGGGCCTCAGCCGTGCCGACGGCTCCCGCCAGTTCAATTCCAACTCTAGCCCGGAACTCTTCGGCCTCAGCCATCAGCTCCTTGGCTGCCTCAAAACTGGCGACGGGGTGCTGCTTCAAGAGGTTCTGTGCCGCATATCGAGCATGAGGATCATCCCCTGCAGCCAAAGCAAGTGCCAAAGGCAGTCCGCCGACATCGCCAATTGCATTAAGCGCCGTCATGGAGACCCTCATGGTCATGCCGCCCACTTTTGCTGCCTCCAGGATGGCTGGCACTGATTCCTTTGATTTCAGCGATGCCGCCACATTGATCGCCGCACTTCTTGTTTCTGGCTTTCCGATAAGATTCGGCAATGCCGGTGCAAAGGCGGCGACTCGGGCGTCCGCCGCAATACGCAGAAGGTTTGAGAGTTCTGTAGTCGTCGCCCCCTCAGCCTTCTTCACCATCACCTGTCCTGCTGGGTCTCCTAATGCCGAAGCGACGGCGACAAAGGCACGCAGCTCCAGCCTTTGAGCATTTGCCAACTGGGTGCGCAGCATCCAGTCGAAGGCAGGCAGCCCCATAGAAACCAGCTTGTTGACATTCTCTGTCACCTCGGCCTGAGCCGATCCGACACCCCACTGAATGGCTTTCTGATAAATTTTCACGAGTTCAGCATCAGGTGCAACTGGCACAGAACCAGGAGTAGGTCCAGCCTGAACTGCTGCCCCAGGAGCAGCAGAAGCAGTGACTGGATCTGGAACATCCAGAGCCGATCCGATCAGGGGACGGGCTGTGGCTTCCCCGTCAGCCAATCCTGTGCGGTAAAGATCCTTCCCCCCAAGATCAACGAAAACAGAAAGGGAAATCCCTCCTCTCGAAGGATTGGCGGCTCCGCTTGGCCCGCCGTAGCGGTCAATCCCTCCGCCATCGATGAAGACTGCCGAACCGTTGGCCGTGCCGACTCCAGGGTTGGAATCTCGCGAGGCATAGCTGTCATCCCCCGCTCGATCAAGAAGAAAGGCGTTGCCGTAATCGTGCCCGATAGCATGCGCCGCCCCGACCTTTACGGCATAGAAGTCGTCACCAGCAAGATCAAAAAGATATGATCCGCAGAGGTGCATGGCGGAGGCTTGGCTGTAATAATGGGCACTGTAGACGTCGTTCCCCGCCGCATCGAAGATCGATCCCACCGCGAGCCAGTAGGAGGCTGCCTGGCTATAGACCCCAGCCAAATATGAATCTTCACCAGCAAAATCAGTCAGCAGTCCGACTCCCCCTGGCCTCCCTCCCGAGTCTTCCCTGTAGCCCATGCCGAAGCCTTGGGAGAATGAATAAGTGCCGGTGGGAACCAGAGGTGCGGCAGTAAAGAGCCCGCCTGCTCGGTAGATGTCCCTTCCCTCTTTATCAACGAGCCAGCCGAAACCCTGATATCGAGCCGCCCCTTGACCAAACAGTTGGACGTCGTAGATGTCCGAACCAGAAAGGTCCATCATCAATCCCATTCCGGCGAAGCCGAAACCTTGGGAGAGAGTCTTTGAATCGTAGCGGTCACTGCCTCCAGACTTGATGAAGGCACCGAGACCAGCCACGCCAGAGCCCAGGGTCATGCTTCCCGTCACGAGCCTGTCATCCCCGCCCTCGAACCAAGCGATTCCGACTCCCAGCAATCCAGCGCCGAGAGTCAAATCTCTTGCCTTGGCCGTGTCATCTCCGCCCAGATCGATGACCACCGAAGAGTAGCCGATGCCCGCTCCAACTCGACCTGTGAAGGTGTCATCACCACCAAGATCAATCACGAGTCGGGCATCCGAACTCGAAATGAAGTCGCTGCCTCGACCACGAATCTCAACTAGTTTGTCGGCAACCCTCACTCGCATGGGGGCAGGAACATCGCCCGTGAACTTCTTGAGATTCTCAACTTCAGCGCGAACAGTTTCTGATAATAGCTGCCCTGCCGCCAAGATTCGGTTGACGTTTACTTTGACCAAAAGTTCGTGCAGAGCTGCCTCGGTCGGCATTGTGCTCTTGACGAATTCGAAAGAAACCGAAGGCTGCTGAACAGCCAACCGCGGCAGACCTTCGATCAAAATTCTTTGCTCAGCCGGAGTCAGGCCGACGAGAGAGGCACGAATTTCAGCATCAGATTGTGTAAGGGCTGCTGATAACTTCACGACCGCCTCCCTCAGAATTGGTGGAGCATCCAGGAATACCGGCGGAGTAACTGGCGGCAAGGGCTTTGCCTCCACCCCCAGCACTTCAAACAAACCTCGCTTGATTGTGGCTGCCGGCCCATCTTTGGCAGATTGATGCAGAGGCATAAGCTGGCCAGCCGCATCAAATGGCTTCATCAAGCCTGTTTCAACCAAGGGCAGCATGACTGGCTTGGCAAAGGGGATTCTGCTGTAGCTAAAGTCAGCCCGCCGCAGGCCCGAAACAAGCAGAGCATCATCAATTCCCTGCTGCTCTGCCTCGGACAATTGGGCCGAGGCTGCAAAAGGCAGAGCCGCTAGAAAGGCTCCCAAAATGCACGATGCAAACTGCTTCATCTCAACTTCCGTTATGGCTCAATTTTGAGTTGATCCGCCCATCAAACCACGAGAAACAGCCTCGTGGAGAGGATATGACTGACCGGCCGTATCTTCGACAACTCTCTCATCAAAAGGCAGACGGCCTTCGGTCACTCTGCGTGAGTCAAAGTTAAGGCCGATTCCCTGCCATTTGAGGGCTGGCTTCTGTCCCAAAGGATCAACCGAAGCTAACAGAGTCAGCCGCAGGCCCTCTGGGTAGGCGTCGAAAAGTGGAGTCAGAAACTGGGTCTCAAACTGGTCAAGAAACTTCTCCATCGCATCCAGACGGTTGTGAACTCTCATCTCCGTCAGTCCAGAATAGACCGTCACCAAAGGCTCGGAAAGGCTGATTTGATTAAGCACACGGCTGAAATCCACCCCCAGGCTCCGACCTCTTTCTGGTCCCGGCAGCACTCTTTCACCAAACAGTCTGGCCAAGCCTGAAACGCGAATGGATGATGTAAGGTGCCGAGTGACAAAGCCTCGACGCAGAGGCAGATTGGGGGCTGACGGCAATCTGCCCTGCCCCCAAGGCCATGCGGCCTTGATCGCCACAACCCCTTCGTCTTCACGGCGTTTCGTGCTTTCCGTGGCCGAAAGAAGCTCTAGAGCATCTTCGATCCATTGTTCAAGCGGCCTTTCCCGTTCACCTTTAGGAAGAATTTGATTCCAGACTTTTCCTTCAGCCTGCAGCCATGGCACTGTCACTAGTTCAGGAGATGCCCCGGTCCAGACCAATCCATGATCCAAACCTTCGCCAGGGCAAAGGCTCATCTTCGGACCATCCAGCCTTTTCAGGGCCGCCACGATCTCCTGTTCTTCTTCTCGCGTTGGCAGAGGTGCAGAAACAAGCTTGTCGCCTTTGAGTCCGCCAAGACTCACATGAAAGCTAAGGGCGTCATCGGGGGGCGTCAGCTTGAGCCAAGAGAGAGTTAGGGGCCCTTGGGGAATCGACCACTGCTCGGGATCCAGACCAAGCCAGGCAGCCTCTGGGCTCAGTGAAGGGCCAGAGCTGGCCAGACGGAAGATTCTGGACATCTTAGCCAATTCGGCAAGCGGACCCTTTCTTCCGATCAGAACTGATTCGGTGCCTGGTTCGCTGGCCAAATGCGGGAGGCCCAGAACAAGTCTCGGAAGAGTTGATTCCATCTACAGTAGGATGGCGTGAACTGCCACGCAGTCACAGGCCATGCGAATACTTCTAACCAACGATGACGGAATCCATGCTCCCGGGCTGAAAACTTTGGCCCGAGCGGCCCAATCCTTGGGAGAAGTCAGGGTTTCTGCCCCAGATCGAGAAAGAAGTGCCTGCGGCCACGCGATGACAATGCGCGACCCCCTTAGGGTTCGGCAGGCTGAGGGGTGGGACATCCCCGCTTATGAAGTGAATGGGCTTCCCACCGACTGCGTAAATGTAGGACTAACCGAAGTCTGGCCAGAAGGATGCGACTTGATTTTGAGCGGAATCAACAACGGCCCGAATCTGGGGTTCGACATCACCTACAGCGGCACAGTCGCGGGAGCAATGGAGGGCACGATCAATGGAATCAAGAGCATTTCCCTCTCAATGGCTCTCTTCGTCAATGATGCTCCGCTGCACTTTGAAACCGGTGAGCAGTGGCTGAAAGAAAACTGGGAGATGCTGCTGTCACTGCCCCTTGGCCATCTCGATTTTCTCAACGTCAACATTCCCGCCATTGCCTACCCTGAGATTCAGGGGCACTCCTTTGTGCGAATGGGAGAAAGAGTTTACAAAGACCGAGTTGAAAGGCGGGATGACCCTTGGGGTCGCCCCTATTACTGGCAGGGCGGCGTTGTGGTCATGGATCCTACAGAAGAAGGGACAGATGTGTGGGCGGTGAGCCGCGGCTATGTTTCAATCACGCCTGTCAGCCTCGATTGGACAAACCAGAGGCTTCTACAGCGCTATCGCCTAGAGAGCAGCGCACGATCGACCTGAGCCTGAGTTTGGTCAGAAATTGTTGCCCGGTCAGACTCGCTGAGTTTGGCCGGTCTTCGTTCCATGGCCTGCATTCGATACTTCAGTTCCGCAATCTCTCTTGCGGCCTCATCCTGCTTTACCAAATTTAGGCAGACCGCCACCAAAATGCCTGTCAAGGCTATCAAGCCCCAAACAGTCAAGGCTTGGGAAGGAATTGTTCCCTTAGCCTCGCTTCGAACTTTGTGATGGGGACTCCACTCAGACATTTTTGGCACCCCTCCGGAATTGGGTCCGGATCACCGCAAGTTTAGACCTATCTTGGGTCTTAGAGGTTCATTCTTTCTGAAAGTTTTCCTTCCCTGACTCCCCAGGCTGGGGGCAGGTAAAGTCACTGCCATAAATGGCTGATCCGATTTTCGTTGGCTTCAGCGACCAGCCGGTCCACCTTCTGCCAAACCTCGCCAACCGCCACGGACTGATTGCCGGTGCAACCGGCACAGGAAAAACCGTCACCCTGCAAATTCTGGCGGAGCAGTTTTCACAAATGGGCGTGCCTGTCTTTATGGCCGACGTTAAGGGAGACCTTAGCGGAATCAGCCAGGTTGGCGGCCCGCATCCTAAGCTGGAGGAAAGAGCAAAGGTCATTGGCCTTGAAAGCTATCCCCGATTCTCCTGCCCAACACTCTTTTGGGATGTCTTTGGAGAACAGGGTCACAAGCTTCGGGCGACGGTCAGCGAAATGGGCCCCCTTTTATTGGCTCGGCTTCTAGACTTAAGCGAAGCCCAGGAAGGCGTGCTGAACATCGCCTTTAAGATCGCGGACGATGAAGGATTGCTTCTGATTGATCTGAAGGACTTGAGAGCCATGCTCGGCTGGGTGGCTGAGAATGCCAAAGAGATTCAGGCTCAGTACGGTCTGGTTAGCGCCGCCTCGGTGGGTGCCATTCAAAGGTCGCTTTTGGTTCTTGAACAGCAGGGGGGCGACAGCTTCCTCGGAGAGCCTGCCCTAGACCTCAGAGACTTAATGAGGACGACCCATGAAGGCAAGGGCTACGTCAACATCCTCGCCTCGGACAAGCTAATGTCCTCCCCGCGTCTCTACGCCACTTTCCTTTTGTGGCTGCTTAGCGAACTGTTCGAGGAAATGCCCGAAGTCGGCGACCTAGATAAGCCCAAGCTGGTCTTCTTCTTCGATGAAGCCCACCTTCTCTTTAATGATGCTCCGAAAGCCTTGGTTGAGAAGGTCGAGCAGGTTGTCAGGCTGATCCGATCGAAGGGAGTAGGTGTCTACTTCGTCACTCAGAATCCGCTCGACATCCCCGATTCCGTTCTGGCCCAGCTCGGCAACCGAGTGCAGCACGCTCTGCGAGCCTTTACGCCACGTGATCTCAAGGCAGTCAATGCTGCCGCCGACACCTTTAGACCGAATCCCCTTTTCAAGACGTCAGAGGTCATCACGACACTTGGAGTTGGCGAAGCGCTTGTCTCCACTTTGGAAGCCAAGGGCACACCCATCATCGTTCAAAAGACTTTGATCCGTCCTCCTGGCAGTCGGCTCGGACCGGCCACCCCAGAAGAGAGAAAGGCCGTGATCAACTCTTCACCGGTTGCTGCTCTTTACGACAGAGAAGTGGATCGGGAATCTGCCTTCGAACTCATTACCAAACGAACTGCCGCCCGGGATGAAGAAGAGGCTCAGATCGAAGCCGAGAAGGTTGCCGCAAAGCAGAGGGTGCTGGAAGAAAAAGAGCTGGCAAAGCAGGCCAAAGAAGCTGAAAGAGCCGAGCGGGCAGCCAGACCGAGAGCCTCGAACCGCGAAGGCGTGATGGAAGCAGTCGTTAAGAGCGCAGGACGGGCAATGGCTGGCCAGCTTGGCCGACAGCTCGTTCGAGGCGTTTTGGGTTCACTATTCAAAAAGCGATGAGCAGCATGGTTTTTGTAGATCCCTCAGTAGAATCGACTTGGACCGACTTGAGAAGAAAGGCTGAGCGGCTGATTACCGCTGTTGAAAATCTGAGCGATGATCAACGCGCCTTAACTCCTCCTAAGGGATTCAACTCAGTCGAGACCTTGATTCACTTGGGCTTGACGGATAAGTTCGAACTCGGTCTGATTAAGAAAACTTCTGGCCCTTTGGATAAAGCCCCTAAAGTTAACTTCATTGGCAAGGCGGCCATGAATGGGATGAGAAGGCCGCGGCCTATGCCGACCATGTCCGAGATGACACCTCCGGCTGGCCAAAAGCCAAGCCAAGAGGCTGCCGTTAAAGCTGGTCAGGACTGGATGAACGTGCTGGACCAGATCACTCCTTTTGTCGCCCAATCCAAGGCAGGACAGACAATGCTAAAGCATCCGCTGTTCGGAAGATTTGGGCCGCTGGAGCTTGCCGCCCTGATGACCGTCCACCTCGAATACCACGTGATGAGAATTCAGGAAGTCATTCCGGATTTCAGACCTTAGAAGGAAGAAGTCTAAGACAAATGAAGCTCCTGATCAATAGATCAGGAGCTTTTTCAGGTTGAGCCGTGTGGCTGCAGCCTTACTTCGTGGGAGGCTTCTTGCCAGCGCCTTTTCCGGCACCAGCTCCGCCACCCTGACCGGGGCGGCCGCCACCCATCTGGCCGCGCATAGCCTGCATTTCGGCCTGAAGAGCCTTGGTGAAGGCATCGTACTTGGCACCAAGAATCTTCTTCATTTCAGCAGTCGTCGCAGTCATCTGCTTCTGGCTGAATTCGCGCATCTTGGTTCTCTGAGCGTCGGTCATCTGAGGTCGCTGAGGTCGAGCACCAGCATTTCCACCCTGACCTGGAGTTGGCATCTTGATCTTGAGCTCCTTCTCCATGAAAGTGGTGCGAGCCTTGGCATTCTTTTCGTTCAGAGCCTTGACCTTAGCTTTCTGATCAGCAGATGCGCCAGCCTTGGTCAAAGCCTTTTCGACCATCTGCTCGCCCATGCGGCCCATCATCATTCGGCCACCCTGTCCGCCACCAGGACCACCCTGTCGGCCAACCTGACCCTGACCGCCGCCGGTGCGAGGTCCAGAGTTCTGGGCGAAGGCAGGAACCGCCAAAGCCAGCAAAGCGGCTGCGATCAGGACGGTGGAAAGTTTGTTGTTCATGTTTCCCTCAAAACGCTGCCCTGGCTAAAGGGCGTGCTGTTAGTCTGGACGGCTGAAGGGGGTCCCTGTTCACCAGGGTCCCAGAGAAATATCTGAAAAGGTACAGGGTTCTACTGCGAAGCGATGTCACTTCGATAGGTTTTGCCTTCGAACTTAATGGCAGCAGCAGCTTTGTAAGCAAGATCCCTTGCCTCAGCGAGACTCGCCGCTTTGCCTGTCACGCTTAAGACCCTGCCACCGTTCGTCACAATTTCGCCTTCGTCTGTGCGTTTAGTTCCGGCGTGGAAGACTTCAACACCACTCACTGCCGGGCCGAATTCAATCGGAAATCCCTTTTGGTAGGTCAAGGGGTATCCGCCACTGCAAAGGCTGAGAGTGACGACCGGATCAGGATCCACCGTCAAGGGTGTAAGGGGCTGCCCCTTGGCTGAAGCCAAGAGCATTTCGCCAAATCCGGGACCGATTCTCCTTAGAACCGTCTGGCATTCCGGGTCGCCAAACCGGACATTGTATTCAAGACAATAGGGTCGCCCATCTTGAACCATGATCCCGCTAAAGAGACAGCCGCTGAAGTTTCTGCCCTCAGAAGCCATGTAAGCCAGCAGTCGATCAACAATCTCCTCCTCAGCCTGCTGCACGAGTTCGGTAGGAACCCAGTCAACAGGCGAGTAAGCACCCATGCCGCCAGTGTTGGGGCCGGTATCACCATCTCCAACTCTCTTGTGGTCTTGGGCGATAGGAAGGCTCCAGCGACTTTGACCTGACACGATAGTGAGGAGGCTGAACTCTCTGCCCACGAGCTTCTCTTCGATGACGACTTCATCACCCGCCGACCCGAGAGCCTTATCCAGCATCATCATGTCGATGGCGGCTTGAGCCTCGTAGAGAGATTCTGCTACGACAACACCTTTTCCGAGCGCCGCTCCGCTGGCTTTCACAGCTACCTGGCGTCCTTTGTCGTAAAACTCCTGGGCGTAGGCTTTGGCTTCCTGCCGATCCGTGAAAGTTCTGTATTCAGCAGTCGGTACACCCGCCTCAGCCATCATCTTTTTGCTGAAGGCTTTGCTGCCTTCCAGCATGGCCTCGGCTTGATTGGGACCGAAGACGGAGAACCCTGCCGCCCTTAGAGAATCCGCAAGACCAGCGATCAAAGGATCTTCCGGCCCTACAACGATGCAGTCTGGGAGAAGCTGATTTGCGAGTTCTAGAACTGCGACAGAATCCATGGCTGAGACGCTGGGAAAAACCTGTGCCACGTCCTCGATGCCAGGATTTCCGGGAGCGGCAAAGACCTCCGCACCCTCTTGAGCCAGCTTCCAGCAAATGGCGTGTTCCCTACCGCCCGAGCCGATAACCAAAAATCTCATGACATTTCTCTCCTATGTTCCAGGGCATCAAGAAGGGTTGCGCTGTCGGCGTAATCAAGTTCTCCTCCTACAGGCATGCCACGGGCCAAGCGAGTGACTTTCAATCCGCTTGGTTTGAGGAGACGAGCCAAATAGAGGGCCGTAGCATCACCTTCGGTCGTCGGGTTGGTGGCCACGATAAGTTCTTGAACTGTGGTCCCCAGCCGAGCCATGAGCTCACGAATGCGAAGATGCTCTGGACCAATTCCCTGGAGAGGATTCAGTTCACCATGGAGAACGTGATAGAGGCCCCTGTACTGATTCAGTCTTTCTAGAGCGGCGATATCCCGCGTTTCACTGACCACACAGATGACATCCAACTGACGGCGAGGATCGCTGCAGATAGGGCAGAGTTCTGCCTCGCTGATGTTCTGGCAGGTTTTACAGAAGCCCAGAAGCCTTCTGGCATCGGTGAGAGAGTCGGCCAAGAGGCGGACATCATCTACCGGCATTCTGAGAATGTGAAAAGCCAGACGCTGAGCAGATTTAGGCCCGACCCCTGGCAGCTTTTCAAGCTGAGCGATGAGCTGAGCCAGGGGACGGGCGAAGAGCATTAGCCGGGAAGAATGCCGCCGAGACCGGGAACGTTGGGCATGATTTCCTGCACCTTCTTCTCACGGATTTCGGTGGCCTTGGTGAAGCCATCGCGGACAGTGCTGACGATCAAATCTTCCAGAGTTTCAATGTCGTCAGGATCGACAATATCCTTGTCGAGCTTGAGGCTCAAAAGGGAGCCGGTTCCGGTAAAGGTGGCCTTGACGCCATTCTTGGCGATCTCGATCCGCTCCTTCTCCAACTCCTGCTCAAGATCTTGAGCTTTCGACATTGCCTCTTGGGCCTGCTGAAGTGCTGCGGCAAATCCACCACCGCCAAACTGCTTGGGAAGCTTCATTGTTGCTCCGGTTCAAAGACTTGGCGAAGCGCCTGCATCAGGGCCTCGCCTTCTAAAGGAGATTCTACCGTGGTCACCTCGGCGACAGGGGCCATCTTAAGCCCTGATCCTGCCGCAGCGAACAGAAGTGACACCTTTCCTCCCGTAATTTCCTCCCAGTTCTCGAGGACTGCGGCCTTCATCTTCTTTGCCTCATTAAACATGTCGTAGTCAGAAACACGTTCAAAGACCACCGTGGCGACCGAATTGTCCAACGAGATGACCCTCGTCGTCTCAAGTCTGTTCTGAGCATTTCTGGAAACTGAGCCAATGTACTCGTAGAGAATTCTCCAGGCGCTTTCGGCATCAGAGACGCTGGAACTGGCACTCAGGGGTGTTGAAAGCACGGGAGGAGGAGGAACTTCTGCCTTGCCCCCGACCGGCGCAGCCGGAGTGGCAGGACTTGAAACTGATGACTGAACAGCCGTCCTCTCTACCTCTGCTGGTTTCGCCGCTGCTGGCCTTGGCGCTTCTGCTGAGACAGACGGACGGGCTTCCTGAACAGGTCTGGGGGACGGGACAGCCGTTGGCTGAGCTGCGGCAGCGGCAAGAGGCATGCTCAGCAAGCGTGAAATGCGGATCAGTTCACTTTCCAGCCAAACGCGTGGCAGAGAGATATCTCGGATGGACCTGTGCGCTTCAGCCAATCCCGAGCGCATAACCAAGAGACTCCCTGTCTCATATCGACTCGCTGCCTCATGAAGCAGAGCATCTCTGCCGGAATCGTTCCCTTCTTCCTCTAGTCCGTACTTGGCTCTAGTGAGACTTGAGACTCGATGAAGCAGAGCCTCAACGATCGATCTTGGATCCCGGCCGGTTTGGTAGACCTTCTCGGTCAGAATCATGATCTTGTCGGCTTCGCCTGCCTGAACAGCCTGCAGCATGCCGTCGGCCATTTCATCAGACAATAGACCGAGCTGATTGTAAACGTGCTCAAGAGTAATCGGCCCTTCTGAAGTCAAAATTGCCTGCTCCAGCAGAGTCAAAGCATCACGATATCCACCATCTGCCATTCGGGCAATGGCAGCAATGGCTGCAGGTTCAAATTCAGCCCCTTCTGCTTTAGCCACAAACTCTAGCCGGCCAACAAGATCAGAAAGCGTCCCGCGGTGAAACTCGAACCTCTGACAGCGCGAGCGAATAGTGGGAGGAACCTTGCTGAACTCAGTTGTAGCCAAGACAAAAACGATGTGGGCAGGCGGCTCCTCAATCGTCTTTAGAAGGGCGTCAAACGCTTTGTTTGAAAGATCATGGACTTCGTCAATGATGAAGATGCGGAATTTGCAGACGGCCGGCTGATATTCAACGGCCTGAACAATGCTCTCTCGCACATCATCGACACCAGATTCACTGGCTGCGTCGATTTCAACAACGTCCATGGCCGAACCATCAGCGATGGATGTGCAGATTTCGCAGACTCCGCATGGCTCTCCATCTTTGCCTGATTCGCAGTTCAGAGCTTTGGCCAGCAGACGTGCTGTAGAAGTCTTGCCGGTTCCCCTTGGTCCGGTAAAGAGATAGGCGTGAGAAAAACGCCCCTGGGCTACACCGTTCTTTAGGGTCCGAACAACGTGGTCCTGGCCAACGAGGTCAGAAAAAGTCTGACTTCGGTACTTGCGATAAAGAGCGAGGTGTGCCACGAGAAAAATAAATGGGCGCCGGGAATACTGCGTCGCACAGTGAACCGACTTACCCTTGCTTCAGTCAAGTCCTGGGGGAGTTCACCAGCCAGCTGCCGCGCAGTTCCCGGCGAGAGAGGTTTTACCCCTCCCGCCAGGCTGGCGCCCAATTTTTCCTTTTACTGCTCTGTGCCTTCGATCGGCCGAACAGAAGGAACCTTGATGATATCTCCTTTGATATCAGACGTGGTCCTTTCGCGGAAACCGGCAGTCTGCAGAACAGGGGTCTTGCCACCTTCGGCATCCCACTCACCCTGACGAAGAAGCTGTTCCTTGCTGATTCTCATCGTGGCGAAGATCACTCTCTGCCCTTCACGAACCTCAGTATTCAGATGGTTCTTGTCAGTCATGCCCTCGCCGCTGTAGCCGAACTTGTCCTGCATGTGAGCGGGTGCACTGCGTGGGTTGTAGTAGAACTCAATCACGTACTCATCCTTGCTGAAGGGGTACATGGTTGGGTCTCGGCTCATATCGATGTCTCGGTTGAACCTCATGTCTCGAACGAAGAGCTGGTCCTGAAGGAAGGTGACTCCCTTTGGCGGGTCCAAGGCAACTTCGCTGCTGCTGTCCCAGGTCATTCCACCAGGGGTGGCTCCAGGATAGTCAGCGTCGCGAACGATGAATCTGACTCGGGTACCGACCGGTCTAACGTTCCAGGTGCCCTGGACTCGAAGAACCTTTGGTTCGATAACAGAGACTCGAGCAGAGAAGCCTACGTCGAACGGAGGCCTGGTGTCGTAGGCTCCCTTGTCAAAGTCACCACGCTTGCTGGCGTAGTAGCCTCTTTGAACCATTCGAATCAAATGGTTGTCAAGGTTGCCTTCAATGGTCTCTTTATTCTGTCGAGCCTGGAAGTTGTCCTTTTCCTTGTCAAAGCGCTCAGTGGCTTTGTCGTAAAGGCCTTCCATGTACTCAAGCTGCTTTTCGACCTTGCCATCTCGCTGGTAAGCCATGCTCAAAAGGTTTCGACGTGCTTCAAGCATGTCGTTCCTCTTGGTAGCTTCTTCAAACCACTTGACGGCATTTTCGTAGTTGTCGTCAATCTTGTGGTACCAAAGCCAGCCAGTTTCAAAAAAGAGCTCATAGGTGTATGAGTTGTTCTTCGAACCTTCCTTACCCAAAGCGAGAGCGGAAGGAATGTATCTTCGGTCAGATCGGCTGTCTTCGTCGGTGAAGTTGTAGCCAATGTGCCACATTCCCGTTGCGTAGACATCGATCTGCTTGGGGTCCAAGATGGTAACCAAGCGAATGATCGGCAGAATGGCGTCGTAGTTGCCCTGATCGAAGAACGAGTCAGCTCTCACCCACAGAATTCCAGCGATGAGCTCGCGGAATCCGGCCAGTGAGATGAGGAACTGGTCAGGTGACAAGCCCGAGGCGACCTGCGCCACAGGGGCATAAGTCTGACGCCACTTAGGATAGATGATGGTGGAGTGCCAGACCCCTTGCAGGATAAGGCACGCCGCCATCACGCCAAAGATCAGCGGAGTTTTTCGTGCAATCGGTGATTGATACTGCGAAGCCACGAGTGGATCAAACCTCCTTCTTATCGAAGACCAGAATTGCGCCGAGGAGCAGGATTGTAATGTAGAACACGGCGTAGAGGGCCAAGTTCACGTAATAAAGTCCTTCACCGCGGATTTCTGGGTTCGGGTTGATGATTGAGTTCTGAACGTTATAGTTCTGGAAGTTAGGCAGAATTGAGTTCAGAGCAGTTGCACCAAACCTTGCCCACTCAGGCAGCGACTTGTTCTCGCTGATTGTCTGGGTAAGGGTGTTGAAGGTGCTTCCAACCAAGTAAACACCGCCCGAAAGGAAAAAGTTCACGATGGGATGAGCAAAGGTGCTGAAGAAAACAGCAACCGCCGCCAGAATCGACATCTGAACGAAGAACATCAGCGGACCGCGAGCCAACCCACCGAGTGTTTCGGGAGTCGCCGCATCTCTCTGCATCAACCAGAAGACGAGAATCAGGGTCACCGTCATCAAGCCCATCATCAGAAGCAGAGCCAGAATCGCACCAAAGTACTTTCCAACAATGAACTGCCATCGAAGCACTGGCTTCGATAGGATTGTATAGATGGTGCGCCGCTCAATCTCGTTGGGAATGAGGTAGACGGTAAGGACGATGGCGATCACCGCGCTGGTGAGCTGAATAACACCCAGAGTCAGCGAGGTGAGAACCGTTGTTTCCTGCCTGGCCGAAAGGACGCTGAGTCCAGGAGCAATGGCAAGGAACAAGATTCCGATCAGAAGGATGACGAGAAGGACCCTGCGACGAATGGCTTCGTTCAGGGTGGTCATGGCAATGGCGGTAATGACTCTCACTTAGGCACCTCGGCAGATTCGACCTTGTGGTCGTCGGTCATGCGGCCCATGCGGCGGCCCTTGACTTTGTTGTCTTCGGCAACCGATTCAAGGAAGAGGTCTTCAAGTCGAATTCGGCGTGGAGTCACGCTGATGACAGTTCCTCCCTTGCTGATAATCGCATTCAAGATTTCGTTGGGCGAACTGTCGTCCGAAACATCAACGATCAATCGATCTCCCTTGACGCTGACCAGGTTGTCGCCAACTCTGAATTTAGAGGCGAGTTCTTCGGTCACGCCCGAGGCTGTGATCTCGATGCGTCCACCAGCAAGAAGCTCGTCCAGGTGGCCCTGAGTGACGATTTCTCCCTTGTTGATGATGGCAACTCGGTCGCAGATGCGCTCGACGTCGCTGAGCTCGTGTGACGAAATGAAGACGGTTCGGCCTTCATCGCGGAACTGAAGGATGAGGTCTCGAATTTCAATGTGAGCGATTGGGTCAAGACCGCCGGTCGGCTCGTCCAAGAAGAGCAGCTTGGGCTCATTGAGAAGGCTCTGAGCCAATCCAACTCGCTGCTGCATGCCCTTCGAGTACTGACTGATCGGACGATTCATGTCATTCCCCAGGTTCACCCTTTCCAGAAGCCTCTTGTAGAGCGCTTCATCGTTCATTCCGAAGAGTGATCCGTAGAACCTCATGATCTCGAGACCGGTCATGTGCTCGTAGTAGTAAGGCTTTTCCGGCAGGTAGCTCAACTCCTTGTGGGTGTTGATGTCTCCCGCCTCCTTCCCAAGGACGTTGGCGGTCCCAGAGGTCTGGTAGATGATTCCGAGAAGGATCTTGATGGTAGTGGTCTTGCCAGCACCGTTGGGACCCAAGAATCCGAAGATTTCGCCGGGCTCGACCTGAAGATCGATGCTGTTGACCACGGTGGTTTCTTTTCCTCCCCGTGCTTTGTAGGTTTTCACCAGGTTCTGTGTTTCAATTGCCAGGCTCAAGTAAGACTGCCTCCAGTTCCAAAAATGGCGGGCCGAGGATACCCCTCATGCACCGGTCGGGCCCAGGCGGGCCGTTCTCCCAATGGAACAACGTTCCAAAGTTCGTGCCAGTGCCCGCCAAGGCAAAAATTCAGCGTTAAAAAAAGGAGCCCCCGGGGAAAGTCCCAGGAGCTCGGGTCGGGGTGGGTTCGGAGCCCCTTAGAGAATCGCGTTCAGAGAAGCCTTCATGGCCTTGACGCCGGCATCGTCGGCAACAAGATTCACATGAGTCTTGGCCACCTTCCAGTTCTTGTAGAAGAAGACGGTGTTCTTGACATCCTTGCTGGTGTTGACCTTGTAGTCGCTGACCGCTTCGGCGGTGGGCTCAAGCATGGCGATGGCAACGTTCTTGATTCCGTTGTCGGTGGCCATCTTGGTGATCTTGGGCTTCATGCCTGACCACTGTGCCTTGGGAGCAAGCATGACGATCATGGCCTTGAATTCCTTGCTCTTGTTGGCTTCGACAGCCTTTTCGAGGTTCTTGGCAATCTTCACCACGTTCTCCATGGAATCACCGTTGACCCAAACCTGGACCTGAGGTCGGTTCTGGTAGGTGCAGGGGAAGCATTTTTCGCTGTTGGCAAGGGGGCCGACGAGGTGGGTGGGGTGGAAAGCGGCAATACCTTCACCGGCTTTAAGTCCAGAGGTGGGGGCGGCAGCGGCAAGAGCAGCAAAGCCGACGGCAGCAATCGTGAATCCGAGCACAGACTTTTTCATAACGTTCTCCATTGAGCCGAACGGGACATTTCCCGGGCAACTATTCTTTCGTAAGCACTGAGAACCACAAATGGTTCCCTTGTTAGGACCATCACTGTCCCTTTGGTGCTTAGTCTCGACCAGCCATCATAGAAGGTTCCTATGAGCGAAGAAAAGAGCTTAAGAGACATCCGGCTGGAAAAGCTGGCGAAGCTGAGGGAACTGGGAGCCGATCCATTCCTGCAGGAAAAATTCGTCAGCACTCACACTGCTGGAGATCTCCTGGCTAAATTTGACTCGCTCGCCCCGGACCCTGAAGCCGAACAGACAATCAAGGAAGCTGCCGCCATCCGCTTTGCCGGAAGAATCATTAAGAGGCAGGATAAGGGCAAGGCACAGTTTGCTCACCTCAGCGACGGAGACGACAAGATTCAAATCTACGTTCGACTCAACGACGTAGGTGAAGAGGCTTTTGAAATCTACGGCCAGATGGATGTCGGCGACCATTTGGGTGTGATCGGTCACCTTATGAGAACGAGAACTGGTGAAGTCACCATTTCTGTCCACTCTCTCGTGCCCCTAAGCAAGTGCCTCCAGACTATTCCCTACCCTAAGGAAAAGGATGGTCAGGTTTGGTACGCCTTGGATGATCCTCAGGTTCGTCTACGGCATCGACACCTTGACCTTCTGACTAGTCCAGAGCGCCGAGCCACCCTGCTCAACAGAGCCAAGGCGGTGACGGCTGTGAGGCAGTACTTCATCGAATCTGGGTTCCTAGAGGTCGAGACACCCCTGCTCCAGATCGAAGCTGGAGGAGCCGCCGCCACACCCTTCAGCACCCGGTACGAAGCTTACGACATGGAGGTCCAGTTGAGAATCTCGCTGGAACTCTATCTCAAGAGAATTCTCTGTGGAGACGTGCCTAAGGTTTACGAAATCGGAAGAGTCTTTAGGAATGAAGGGGTCTCAAACCGACACAATCCTGAGTTCACCCTGCTGGAATGGTACGAAGCCTTCGTTAATCTCGAAGACACTCAGAAGAGGGTGGAAGACATTTTCGCCTTCGTCGCAGAGCGTGTCTACGGATCAACAAAGCTGACCCTCTGTGACGTTGAAATAGACTTCGCCAAGGAATGGGATCGAGTCGATCTTCTGGAAGGAATTCAGAAGCACTCAGGAATTACTCCGGAAGAACTGCAGGATCAAGCGACAGCCGTCGCGGCAGCGAAGAGAGTCGGCCTTGACCTTGAAGGCAAGGCAAATCTCGGCAAGATCATCGAGAAGCTCCTCGAAGTCTTTGTCGAGCCTCACCTCATCCAGCCCACCTTTGTCGTTGGCTACCCACTGGAAACCAGCCCCTTGGCTAAAAAAGATCCGAGCCGTCCCGGCTTCACCCGTCGTTCCGAGGGCTACATTCTGGGCAAGGAAGTCTGCAACATGTTCAGCGAGATCAATGACCCCATTGATCAGCGCGAACGTTTTGAGCAGCAGATGCGAGAGAAGGCAGGAGGAGACTCAGAGGCTCACGGAATCGACGAAGAATTCCTATATGCCCTTGAGTGCGGAATGCCCCCCGCAGGCGGCTGTGGAATCGGCATGGATCGCCTGGCGATGATGCTGGCTGGAACGGAGCACATTCGCGAAGTCCTGATGTTCCCCATGATGAAGCACCGTCAGCAGGGAGTCGTCAACGTAGAGGATCTGGCGGAAGACAGCCTGGGTCAAGACGAAGACTAACTTCGCAAGTTCACATCTTGGGTTGTTGGTGTCTCGACAGGGGCGAGGCTTGCAGAAGCAAGCCTCGCCCTTTGAGCTTCATGCTCGACGGCCGATTCTGCTAGGGCCTCTCCAACTTTTAATTCAAGCTCCGCCATCTTCTCTTCTGCCTTTTTTCGGTGACGCCTAAGTGACCAGGGGATTAGAACTGAAGCAAGCGCAAGAGCTGCCATCCAAAGGAGGGGGATAAACCAAAATGGCGACCTGCCTCCTGACCCTATAGCGGTGCCGGCAAACGCTGCGACCAGCAGAGGATAAAGAACGAAAAACAAGGAAAAGAAGGGATTGGCCTTCAGGGACAGTCGAGTTCTTCCGTTGCGGCTGCTGACCAAAACAGTCGACATCCCTGTGCCGGTCCAAATTGTTGTGTTTAGGGTTCTGCCTATCTGAGTAGCTGAGCCGAGTGTCGTCTGAACGAGGTCGAAATCACCCGGTTCCAATTCCCCATCAAGAACTCGCTCAATTTCGAAGGGCCACTTTGCTTTCTCTTTTGGCGTGCTGCCTTCGAGGATAGCCCGCTCCAAAACCTTTGGGTCAATTCCAGCTTCTGCAGCAATGCGCTGAAGCTCATCCATAGTAATTCCAGGCGTGTATTTTGGATTCACACCCTCTGCTTCCTGCATCCTTGCAGCTTTCTGCAGAATTTCAGAAGCTTCCTGCTCGCTAAAAACTCGATTCGGTTCCGTCAATATTCCTCTTCAACAAAGGATCATACATGGTGCTGACTTAAAGGCCGACGATGGGAGCTCTGCAGTAAAGGACGCCGAAAGAGCTAACTGGATAAATTCAGGTGAGCACTAGCTTCCTAAAGTCAAATCTTGGGAAGCAGCAGATTCAATTGGGGCGGGACTTGCAGAAGCCAGCCTCGCCCTTTGAGCTTCGGCATGGGCCTGATTCTCCACGAGAGCTTCGCTGATTCTCGTTTCCAAATCTGCCATTTTCGATTCCGCCACTTTTCTGTGCCGTTTGAGCGAAAGGGGCGTCAGCACCGTTCCTACAATCAAGGCAGCCAGCCAGATGAGGGGAATCAGCCAGTATGGGGCTGCCTGCTCAGAAGCAATTCCTGATCCCACAGCCGACATGATAAAGAGAGGATATAGGACTGTAAAGAGGGAAAAGAAGGGGTTGGCCTTCATGGAGAGCCGGGTTCTTCCGTTGCGGCTGCTGACCTGAACCGCTGTCATTCCGGTGCCGGTCCAAACGCTTCCACTCAGGGTTCGGCCAACCTGAGTAATGGGATAGCGGCGATTGGCGGGCCCCATGGCGTCAAGAACAACGTCAAAATCGTCGGCTGCCAGTTCTCCGTCAAGAACCCTTTCAATCTCAAAGGGCCAATTAGCCTTCTCTTTTGGAGTGCTGCCTTCGTTAAGAGCCTGCTGCAGAACTTTGGGGTCGATGCCAGCTTCGGCAGCAATGCGCTGAAGCTCATCAAAAGTGATGCCAGGCGTGTAATCTGGCCCGACTGCTTGAGCCTCCTGCATCTTGGCCGCCTTCTGAAGAATTTCAGAAGCTTCCTGTTCACTGTAAACCCGGTTTGGCTTTGTCAACTATCTGCTCTCAAATTGAATCTTACACGTTCGGGCTCTCAGAGGTTCTAAGATTCCGGGCCTAATCCTGATTCATCACAACCGACTCACTCCTAGGCTCTGTCCCAGATGACTGGCTGGACAAGGCATCACGGATTGTGTCCTCTGGTTTCGCTGACATCTTGACTTCATTCGAAAGGTCTGAGATCAACTGCTCAAAGACTCTCTTGGCGGATTCATCCGCCTTTTTGATTCCGAACATTGTCGCCAGATAGGAGAGAGTTCCAAAAAGTGCGACAAGACCAGCCCCAACTAGGATGCCACCACGGATAGTCCCGAAGACGAAGCTCATGAATCCAATGAGGGCAGGGGCATAACCCGTCATCAGAAAGGTCATTCCGTAGATCGGTGTCACCTGAATTCTGGTCTTTCCGTTTCGACTGAAGACCTCAACCCTCAGCTGGCACCATGGAGCCTGCACTGTTCCTTGAATCGTCCTTCCAACCTGGCTCAAAAGCTTGTAGCCGGAAAGGCTGCTGAGAGACTCTTGAACAACTCCAAACTGTTCTAGACTGAGCTCACCCTCTATGGTGGTTTCCAGTCGGCCTTTGTCGCTGCCTTTAGAGTTCTTGGCAGCCTGAGTGAGCAGGGCTTGATCGACAAAGTTGGGATCGATTCCGGATTCTTCCGCAATCTTCTTGAGGTCATCGATGCTCACTCCGCTTGGATTTGTGCCTAAAGCTGATTCCTGCTGCAGCTTGGCGGCGGCTTTCAGGATTTCCGCCGCATCCTTTTCAGAAAACTGCCTGCTCATAAATGTCCGACCGAGAATAGTCTACGCCAAGCCGGGAGCCCCGTGGCAGATTTCATCCTCAGGCCACAATACTGAAGCTATGTCGAGTCGGTTTGGCCATCTCTTTTCCATTTCGACTTTTGGCGAATCTCACGGCCCCGCTGTAGGAGTCACTGTGGATGGCTGCCCTTCCCTGCTGCCCATCACCGCCGAGGAGATTCAGACGGAGCTTGACAGGCGCCGCCCTGGACAGTCTCGCATTGTCACCCAGAGACAGGAAGGAGATAAAGTCGAGATTCTGAGCGGTGTTGTTGATGGCTTGACGATCGGAACCCCCATTTCCCTGCTGGTGCGAAACCAAGATCAAAGAAGCCGCGACTACGACGAGATGAAGGACAAGTTTCGTCCGAGCCACGCTGACTTTGCCTACGATGAAAAGTACGGAATTCGGGCTTGGTCTGGCGGTGGAAGAGCCAGTGCAAGAGAAACCATCGGCCGAGTGGCTGCCGGAGCCATTGCTCAGAAGCTTCTTAGTGAGCTATTCGGCGTTAGAAT
Source organism: Synechococcus sp. UW140 (assembly GCA_943369295.1). Lineage (GTDB taxonomy): Bacteria > Armatimonadota > Fimbriimonadia > Fimbriimonadales > Fimbriimonadaceae > JAKRSE01. The sequence continues at coordinate 231,040 of CALRMU020000003.1, read as the reverse complement.
TACTGCCTGGGTAGATAGAGTCCAGGACATTTCATTCGACTCAGCGAGTTGGATGGATTCTGCAGATCGGGAAGCCGTTGACCAGAACATCATTCGCTGTCCAGACCAAACCATCGCCGAAACCATGATCGAGCGAATTGAGGAAGTCAGGAAAGCAGGAGATTCGATAGGGGGCAGCCTTTTCTGCGTCTGCCACGGAGTTCCCTCGGGCTGGGGCGAGCCGGTCTTTGACAAGCTTGAAGCAGACTTGGCCAAGGCCATGATGAGCCTCCCCGCATCAAGAAGCTTTGAGATCGGTTCCGGTTTAGCCTCCACCTACATGAGAGGATCTGAACATAACGACCCCTACCGGGCTGATGACCAGCGGCAGGTGACCACAACAAGCAACTTCTCAGGAGGAATCCAAGGCGGAATCAGCAATGGCATGCCAGTTTGGTTCCGGGTCGGATTCAAGCCAGTGGCGACAATTCTTGCCGAGCAGCTCACGATCAACACGGAGCGAGAAAACACGACTTTGAAAGGCAAGGGGCGGCACGACCCCTGCGTACTGCCGAGAGCGGTGCCGATGGTCGAGGCGATGGCAGCCCTTGTCTTGGCCGATCACGCGCTGAGAGCACGATCCTCCCGCACTAAGTAATCATCAAAGTGCCCCTGGGGCACGTCATTCGACCGGCCTTAACATGCCCAATCGGTTACAATGGGCGAGAACGACCATGACGGCCGAGACCAGTCTTAACGGGGCCTTGACGGCAGAACAGGTTGACTTTTGGTATGCGCAGAAACAGGCGCTGAAAAAAGTGAGCCTCGTCTGCGAAAGGCAGAAGGTCACTGCCCTCATCGGGCCATCAGGCTGCGGAAAAAGCACCTTCCTGAGGTGTCTTAACCGCATGAACGACCTGATTCCGAACACCCGGATTGAAGGCACAGTCACGGTCAACGGCGAAGACATCTATCGCCCAGAAGTGGATCCTGTCGAGCTTAGAAAGAAGGTCGGAATGGTCTTCCAGAAGCCCAACCCCTTCCCCATGTCGATTTGGGAGAACGTTGCCTACGGCCCTAAGATCCACGGCATGAGAAAGAAATCTGACCTGGATGACCTGGTCAAAGAGTGTCTGACCCGCGCTTATCTTTGGAACGAAGTCAAGGACGATCTGAACAAAAGCGCACTTGGTCTTTCCGGCGGTCAGCAGCAGAGACTCTGCATCGCCCGAACCATTGCGGTGGACCCAGAAATCATTTTGATGGACGAGCCCTGCAGCGCCTTGGACCCCATTGCCACGGCCAAAATTGAGGACTTGATGATGGAGCTGGCTGCTCAGTACACCATCGTCATCGTCACTCACAACATGCAGCAGGCTCAGCGAGCCAGCAACTACTGCGCTTTTTTCTATGAAGGCGAGATTGTCGAGTTCAGCCCAACTCGAGATCTCTTCTTGAATCCAAAGCAGAAGCGAACGGAAGACTATATTTCTGGCAGATTCGGCTGAAGTTTGTTACTCTGTAACTTCCTTCACTCCGACGGGACTTGATTGTCATTCGGCTGGCTTTGCCACTTCCGCTTGATAAAGCAAACAAGCATTGGCAGAGAGAAGATCATCTGAACGACCAGCAGGGCAATTACGGTCGCAAAAAAGAATTTGTTTCTTGACCAGAGCCCTAGACCGCCAGTGACCAACACGCTTGCAGCGAATCCAAATTGAATGTACTCATATTGACTTTTGCTGACCCCAAAGAGCTTCAGCTCCCCATCCTTCAGAAAGGCTGCAGATCTCGCTAGAAGCACAGATAGACTTGAAAGGAAAGGTATTCCATTCATTCGAACGTCTGTGTATCTTATCTGAATTCGGATGCCGCCAAAAACGAATCTGCCTCTAAAGCGTCGTATAATTAGTTGGGAGCCCAGGATGGGCCCCGGTGCGAACCTGCCATTAGGTTCGTCTCAACTAAGAGGTCAAGGATGATGCGCCTGTTTGCAATTCTGTGTGTGCTGCTTTGTGCAGTGACTGGCTGGGCTAATAGCAGTCAGCCTGATCGGAAGATCGCCCCTGGTGACCGCATCAGGATGAGCATTCCTGAAGAAGCCAGCCTCTCCAAGGTCTACACCATCACGGCCGACGGCTTGATGCTTGTTGACTTTCTTGGTGCAGTCCAGGTGGCCAATCTGACCCTTCGCGAAGCCGCGGAGCGCATCACCACAAGGCTTCTCAACGAGAGAATTCTTCGCAAAGCCACTGTCGGCATGGAGTTCCTTAACGAACCCGCCACAGCTGAAAAGAGCGTCAAAGTTTCAGGGGCATTAAAGAACAAGAACCCCATCGCCTGGGTTCAAGGCATGCGTCTGGCCGACGTGATCAGGATTGCGGGGGTTGAAAACAACGCCGACCTGAGCAGGATCACCATCATCAAGGCCGACAAGTCTCAAGCCGCCATCGACTTTACAAAGTACAACCCTGCCAACAACGGCAGCAACCCAGAACTCGCCGCTGGTGACGAGGTGCAGGTTCCAGTTAGATCTGGCACTATCATCACCCCGCCAGTTCCACCAGTCGAAAACCCCAACCAAGGAGGAGGCACTACCACCCCTCCCATCACTAATCCTGCGAATGGATTCGTCTACGTTGTCGGAGGAGTCAATCGCCCTGGCCCAGTCGCTTTCAAGCCCAACATGACTCTGGCTCAGGCCATCGCCGATGCTGGTGGATTCTCTGCTAGAGGCGACAAGGCGAAGGTCAAGGTTGAGAAGCTGGATCGGTCCTCTTTGAACTTCGATCTCTCTGCTGGTGGCGGAACCAACGTTCTTCAGCCAGGCGATCAGGTGGTCATTGAAATCGTCGGCGGTCGACGTTTTGTTCAGGTGAATGGCTCGGTCGGAAATCCTGGCCTCGTCGAATTCACCGATGGCCTCACTCTTTCTCAGGCGATTGCCCGAGCAGGCGGTCTGGCTGGCAACACTCAGCCTGGCGACGTTGTCATCACTTCTGCCCTTGACGGCAGGACTCGCAGAATCAACTTTGCTGAGATCATCAAGGGATACCGAGGCGACACAGTTCTTACTGCAGGCGATATGTTGAATGTCGGAGGCAGGATGGGAACAGGCCCGGCGCCACAGCCAAGACCAACCGGCGGCTCATCCAACCGAAGAACCACCGAGACACTTGTGGTGGCAGGGGCAGCGGCCCTCTTCATCTGGCTCATTGGACGCTAAACTCATCCTCAGAAATGGGGACTGTTAAGTGGGATCGAGATAAGGGGCGGCCCGAACCGATTGCGGCTCTTAACCAAGTAGCCGAAATCGAGAACGGCGAGCCCCTTGTCGATTTAAGGATCGTTGCTCCATCGGTCGTCATCTTCCGCGAAGCCACGATTCCCTTCTGCCGCAAAACTGTCGCCGAGATGGTAGAAAATGCGGCCCGCTCTCTACCCAAGGGCATTCGTCTTGCAGTCACAGACGCATGGCGCCCCTTTATCAGGCAGGTGAAAATTTCTGAATGGATGGAGGGCTGCATCAAAGAGGCTTTTCCTGACATCAGCCACTCTGCCCTTCGCAGGCGTGCCTGCCGCTGGGTGGCGCCGGTGGATCAGCCCACCCCTCCCGGGCATTGCACAGGCGCAGCCTTAGATATCGCCTTGATCGACGAAGCAGGCGAGCCGCTAGACATCACCAGCCCCTACGAAAGGTTCCAGGCCAGCCCCACCTACGTTTTCGGACTCACCGAAGAAGCTCAGCGAAACCGTGATCTGATGGTGAATTCGATGCTCGCCGTGGGCTTCAGCAACTGCCGAGACGAATACTGGCACTACAGCTACGGCGATGCCGGCTGGGCAGTGAGAATGGGGCTCACTGAGTGCTTTTATGGACTCAGTGAGCTGGACCCTAAGGAGTGGGGCGAGAAGCAGGTGGTCTGGGAGGAGTTGATGGCAGGCCGCCCGAACCCCTTCCTTGCGTCTTGATCTCGGACACCCAGGACATTGGGGGGATTGGCCCGTTAGGAGTGAAGGGTCGTGGTGAAAGCAGAATGCTGTCGACCATGACCATATCTCCAGCAGGGGCTGTAAGATTCATCTTTATCTGGGTGATTCCAGACTGAAGATCAACCGCGCCAATCCTGTACCAAGCCAGATCCTTCCCATAGGCCTGAGTCATCCGGGGATCAACCTGAATCGCAGTTCCTCCGACGACCATCGTCATGCTCGCCAAGGCTTCGGGACTAAACTTCCCTGCCAGCCAGATTTCGTGGCTTCCGGCCTGACGAATCCTGGCTCCGTAGTTGAAGCCTGCCTCTAGGGGTGCAAGCCGCGAAACTCCCGTAAGAACTCTTCCACGCGAAGCACCAGCCTCTTCATCGATATCTGAAAAGGTGTGCTCAGAAATCAGTTCAGCTTCTGTCCAAGCATAAGGGGCAACTCTTGTCCCGACAACATTCAAGAGATCAAGAAGCTTGACCAGGCTTCCGCCAGGCTGAGTGTTGAATCCCCTGAGGCATTCGCTCAAGACGTTAGAAGCCTGTCCCCCGACATCAACCTGGCTGCCGAACGACTCTACCAAAGCCTGGACTCGACCAGCCGTCTGGCTGAAGGAATCCATAGGAGCGGGGACTTCTTCAGGATCACGAATCAGCAGAGGCAGACGAGTGAGGGTGACTTCAATCTCGTTCTTTCCACGAACTCTGGCATCTGGAAGTGAGCCATCAATCGATTCGAAACTAATCTTTCGGGGATCAGCCGCCTTGAACCGGACTCTCTTAGGTTCAGCCGACCACAAAGCGATGAATCTATCGGACCCCCACTGGTAGCGGTAGCCTTCGATCCCACCCTCTAGAAAGAGTCGTTCTCCCGTGCCGGGGCCAGGTACCCACCAGACTCGGCTGCTTAAGGCCTGAGGCTGAACAGCCCCCCTGGCAGCTTCTGGGAAGGGCAGCAGGCGGACATTGGTGCCATGGCCAGCCCAGAGTCTTTCTGCCGCTGCAGAGGCGGCAGCCACTTCCGCAACATCTTCAGGACGGCCCGGCTTAAAGAACCACCCCGAGACGCCCAGGGGCATTCCTTCTTGAATCGATCTTTCGACAGGCAGCCTCTGCCCCTCCTGATTGGGAAGGTCTGAGATGGCGACCATTAATCCAGGCTTGATCCACCCGGCTAAGGCACCCGCCGCTCTTCCCTGCTTGGCCGAAGCATCCTCGTTCGACTTTCGTCCGAACTCGATAGAGACTCCGTTCAAGGCTGTGCTGCTGCGCGCCCATGGCCCCTGCCAGCCAGTGAAGTTCTGAATCACAGGAGCATCGAACTGGCTTTGAAGCGCTGTGACCAGACGATTGATTCGCCGGTGCATAGTTTCAGAGGCGGCATCCTGAATATCCTTCCATGCCTTTGAGCGCACAGAATCGGCGATGTGAATCTTGTCTAGCTTAGGATCGTAAAACCCGCCAAAACCCCTTCTGCCCGACCAAAGAGGAAAGAAGCGTGAAAGGCGCTTGAAGCTGCGGATATCGTTGGCCCGCAGAGCCCAAGCTTCCAGGGCTTTATCGATGGTTCCGTACCTAAGCTGGAGAAGCTGTTCAAGCTCCAACTGAAAAATCTCGCTGGCCGGAACCGAAGGAAGGTCTTCACCAGGGAAAAGACTGGCCGAACCCACGGGATTGATGAGGCCCCTAAAGCCGCGTCCGAGTTTGGCCGCTTGAATAGTTCGCAGAAGGTTGTCTCGGTGCTGATCCCAGCCATCCCAAAAATCAGGCAGAACAGGGCTTTTCTGTAGAGGATAGAGCAACATCACCTGGTCCAGACCCCGAGCATCAGCTTCGAAACTCAGGTTCCCTTCCTTTGCCTTCAAGCGTTCTGACCAGCGAACATCTATGCTTCTTCGATTGACCAAAGTTGCCAAGGCTTCTTCGGTGCCGGGAAGATTAAGATTAAACGTCCTCCGGTCGGTCATCAACTGACGGTAGGAGCCAGGTTCAACCACCCAAACCTTCGCCGCTGGTGCCGGAGAAGAAACGCGGATGAAATACTTCGATCCCCCCGCTTCAAGGGTCTGAACCACGCTTGGCCATTCCAAAGAGTCCAAGCTGAGGTCGATAACAAAGCTGCTGATGCCCTTAGCCTGTGCGTCCCGAATCTGAGCCACATCGCCAGGAAGGCAGAGTCCGATAGGCGTGTACTCAACCCCATCCCACTTCATCGATTTCTCGGGTGAGATGGTCCAGGCCGTGCCGACCTGTTTGGCGGCAGTGACCGGAGGTTCTTGGACAAAGTTCATGGCCAAGACGGAAATCAAACCAAGCATCATATGCAGTCGGACCCTATAAGAAAGGTCCCCAGATTAATCTGAGGACCCGTTAGTATTAGTTGAGACGTGTTGAGAGGCCGATTAAGGTCAGGCCTTCTTTCGAGGAGCCTTTTTCTTTCCGCCTGGTCCAAGCTCCACGGCTTCGTTGTTGTCAACAAATTCTGCCGAGAACCTGATTCTTCGGCCCATGTCACCACCTGTGACAGTGGCCCAGTTGGCTCGCTCCATTCCCCAGTGCCAGCCGATATCGGTGGGACCGTAGTGGAATTCGACGCCTTCCTGAAGAATATCGCTGAGCTTGGCCTTAAGATCGTTTCGATCACCAAGAAAATGCTCGCCGATCTTCTGGCTTGGCCTCAAAGGAATAGTGATGGTCACTGGCTCTTCGACTTCAGCCTTGGCAGATTTGGCTACCTTCTTGACTGTTTCGAGGCTCTCGTGAACCTGAACCACTTCTTTGAGAACAGCGTTGGACATTGGCTCGTGAGCAGCAGGACCCCATTCGTAAGAATGGCCGTCATACTCAGCAATAGACCAGCGGGCCGCTTCCACGAGCGCCGTTGAAATCAAGGCGGCATCCGTAGGAGGAAGATCCGGAAGGTGCTTTCTCACCTGATCAAAGGTGGATTCGGGCTTGGTAAGGTTGCAGACAATCACAGGCAGTGACTCGCAGGCTCACAAGAAGGCAAACCTTCTCAGGCCATAATAAACCGAAGTGTACCCTTCCTCATCTCTTCGCACTCTCACAGGCCGCACGGCCCTGGGTCTTCTCTTGGCTGGCGTGCTGGCTTTCACCGTCGGCTGTGGACCTTCTGCCCCAGAGAAACCGGCTGAAGGCGGTTCTGCTTCTGGTGGTTCTACCGATACGACCGGCAAAAAGTACAAGGTCGGAATCGTTTTTGATACCGGCGGAAGAGGGGACAAATCCTTCAACGATTCTGCCTGGCGCGGTTTGCAGCGAGCCGAAAAGGAACTCGGCATCGAAGTTCTGGCCGTCGACAGCAAGTCTGAAAAGGATTACGAAACCAACCTCGCTGGAGCTGTTGAGCAGGGCGCAGACATGGTGGTCGCAGTTGGAATCAACATGCAGTCGGCCATCAGCAAAGTGGCCCCACAGTTCCCCGATGCCAAGTTCGCCATTGTTGATGCCGATGTCAAGCTGGATAACGTCCGGTCCCTGCTCTTCACCGAGCACGAAGGCAGCTTCTTGGTCGGCTATTTGGCTGGCCTGATGTCGAAAACCAACAAGCTTGGCTTCATCGGCGGACAGGAACTGCCCCTCATCAAGAAGTTTGAAGTCGGCTTCATTGCCGGTGCCAAAACCGCCAATCCTGCTACCGAGGTTCTTCCCGCCAAGTACACAGGCAGCTGGGATGACATTGATAAGGCTAAGCTCGCCGCCAACCAGCTTTACGGTCAGGGCGCCGACATCATCTACCACGCTGCTGGCCGCGCCGGCCTTGGCTTGATTCGCGCCGCTAAGGAAGGCGGAAAGTGGGCAATCGGTGTTGACAGCGATCAGGATTCAATCGAACCCGGTTCGGTTCTGACTTCAATGATCAAGCGAGTCGATGAGGCCGTCTTCCAGACCGTGAAGGATCTTAGCGAAGACAAGTTCTCAGCTGGCTCCAAGGTCTACAGCCTGGCTTCTAATGGAGTCGGCACCAGCGACTTCACCCACACCAAGGAGCAGATCGGAGCTGACAATCTTGAGAAGCTTCGAGAGGTTCAGGATAAGGTCATTAAGGGTGACATCAAGGTCCCTCAGACTCAGGAAGAGTTGACCGCTTTCCTGGCTGCTGTTAAGTAGTCGCTGGTTTTTCTTGGCTGGTCGGAAGGGTGCTCCGGGGTTTTTCCCCGGAGCACCTGCTTTTTTAGAAGGCCAATACAATCAGAAAGTATCTGTCATTTTGTTCAGAGCTGCAAAGGTTGCAGACCTTTAATCGGAACTGATCTCTGACTTCCAATAAAGATAAGCAACTACTAAGAACCCAATTCCAAATAGGCCTGGGATCAGCGCGTACCATCGTGCTTCAGAGCCAGTCAAAACCATGCCTTGAGACGAATATCTACCTGCATAGGTTTCGACTTCCCCGGTGACGACTATTGCAAGAGCAATCAGAAGAGCGAAAGCACCAATGAAAGCAATTGCTATGACCTTCAGCCAAGAACCAAACATAACTTTCCTCTAAGTCTGACCAAGGATTTCAAACGTTTTTCGATCAATAATCAACCGCGACTTACACTGGACCTAGAAAGGCCACAAATGGCTTGCACTTTTTCCTAATCTCTTCGGAGTGCAAGACGATGAAATCGTTGATGTAGGATTGCAATTCAACTTGCTCTGAATTCAACCTCGACATCCTGGATGCGATAGTCAGCCCGTTCGTAAGGTTTTCTGCAGACTGACACCAACTCTAAGCAGGTTCAGTCCGAAGGCTTGCTTCTTAGTACGGTTAGTACCCATCTATCACCTCGCAAAGCCAAAGGGGCGAACAGCCCTAAGTAGAAAGGCATCCTCGTAGTATTAGCCGTTACCATATTTCACAGTTCAGTTCCACTTCAATCGTGCTGATTCTGGGTACCAGCTTCATGATCTCTAGGTGGCGTTTCGCAAAACTCCACCGGAGTTTCTTCGGACCGGCTCTTACCAGAACCCGATCAACTGCTGAGTGAGGTTCGCATTCTAATTGCTTTGCGGCCCACTTTTCTGCCAGAGTTGGGTTAGTAATTACGAGCTCCTTGAATCTCCCGGCAATAAAGTTTCTTAAGATCGCATGGTCGGAATTTATCACTTCGTAAGGAAAATCGCCACCGTCCTCTGCACACTTCAATTCGCAGAACGACCACCAGCAAATCCCAGGCACAAACCTCTCAGCTACTGCGCCATTCCACAAGGTCCATGCCAAATCAAAGTCCCCCATCCAGGCCAGGAGCCGAACCAAGCTCAAAGCCATAACGGCTGCCTGAGGGTCATCAGTCTGACATTTCAGCCATTCGACAATATCCTCATAATCAACTTCCGCACAACCTGGCCTATAGGCGGCATAACGCGAAGAATGGATCAGGTCTCGGAACGGCAATGTGGCTGACCGCAATGCCAAAAGATTATTTCCTCCCAGTGCGGCTATCCTTCCCGATAATGCCTTTGCAGAACCAGGCACACCCAGGTAGGTAACGCAGTGCAACAGAGCTGATTGCAGTTCTAGACTCGAACTATCTTTCGGCCATTCCTGCAAAATGCGTCTTAAGGGTGCATAGAGCTGTCCGTTCGAAACCTCCTCTTCTAACTCAAAGTGTCCAGAGGCTGCTTCTCTTAACGGTGCTCGAGAGACTTGCCTGGCATGAAGCCAACCGTATCTCTTCGCCTCCAGAAATGCTAGTTCTGCCAAGGTCATCTTCTGCAACCTAACTGAAGCTTAGTGCATTTCTTACTATAACAATAGATCACAGCAGCGTTCGTTCCGTGATTTCTAAGGTCAAGCTTCGACCTGCATGGGAGGAACAGACTACTCAGCGTCAACATCTTCCCTTTCCTCTTTCTTGATCTTATTCCATTGGATTATGATAGTTGCAAACACTGAAGGAATCAAAGCTAACGACCAAATAGCAACTTGGAAAGCAGCCTCAAGGTCAGGCAAGGAAATGGCAAGAAAGAATATAATGCTTGGCGTTGACCAGACAATGCCAGCACCAGATGAAGCGTGCATCCTTGCGCTCCCGACTTTGAATGGATCAAGAAAACCAGGAGTCAGGTTTTGGTATGTCTTGCCATAGACCATCATCCAACGTCTCAGCTTCTTGCCAGCCTCGTCAAAAATCAACAAGGTGACAGGTGAGAACAACAGGATTAAGGTCGCTATAGAATAGATGAAAATAGGGTGCATCATGGGTTTTGTGTTTTCTGCTCTAGAAAACCAGATTAACTTACATTAGAAATTGTGACTCTTACCTTGGCGAGTTGCCTGCTCAATCTTTTCTGAATCATCAATTGCAGAAAGTTTCACAGCAATCTTTAGCGAGATCAATTCGAAGCGCCATAGGAATTTAGCCGGTTCAACTCCTTCGAAATCCACCGTGACTGATCCTCCTGTAGGCGTATTTCTTCGCCTCTAGTCCGAGTGTGCTGAAACAGTTGCAGGTTCCACACCAAGGGTGATCCATCAACTATTTCACATTCTGAGGTGTAAAGATAGTTCTAGTTCATGGCTGACCAATACGCCAGACCAGGACACCTGACCCCCGAACGGTATCCTTCACCCCGTGCAGGTTCGTAATCTCGGACGCAGTGGCCTGAAGGTCAGCGAAATCGCTTTGGGCAACTGGCTAACGCAAGGAAGCACTCTTTCCCAGTCGGATACCACGGCGATTGTCAAGCACGCCTACGACCTGGGAATCTTCTTTTTCGATACTGCCGACGTCTACGCCAACGGAGCCGCCGAAACCGCCCTCGGCGAAGCGTTAAAGGATGGTCCGCGCAGGCAGGACTTGGTCATTGCCAGCAAGTGCTACTTCCCTATGACCGATTCCCCCAATGACAGGGGATTGAGCCGCAAGCACATTTTCGAAAGTGTCCACGCGTCTCTTAGGAGACTCGGTACGGACTATCTGGACCTGCTTCAGTGCCATAGGTTCGACACAGAAACCCCGGTGCAGGAGACGGTCGCCGCCTACTCCGACCTCATTCGCCAGGGCAAGATCCTTTATTGGGGAGTCAGCGAGTGGAGCGGACCCCAGATCAGCGAGGCAGCCGCTATTGCCAAAGAAATCGGAGGCTACGCCCCCATCAGCAACCAGCCCCGCTACTCGATTTTTGAACGCTATATTGAAGCCGAAGTCATTCCTGCAAGCGAAGCCGCTGGCCTGGGGCAAGTCGTCTTCTCTCCCTTGGCACAAGGAGTCCTCACTGGCAAATACCTGCCGGGCCAGGCTCCCCAGCCAGGAACCCGAGGCGCCGATGCCGAGAAGGGAAAGTGGATGGGGCCCTTTATGACCGAAGAAAGACTGACCCAAGTGCAGGAGCTGAAGAAGCTGGCCGAGGGAATCGGCATTACCGTTGGACAATTGGCTCTTGCCTGGTGCCTAAGGCAGAAAAACCTCTCTGCCTGCATTATCGGGGCTACCAGCCCTCAACAGCTTAACGAAAACGTGGGAGCCAGCGGAGTCTCCTTAAGTGACGACATTCTTCTAGAAATCGACCGAATCACTCTGCCTCAATGAACTCCACCGCCGCCTTTTTCGATCTTCCAAGGGGTCTGGGCGAACCCTTGGTTAGGGATTCTTACGCCCAGGTCCTTGTCTCTTTTTCTGACCAAGAAGCAAAAAATGGCCGGTTAGAAGCCCTTAACATCATTCAATCCAATGGGTTGAGCATCGACTTCCTAAAGTTCACCCACAACGGGGTCAGTTTCGTCATCAGTGCCGATCAGGCCAAGAAGGCGGCTGAAGTTTTGGCCAACATCGATGCGGATGTGAAGCTCAGCGAGGGCCGAAGCATTCTCCTCATCCCGGCTGTAAACATGAGAGACGATGAAGGCCTGCTCGCCCATGTCCTCAGCGAAGCCATCAAGACTAAGGCAGAGATTCTTCACATCGGCGACATGCACGACAGGGTCTTGATCGTCACCGACACAGAAGGTGCCAAGGAAATTGCGGCCAAGGTCCAGATTCTTAGGGAGAGCCTGGCGTGAAGATCAGGGTCCTTAAGTTCGGCGGAACTTCCGTAAGAACTCCGGAAGCCAGAATGCAGGCGGCCCTCAGGGTCGTCTCTGCCCGCGAGCAGGGCATCAGCCCCGTAGTTGTTGTCAGCGCTATCGGCCGCCGCGGCGAACCCTACGCGACCGATACCCTCATCAATCTTCTCAAAGAGATCGACGCGAGTGTTGTGCCAGATAACCGCGAGCTCGACCTGCTGATGGCTTGCGGCGAAATCCTTTCGTCGGTCATCTTCGCCCACCTGCTTAAAACGCTTGGCCATAAATCCATGGCAATGCGGGGCGGCCAGGCGGGAATCTTTACCGATGGCATCTACGGCAACGCACGAATCACTTCCGTCGATCCTTCCGGAATCCTGCACGTTCTGCAGGAAGGAGTGATTCCTGTCGTCTGCGGGTTCCAAGGGGTCTATCAGAGACCAGGATTCCCAGGAACGGATGTGACGACCCTCGGCCGTGGCGGCAGCGATACCACGGCGGCGGCTCTAGGAGCCGCTCTCAAGGCCGATGCCATTGAGATTTACACCGACGTTGACGGAGTCAAGACTGCCGACCCCGATTACGTTCCCCACGCTCCAACACTCAGGCGGGTCAGCTATGCCGAAGTGGCAGAAATTGCTCACCTAGGCGCTAAGGTTGTTCACCCCAGAGCGGCAGAAATTGCCATGCACTCTCAGGTGCCCCTCTGGGTCAAAAACACTTTCTCTGATGACATCGGCACCGAGATCGTTTCAGTAGACAGAGCCAGTCTCCGCTACGCAACAGGTGTCGCCCATACGGGCAAACTGGTCAGCCTCCAGATGGATATCACGGGAGTTGATCCCGAGCATCGTCGAGCCTTTGAATCTGAGGTGTACGGAATGCTGGCCAAGTACGGGTTCAACCTCTTCATGGTGAATCTCAGCGATGCGGGCATTGGCTGGGCTGTCCCGCGAGACCAGTACCCCATGATCATCGATCTCTTCGATGGCCTGGTGCTGCCCTTGGGAGAGAAGGACAAAAAGCTGTATGTCGTCCAGATCGGCAGCGAACCGAGCAAAGGCTGTGCCACCCAAATCGACCTGATGAAGACTTTGGGCAAGCCGGTCACAGTGCCGATCCAAGTCTCAGAAGGCTTGACTATGGTCTCAGTCGTCGGACCTCAGGCCGTCAGCGAAGCCGGAGCCAGCTACCGTGCCCTGGCTGCCCTTGATGAAGGGTCAATCCCTGTCGTCCAGGTGACAGGCAGCGAGACTTCCATCTCAATCCTGCTGCCAGAATCTGAGCTGAGGCGAGCAGTCGCCATTCTGCACGAGACATTCAGGCTGTCTGACGCCGAATAGCCGCTCAGGCGAGCCGACTCATTCCTGGGTGTGGTCCTGAGACCATACCCAGGGTCTTGGCACTAGCCGCCCGCCCCGTGAGTTGTGAGGATCAGGAGACAAATCTAATGAAAAAGATCCTCGGAAAGGCAGCAGTTTGGATGTCTAAGTGGCTGAGCACCCCTCGCCAAGTCCAGCCTCTTGTTGCATGGACAGACGAGGATGTGTGGGTCACTCACCCCCGCGATCTGGCGAAGCCAGTCACTAAGAAGATTCGTTGGGAGTCTCTGCGCCGAGCGGTGGCTTTCAAAAAGGGTAGCCGAAACCTCGAACAGGTCAGCTTGGTGCTGGATGACGGCGAAGGCATGATTGAGATCAATGAAGATATGCAGGGCTGGGGCGAGCTGTTGGATCAGCTGCCTAACAGGGTCCCTGGCTTCCCCACTGCCTCTAACATGTTAAAGAAGGTCGTGTTTTCTGCTTTCGATGCTAAGAATCAGGTTGTTTGGGAAAGACAGCTTTCAGGCTGTTAGTCAGCTTGGTCCAGGACGCTGCAGAAAAACGGGGACGGCTCTTTCGAGCCGCCCCCTTTTCCACTCAAAGGCAAGATCAACTAGTGATCTTCTTGACCAGCAGTCGCCGCCTTGTGAGCCTTAATCATCCCTTCAGCTTCATTGAAAGGCAGCTCCTCGTATCCGAGCAGACTCTGTTTGAACCTGCCTCGTCCTTTGGTCAGTGACCGCAGGTCCAAGGCATAGCGCATCATGGTGGCCAAAGGGACTGAAGCCTTGATCATGGTTCGGCCAGCCGCCGATGGTTCCATGCCCTGCATTCGGCCACGGCGAGTGTTCAGGTCTCCCACAACGTCTCCGACAGTCTCATCAGGGACATCGACTTCAAGGTCGTAGATCGGCTCCAGAATCACAGGCTGAGCTTTCTCAGCACAGGCTCGAAAGGCCATCTGACCAGCCATCTTAAAGGCCATTTCGCTGGAATCTACATCGTGGTAAGAACCATCGAAGACCTTTGCCTCGACATCAACCACTGGGAAGCCCGCAAGAATGCCTCGCTCCATAGCCTCTTTGACACCCTTTTCGACAGCAGGAATGTAGTTCTTAGGGATCGCTCCGCCGACAACAACATTGTCAAACCGGAACCCTCCGCCTCGCGGAAGTCCCCCAACTTCAAGGTGACAATCACCGTACTGGCCTTTACCCCCTGTCTGCCTCTTGTACTTGCCTTGTGCCTTGGCAGATCCCTTCAGAGTCTCCTTGTAAGGCACCTTGGCTTCCACAATCTCGACGGAAACGCCAAACCTGACTTTCAGCTTGTCGACCGCCGTTTCAATGTGAATGTCGCCCATTCCAGCCAGAAGCTCTTGATGGGTGTTTGGCTCTCGAATGTAATGCAGGGTTGGGTCTTCTTGAAGAATTTTCTGCAGTGCCGGACCAAGTTTGTCTTCATCCGTCTTGCTGACAGGGTGAATAGCCACTCTATAAACGGGAGGTGGAAAGACCATGGGGTCAAGGTGCAGAGGCTTGGTTTTACTGGAGAGGGTGTCTCCCGTCCTCGTATCCTGCAGCTTGGCAATGGCGCAGATGTCGCCCGCCCTTACTTCTGTGGCAGGCTCCATTTCCTTTCCGTGAGGGATAAAGAAGTTGTGGACCTTTTCGTCGTGGCCCTGGGTCACGTTGTGGACAATGTCGTCAACTTTCAGGGTTCCGCTGAAAATCCGGACGAAGTTGATCTTGCCGACAAAGGGGTCGGCGGTGGTTTTGAAGACAAAGCCAGCCAAGGGGCCCTTATCATCCTCAGAGTATAGCTGACCACCAACGCTGAAGGGGTGGTAGATCGGGCTCGGAAGCTCTCCCACGATTCGGTCTAGCAGAGTAGCAACACCGATTCCAGTAGCGGCAGAACCCAGCAGCAAAGGAACAACCTTTCCTTCCTTGGTGCCAAAAAGCAGGCCGTGCTCAATTTCTTCTTCGGTCAGCTCTTCGCCTTCCAAGTACTTCATGGCTAGGTCATCGTCGCCCTCCGCGGCGGCGTCCATCATCTTCTCGCGGCGCAGAGCGGCTTCGGCCATGTAGTCATCGGGGATGTCTTCAATCTCAACTCCCCTGTCTCGGCCCTTATAAACCTTCATGTTCAGCAGGTCAAGAACTCCGCTGAAAAGGGACTGCTTTCCGATGGGAATCTGAACGTTGACCACCTTGCGGCCAAATCTTTCGTGAAGGGTGTCAATTAGTCCGTCATAGTCGCTGTTGTCCTTTTCCAGCTTGTTGACAAAAATGCAGCGGGCCAGATTGTTCTTATCAGCTGCTTCCCAGGCTAAGTCAAAGCCCACGTCCAGGTCTTTCTTTGCTTCAACAACAAAGATCATTGAGTCGACGACTCTTGCCACTGCCTCAAGGTCTCCGACGAAATCTGGAAAACCGGGGACGTCGATCATGTTGATCTTCACTCCGTGCCATTCGATGGGCAGCAGAGCGGCATTGATCGAAATCTTGCGCTTGGTTTCCAGTGGATCAAAGTCCGAATGGGTGTTTCCCGCTTCGGTTGTGCCGATTCTATCAGCGGCGCCGGCCGTGTAGAGCATGTGCTCCACCAGCATGGTCTTGCCTGCGCCGCTGTGACCTACAATGGCCACGTTGCGAATGTCTTGGGGCGAATAGGCTTTCACGTTGTGATTTCCCTCCTGTGGGGGTGCTTCCTCCCTTCACCTTTGAAGAAAGGTCACACCTTCAGCATAACCTAACCTTAACCAAATTGGGCCAGATGAATCTAACAAGATTTGTAAGGTTGGATGATTGGGGAGGAAGACAGGGTGCTAGATTTGTTGACTTGGAAGATTCAGCCGATACTCGCCATCCCCCTCGATCCCCTTCCGCAAAGACAGATGCCGTTCCTGTAACCACACTGGCGAAAGGGGGAAGCTTGCTTTACGCCCATCGAGCGTCTCCTCGTGCCTCGGAGCCACTCGAAGGGCTTGCTTCCGGACCCATTTAGTCTTTTCGATCAAGTCCTGGTCAAACTTATCAGCGGTCCAGGCAGCCCGCTCGATCAGATTGCTGTCGAGCAGCAAGAGTTTTCAAATAGAGAGTTTTGGGTGCCACGAGCCTTGATCGAGGAACGAGATTTAGGTCGTGAATGAATACTCATCAATTGCTGATTGACTTTTCACGACCTGCCTCGGCTGATGCCTCGGAAGGTCGTGGCACCCTATTTTTCTCAGGGCCACAGGGTTTGGGGAAGCCTGTTCGATAGGCTTGCTGTCGAGCAGCAAGAGTTTTCAAATAGAGAGTTTTGGGTGCCACGAGCCTTGATCGAGGAACGAGATCCAGGTCGTGAATGACAGAGCCTCAAATTGTCCTCGGCAAATCACGACCTGCCTCGGCTGATGCCTCGGAAGGTCGTGGCACCCATTTCTCTCAGAGCCAGAGAACTCTTCCGGGTCCTTCCCTTCGTTCCCGTGAGCCCCAATGGGCTATGAATTCGACTAAATCCTGCACCATTCACCTAGGTGCACTCAGCTCTGTGCCACTGGCATCGCCAGTGCTCAACCAGAAATCAGTGATGAGCTGCCGACTGCAGGAGAGTGATATCCACACCTTCTTTGCACTGGCGATGCCAATAGCACAGTTAAGCGACGCTGGGCAGGCGACCTCCACAACTAAACCAAGTCACAAGCTTCATCAGGACGCCAGCCGGAAGGCTTGCCCTTCCACTTGATGCTGCAGCCAACCGGATTCGTCAGAGGCACTCTCACTTCCCTGCCAGCCAAGAGATCATCAAAAGCATCCTCCAAATCTCTAGTTGTCGAAGCTGAATGATCCCGAGGAGTATCGATTGCCCGCCCTGTGTAAGCCAGACGACGGCCCTCATCGAACAGATAGAAGTGAGGAGTCTTGAGGGCTCCATAAGCCAGAGCCGCTTCCTGAGATTCATCCCTCAGGAAGGGCCAAGGGAACCTGTGCTCCTCCATTCTGGCCTTCATCCCTTCAAGCCCATCAGCCGGATAGACCTGAGAGCAGTTGGAGTTGATGGCCACAAAATTAACGCCCTTCGATGCGTAAGCCTCCGCGATCTTTCGAGTCCTCTCATCGGACCCGATCACATAGGGGCAGTGAACGCAGGTGAAAAAGACTACCAAAAGGTGAGACTCTGTAAAATCCTCCAGCGAGAGAACGCGGCCGTCTGTCGCCGGAAGCCGAAAGGCCGGAGCCTCGGCGCCCAGGGGCAGAGTGAAGGGGCGGGACATGGGCTAATTGTGACTTAAAGCCCTGCGGCTGCCATACGGCTTTGGCTCAGGCGTTTAATCCTGTGCTAAGGTCAATACTATGCTTCTCGGATTCGAGCTTGCTCTTCAAAGCCTCAGTCAGACACCTTCTGACCTGAAACTGCCCGCCATCATCGGCAGCAATATGGTGGTGCAGAGGAACGCAGTTGTTCCCATTTGGGGGCGAACCTCGCCCGGTCGATTGGTCAAGGTCACCTTCGCTTCCCAGACCAAATCTGTGACCGCCGATGCGAATGGCCGATGGACTGTTCGGTTTAGAAATCTGAAAGCTGGCCCTGGCGGCGACATGGTGGTTACAGACGGCCGCACCACCCTGACCTACAACAACATCCTTGTTGGCGATGTGTGGATCTGCTCTGGCCAGAGCAACATGGAATGGCCCCTCTCCGCCGCCAACGATGCTGCCCGGGAAGTTGCCTCAGCTTCTTTCGATGAGATTCGCCTCTTCAAGGTCGCCAAGAATGCAGACAGTTTCTGGGAAGGAGATGTGCAGGGCGAGTGGATGATCTGCCGACCCGAAACGGCAAAAGACTTCAGCGCAGTCGGCTACTACTTTGGTCGATCCCTCTACCTTTCAGAGAAGGCGCCAGTCGGCCTGATCGATTCATCTTGGGGAGGCACACCGGCCGAAGCCTGGACCCCCATCACCAAGCTGGCTTCACTCGCCGAGACTAAGCCCTTGGTCGAAAATTTTCAGTCCAATTGGGAGAAGTTCCAAAAGGAAAACCCCGAACTGGCCAAGGCTTCTCGCAACCCTGGCCCGATTGTCGACCCAGGCAACAAGGGTGCCGAACGAAGCTGGCACACGGCCGAGTTCCCTGATGCCGCCTGGAGAACGGCATCCCTCCCCAACAATTTCAGTTCCATTCCCGGCTTGGAGATCAACGGAATCGTCTGGTTCAGAAAGAAGGTCACAGTGCCAGCCGAATGGACTGGACAGACGATTCAGCTCAGCTTGGGGCCGATTGATGACTTTGACAAAACCTATGTCAACGGCAGGCAGATTGGAGAAACAGACTCCCAGACTCCCAACCACTGGCAGCATCCTCGTCTTTACACCCTTCCCGCTGGCACATTAAAGGCAGGTGAAAACACTATCGCCGTCCGAGTGCTTGATACCGGTGGTGAAGGGGGAATCAATGGACAGGCTGCTGACTTGAAGCTCATTAAGGGAAGCGAATCAATCTCACTTGCTGGTGATTGGAAGTTCGAAATCGAGATGGGTGTTCCTGCCCTTCCCGCCAATGCTCCCAGCCCCTTCAACCCCAACGCTCCCTCATCCCTTTATTCAGGAATGATCCGGCCCTTGGTTCCTTTTGCTCTCAAGGGTGCAATTTGGTACCAGGGTGAAAGCAATGTTGGTCGTGAAAAGCAGTACAGCGTTCTCTTCCCTGGCATGATTCAATCGTGGAGAGAAGCCTTTGGTCAGCCTGACATGGCCTTTCTTTATGTTCAACTCGCCAACTACATGGCTCGAAGCCCCCAGCCCGGCAACAGCGCCTGGGCGGCTCTGAGAGAATCTCAGGAAGCTGCCTTGAAGCTTAAAAACACTGGTTCTGCCGTTATCATCGATATCGGCGAGGCTGATGACATTCACCCCCGCAACAAAAAGGATGTCGGTGAAAGGCTGGCAATGTCAGCCCGATCCTTCCTCTTCAAAGGGTCTGAACCGGCTGGCAACAGTCCGCGGCCAGACAAGGTTTTGATCCGCAACGGTGCAGCTGTAATCAGCTTCAAGCATGCTAAGACCCTTTCGACGACTGATGGCAAGGATCCAGTTGGTTTTGCGGCCAGAACTCGAGGCGGAGCCTGGCAGTGGGCCACAGCCAAGATCGACGGGGTTTCTGTGACGGTCACCCTTCCTGGCGGAGCTGAAGTTGCGGACGTCCGCTACGCATGGGCAGACAACCCTGCTGTGAACTTGGTCAACGAGTTGGGTCTGCCTGTTAGCCCGTTCCGGACTGACAAAGACTAGGGTCAGTTCACTCAATTTTTGATGCTGTCCTGGACGAAGATTGCCGAAATCAGCTTCGGAACCTAGATGCGGTTTTCGACCGAGCCGTAAGGCGGAGGGTCGAAAACCGCCAAAAAAACAAAGCCCCTTCCCAGGAAGGGGTGGGGGTTGGCTATCTGTACAATTTAGCCTTTCAAAATTAAACTGAAATCCCTTTGAAAAACACCACTAGAGGCTGGTTAGCAGTAACCGGCCTTAGTTCAGAATCGTTAGGGGCAAAAAAGAGGGGAGTCGACCTTCAACAAAGTCGACTCCCCTCTTTTTGTAACCTCAATTGCTTACGCAATCGTGACGTCTTCCAGCAGGTAGACGTCCTGGATGGCCTGAAGCAGAGCGGCTCCTTCGACCATTGGCTTCTGGAAAGCCTTACGACCAGAGATCAGGCCAGTTCCGCCGGCTCTCTTATTGATGACTGCCGTCTTCACTGCCTCAGCGAGGTCGTTCTTGCCGGCAGGTCCGCCGGAAGAGATCAGACCTGCTCGACCCATGTAGCAGTTGATCAGCTGATAGCGGGTCAGATCGATGGGGTGATCAGTGGTCAGTTCGGTGTAGATCCTTTCATCCAGCTTGCCGTAGCTAGAATCGCCAGTATTCAAAGCCTTGTAGCCGCCATTGTTCTCAGGAAGCTTCTGCTTGATAATATCTGCCTGAATCGTGACGCCAAGGTGGTTGGCCTGACCCGTGAGGTCGGCGGAAACATGGTAGTCCTTGTCCTTCTTAAAGGCGTTGTTTCTCATGTAGCACCAAAGAATGGTGGCCATGCCGAGCTCGTGAGCCCGTGAGAAAGCTTCAGAAACTTCCATGATCTGGCGGCCAGATTCTTCGCTGCCAAAGTACACGGTGGCTCCAACAGCGGCGGCGCCCATGTTCCAAGCCTGCTCAACCGTGCCGTACATTAGCTGGTCAGCCTTGTTGGGGTAGGTCAACAGCTCGTTGTGGTTGATCTTAACGATGAAAGGAATCTTGTGTGCGTACTTGCGAGAAACAGCGCCAAGGACTCCGAAAGTTGAAGCGACGCCACTGCAGCCGCCTTCGATGGCCAGCTTGACAATGTTCTCGGGGTCAAAGTACTCGGGGTTCGGAGCGAAGCTTGCTCCGGCGCTGTGCTCGATTCCCTGGTCAACAGGAAGGATGGACATGTAACCAGTTCCGGCCAGTCGTCCTGTGTTGAAAAGCTGACCAAGGCTTCTCAGAGTCTGAGGATTCCTGTCGGTCAGAGAGTAAATTCGGTTGATGAAGTCAGGTCCTGGAAGGTGAAGCTGACTCTTAGAAACTGTCTTGCTTTGATGAGCAAGAAGAGTTTCGGCCTCCGCTCCAAGAAGAGCTTCGATCTGGGCATAAGTAAGGTTGGCTGCGGAGGACATACAACCCTTTTACCTTGATCGCTCTAAATGGCCATGGCCTGAGGGACTAAGAGGCCGATTTATCGCCCGGGGGCAATCTTTTTCTGATCATTCCTGAGTTCCCATCGTCTTCCTCAGTGACGCCACACGTCCCAGGATGTGATTCCTTGTGCTGCCACCGTGCCACAAAGAGGATACAGTTCTATAGGACGGCAGGTTCAGATTCATGCAGCAGGCAACTTTTCGATTCGGCATTCGCCCAGGCACCTACCGACTCTTTGCTCTCGCGGCAGGGATCCTTGCGGCTTCACCACTCTGGGCTCAGGCAAACCTGACTCTGACCGAAGCCCTGAAGACGGCAAAGCAGAGAAATGGTACGGTGCGCGCTGCGCTTCTTGATTATGAAGCAGCAAAGGCCAATGTCAAAGCAAACAAGGCTTCATTCCTTCCCACCGTCACACCCAGCGCCACCCAGGATTTCGGCCGGAATGAAACCTTCACGGGCTTTAGAACTCGGCAGAACGTTGATGATCTAACAAGTCAGATTGATGTTGCCTGGAGGCTTTTTGATTCCGGCAGCCGCGGCCTGACCCTCAGATCCTCTGAAATCAGCCGAGAGTCAACGGCTCTGACTTCCCTTCAGACTCTGCGTCAGACCCTTTTCGACGTTCACAACCGCTACTATGAGGCTCTGCGACGACAGGAGCTTCTGCGCGTTCAAAACGACCAGGTCAACCGAGCGAAGCTGATTCTCGACCAGACGAAGTTTAGAGCCAGCGACGAGATCGGCGATGCCCCAAAGAAGGACATCAAGCAGGCCGAGGCCGACTTCCTCAACTCTCAGGTCAGCCAGCTGACAGCTCAGAACAGGATTCAGACCGCTCAGGCCGACCTCAAGGCAGTTCTTGGCTGGGGATACGAAGAGCTTCCCGCTCTTGAAAATCCTCAGGATTACAGCCTCAAGACTCTCGACTTCGCACTAGATGCAGCCATCAAAGAAGGCTTGACTAACAGAGCCGACCTTCAGGCTCAGTCAAAAAGAGTTGATATCGAGAGGATCCAAGTCAAACAGGCTGGATTGGATGGCGGCTTGCGATACACGGTTGATGCCACCTACCGAAGATCCTTCTCCGAGCAGGTCTCCGACCGAAGCCTTCTCAGCTTCAATGTCAGCTACCCTCTTTATGATGGGTTCCGCACCAAAGAACAGGTTCGAGCTGCCAAGCTTGGCGTCGATTCTGCTGAGGCAACCTTCCTTCAGGCTCAGCGACAGGCCAGAGCGGAAATTGAGTCAGCTTATAAGGAATACACTCAGAACGCCTTGAGGCTGCAGGCGGCACAGCTTGCTCTCGAAGCCGCCAGAGAGAATTACCGCGCCGCTGTTGAATCTCAGAAGGAAGGCGCTGCTGGAATTCTTGAGGTCTTGACCGCCCAGGTCACCTTGACCACCTCAGAATCCAACCTCGTAGAAGCACGATATGATGCAATCCTTTCAGACGTTCGTCTCAGACTTGCCATGGGTAGAGCCATGCCAGGGGAGGGCGAGTAGCCTTTGAAGAATCGTTGGCTTTTTGCCTTTGTTGGAGTCGGGGCCCTTTTGGGTCTCGGCTATTTCCTTTTCAGAGACACTGACAAGGGAGCGGAAATTGAATACACCTATGCGCCAATCACAAAGGGAGAGTTGATTCTGTCAACCTCCTCTGTTGGTTCATTGGTGCCCCTGACTCGCGTTGATGTCAAAAGCAAGGCAGGCGGCCGCCTGGATAAGCTGCTGGTCGAAGAAGGGTCTGTCGTCAAGCAGGGCGACCTTTTGGCCCTCATTGACCCCACCGATACTCAGAGTCTTTACAGTCAGGCAGAAGCAGATTTGACAGCGGCTCAGGCCCGAGTCTCTGGCGCCGAAAGCACCCTGGTCCAGGAACGACAGGCAGCCCAGACACGAATCAGCCAGGCGGAAACTTCTCTGCGACTCGCCAAGATCCGTTTGGATCGCGCAAAGAAGGATTCTGAAACTCAGCCAGGCCTCACTGGATCAGCCATCACCAGGGCTGAAGCCGACCTAACCACGGCCAAGGTAAGCATCGATCAGTTCGATAAGGTCACTCGACCTCAGAGAGCCAAGGATGCAGATTCTGCCAAAAATCAGGCAGTCGCCTCTAGAATCACAGCCGAAAATGAGCTTAAGAGACAGGAATCTCTGCTTGCGCAGGGCTACGTGGCCAAGGCCAGTGTCGAAAGGGCTCGAAGCGCTTACGAAGCTGCTAAGTCAGCTGAGTCAACTGCCGTTCAGAGGCTCTCGACCATCGAAGCTGACCTCACCAGCGAGCGCAGACTTCTTACCGCCCGTCTTCAGCAGACCGAAGCAGCTCTTGCTCAGGCCAAGCTGAGCCGAGCTGATGATGTTCAGGCAGTGCGAGCCGTTCGAGAAGCCGAGCAGACAGTCGCTCAGGCCGAACTAAGCCTGAAGGAAGCCAGAACAAACGCTCTTCAGGTGCAGAATCGACAGGCTGATCTCAAGGCGACTGCCGCATCAGCAGTGAGAAGCAAAGTGGCAGCGGAAAATGCCAAAGAGAACCTGGCCCAGACCCGAGTTCTTGCCCCAAGATCGGGAGTGGTAACCCGCAAGTACCTTGAAGAAGGCACGATCATCCCCAGCGCTGTCAGCGCCTTTGCTGAAGGAACCAGCCTTGTCGAACTCTCCGACATCACCTCGATGTACGTTGAGTGCCGAGTCGATGAAGCCGATATCTCTTCGGTAACAATTGGCCAGAAAACAAGGATCATCGTTGAAGCCTATCCTGGTCAATCGGCCAAGGGAGTAGTGCAGAGGATCTTTCCTGCTGCTGAAACGGAAAGCGCAGTTACTGCGATCCGCGTGAGAGTTCAGGTCGATCCTGCCGACCTCCTGGTGAAGAATAGACCCTTCAAGCCCGGCATGAACGCAACAGTCGAGTTCCTTCAGCTCCAGAAGCCAGACGTCTTGATTGTTCCCGCCCAGGCAGTGAAGCGCGACAAGGATCGCACCTTCGTTTTGGTCAAGTCTGCCGACCCCAAGAAGCCCACAGAAAGGGACGTAAAGCTGGGTGACGTTGGAAACGATGGCGTAGAAGTATTAGAAGGTCTTCAGGCTGGCGATGAGGTCGTTATCGCGGAGGTCAATCTCGCCGAAATGCGGGAGAGACAAGAACGTATGACCCAAGCAGCCCAGGGAGGCCTTGGAAGCAGTGCCCCACGGGGCCCCAGCCAGTCTAGAGCTGGCGGTGGAGCTGGTCCAGGCGGCGGAAGACCCGGCGGAGCAAGATGAGAATCGGAGATTCGGTTACTTCAGCGTTTAGAGCGATCGGAGCTAACAAGCTCCGGTCGGCTCTGACCATGCTCGGCGTTGTCATTGGCGTCGGGTCTGTCATTGCCATGGTCGGAATCGGCGAAGGCACAAAACGCAAATCGCTGGAGGAGCTTGAGATCATGGGCTCCAACCGAATCACCGTTGTTCCCAACTGGCAGAGAGGCAGACAGGCAGCCGGTGCGGCCCAGTCAACTCTTAGGCCAGAAGATCTTCAGCGCATCAAGGACGAAGTTCCCTTGATTAAGTACATCACGGGAGTGGTTTCAAGCCGAGGCGGCGGCCAGGCGTCGGTTAAGTTCGGCGCCAACATGAAGCGCACTCAGGTTACTGGCGCAGAACCTCAGATTCAGCTCATCGAGAACGCTCGCAAGCTCCATTCGGGAGAGTTCTTTACAGAGCAGGATAATGCTCTGCTTAACAAGGTTGCAGTACTCGGCTACTCAGTTTACGAAGAGCTCTTCGGCGACCAAAACGCAATCGGTGCGATTGTCAAGATCAACAACCAGAACTTTGTTGTCAAGGGTGTAGTTGATTACAAGGGCGGCAGCGGCTTTAACAACCCTGATGATCAGGTTTACATCCCTCTCAAAACAGCTCAGTACAGACTGTTGGGAATGAAAGACCGGTACAGCATGATCACCATGTCTGCGACTTCCAGCGACCTGCTGGTCATCACCCAATCAATGGTTGAGGATATTCTTTACCGGACTCGTAGGAGCGCAGCCGGCGACGAGCTCTTTAGGGTCTTTAACCAAGCCGAGACTCTGCAGGCCATTCAGACCCAGTCCCAATTGCTCTCAATTCTGCTTGCCGGAATCGCGAGCGTCTCTTTGCTCGTAGGAGGCATAGGCATCATGAACATTATGATGGTGAGCGTTACTGAGAGGACGAGAGAAATCGGTCTGCGAAAAGCGATTGGTGCTTCTCGAGAATCAATCCTCGTTCAGTTTCTGCTCGAAGCCATTATCATGTGCCTTATGGGAGGCCTAATCGGGATCATGCTCGGTTACATCTCAACCAATTTTGTCGCTGGACTCTTCCAAGTGCCGCCGGTTTTCAGCCTTAGCGCTGTCGGCATGGCCTTTGGTTTTGCCAGTGCGGTCGGAGTCTTCTTCGGCCTCTACCCTGCCCTTAAAGCCAGCCAACTTCAGCCTATTGAGGCCCTGAGATACGAATGAGCAAGACAGTCATCAAGGTCGAGAACCTTTCAAAGAAGTACATCATGGGCGAAATGGTCGTCCATGCTCTGCGAGGCGTTTCGGTGGAGATTCAGGAAGGCGAGTTCGTTGCCATCATGGGTCCATCTGGCTCGGGCAAATCGACTTTCATGAACCTGATCGGCTGTCTTGATAGACCAACCGAAGGCAAATACTGGCTGGACGGTCAGGAAGTCAGCCGCATGGGAGACAACCAGCTGGCCGAGGTTAGAAACAAGTACATCGGCTTCGTTTTTCAAAGCTACAACCTGCTGCCAAGAACTACGGCCGTCAAGAATGTTGAGCTTCCTTTGATGTACGCCGGTGCCAAGAACCGCACCGAGCTGGCAAAGAAGGCTCTAGAGAAGGTCGGGCTCGGCCAGAGAATGGACCACAAGCCTAACGAGCTCTCCGGCGGTCAGCAGCAGCGTGTAGCCATCGCCCGAGCCATCGTCAACGACCCCGTCATGATTCTTGGAGACGAACCGACTGGAAACCTTGACTCCCGCACAAGCGAAGAGATCATGGCTTTGTTCCAGGATCTGAACCGAGCTGGAAAAACGGTCGTCATCGTCACGCACGAAGACGAAATTGCCCAGCACTGCAACCGAATCATCAGGTTCCGCGACGGTGTGATTCAGGCTGACGAAACAGTCGAGAACCCAATCGACGCGAGAGCCAACATGGAAGCATCCAGAGCCAATGAAAGCGCAGATGCAGCCATGGCCTGAATCCATTAAGAAAACGCTGGCTGAAGCAAGCCCAGTCGAGTCTGCCCAGGCTCTACTGGGCTCTCTTCTTGTCGGACCGGATGGCCGCTTGGCTCGGATTGTAGAAACTGAAGCCTATGGCGGAAGCGATGACAGAGGAAGTCATGCCTGGCATGGAATTCGGCCCAAAAACGCCGCGATGTTTGGTCCCCCAGGACGAGCCTACGTTTACATCAGCTACGGATGCCATTGGATGCTGAACGTTGTCTGCTGCCCAGAAGGTCTTGGCTCAGCGGTTTTGGTCCGCGCTGCAGAACCTCTTGAAGGGTTGGAAGCCATGAGACTTCTAAGGCCAAAGATCGAGACCAATTTCCTGCTTCTCAAGGGTCCGGGCAGACTGGCACAAGCCTATGGCATCAACGGGAGCCATGATGGCACCACCCTCTTTGAATCCTCTTCTCTCTTTCACCTCTTGCCCCCTGCTGAAGAACCGGGAGAAATCTTGGTTTCAAGAAGAATCGGACTTGCTGCTGGCCGAGGAGACGACCTTCCTTGGCGGTTCATTCTCAAGAACCGACTCAAGTGGGCGTCGCGCGGCATCCTTGCGCCAATCTAGAGGCGAGTCCGGATCAATCGGACCAGGATATGGGGCATCAAGCGGTCTCGTCTTTCTTGTGAGAATGTAGGCCAGGCCAATCAAGGCCAGCAGGGCAACGACTCCCTTAACCCACAAAGGCGGGATCACAAACAGAGAGAAGACAGTGAAGAAGACGATGGCCGAGCAGGAGATCGCCTTGACTCGGGTTGAGATCCACTTGTTCTGCTCCCAATCCCTTAGCTGAGTACCAAACCACTTGTGATTCAACAGCCAAAGCTCAAAGCCCCGGTGGCTTCGTGAAAAGCAAGCCACTGCCAAGATTAGGCAGATAGTGGTTGGCATGCCAGGAACAACCATTCCCAAGAATCCTAAGCCTGTAAATGTGAGGCCCAGAACCAGCCACATAAACCGCCAGAGATTCATCCAACTAAAGTGTAGGTTGGAAGGGCACTTGAGTCCCATGCCTGCCTGACGTGGCGTTGTCTGATTTGATGATTCTTCGGTGGTCACAAAGGGATGAACCCCATGTCTGAATAGACAAAATGCGGTTCTCGACCCAGCAAAGCCAGGTTCGAAAACCGCACCACTACCTTTAGAGCTTTCTAAACCCTCTAGCGGTCAATCTCGCCAAGCACGATGTCAATCGAACCGATGATCGCGATGACGTCTGAGATCATTCTGCCTTCGGAGAGAACCTCAAGCGACTTCAGGTTCATAAAGCTGGATGGCCTTTCGTGCCAGCGATAGGGTTTGTTGGTTCCATCGCTGACAATGTAGAAGCCGAGCTCACCCTTGCTGCCTTCGATGCCAGCATAGGCTTCTCCGACCGGAGGCCTGAAGCCTTCTGTCCAGAGTTTGAAGTGGTGGATGACCGACTCCATGGAACTATCCAGCTCTTCACGGGGCGGAGGAGCGATTTTGCGGTCGAGGGTGTTCCAGGGGCCGGAAGGAAGTCCATCAATAGCCTGCTGAATAATCTTGTGGCTTTCCTTCATTTCTGCAATTCGGACCAGGAAGCGATCGTAAACGTCTCCCACTGAACCGACTGGCACCATGAAATCGAAATCTTCGTAGCTGCAGTAGGGATTGCTCTTTCTCAAGTCCCAAGCAACTCCGCTTGCTCTGGCGATGGGGCCGCTGCATCCCATTTCAAGACACTGCTGACCAGTAAGGACTCCGACGTTCATCGTCCTTTCCTTCCAGATGGGGTTCTCCACCAAGAGGTCTTCAAGAACCTTCAGCTCATCAAGGAACTCTCTGAGGAACTTGCGGAGCCTGGGCTCAAAACCGTCCGGCATATCTCCTCTCAGACCACCAGGAACGATCCAAGAAGGCATCATGCGAACTCCAGCGAACATCTCGAAGAGATCGAGAATCATTTCTCGCTGCTGCATGATGTAGAAGAAGGGCGACATGGCGCCCAAATCAAGAGCGTGGGTGCCCAGCCATACGCAGTGGCTGGCGATTCGGCTCAGCTCGGCCAGAATGACGCGAAGGTATTGGCCCCTTTTCGGGATCTCGCAGCCCAGAAGCTTTTCGACAGCAAGTGCATGGGCCAGGTTGTTGCCGTTGGCGTTCAGATAATCCATGCGGTCGGTCATCACGACGCACTTGTGGTAGGTCTGAAACTCGGCTTCCTTCTCCATCCCTGTGTGCAGGTAGCCAATGACGCACTTGCACTGGATGATGGTTTCGCCCTCAAGCTCAACAATCAAGCGAAGAACGCCATGAGTGGAAGGGTGCTGAGGCCCAATGTTGACCACCATCGTGTTTTCGCCGATCCTCTGAAACTCAGTGGAGGCGGTGGGCTGGAACGCGGATGCCTGGCTCATGGAAAAAGCAAGCTCGTTTTGAGCTTGCTTAATTATGGCCGGAAAGACAGCTTAGTGGTTAGACTTGCTGCCTTTCTGGCCCTTAGGATTTAGGGCTGCTAGCCGCCCTGAGCGTTGGAGTTTGACACTGGCTCAGTTTCTTCGCCGTTTCGCATAGCATAGGCTGACAGGCCTTTATGGTCGATGATGAGAAGTGTGGATGCCCACTTGGAATCCGTACTTCCCTTTGGTTCGCCGGAAAGTCCAACGGCTTCGTACTCTCCAGTTTGGCTCAAAGAATCCTGCCCCTTTGTCACATCCAGTTCGTCTGAGCCCACCTTCACCTTAACCGGTTTGCTCAGTTCAGCTTCGGCGTTGCCTGGCGCAACAACTCTAATGCTCAGTTCTTTACCCATGATCGACTTGGTGGGATCTCCGGCAGTGAACACGTGGGAACCGTCTGAAAACACGACGAGCGTATGGACGAGTTCAGGCTTGAAGTCAAATTCGATGGGACTGGACTTTTCAGAGCCATCAGCCTGCTCGATCAAGAGATCAACAGACACCTTGCCGGACTTGGTGATCATCGGTTTGGAATATCCTTCTGACTCGACCCAGAAGCCGATGTTCGTATTCCCCCTCTTAAGCCTCACCTGCTTATCAAGCAGGTTGACAATTCTCACGAAGGAGCCGGGCGCCCTTTTGGTCGCCTCTTTGTTCTCCATCAAAACCTCACCAGGGGGGCCACAGCCGATGGCCAGGAGGACAGCGCCAAGGCACAGCAGTGCGGAAACAATGCGCATAACTTTTTAACTTTAGCTCATTTACAGGGTGGAGGTGGGGATCAAAACGAAATAAGGGAGTCCATGGTTATGGACTCCCTTAGTAGATTCACTGTTCAGAATCAGTCGACGCCAAGCTGAGCGGGCGGAGTGCCGGCGGCATCAGCCTTTTGATCAGGGTTGGTAACGGGTGGCGGTTCATCAGCTGCCGGGCCGGCACAGCCTGCCACGACACCGATTCCCACAACAAGCGCCAAAAGAATTGCAATCTGTTTCATGCCGTTAAGTTTCCACTGGGCCTTATAAGGGGACAAGACGGCCCTTTCGGGCCGCCTTGTCAAGTGACGATCCCTGAGTTATCAGGGCTGGAAGTCAGGTCTGAACAACCAGGGGTGAGATCCATCCCACCAGTAGCTCTGAGCACAGGTACCGCCTGGGAGGTAATCCGTGTTGGGATCAGTCCTGAAGTCGGTGGCTGGGCCAGGGGTGGCTGCGATGGTTGCGCGGCTTGCCATGGCG
The DNA here is from genome assembly GCA_943369295.1 of Synechococcus sp. UW140. Lineage (GTDB taxonomy): Bacteria > Armatimonadota > Fimbriimonadia > Fimbriimonadales > Fimbriimonadaceae > JAKRSE01. The sequence goes on along the minus strand of CALRMU020000003.1, from coordinate 201,123 downwards.
ATCCTCTGGGACTTGGCAGAGCTGTCGGCTCGTACGTAGATGGAGTTGTTGCTGTGAACCTGGTACTTCACGTTGCCAGAGTTGAGGTTGCAGCCCCAGGCGAAGAACATGGTTCCTCCCTGTCCGGTAGCGCCAGTCTGGGGGTGTCGGCCAGGATTGTAGCTGCATGAGGGGCTAGCCTGGTCGCAGAGCAGGTTGGGGTTGGAAAGCAGGAATCCCTTGTAGTTCTGCTTGCCAGCTCCGGTGTGCATCAAAGGCAGCGACGAAGGAGCAGCAACGGCGGTTGCACTGTAGGAGTGCAGAAGACCGTTGTAAGCAAAACCGTTGTCAGCAGGAAGGATGCTGTTGGCAACCGTGGGAGCAGCGATGGTAAGGCTCGATGCACCAGCAATGGCGTAGATTCCCGTGCTCTTAACGTAGGGGAACACTGCGTTGCCCCACATGGAAGAGTCTTCAGAGCGTCGAGGCTCGGTTGAGAAGGCGCCACCCCTCCAGCCCACTGGGAACTGAATGATGGTGTTCCATCGCCAAAGACCAGCAGCGTTGTTGAAGCTGGTGGACATGGGGAAGGTGTCGTCGTAATCAGCAAGGTAGATGTTGACAGCAGTGCCCATGTTCTTTGCATTAGAAAGAGTCTGGGTCTGCTTGGCGGCTTCCTTGGCCTGAGCAAAAACGGGGAAGAGGATCGCAGCCAAGATGGCAATGATCGCGATGACCACAAGCAGTTCAATCAGAGTGAATGCCTTTTTCATAGCAAATGAATCTCCAGATGGAAGACAGGAAAACCTGCCCAAACCATCCGACGCTTTCAACTCCAGCAATGTTCCTGAGATTTTTCAGGACTCTTGCTCTAGTCAAAAGACCGAACGGTTGGAGTGTAGAACAAGTACTGCCCGCGAATCAAGCCTAAAAGTGACAGTTTCACGAAAGTTCAGTAGATGTGCCAAAAAAAGTGAAAAATCACACATACATTGAGTTTATTTCAAGTTTGTTTCACTACTGACAAATCGGAGTCATTAACTGCAAGAAAACTGGCCTGATCACCCACGAAGGGCAATCAGGCCAGCGCTTTCAGCCAAAGACTACTTATCCAAAGGAAGAGCCGTTGGCGCGGCAGGTTCTGCCTTCTCTCGAGCCGCCGCCGAAGCAGGAGGAGCCTGAGTCTCAGGCATATCCTTGGTCACTTCAGCATCACCCACGGTAGGAGCAGGATCGGAACCCGAGCATCCCACCATGACCAAAGCCAAGGCAGAGATCAAGATCAAACAAAGAATCTTCTTCATTTCTTACCAAATCTCTTCGTAAGGAGTGAAGTTGATGTTGCCATCGTAAAGAGGCGAGAAAGTCAGGTGATGGCAGTAGAACTGGTCGTACCAGCCGCCACCGGGGTTGCCAGTTGGGGTGTACCGGCTGTAGGGATCGTTGCGGAAGTCGGTTCGACCCTGAATCTGCATGCCAACTCTCTTAACCTTGGCGCTGGAATCAGCCATGGCCCAGGTCTGTGATCGACCATAAACCCAAGCGGAATCAACGTTGGTGAAGAGGACAGTCCACTGGCCGTTGCCCGAACCGCAGGTGGCGGAAGGAGCGACGAACTGACAAGGAGCGTTGGGGTCGGTGCAGTAAAGGGTGGGGACTGAGCTGTCAAAGCCTTCCAGGTTCGACTTTCCACCAAGCTGGGTGAAGAGAGGAGTGGTGGAAACGCTGGCAGTGGCTGTTGCACTGTAAGCGTGAAGCAGTCCGTTATAGCTGTATCCAATGCTGGCGTAAGGAACCAGAGGCGCGGAATAGTTAACGCCTGGGAACTTCCTCTTGGGAGCGCCGGGGGTCTCCAGCATCTGGTAGTTCTTGCGGTAGGGCTGAGTTGCGTTCATTGGCGAGCCAGAAGCGAACTCAAGGTACAGCGAACCGGTTGCTCTCCAGTTGGCAGGAACGTCGTGAATGTACTGCCACATGTGGCCGATGCCATTGTAGTAGCCGAACGCTCGTGGGAAAACGTCGTCGTAATCAGCGGTGTAAATGGCAGTGGCGGTGCCCATCTGCTTCACGTTGCTGAGGCTTGAGGTTTTCTTGGCAGCTTCCTTTGCCTGTGCAAAGACTGGGAAGAGGATGGCTGCGAGAATTGCGATGATCGCGATGACGACCAACAGTTCGATCAAGGTGAATGCCTTTTTCATTGCAAAAGAATCTCCAGACGGAGTGCAGATCAAATCTGCCTTTCGTCGAGCTCCCCGCGCACGAGAACAATTACATCCACAATGACAAATCATTACGGGCTTGCGAGGTCCGGACAAGAAAAATTTTATATCAGCGAGATCATCGAATCGCCCAACTAGGACGTTTGGAAAGTAACTACTTACTTTTTACAGAATTTCTTCAGCTAGAGCCGCAATAAGCATGCGGCTCCAGCCGAAGAAGGCTACTTGTCCAAGGGCAGAGCCGTCGGAGCCGCAGGCTGAGACTGCTCTCTTGCAGCAGCAGAGGCAGGTGGGGTCTGAGTCTTCGGCATGTCCTTTGTGATTTCAGCATCGCCTACTTTCGGGTTAGGATCAGATCCTGAGCATCCGATCATGACGAGAGCCAAAGCTCCAGCCAAGATGGCAGCGAGCAGAGATCTCATTTGATTACCAAACCTCTTCGTAAGGAGTGCCTTCGATCGTGCCGTCAAAAGCAGGAGAGAAGGTCAAGTGATGACAGTAAAACTGGTCGTACCAGCCGCCACCAGGAACTCCGTTCGCCTGGTATTGGGTGTAGGGGTCATTTCTGAAATCAGTTCTTCCCTGCACCTGCATTCCGACTCTCTTAACCCTGGCACTAGAATCCGCCATGGTCCAGGTTTGAGATCGGCCATAAACCCAGGCAGAATCGACGTTTGTGAAGAGAACGGTCCACTGACCATTGCCTGAACCGCAAGAAGCTGAGGGCGGCACGAACTGGCATGGGCTGTTGGCATCGTTGCAGTTCAGAGTTGGGACCGCGGAATCAAATCCTTCAAGGTTGGTCTTTCCGCCAAGCTGTGTAAACAACGGAGTGGTTGAAACACTGGCAATAGCGGTGGCGCTGTAGCTGTGCAGAAGTCCGTTGTAACTGTAGCCAATGCTCGCGTAGGGTCGAAGGGGAGCCGAGTAATCGATGCCTGCAAACTTTCTCTTGGCAGCGCCTGGCGTCTCCAGCATCTGATAGTTCTTTCTGTAAGGCTCAGTTGAGTTCATGGGCGAGCCATTAGCGAAATCAATGTACTGAGCTCCGGTTGCCCTCCAATTGGCAGGAACATCATGAATGTACTGCCACATGTGGCCGATTCCGGGATAGTAGCCAAAGGCTCGCGGCATTACATCATCGTAATCTGAGGTGTAGATGGCTGTCGCCGTTCCCATCTGCTTTACATTGCTGAGGCTGGCAGTCTTTTTTGCGGCTTCTTTTGCCTGGGCAAAAACTGGGAAGAGGATAGCGGCGAGAATTGCGATGATGGCGATCACCACCAAAAGTTCGATCAAGGTAAATGCCTTTTTCATATCAAAATGCCCTCAACCATGCTGAACAGCATGACTGATGCCCGACACAAATACACCAGTTGATCGTTCTACTGAAAATGATCAAGTTTAGTAAGTGTTCACTGCAATGACGTGCATTTGAATCTAGAAGTTCAGTGCCTTTGAATAAAGCTTACATAAATTGCTTCAGGGTCCAGGCGCGGCCGGCTAGATCATCACATCAAAACCGCGCCAGAAATGTAGACAAAAATATAGTCCACCTGACTGAACGGACGGTCAGTAGAAGTTTGTAAGAAAAAAGTGACCTAAAACCTTAGGTCACTTTACAATGTGGATCAACGTCCGCTGACGTCGCCAGAGCCGGTTCGGCCCTCAAAGCTCTCACCGGCGTGAGGCATCATGATGTCCTCGATGGCAGGACCTTCGGTCCCACCGTGGAAGACAACATCTTCCCCACCCAGGCCGACATCCTTGCGAAGTGGGAATCCAATCCAGTCTTCGGGCAGAAGGAATCTCTCCTTCCTTTCGTTGCCTTCAAAGACAACGCCCAGCAGATCCCAAATCTCCCACTCAGGATATTCGGCTCCCAGATAGAGATTCTTGGCGGTCGGAACCATTTCTCCGTCATTGACAGAGACCTTAACGAAAATGCGTGAGGAATGCTTGAGGCTCATGAGGTTGTAAATCACCTCAAATCGGCCGGTCATGTCTCTCTCGTGCTTCCAAGTCAGGTAGTCGACACCAACACACTCTGCAAAGTAAGCGTAATCCAGATCCGGATCACTCTTGAGCAGGGCCAGAACTTCGGTCAGCTTCTCGGTCTTCACGCAAAGGTAGGTTTCGCCCCTGTCTTCCTTTACCTTCAGCAGGGCATCGCCAAGCATCTGCCGAACCTTAACGGCTTCAAGCCTTTCACCATCAACCATGGGGTAGGCCATTACTTCGCAGCTCCCTTGAGGGTGGTCAGGGCAGCAGCGGCAGAATCAACGGTCGTCTTGCTGGCTTCAAGCTTCTCTGGGGCAAGGCTCGTGCCTTCGTCCCAATCAATTGCTCCAACGCTGATGGCGTACCAGTCACCAATGATCCACATCACCATGTAAATGGCAACGGCTGCTCCACTGAAAATCTGAAAGTCGAGACTGGCGTCTTTGAAAACTGTCAGCCAGCTCCATAGAAAGACAACTTCAATGTCAAACAGAACAAAGAGAATCGCCGTGAGATAGAACTTGATGGGGAATCTTTCGCGGGCAGAACCAAAAGGCTCGACACCACACTCGTAAGGATCTTCCTTAAACGATGCCTTCTTTTTCGGTCCAAGCACCCAGCTTCCAACCACCATGACCGTGCAAACAATCGCGGCCAGGGCAATGAGAATCAGAATCGGAAGGAACTCAGCCAGCATCAGGACGAGAATACCCCTGATAGAACCCAGAGCAGTACACTGGGACCATGCCCTTGAGACAGGAGATGCTCGATCTCCTCTCCGACGAATGGAACCTCGTCCCAGATGATCAGCAGATCGTGTGGGCTCGCGAGGCAATGAACACCATCATCGCCTCTGCCGAAGACCCATCAAACCATATTTCTATCGCTGGCTTTCTGGCCTCACTGCAGGTTAAAGGAGCAAAAGGAGCCCACCTTGCTGGGTTTGCCGGGGCACTTAGAAGGCTGGGGAGAAGCATCAATTTTGGGTCTGACCAACTGGTCGACACCTGCGGTACTGGGGGAGGATCGGCGAGTTTCAACATCTCAACTGGAGCTGCACTTCTCGCGGCCGCGGCTGGGGCAAAAGTCGCCAAGCATGGCAACAAGGCCGTCACCAGTCGGTCTGGCTCGGCCGATGTCTTAAGCGCCCTAGGCATCGGGATCACCCCTGATGAGGAAAGACTGCAGACCTGCATGAAAGAAGCTGGCTTTGCCTTTCTCTTTGCTCCCTTCTTTTACGAACCGCTTAAGAATCTGGCCCCGATCAGGATGGCTCTGGGGATCAGAACCGTTTTTAATCAGCTCGGCCCCCTGCTTAACCCGGCTGGAGCACGACGGCAAGTCATCGGCGTGTATGACCCTAAGCTTCTGAAGCCGACCGCGGACGCTCTTCATCTCCTCGGAGTCGATAGGGCCCTGGTCGTCCACGGATCAGATGGACTGGACGAAATCACTCCCACGGGTGCGACCCATGTTTGGTGGGCCGGTGCAGATTCAGTTGAGAAATGGGAAGCTTCTCAGTTCATCTCTTCCCCACTCACGCAGGAAGAAATTGCCCCAGGGGAAGACCCCATGCATTCAGCCAGTCTGATTGAGGCAGCTTTAACTCAGTCAGATTCTGTTCCTTTCCGGGCAGTCCTTCCCTCGGCGGCCACGGCAATCAGTCTGAGCCTCGATCTCTCCATTGAGGAATCTGTCCTGAGAGCCAGAGAAGCAGTGGAATCCGGCCAAGGTGCAAGAGTTTTGCAGGTTCTGCGAGAGGTCGTGCCAGCGTGACAATTCTAGAAAAGATTGCCCTGCGCAAAAGGGCAGAAATTGAAGATGCTTCCCTGCCCGACCGAATGGCCGAGCTGAGGGCGGAAGCTCTAGACCAGGCGCCCGTTCGACCTTTTCGAGAGGCCCTTGCGACAAGCTCTCACCCAGTCGCCCTCATTGCTGAGGTCAAAAAGGCCAGCCCAAGCCAAGGAGTGATCCGCGAAGTCTTCGTTCCGGCTGAGATCGCCCAGCAGTATCGGGATGCAGGCGCCGACTGCCTGAGCGTCCTTACCGACCGCGACTTCTTCCAGGGTGATCACACCTTTTTGGCGGCTTGCCGAGAAGCAAGCGGACTTCCCTGCCTTCGAAAGGATTTCATCATTCACCCCGCTCAAGTCTGGGAATCTCGGATCCTCGGCGCCGACTGCATTCTGCTCATTGCCGCCATGCTGACCCACGATGAAATCGAGGAACTTCATGCCCTTGGACGTGAAGCAGGTATGGATGTCTTAGTGGAGGTCCACGATGAGGAAGAGGCTGAACACGTTCCTACCGAAGCGACTCTGGTCGGAATCAACAACCGAAGCCTCCACACCTTCGCCGAAGATTTCGATACAACCGAACGGCTGATCAAGGTTCTGGAGAAGCCTGGCCGCCTGATGGTGAGTGAGTCTTCGATCGCTCGCCACGACCAAGTTCTGCGTGTTCAGCAGGCTGGTGCAAGAGCCGTCCTGGTCGGGACAGCTTTCTGCCGCGCTGAGAACCCCGGAACCATGGTCAAAGAGGTCATGGGCTGGGATTGAGATGACCCGAGTCAAGATCTGCGGAATGAAGCGGCAGGAAGATGCCGAGCTTGCCATCTCTCTTGGGGCCGATGAAATCGGGTTCATTCTCGAACCTTCATCTCCTCGCTTCGTTTCAGCAATTCCGGCCTGGCTGTCGGCGGATGTAGCTGCTTATGCTGTTTTTGGTCCTCTGCCATCGACATTGCCTGATATTGGCAGCCTCGGGATCCAATTCATCCCGGATTGGTCTTCACCCCTCCCAAGTTTTGAAGGAAGAAAGGTTCGGCCCGTGCTTCGCCCTAAGCCGGATACCGATTGGATCCAAGTCAGAGATCGGCTGAAGGAGGCTGGAATCAGCGAGGTCGTCATGGATCCCTACCACCCTGACGCCTTCGGGGGCACAGGCAAGACGCTCGATGATACGGCAGTTGACAAGGCTCAAGAGATGCTGCAGGTCAAGCTGATTATCGCCGGAGGTTTGACTCCAGAAAACGTTGCCGATGTCATCAAACGTCACAAGCCTTTCGGGATAGATGTTTCTTCCGGGGTTGAGTCTGCCCCGGGAATCAAAGAACACGAGAAAGTGAGAAGATTCCTGAGAGAAGCAGGCAAGATTCCTGCTTGAATTGAGCGATACTTAGCCCAGAATGACCTCCCTTCTTCTAGCCTGCCTTATTGGCGGTCCAAAGACCGATCAAGAGACCGATATCGCATCACGGCTCGTGCCTCTCTCCACCGTGATTCCCGGCGGTGACTATAAAGATCTCGGGGTAATCGGTGCTGCGATAGGAGAATCTAGAGTTGTCGCCATGGGTGAGGCCACCCACGGAACTAGAGAGTTCTTTCAGATGAAGCACAGAGTGTTTCGGTATCTAGCTGAAAAGAAAGGCTTCAAAATCTTCGCCCTCGAAGCCTCCATGCCTGACTGCATCGCCATGGATCGTTTTGTCACAAAGGGCGAAGGAGACCCAAAAGCTGCTCTCGCCAATCAAGGATTCTGGACCTGGAACACCCAGGAAGTTCTGGACCTTCTGCTTTGGATGAGGGAGTTCAACAAAGGCAAGGATGCGAAGGAGCAGCTCAGAGTCTACGGGTTTGACATGCAGAGCAAGTCTGGCGCAATAGACTACTTCAGCAAGCTGGATAGTCCAGACGAAGAAACCTGGTGGATCGAAATGGACGAATCCCGCTTCACCGCCGAACAGAAGGCGGAAGTCAGGGGGCGGGCAGAATCGCTGCTGAACAAGGTCAGCCCAGCAGATCAGCCCATGGCACGGATGATCCTTCAATGTCTTCTGCAGGCAGATGAAAACGAATGGATCGCAGAATTCAATCAGGTCCGAGCTGAAGTCATCCCGATGCTGAAAGAGTTCTACATTGGAGCAAAGAGTCTTCTCAGAGATGTGAAGGAGATGATGCCTCACTCAAGGGAGTGGCTGACCTTTGTGGCAGACCACGAAGAGAAATCTTTTGATCTGAAGGATCGCAAGGAGTTTTTGAAAAAAGCTGGCAAGGGAGAGGCGGCGATTAGAGAAGACGCAACGAAATTTTCTGACAAAGCCGCCTTGTGGAAAGAACAGCTCAGCTTTATCAAGTTCCTTCAAATGGCAGCCGATTCGCCAGAGAATGTTCGCTTGCTGGACCATAGAGAAAAGTCGATGGCTCAGAACATTGCAGATGGTCTGAAGACAGTTTTTCCTGGACAGAAGGCCTTTGTTTGGGCTCACAACGGCCACATCTCGACCGGCGAAATCATGCAGCAGTTCCGCCTGATGGGAGCCTACTGCCGAGATCTGCTGAAGGAGGATTACTTCCCCATTGGCTTTGCCTTCAATCAAGGCAGCTTCCGAGCTTCGGGCGGTCAAAAGCTGGAAACCTTCACCGTCAAGCCGGCTCCGAGAGACTTCCTTGAATCCAATCTAGCTGGAAGAAAGCTCTCAATGGCTTGGCTGTCCACTGATGGACTGAAGGCTAAAACCAAGTCGAGGTCGATTGGCGCCCTCTTCTACCCAGATAAAGAGCAGCTTTACGTTCAAGAATTTGTCCCAGCTGACTACTACAAAGGGATGATCCTGATCGACAAGACTACAGCAGCCAAGGGGCTCTAATTTCTATTCTTGGGCCGAAGCCAAGGCCAGCAGCTCGTCTCCGGAAAGAAGGAATTCTCTTCGGATAAGGTCTCCCTCGAACTCAACTCCTTCCGATTCCAGCCTGCGCTTTTGCTCAAGAGCGAGTTCCGGAGATTTTTTGCCAATCTTCAGGCTGCCATCGCCTCCGACGACTCTCCACCATGGGACTTCCCCTGTTCCCGGGCAGGCGTCCATCCATTTGCCGGCAATGAGTCCGGAAACTGGCGGAGACAGAAGCGAACCCACAACGCCATAACCCACCGCTGACCCGGGAGGAACGGCGATTACCAGCTTAAAGAGTTCATCACGCCGACTCATCAAAGTCTCCTTACTTGTTCGGGAGTGGCCAGCAAAGCTTCCTCAAGTGATTCGACTCCCTCAATCAAGATCCATGGACCATCTTCTGCTCTAACTCCCATTGCGTCTGCTCCCTCGTAGCAGGCCATCTGCCAGATGTCTTCGACCGATAAAGGCTCACCAAGCCAGCGAGAGGAGGTCAGCGCCTCTCTCATTTCGGCGAAAAAGTCAATTTCTCCGGCGGAAGCAGATGAATCAAGTCCAATACCAACCCTGATTCCAGCTTCTCTCATTCTCCGAACCGGAGCAATGGGACAGTCGAGGTTCTTGTTCGACCGTGGACAGTGGGCCGCGGAGACTCCAGTTTTGGACATGATCTCAATATCGCTGTCGCTGACGGCGCAGCAATGGACAAGCTGTCGACCCGGCTTTAGAAAACCTAGGCTCTCAAGGAGATCTACCGGCGTCTGGCAGGTTGTAGGCAAGGCAGCCTTTTCAGGACCGAGACGCCAAGAATCCCAACTGCTGTGGCCTGTAGTCAAAAGCTCAACCTCAGCAAGAGATTCTGCACAGTGAATTGATAGGGGCCAATCCGTCTCTGAAAACCAGGCTAACGTTTCTCGATGGATCGAATAGGGAGCATGGGGGCCCCAGCAGAACCCAGGTGCAAGATCTGCCTCAGCAACTTCCCTGCTGGATGCAACAAAAGGTGAAGTGAAAAAGTCAATGACTTCCCTCTGAACTTGCCCCTTCAGACCAAACTCAGCCATCGCTTCCCGCGATCCAGGCCTGTCGCTGTGTTCCCAAATCCTAGCGACTCCACCCTCGAAGTTCTTCTTTGCTGCCAGCCGACAGGATTCCAAAACCTCTTCCGGAGACTGCTTGGCCTTGAGAGCAACGATGGAGGTTAGAAACTCACCCATGTCTCCAAGCACCGTCTTCCCCATGAGGGTGTAGTACTCAAGGTGAGAATGAGCATTGGTAAAGCAGGGGATGAGAATGCCCTTGTGGCTGGCTCCATCTCCCTCCCGCCACTCCGTGAGATGGCCATTCTGAACATCGAACCGGCCCGGACCTGTCAGCCCCTCTCTCGTTAGCATCCCCGAACATGAACCGATCCCAGCCGACATTAGGTTCATTCTGATTGGCGGCTGGGATCAAGACGGGGGAATCGGCCTAGAGCTCTGTGTCCCAGGCTTGGCGGTACTGACTGTAGCTCAGGCTCTTAGCGTGAAAATCACCGAATAGAACGATGTGCCTGTACTCCCTCAACTTTCTGAAGTACTCCTCAGGACCCTCGTTGCCAGTCAAGGGGCCCCCATTCCCATGCCAATGACCTCCGCCCGTGAACATCAAGTTGACGGCCGCAGGATTCTGCAGGCTGGTTTGTGAGTAACGCTTGAAGGTCAGCTCAGTTCGATAGAAGTAGCTGATCCCATAGACTTGAAACATTGTAGGACTGGTGGGAAAAGCCATCCAAGGGTGGGATTCCAAAACCGTCGTGCCCCTATCAGCAGGCGACTTAAACACTTCTTTGCTCTTAACGTAAGGCATCAAAGCCTCATTCATCAAGGGCATGTAGAAAATCTGACTGTAGAACTCAGGCTCGTGGCTCCAGATCTCAGGAGAATATTTGTCCGCTGCGTCAACAGCGTTCGGGAAGAGATCATCGTAATCAGCCATGTAAAGCCCCATTCCCATGCCGATCTGGCGCAGGTTGCTAAGGCACTGGGTTCGCTTAGCCGATGCCTTAGCCCGAGCAAAAACGGGGAAAAGCAGCCCGGCTAGGATGGCAATAATGGCAATAACCACCAACAATTCAATCAGTGTAAAGGCGCGCCTGGCAGCAGTCATAAAGATCCCCACTTTAAGATAACCGATTCTTGTGCCAGGGGTTCCGTGATTTTTGGTTAAACTGAGTATCAGACTCCCAGGAGGAACGCAAGACCCTTTCTGGGCGTTGGTTCAATCAGGACCCACGGATCAAGAGGGGTACAGTGAACAGTCGCTTATGACGGAGAAGGTTAAGAAGCCACGGAAGGGTAGAGGCTGGCGAATTCTCGGATATTCGTTCCTCATGCTCACCCTTCTCACAGCGTTCTCGCTGGGAGGGTTCATGCTGAGAAGCGAGACCCTGCGAGGGGTTGTTGGCGGCATGCTGGGCCAGACCCCAGAAAACGTGTTCAAGGGAAACACTCTCACCCTGCTCGTTCTCGGGTGTGATGAAGACCGCTACTATGGCGGCAAGCAGATTTTAAGTACCTCAGCCAGAAGCGATATGATGCTTCTTGCCAAGCTTGACTTTGATCGAAAGACGATTTCTGCCCTTTCGATCCCCCGCGACACCTTCATCCGGCATAGAAACGTGGGCTACAAGCACTCCGATCCCAGAATCACAGGGTCAAGGATCAACGCATTCCATTCCTTTGGTGGCCCGGATCTCGCCCAGCAGGCAGTCGAGCGCACCTTTGATGTGCCAGTAGATCGCACTGTCGTCCTCAACTTTGAAGCCTTCCAAGAACTCATCGATCTTCTCGGAGGAATCGAGGTCTACATTCAAAAGGACATGGAATACAAGGACGTTCGCGGCGGTCTTGACATTGACCTCAAGAAAGGAAGGCAGGTTCTGACTGGCTACCAAGCCATGGGCTATGTTCGATTCAGAAAAGGGGCAGGCGAAAGCGACTTCACTCGTCAGGATCGCCAAAAAGAGCTGATCATGGCGATTAAGGACAAGATTCTTCAACAGCCAACTCTGATTCCTCTAGTTGCCGACAAGACTGTCGAAATTTTGGATCGACGCCTGAGCGGCGGCGAATTGGGAAGCCTCATTTGGTTTGCTCAGCAGGTTCCCACCGAAGGAATCAAGATGGGCAGCATGCCTGTCAACGAGCCCAAAACCCGAAGCGGCGCCTACCTTCTCTACCTTGATAGAGACAAGCTCCCCGAAGTTCTTCAAGAGTTCGGATTCAAGACCCGAACTTCTGCCCGCACTTCCTCAAATAGAGAATCATGAGCAGCCAGTACGACCCAGATAATCCGGAGGGCAGTCGTCCGCCGGCCGCTTCTTATGTCACCAAAAACGACATCAAGTGGGTGGCCATTGTTCTGGTATTCGGCACTGTTCTCTTCTGGCCTTTGTGGTCAAAGTGGATGGAAGATGGCAAAAAGAAGGTCTGCAGCACCAACATTCAGCTGATTGGCAAAGCCCTTTTGAGCTATGCCGAACTCAACGATAACCGTTTCCCACCGATTTATGAATCTGGCGACAACGAAAGTCCCTCGCTGATCGACGGAGCACCGATTAACTGGATGACCCTGGTGGAGCCACATCTTTCAAAGCGCGGCGATACAGTCTGCCCCTCTGCTAAGCCAGAAGAGCACAGCCACTTTTATTCGGTTGCGACAAAAAAAGGTCGCCCACTCAGCTACGGACTCTACTTCCCTATCGCCGCAGCACCCACCTATCAGCTTAGAGATCCGGACAGATTGATTCTGCTGACAGAAACGACCACGAACGGAGCCAACAATACTTACAATCCGACTCGACTGACCTACTCAGATGGATCAGTTCTCAAGGATGACGGATTCATGGTTGGCTACGACAACAAGGATGGCAACTTTGATTTCAAGCGAGGCGAAACCAAGTTCGTCACGCGCTTGGCCTTCGGCGGCACTGGCAATGGAGTCTTCGACTCTGAAAAAGCGACCGCACGCCACGCAGCTGGCAATCACGTTATCTTTGCCGATGGCTCAATGGGCTTCCTTCAGCCCACAGATGCGCCTGTAAAATTCTTGGACGACCAGACAATCACGGGACGCTGGAGAACTGACTGATGGCCAGGATCGCCTGTTGTCAGTTGGATGTTGTAAAGGCTGACTTCGAGGCGAACAAGTCCAACTTTGAGCAGGTTCTAAGAGACCTCAAGGCTCAAGGAGTCGAGCTTGCTATCTTTCCTGAGTGCTTTTTGACTGGCTACGCCTTTAACAGCCACGAAGAAGCACACGCGGCGGCCATTTCCCGCGACCAAGCGGCAGAGCTTCAATCAGCCGTAGATGAAACTGGCATCTTGGCGATCGTCGGCTTTGCCGAAAAGTTTGACGGAGGCATGGCCAACAGCGCCGTCCTTCTTGAGCCGGGCGTCGAACCACGGTTCTTCCGAAAGGTGCACCTGCCCCACATTGGCTTGGATAGATTCGTAACGGGCGGTGATGAACTGCCAGTCTTCGAAACCAGACTTGGCCGAATAGGAATCCTCATCTGCTTCGATCAACGACACCCAGAAGGCGCCAGAACCTTGGTCCTCAAGGGCGCGGACCTCATCTGTCTTCCCACCAACTGGCCGGAGGGAGCAGAAATGTCTGCTCATTTTATTGCTCCTGCCCGAGCGGCAGAGAATCGAGTCTGTTATGCCACCTGCAACAGGGCAGGTTCAGAAGGGGGCTTCAACTTTATCGGGGCCAGCGGACTTTATGAAGTCTCAGGCAGGTGCGTGGCCAAGGCTGAGATCGGTTCCACCATTCTGATTGGCGAACTTGACCTTATGTCTTCTCGGAACAAGCGCACCGTGGTCAAGCCTGGCGAATATGAGTGGACAATGGATGAATCCCGGCGGCCAGAGCTTTACGGGATTTTGGTTGAGCCGATTTAGGTTCAAACTATCGTCTTCAGCTCAATACGTGAGTTGTCAATTAAGACATTTCAAATCAGCGGCACTTGCATTTGTTAGTGAATCACACCTCATAATAAATCCAGTGAGAACACTAATAGTCCTTGGCATATTAGGCTTGATAATCCTCATCTGGATCAGCTAAGTTGAAGCAGTCTTGCCTTGATGAGAAGAACACTTCTTTGGACATTGCCAGCGGACTCATAATCCCGTCCGCTTGTTTCAGTCTCGGCGAAAGCATGTCCATGCAGACCGCCATTTACTCAGCCGAAACAAAACACCTACCGTTCGTTATGTTGTTCGGTCCAACGACGTCGGTCATTCTGTTGCTGAGCATCGGATTGAGCGTTGCTTGGTCACGCGGCAAAACTGCCGTTTTGTCATCGCTGATAGGATGCGGGCTTTGCCTTGTGACAGTTCAGAGATTTCCTGGCTCCTATCCATGGCCAGGCACATCGACCAACCTCTACGGCTCAGGTCCATCATTCTATTGGGCTCTACTCGTTGCTTTGCCAATATCCTTCGGTGTGCTAATGCTGATCTGTCGAAAAAGGACATCAGATAAGACAACTGCGTGGACAGCGACCGCCTTGTATCTAGCGGCTTTGTGCTTCGCCTTTCTCCACCATTCAACCAAGCCGTTACTCGAAAATGACTATCCTTTTAGTCGCCACTTAGCCCTAATAGTTCTAGGCGTTCTTGGCCTTTTAGCCTTTCCGATCTACCGTTTTGAAGAAAGTCACTTCGGAGAGAGTGAATAGGATGCCAAAGAACAAACCAACAGGGTTTTCCATGACCGAAATCCTAGTCTGCATACTCATCATCATCATTCTAGCCTCGCTTCTGCTTCCCTCTTTCCAGTCGTCTCGCAAGGCGGCTCACACAACAGTCTGTGCAAGCAACTTACGGCAGATTCACTCAGCACTCTTGCTGTACGAAGCTGATTACGGCAGCTACCCGCCAAACTCCGTCGTGTGGCCAGCTTTTCAGCCCTACTATCCTAAGGTTCTTTCTTGTTTCTCTGGCACCTTAGATGCCGAGTTTCACTATGTGCTGCTCGGTTCAGCTTCAGATAGAATCACTGAATCAGGGAGAACGGCGAGCGAACTCTTAGAAGAATGCAGATCTGCCCGAGGCACCTCAATCCCGTTGGCTATCGATTTGAATCACATCGGGCGCCAAGTCGCTCCACAGAACCAGCTGCCTATCCTTGTGCTTAGGGAAAATGGAGCGATTGATCGAGTCCCAGCAAATCAAGCATTCTATGGCCCAAAACCTTGCAGTTCAGAGCTAACCTACTTAAACTTTTGACCTTCTCAGATTTTTCGCTTCTAGCTTAGAGCTCTCTCAAAAGCCTTGATGCCTCACCCCTGGGAGGGCTGAGGCATCAAGGTAACCGAAGCGACAATGCCCTTACCGAATTGCTTCGGCCTCTGGGTTGTAAGCCAGATAGAGCTGCATCCACTTCTCAGTTTCAGCCAGATCCTCGCCCCTCCGCTGAGCATAATCCGCCGCCTGATCTCGACCAATCCTGCCTACACTGAAGTACTCCGCGTCGGGGTGGCCGATGTAGAGACCGCTGACCGAAGCGGTGGGGTGCATAGCACAGGATTCCGTAAGCATGACGCCAATGGAATCCAATGGATTCATAATCTCGAACATCACCTGCTTGAGTCTGTGGTCGGGACAGGCAGGGTAGCCGGGAGCCGGACGGATGCCCTGGAACTTTTCGGCAATCAGCTCGGGAACGCTCAAGTTCTCGTCTGATTTAAAGCCCCACCAGACCTTTCTCGCCTGCATATGAGCCCACTCGGCCATGGCCTCGGCGAACCTATCGCAGACTGCCTTGGCCTGGATCGAATCGAAAAGATCGCTTTCCTTCTCTTCCCACTTGGCCAAAATCTCGTCCAATCCGATTCCGCCGCTGACGCAGAACATGCCGATGTAGTCCTCGACTCCTGCGGAACGCGGGGCAATGTAATCAGCCAGCGAGTGGCTTTCTCGACCTGAGCCTCTGCGGCCCTGCTGGCGCAGCATGGGCAGGCGAGCCATGTCCTTGCCAGTCTCAGGATCGATCAAGACGACGTCATCTCCTTCCGAGACAGCCGGGTAGAAGCCAATAACCGCACGGCAGGCATGCAGCTCTTCGTTCCTCAACCGCTCGATCATCTTCAGAGCATCGGCGTGAAGTCGAGTCGCTTCCTTGCCGACAACATCATCATCAAGAATCGCCGGATAGCGTCCGTGCAGCTCCCATGAAGTGAAATAAGGAGTCCAGTCGATCAAGTCAATGACTTCCTGAAGAGGCACTGGATCAAAGACTCTAGTGCCGAACCACTGGGGCTTGGGTGGATTCCAAGGAGTCCACTGGTGCCGATTCTCCAAGCAGTTGCGATAGGGTTCAACCTCAACGATCGTAGGGCCAGATCGGCTCTTTCGAACCTCCTCATACTCCACCTTCAGGTTTGCCGCGAAGTCGCCAGCGTCGTTGGGTGAAAGCAGCTTCTGAGCCACGCCGACCGCCAGGGAGGCATCTTTAACGTGGACCACAGCTCCGGAATAAACGGGAGCGATCTTGATAGCAGTGTGGACTCGGCTGGTTGTCGCTCCTCCTATCAAGAGAGGACAAGTAAAGCCTTCCCTCTCCATCTCCTTGGCAACGTGGACCATCTCATCAAGCGAGGGGGTGATGAGACCAGAGAGGCCAATGATGTCAACGTTGTGCTTTTTGGCTTCTTCAAGAATCTTTGCGGCAGGAATCATGACGCCCAGATCGATGATTTCAAAGCCGTTGCAGCTCATCACGGCTCCGACAATGTTCTTGCCGATGTCATGAACGTCACCCTTGACTGTGGCCATTAGAATTTTGCCGGCTGAACTTCTCTGTCCTCCGGCGGCCAGCATAGGCTCCAGATAGCCGACTGACTTTTTCATGACTCGGGCGGACTTAACAACCTGAGGCAGGAACATCTTGCCTTGGCCGAAGAGTTCTCCGACGACGTTCATGCCGTCCATCAGAGGGCCTTCGATAACCAGAAGGGGCTGCTTCAGCTCGGCCAAAACCTCTTCAGTGTCAGGAATGATGAAGTCCATGATGCCGTGAACAAGAGCGTGCTTCAATCGCTCCTGAACTGGCAGCTGACGCCAACGGGCCGACTCGGGGTCTTCTTCGGCGGCCTTGCCTTTCATGCTCGAAGCCAAGTCAATCAGCCTCTCGGTCGCATCTTCCCTTCTGTTAAAGATCAGGTCTTCAATCGCTTCTCGAATGTGAGGAGGAATGTCGTCGTAAAGCGGCATGACTCCCGCATTGACGATGCCCATATCCATCCCGGCTGGAATGGCGTAGTAGAGGAAGACAGCGTGGATGGCTTCTCTGAGAGGATTGTTGCCCCTAAAGCTGAAGCTGAGGTTGCTGATTCCACCACTGACCAACACGCCAGGCAGATTCTTCTTGATCCACTTTGTGGCCTCAATAAAGTCGATGGCGTAGTTGGAATGCTCAGCAATACCGGTTCCGATCGCAAAGACGTTGGGGTCGATAATGATGTCTTGAGGCCGGAAGTGCGCCTTTTCGATCAGCAGCTTCACTGCCCTTTCGGCGATCTGAATCCTTCTTTCGTAGGTGTCAGCCTGGCCCTGCTCGTCAAAGCACATGACCACAGCAGCTGCGCCATAGTTCTTGACCAGCTTGGCTTGGCGAAGGAATTCTTCCTCTCCCTCCTTCATCGAGATAGAGTTGACAATCGCCTTGCCCTGAAGGCACTTAAGTCCGGCTTCAATCACGCTCCACTTAGAAGAGTCCACCATGATCGGAACTCTTGAAATGGCTGGCTCGCTGGCCAGAAGGTTGAGGAAGGTGACCATCTCCTTCTGAGAATCCAGAAGGGCTTCGTCCATGTTGACGTCAAGAATCTGAGCGCCGCTTTCCACCTGCTTGCTGGCGACTTCCAAAGCCTGGTCGTAGAGTTCTTCCTTAATCAGCTTGGCAAACTTAATCGATCCCGTGACGTTGGTTCTTTCTCCGACGTTGACGAAGTTTGATCCTTCAAAGATTTCCAGAAGTTCAAGTCCGCTAAAGCGTGGCCTATCGCTGACCGGCTGGGGCTCCCGAACAGGAGCGCCCTTGATTGCTTCTCCGATCAGTCTGATGTGATCCGGTGTTGATCCACAGCAGCCTCCGATAATGTTGACGACTCCTTCCTGGGCGAACCTGCCAATGATGGCAGCCATCTCTGCCGGAGATTGGTCGTACTCACCAAACTCGTTTGGAAGGCCAGCGTTGGGGTGAGCGGTAACGTAGCAGCTTGCCTCCTGGCTCAATTCATCCAAGTAAGGTCGAAGCTGGGCAGCACCCAAGGCACAGTTGAACCCAATTGAGAAAGGCTCAAATGGCTCTATAGAGGCTAAGAAAGCAGCGGCGGTCTGGCCGCTTAGCGTGCGGCCGCTGGCGTCTGTGATCGTGCCAGAGACCATGACCGGAACATTGATTCCCGACTGCTCGATGGCCAGGCGGCAGGCAAAGAGTCCAGCCTTGGCGTTCAGCACGTCGAAAATCGTCTCAACCATCAAGGCGTCCACGCCGCCTTCCAGAAGACCAAGAGCCTGCTCCTTATAAGCGTCCTTCAGCTCATCAAAAGTCACTGCTCTGTAGCCGGGTCGGTTGACGTCCGGGCTCAAAGAGGCCGTTCGGTTGGTGGGACCCATGCAGCCAATCACAAAGCGAGGCTTGCTGGGATCCTTGGCGGTGTATTCAGCAGCGCACTTGGCGGCAAGGGCAGCGCCAGCCCTGTTCATCTCTCTCACCCAGGGTTCAAGGGCGTAATCTGCCATTGAAATCGAAGTAGCATTGAAGGTGTTTGTTTCAATGATGTCTGCGCCAGCTTCAAGATAGGCGAGATGAACCTTGGCGACTGCTCCAGGGTTGGTGATGTTGAGCAGGTCGTGGGCACCCTTAAGAGAGTGGGAATGGTTGACGAACTCTTGACCTCGGTAGTCTTCTTCTTCCAGACCCTGCTGCTGCAGCATTGAGCCCATGGCTCCATCCAAAAGCAAAACCCTTTGGCGAACTGCCTGTTCAAGAGAAGGTCGAGACATAGATAATCAGTATGTCCCCAAAGGCAGAATTGAACTGGGATGCCCTGGCATCACTTCTAGTTTCCAACGGACCAAAGAACATTGGAATGTAACTTGATGTCAGAATTCGCAGAACGATGATTTCTGTCTGGTCCATGCTCGCCTTCGTACCAATGCTTTCTGCTCAGACCCCCGCGCCTGAGCAGACTGGTGACAAGGTGCTTAAATCGGTTACTTTTGCCTCTGAGCCAGGTGTTGTTTGGGTTCCACTTCGCGAAATGGGTGATGTTGTGGGATGGCAGGTAACTTGGGACGAAGCCCAAAATCAGGTTTCTTTAGACAATAGGATCATCTCCGAAAACTCAATCTATCGAAACCCACAAAAGAGATCTTTCATCAAGCTTTCTTCACTGCCATACCTCGATGTTCAAATCAGCCCTATTGGCGAAGGTACTTGGGAAGCTGTCAAGGCCGAGAAGAAGGCTGTCATTAAGGAAGGCGAGAAGAGAGTTGAAATCAATCTCAACGACCAGGTCCTCGTAGCCTGGCAGGGTCCCCACCTGGTCATGACGACAAACGTCTCGACCGGACGGAAGGGTTTCACCACTCCGACCGGGAACTTCAAGGCGATTGCCAAGACTCGATACAGAGTCTCTCGCAAGTACAACAACTCGCCTATGCCCTTCTCTGTCCAACTTTTTGCTGGCTACTTTATTCACGGCGCCTCCAGCGTTCCCCGCAGACCTGCCAGCCATGGATGCGTTCGAATGCCACTTGGCCAAAGAAACGCCGCTAAGGAGTTTTTTGACTGGGTGACAGTTGGCACCCCCGTCGCCATTACAAGAGAATGGTCCGACGAGGCTGCCAAGATGGTATCGCCAGAATCTGAAGCCTAACTCGCTTGAGAAACCCCGGTTCCGACTGAAGGCTCCCTCCAAGGGAGCCTTTTTCCTTCTGAGAGCGACCTCCAAGCCCACTCCACCGGACCAATCGTAAAGATTCGTGTCCAGATAGCGGCGGCCATCACGCAGATGAGGATGATCACCAAAGTAGCGATCAACTGGCCCTCCCATTCAAGCTTGTCGTAGAGTCTGAATCCCCAAGAGTAGAAAAGAGCCGTTGCCAAAACGCTTTGCAGAATGTAGCAGCTGAGCGCAACCTTCCCGACTCTCATAAAGGGATCAGTTATCAGACCAGGCAGCTTTGGAATGAGTTTCAAGCACAAGCCTAAGATTCCAACCGCCAAGATTGGGGCAAAGCCCATTTCAATGGCCAGAGTCAACTTGCCAGGGTGCCCAATAAGCTGCATCACGATCGGCAGAAGGTTAAGGGGAATTCCCACTCCCAGACCAATTAAGAGCATCTTTCGAATGTCTTGATCAGCATTTTCACCTCCGACAAATGTTCCTCTTTTGCCGAACAGAACTCCGAGCATAAAGAGGCCAAAAATCGGCGGGACTACGAAGAGCAGATTGAATCCATTAAGCAGAAGGATGGCCGCCCTGTGAATCGTTTGGGCTAGATAGCTGCCATTTGTATAGGCATTGATCTCGGCCGTCAAGCCTAGAATCGGCATATCAGTCCACATCTTGGTTGATTCTGCCGAGCTGGCAGTCAAGCCCATGAGAAGACTCAAACCCAGCCCCGCAAACAAGCCAAAACCGATGCTGCCTGCAGCAAACCAGAAAATGACTTTGTCGTTAAGCCTTACAAAAACGATAGCTAAGAGTGCACAAAGGGCATAGGTGAAGAGAATGTCGCCAAACCAGATGAACAAGCCGTGGCAGAGCCCGAGCGCTGCGAGCAGAAGGGTTCTCTTTAGGTAGGTTCCAGGCCAATGCTTCTTCTTCAGCCTGTCACCCCAGACTCTCGGCCCAATGAAGTTGTCGTATGCAGATTGTGCTAAGTCTTCATAGACTTTTCTCTTCGAAAACTGCAGCCACAGGCCGACTCCGAAGAGAATTGCCAAGAGAGATCGCATCTTGCCAGAGATCAGAACCTCTCGGATGGCATGAGCCCACTGGTCATCAATGCCAAGGCCTCTCATCTCGAACGGCATCTGAGTCAAGATCATTGGCTCACTGAAAGCAGTGATATTGGCAAAGAGGATCCCCAGAACGGCGATCCCCCGGAGAATGTCCATAGTCTGGATTCTCCGTACAGGCGGGGCGGCTGTCATAAAACACTATTACGCCCCAAGATCATCGAGGTTTGCCGCAGATCGCTGCCGAATGCGACGTTCATACGTCAGAATTGATGATCATGTCTTGGCTTGCCCTGGCTCCTCTGCTCTTCTTTCAGCCAGCACCACAACTCGACATCCCTTTCAAAACGGTGGGGAACGTCGAGCTGAAGGCAGACTTCTATCCTGCCAAGACCCTTGAAAAAGGCCCCCAACCCCTGATTATCGTCATCCATGGCGGAGCCTGGATTCAGGGCAAGAGGCAGGACATGGCTCCTTACTGCAAGTTCCTGTCTGATCAAGGATTTGCCTCGGCGACGATTCAATACCGGCTGGCCAAGCCAGATTCGCTTTGGCCATCTCAGATTGAAGACGCGGAGGAGGCGGTGAGATACTTTAGGAAGAATGCGGCTAAGTATCAGATTCGCCCTGATAGAGTCGCGGCGATGGGAGCAAGCGCCGGAGCCCACCTCGCACTGCTTTTAGGGATGACTGATAAGCCGGCTGGCAATCCTCCCGTGCCAACCAAAGTGCAGGCCGTAGTCAACTTCTTTGGCCCGACCGATATGAGCCAAGATTTCCAGCCATTTCTGCGCAGGTTGGTTTCCCTTCAGGTGCTGGGCAAAGAGCCAGAACAGGCAGCCGATTTAATCAAGGCCTTCAGCCCGGTGAACCAGGTCACTAAAGATTCAGCACCTGTGTTCACGATTCACGGAACCGCCGATGCCGTTGTTCCAGTCATTCAGGCGAACCGCCTCGACGAAGTCCTCAAGAAGAACAACGTCGAACACACTCTGAGACTGATTCAAGACCTCGGCCATGAAGATCCCAACTTGAAGCCTGGCGGCAAGGAGGCCATCGTCGAGGCAATCGCCTTTTTGAACAAGCATCTGAGGAAGAATCCGTGATCTCGGCCGCTCTGGGGCTCGCTATGGCATCAAGTCAAGTTGAACCTGGCACTCTTTTTCTCGTCGGGGGAGGAGAAACACCAGATTCTGTGGCCGATGCCTTCCTTGAAACTGTCGGCAGAGACAAACTCATCATTGTCTTCGGTCAGGTTCGAGAGGAGCCAGTCAATGCAAACTCCTCGCGAGATTGGCTTATTGAGAAAGGAGCAAAGTTTGTCGTGCTGATGGACTTCGACTCCATTACAGACCTTCACCGAAGCGCCACAGAAAAGCTGCTCACTCAGGCTGGTGGCATTTGGATCCCAGGTGGCGATCAGAACCTTATGGTGGAGCGCTGGGGCGAGGATTGGGCGGCCAAGCACCTAGGCGATGCCGTCAAGCGAGGAGCCAGCTACTTCGGCACCAGCGCGGGAGCCATGCTTGCCTCGGGCACCATGATCGCTGGACCAGGGCCAGAGCCTGGCACCGCCCTCTACCGAAAGGGGCTCGGCTTGACCCCCTTTATGGTGGAGAGCCACATGCGAGAGAGGAATCGTCAGGCACGCCTCAAATTCGCCATGGAAAAAACAGGCGTGACCAAGGCGATCGGCTTGAGTGAAGGTGAATGGGTCCGTGTTAAGGGAGACCAAGTCACCACCGGCGAAGGCGACCCCCTGGTGATCAAAGGCTAGGGGCTACTGAGCCGCCTGCTCCAAAATGCCATCGGCTACATAAACCGGGGCATCACATCTGATTGCCAAAGCGATGGCATCGGATGGTCGGGAATCAATCTCGATTTCTTCTCCATCTGCGATGAGGAAGATTTTTGCATAGTAGGTTGTTCCCCAAAGATCATCAACCACAATGCGATCCACCACGACATTGAGCCGCTGGAGCATTGACGACATGAGGTCGTGAGTCATGGGTCGGCCATGCTTCTTTTTCTCAAGCGGCACGGCGATTGCATAGGTTTCTGCCTCGCCGATCACGATGGGCAAGCGACGGTCGCCATCTGACAGCAGCACAAAGCGCTGTACTTCTGGGCCAGCCTGAGACACGTAGACACCCTCGACCTGGACCACAACAGGAGCACCAAAACCTCCGTGGGGATTGGGCGGGGGCCCATCCTCTTCATAGGGAAAGAAGGAGGGCGGGATATCTAGATTCTCCGGCTCTTCTGACCTTTCCTCTTCCATGATCTTTAGGATACCAAAGTCTTGTCCGCTGCCCTTGTGCTGCAGTGGATGAAATGCAGTAGGGTAGCAGGATGGCAGAAGGAAGCTCACAGCACGAATTGACGAGGCGAGAGTTTTTTGCTGCCACCGGTGGCCTTGCCGCCATGTCGATTATTCCCTCCCCTACTGAGCAGGTAATGACTCCTCAACTTTCTTCAGAGCATCGGCTCAGCTACTCGAGCCCCGCCCCAGACTGGAATTCTGCTTTGCCGATCGGCAATGGTTCGCTGGGAGCCATGGTATTCGGTCGATCCAACACGGAACGGCTGCAGATCAACCACGACACATTTTGGTCGGGGCGACCCAAAAAGACCAACTATCGTGGCGGTCCGGCCGACCTTGGTGCTGTCCGGGAGGCTCTGCTGAACGGAGACTTCCTGGAAGGAGATTCGCTCGCGAGAAAGCTTCAGTCAGATTTCACCGAAGCTTATCAGCCCCTCTGTGATCTGGAAATAGACCTCTGCCCCGGCGAAGTTGAAGGTTATGAGCGAGGGCTTGACCTTGCCAAGGCGAGTGCCTTCTCCACTTGGCAGATAGAGGGCCAGCTGGTTCAGACAGAGTGCTTCTCGATTCACCCTGATCAGATTCTTGTCTACCGCGTGAAAGGGTTAAAGAGCGCAAAGGTCAGACTCTCTAGCCCCCACCCTTGGGAGGCGAGGCAGGATGGAAACCTGCTGGTTCTGACGACCGCCGCACCTGAAATCTCTGTTCCTAACTATTGGGGCAGCGACAACCCGATTGTCTACGGCCGCGGAATTCGAGCAGCTGTCGTGCTTGAAGTCGTAGGAGGCAGTGTAACGTCTACCGGCAGCAAAGGCGAATTGACGATTGTCAGCAAGGGCGATTTCCATCTTCGTCTGGCAGCCTGCACAACCTTCAAGGGCTTTGATCAAGATCCCGGTCAAGACCCTGAGCAGGCAGTAGACGCAGCTAAGGAGATTATTGAAAAGGCTCGATCGAAAAGTCTGACCAAAATCAGGTCTGACCACGAAAAGGACTTTGCCAGGCTCTACAAAAGAGTGGATTTCAAGCTTCCAAGGGTTCTGCCAGCAGAGGCAGACACTCTAACAAGGCTTAACCGAGCTCAGGAAGTCGATGATCCATCGCTCAGTGCCTTGATCTACAACTTTGGTCGTTATCTGGTGATATCGGCCAGCCGTCCCGGCACTCAGGCGATGAACCTGCAAGGGATTTGGAACGACAGTGTTTGTCCACCATGGAGCTCGAACTACACCATCAACATCAACGCCGAGATGAACTACTGGCCAGTGGAGGCGGCAAATCTTTCTGAGTGCCACGAGCCGCTCCTATCAATGATTGAAGATTTGGCGGTCAAGGGTAAAGAGACGGCGAAAACCCTATACGACTGCGAGGGCTGGTGTGCTCACCATAACTCTGACCTCTGGCGTCATTCTGGCCCGGTCGGAGAAGGTTCTGGGGACCCAAGGTGGGCTAACTGGTGCTTTGGTGGAGCCTGGCTCTGCTGGCACCTGTGGAACCACTACCAATACTCAAAGGACCTCAAGTTCTTGAAAGAAGAGGCTCTGCCCCTCATCAAGGGATCGGCTGAGTTTCTTCTGGATTGGCTGATTGAAGACACAAGGGAATCTTCTGGACGAGACGCTCAGGGACGGCCTTGGCTGGTCACGGCCCCTTCAACTTCCCCAGAAATTGGCTACCTAGCCGCACCTGGCCAAGTAAGGGCGGTTGCCATCGGAGCCTCGATGGATCTGGCTCTGTGTCGAGAGATCTTTACTCATTTCATCGAAGGCTCAAGCCGCCTGAATCAAGAGGATGATCTGGTCAAGAAGTGCAGGGAGGCTCGTGACCGGATAGCCCCCTTCAAAATTGGAGTCAGGGGGCAGCTGCAGGAATTCACTGACGATTTAATGGAAGACGAAGTAACCCACCGACACACTTCTCAGCTCTATGCCCTGCACCCAGGAGACCAAATCAGTCTAGCTGAGACCCCCAAACTCGCCGAAGCCTGTCGAAGAAGCATGCGGCTTCGCGGTGATGAGGCGACAGGCTGGGCGATGGGATGGAGGATCTCTCTATGGGCCAGGCTGAAGGAACCGACAAAGGTTCAAGAAATGATCAAGCGGCTGACTCGCTTAGTCGGCGGCGAACTTAAGTATTCAGGAGGAGGAATCTATCCCAACCTCTTCGATGCCCACCCACCGTTCCAGATCGACGGCAACTTTGGCTTCACATCAGGGGTGATGGAAATGCTGGCCCAGGATCATTTGGGGTTCTTAGAAATTCTTCCCTGCCTGCCTGGTTCGTGGACTCACGGGGAGATCAGGGGCATGAAGCTTCGTGGCGGTCACACCCTAGAACTCACTTGGAGCTCAGAAAGGGTGCAGGTGAGAATCAAAGCAGCTGAATCGATTCCACTTACGGTCAGATTTCGAGACAAGGAGTCTCAGGTTAAGTTGATTAAAGGACGCTGGACAGAACTCAGCTTTTGAGAAAATCGATCGTCCGAGCAAGGACTCCCTTGTCTCGGACGATTCTTCTGTGCCCCAGACCCTTAGTCAAAACAAATTCTGCTCCTGGCCATGCTCCGGCGAGCGCTTGACCATCTTCAGATGGAATGTCCTGATCCGCTTCGTCATGAATGATCATGGCCTCTGCCTTCATGAGCGGTGCAATCAGTTCACCCTTGATGTTGGCGAGGCGGCCAGGTCCGAACCATGTGTCGCAGTAGCTTAGAAAGGCTACTTCCTCAACTTCATCAAAATCCAAGGCGGCAGAAAACTCGATGAATCGCTTGACGACCTCGTTGAAGGGGGCAAGCTGAACTGCCTTGTTCAGCGCTCCTCCTCTCGAGTGAAACAAGTTGATGCCTAGTGAACCAAATGAGTGAGTGATGGCCGCTTGAAGAGGTCCGTGCTTCTCGGCCTGAATATCCCAGCACTCAGAGACCCAAAGGGCGTTGCATTGGTCACCTTCGGACTCTCCATGCCCTGGATGATCTTGAGCCAATACTGAGAATCCTGCCTCCACTAGAGGATCAACAAAGGCTGTCATGGTTCCAGCTCTTGCTCCCCACCCATGAGCCAAGACGACAATCGGCCCTTGACCCCAAAGGTAGCTTTCAATCTGCCTGCCCCTATGACGAATGGGCACTCGCTTCGCCCTTTCCATCACCTCCTCTTCCCTTCTTGCCAGGGGCATCCGCGGCGGGAGGCAGAAAAGCCGGAAGGCTTCCTTAGGCGTCATCTTCGTCCCGCGAAGCTCCATAAGAGGCTTAAGTGAATCTGGGACGAACCGATCTGGCACAGCCACTAGTTTAGCTCTGCCAGAACTGCACAAGCCCTCCCCTGCCGAAGCAAAAGAGGGCCTGCTGCAGGAGGAGGAGTTTGCCTTAAGGCGTCGATTCTCTAAAAATGCCTCTAGTCAGATAGGCGCGATGTCCGTAATCCCAACCAATGTTGTAGCCATAACGGCTCATAGTGGCAATGTGGGCACCGTAGACGCCGTACTTCTCCTGAATCTGCTCAGTGCTCAAGTTAGGCTCGTGGCTTGCACTTTCGTAGCCAAGCCAGTATCTCATTCTGCTGGCTGTTCCAATGGCGGCATCGCGAGCAAGTCGGCCTGTCTCAAAGTGGTCTGAGTGATCATTTGGGTTGAAGACCTCATTGAAATCATGAGTATTGATGGTCGCCCCGGTGCCATGGCGAGCAAGAATCGCTTTCATGGTGGTGACCATGTCCGACCACCTGGCATAGGAGGCTGAACCATCGATGGCTGTCAGCGGGCTGACCAAACCAAGACGCAGCCTCTTCAGGCTCTGATTCCGGTTGTCGTCGTAGCCTTCGCCCGAAACCTTGCCATCCTGGAGTCGAATGAAATAGCTCGTGGTGTTTCGGTGGGTCATAACCGTGATGTTTCGATTATTGATCCTGATTCGAGATGTAACATCGGCAGGGAACCACTGCTCGATGAGGTTGGAGGGAAGCCGGAGGCCGTGCATTGCGGCTTCTTCTCTTGCTCGGAAGTAGGGAATTGATCCCCAGCCACCAGTCTTCATACCGGCTTCGCCAGCGGTCGTGTAAATGAAGACACACTGCTTGTTAGTGCTGATATCTTCGAAGGCTTTGTGGCCCATGAATAAAGGCCAGTCGTCCTGGTGAGCGACCATGTAGACCTGAGCTTGTGCGAGAGAGACTGCAGCCAAGGTAAAAGCTGCTGCGATGGCCAGGGGCCGAAAAAGCTTTGAACTCATAAAGGTTCCGCCTGAGTAGGACTTAGCCTCTAGACAGCAAGAAGTATGCCATCAAGTCAGGCGGCTGTAGCCTGATTTGTTGACTGCCCCAGCTATCCAGTCTTTGAGCCAGAAGCTAGCGATAGACTCTCACGTAGTCAATCAAGTATTTGGCCGGGAAAATGCTTTCATCAACCCCTTTCTGCCCGCCCCAGGCTCCGCCAATGGCCAGGTTGAGAATGATGTAATGGGGGTCATCAAATGGCCAGGCCCTCTTGTCATCACTTTCCTTTGCGTAGGTGAAGACCTTTTTTCCGTTAAAGTAAAAGTCCAGTCGGTCCGGCTTCATGTCCACACCATAAGTTTGGAATTCCTCCCAAACCCTTGGGACAACGATTGATGTTCCTTTGCCTGTTCCAATGGAATGGTTGTAGGCTGCTGTATGAATGTTAAAGTGAACTCGATCTGGGTCGAAGCCGACATTCTCAAGGATATCAATTTCGCCGCACAAGGGCCAGCCGATGTGCTTGTCGCCTTTCTGACGAATCGAGTCTCCGAGCATCCAGATCGCAGGCCAGGTTCCTACCCCGGTCGGCACCTTGGCTTTGGCCTCCACGTAAACCCCGGTCCATGCCTGATTGCTTGTCAGACTTGCCGAGGTCACCGTAGCTCCCTCAAATTGTTCTTTGTGAGCCTCAATGACCAGCCTGCCGTTTTCGACGCGACTATTCTTGTCCCGGTCCTTGGTGTAGAACTGAACTTCGTTGTTGCGAATCTTGCCCACTTCGAATCCCCACTTAGCAGGGTCAGGGCGGCCGTTCTTGTCGAACTCGTCGTTCCAAATCAACTTGCGTCCGATTTTCGGATCTGGCCCTTGGGTCAGGATCTTGCCAGCGTTAGGGTCTTTGCCTCCAAGTGATTGGGTCATTACGGTGCCTGCTAGGATCAAACTAAGCATTGTTCACTCCTCTGCAGATTCTAACGCCCCTTACCTCTCAAAACCCTTGGCAAAAGTCAATAATGAGAAAATCCTGAAGCCTTTAGCCAAAGGGGCGGACGATCCTCAGATTGAAAGGGCACGCGGAGCCTCTGAGACGTTCTTGACCTAAGCAGAAGATGACCCTCCAAAAGCAGCCGATCCGCCTGGACCCGTATTCCTCCAGGAAGTTTGGCATTCAATGAACCGTCATCTCGAACGACTCTCCAGTAAGGAGTCACATCTTCTACCCCGTCCCGATCATCTTCAAGGGCGGCCTCAGCGATCATGCGCCAATAGAGTTCTGTCACAAGGGGGCAGGTCATGTCTACATGGTGCCGCCTCGCAAGCTCATGACGGATCTCCAGAACAGAGACGACAATGCCTTTCGGAATCTCCCGGATCAGGGCTTCCAGCTCAAGCGGAGCAGGAATGAGCATGGTTCCCTTCCCCCACCTCTCCTCCATAGTCTCTGGAATCGGAAGAATTCTCGATTCTTGAGCCCGGCAGATTCTTTCTCTCGCTGGCTTCTTAGTTTTCATTTCGTCACCTCGGTGTGACTTATTAGAATTGTAACTAGCTTTAGCAAAAACTAAAGCAGCAATTAAAGTGGATGATGACGGATCGGCCTGTCTGCCTCGATAGATAGGGAGAAGGCTGTCCCACTTCCTGCCTGCCGAGTCATCATAAACCCTATGTCCGGCAGTCAAAAAATCATTCGTCCAGCAGCATACGCTTGGATCGTGAAGGACGACATGGTTCTTCTCTGCCGACTCTGCGAAGACCACAACATGGGGCAGTGGACTCTGCCTGGCGGTGGACTGGATTTCGGCGAGAACACCGAGGATGGCTGCCGAAGAGAAGTCTTTGAAGAAACTGGACTTGAAGTGAAGCTGACCCGACTTCTAGCCGTGGATACTGTCTGCGGCCCCAGTAAAGAAGGCGAAATGTACAGCATTCGAATCATTTATCAGGGTGAGGCTGATTCTAGCGAACTGGTGGCCGAGGTTGGAGGATCGACGGATCTGCCTGAATGGGTGCCCCTCGATGCGATCGGTGAGAAAAACGCGGTTGGACTGGTAAGGACTGCCCTTGCTGCCTGGCAGGCAGATGGAGAGCTTTTGAGCCTTGCTGGAGCAGAGAGTTAATGTCTGAGCTTAAGGTTCCTTCCCTGCCCCTCTCGATCTGGCAGGTTGGCCCCAGAGATTCGGCCAAAGAACAGAGGCTGTCTAACGAACTGGGCATCCCGCCTCTGGTCGCAGCCGTGCTCGTTTCCCGCGGTCTTTCCGAACCGGCGGAAGCTCATAAGTTTCTCAACCCTCGGCTCGAAGATCTGCATGATCCTCGGCTGCTGCCCGACTACGATCCCGCCGTTAAGGAAATTCTTGCCGCCCGTGAGAAAGGAGAGACGATCTACGTCCACGGCGACTACGACACGGATGGAGTCACATCGACTGCGATCTTTACAAGGTTCCTCAGGCGCATCAAATGCGAAATCATTCCCCACGTCCCTCACCGAATGAAAGAGGGCTACGGAATCCACAAGATGGCGGTTCAGTGGGCGAAGGATCAAGGAGCCTCGCTCTTCCTCACCTGTGACTGTGGAATCTCTGCCCATGAGCAGCTTGATCTAGTCAAGGAGGCTGGAATGAAGGCGGTCGTGACAGACCACCATGAACTCAAAGAAACCCTTCCCGACGCTTTGGCAGTGGTAAACCCCCACAGACCCGATTCCCCCTATCCATTTGATGTTCTCTGTGGGGCGGGAATTGTCTACAAGCTCTGTCTTGGCATTTCCCGCGAGCTAGGCTTCGAAGACAAACACTATCATCGAGCCTTTCTTGACCTTGCTGTTCTCGGAACAGTCGCAGACGTGATGCCTTTGGTTGATGAGAATCGAATCATCACTCGACATGGTCTGCCTGTGCTGAAAGAAAGCAAAAAGCCAGGAATCAGGGCTCTACTCACCGCCGCTAACTTAGATACAGTCTCGGGCAGCCTGACTCCCAGGCATATCGGCTTCCAACTAGCACCAAGAATTAACGCCGCTGGTCGAATCGACGATGCCGACATTGCCCTGACAATGATGCTCACGGAGGATTTCAATCAAGCCACAGCAATCGCCCAGCAGCTGAACACTATCAATCAAGAGCGTCGAGATGAAACCAGCCGCATGCAGAACGAAGCCATCCAGCTGATTCTTGAGCGTGGCATGCACGATGCAGCCGCCCTGGTTATCGAAAACAAGGGCTGGCATCCAGGCATGGTTGGGTTGGTGGCTTCGCGATTAGTTGAAACCTTCTACAGGCCCGCCTTTGTCATCTCCTTGAACGAAGAAGGAGTAGGCAGGGGCTCGGCTCGCAGCATCCCTGGCTTCCATCTTGCCGACGCTCTTAATGACGCTTCCTCTCACATCCTTGGTGGTGGGGGACACGCGATGGCGGCAGGTTTCAGCCTCCGACAGCAGTCTATTGAAGACTTCAGAAGCGCGATTCAAGAAAGAGCTGGAAGCCTGCTGACACAAGAAGACCTGACTCCGAAGCGCGTGATCGAATGTGAAGTCTTTCCGGGTGAAGCCAGCCCAGCTGACACAGAGGCAATGGCGATGCTCGAGCCCTTTGGTGAAGCAAACCCACCCCCCTACTTCTTGGCTCGCAAGGTGAGGATCGTGGGGCACTACCCTTTGAGGTCGCCAGAGCATGCTCGGCTGGTTCTTGAGTTCGGGCAAAAAGAAATTCCTGGCTTCATTTTTAGAAGAGGCCAGGAAGCAGAAGCGATGATGGGACGAGATATTGATATCGTCTTTCAGCCAGAGTTCAATGTTTACAACGGACGTTCGAGCTTTCGTTGGCTGGTCGAGGACTTAAGGTTCTCATCAGAGGCTTGAACGCCGACAACCACATTAACGTCTGAAACAGACTGACCTCGGCGAACCTTGAGTGTGATTGTTCCCCCAACCTTCTGGTTGAAGAGAATCACAGCCAGTTCAACTGGTCCAGCAACCTTCGAACCTGCGGCAGAGAGAATGACATCTCCCACCTTGAGTCCGGCATCAGCCGCAGGACTGCCGGGCATAACCACTTCCAAGGCTGCACCACCATCGACTGCTTTCTTGAAGAAGATGCCAATGGAAGGGTGCTGAACTCTTCCCGAAGGTGAAGAGAGACCAGAAAAGACTCGGTCCAAAAGGTCAGGACCGTAGGCATAGCCAACAGTCAAGACGCCAGGTCCGAACTTGCTGGAATTCTCCATCATGAGAATCTTCAATGAATCATCAGCACTCTTCAGAGCCCCTGGGGTGGCAAATCCACTTCCAGAGCCTCCACCACGTCCGGTTGGGGAAGGGGCTTCAGCTTGAAGAGCACTGATCATCCCGACCAGTTCGCCGCGGCCATTAAAGGCTGCCGAACCCGCAATCTGGCCGCTCATGTCTTCAAGCTTGATCTCGCTTAAGGGCACATAGCGAAGTGATGGCTTCAACTGCCCTACAATAAGTCCTTCGCTGACCTGAGCCGTTCTCGGACCTCTTGGCGTCACGGCAAGGATTCGATCACCCTTTAACGGGCCATCGGCCGCCATCCTAATCGGAGAGCCGTAGGCGGAATTCCATTGTGGCGAGCGAACTAAAGCCAGACCCGTCTCATCATCCTCGGCGACGAGCATGACTTGAATCGATTTTCCTGCAATTGTTATGTTCCAAGGCTGACTGCCCGAAAGCCCGGATCTCTGAAAGAGAAAGGTGCCGGCTGGATCCAGCAGAACTCCGACTCCGGTCGCAAGTCCACCTTGGCTGGCCACAGCCACACTTCGCTGGACTCTGTTCCACAGAGCTTCCTGCTGGTTCGCACCCACTGGCTGAATGATCAGCCAGCCAAGACTAACCGCCAAAAACGACATGTCCAGCTGACTCCACAGTGGGTTCGGGGGTCGAGGATTGACTAATGACAACCACTGACGCAGGTCGTCCGCCCGGGGTAGTTTTCGACGCCATCGCAGGCTGAACTGAGGCAGCGGCAGTGCCGTTCGTCTCCATTTCTGGCATGGCATCCGAAGAAATTTGAGCTGGTGCGGGGGCGGCAGAAGACTGTGCAGAGGCCTGCTTAGTCAGATAGCCGACGCCTTCGCCAGCCGTTGAAGCAACAGTCATCACTGGCCGATTGATTCTGATTCGGATCGGCCTTGAGCTGCTCTTTCTCGACTCCCTTCTCGGCTCTACCTTCTCATTGACGGCAGCCACAGGTGTCTCTTCCGACTTGACTGGCACAGCCACAGCTTCAGGTTGAACAAGAGTTTTCCCTGGTTCAAGAGTCGCAGATGAGGCAGCCTTTTCTGTATTCAAAGCCAGGGTCTGTGTTTGAGAGGAGGGAGCAGGCTGGTACCAGTTCCAAATCATTGCTGCCGCTGCTGCCATGCCAGCGCAGGAAATTGCGCCAGCAGATGCAAACCAGAACCATCCCTTGGGCTGAGCCTTAGGCTGCATTCCCTCTTCAAGAATCCTGCGGCGAAGTCTTTCACTTGAAAGCTGACACTCGGGAATATCGTTGAGAAGTTTGAGGTCAGACTTCAAGAGGCTGAGAGCCTGGAATTCCTTGGCCTGCTTGGCATCAAGCTGGCTCAAATCCAGGTCGTCGATCCCATCGAGGGCCGACATCAAGAGTTCGTCATCGTGAAGATGTTTCAACTTTCATCCTCCATCATAGGCAGCATACGGTCTCTCAGGGCCCGCCTTGCCCTTAGCACTCTCAGTTTCGCACCGCCAACGGTGCAGCCCAAAATCTCAGAAATCTCAGGGTATTCCATTTCTTGGATGTCGCGCATGATGATGACCGTTTTATGATGATCGGGTAGTGCCGTAATGGCCTTTCTAAGAATCTCTACCCGTCTTTCGGTATCAAGATTCTCAAGGGGGTCATCTTTGGTCGTTCCGACCGTCATCCAGGTCAGGCTTCCCTTGGCTTCTTTCTGCTCAAGGTCATGCCTTCTCTGGCTCATTCGAGCCTTGTCGGTTCCTAGGTTGCTGGCGATTCTCAAAAGCCAGGTCGTGAACTTGGCTTCGTCGCGGTAGCGATGCAGGTTTTGATAGGCTCGGACAAAAACTTCCTGCACAATGTCCTCGGCGTCATCTCGTCTCGGAGCCATTTGATAGGCGAAACGATACACAAGATTCCTGTGGCGATCGAAGAGGGCTTCGAACGCTGAGTAGTCACCGGCCTTTGCCAAGGCGACTAACGCTTCATCTGAATCTCGAGCAGCTTCCAGCAATGCAGGACTTTCCTTGCCTGCCGCCGGACTGTACTCAAGCCGAACGGCCTGCCTTGCGAACATGGTACACCTGAATGACGCTTCGCCGCACAGGTCGTTTCTAAAGCGGCACAGGGTCCCAGCAGCTTGACACAAAAAATGACCCCGGATTTCTCCGGGGCCAAGGAGTTCTCGTCTTTGTCTTTGGGAGGTCTGCGCCACCCTAATGTTCTGGGAACCGAAGTTCCTTGAAACATTCCACGCATGAATCTTTACATTTGTTTCAAGATTCGCGAAAGTTTTGCAATTTTTTCCAAATTCGAGTGCTTTCCTCCAAAGAGGCGTCAATCGAAGTCGAAAATATCGTCCAAAAAGCCCCGCTTCTTCTTGCGGCCGTGCTTGTATCCGCCAGATCCGCTGTAGCCATAAGGAGCCTGAGCACCGTAGGCGGGTGGAACCTGCTGGGGGTAGTTAGGCTGAGGCGGGTAGGCATTGGGCGGGGGCATAAGAGGGTCCTGCCGTGGTGCCTGGGGCTGCTGATATTGGGGCTGCTGATACTGAGGCTGCTGAGGCTGTGGAGCCTGCGGTGCCTGTGGAGCCTGTGGCTGACCTTGAGAAGCCAAAGCGACGGCCTGGGCCGCCCCATCCATGAGCTTCTCCAATTCACCCCTATCGAGCCACACGCCGCGGCAAGCCGGACAGTAGTCAATTTCAATGCCGTTGCGCTCAATGATAATCAAGGGCGTCATTTGATCCTGCGGACAGATTTTGTTCATGTTTGTACAGCCTTATACTCTGCGGAGTTGTGCCTCAACTTCGGATAACTTTCTGACGCGATCCTGAGTTGCGGGGTGAGTTCGGAAAAGATTAGCCAACCCTCCTCGAGAGATGGGGCTGGAAATATACATATGGGCACGGTTGCTGGGAACGTGGCTGGGCATGACGGACAAACCTCTCTCCAACTTGAGGAGAGCGCTTGTCAGGCCCTGACCTGTTCCAACTAGCTGAGCAGCTGTCTTGTCGGCTTCGTATTCTCTGGCCCGGCTGACAGCAAGCTGGATGATGGTCGCCGCGATGGGAGCGATCAAAGCCATGCCGAGCAGCATGATGGGGTTTGGAGAATCCTCATCTCCGCCCATAAAGAAGGCAGTGAACTGAAGGATGTTGGCAACCATCATAATGCCGCCTGCCAAAGAAGCAACGATAGCCATAGTCAAGGTGTCTCGATGCTTAATGTGAGCAATCTCGTGAGCGATGACTCCCTTAACCTCTTCTGGGGTCAGCATGCGAAGCAGACCCTCGTTGAGAGCGACGATGCCTACCTTGGGGTTGCGTCCAACGGCAAAGGCGTTGGGCGTTGGGTCGGGAACATAGTAGAGTCGCGGCATAGGAATGCCAGCCTTTTCGGCCAGTTCCTCCGTCATGCGGTAGATCTCTGGCGCCTGACTTCGATCCATCGGCTGGGCTCTGGTCGCCATGATCGCCATCTTGTCGCCGAACCAAAAAGCTCCGCCATTCATAACCAATGCCAGGACAAAGGCGATGATCATTCCGATCTGCCCTCCGAGCATGTTGCCTAGAAAGACAAAGAGACAGGTCAGGGCTGTCAGCAAGAATCCGACTTTCAGCGTGTTCCACATAGTTGTTTTTTGACGAGAAGGCTGCCCCTCCTCAACGATTATCAACGTTGTGGTTAAGAAATCTGCACCCACGGCCCATGTGGTTTAGGGACATTTCTTCAAAAAATCTTCAGAGAGCCTTCAGATTGACTCCAGATCTTCTTCAGAAATCAAAAAGAGAATCTCCAGCCGGTTTCGGCCGAACCTCAATTGAAACCCTGCAAACAGTGGCCTAAAAAGAATCTTCCCTTGTCGTTCTAGCCCTGGCCTGAAAATGCTTGAGATTGGCTTCTGGCTCCAGCTCGGCTCGGAAAGCTTCGTAAAGAGCCAAAGCATCTGACTCAAAGTGATAGCTGCCCGAGACTTCGCCCTGCCAGACATTTTCGATAACCCAAGAAGGCACGGGCATCTGAACGATTCTTTCTGGTGAATCAAGCCTGACTGTAAAGACCAAGGAGCCTCCTTGGGGGTCTGAGAAGAGGAACTGGAGATCAAGATGCCTTGGCAGAAATACGAGAGGTCCCAGTTGAGGACGGGATTTCATCTTGGCCTCGGCAAGTACGGCCCCATCCCATGTGCCTTCTCGCGGGTCCCTGCCCGCGACCAAATCGTCTAAGATTTCCTGCCTTTTCTTAGCTGAATACTCGTTGAGATTCATCCCATTTCCCTGATTCCCAGTATTTCTTCGGTCAGCAATTCTGCTGCCAGCAAGGTTTCTGGTCTTTTTCCGGCCCCGCAATTCTGGCAGGTGGTGAGCCCCCCTTACCTGGCAATAGAACCTTTGAGCGGAGTCGGGATGACACGCCTCCACCGGAGGACCGCTCAGAACAATCACGGAAGATCAACATGGCATTTCGCATTAACACCAACGTCTCCGCAATGGGCGCCCTGAGGAACCTCAACCAGACGGGTACTGAATTTGCAAAGTCGACGACTCGCCTTTCCACCGGCCTCCGCATCGTGACGGCCGCCGACGATCCTTCCGGCTTGATTGCCAGCGAATCCTACCGAGCCCAGCTTGGCAGCATGGATGCCGCTCTGCGAAACAACCAGGACGCCATGAACTACGCCAAGACTGCTGAAGGCGGTCTGGAAGAAGTCAGCCGACTGCTTAGAGACGCACGATCACTCGCCGTTGCCAATGGTTCCAGCACCCTGGACTCGACTCAGAAACAGGCCAACCAGACTCAGCTGAACAACATCATGCAGTCTATTGACAGGATTTCCAATACCACTCAGTATGGAACCGTCAAGCTGCTCGATGGCTCTGCTGGCACCGTTGGTACAGTGACCAATGCCTCTGCCGTCAAGTCCGTGAACTTCACCGGATCCTTTGATGGCGCGTCGATGACAGCCAATGGCTCAGCCGACGTTCAAGTCACCACAGCAGCCACCCAGGCTTCGATCAACGGATCAAAGACCACCTACACTGCTGCGACCAACACGGTCGGTGCTGGCGCTTTCTCAATCAACGGTGCATCATTCGAAACTTCTGCTTCAACCACAGTTGCTGAAACGGTCACCAAGATCAACGAGAAGTCTGGACAGACTGGCGTCGTTGCTTCATTCGACTCTGCCAACAACAGAATCGCCCTGAGAAGCGAATCCTACGGCTCAGATGCGAAGATCAACCTGACCGACTCTGGCAGCATCATCCAGTCTGCTGCTGGTGCCGCTACTGCCTCTGGAACGAACGCCGTTGCCTCTGTCACCTATGACAGCAAGACGGTGACCTTCGACCAAGGCAAGGGCCTTGACCTTAAGGACACTGCCGGAAACAGCATTAAGCTGACCGTTGGTGGAAACACCGCCACGACCCACACGGCTGCCGTGCAGGTCTCGGCTGGAAAGACCACCTTCCAGACCGGTGCCAACGCAGGACAGACAGCAACCCTTTCGATCGGCAACTTCAGCTCTTCGAACCTGGGCGTCTCCAGCCTGGACATCTCCGGAACCGACATGTCGGATGCCCTCTCGAAGATTGACTCTGCCATCGGCACGGTCAGCGAATCAAGAGGCCGAATCGGATCCTTCGTCCGCAACACACTCGAATCCAACGTCCGAAGCCTCAGCGTGAGCCGAGAGAACCTCTCAGCCACAGAGTCTGCGGTCCGAGAAGTCGACGTTGCCGAAGAAATGACCAACTACACCAAGCTGCAGATCCTTCAGCAGAGCTCCATGTCGATGCTCGCTCAGGCCAACTCAGCTCCCCAGTCTGTCTTGTCGCTTATTCGGTAATTCCGGATTCAGTGACAGAGCCGCCTGGTGAGGCTTCCCGGTCCGAAAGGACCGGGGGCCTCTTCCCTTTTATGCCCCACGCTTTTCTGCTCTTAGGCTGTAGAATGCCTCCAGCCCAATGAAGCCCACCGTCCTCGTTCTCGGGTCTGGCCCCATCCGCATCGGACAGGGCATTGAGTTTGACTATTCCTGCGTGCACGCTGTTTGGGCCTTGGAAAAGCAGGGCTGCCGCGCTGTCATTATCAACAACAACCCGGAAACGGTTTCCACCGACTTCGATACCGGCGACGGCCTTTACTTTGAACCAGTCACTCTGGAAGATGTTCTGGACGTCGTTGCCCACGAAAAGCCTGAGGGAGTCGTGGTTCAGTTCGGAGGCCAGACAGCTATCAACCTGGCCCAAGGTCTGCACGATGCCGGTGTTCCCATTCTTGGCACCCAGCCAGATGCCATCGAGTCGGCTGAAGATAGAGATCTTTTTGAAAAGCTCCTTACCGAGCTGGACATCCCCAAGCCTCCCGGACGCGCAGTCCGAAGCCTCGCAGAGGCAGTCACAGTTGCTGAAGAAGTCGGCTATCCGGTTCTTGTTCGCCCCAGCTTCGTCTTGGGTGGCAGAGCCATGGAGATCATCTACGATCAGGCTCACCTGCTCAGCTTCTACCGAGAGGCCGAAGACGCCAACCCTGGCCAGCCGGTTTTGGTCGACAAGTACTTCCTGGGCAAGGAAGCTGAAGTCGATGTCATCTCAGATGGCGAAGACACTCTGCTGCCAGGAATCATGGAGCACATCGAGAGAGCTGGCGTCCATAGCGGCGACTCGATGGCGGTCTACCCTCCGGTTGGATTGAGTCTGGATGTTCAAAGACAGATCGTTTCTTCTGCCATCCGTATTGCAAAGGCTTTAAAGATCAGCGGAGTCATGAACATTCAGTTCGTGATTGTCGACGAGATCGCCTACGTTCTTGAAGTCAACCCACGTGCCAGCCGCACGATTCCTTACCTCAGCAAGGTGACAGGCATTCCCATGGTCGGCCTCGCCACCCAATGCCTGATGGGCAAGACCTTGAAGGATGCTGGCTTCACCAGCGGACTCTGGCAGCTTGACCCCACCAACGGAAACACTTTTGCTGATGTTTCGGCAAAGGGTCGCGTTCTCTCAGAATCCGACCTCGCCGGGCTCACTTCTCTGCCCGAACCTCCTCTCTATGCGGTCAAGGCCCCTGTCTTCTCCTTCCAGAAGCTTGGCAAGGTGGAACCCAGCCTTGGACCTGAGATGAAATCGACCGGAGAAGTGCTTGGCATCGACTCCAACTATAAAGGAGCACTTTACAAAGCCTTGGTCGCCTCTGGCATCACTTTCAAATCGAAGGGGATGGTGATCCTCACCGTCACCGATCAAGACAAGGAGCACGCAGTTCACATCGCCGAGCTTCTGCACAGCAAGGGCTATCCTCTTGGAGCCACGGCGGGCACCTACGAGGCTCTAGAGAAGGCTGGAATTCCGGCCCTGAAGCTCAAGCGGATTCAAGAAGGTTCACCCAACCTGCTCGAGAAGCTCTTTGCCGGAGAAGTCAGCCTGATGGTAAACACTCCTGGTCTGCGATCAGACCCAGCCAGCGACGCCGCAAGAATCAGAAGGGCCTGCATCGAAACCGGGGTAGCCTGCGTCACGTCAATCGATACAGCCGTGGCTCTAGCCAGCGCCTTGGATGTCTTTGAAGATCCGAGCCTCGCCGGATGTCTTTCTTTGGCAGAGTATCTGGCGATGCCGTCAAAGGCTTAGCGGCAGACAGGGAGGAGCGAGATTGTATAAGATCATTGGTCCAGACGGCCAGGAATATGGACCGGTCGAACTGGACGTCATCTCACAGTGGATTAGAGAGGGCAGAGTCCTGCCCACCTCTTCTGTGATTGACCCGATCTACGGCACCGCTCGTCCCGCAGTTCAGATTCCAGAACTGGAGACAGTCTTTAACTCACTGCCCCAACCTGGCCAATATGGAGCCCAACAGCCACCCCAAAACATTCCTCACCAGAATCCCGGGTACGGCAGTCAGTACGCACAAAGACCAGGTCCTGGACCGGTCAACAATCCTTACGGACCTTACGGTCAGCAGCCCAATCAGCCGATTCAGCCCGTCTACTACCAGCCGGTTGCTCCGCAGAAAAGCAAGGTAGCGGCCTTTCTGCTTGCCTTCTTCTTAGGAGGTCTTGGAGTCCACCAGTTCTATCTAGGGAATGTTGGCTGGGGAATCGCTCATCTGCTTGCGGCCGTCATTGTTGGGCCAATCACCTGCGGTACCTCTTGGATCATTCAGGGGATTGTGATTCTGATCGAAGCTATTCTAATCCTTACTGGCGGCATTAAAGACAGCTCCGGCCAGCCCTTGACCTAATCCTTACAGAGGGCAGATTCAGCCTCGAATAAAGTAAGGTAGGGCATGATCTCGGCAGCGATGATGCTTATGGCCATGACTGGACAGGAAACCTTTGTGGCCCCCAGAGCCACCGTACAAAAAGAGCCCGGCAAGTACCTTTTCACCGAAGGCCCCCAGGCCATGCCGGACGGAAGCATTGTCTTCAGCGACATCCCAGGCAACAAAATCTACAAACTTGCCAAGGGAGAAGTCACGGAGTTCAGAAATCCCAGCTTCAACGCCAACGGCAACACACTGGATAAACAGAAGAGGCTCATTTCATGCCTCCATGGAGCCAGACAAGTTGTCCGCATGGAGAAGGACGGCAAGATGACCGTCTTGGCTGAAAGTTATGGCGGCAAGAAGCTAAACAGCCCCAACGATGCCTACGTTTCCAAGTCCGGGATTATCTACTTCACCGATCCACCTTACGGCATTCGAAGCAATCAACAGGAACAGCCCCACAACGGCGTCTACATGATCAAAGGAGGCACGGTGACGCTTCTCCTCAGCGACTTTGACCGGCCCAATGGAATCGTCCTTTCTCCAGATGAGAAGACCCTTTATGTTGCCGACACAGCGAAGCAGCACATTAGATCCTTCCCGGTGAACAAGGACGGCACACTAGGAACTGGCAAAGTTTTTGTCCAGACTCCAAATCCCGATGGCTTGCGAGTGGACAAAGACGGACGTGTCTGGTCTGCCAGCGGAGATGGAGTGAACGTGATCAGCCCACAGGGCCAGGTCCTTGAAGTGATCAAGTTCCCCGAGGGTCCGGCCAACCTCTGCTTCAGCAAAGATGGCAAGACTCTTTACGTCAC
Source organism: Synechococcus sp. UW140 (assembly GCA_943369295.1). Lineage (GTDB taxonomy): Bacteria > Armatimonadota > Fimbriimonadia > Fimbriimonadales > Fimbriimonadaceae > JAKRSE01. The sequence continues at coordinate 160,389 of CALRMU020000003.1, read as the reverse complement.
TGCCCGAACCGGCCTCTATTCCATCAAAGTGAAAGTCAAGGGAATCTCTCCCTAGTCAGGGGCCAGACCAAGCTGACCTGCTTCATCTGAGCTAGACTCATATCTCGCACTATGGAGCAGGTCACTTCCCTTCTCAATCAGGCTTTGGATGAGCTCAAGTCAGCTTCATCCACCACCGACATCCAGGCGATTGATGCCAAGTTTCTTGGCAAATCAGGAGCTTTGGCCGGTCTGATGAAGGGAATCGGAGCCCTGCCTGCCGACCAGCGCCCTCTCTTTGGGGCAGCGGTCAATGAAGCCAAAGCTTCTCTTCAGGCTGCTCTGGATGAAAAGAAAGTTGGGTTCAAGGCAGCCGAACGTGCGATCCAATTCGAGGCGGAAAGACTTGACGTCACTCTGCCCGGGGTGCCTCCTCTTGCTGGCAGACCCCATGTGCTGGGAATGACGATCCAAAAGATCAAGCGAGTGCTGGGCTCGATGGGATTCACCTACGTCGAAGGCCCGGATCTAGAGGATTTTAAGTACAACTTCGACGCCCTGAACTACCCGCCCGATCACCCCGCCATGGATGAGCAGGACACCTTTTACATCACAGATGAAAAGCTGCTCAGAACTCAGTGCACGGCGGTTCAAGGAAGAGTGTTTGAGAAAACGCAGCCACCACTGCGATGCTTCACCGTAGGCCGAACCTATCGAAACGAAGCTGTGGACCGCACTCACAACCACACCTTTCACCAGGTCGACTGCTTCATGATCGACGAGGGTGTCTCGATGGCACACCTCAAGGGAACACTCGGCGCCTTTGCCAAGCAGATGTTTGGCGACGAGGTAACTATCCGATTCCGACCAGACTTCTTCCCCTTCGTCGAGCCAGGCGTGGACTATGCCATTTCTACTCCCAAGCTCTTCAATGGAAAGTGGGTTGAGCTGGGTGGCGCGGGGCTGATTCACCCGAACATTCTTGAGCGATACGGCATCGACACAGAGCGCTACTCTGGCTTTGCATTTGGCCTCGGGGTCGAAAGAATCCCGATGATGGCTTACGGCATTGATGACCTTCGCTGCTTTTTCGACAACGACGTCAGGTTCCTTGAGCAGTTCGCTTAGGCGAGACGAGTTCACCAGGGTGAGTCGCCAAGGAAAAATCCTCCGGCTCACCTTGAAAAGTCAAGCCTGAATCAGGGCCGCTTCCTTTCAGAACCCAGTCAGCCTTTCGCTCGGCCTCTTCACCTTCGGCTTGAATCCAAATGCCAAGCTTGAACCCTTCATCCCTTGCCCATCCCTCAAGCTGAGGGAAAAGTCGGTAGGTCCGCGGACTGAGGCAAAGAAGAAGGCTCTCTGCCCCCAGATCAGAGGAAGAGAGCCTGAAGAGTTCGGCAAGGGGAGGAGCCGAATCGTGGCTCCAGTCAATTGCCAGACAACGAATCACTGTTAGTCCAAAGTGGCTTCGTAACCGGCAGCGTCCAGCAGTTCTCCGCCAGAGTTGGGGTCAGCAAGCTTGATCTTGATCAGCCAGCCATCTCCGTAAGGATCGCTGTTGACCATTTCGCTCTGACCAGAGAGAATCGGATTGGTCTCAAGAACCTCTCCAGCAAGGGGGGCGTAGAGGTCAGAGACGGTCTTCACACTTTCTACCGTGCCAAAGCTCTCTTCCTTCTGGACAACTCGTCCAGGCGTGGGAAGGTCGACAAAAACGACATCGCCGAGTTCTGACTGGGCGTGGTCTGTGATGCCGATGGTGGCCACATCGCCTTCGATTCTCACCCATTCGTGAGAAGCCGTGTATTTGAGTTCCGCCGGGACGCTCATGCTAAATCAAGTCTACCAACTGAAGAGAGAATTCGTCGCGTTCTCGTCCTAGTCAGAATCTTGACTTAATTTAGTGGATTCGCATCAGGGCATGAATGCTGCCGACTATCGGCCGACCTAAAAAATGAAGGGAGGAAAGGCATCTGCCTTCCCTCCCCCTTTTGCCTGAGATTCCAGGCTCTTAAGACTTCTCGACCTGGTTGAAGTCAAGTTCAACCGGAGTATCTCGACCGAAGATCGTGATCATGACCTTCAGCTTGTCGCGCTCTGCGTTGACCTCTTCGATTCTGCCCTGATAATCGCCGAATGGACCCTCAATGACTCGAATGATGTCTCCCTTAGCAAAGGCCACCTTGGGTGCTTCTTGGCTTTGAGTGAGGTTGTCGACAATCTTGCGAACCTCATAATCTTCAAGAGGAACTGGCTTGTTTCCAGACTGGACAAATCCCGTGACGCCTGATGTGCTCTTGATCAGTTTGAAGGCTTCATCGGTCAAGTACATCTTGACCAGGATGTAACCAGGGAAAACCTTTCGGTCAATCTCCTTGCGCTTGCCGGAACGGTTTGAAACTTCTCTTTCGGTAGGAATAAGGACTTCAAAAATGTCCAGATCCCAAAGCCGCTCAATGGTGGCTCGCCGGGTTAGAAGCTCCTTGACCTTATTTTCATGGCCAGAGATGGTGTGAACGGCATACCACGAAAGTGCCAAATTACCGTCCCCCGCTCTGAAGAATGATGTTCAGGATAATTTCTGCCACAAAAGAAACAACAAAGAGGAAGGTCACGATACCGGCACACACTCCAGCCACGACACCCGCTAGGCGGGTGGCTTCTTTGGGGGTTGGCCAGGTGACATTCTTCATTTCCCTTTGCAGGTCCTGGAAGAAGCCCTTGAAGCCCCTCTTCATCGAAGGAAGAGAGGGTCCGGAGGCCTTGGGTGCCCCTTTCTGTGCGGGGGCGGCTGACTCCTTGCTCATGGTGACGTCGTCCTTCAGATAGGCTGCGCCTCAGCTCAGTCAATCTGGGGAGGCTAAATAATACCCATCCCTGCGAAAAGAAAGAGGGAGGAGGGCCCTTGCCCTCCCCCCTTTTGTGATGAAACCCAAAAAATCAGATACTGATTTTTGTGATTTCGTAGCTGACGAGCCCAACAGGAGCATCAAACTCGGCAATCTCTCCGACTTCCCTACCCAGCAGAGCCTGTCCCATAGGAGAGTCTTCGCTGATCAGGTCTCGGTCGGGATCTGCTTCGACTCCAGAAACGAGCTGGATTTCGAATTCGATGCCTCGCACAGAATCTTTGACTGCGACTCTTGATCCGAGTCCAACTCGGTCGGTCGAAATCATATCCACAGTCAGGACTTCTGTGTTGGCCAGAATTGCCTTCAGTTCGCTGATGCGATTTTCGATAATCGCCTGCTGCTGCTTGACTTCATCCAGCTCATTGTTGTCCTCGCTGAACTCGCCGTGATCCTTGCTCGCTCTGATGCGCTCAGCAATCTCGGCCCGCTTATCGACCATCAGAGTCTGCAGCTCCTGCTGAAGCATCTGGAGTCCTTCTGCCGTGAGGTAGATCGGCTCTGCTGCGCTTAAAGTATCCAGTGGTTCCATTTGGAGTCTCTTTCTTCCTATGCTTGACGGACTTCACGTTCTAACCGATTCGCGAAGTGTCTGTCAAGCGTCCTCTCGGAAGACTGCTGACGCATCAAGAGAGTAATAGGTTCCTTAATCCGCCGAAGGCCCTCTTTCGAGCCTAAAAATTAGGTCCGGGAGTACCATTGCCAAATGCGTTGGCTGGCCTGCATTGGGCTCTTTGCGGGCTTTTTCTCGTGCATGGCCCAGACTGCCCTTTCTCAGACGCCAGCTGCTGGCAGCACTTTGACCCAGAATCAGGCACCTGATGCCAAGGCTCAGGAAGGGAAAGCGGCCCAACAAACTGCTCCGACTTCAGAAGAGATCAACTCTCTCTTTCCCAAGCCTCAAGTGATCATCAACGTTCGAGAACACCAGTTCTCGCCCGACATGGTGACTATCACACTTCTAGCGACCGGCTACCCCCAGGAGCTGCTGCAGAAGCAGCTTGAAGCCCTTGGTTCCTACACTGGGTCACCTCCCCGAGGCCTCAATATCTACCGGGAAACTATTCCTGCCAAAGAGCCTATCAGCTTTTTGAAAGCGACCTTTGCGACAGACAATATCATTGATCGGGCAGCAGGCAGGCTTCATATCGATCGAGTCATCAAGCCTTTTCTCGGAGCTCCAGACCCTCACACCCTTTCAAGCTTTCTTGTGACCTTTGAAGGAGAAATTCCTAGCGCAAGAACTCTGCGGTTGTTCTCAACAGACAAAGTACTGGTTTCCGGCACCGCAAGCGTGATGCCACGAGGCGTTGAGTATAAGGTTCTGGCAAAAACCCAGAACCCTGAGGAACTAACGATCCCTACGGAAGGCAAGGCACCTGAGGAGCCCAAAGCAAAGCCGGAGCAGAATCTAGCGCCTGCTATGCCACTTGCAGCTCTTTTACTGCTTGTTGCAAGCAGTTTGATCCTGGGTGCTTTGGTATACTTTTTATCTGTCCGTTCAGCAGGCAAGCGAAAGGTTCAAGGAAGACCCTAGCGACTGCCTGACACCCACCTTTTACGGTCTAGGAATCCGCCATGCAGCCTGACTCTCTGAAGCTTCACGACCTGATCGACATTGTCTTCGAGACAGGAGGATCAGACCTCTTTATTAAATCCAACAGCCAGCCACGCATGAAGCAGTTCGGCTCCGTGGTTGACCTCGCCGGCGGCCCATGGCCGATCATGAAGGAGGAAAGCATTTGGCACCTGCTCGACCAAATTCTGAACCCAAAGCAGAAGCGCATTTTTGAGGATCGCAAGGAATTCGACATGTCCTTCGTTCTCCCCGGCAAGTGTCGTGTTCGATGCAACCTGTACTACCAGAGAGGCATGCCTGCCTCGGTCATGCGAGTTGTTCCCAGCCGCATCAAGAGCCTTTCAGAACTCGGCCTGCCTGCTTCATTGGCGGAACAAACAAAGCATAAGCAGGGTCTGATCTTGGTAACAGGACCCACAGGTTCTGGAAAGACAACCACCCTGGCCGCTTTGATTGACATTATCAACGAGAGCAAGCCAGTTCACATTGTCACCATTGAAGACCCGCTAGAAGTTGAACATCAGGACAAAAAAGCCTACGTCAGCCAGCGAGAAGTCAACATTGACACGGAAGACTTTATGCCAGCTATGAGGGCAGCCGTTCGAGAAGCCCCGGACGTGATTTTGATTGGAGAAATGAGAGACACAGTAACCATGCACACTGGTCTTCAGGCAGGTGAAACAGGTCACTTGGTCTTCTCAACGGTTCACACTTCGTCGGCTTACGAAACTCTGGACAGAATCATCAACATGTTTCCTCCTCACGAGAAGCACCACCTCTGTCAGCGTTTGAGCAACAGCCTTCGCGCTGTTATTGCTCAGAAGCTGATTCCCAGAGCCGATGGTGAGGGCCGAGTGGTCTGTGCAGAAATTCTGATCTGCACCCCCACCGTCAGCAAAGCTATTGAGGACGGCAACTTTGGTGACCTTTATCATCTGATGAACGAAGGCGCCTTCTGGGGAATGCAGACGATGAACCAGGCTTTGTGCCGCTACGTAAAGGCAGGAATCGTTGCCGAAGATGTGGCTCTGCATAATGCCGGAATCGTCTCTGAACTCAAGCAGATGCTTCGTCGCTAACGTCACTCATCCATGAGAGAGCTGCTCCACACCCTGCTCCATCGGGTCGTTGAACTCGACGCGAGTGACCTGCACATCAAGGCGAACAATCCGCCCTTGATGCGGGTTCGCGGCGAACTTCGGCGCACCGATTTCCCCGTTCTTTCAGAGCGGGATGTGGAGAAGCTGCTCAGGCCCCTTCTGTCAGAAGAAAGGTCGCGGCGGCTTGATGACTTCAAGGAAGTCGATATCTCCTACGCTGTCCCTGGCTTGGCTCGATTCCGAGTTAACATGTTTTGGCAGAGGTCTAAGATGGGGGCGGTTTTCCGTCTCATTCCTTTCCGCATCAAAACAATTGATGAGCTTCGCCTGCCTGCCGTCACCAAAAAGCTGTGTCAGCTTCCTCGTGGATTGATCTTGGTGACAGGCCCAACCGGAAGCGGAAAGTCCACCTCGCTGGCCGCGATGATCAATGAGATCAACGAGACGACCAGACGTCACATCATCACAATCGAAGACCCGATTGAATATGTGCATGAGGACAAAAAGAGCATCCTCAACCAGAGAGAACTGGGCACTGATACCAAAGCTTTCGCAGAGGCTCTACGCCACGTGATGAGGCAGAACCCCGACGTCATTCTCGTCGGCGAAATGCGGGACCTGGAAACCATTCAGCTCGCTATCACTGCGGCTGAAACTGGTCACCTAGTCTTTTCAACTTTGCACACTGTCGATGCCGCGCAGACCATCGACCGCATCGTCGACGTTTTTGATCCGGAAATGCAGGCGCAGATCCGCACCCAGCTTTCGGTCACCCTTCAAGCCGTTGTCAGCCAAACTCTCCTTCCTTTGAAGAATGGTACAGGCCGTACAGCCGCCTTTGAAGTCATGGTCGCTACTGCCGCAATAAGAACCCTTATTCGAGACGGCAAAACCCACCAGCTGCCAATGGATATTCAGACTGGCTTTGAGCATGGAATGCAGACTCTCGACGGCAGCCTACTACAGCTGCTTCGGGAAGGAGCGATTGATTTTGAGCATGCCCTCTCTAAGTGCTCTAATCCAGCCGATTTTATGCGGCGCGCAACCAGGGATGGATTAGTGGAGGCCGCACCTGCTTAATGTCGCCGAACTGCTTGCAAGGTGTGTTGAGCTGGGTGGTTCTGACCTTCACCTCAAAACAGACACTGGCAAGGTGTACGTAAGGATTCACGGCGACCTGATCGAGCTTCAGGACGTTCCTTCTTTTGATGACAAAGCCTTCATGCAGGCCATGAAAAGCCTTCTGCGTGAACAGCAGCTCAAAAGATTTGAGGACTCGTTTGAACTCGATTTCGCTTTGGAAGTGCCTGGAGTCTCGCGATTCAGAGGCAACATGTTCCGTCAGCGCGGAACTCCCCAGGCCATCTTCCGAGTCATCCCCTTTGAAATTCAATCGATGGATGAGCTGGTTCTGCCAGACCTCTGTTATGACCTGATTGAAAGACCTCGTGGCCTTGTTCTGGTGACAGGTCCGGCAGGATCAGGAAAATCCACAACCCTGGCCTCGATGATCGATGCCATCAATCGAAGTCAAGCCGTCCACATTGTCACGGTCGAAGACCCTGTTGAATTCGTCCACGATGACCACACAGCCCTGATCAACCAGCGCGAACTGGATATCGACACGCTGAGCTTCGCTAACGCCCTTAAGTACGTTCTTAGGCAAGACCCTGACGTTATCCTCGTCGGCGAAATGCGCGACTTGGAGACAATTCATCTGGCCATTACGGCGGCTGAAACGGGCCACCTAGTTTTCGGAACCCTGCACACAGTTGACGCTCTGCAGACGGTGGACCGCATCGTCGACGTCTTCCCTCAGCACCAACAGCAGCAGATAAGAATGCAGCTCTCGGTCAACCTTTTGGGAGTCATTTCCCAAACTCTTGTCCCAAGAAAGGATAGGCGAGGAAGAACCGCAGCTTTTGAAGTCCTAAACTGCACTCCTGCCATTCGAAACCTGATTCGAGAAAACAAAACCTATCAAATCAGTTCAATCATCCAGACCGGCGCCAGGCAGAAAATGCAGACGCTTGACCAAGGGTTGGCCAAGCTGGTTGAGAGAGGCTTGATCGATATCGAAGTTGCGAGATCCAAAGCTAAGGATGCTGCGGAGTTCATGCGTATTGTTTCTCTTGGAATTGGCAAGGCAGCCCCTGTTGTGCCTTCAGCCGCTGATCGGCCCCATGTGAATTACCACGAGAGCGAAGTCATCCATGCTCTTCAACCGGAAGATTCAGGCGAACCAGAGGTCGTTTCAGAGCCTGGCCCAGCAACCACCGCATTCGAAGCAGAAGCATCTGTTCCCGAGCGCCACCCCTTAGATGCCGAGCTGGAATCTATTCCAGTCCCCCAGCCACCTGGTCAGACGCCCAGCGTACAAAACCCTGCCCAAGGCACGGCTGGTTTTAGAAATGTCGCGTCTGTTCCTACAGCTAAACCGAATCCCACGCCCTCTCCGGCTGCTAATCAGCCCACGAGCCCGGCGTCTAGAGGCGATCTTCCTACAGATCCCTTCGGGGCTAAGCCCGGCGGCAAGCTGATTGATCCCGTGACGAAGACTCCGGATAAAGCGAAAAAGAAGGGACTCTTCTCTGCTCTGTTTGGAGGAAGAGACTAACCGGTCATGGATCGGGCTCTCTTTCAAGAGAACGAGCGCCTGACTCCGAAGGCGGATTCTCGGCGATTTCACCTGCTCGGTGATTTCGTTTGTGAGTCTGGAGCGCCCCTCTCATCTGGTCAGATCGCCTATGAAACATGGGGACAGCTTAATGAGGATAAATCAAACGCCATCCTCGTCTGCCATGCACTCAGCGGCGATTCTCACTGCCTGGGGTGGTGGAGCCGCCTCTTTGGCGAAGGCAAGCCAATTGATCCCGAGAAGTGGTTTATCATCGGCACCAACGCCCTTGGTGGATGCCAAGGCTCCACGGGCCCAGGAACCTTGGATTCAGAAGGCAGAAGGCTGGGCTCGCGCTTTCCTCAAGTGACTGTCGGGGACATGGTTACAGCACAGAAATCTTTGGTTGAAGCCCTAGGCATCTGCAAACTCGCCATGGTCTGTGGAGGATCGATGGGAGGCATGCAGGCCCTTGAGTGGACAGTTCGTTTTCCAGAAATGGTCGAGCGATGCTGGATGACTGCTTCCTGCCGAGCCCATTCGGCCATGCAGATTGGCTTTAACGAAGCCGCCCGTCAAGCCATTATTCGCGATCCAGCATGGAACGGTGGCGACTACCAAAACGACAAAACGCCTGACAATGGCCTCTCTGTGGCGCGCATGATCGGTCACCTGAGTTATCTGAGCGAAGATGCTTTTCAGCAGAAATTCGGCCGAGAAAAGCAGGTCACGAGTGAAGAACAGTTTCAAGTGGAGAGCTACCTGAACTATCAGGGGGACAAGTTCACCCACAGGTTCGATGCTGGCTCACTGGTAGTCCTTACCAAAGCGATCGATTCTTACTTCTGCCCATCGCTTGAACCAGCGCAATGCCGCTACCTCTTTACAAGCTTCAACTCAGACTGGCTCTACCCCAGCCACCAGAGCAAAGAGCTTAACGAACTTGCTGTCTCGGCTGGAAGAGAGTCTTCTTGGCTCGATATCGATCTGCCCTATGGGCACGATGCCTTCCTTCTCGACGGCATTTTCCAGGGAGATTTGGTCTCTCGATTTCTTGCTTCCTGACCAATTGGTTGGACTTGCTATTCAATCTCAAAAAAGAGTCCCGATATCCTGGGCTACAGGTCCCCACTTACCCGGACCTCCTTGCCAGACATCCTTAATCTATGCAACACTTTCCCTCTGCGCGGGGGTGTAGCTCAGTGGTTAGAGCGCCGGCCTGTCACGCCGGAGGTCGCGGGTTCAAGTCCCGTCATCCTCGCCATCTTGCCACGGTAGCTCAGTTGGTAGAGCAATGCACTGAAAATGCATGGGTCACCGGTTCGAGTCCGGTCTGTGGCACCACTCGCATTAAGAAGACCAGGTTCAACTGAACCTGGTTCTTTTTTTTGTCTTCTTGTGTTGGTTTTGGTGGCAGCTTCACTGCCAACGGCATGGGGAGGTAGCTCAAACTGTTACTGCCCTCCCCTTTTATCCCCCTCCCAGCTTCGCTTTTTGTGGGAGGGGGAAATTTAGTTTTGTGGAGGTTTTCGACCCTTCGCCTGCGCCTCGGTCGAAAACCGCATTTTGGGGGATTCACAGAGTTGGGTACCTGGCATTCATGCTAACCCTCGCTGGAGCATCGGGGGACTGATAAGGAAGTTTGTTGACAGATGCCAAGGAAGACTACAGTTTGGGTGCCACCGGTCCCTGACCGGTGCAAGGTTTGGATTCCGAGGTCACTTCAACACGGCACTTGCCCAGCCACGCCAGCCTGCTAGTCTATCGAAGCTCTGGGTGGCGTGGGTAAAACCCACGAACGAATAGTGATTTTGATCCGCTCGCTTACGGTCCCTCCATAGTGATTCCGCCAAGCAAGCTAGGGTCAGAGGAGTCCCGCTCAAAACAATGCATTCCTGGCTGAGCGAAGCTCAACCAGGCCACAGTCACTCCTCCTGAACTCAGCGATGCCCCGACGAGCTTGCTGTCGGGCGGGAATCTACGCCGATTGACACACACCCTTCCCGGCCTTCCGCTCATCCTTCGCGGCCAGACCAGGGCACCAGCAAGACTATAAGAGTTGCGCAGTACTAGAACCCGGCATGCTTTCGGAGCGAGATGGCAACAGCCACCATCGCCCATGAATCAAGATGGCAGTACTTAAGCAGAGCCTTCCGCAGCCTGTCTGCTTCCTCCTTAACCAGGCGGCCGGACCGAAGCCTCTGAAAAGCAGCCATAGCGGCATCTCCATCACCCACTTCCATCTCGCCATAGGCTCCTGCCATATCTGGGCAAAGAAGTGGCAGCACTTTCTTGATCGTGGTTCGGGTTCCAAGGTCGCGATGCTTCACCCTTCCCTTCACGATCTTTTCCAGGTCAACTCCTTTCTCAGAAAGTAGGGAAAGAACGTAATCCGCCCCCTCTACTTCCTGCTCAGCCAGCTTCTTCAACTGAGTCATTTCGGCAGAGCTGTAGTGAATAATCGTCGCCGCTTCTTCGAAGGGCTTGATCAAGGATTGAACAAACAGCGGCCGTGGATCCGGCCCCATGGCTGGATCCCACAAGAACTCTTCATCAGTGCTGACCGGGCCATTCCAAGAATGGACCATGACAATAGCCTGCTGGAAGGGCATAGGCTGGTAAGGCCTCGAACCCGTAAGCCAGGGAATCGGGGTGCTGTCCGTCTCAAAATCGACAAAGCAGGCAGGCAGCTTGATTGCCCCAAGAGCATCAGCCAGGTCATCGGCAAAGTGCAGCCCTTCGGTCATCAGCAGCTCCTTCAGCTGCCGCTGGTCTTTCCGCTTAAAGTCACCGTCGGGGATCTCTGTGATCTTAGTGATTCCCTGCGACTCCCAGTTTCGAATCTCCTCGTCTTTGGCGAAGCCCAAGAAAAGAGTGTCATCCGAACCCAGCTTCCCGTAGCAGTGATCGATAAAGTCGCAGTCGCGGCATACTTTCTTGCGGCCAGCTTCTTCCACTACAGGAAGATTGATCGCAGAAAAAAGTTCTGATGCCTGTCCAGAAACCGAAATCAGTAGCGGGCGAACAAGGTGAGTCACAACCTCCTTCTTGAATAGATGTTCTGGCTGAATCATCCCGCCATCCCAGACCATCGTGTTGTCAACCAGAATCAGGCCTGCTCCGGAAACCTGCACCCCGCAGAGCTCCAAAACCTGCCACTGAAAAGCAAGATCGACGATGTGGTGGTCTTTGCAGGTCGCGGATGACTTGACCTCCCAAAGGAAAGCCTTGCCGTCTTCAAACTCAATGAGGTCTGCGCGGGCGAAGAGTCCTTCGTACTCAAAAGAAGCCTCTGAAAGTGCCTGATGACCAGATTCAATCATGCTGCGAGTCAAGGCCAGAGCATCTTCCTGTACCATGCCTGGCTGATAGCAGAGCACTGCCTCAGGATAGAGCCCGCGAGCCAGTTCTCCCAGTCTGCGCCCAGCCTGAGCCCGCATCTTGTCGGCTTCCGATTCAGGAGGCCGCAGATCTCTTCTGTTTGCCAAGAGCCATGCCCTTCTGTGGCAGTCAATTCCTTTTACGAAGAGGCTCTTGGTCAGCTGAATCATGGCGTTTTTAAGCTCGAATCAAGGTACCGACTCCTTCGTCCGTGAAGAGCTCTCTTAAAAGTCCGAAAGGTTCTCGGCTGCCGAGAATGTGAACCTGTTCAACTCCCCCTTCAACTGCCCTCAGGCATTCTTCCAGCTTGGCTTTCATGCCTCCCGTCGCGATTCCGGAATCCAGAAGCTTCCTCGCCTCTTGAGCAGAGACTTCCGAGATGGGTCCGGCATCTTCCATGCTGCGCATGACACCTGGGGTCGAAGTAACAAAGATCAGCTTTGCAGCCTTGACCGCAATCGCGACCCTGGCTGAGCAGGAATCGGCATTGGCGTTTTTGGGTCCGTCTTCTGCCCAGGCCAGGCTTGGCAGAACAGGAATGGCATCAGCCGAAAGCAGGCTCGTGTCAACTCCCGTAATGTCGCCGACCTCACCCCAATCCACCAGCCTCCCTTCCCTTTCACTGGGGGCGCGCTTTGTGCAGAGAACAGCCTTCTGAACTCCTTCGGTCATCCCTTGGGTTTTGAGCCCAAGTCCCTGAAGTTCGCTGCAAAGCGATGCATTCAGTTCGCCCAAAACATCGACCAGAACATCCAAAACTTCTGGAGTCGTGATTCTGCGTCCGCCCACCTTGTCTGGGGTGATGCCGCGCTTCAAGCAGGCATCATCAACCTGGACACCGGCGCCGTGGACGATAATGCACCGTAGACCACAGTCAGACATGACCTTGATCTGCTTGGCGATTCGGTCAACTGACGACCGACGGGTGAGAGCTTCGCCCCCGACTTTAACCACGACCGACCTGCCCCTAAAGGCGGCGATCCATGTTGACGCTTGGACGAGGCTTGGACCGTTTTCAAAGGGCATGGTTGTCTCTCAAAAGAAAATCGATAAGGCCGGCTTGAGCCCACAGCCTGTTTTCTGCCTGTCGCAGAACAATGGAACGGTCGGAATCAAGCACGCTCGAAGCGATTTCGACATTTCGCCGAGTAGGAAGGCAGTGCATTACCTTGGCCCGGTTGGAGTGAGACCAGGCCTCGTCGTCCAGCATCCAATCGCGCAGAGACTCCGGCGCTGGCTGGCCGGGAGTGGAGAGCCTTCCCCATGCCTTCACATAGACAGCCTTGGCCCCAGCCAGAGCTTCCTCTTTGCTATGGATCACTTTGACCGGTCTCTGGCGAGCTTCTGACTCTGAGTTGAGGGTCTGCATGAAGGTGGGGTCAAGATCGAATCCTTCGGGATGAGCGATTGTGAGCTGGGCTCCAGCCAAGACCGACTGAAGGGCAAAGGTGTTGGGCACAGCCATCGGCAGATGCCTAGGGTGCCATCCCCACATAAGAACGACCGGCAGGTCCTCGACTTCGCTGCCGAACTCTTCGATCAAACTCATTTCATCAGCCAGACCTTGGCAGGGATGGTGCATAGCGCCTTCCAGCGAGACGATGTTGGTTTGGGAGTATTCGGCGAAAGCTTTGAGAACAGGCTCTTCCCTTTCCTCTTCCCAAGGTCCCCCTTTGGGAAAACTGCGGACACCCAGAACATCAAAAAATCTGCCCAAAACTCCAGCGGCCTCTACGACGCACTCCTGCCTGTCCTGGTCCATGACGGCCAGAGGATCCATCTCCATCGCCCACATGTCCTGTCCGGCGTTCAGAGTCTGGGCGGCTGCTCCAACAACTTCGGCAGCCCCTTCCCAAGAGACTCGTGTCCTCAGGCTAGGGTTGAAGTAAAGGCCTCCTACACGCTTGCCTCTATGCATAGGGTCGCGTCGATGACGCTTCAGTTCAGCTGCTCGCGCAAGAACCCAGGCTCGCTCAGTCGGCGAGAGATCCAGAGGTGAAAGAATGTGTCTTGGCATGATTGACTAAATTAGGGCCAGGCGGCGTGAAGAGGCAGGCCTTCAGTTTCTGGTCTGCCGTAAAGAAGGTTGAGGTTCTGAATTCCCTGGCCAGAGCCGCCCTTAAGAAGGTTATCGAGAGCGGTAAAGACAACGGAGCGCGAGTCGGTTCCGGTGACACCGATAACTGTCCGGCAGGTGCCGATCACACTGCCCAAGGCCACCGGGCCTTCCACGATCTTGATAAGAGGGTGACCACCGTAGGCCGCCTCGTAGACGTTCAGCAGTTCAACCACTGGAAGATCGATAAAGCTAGTGAGGAAGATGCCGCGTGCCAGCGGGGCCGAGTGAGGCACGAAGTCAATTTCAAAGGCCTCGCCTCGACTCTGCAGAAGCTGAAGAACCTCACCTAGATGCTGGTGATTAAGGGGCTTATACGGCACATAGCTGGTCATCCTTGTCGAATGGTGAACCCCGGGCGCTGGTGCTGCCCCGCTTCCGCTTGAACCGGTAAGTCCGCTGACTGCTACCTTCAAAAGCCCCTTACCTACCAGAGGAGCGAGGGTCAAGTTAAGAGCCGTAGCAAAGCAGCCAGGGTTGGCGATCAGTCTTGTGCCTTCAGGCGGCGGACCGGTCACTTCTGGCAGCCCGTAAAAGGCCTCTTCGAGAAGGCGCTTTCTCGGAGGCTGTCTGCCGTACCATCGGCTCGCCTCTTCTGGATCTCGGATCCTAAAGTCGCTGCCAAGGTCGATGACAATTCTGCCCCTCTTTATCAAGTCTTCGGCAAGAGGAGCACTGGCCCCGTGAGGCAGAGCAAGAATGACAGCATCGCAGTTCCTCTCGAAGAGTGAGGGATCAGTCGGTTGAAGAACGAGGTCTGTGTCGAGACCGGGCCGGGCATCGCTGAGCTTTTTGCCAGCAGATTCACCGGCAGTGACAAGTGTCAGTTTGAAAAAGGGGTGGCCAAGAAGCAGGCGGACTGCTTCGCCTCCCATGTAGCCGTTGGCCCCGGCGACACCGACCCTCACAGACCGACTCCTTCCTCCACTAACTTGGTCAGCTTGTCTGGTTCGCGCAGAATGTTGGCGGCGGGGATTCCCATCGACTCAAGCTTCAAAACGCCAGCAGGGTTGTCCGTTGCAGGACCAGTCACCACAGAAACGCTGTAGCCCATATCGGTCAAACGGTTTGAACCTGCCCAGCCTCCGACCACGTCGTTGGCAGCCAGAATGACCGTGCTGGTACGAGCCTGGAAAGCTTCATCTGCAAGAATCTCATCGACTCCATAAGCACCCAAAAGGCCATCGCCAAGTTCAAGAACGATGACATCAGGATCTTCTGCCGCCAGGTGGTCCAGCAGCTTCCCTGCCAGTTCAGCCGCCTTAGGATAGTAGGCTGTCGAAGGCACTCCGCAGTCAAGGAAGCTTAGCGAAAGGCTGGCTCCATGATCTCGGAAAGAGAGAGGATCTTTAATCGCCCCGACACCAGTCGCCTTGCCAGCGTGAACCAGCAGACCCTTGGCCCGGAAATGGCGAATCATCGCGGCAGCCGCCGTCGATTTGCCTGAGTTCATGCAGGTGCCTGCCACTGCGATGATTTTAGGGTTCGAAGAACTAGGATAGGGTTCTGGAAGTGCCCAATCTTCCAATCGAGCCGGCTTGCCCTTGAGAAGAGGCGTGCCCAAAACCTTGAGCCGAATGGGCTCGCCCAGGCCAACCATCAAGCCTTCGGATTTGCCAATGACTCCGCCCAAGTTTAAGAGGTGAAGCTCTTCACCCTGCTGGATTGATTCCGGCACTCGACCAGAAAATCCCCGGAGGGCGGCGCGGTTGCCGAGAACACCCACAATGATGTCGCCAGGCAGCAGTCGTGCGGCTCTACCAGAGACCAGTTCAAGATCGCCGTAAACGCTTCGCTCGGTAAGGACTCGGCAGACAAGAGCAGAGCCTTCGCGGCACTCTGGCTCAGGCTGAACATTGAGAGTGGGCCCGAACTGAAACGGCAGACAGACGCTGGCGATTTTGTCGGGACGGGTACGGAGGGTCAAACCATTCAACGAGGCGGACTCCGTGGCGGGTGAACTCATCATTGAGTCAGCCCCGCCCAGCCTTCCTGAGGCCTAAATTCGACGATACCACTAATATAATAAAGAATCAAGCTCAATCTTTGTAGCCCTCAGGATTTCGCTCCATCCACATCCATGCGTGGCTGGCCATATCCACCAATTCTGTCCATCGGGGCTGCCAGCCCCAGTCGTTTCTAATCGCGCTCGAATCGGCAATGAGTCGGGCAGGGTCTCCGGCGCGTCGGCCAGAAATCTTTACAGGAATCTCGCGTCCTGAGGCGGCCTGGCAGGCATCAATCACTTCTTTGACGCTGTAGCCAGACCCCGAACCGAGATTGTAGGTTCGAGATTCTCCACCAGCGGCTAGATGTTTTAGAGCCAATAGGTGGGCCGAAGCAAGATCCTCAACGTGCACATAGTCGCGAAGGCAGGTGCCGTCTGGTGTGTCGTAGTCTGTGCCGAAAAGGGTCAAGGCATCTGCCTTCCCGGCAGCGGCTCTAAGGGCACAGGGGATCAAGTGAGTTTCCGGCCTGTGATCCTCGCCAAGAATTCCAGTGGAATCCGATCCGCAGGCATTGAAGTATCTCAGCACCACGGACTTGAGACCATAGGCAGAATCGTAAGAGGCCGCCATGCGTTCGACAGCCAGCTTGGTTTCACCGTAGGGACTGGTCGGAGCCTTCGGATGGTTTTCTGGAATCGGAATCTGCTGGGGTTCGCCGTAAACAGCAGCCGTGCTGCTGAAAACAAATTGCTGGATCCCTGCCTCTCTCATTTCTTCAAGCAGATTCCAGGTTCCGATGAAATTGTTGTTCCAGAAGTAAGAAGGCTCGCGGACACTTTCACCGACTTCAATTGAAGCGGCAAAGTGCATCACCTGGGTAAACCGCCCCGAGGCCAGAGCCGCCTTGATCGAGGCCCTGTCTCTAAGATCGCCTTCGATAAGTTCGGTGGATTGCAGAGCCTCTTTGTGGCCCTTTTCCAAACTATCAAAAGCGGCGTGTGCTATGCCTTCTCGACGCAGCAGGGCGCACATGTGAGAACCAATGAAGCCTGCCCCTCCGCAAACGAGAACCATAGGTTCAGCCTACCAGCCCCGTGAACCTGGGATCAGGCCCCAAAGAGGCGCCCAACTTGATGAATCGCCACTGCCAAGATATAAGCCAAGGCTGTCATGTAAAGAAAAGCATAGGCCGCCCATTTCCAGTGGCCTGCTTCGCGTTTGATGACGGCCAAAGTCGACATGCATTGAGCGCAGAGAGCGAAAAAGACCATCAAGCCCGCTGCATTCCATGGAGTGAACAAGGGTTTGCCGTCAGGCCATGTGGCATTCTTTACAGCCGAAGTCAAAGACTGTTCGTCGTCTTCAGGAACGAAGAAGAGGACTCCCATGGCTGAGGCGACGACTTCCCTGGCCGGGAATGCGGCCACGATCGCCGTCGTGATGCGCCAGTCAAAACCGGCAGGAAGGAAGACAGGCTCCAGAGTTCTTCCAAAGCGACCCAGGAAGCTGTCTGCTCTCTGCCTTTGCACCAGATAAAGCTCCTCGGTGATGTTTTCCTTCTGAGCCGGGGCCAGTTGAGCATAGTCTGCCTGGTAGACCGCATTGGCCTCGTCTGACTTGGGGAAAGCCAGAAGCGCCCAAATGATGATCGACATGACGACAATGATCGTGCCGGCCGTCTTTAGAAAGATCGTTGCTCTGGTCAGAACGGTGTGGAAGACGTCTCTCAGCTTCGGCCACTGGTACCGAGGAAGGTCCATGACGAAAGGAAGCCTTCCGCCCTTCAGCACCTTCCGGTTTAAAACCCAAACTGTGGGGATAGCCACGATCAAGCCCAGAAAGTGCATGAAGAAGAGGGCAAAGCCAGCCCACCAGGTACCGAATTGAGGCTGAATGACTGCTCCGATAAGCAGAGTGTAAACAGGCAGCCTCGCCGAACAGCTCATGAGAGGCGCGACCATGATCGTCGCGAGCCTCGATTTGGCATCGGGCATAACCCTCGCCGCCATGATCCCCGGAATCGCACAGGCGAAGGAACTCAAAAGCGGAATGAAGGCCCTGCCATTCAGCCCGCACCACCCCAGAAGGCGATCCATAAGGAAGCTCGCGCGGGCCAGATAACCCGAAGCTTCCAAAACACTGATCAGGGCGAAGAGGATGAGGATTTGAGGCAGGAAGATGACGGCCGAACCGACTCCGCCGATGATTCCATCCACGACCAGTTCTTGAACAAAAGGCACTGGTTCAAGCCAGGCTGAAACAGTGTCTCCTAACCACCCAAAGGCCGCATCGACGCCATCCATGAGGGGAGTTGCCAGAACGTAAATTGAGGTGAAAAGGCCATACATGACGGCCAAAAAGATCAGAAGTCCAGCCACCTTGTGGGTCAGTATCTGATCCAGCTTTTGAGTGAAGGGGTGGGGAGCGGCTGCCCCTTGAGTTGCCCGCTTGGCAATCATCGCCGCCCATGAATGGCGTGTCGAGGCATCAAACAAGCGGACGTTGAATCCCTTGCCCTGAAGATCTTCCTGAGCCTGGTGAAGCCGATCTGTCCACTGGTTTGGCTCAAGAGCCCTGGTGCCGCAGAGAGCAGAGACAATCTCTGTCCGCGACCACTCAGGGTTCAAGGGGTCAGCCACGAGATCGTCTGCCTTTCTCAGCAGAATTTCCGGCCAGCCTAGATCGATCAGAGGCGGCGCGCCTTTGCGTAGAGCATCACCAATGCTTCGTACGAGTTCGTCAGTTCCCTGGCCCTTGTGGGCGACAACCGAGACAACTGGGATTCCCAAGTGCTGGGCAATGAGGCTGGCGGAAACGGGGTGGCCTTCTTTGCTCGCCAGGTCGCCCATGGTCAAAGCGGCGACGACGGGAAGTCCGCACTCAAGAGTTTGAGTGAGGAGAAAAAGTCCGCGGGCCAAGTTGAGGGCATCGAGGACGAAAATGACGACGTCTGGCTTGTCCTTGCCGGTGAGGGCTTCAAGCGCTAGGTGCTCGTCCAGGCTCAGGGGCCTCAAAGAATAAAGGCCAGGGACATCGAGGATTTCGATTTTTGCCCCGTCGTGCTTTACAACCCCACTGACCTTTTCTACGGTCACACCTGGGTAGTTGCCGGTTCTTTCACGCCCGCCTGTTAGAGCGTTGAAAAGACTCGTCTTGCCTGCGTTGGGGGTGCCGACCAAGGCAGCCCTGATTGGGGTTGTTTTGGTATCCGTCATCCCGGCATTCGTTCCACTGTGAGCTGGTCGCCTTCGTGCTTCCTGATGGCGATGGAAGCTCCTTGGAGTCGAATTTCGATGGGGTCGCCGAAGGGAGCCTCGCGGATCACTTCAAATTCTGCGCCTGGCACCAGTCCAAGATCAAGAAGTCTTTGACAGGTGCCGTCGCAGGTGTTCACCTCGGCGACTCGACATTTCATGCCGGGTTTGAGGGAGCAGAAGGGCATTTTCCCCGAGAGAGGGTCCATGGAATGACTCATTGTACCTGGAGCCCATTGAACTCACAGGAACGGCAGTCCGTTTTGCGAAGGCCGGACCGAGCTGAGAGAGGAAGAGCAGATTGAGCCCAACGAGCACCGCCGCCCCGACTGCCCAGCCCATGCCCCTGTTCCGCAGAGCCGCTTCCAAACCCCTTCCCCACAACCAAGCGAAAAGAGGCAAAGCCGGGTAAAGGTAGCGCCCTTGTCCTTGGAAGTAAGTGCGGTTGAACTGGATAAAGAGCAGGAGGACAATCACTCCGAGCACGATGAGAGGCCAGTGGAATCCCGGTGCCTTTTGGTCATCCTCATCGTCATCATCTCTCGTCTGTGGACCGCTCTTAGGGAGCTTATCGGCAAGGGCTCCGAGAAGCAGAGTCACTCCGAAAACGAAGGCTAAGGCCAAATAAATCTGGTCAAACTTCTGACTGCCGTCCTGATTTCTGCCGAGCGACTCGAAGAGATAGATGTCCATGTAGCCGAAGACACCAATCAGGCTGCGAGTCGTCCACCATGCCACCCATTGAGTCCAGTAGCTAAGTGCTCCTCCCGCCTCGATGAACATAGATGCCTGAGCTGATCCTCCGAACGAGGATTGAAAGACCTTGAGGGCGAAGGGGTCACCGTAGAGGCTCATGTTCCTCAGCCAGACGGGTGATGCCAGAACGAGGGCCAAGGCGAGCCCTCCCCCGATAACCAGCTTCTGCCCCTTGTCAGATTTCCATGCGAGAGCTAATGCTGTGATGAGTACTGGGATAAGAGCCAATGAAGTGGTCTTTGTCGCAAATGCGGCTGCCGTGACTACTCCCAGGGCTGCCAGGGTCTTCCAGTCTCCTCCCTGTTTCATGGCTTTCACAGCCAAGGCGACGCTCCAAGTGATGCAGAGATAAAGCAGAGGGTCGTTGCTGACCGCAGAGCTGAGCCCGACAAACATGGGCATCAATCCTATTGACATGCCAGCCAAGGCGATTTCTTCCTTCCCCTCGCCCCAGCGAATGAGGAAGTAGAGCCCGACCAGAGTTCCCAGACCGAACAAGGTGGAAAGGAATCGGAGCCTTCCCCCGGTTTCTGGGCTCTTGGGGTCGGCCCCTACGATCCTGCTAAAGGTGGCCGCAGCAAAGTAGTAAAGCGGCGGCTGATGAGCTTGGTAGTTTTCGTAAAGCTCTGGGTCAGCGGGGTCCAGAACCGGCAGCCCCTTGCCTTCAAGCAGCCTAGCTACAAAGTTGGCATGCTGCCTTTCATCTGGCGCGCCGATATCCTTCGATTCGGCTCCACCTTGAAAGATGACGATGCCTCCCGTTCGATAAGGCGTGTTGATCACGTAGCCGATCGAAAGGCAGACGAAAGCCAGGAGAATGACAACGAAGGGCAGGGGCCTCTTCACGATTCGTAGTTTGGCACAGACTGGATTTGAAGTCTTTGATGATTACGATCGGGGTGCCACTGGTCCGTGACCAGTGCCTTCGGGGAATCCACTGAAGGGTGGCCGATGGAGATTGGGATGGTAGTTGACGTCGAGGCAAGACGTGCGATGTCCGAGGCAGTGATCGTGATTCCCTTGTCAGGGTATTCATCAGCTTTGAAAATCATCGAGGGCTGCCACCTCCCTCCTGATCTTGCGAACATCGATTCTCCAAAGGAGACTCGATCTGAGCTTAGCGCGATGTTTGGCATCGCTGGCCCTGTACGGAGGGAAGTGGAAGAGGAGGACTGTCACTCAACTCAGCACATCCGGCTATGGGAAGAAGTATGGTGATGAGAGCAAATCACCAGCGAAGACTTCGCAGCAGACGAGAATGGAACTATAGACCGGTCATGGGACGGGGCCCGGTCATAATATTGCATTGAGATGATTGATTAGATCTGCGACTACAACTGACTTGAGTTTGCTTGAAGAGTAAGTCCCACCATGAGCTATTGTTTAGGTTTAAAATCACGTAATACAAATTCGCCATTCCTGATACGCAGACTGATCAACTCGACCTCTTTAGTGCTGGACAAGTAAAATGGACCATCCACGTGAACAGGATAGTGTATGAGCAGCTCACGTTTCTTCTCATCGATAACCCGAACTGCAAACCTCCTCTGAACGTGGTCATATTGAAGAAAATCAAGATCAAGGGAGGGGTCGGGGAATAAGCGAGTTCTATTAACAATGTCAATGATGCGGAATCGACTTAGGTCGACACTTCTTTTCCGTCGAACACCTTTGGAAGTAATGTAAGAACTGTTGTCCGCCAGAAATCTAGCTTGCAACCGCACTTGCCTCCACGATGGCAAACCAGCAAAGCTCTGAAGAGCAAAGTGAAGCCTATCAATCTCTTTTGAAGGATCATCAGCTGAATATATATGTCTCAATGTAGGGATGCTTTGGAACTCATCTCCGTTTTCAAGTAGAGCAATCGAAATTAGAAGAGCACTTAGCATTTTGCCTTATTTGAGTTTCCTGCAGTCGGAGTTAAATTTTGTACCCTGATTGGGAACTACGGAGATGACAGGTTTCTGGCACTTGCCCGGGGTTTTACAGGAGTTGCAGAAGTCTAGCTCTTCCGGACATGGAGCTGGTGGGCGGCAACAGGCAAAGGTCAGTGTTAACTGAGATGCCCCGCCATGAGACTTCCACCCACTAAATGTTTCTGAGGAGGGAAGATCACCCGCGCATGCTACTTTGCCACGCTTGAATTCCGGCGGAAGAGCGGCTGCAATCATTAGTTCGCCCCTTACAGTCCTTGAGCCAGTCCTGCAGGTTGCGTTGGACCCTTCCCAGAAGTCATGGGGTGGCCCGCTAGCCTCCCACGAACCATCCTTTACCGGCCTGGCTACTTCCCATCCAAACTCTTTTGAATACACTAACTTCCAGGCTTCAAAATAGAATGATGGACAGGGCGATGCAATTGCCTCCCCACCACAATCTTTGATATCTTGTTTGAATTCTATTCTCTGAATCAGCCAGCCGCCTTTCTTGATACTCGAATGATTTGAATCAGTTATTCCAAAATCCCAGTCAACTTTGTATCCACCACAGCACTCGTAGGAGGCTGACATTAGTTCCCGTGAAACGGGAAAGAGCCCAGAGGGGTCCACGCTACTTGTCGGATTTCCATTACAGTATCCAAGCACCCTCTCTCTCGGCCACAAGGGATCCACGGTCGTCCACTGCCCTTGCCTTGTTCCGTAGTGCCTTGCTCTGTTGTACTGATCAGAGAAGGTGAGCCCCGTTCTTCTGCTCTGGGTTGTTCCGTTCCACATGAAAGCTGGGTCTGCCGCAGAGCCAGTCTTGGCCAGGAGCTCCCCGTATGGCTTGTAGCGGTAGGTGTTGACCACTGCCTGGCTTGCATTGAGCGTCCCTGTGACAGAGCCAAGAGCATCGCTCATGTAATCTGTCCTGACTCCGGAGGTTGTTTCTCCGATCAGCCTTCCGTTAGCGCTGTGGTAGTTGACAACAGGCATCTTCCTTAAGACCTCCCCTGAAGGTAGTCAGCTCCATCCCAGACAATGGTGGTTCTGCCAGAGGCAGAAACCTCTGCTCTCTTCAGTCCAAATTCATGGCGAGCCATTCAGTCCACCCGCGAGCAGTCCTTTCGCTTTCAGATAATCCTTGGTTCTCTTCAATGAACCCATATAATATCGGTGTGCCCACTGCCCTTCTCGATACAAAGTGCTAAGTTCGTGAAAAACTTTCGTTTGCATCTCCAGTGGATTTAGGTTTTGAGGAGTTGATTCTATTCGATAGACCTTTCCATAAGAACTGCTGACCGGCTGATACTCAAATCCTTCAGTGTCAAACACTTTTACAACACGCCAGCCATCGTAAATGCACTCATGAACCTCAGCTTCTCCAAGCTCATCTAGCATGACAACGACCGA
Organism: Synechococcus sp. UW140; assembly: GCA_943369295.1. Classification (GTDB taxonomy): domain Bacteria; phylum Armatimonadota; class Fimbriimonadia; order Fimbriimonadales; family Fimbriimonadaceae; genus JAKRSE01. The sequence goes on along the minus strand of CALRMU020000003.1, from coordinate 137,420 downwards.
TGATCCAAAGTTCTTGCACTCATTCGGCCCTTTCCGTATCCCTATGCTGACAACACCGGAGAAGCCCTTGGGAACAATGATTTCTATTGTGTCTACACGGTTTCTATATTCATAGGACACTATCCATAGGGTTACTGATGACACAGCCAAGCCGACCAACAGGACTGCTGTACCCTTCTTCATCTGGCTACCGCCACTATTCGCACGGACAGGGACATTTTTCACCATCGCCATAGACTGATGGCACAGAGAAAGCCGCAGTACCCATAAGACCCTCAACTAGATTCCCTGGTGTAGCAGAGTATGTATACACTCTTTGAAGCCTGCCACCTATGCGCACGGAGCTTTCATGCCAAGGGTACTGCGTGTGAGCACCTTCCATGTTCACTTTCACTGCACCATCACCTTCCCTGACTAAAGTCACCTTATTAATTACATGAATTGCAAGAGGGTTGAGTGGAAGTAATGGATTCAATGCACTGTATTCCAGCACAATAACCGATGCGGCATAGCCTGTTACAGGATCGCATATGTTTCCGAGTACACGTTTTTTAATTGATGCTGGCTTTCGATCTCGCCTCAACTGCAATGGGTTACCGAATAGGCCGGAAGCGTAGTATGGCGCTGCTTCAAAGATGATATCGTCGCTTCTCAAGACACCAATTTTGCAAGAATCTACCCCGCCGACTGAGGCCACTCTAGCTGTTCCAGGCGCAAAAAAGCTACGTCCATCTCCTTTGAAGTACTTCATTCCATCTGGGTTCCAGGGCGCTTTAATCCAGATTCCAGGGAACCCTGAAATTTTTTTGCCATTCATTTTATCCTCATCTTCATGAATAAATGAGTTGAAATACACTCTGATTGGAGTAAGGCCCCAGATGTCAACTAGGCTTGTTGGCAAATTGTGACAGTACAAGTAGGCTCTTTCACTTGGCCATAGCGGATCCACGGTGGTCCACTGTCCCTGCCTGGTTCCGTAGTGCCTTGCTCTGTTGTACTGGTCAGAGAAGGTGAGGCCTGTTCTTCTGCTCTGAGTGGTTCCGTTCCACATGAAGGCTGGGTCTGCTGCAGAGCCAGTCTTGGCTAACAGCTCCCCGTACGGCTTGTAGCGGTAGGTGTTGACAACAGCCTGTGAAGCATTGAGAGTCCCTGTGACAGAGCCAAGAGCATCGCTCATGTAGTCTGTCCTGACTCCGGAGGTTGTTTCTCCGATCAGTCTTCCGTTAGCGCTGTGGTAGTTGACAACAGGCATCTTCTTAAGACCTCCCCTGAAGGTAGTCAGCTCCATCCCAGACAAGAGTGGTTCTGCCGGAAGCAGAAATCTCTGCTCTCTTCAGTCCATCACCGTCGTAAGTCATGGTGTTCACCGTGCTCCCTGACTTGTGCACCGCAAGCCTGTTCACTCGACTATGTTTTATGAGCGGTCACCCACCTTGCCCGACTCCTGTAGATAGCGGACGTGCCACTGAATTCTGCGTAAGCTCCTTAGCTTGCTGATGGGAGGGATTGAGACAGAATGGATCGAGTAGCCAGATAATGGGCGGGGGGCTGGCTGGAGGATCAGAGCACCTTCGCGATGGACCCACGGACTAGAACCTTTCTGGGAGGGATCATCAAACATCAGCCAATATAGAGTTGAAAACTTGGCCCGCAAGTCTGGCAGCCAAGATAGCTTTATATGTCTTGCTGCCTTTTGGGAACCAAGATCGTGGGACGGTCTCTCAGTGAGCCGCCATGCAGAATCATCATTGTCCCATAACTTCAACTGAAATGCAACAAATGCCGTATCAAAGGTGTCCACAGACACTCTCGTCAAAGCAACATAATCTGCGGTGACGGAGGGCTGGTCGTTGAAATATTTAATGTCTAGACCGTGCCTCTTCCATCTGTTCCAGTCTGATGCGGCAGACGACTCGTAGCTAGGTAGTCTCGAAAGGCGATCAAGGAAGTCCTCGACTCGCGTAATCTCGTTAGGCACTGGAAGACTCATCAATACGAATGAAAGAACTGTGTAGTTCATTTGTTGATCCAATCCTGACATGGGTTAACAGTCAAAGCTACAGCGGTCTCAATGTATGGCCCTTTATCACAGTCCTTCATCCTTTTGCCGTCACAACAACAAGAATGCTTTGACCTCACTCTCCGTTCCATTGCTCCCTTGGGGGGCCACCAAGACGGTCTTGATTCAGTCGCTCGCAAAACACCAGCACAATCTGGCAGTCCTCGAACCTTAAACATGTCGATGTTGTCCCCACCTAAACTAATTGGCGCTGCTATCGCAATAAGTTCAACAGTACCAGCCGTACATGCGCCAACATCCGAGTAGGTATTGTAATCAAGAGCACCATCCTGTGGGTCACTCTTTTCTGTATTCAGGTTACCATTTTCTATGACGACTTTCCAGGCTTCGTAGTAACTAGTAACTGCACAACCAAACAGATTTATCCGGTTTGAGTTGCACGAATGCTTTGGATCAATTCTGCCTCCTTTACAGTCTTTCAGGCATTCAGAGAGGATTATCTCCTGCACAACATAGCCGTCGAAAAACTTGCAGTTTGTCACCCTAAATTGACATTGCAACCCCCATCCACCACATTTTGAGATAGCATAGGTTTTATTATTAAGCGGCCTCTGACGACAAGCTAGCCCGCAGTTTCCCTGAGCCTCAGTCGGACTAACCAAAGTCCTTGTTGACGATCCGGACGATCTAGCGATTTGACCGGTTTGGGACTGATAGGTCATTGCCATCCTGGATGGTGTTAAGTCGTAAAAGGCTCCGGAAGCCCTGTAGCCACCCCAAAGAATACGAGGATCCAGTCCAGCTCCAGTCTTTGCAAGCAGCTCTCCGTACGGCTTGTAGCGGTAGGTGTTTACTACTGCCTGTGAAGCATTGAGCGTCCCTGTGACAGAGCCAAGAGCATCGCTCATGTAGTCTGTCCTGACTCCGGAGGTTGTTTCTCCGATCAGTCTTCCGTTGGCGCTGTGGTAGTTGACAACAGGCATTTTCTTAAGACCTCCCCTGAAGGTCGTCAGCTCCATCCCAGACAAGAGTGGTTCTGCCAGAAGCGGCAATCTCTGCTCTCTTCAGTCCATCTCCATCGTAGGTCATGGTGTTCACTGTAGATCCTGACTTATGCACCGCAAGTCGATTCACTCTAGCATACGACATAGCTGCGTGGTTTCGGGTCTGGGGCCGCAGAACCTGGCACCCTTAAGTTTAAATTCAGAATTCATCAAAATAATTTGAACAGACACCTCCAAACCTGATACAATAGAAGAGTTACCGTCTTCGGACAAAGGTGATCAACATGGTTTCTCTTGCCGCAGTTCTGCTTCTCGCGGCTCCCCAGACAGGTGGAGCGCTTCCCAATCACGTTAAGGCATTGACCGCTGCTGACCAGCTTTCTGCGACCTACAGCGTCACGAAGGTCGGTGGAGCTACTGAAAGGTTCACGGTTCAGCTCAGCAAACCCAACAAAGCTCGAATCGATACCCCCAGCAGGCTCATCGTCGCTGATGGGACGACGATCACCACATACATCAAGGCCGACAAGGTTTACGTCAAAAAAGCTCAGACGGCGACTGATCTGAAGGCAGCTTTCGATGACAAGTCTCTAAAGCTCTGGCTTCCCTTCTTCGATGCCGAAGCCCTTAAGGGAGTCGCAGCGAAGGATGGAGCCGACAAGCGAGGCATGAGCACCGCCACCGCCGCTTTCGAAGGCACCACTGCTACCTTCTTTACCGACAAGGCCGACAAGGTGATTCGACAGGTCCAGTTCGACGAGAAGGTGCGAGACAAGGTTGAAACCTCAATCCTCAACGCTCAGGCCGTCGCTCTCAAGGGCAACACAGATGCCCTCTTCGCTTTCGCACCTCCCGCTGGTGCTCAGGAAGTCAACGAGTCCGATCTTCTTGAAGCCAAGTGGCTGAAGTTCGAAGATGCCCTTGCCGCTGCTGCCAAGTCAAAGAAGATCATCATGGTGGACTTCATGGCTGACTGGTGCGGACCCTGCAAGATGATGGACAAGGAAGTTTTCTCCACCGGCGCCTTTAAGGATGCCGTCAAGGGAATGCTGCTGACGAAGGTTGATGTCGACCGCGAAACTGCCACCGCTCAGCGCTACGGTGTTGAAGCCATGCCCACCGTCAAGTTCCTCAAGTCTGATGGAACCGTGTTCCACGAATTTGTCGGCTACGGCGGCCCCGCTCAGGTCCTTGGAGAAATCCGAAAGGCCCGACAAATGGCCGGAATCTAAGAGCGAAAATCTCTCGGGATGAAAGGACCGTCTTCAAAAGGAGACGGTCCTTTTCTGCGTAAAGACTAACAGAAAGACGACTTTCAGCATTTTTAATGAATTTTTCTTATGCTGATGGTCTCAACCTCTGAGTTGTTGGTGGTCTAAGGACCGAAACTGTAAAGAAGCCTTGGGATACCCCTGGTATCCTTTTGGGCCACTTCGACCCAGAGTCGGATAATCGGAGACGAAGTTGGCGATCAAAGCCCGAACGGAATCACCCGCTTCCAGCGAGTCAGGAAGACCCATGCCGCGACATACCTTAACGGCCGAAGACCGCAAGGAAATGCTGATGCAGCTTTACCTTGCGCGGTACTTTGATGTCCGGCTGATCAAGGAGAAAAAGCGAGGACGCCTTCGCGGCACTCTCTACTCTTCCCACAACCAGGAAGCCATCTTGGTCGGAGCCCTTTACGGTCTTCGCCCCACCGACTGGATCAGCCCGATCCACAGGGATATGCCCGCCTTCTTCCTCAAGGATCTGAAGGCTGGATGGCGCAACCCTGACCGTTTGGGCATGAGCATTCAGGAAGTCTGTGGCCAGGTTTGGGGCAGAGTGACCTCTCCGGGCAGAGCCCGAGACAACTGGTCTCACATCGGCAAGAAGAGCGCCAAGATCATCGGCTCGACTTCCATGCTTGCAGGCACGATTCCTTGTGCCGCTGGCGTCGTCTATGCCGACCGACTGAGCGGAAACGACTCTGTGTGCCTCACCTTTAACGGAGAGGGTTCAACAGCTCAGGGCGTCTTCCACGAAGCCATCAATTTTGCGGCTGTTCACAAGCTGCCCATGGTGACGATTATTGAGAACAATCAGTGGGCTTACGGCACACCTGTTCGAGAATCGTTGCCCCCTGGCCTATCGAATTTTGCTGGACGAGCCAACGGCTACGGAATCCCTGGCCTCGTCGCAGATGGTCAGGATGTTCTTGATGTCTACGACAAGGTGATGCAGGCAGTCGAGCACGCCCGCAGCGGCGGCGGCCCCAGCATTGTCGAATGTGTTTCCTTCCGCAGCTACGGCCACGGAGACCACGACGACGATCGAGCCATTAAGTACCGTCAGCAGCACTACGGAGATTCCTGGCAGCAGGTCATCGACGAAGCCCGTGAGAAGGATCCTATCGCTGTGATGAAGCGAACCCTTCTTGCTCTCGGTGAAATGAACGATGCCGAGTTTGCCGAGTTCCAGGCTGAAGGCCGAGGAGCCGGTGATGTGACCGACAAGGACTTCCCACCCGAAGTCGTCAAATTCATCACCGAAGGAGTCGAATCTGCCGTTTCTTCGCCCGAGCCCGATGCGGCTGAAGGCGGAATGTGGGTCTTTAAGGAGTCTGGAAAGTGAGCGCCCCCGCAGCAGCCCCCGTCAATCTTAAAAAGAACTACTTGACCGCCCTTAAGGAGGCGATCTCGGAAGAGATGGAGCGCAACCCCGGCATGATCTGCCTGGGTGAAGACATCGGAATTCTCGGCGGCGCCTTCGGTGTCACCGATGGCCTCCAGGCAAAGTTCGGCAAAGAGCGCGTCATCGATGCTCCCATCAGCGAAGCTGCTATTGTGGGTGTCGGATGCGGCATGGCTCTGGCAGGCAAGACAGTCATGGCCGAGATGCAGTTCATCGACTTCATCTCCTGCGGATTTGACCAGATTGTCAACATGACCGCCACCTACCATTACCGCACTGCCGGTGACGTGAACATCAACATGGTGATTCGCGGACCAGCCGGTGGCTACGGCGGCGGCGCCCTTTACCATTCACAAATGAACGAGGCGTGGTTCTGCCACTCCCCTGGACTCAAGGTGGTATGCCCTTCGACTCCCAGCGATGCCAAGGGACTGATGATCTCTGCTCTTCGCGATGGCAACCCTGTGATCTTTTACGAGATCAAGGAGCTTTATCGCCAGAGAGCCATCGAAGAAGAGCTGAAGACGGGCGATGATGCCATCGTTCCGATTGGCAAGGCTCGCATCGCTCGCGAAGGCAAGGACATCACGATCGTCACCTACGGCCAGAATGTTCATCACTGCATGAAGGCAGCCGAAAAGATTCAGAACGAAGGCTTTTCCGCCGAGGTCATCGACCTTAGAAGTCTAGTGCCCTTGGATGAAGAAGCTATTCTGGAATCCTTGAAGAAGACGAACCGACTTCTTGTCGTGAACGAGGCCCCTAAGACCTGCGGCTTTGCCGGAGAAGTCTTGGCCCGAATCGCGGCTGATGCCTTTGAGCTTCTTGATGCTCCCCCCGGACGAATCACAAGGCTGGATACCCCAGTACCCTGGGTTAAGCCTCTTGAAAGCTTCGTCCTTCCTACGATTGAAGAGATCGTTACGGAAAGTCTGCGGATCTGTCGCTACTAAGATCAGAGAAACAAAGAAGCCGGGGATAGCTCGATTGAGCCGTCCCCGGTTTTTTGCTCTTGAAGCAATCCGTCTGGTTGACTTTGGGTGCCACTGGTCCGTGACCAGTGCACGCAGCTCAATGAAAACACCCCCTTGTGTCCCTGTCTGGCACACAGGAGCTAGGGGCAGGTCAAGAGCATTTGACTGCAATCTAACCAGCAAACCTGGCCGACGAAGGCCGTGATGCGGAAACCTTATTAAGGATTTCCATTCACGGCCTAGTCCTCCTTCGTCGTACCAGATCGTGGCACCCGAAACTCTAGTCACTCCACACTGGCAGGGCTAAGTCAGAAGATTAAGACTTCCCACTTCACGGGTCGGGAAGACCTTCTTCAGATCAGCGGTATGAAGCCTCTTTGTCAGAATCTCGGCGAGGACATCGCGATAGTCATTCATGACTCGCAGGTCACCCGGACCTTCCCTTTTATCCAGAGCCAGGGTCGGCCACTTGCCATGGATTCCCCCCTTGACCTTGCCCCCGGCGACGAACATCACTGAACCTCGCCCGTGGTCCGTGCCGAAACCAGCATTCTCATCAATCCGGCGGCCGAACTCGGTCTGGATCACCAGGGTCACCTTGCTTCGCAGCCTGCCAAGATCCTTGAAGAAGGCGCCGACCGCATCTCCCAGATCCTTGAGAAGAGTTGCCTGCCAGCCAACCGCCGCCCCTTGAGCCACGTGAGTGTCCCACAGGTGAGAATCCATACAGGCAATTTCGAGTCCCATTTCCTTCTTCACCAAAAAGGCCACTTCACGCAGAGACCGCCCCAAGGGGTTCTCCGGGTAGATCGTCCCGTGATCCGGCTTGTAGGATGAAGGGTCTTCTTCGGCGAGGCTCCTCAGGACAGCCAAAGTGTCATGACCCGCCTGAGCCATCACGTCTTTGTCGCCATCATAGAGTCGGGAGAGTGCTTCAAGAACTTCGGAATCCGAATTACTTAGCCTGAAATCGTTCAGACTTTGCATCGCAACTGCTCCTAAAGCGCCCCCTAATGAATCGGGCATGAAGTCGCTGAGAGAGACGGCCCTTAATGGAGTGTCTCTGCCCGGCGTTGTCAGAAGGTGTCTTCCGAGCCAGCCTCCGCCCGCGGCCTCAACTTCGTTGGCAAGACCCCGTTCCATGGTGGACATAGCCTCAAAGTGGCTTCGAGTCTGGTCACCGGAACCAACGGCATGAATGACCGCCAGCTGCTCATCATCCCACAGAGGCTTCATGCCGCCAAGCGATGGATGAAGGCCAAAGAACCCGTCGAGATCCAGCAGTCGATCGGTACCAGCCCCAGGCTTTTTGACCGCCACAGTCGGGCGCTCTTTGTAGTAGTCATCCTCCTGATAGGGGGCGACCATGTTGACTCCATCTGCACCACCGCGCAGAAAGATAACGACCAGGACGTTGTCGTGCTCTGGCTTGACCTGGAACGAGGCCTGAGCCAAACCGTGACGGGCCAGCAAAAGGCTGCCAAGGCCCACCAAGCCGCCCGCGAGAACCTGCCTTCTTGGCAAGACTGGGGCGGAATCCAAACCACCCTTTCCATCACAGCTAAACCATGGCTTCATGCGGGCCTCCATTGAAACTCAGAACTCGCGAGACACAAGGCGGCCGACTGAATCGGCGTTGCCTCTTTGGGGAACTTGGAGGTTAGGGACTTAACCGCCTCAGAATCTGGGCTCATGCCAAGCAGAGTGGCGACTATGCCTTTGGCATTCAGTCCGGCAAGCCGTTCCTGGTTCAGGCTCGTCCCGCCGATCTTGCCTCCAGCAAGTTCAAGCGCGAAATTCCACCTGGCCAGCAGAGATCCCTTCCAGGCCACGGCCTCAACGGGGAATCCATCTGGCATTGGCCACTGGTACAAGGGCTGACCCATCTTGGCTAGATGAGTCTGCAGGCCGCCTCCCCCGTCTGTCTCTGCGCCAAGACCACGAATAGCCGTGACTGCCACATCAAAAGGTCGTTTGATTGTCGGCTGGGCGAGACCCTGCTCAGAAAGATCGAAGATGACCCTAAGCATAGTTTTGATGTCGCCTTTTGAAGCCATATAGGCTTCACTGACAGGCTTAACCACCACATCGTCTTCTCTGCCCAAAAAGTTCTGGCAGAGTTTTTTCGAAAGGTGTCGAGCCGTGGCAGGATGGAAGGCCACGATCTCAATGATCTTTTCACCTTCTTCAACTCCGGCGGGATGAATGGTGTGACCCATGACCACCTTGGTGCCCTTATCGTGCAAGTCTTCCCTGAAGACAAACTGCCCCTTCGGGTGAAGGAATCTTCGTTCTTCGGTCCAGCCAGTAAAGCAGCGAGCAGCCTCCATCACATCCTGCTGGGTATAGCCCGCTTCCAGCCCCAAGGAGTGAAGTTCCAGCAGTTCACGAGCGTAGTTCTCGTTTGGTTGGACAAAGTTGGATGCCTGCTGATCTAGGTAGAGCAGCATCGCTGTTGAACGAGCCGAAGCCCGCAGCATCTCCGGGAATGATCCCAGGCAATTCGCCCTCACGACATCTCTTTCATCCTGCGGCTTGCGATAAACAGCAAGACCTTTTCGGGCAAAGATGCTGAAGTGGTTGCCCCAGAAGTCGGCCATTCTCTCTCGCAGCTGCCATGGAGAGTAGACAGCTCTCAAGATAGCAGCACGCTGCAGCTGGTCAAGAACGAGAGGGCTTGGAATATCCCTCAATTCGTAGGCCGTCAGATGGTTGATGTCCATCCGAAAGAGGGCCAAGCTCAAAAGCCCAGGCTCATCCTCGGTAGGGTTCAGCTGTTCTTCAAACCACTGCTTTCTTCCCTTCTTCAAGGGAGATTGATCTGAAGCGCTGAGACCATAACCGAAGCGGGTGAAGGCGGCCAGATCTGGCTCTGTGGTCAGGTTTGGTGGTGAAAGGGGTGGCGGCGGCCCTTCTGCGATCCTTCGAACTTGACCGCAGCCTCCTGCCAGCACCAGACTTCCACCCGCCGCCGCTCCCAAGAGCTGACGACGGGTCAGCTTCACGAAGCCTCCGGAGAGACTGCCTGAACAGCGGGTCGAGTCCTTCGCACCAAGACGGCATGGGTGCCAAAAGAAAGAAGAATGGGGGTTACCACGAACCAGCCAATCACGGGCAATGAGGCCATCGCGACGACCAAGAGTGAGGCTTTAACCATGGCTGTGTAGCGGCTCATGGAAGGATCATTGATCTGAATCTGCTCCGCGGCGGCCGAAGCAACAAAGGCGGCCCCGATCACTCCCATCAATGCCTGGATGAGAATGATGAGAAATCCGAGCGTCTTGGAAACTGGATCCAAATTGAGGAGGACGATGGCGGCGAGAATGATCAGGAGGGTCATTCCCAGACCAGCAAAGCCAACCTTGAAAGGATGGGCCTGAATTCTGGCCGAAGTGGCCTGAACCCTTTGTCTGGCAAGCAGCATGGTAAGAACCACTGCCCCCCAAGCCGTTGCAGAGAGTCCCAGCAGCATAGCTGCGATAGCGACGATGTCACCGAGAGTCGTCATTTTGTTTTCTCCTCCGGGTTGCCCCTTAGCTGCATGACGCAGGCCCTAAAGTTCAGGTTGCTGCCGGGATGCAAAGGCCTAGAGAGTTTTTGTGACTTTATTCAAGTTTTGCGCCCTGTCTGGATCAAGCCCCCTTGCTCTAGCCGCCAAAAGAGCCACCCACTGGGCAAAAACTGCCTGCCAGACTGGCTCTAAAGGTCCCTTGTCTGCATCCAGAGATTTCACCAAAACCATTCCAGATTCCGTGAGTTCTGGTGAGGCTTCGCCGAAGCACAAGGCTGCTGTTCTCGCATCAGCCAAGGCTTTAGGGCCGTGGGCAAAATCTGCCGTCGAATAAGCCTTGCAGGGCAGCAGTGCGCACTCCATCAGCTTCAGGGCCGCCTCGTGGGCTGTGCAGAAGTTGATTCCTCGGGCAAGACTAAACAGGGGATCACAACGCAGCACCGGACCAAGCGATTCCACCGCCGATTCATGACATGCGTTGACCCAGGCGTCATCTGGGGTCTGACCTTGAGGGTCAGGAAGGTCGGCACCTAAAGCTCGAATAACTTGATAGAGGGCCAGAAGTGAAGCTGAATAAGTCTTGGTAGCAGCAATCGAGACCTCTTCTCCTGCTTCCAAAAGCAGAGCCAGGTCGGTGACCTGGGTCAGGCGGCTGCCGGCCGTGTTGGTCACACCGACCGTAAAGTGTCCCTGCGACCTCAGCTCAGACATGACTTCCGCCACGTCTGGCGCGGCTCCACTCTGGCTGATCCCGATAGCAAGGCAGTTCTGATACTTAACCTTCGATCCGTATCGAGTCAGGACGCTGGGGGCTGCCAGGCAGACGGGAATCTGGAGGTAAATCTCTATCAGATAGCGGGCATAAAGGGCCGCGTGATCGCTAGAGCCTCTTGCCGCTAGCAGGACCATGTCGAATCTTCTTCCAGCCAGAGCCGAACTCGCCTGATCGAACCACTTTGGACCCTGTTCAGCGAGGACAGACGGCTGCTGCCGAATCTCCTTTTCCATCGCCACGCCCATGCCAGCCATGCCTGCTAGTCTATCAGGCCCCGACTTGGGTACCTTGGGGCAGCCTTAATAGGGCGGACGAAGCTGGAGTCCATCTCCGAACGTCTCGACGGAAAGCAGCATGATGATGGCGGCAGCAGGCTTAATCTTCCTCACAACTTTGGGGCAGTCAACGCAGACTTTTCAAGATAAGGAAACTGGGCTCACCTTCAGCTATCCTTCGAACTGGGAATACCGAAAGGAAAGGCTTTACAGCGTCTTTGAAATCCCATTGGAAGGAGGCAAAAAGGCAAACGTTCAGGTTCTGAATGTTGCATTTCGACAGGAGCAGGCAGCCTGGCAGACCGCCCAAGCCGACGTTGCCAAGACCATGAACCGCACCGTTGAAAGGCAATGGGATGAAGTGATTCTTGGCGTCCCCCTGCTGCTCACCCAGCTTTCCTACAAAGATGGCGACACTTCGATGTCCTCTTTGGTGGGCCTTCTTTATTCACGAAGCGGATCCAAACTTTCCTTCCGATTGACTTCGGCAGCAGAAGGCTACACCCAGGCAGAAGGTCTGTGGCGATCTGCCCTCAATACTCTGAGGACGATCAGCGGTGACCTCCCGACCGTAGAGGACCCCACCAAGCCGCCGACAACCAATCCCATTCGGCAGCCAAACGAACCCAAGGTCACCAACATTCCTGCCCCCAAGGTTAAGGCTCCTAAGCTGCCTAGGGGAGTCAAGCAGGAGCCAATGGAGGTTCTTGGTCAAAAACTTCAGATCACCCTTCCCCGCTCCTGGTCAGTTGTCAAGAAAGAATCAAGCTTCGTTCTGACCCGCCAAGGCTGGGATGGCGAAGTTCTGCTGGACTTTGGTGCCGGAGGAATTCTGGAAATGAGAAGGGCTGTCATCAACCTTTCAAACTCAAAAGGCACCAGCTTCGGTTCGATTGCTTTTAGAAGCGAAGAAGGTCCTGACCTTAACGCAGCCGGTGCCAACGTCTTCCAGATCGAGAGGCGTGGAAAGCTGAAGGGAGAAGGAGAAACTCTTGGCCCTGAAGAAATGCACCTCACAACTGGTGGCCATGCGGGACTCTACTACTGGGTGACCTTCCTCAACAGTCAGTCAGGCAAGACGCAGAGAAAAGCTACCGACCATCTGAAGGAACTCCACAAGGTTCTTAATCTGGCTCCTCAACCGTGATCCTTATCGTCTCGACCTCATCTTCCGTGGCCAGCATTGCCTGGGTGAAGGAAGGAAAGATTCTGCACGAAGCCAGCCGCGAAGCAGCTCGTTCATCAAGTCAGGCAGTGATTGAGATGGTGAACGAATCGGGCTATGGCTTGAACCAGGCCAAGGGATTTGTTTCTGACCTTGGCCCTGGCAGTCTGACCGGGGTTAAGGTCGGAGTGACCCTGGTCAAAACTTGGGGTTTTGCTTTAGGGGTCAAGGTAGCTGGGATTTCTGCCTTCAATCTTGTTTCTTTGGATGAACCGGTGGTGATCTCCCCAAGGCGAGGCGAATACTTTGTCCGGCTGCCTCATGAGAAACCCTGCGTCATGACTGCCGATGAACTCGATGCAGCCGGTTTGGCCTACGATCCTCTCGACAAGGCTGCACCTTTGGCTTCTCGCGGAGCTGCCTTAGTCGAGGGATTGAACTGGATGGCTCCTGAAGTCCTTGTGCCTCTCTACTTAAGCGCTCCTTTAGTCAGCATCGCCAAAAAGCCTCTCACCCTTTTGGAGCCGAAGTCCATATGACCTGGATTGACAAGGCTCCTCTTGCTCCCTGGACGACTTTGAAGGCCGGCGGCCCTGCCGAAAAGCTCGCCTTTGCCCGCACAAAATCAGACCTGATTCGCCTGACACAAGAGGTTCACGAATCAGATGAAGCCCTTACAATCCTTGGTTGGGGAAGCAACGTTCTTCCGAGCGCCAAAGGCGTGCCCGGTCGAGGGATTGTCAACCAGGCTTCTGAACTCTCCATCGACAAATCTGGTCGTGTCACGGCATCCAGCGGGATTGGGTTCCAGCAGCTCTTTCTCAAAGCAGCCCAAGCGGGCTTGAAGGGACTTGAGTTTGCGGTCGGTATCCCGGGAACGCTCGGCGGTGCGCTGGTCAGCAACGCTGGCGCCTATCGAGGCAACATTGAGCACCTTCTTGTGGAGTTGGAAGTCGTGATTGATGGAGAGGTTGTCAGAACCTCACCAAACATCATGGAGTTTAGCTACCGAGACTCGGTTCTTCGAAGGCCAAACCCACCCAAGATGGTTGTGACAGAAGTCGTCCTGCAGCTTGAAGCGGGTGAAGCCAAAGCCATCTACGACCTCGCTCGTGAAAACCAAAGGCAGAGAATCAGCAAGCAGCCTCCACCTGCCAGCGCTGGAAGCTTTTTTAAAAACGTCAACGACAAGGCCCTCGCCGAGTCGCTCGATAACCTTCCGGCCAACTTGAAAAAGGTCGGGGTCGTGCCTGCTGGGTATCTGATCGAAAAAGTAGGATTAAAAGGGAAAAGGTTCGGAAACTGCGGCTTCCACCCCAAACACGCCAATTTCATGACAAATCTTGGGGGAGCCTCTCCCGATTCGATCAGGCGGCTGGCAGAACATGCTAAAGCCTTGGTCCGTGACCGATTCCAAGTAGAAATTGAGGAAGAAGCTCTCTATCTGGGAGATTGGTCTGACTGGGTTGAAACCGGCACCCTAGCCTAAACGCCTCGTGAGTCCCGCTGTAGGGATGAATCGAAAGGCACAATGACGCTTCAAACTCCCATGCCTGCCCCCTACCCTGGCTTTTCGGTCGGAGACGTCAAGGTCGAGAATCCCCTCGTTCTTGCTCCGATGGAAGACGTGAGCTGTCTGGCTTTTCGCCTGATTGCCAAGGAGATCGGCGGCCCCGGACTCATGTTCACTGAGTTCGTCAGCGCGATGGCTCTGCACTACAACGCAGTCATCACCAAGCGCAAGATGAGAATTCACCCAGACGAACGGCCTTTGGGAATCCAGATTTTCGGCTCTGAGCCTGACACCATGGCCGATGCCGCCCGCCTTGCGGAAGACATGGGGGCCGACATTGTTGACATCAACATGGGCTGCTGGGTGCCCAAGGTCTGCCGCACGGGTTCCGGCGCGGCTCTTCTTAAAGACCCAGATACAGCCGAGGCTATTGTCTCTGCTGTGGTCAAGGCCGTGAAAGTTCCTGTGACTGTCAAGGTGAGGGCGGGGTGGGATTACTCTCTTTTTGCAGCTCCCGATCTAGCCCGGAGATTCCAGGATGCCGGAATCAAAATGCTGACCCTTCATGCCCGCTTTGCCAAGCAGGGCTTTGATGGTCAAGCTGATTGGGATTTGATCAAGCGGATGAGAGAGGTCGTCACAGTCCCCCTCATCGGCAACGGCGATGTCAAAACGCCTGAGGATGCCATCAAGCTGCTGGAGACGACTGGCGCTGATGGAGTCATGGTAGGCAGAGCCGCCATCAGCAATCCTTGGTCTCTGGCCAGAATCCGTGCAGCTCTGGCAGGCGAGGTCGTTCCGGCCGAACCAACCGTTCAGGAAAGAGTTGACGTCGCCCTGAGACATGCGCGGCTGATGATCCAATTTGAAGAGGAAGGCCGCGAACTTCACCCTGCTCCAAAGGATTCATCCGCTACGCCAGAACTTAGAGCTCTGCGGGCGATTCGAGGTCAGCTGCCCCTCTATATCAAGGCGATTCCAGGTGCTGCTCACCTTCGCGGACAGCTCTCAAACATCTCAAGCTATTCTGAGCTGGAAGGGCTTCTGCTGCCCCTCAATGACCTTGAGCCCTCACTTCCCTAAAGCACCTGCAAGGCCCAGTCTGCGGGTCGATTGAATGACCACAATCATAGGCACTGATGCCTTACGTTCCACACACTGAAGAAGACGTGAGGGAGATGCTGAAGATCATCGGCGTTTCCTCGATCGACGACCTCTTCGTGGACATTCCGGACGACCTGAAGCTCAAGGCTCCCCTCAACATTCCTTCTGCCCTTGATGAGCACGCTTTGTACAAGAAGCTTGGCTCCTTGGCTGCCAAAAATGTTGACTTGGTAAACACCACCTGCTTCCTGGGTGCAGGCATCTACGACCGGTTCATCCCTTCCACCGTGGGCGCGGTTTTGAGTCGAGGCGAGTTCCTTACCGCCTACACTCCATACCAGCCTGAAGTCAGCCAGGGTTATCTGCAGACGATTTACGAATTCCAGACCATGATCGCTGAGATTTATGGAATGGATCTCAGCAATGCTTCGATGTACGACGGCCCGACCAGCCTCGCCGAAGCAGCCATCATGGCGACCGGCCTGAAGAAGCGAGACAAGGTCGCTGTCAGCCAGGCTGTTCATCCTCACGCTCGACAGGTGCTGGAAACCTACTGCTGGGCCATGGACATTGAAGTCGTGGAGCTTCCCCTCGACAACGGTCTGACCACAGACTTTTCAGCCGCTGAAGGAGCTGCCTGCATTCTCGTTCAGCAGCCCAACTTCTTCGGATTGATCGAAGATCTCCCAGCCGTCCGCAAAGCCTGCGACGAGAAGGATGCGATCTTTGTGGTTTCTGGCGACCCCACCGCTTTCGCTCTGCTTCCCTCACCCGGCGAAGCTGGAGCCGACATCGTGACCGGTGAAGGCCAGCCTCTCGGAATTCCTATGGGATTCGGCGGCCCCATGCTCGGCCTCTTCGCCTGCAAGCGAGAATTCGTCCGCAGCATCCCTGGTCGAATCGTTGGCCGAACCCACGACCATGACGGTCGACCTGGATTCACCATGACCTTGAGGACTCGCGAGCAGGATATCCGCCGCGAGAAAGCAACTTCGAACATCTGCACCAACGAAGCCTTGATGGCTCTTGCCTCCACCGTCTACATGGCGGCGATGGGCAAGAATGGTCTGAGATCGGTCGCTGAATCAACCGTCCGCAACGCTCAGTACGCCATTGAAAAGCTGACCGAGGCTGGGGCCAAATTGAAGTTCAGCGGCAAGGTGTTTGGTGAGTTTGTTATTGAACTGCCACGAGCCGCCGACGAAGTGGTGACCAGACTCTTGGACAAGAAGATTCTCGCTGGCCTCCCCCTTGGCTACTCATACCCCGGTATGGAGAACTGCCTGCTGGTCTGCGTGACAGAACTGAGAACTAAGGAAGAGATCGACAACTTTGCCAGAGAGCTGGCCGGCGTTTTGGATTTCCAGGCAAACGAAGAACCCTGGGTTGGCTAAATCATTACAAAGCCATTTCATAAGCCTTAAACTCCCAGTCATAAATACTAGTTATCGCTTGAGTCTGGTGTTTTCCGCAGGTCTCGGTAGAAATCTGCCGGATTCTTACACCAGACTGAGTTTTCAGCGAGGTTTCTAGTATGTTTCTGAAAAGACTTGCACTCACTTTGGTTCTTGGAGCAGTTCTCGTTGGGTCTGCCTTGGCCCAGCCACTCAAAATCTCTGTTGAACACGATCTGGACGAGGTTTACAACGTCCCCTTCGCGATCATGTTTCAGCAGAACGCTGACCAAATGGGTGGAGGATCATCTTGGCCCTACTCATTTTCTGGCGTTGGATCATTCGACAACCCTTTTGAGCAGGGCACTGAAGCCGGTCTCCTCTCCATGATCGGCCTCTATGACGGAGTGGCGGGTACGGACACGGAAATTGGAAACCCGGGCTTGGTCATGATGATTAAAAACGGCTTCGCCCTTGAAATCCTTGGGGTGCCCTTTGAGCAGGTTTTCCCTGGATATTCAGAGTCAGCCCTCATTGAAGCTCTCCAGACAGTCCAGGCTGGTCAGCCAGGATATGAAGCCAGTCTCGACCTAGTCGGAAACTTCTTCAATCAAAATCCCGCCTTCTGGGCTTCTGCCGGAGAATCTGCTTCTTTCATCGGTTTCAGCGATGCAAAGAACCTTGGATCTGGCACCTGGCAGCAGCAGCCGGTTCCCGAGCCCGGTCTGATGCTGGCCGGTGGAGCGGCTTTGGCCTTCTTCATCCGTCGCAGAAAAGCGGCTTAAGAAATCTTGAAAAAACCATGAAGACCTTTGCCCTTGTGTGGGGGCGAAGGTCTTTTTTGGCTTAGGATTTCCTCATGCGACTGTTAGGCTTCTAGGTACCCTTCACCCGTGCCTCAGAAGCAGGTTCCTCAGCCAAAACTTCTGTTCGAAAAGTCCAGTCCCGGCCGCATCGGATGCAATCTGCCCAAAGCAGATACTCCCGAAGTCGATCTGACCCAAGCCCTCGGACCCCTTCGACAGAACCTGAACCTCCCCGAAGTCGGCGAGCTTGACGTTATGCGCCACTTCGTCAACCTGAGCCACATCAACTACGGCATCGAAGTTGGCTTCTATCCCTTGGGTTCCTGCACCATGAAGTACAACCCCAGGATCAACGAGAAGACTGCTTCTCTCCCTGGGTTCACACAGCTTCACCCTCTTCAGCCCGATGGCACCGCCGACGGAATGCTGGAAGTCATTCGCTCCGTAAGCGACATCCTCATCGAAGTGACAGGCTTTGATGAAATCACCATGCAGCCAGTCGCTGGCGCGCACGGAGAAATGACCTGCTTGATGCTGATCAAGGCTTATCACGACAGCAAGGGCGAAGGAGACAAGCGAAAAGTCGTACTTGTCCCCGACTCGGCACATGGCACCAACCCGGCAAGTGCCGCAAGGTGCGGCTACACGGTCAAGTCGATTCCAACCGACTCTGAAGGCAACTGCGACCTTGCCGCCCTAGAAGAGGCATTGAACGACACGGTCGCCGCCTTCATGGTGACCAACCCCTCCACTCTCGGACTCTTTGAAACCCACATTTCAGAAGTCTGCAGGCTGGTCCACAATGTCGGAGGCCAGGTCTTCTGCGATGGAGCCAACATGAACGCCATGGTCGGAACCACCCGCCCCGGCGATCACGGGTTCGACTGCATGCACCTGAACCTTCACAAAACCTTCTCCACCCCCCACGGTGGCGGCGGGCCCGGATGCGGAGCAATCGGCCTGAAGAGCCACTTGGAACCCTTTATTCCTGGACCTGCCATCAAGCGAGATGAAAACGGCGACGTCTTCTTGGATAGAATGCGCCCTCTCTCAATCGGCCGAGTCAGCGGCTACTTCGGTCAGTCACTCATGGCCGTCCGGGCTCTGACTTACCTCATGGCTTTTGGAAGAGAGCACATGGCCGATATCAGCCGCTACTCAGTCCTCAACGCTAACTACGTTCAGGCCCGAGTTAAGGACCACCTCCCTGCCGCTCATGATCGCCCCTGCATGCATGAGTGCGTCCTGACCGCAACCCCCTACAAAAAGCTGGGAGTGCGCGCCTTGGATATCAGCAAGAGGCTGATCGACTACGGATTCCACCCACCAACGAACTACTTCCCTCTCATCGTTCCTGAGGCTCTCATGATTGAGCCGACCGAAACTGAGACGAAGCAGACCTTGGATGAGTTCTGCGATGCCCTTATCGCTATCTGCGAAGAAGCCAAGTCCGATCCTGACCTCCTGCACAACGCGCCGGTCACTCAGATTGTGGGCAGACTGGACGAAGCCGCCGCCGTCAAGAACCTTGACGTCAAGTGGAAGTTCCCTGAACCCGTAACCGTCTAAAGGAAACTAGGTTCAAATGAGTCGGGCGAAGGGGGGATCCCCCTTCGCCCGTGCTACACTATAAGTTCATGTCCAAGGACATTCTTCTCTCTCAAGAGGGCTTCGATAAGCTCAAGGCTGAGCTCGAGAACCTCAAAGGTTCCGAGCGTCAGAAAGTCGCGGATAACATCCGCGAGGCAAAATCGCATGGCGACCTTAAAGAGAACGCCATGTACCACGAGGCCAAGCTTAACCAAACTCGACTCGAATCGAGAATCGCCGAGCTTGAGCGCATGGTCCAATACGCCAAAGTCGTTGACAGAAGCGATGTGGATAAGGACACCGCCCACATGGGAAGCAAGGTCACACTCAAAGACCTTCAATGGGATGAAGAGTTCACCATCACCCTCGTCGGTGATTTTGAAGCCGACCCGGCAAACGATCTCATCTCAATCACCTCTCCCCTGGGCGAAAAGGTGGTCTCTAAGAAGACCGGAGATGAGTTCGAAGTCGAGGCTCCGGCTGGAATGCAAAGGTATCGCGTTGTTTCAGTTTCCTAGTCGGCTGTTCATTCCAATATTAGCCCTCCTCATCTTTGCCGGGGGCTGTTCTACTGCCACGACTCCTGCCGTCACTCCCGGCAGCGTGCAGGCTGATCTGCCAGCAGCTGAGGAATCTCTTCTTGAACCAGCCGATCTCACCTTTGGGGGTTCTGACCCTGTCCTGAAGCTTGAAATGGATCAAGTCGAAGTGCAGGTTGGAATCACGCTGGATGAGGCCAGAAAGCTCTTTCCTCGACCTGGCCGCAGCTTTCCGATTCAAGACCTGCCTCCAGGTCTAGACCCACAGTTTGAAGTCACAGGATGGGAACAAGGCCCGAAGTCCATCGGCATGATTTCCGCCCGAGGCAGAGTTGCCCTATTTCTTGAAATCGAAGAAAGAGCCGACGAGGAACTGGCCCTTGAGCAGGTGAGTCAGATCAGTCAGGTGAATGGCATGCCCAGCAAAGTGATTCACAAAGGGCAGGTGCGCTATTGGTTTTGGGATTCACCCGGAGAAAGGCTGATGGTCTGCCTCTCGCCAGACACGGCGGGCAGACTGGCTCTCAGCACAGCGCTCGGTCATCCAAGCCTCATGACCGCACTCAAGATGAACCCCGAAATTGCAGAAAAGGATGCGGCAGAATCGGAGAGGCTTCGCAAAATTCAGCCAGCCCCGCCTGCTGAGCCGGAAAAGAAGGAAGATTCTGAGAGTCCCGCTGATCCTAATCCGCAGAGCGGTTAGAGAATCTTCTCCTTGCCGCACCAAAATCCTTGATTCAGACGTAATCTAAATTGGCAGACATGCTTTCGGGCAGGTTTGACTATTTAAAAAAACAGGAGGTGGTGCACTATAAAGTACCGTAAACAAAGCCTCCGAATGATCTCCAGGTTTTAGCGCCTGTGGCCTTGTGGAACAGGGTCAGTAATGAACCTGTGATCATTCGGGAACTCACGCTCCGGTCCGGCAGCCGGGGCACTTTTTTTGTCCGACCTCCCTTCACTGGGTAATCTTTCTTTTCATGTCCTGCGCCATTGTCATCCCCGCCCGCATGGCCAGCACCCGGTTTCCTGGCAAGCCGCTTGTGGACCTCTGCGGCAAGCCGATGGTTCAATGGGTTGTCGAGGCCGCACGGGCAGCCAATCTCACAGATCAAATCGTGGTCGCCACGCCTGATGCTGAAATTCTAGAGGCCTGCCACAAGTTCGGCACCAAGGCTGTCCTCACCCGTGATGACCACGCGAGCGGCACAGACCGCCTTGCCGAAGTAGCCCAGCAGATTCAAGCCGAGGTTTATGTAAACCTGCAGGGTGATGAACCCCTGATCGATCCTCAGACGATTCTTGCCTGCGCCAAACCCCTGCTCGAAGATCCGAGCGTCATGATGGGCAGCATTTACTCCCCCTGCAGCGAGGAGGAAATGTCATCCAACGCTGTTGTGAAGGTTGTGCTTGACCGAAAGGGATTTGCTCTCTATTTCTCGCGTCACCCAATTCCTTACGTGGTCAAGGATCGCCACGCCCCGGCCCTCAGACACATTGGCATCTATGCCTTTCGTCGAGAAACACTGCTCAGCTTTGCTTCTTGGCCAGCCGGAGCTTTGGAGAAAACCGAGAGCCTAGAACAGCTTCGGTTTCTTGAGAATGGGGTCCGGATCAAGATGAGCCTGGGCGCAGGTTCGCCGATCTCAGTTGACCTGCCTGAGCACGCTGACCAAGCTCGCAAGTTCCTTGCTGCCCTGGGGTCAATAAACCCCTAGACCTCTGCCTTCGGAAGCCAAGCCGCAGCCTCGATGATTCCGGCCACAACGGAGGTCGCAGTCGGGCCTCCGCCTGCCCCGGCTCCCGACAGAAACAGAGGACCTGTCTCTTCAGTCTCAACCAGAACAGCGTTCATCACACCGTCGATCCCGGCCAAGGGATGGTCCGCGGCCAGTCGACGGGGCTGTACTGAAACAACTGGTTCCGAACCAGAAAAATCAGCCCGAGCCACCAGCTTAATCGTCAAACCATCTCGGGCAGCCGATTCAAAATCCTCTTGAGTCAAATGAGAAATGCCTTCTCTTGAAATGGAATCCAGATCCGGCACGGTTCCTGTCGCCAGGGCGCTCAGAATCGCAATCTTGTACAGGGCATCCCAGCCGTCAACATCGCTACTTGGATCGGCTTCGGCATAGCCAAGCTTCTGAGCTTCTGCCAGGATTTCTGCATAACTCGCTCCACCCTTCATGGCCGTCAGCATGTAGTTGGTGGTGCCGTTAAGAATTCCTTCGATCTTCGTCACCTTGGCTCCGGCCAAGTGAGACTTCATCGTACGAATGATAGGAATGCCACCAGCAACGGCGGCTTCGAAGCATAGAGGCACGCCAGTCGATTCTGCCGCCGCCATCAGCCGATTCCAGTGCTTTGCCAAGACCAGCTTATTGGCCGTGACGACAGGCTTGCCAGCAAAAAGGGCGGCCTGAATCAGATCAAGAGCCAAGTGCTCGCCCCCCATGACTTCGACAAAAATGTCGACCTCGGGAGCATGTACAACCGAATCCACATCGGTTGTCTGAAGAGAGACACCCACTGGCCGGCTTGGACTGATTGAGCGGACTCCCGCTCTCTTGACGACCAGCTTGGAGCCGACTGTCCGCGTGATTTGAGCTTCTCTTTCCTGCAGGATCTTAACGACCCCGCCACCTACTGTTCCGAGGCCAAGAAGGCCAATGCCAATTTCGTTATTCGACAAGGACAAGCACGTCTCCGGGTTGAACGAGCTGACCGCTTTCGGCCAGAACTTTGATCACCCTGCCAGTGTAGGGGCTGGTGATCTCATTGAAAACCTTCATTGCTTCGATAAGGCACACTACGTCACCAGTGGTGACGGTGGTGCCGGGAGTGACATATGCGGGCGAACCAGGACTGGGCGAACCATAAAAGATGCCCATCATAGGACTGGTGATGGGGTTGCCCTTTACCGCTTCGGGAGCTGAAGCCTTCTTCTCCTTCTTCACTCTTCTGACTGGTTCGGCCGCAGGGGCAGCGACGCCAGCCACGACCTGACCAGAAGCTGGCTTGATCTGGCCGAGGCTCACCTTCCAGCCGTCTCCTTTCCAAGAGGCAGATTCAAGCCCAAATTCCTCAACCAACTCGGCAAGCTGCTCTGTCTTCTGGGCCAAATCACTCATGGATGCCATTATAGACTCTGACCATGCCTTATCAGCCTGTCCCTAAGGGTCTGATTTTGCCCGAGAGTCCCTCGGGACTCAAATTCAACTGGATCGAAGAGGAAGATTTTGCCGATCTCCCCTTGGCTTTCGCCGAGGACGACTACTTCTACTTCCCCATGAGCCCTCAGAGCAATGATCTGGCTGGCTGGCAGACCTACATCGATATCTGCTCCCAGAGAGGCCTATGGCTCATCGTAGCCAGAGAAACTGAAGGCGGCTGCATTGTCTGCCTGACTTCATTTATGGACTATCAGCCCCAGAACTTAGGGGTTGAAATTGGCCACACCCTCGTTATCAAGTCTCGAAGAGGAACCTGGGTGAACCCAAGCATCAAGCTGGCCCTCATGACGTGTGCCTTTGAGGCTATGAACTTGATTAGGGTTCAGTTTAAGGCCCACGCTCGTAACGAACGCAGCCGGGGAGCGATAAAGAAGATTGGGGGAACCTACGAGGGAACCCTTAGACAGAACACAAAAATGCCAGATGGATCCTGGCGCGATACGGCTTATTACTCAGTCCTAAAAGACGAGTGGCCCCATGTTAAGCAAGGTTTACAGGCCCTCAGCACCCCCAGGGCTTAGCTGAACGTCAATAATGTTAAGATGAATCGACAGTCCCTGGATGAGGCTATTGCAGAGATTCGCGCAGACACGGTGCGAATGGGCACCCAGGCACACGACATGGTCGAAATGGCCGTTCAGTCGATCTTCTCCGAGTCTTCAACTCTTCACGAAGAAGTGACCCTGCTTGAAGCAGACCTAGACCAATCGGAACGCAAGGCAACCCAGAAGATCGTCGAACTCGCTGTCACCATCAGCCCTGTCGCCCACGACCTTCTCTTTCTCACCTCGACTCTCGTCATCTTGGGAGAAATTGAAAGAGCAGGCGACGACGCCTACAAGCTGTCCCGACGGTCATCCAAGCTCACCATGCCTTTTCCGGATGACCTAAAGGAACTGCTGGCCGAGATGGATCGTCAGACTCGCTTCAACTTCCGAACCGCTCTCTCGCTCTTTGCCGAGTACGACGCAGAAACGGCGGACAAACTGATTCGATCTGACCAGCTGGTCGACAACGCTTACAAGGCATCTCGCCGTGCTCTGCTTGAGAAGATGGTAGAGGAGCCAGAAGAAAAGCGCCAGCACTTTAGGGTGAGCGAGATCTTCCACGCCCTGGAGCACATCAGCGACCACGCCGTGAACATTGCAAAGACCTTAAAGCTGTTTTATGAAGACGCAGTGAAAGGAACCTCTGCCTAATGCTCCTTGCTCTCATGGCGGCCCAGGCACCGACTCCAGCCCTCTGGATGGTCTTTCTGTTGACCGGCCCCGAAACGGCCCCTCAAGCCGAGGTGGCTAAGCGTCAGGCGGCCCACATAGAGAATTTCCGCCGGCTTGACCGTGAGAAGAGGCTGTACTTGGTCGGGCCAACCATGCAGCCAAATTCTAATCTCAGGGGCATTCTTCTGCTTTCTGCGACGGATAAAGTCCAGGTTGAGAAGGAGTTTCTTGCCGATCCCTACATCACCGAACAGAACATGGTGATCAAGGTCCACAAGTTCAACCCTCTGAGGGGAGAGTTTGGCTCGAAGCCGGGCGCGACACTCAACACATGGCGCATGGTCTTGATGACCAAAGAAGGTGCTGAGAAGCCAGCGGCGGGCAGTGACTGGTCGAGGATTCTGACCAAACAAATCGATTTCTATGCCAAGAATGACTGCCCCTTTGTCTTGGCTGGTGCTCTGGATGATGATGCCGCGGGAGGCTTTTTCGGCATCGTGGCAAGCGGCGAAGATGACATGGCTTGGTCGGCGGCTGGTAGAGCCCCAATGATTCAATCCGGAGCCATGAAGGCACGAATTTCGCCCATTTTCTTAGCTCAGGGTGGAGTGCCGCCTATTCCCTAACGAGCGGCAAGAATCGCTTCTTCCAGATCGAAGGCTAAATCGCAGGACCAATTTGGTGTATGGGTCAAAGCTTCATCCAGCATGGTCTTGAACTTCTTGTCTGAGATCTCATAAGCGCCAAGGCTCTCTGTGTGATCGTTGATAAACTGACTGTCAAAGATCGTGAAACCCAAAGACCGGCAATGGTGGACCATCGCCCAAAGTGCTTCCTTGCCACCCTCTTTTTCACGGGTGAACATAGATTCGCCAAAGAAGCAGCTGCCCAAGGAAACTCCGTAGACTCCCCCGATCAGTCTTCCTTCCCGCCAGGCTTCGCACGAATGAGCGTAGCCCCGCCGCTGAAGTTCAAGGTACAGGGGGATGAATTCGGGCAGAATCCATTGCCCATCCCTGTTTTCGCGGCAGGCAGCCATGACACCGGCAAGATCCTGATCAAAGGTAAAGGTCGTCATCCTTTTGCGAAGATGCCGAGCAAAGGATCGCGAAACGCGAATGCCTTCTATCGGCATAAGTGCGCGCGGATTGGCTGTATAGAAGCCAAATGATTCATCGTCGCCCATCAAAAAGGCGCCATGACTATAGGCGTCTATAAAGGTCTCGATAAAATCAAATCCGGTAGACATTTGTTTCAGATTACTGGTAACTTGCTGAGATTATGACTGCAAACGAAGCAGCCGCCGCCCTCATGACAACTGCCGCTGGTCAGGTCGAAGGAGCCCTAAAGGATTGGCCCGCCGACCAATGGGATGCCCGACTCAACGAGCATACAATGTCCGCCCGCGAACAGGTGATTCATCTGACCGAGTGCTGTCTGGCTTTTCAGAAATCACTGACTGGCGAAGAGCACAGCTGGGGCACCTACACCCCCGAAGACACTTCCCTCGATGCCATCTTGGCAGCTTGGAGAGGGGAGAGAGCCAAGTGCGCTGCCGCAATCCCAACGGCAAACGACGAGCAGCTGAAGCATGCTTTCGACTACATCGTCCTGCATGACGCCTACCACGTCGGACAGTTGGTTTCTCTCCACCTCACACTGGTTCCAGATTGGAACAGCTACGCCATCTACAACTGATCCCTACTGTTTGGGGACCTGTTCAGCAAGGCGGCCGAGTTCTCCGGCTGCCTTGTCCATTTCTTTTGAAAGGACTCGCAGAGATTCAGCAGTAAACGTCTTTGTGTTTTTGGAGACTTCAAGGGCAAGCCTCTCAGCTCCTTCCAAGATTCCAAGGGCCTTCAAATGGTCTCCCATGGCCTGCAGGGGAGGCTGAAGAGCTCTAAGCTGGCTCTTTGCCGTTTCCATGTCCTTCTTAAAGGCTTCTGTGGCTTCTGTTCTCAGCTTCTCGCCCTCTGTCACTCCGACCGAGGCTCCCATCTTCTGGCTGAATTCCTTGAGGGCCGCTCCGGCGTCAGTCTGAATCTGATCCAGAGCCTTGCTGTATTCAGCCTTAGACTGAGTGGCTTCTGTCACCGAATGGCAGCCTCCGGCAAACGCCAAGGCACCAACCACCAAAAGGCAGGGAAGGAAGGATCGAAACATGATCATCCTTTTTTACGTTCTGGCTTCGCTTTTGGTTGTATGGGGGGCCATTTTTGATTGGGACGAGCCAATCCTTGATCTTTAAAACAGTGCAGCCACCAAAAGCAGAAAAAAGATAGACCCCTTCCCCAGAAGGGTAAGGGGTTCACTTTTGTGCAAAACGGGCCGAGATCGAACTTACTTATCCATCAAAGCCGCGATTCCAGGCAGCTCAATTCCTTCAAGGAACTCAAGACTGGCTCCGCCGCCCGTGGAAACGTGAGTCATCTTGTCGGCCAGATCAAACTTCTCAACCGCTGCTGCAGAATCTCCTCCGCCCACGATCGTGACTGCATCAGATTCCGCCATTGCTTCGGCAACAGCCAGAGTTCCAGCAGCAAAAGCTTCGAACTCAAAGACTCCAACCGGACCGTTCCAAAGAACTGTGCCAGCCCCCTTAATGATCTCGGCAAACTTGGCTCTGGTAGCCGGACCGATATCCAAGCCCATCTGATCAGCAGGAATCTGGTCGAAGGCCACAACCTGGGTCGGGCCATCTGGCTTGAACTCAGGAGTCACCACAAAGTCGACGGGGAGAGCCAGCTTGCTCTCGGTGGCCATTAGGTTCTTGGCGTAATCCAGACTGGTTTCATCCAGCAAAGATGAGCCAATCTCAAGACCCTGCGACTTGATAAAGGTGTAGGCCATGCCTCCGCCGATGATCAAGGTATCCACCTTGGGCAGCAGGCTGTCGATCACGCGGATCTTGTCTTTGACTTTGGATCCGCCCAAGATGGCAACGAAAGGACGCTTGGGATTCTCGATAGCCTGGCCCAAAAAGGCGATTTCCTTTTCGATCAGGTAGCCAGCGACAGCAGGAAGATAAGCGGCAACTCCGGCCGTGCTGGCGTGGGCTCGGTGAGCGGTGCCGAAAGCGTCGTTGACAAAAAGGTCGCCAAGTGAAGCAAGCTGCTTGGTGAACTCCTCTTCGTTTTCCTCTTCTTCCTTGTGGAACCTTAGATTTTCAAGCAGAACCACTTCCCCACCCTTCAGGTCAGCACAGGCGGCAGAAACTTCCGGGCCGACGCAGTCACTCAGCAGGGGCACAGGCTGTCCAAGCAGTTCGCTCAATCTGGCCGCGACGGGGGCGAGAGTGAATTCCATATTGACCTTGCCTTTCGGCCGACCCATATGAGAGCACAAGATAACAGCGGCTCCACCAGCAATGAGGTGCTTGATTGTGGGGAGAGCCTCCACGATGCGGCGGTCGTCGGTGATCACTCCACCTTCGAGAGGCACATTAAAATCACACCGGACAAGGGCTTTGCGGCCTGCCACCTGCACGTCTTTAAGGGTCTGCTTGTTGAGGGCCATGTGAGTCCGCAGGCTACCCCCCATTGCTTCCAATCAGAGGGTTGGGTCCCTAAACAAACAGGGTGAGCCAACCTTCGTTGGCTCACCCTGTTTCAACCCGACAAGCTCCTTTTAAGAACCGTCCAAAGAGGCACCGCCAGGGATGCCTTCATTGGGAGCTCCACCGGAACCTTCACTTCCAGTTCCTGCGGCTCCAGAGCCCTGACGCTCCATTTCAGCATCTTTCATGGACTTCCAGCCGGGAGGCGGAGGTCCAGCGTCGGAGACAACGTTCATTTTGTCTCCGCCACCCAGAGTCATGAAGCCGACTGCCGCCGCCACGATGACGGCCAAAACCGCGGCAGCAATGATCAAGCCCTTTTTCAGGTTCTCGTTCATCAGTTCTTGTATCTTTCGTCGTAGTGGAACATGTTCCTGGCGAAGTTGTCTCTTGCGCCAATGATGTCAGTTCTCCACCTTGAATCCATTGTCCTGCTTCGGTTCATAGCCTTGGCGCTGCTGTCAGCCATTCCCCAAATGCTCATGTTGCCATAAGCGCCCAGCGCCATGGTGTCGCCGCCACACCATGCATTAAGCCTGGTCACGTTGGGCCAAGTAGGAAGTCCGTTGGTGAAGCCAGCCTGAGGCTCGAAAGCATACTCGCGGAGGTCAGCTCTGTGCTGAGCAAACCCGGTGAAGTAGCTCCAGCTGATCATGCTGGGAACGAGAGCAATAGTGCCAGAAACGTTGCCAATGGAAGACGATGAGAGTGAAGTTGGGTCGGTAGGAGTTCCAGAACCACTGCCCCATCCAGCAATGCCATAGTTGACCGTGGTGCCAGTTGATGGTGCGTATCGAGTCAGAACGTAGCTGACAGGACCCTGAGTGCCTGCACCGCCGAAACCGGTGGTGTCATCGTCGCATCGGGGCATCGTGTCAACCGGAGCCTTCCAGATCTGAGTGTTCTTGACATAAGGCTTGATCATCACGTGGGTGGCATTGACCTGGTGGCATTGAAGGCCAGGGCCGCCGCCAGCGGAGCCGTATGTGTTGTTAACACAGCCCCAGTCGGTCACACCGTTGCGAAGCATAGGGAAGATGTCGTCGTAGTCACCCAAATAAATCTGGATGGCAGTTGAGATCTGCTTCATCTGGGTGATGTCAGCGGTCTTCTTGGCCGCCTGCTTTGCCTGAGCAAAGACGGGGAAAAGGATGGCAGCCAGAATTGCGATGATCGCAATCACGACGAGGAGTTCAATCAGGGTAAATGCACGCTTCGACATAGTGCTATGCGAAAGAAAGTTCTTTCGCCTCACGATGCATTATTACACAGATGGAAAGAAAAACAAACTTATCAAAAACTGCTTGAATCGGTTACTCAGAATAAACTACACACTTGTGGAATGTTTGACAAAAGAAACAATGCCCTAGAGTAATGGTTTACTCTAGGGCATTAACTTAGCCTAAGCTCCTTCTTGAAGCTCGGGGGCAGACTGCTGAATCACTTCATCCGCCTTCGCTTCTTCTGGAGTCTGGGCCGGTCCTCCGCAACCAAACAAAGCGGCAAAACACAGCGCCAAACCCACCAAGGCAGCTTTCTTCACTTACTGACCCCAATCACGGGACCAGCCAGCATTGGTCGTTGCCGAGCCCCGCCAGCGATCTGTTCGGTAATCGCGATGATAAAGAGTGGAGGTCTGCACAACTTTCACATGACTGTCCGCATAGCTGACCACTGTCTTGTTTCCGCTTAGGAGCCTTCGCACTCCCATCGAAGAGGCGGTGGGCAGGCTGCCGTCCGGATTGTAAATGTTGCCGTTGCCTGGATCTCCGGGTCCAAAAACACCAATGTTCGCGACGCTTGTGTTGTCCGGATTTGCCACCCTGAACTGAGGTGGCCGCGACAGCTGAGCACCATCATGAATGGCGATAGTCTGAGCTGGGTTAGCCAGACTGGTTGCGCTTGCCGGGAAGTTGTAGGAAAGATCGGCAAACTCAGCGTAGGCAGCAGTTGTTCGAGTAACGCAGACAGCAGGGAGTTGAGCTAAGTTAATTGTACGAGCGCAGCTAGAGAATCCGCCGAGTGTCCAGTGATTGTAGGCAAAAGTGTTGCTGACACTGCTGAGCAGCGGCTTTGCCAAGGGGCTGGCCCAGATTTCGCTGAGGGCACCGGTTGTCGTATTGACGCCGTTCTTGATATACGGCTGTACCAAGCTGGGGTACATAAACCGTAGGTCAAAGGCAATTCCGCCATCGCTGGTTCCGGGTCTTGGTGGGCAGAGAGTAGTATTGCAGCCCATTCCACTAGACCAGAGAGCCCAAGTGTCGTCGTAGTCGGCCATGTAGATCTGAAAACCAGTGTTAATGTTCTTCAGATTCGAAATGGCCTGGGTCTGCTTTGCCGCCACCTTGGCTTGGGCGAAGACTGGGAAAAGGATGGCCGCCAAAATTGCGATGATGGCGATAACAACCAGGAGTTCAATCAGAGTAAATGCAGATCGCTTCATTGTGATCTCTTAGCCAGGCGAGAGCCCGGTCACCGTATAATACGGAAGGCGGTTTCTGAAAATGTCCACTTATCTGGACCGAAGTGCGGCATGTCTGCTTCCTGGGCAATTGTGCTCAATTCGACAAAAGTTAGATCCGTTTGATTGCTGATCTAGATTCCACTGTTCCAAATCGAAGGCTTACAGTTGGATTACAATAAGTTTTTGATGTGCACTCTAGTCCTCTGATTATTTCGTTCATGATTCCAAACGCAGGTTTACACCGCAGATTCATTAGGCTAGACTCGCTCCAAACCCCATGAGCGAGAACCCACTTCCCTACTCTTTCGAAACCCTGGCCCTCCACGCCGGACACGATGGCGACCCCGCCACCAAGAGCAGAGCTGTCCCGATTTACCAGACCTCCAGCTACCTCTTTGATGACACCAGCCATGCCGCCCGCTTGTTTGGTCTGCAGGAATTCGGCAACATCTACACCCGGCTGATGAACCCCACCACGGCGGTTTTGGAAGCCAGAGTTGCCGCCCTAGAAGGGGGAAGCCATGCTGTTGCCACCGCCAGCGGACAGGCCGCCGAAACCCTGGCCCTCACCACAATTGCCGAGGCGGGAGATGAGATTGTTGCCAGCAGCAGCCTTTACGGAGGAACCTACAACCTCCTCCACTACACCCTTCCCAAGATGGGGATCAAGGTTCACTTCGTCGATCCTAGTGACCCCGAGAACTTTTTGAAGGCCACCACCGAGAAGACCAAGGCTTACTATGCCGAAACGGTCGGGAACCCCAAGCTGGATACTTTTCCGATTGAGGAAGTCGCCGCTCTCGGGAGAAAAGAAGGCATTCCTTTGGTGATCGACAACACCCTGCCCACGCCCTACCTCGTGCGTCCCTTCGATTTCGGAGCGGCCGTGGTCGTCCACAGCCTCACCAAGTTTCTTGGCGGCCACGGAACCTCGATTGGAGGAATCGCCGTTGACGGAGGAAATTTCGATTGGGGACAGGGACGCCATACCAACTTCACCGATCCTGACCCCAGCTACCACGGGCTTCAGCATTGGCAGACTTTCGGAAACTTCCCTGGTTTGGGCAATGTCTCTTTCGGCCTTAAGGCCAGGCTCCAAGGCCTAAGAGATCAGGGTCAAGCCATCTCACCCTTCAACTCTTTCCTCATTCTTCAGGGAATCGAAACCCTTCATCTTAGGGTGGAAAGGCACAGCCAAAACTCTAAGGAGATTGCCGAGTGGCTGCTGGCTCACCCCAATGTCAGCTGGGTCAACTACCCTGGCCTTCCCGGCCACAAAGACCACGATCAAGCCAGGAAGTACCACACTCGCGGGCTGTTTGGAGCGATTCTTGGCTTCGGCGTGAAGGGAGGCTACGAAGCCGCCATCAAGTTCATTGACAATCTGAAGCTCTTTTCTTTGCTGGCGAACGTCGGTGATGCCAAGTCCTTGGTTATCCACCCCGCGAGCACCACCCATCAGCAGCTGACGGTAGAAGAGCAGGCTTCTGCCGGGGTGACTCCGGACTTCATTCGTCTCTCGATTGGGTTGGAGAACGTGAAGGATCTGATTCAGGATCTGGATCAGGCTTTACGGGCATAGAACTCCTTATTGCTAAGTGGTGGCCCGGTTGTGGCGAAGCCTCAGCCGGGTGGCCGAAGGCCATTCGAGCACAGATTGACTTCATGGCAGATAGATGAGCTTTGCTCACCTGGCTGAACGACTCCGTCGTACAACCAGGCCACGAATCGTAAGTTTTCCGGGGCACCTACTCACTAGCAGATTTATGGTGCCCCGGTCTGACCCGAGCCTGCGAGGAAAGGGCGGGATCGAGAGAATTTTGAAGGCCTGGAGGCTAGTGAGAGATGAGATTCACGGCTGACGGAGCTGTGGAACACCACCAAAGCCAAGCTCGTAGGGTGCCACTGGTCCTTGACCAGTGCTCCCCCATGTCCCGCGATCATTGACTCGTGATCCCGGCCTTCTGCTCGTTCCTCGCAACCAGACCGGGGCACCTACTCACTAGCAAATTTATGGTGCTCCGCTCTGGCCCGAGCCTGCGAGGGAATGGCGGGAACGAATGTGACATGAAAGCATGGGTGGCAAGTTAGAGCTATGTTTCACGGCTCACGGAGCCGTGGCACCCCACCAAAACTAAGCTCGTCGGGGGACACGGGTCCTTGACCCGTGCTGCCCCATGTCCCGCGATCATTGACTCGTGATCCCGGCCTTCTGCTCGTTCCTCGCAGCCAGACCGGGGCACCGTAACCGTGCAGATCTAACCTACGGCGGGGAGCCGTGATCCCCAGCGACGGCAGCAAAAACAGACTCAATCCACCGAGTCTCTCAAAGCCAGCTCGACATTCGTCAAGCCCAGAAGCTCATCCGCCGACAAGCCTCCCACCCCAAGAAACCGATCAACCACCGGCTGAACCTCGGCCCCATCCGGAAGAGCCAGAGCCCCCAGCTTGCCAAACTTAGAGCTCAAAAACAGCCCGAGATCTGCCGTCGTGTTCCTGGCATGCCCGACCGGGAACATGACCAAACCACTATCAAACACCTCTCCTGAACCAGAAGTGATCTGCAGCGAGGTCGGGATGCCTTCGGGGTACTTGCTGTCGTACTCCGCCCCGCCATGAGCAAAGCTGATCTTCGCCATCAGGTCGCGAGTCACAGGGTGGAAAATGGCTTCCCTGCCGTAATCAATCGGCATCAGCATAATCTGCCGCCAGGCTTCATCGGGGTCAGAAGAAAGGTCGTCGCCAGCCTCCATCGCCTTTCTAAGCAGAGTGGCGATGATGTAGACCATGGAATGGTCGGCGGACTGGCGGGTTTTGGGGTCACGCTTGGCTGGGTCGCCAATGATGCCGAAAGCTGGCTCGTAGGCCGTGATCAGCATCGAATCAATCGCTCCAGACTTCAAAAGCCCCCTGTTCGCTACGACCAGATTAATCAAGCCCTGAATCGCTCCGGCAGACTGGTGCTCGTAGAGACCCAGCTTAAAGTGCATTCCCATGACGGCAAAATCGCTGCCCTTCATTGAAAAAGCCAAGTCAAAGGGCGAATCTCCATCGGTCTTTTCGAACTGGCGGAACATCGATTCTGGGTTGCGGAAGATATCGCGCGGACCCAAGAAGCCAGCCATCGACCTCTTCATGCTCAGCACAGCAACTTCGGTCGAAATCGCCGCCGAAGCCCCCTTGGAATCACTCAGCTGCTTGCCGGCCCTGATCGCTCGCCAAGGAATGTAGTGAGCCACCACCATGCCAATCGCGCTCTCGATCTGCTCTGCCGTCGCGCCTTTAAGGGCTCCGTAAACAGCCGCGCTGGCGATGGCGCCATGGACGACATGATCGATCTTATAGGTTTTGAGGCTGAAAACCTCAGCCAATCTGCCACGAATCTCATCGATCAGAACCATGCCCAGCAGAGCATCTTTGCCAGGCCGACCCGCTTCTTGACAGGCAGCCACAGCCACACCGTAAAAATCGTTGTGGCCAAACTCGCCCGCAGTGTGGCCAAGCTCAGGACGATAGCCGAAGTTGGTGCCGTTGCTGTCCCATTCTCTCACGGCAGAACCGTTGGCGACGCAGGCTTTTTCTGCCTTAACCCTCTTGGTCGATCCATAGACAGTCGCTCCAGAATCATCAAGGTAAGTCAGAGCCTCGTCTCTCAGCAGCACCGGAGCGTTGGTCTGCAAAGCCAAGGCAGAAAGGCCGCAGAGAGTGGCATCGGCAAAAAACTGACTCGTCCTTTCCAAAACGGATTGATCTGGCTTCCCCTCTTTCAAAAAGGCCAAGGCGTATTCGCCGATTCCCAGGGCCTGATTGGAGTTTCTTAGATAAACGACTCTGTCATCTGACGGGGTGATTTCTGGCACAAATCCAGAATACTCGCGACGCCTTTTATCTGGATGGCCCCCACCTAGCGTAGAATAGTTAATGGGCGTGAAACGAACCTTAGACCTGCACGTTTCACTCTTCACAAGGTCACTTAAAAAATGAAACGATTTCTTTTGGCCTCCCTTATCATCAGCGGCACCGTCGTCGCTCTTCCTGCATTGGCCGATGACCTTCTGGGCAAGAAGGGCGGCAGCGGGGGATCGGGCGGATCAGGAGGCCGTGGTGGCTCGGGCGGAGGTTCCGGTTCCGGCGGCAGCGGCGGCGGACAGATCGGAGGCGGCGGTTCTGGCAATCGCGGCGGAGGATCTGGCGGCACAACTTCGGGTAACCGTGGCGGCGGCTCGGGCGGAGGATCCAACTCTGGCGGGCAGGTCAGCGGAGGACGAGGCGGTTCTGGTTCTGGCAGCAATGGCGGCTGGGGCAGCACCGGAAGTTCTGGCAGCGGAAGGCAGGATAGAGGCGGTGGGTTCCAGCGCGAAGGCGACCTGATTGGCAAGCGCCCTGATAACGCTGGCTCACGATCCGGGCGTGTTCAGTACGGATCATCCAGCAACGAAAGGCCCCCACGCGCCACAGCCATCAACAATATTCCTCAGGCACAAAGAGGAAACCTTGGCCGAGACGTATCCAACCAAAGCCAAGCTCGAAGAGTAGGCAGCGACTACGACCGAGAATGGCGCGATAGAGGCTACCGGTCGGGCTACACCCACTACAGCAACAATTGGCGAGACAGCTACTTCTGGTATCCCCACTACCAGTTCCGTTACGACCCCTACGACTGCGTTCCTTCGCCTTGGTATTTTTATGCTCACCTCCCCGCCTACATCAGCGTGGGCCGGGTCAGCATTACCATTCGCGGCGGAAACATCTACTCTAGCTGCAGAGAAAGCTACAGCTACCGGCCAATCTATAACGCTGGCTGGGGCAGCGGTTGGGGCGGAGGCGGCGGATGGAGCCACGATTCTGGCTGGTACGGCGGATCTGGAAACAACGGCTGGGGCAATGACTACCGAGGCGACAGGGACAGAAACGAGCTGGATCGCACCATCGATGACATCATCGAAGGGTTCCAGCGAGGCAGCGTCCGGCCGCTGGGTCAGGTGATCGATACCCGAAGCCGAGTTCTGGTCGAGGTCGAAGATGAGTTCCGCTACACCATGGCGGGCGACGACTTCTACGACCTGATGCAGGATTTGGTGGAAGGCACTCGCACCACCGGCTACCGCATCAACGAGGTTCGCACCGGACGCGACCAGGCGATTGTTATGGCCAACCACGAGTTCAGAGATTCTTGGGGCAACCAGCGGCGCACTCGCCACTTCTTTGGGTTAGAAAAGGATCGTCGAGGCTACACGGTGAAGGAATTCACCATCCGCCGCGGCTGATCGCTTTCTCTGGGCTGTGATAGGTTAGGTTCTCTCTTCCCGCCTCGGGGGCTTCTGCTCCCGGGGCGGGATTGTGATTTTGGAATGACAGTAAAGTGGATTACTGGCTCGCGTGCCAGCTTGTTTCAGTCGGCAGACGCAGTCTGCTTATCAAGTTGAACCAGTTCATAAGTCCGCAAAATAGACTCTGCAGTGATACTCGGTGTCCACTCGTAGCTTCCCTGGGAATACTTGACATATTCAAGATCGGTGCGGAACGAGATTTCAAAACCCTTCTGTGAGGACTTAAGAGTTCTTGCGCTGACTCTGCAGAAGTCTTGCTCAAGATCCAGCTCCACAGACTCGCGGGCCCACTGCACTGCTGCATCGAGAGTCTCAGGTGGCTTCTTGTTAATTTTGTAGTAAGCCTGAACGACGCTTGACATCGAGTCAAGAAGATCCCTTCGGCAATGAGCCTGCTGAAAAGCCTTGACCTCTCCTCTCCAAAAATTGAACACAAGCATGCCTGTGCTAGTCATTCCAACCACAATAGCACCAACTATCCAGAACAGCCTATTTCGCATAACTTTCTCTTGAATATCCAAACTCCGATTGTGCCACTTGCTTCCGAACTTACTTCAAGACTAATTCATTAATGAAACAAGGGCTGAAACGGCAGATAGGCTTCCACCTTTCTGCCATCAAAGTCTTTAAATCTAAGAGCTTCATCCCTAAACTCGACTCTGGCCCTTTCTCCTCCTTCAAACTTCCAAGCAGAGACAAGTGGATACTCTGGATTGAAAAACCTCTTCCAAGCGTAGAGCCCATTCGGCAGCTGCCAGACGGCATCTTCTCTCACGATTCCGAAAGGACTAAAGCTGATGCAGTCTCCAGCGTAGCAGACGATCGGACTTCCTTCAAAAGTCTGATAGACAGTCCCGTCGTTCCTCTTCTCCCCATCAACAAGAACCGTTCCGTCTGTACGGTGAGCCATCCTGCAGGCTCCCATTGCATGTCCGACGGCGAAGGCTAGGATGGCCACTACACCCCAGGCTATGCCGGCCACAGGGAATCTCCGCTTCCGCTTAGCCTGTCCAGCACTCTCAATTGCCTCCTTGGCAACGGCTTGCCTTTTGAGTTCAGGGGTGTCTTCCATGCGCTTCACCTATGTAGGCAGATTACTGTCTAGACTCTTTCATTTGCTGAAAAAATCCCTGATACACGGCTCATATGCCCCCTGGTGTAAGGTAGAACCGTGCAAATGATAAACGTGAGACTTGTTGGCCTTGGGCTTCTTCTCGCCATGACCGCTGTGCACGCGGAGGCTATCCAATTTCCTGACCGCCACGACCGGAATGCAGCAAGGAAAGAAAGGCAGGCGATTTGGTCTGTCTATAATGACTTTGCCAAGAAAGGCGATTTGCTGGCCGCCCGCAGATTCATGGAAGAAAACAAACTTCTAGAAAAACGTATTGTCGATTCACTGGAAGCGACCATGCTGTATTTCGAGATCGAGGAGTACACCTTGGCGGTAGAGCAAATTGAATTCCTGATTGCCGAGCGGATGGAAAGAGGGCCTGAATATGTCTCCCAAGGTTTCTTAAACTGGAGACTGTTGACCCGCGCCGCGAAGAACGGTGTTGCTCCAAATTGGACCTCATTGCCAAATGAAAGTGAACAGCGAAATCCAGCTAAATTTGTCAGCTTAATGGCGTATGCGGCTATAGGCCAGCACTATTTTCGTACGGCGGAATTCCTCATGAAAGAGCTTCCCAAGCTGGGCATTGATCTTGAAACAATGCAGCGGCTTACCTCACGTTTGGCGGACCAACGTCTTGAACAAAAGAAGCTACAAGAGGCGGACAAAGTCAAGCCTGCTTCTGATCCGAAGCCTGGGCAGTAAAGCCGATATTCCCGACCTGTTCGTTTGGCAGGGCTCAGGTCGGGGCCTCTGCTCCCAGGGCAGGATTTTTTCCGGTTGTGGGAAGGGCTATAAAGACAATCGGTTACTTCTTGACAGACTCTTCGTACATCCACAAATAGGTGCTCGAATTCTCTCCCATTTCCCAGGAATAAGTTCCCTCGCCACCCGGAACAAATTCAAGATCTGCTTTGTAAGAAATCGTGAAACCCTTTGAGTCTGCGATCATCTTTTTTGAGTGAATCTTGCAATAGTCTGGCTCTTTAATATAGTCGAACGTTTTTCGTCCCCACTCCTGCGCTTCTTCAATTGACCCAGGGTGCCTCTTCTTCACGTGGTTAAAGACCTGGATTACTCCTTCCATAGAGTCAAGAACGTACATCCGACATTGCCTTTCTTCTTGGGCTTTCAGCAGCCTTTGATAAAACTGCCTAACCACTAGAGAAACTCCTATTGCAGCAATAACTAGCGTCGAGATGATGAGGGTGTTTGTATAGTGCTTCACGGTTCCTCGTTCTGATTCTCTGATTCCAATCTGATAGCATTGCTGAATGAGAAGTTAATTGCCAAAACTCTTGTTCTCCCTAGACCGCATGATCGCCTTTGAAAAGGCGTCTGACTTCCAGTCGAACTCTTTAGTGACCACCCGGAAAAACGTACAGTCGGTTTCCAGCTTAACGGAGAAGCCATCTCGACGGATCTCTGCCGTCTCGCTTAAAACATGGAGCGAAGGTTTCATGAATTTCTCACTTACTGTCCCAGTCAAAACTGCTCGAACCTCATCAAGATTCTTCGGCACCTTTCCAGAAAGCTCACGTGCCGCTTTGATTCTTCCTGCGGCATAACTGAGAGGAACTCGACTGCAGAATCTTTCTTCTTGGCCGTACACAAGATTCAGCCAAATTGCAAAGAAGATTGCAAAGACTCCAAGAAAAACTGTTAGCCAGTACTTCACTTCACTCCCTCAATATCACCATATATTTTCTGATAGTCGTCAATGGTGACAACATTCCAGAAATCAAGTTTCGCTCTTATTCGTCTTCCTTTTGGATCAGTAAATGAAACGATATTGTCATCCTCCTCTACTACTTTTGGATTCCATTCACCTTCGTACTTTGTAATATCTGTAACCTCAACAAAATCAGAACCATAGAGCCGAAGGTACATGTAGATGCTGCCTCCCAAGTTCCAGCCAGCATCAGGCTTCAAGATTCCTACTGGGCCAAGACGATAACAGACTTTGTCCACGCAAACAATCGGTATATGGCCCTGATATCGGTACACAATAGCTTTGGGGTCCAGCTTGCCATCCACGTAGACTTCACTCTTAGCCAAAGTTGCGACTCGAACTGTTCCAAAGTCATGCCCGCACCTAAATGCAAAGGCTAGAGCCAGAAAAGCCAGACCAAGCTTCCATACCCAAGCGTAACGATTCACAGATCTTTCCATACTTCCCTCATCTGTCGGTTTGATCACCCACCTCACCCGCCAACCTATCCCTCATCCGCCAACCTATCCCTCACCCGCCGAATCTGTCCCATTCCCCAAAAAAATACACCCACGTGAACACCAACCGCAAGAATTGTGAGCAGAACCTTAACCTGCCAAGCAAAACTGAACTGCCATATCCCGATAGAAGTTAGCAGAGGCGCAACTAACAACACCATAGAATGGCCAGCTCGATTCCATAGAATGTTGGCGACTTCAAGCAGCACTCCACAAGCCACCAAAAAATAGCTGCTCCACATCTACTCTTCTTCTACACGCCTCACATGCTCACAAAGCTTGCCTGTTCAAAAATCTCCTAATCCGAATGATCTGACCAACACTACCACTCTCTTCATACTATCACGATTGAACTCAAACCAACCCAAACATCCCCTGCCTTGCCAGAAAGACCCCTTTCAGGCCACAATAGAGCCTCAATGTCTCAGGACATCCGGCGCATCGTCGCTACCGACTGTGGTTCCACGACCACCAAAGCCATCCTCATTGAACGCAACAACCAGGGAGACTACCGATTGGTGGCCCGTGGCGAAGCGCCGACCACGGTTGAAAAGCCCTTTGAGGACGTGACGATTGGCGTGTTAAACGCCATGACCGAACTTGAGGAGATCACGGAAGAAGAGGTCCCCGAAGGTTTTGACAAGGGCCGACGCCACCTGATTAAAGACGGCCAGGTATGGCGCCTGAGAAAGAGCGGCGAACCCGATGTTCCCCGCCAAGGCAACGAAGATGGCAGCGACCTTTACGTGAGCACCAGCTCGGCCGGAGGCGGTCTGCAGATGATGGTCGCGGGAGTGGTTAAAGAAATGTCCGCCGAATCTGCCGAACGAGCAGCCCTCGGCGCAGGTGCAATCCTCATGGACACCCTGGCTGTCAATGACGGCCGCAAAGAATACGAAAGGGTGGATAGGCTAAGAAAGCTGCGCCCCGACATCATTCTTATGTCCGGAGGCACCGATGGCGGCACCCGCCAGCACCTGCTGGATATGGCCGAAGTCATTAGGCGAGCCGACCCCAAGCCCCGCTTTGGCGACATGAGCCTGCCTGTTATTTTTGCTGGCAACAAAGAAGTGCGCGATGACGTCCGGCAGATTTTGGGCGAGACCATTGAACTCAAAGTGGTGGATAACCTAAGGCCCACCATGGACGAGGAGAACCTCGGCCCCGCCCGAGATGAAATTCACGAGCTGTTTTTGGAGCACGTTATGCAGCAGGCTCCGGGCTACAACAAGCTGCTCGATTGGGCCAGCGAAGAAGTAATGGCCACCCCCAACGCGGTCGGAAAGCTGATGAAGAGCTACGCCGACCAAGAGAACATCAACATTCTCGGCGTTGATATCGGCGGAGCCACCACAGACGTCTTCAGCGTCTTCGATTCCACCTACAACCGCACAGTTTCTGCCAACCTGGGCATGAGCTATTCAATCTGCAACGTGCTTAAAGAAGCCGGAACAGACAATATCGCCCGCTGGCTTCCCTTCTCTATTGATCCGTTTGAGGTTCGAAACCGCCTGAGAAACAAAATGATTCGTCCGACGACGATTCCTCAGGATTACGAAGACCTTTTGATCGAGCACGCCGTGAGCCGCGAAGCTCTTCGACTGGCTTTCTATCATCACAAGTCTTTGGCTCGCAGCCTTAAGGGTGTTCAGCAGCAGAGAGACATCGGTCAGATTTTTGAACAGGCTTCGACTGGCGAAACTCTGATCAAGATGATGAAGCTCGACATGATCATCGGGTCGGGTGGAGTTCTTTCCCACGCCCCCATGCGAGCGCAGTCTGCCCTGATGATGCTGGATGCCTACGAGCCAGAAGGCATTACCATGATCACAGTCGACTCGATCTTCATGATGCCTCACCTCGGAGTCTTGAGCGAGCACTTCTACGAAGCTGCCAAGCAGGTTTTCGAGTACGACTGCATCGTCAAGTGCGGACACTGCATTGCTCCTACCGGCACAGCCAAGCCGGGCGAGGTCGCTGTGACTGTTCGCGGCGAAGGAGTCAGCGAGGCTGTCCCCTATGGCAGCATCAAGGTTATTCCCTGCGGCCGCGGCGAGTTTAAAGAACTCAACATCGAACCAGCCCGCAATATGGATGTGGGCTTTGGCAAGGGCAAGGGAGGCACGGTAAAGCTGGAAGGCGGAACTGTCGGAATCATGATCGACGCTCGAGGGCGTCCTTTGGTTCTCCCAACCGATAACGCTGGCCGCATTGCCAAGCTCCGCGAATGGATGACGGCTATGGGGCTTCCACTGCCCAAGTCAAGCTAAACTAGCCTTCGTGGCTAACAAGCAGGAAACTCTAGACCTCATTGCCGCCCAGGCAATGGGGTCTGGTGATGTAAGGGTCAAGAAAATGTTCGGGGAGGCGGCCCTGTACCTGGATGATGTGCTCGTCGCCATGATCTGCGATGACCGCCTCTTCGTCAAACCGACTAAAGGCGGGCACGATATGCTCGGTGATCCCGAACTGGCTCCTCCGTACCCTGGCGCGAAGGATCACTTTCTGCTCTCAGAGGCTCAGATTGACAACCAAGACTGGCTCTGCGAGCTCTTGGCTATGACCAAAGCGGAACTTCCTCCACCCAAACCAAAGAAGCCCAAGGCGTAGTTTCTCAATTCATAAAAAGATGATTTGTCGTTCATCTTTCCTTCAGGTTGCCCCCGCAAGATCATGTTTGTCAGGGAACAGCCATGGAACAGAGCACGACCCCACCCATTTCATCTCGAAGACAGATTCTTAAGGCTGCCGGACTTGCCGGTTTGGGAATCGCCGCCACCCAGCTTCTGGCCGCCTGCGGAGGCGAAGGTTCTTCAATGTCCTCGACTCCCACTAACATGGATGCCGATATCCTCGGCGCTGCCAAGATCGCCGAAGCTCTTGCCACCACCATGTACACGGCCATTATCAACGATGCCCCCTTCTTTGCTGGCCTTTCGGCAGAAAACCAGGCTTACATCGTGGCTGCCAGGGATGAAGAAAAGTTTCACTACGACCTGCTGAAAGGCGCGACCGGCGGAACCGACGCTCAGCTTCAGTATCACTTTCCTGCCGGAATGTTTACCGATGTCCAGACCACGATCAACGTGCTTGTGACCTTGGAAGATGCCTTTATCGCCGCCTACCTTATCGGAGTTCAGGATCTTTCGACCCCAGCCCTCAGAGTGCTTGCTGCGCAGATTATGGGAATCGAAAGCGACCACAGAACCCTAGCCCGCCTTATCGGAGACGATCTTGGTCTGGCGACTGTGACGGGCCTCTCCGGAGCTCCCGAATCGGTTGATCCTCCCAATAACAACGTCTACGAAAGACGCTATGGCCTGACCAATATCGGACAGGTGGTGACTGCCCTCACCCCCTTCCTCACTCCAGACCCTGCCAAGGTAACAAAGACGTTCAACCCGGCTTTGGTTCCCAGCAACACAGGCCTCTTCCCCAACCCAGCCAACGGCTGATTCACTCACTCATCCCCCCTATAAACGG
The DNA here is from genome assembly GCA_943369295.1 of Synechococcus sp. UW140. Classification (GTDB taxonomy): domain Bacteria; phylum Armatimonadota; class Fimbriimonadia; order Fimbriimonadales; family Fimbriimonadaceae; genus JAKRSE01. The sequence goes on along the minus strand of CALRMU020000003.1, from coordinate 95,442 downwards.
GGGGATGGTTTTCCCGTCACAATCAGCGTGGTGCTCAACACTTCTAAAGTCAGCTTTCGGCCGGCCTATCAAGGCCAAGAGAACGACCTTCTCTTGGCCGCCCTTGCCACGACTGACTATGGGGTCATGCTGACTGACCTTAACCACACAACTTTGGCCTGCAACGGTCGGTTCGGAGACATTTGGGGAATAGACCCCGCCAAGGTGGTCACCAGCGATGCGAAAGAAGTGAGGGCCATGGTCGCCCACCGCATTCCCGACCTTGAACAGTGGAATCGCGAGCTGGATGAATCATATTCAGACCTTGACCAGGTTCAGCAGAACACTCTTCGCCTTATCAATCCGCCCTGCGTTGTTCGCAGACACACCGCCCCATTTTTCAACCAGGAGGGCGAGAAAGTAGGCCGCCTCTGGACCTTTTTAGATGTGACTGATCAGGAGCGTCGTCGGCAGAGAAGCCAGCTTCTGCAGGATGCTTCGCTGCTGGCTCACCCCGATCCGAAGTTCGTTTACGGAAGGCTGGTTGATGCGATTGCTGAGTTTTACGATTCCGTTTCCCTTCTCAGCATCTGCCATGAGGATTACATGGAGTTCCGCGCCGTCGGTGCACCGCAGGATCACTTTGTTCATACCGTGCCAGGCAATCAGCTTAAAGATTCCTTCTGTCAGTTCTGCCTAGCCACTGGCCCAATCATTATTCAAAACGCGGCGGATGAAGCGCACATGATTCACATGCTGCCTGTGCAGCTCGGCTTCACTCGCTATGCCGGAACGCCTCTCCTCTCGCCTGATTCAGATGTCATCGGCACCCTCTGCATCATGGATGGCCACTCAGAAGATCATCTGAGTGAGGAAGATCTCAACCTTCTTCGCCTCATTGCCATGCGCATCAGCAATGAACTGGAAAGAGAAAAGCAGATCAACCGACTGGAGACAGATCTGGCCGAGGCTCAGGCCCATGCAATACAAAACGAAAAGCTGGCTGTTGCCGGAACCCTTTCCGCCACCATCGCCCACGATATCCGCAACATTCTCACGGCGCTGAATCTGGATATCGGCATGGCAGGTTCCGACCCCGAAGAGTGTCTGAAGCTGGTGACAGGTCACCTCAGCCGATTTTCACTTCTCGCCCATAGGCTGCTCTCTTATGCCAAGCCCCAAAAGGTGGCCCAAGAGCCTGTCTCGATGACCGAGTGTTTGGAAAGGGTGCTCAACCTAATGGCAGGTCATATCCAAATCGGCCAGGTGAGTCTCAATGCATTCCTGCCCGACGGCCTGCCAAAGATTCTTGCCGACCCCGGGCGCTTGGATCATCTTTTTGTGAACTTGACCCTGAACGCTCTTCAGGCTATGGGAAGCCGAGGAAGACTGACCGTAACAACTTGGGCCGAAGGCGGCAAGGTGATTGTCACCATTCAAGACAGCGGCCCCGGAATGACTGAAGAACAGCAGGCCGCCCTTTTCCGTCCCTTCGCCTCCCAGCGAACCGACGGCTTCGGCCTCGGGCTTTTCAGCGCTTTACAGATTGCAAAAGAATGCCAAGGCGCAATCTCGGTGAAGAGCCAGATTGGCGCAGGCAGCACATTTAGAGTGGAGATTCCTCATTTATGATTTCGCGTCTTTTGATTGTTGATGACGACAATTTTCTGGCAGAGAGCCTGACTCGGTTTCTTTCTGGGCAGGATTACGATGTCGTCCGGGCAGGCACGGCAGAAGAAGCCTGGCAGATGATTGAAACCCAGGCTCCGGACCTTGCCCTGCTTGATCTCGGCCTGCCGGATCAGGACGGAATCTCTCTCTGCCGAAGAATCCGAGGCAAGTGGAAGTTCCCTATCCTCATGCTCACCTCGCGCAGCGAGGCCATCGATAAGGTGCTTGGACTCGAAGCTGGCGCAGATGATTACCTTCCAAAACCCTTCGATCGCCACGAGCTTCTTGCCAGAATTCGAGCGCTCCTAAGGCGAGTAGGGGATTACCAAAACCCAGCCGCCAATCTCCCTTTGAAGTCAGGTGATTTGGAGATTGACGAAGAAGCCAGGCAGGCAGCAATCAAGGGGAACCTCCTGGAACTCACCGAGACCGAGTACAAGATTCTGGTCTACCTAGCCAAGAACTCTGGCCGAGCGATCAGCAGAGAGCAGCTTTTCTCCACCATCTGGGGCTATGAAATGGCCTTCAACAGCAACAGTCTGGAGGTTCTGATCTACCGATTGAGGGGCAAGATCACCGAGGCGGGAGGAGGAACTCCGATCTCGACTCTGCGCGGGTACGGCTATAAGTGGGAGGCATAGCCGCCTCCCCGTGTCAATCTCTCCTTCAGTCCCGATACACCCTGCCCACACCCAGCAGAGGCCAGCCCCTTTCGGTCATAACTGAACCAGGCAGAAACCCTGCCTGGATGAACTGAAGTCCAAAGAAGGAGCAGAGAAAGAGGCATCAATGAGCGAACCCATCCGTATCGGAATTATTGGCTGTGGACAGATTGCCCAGCAGCACATGCAGGCTTACGCCGCCCTGCCTGGCGCCAAGATGGTCGCCTTCTGCGACGTTAACCTAGAAGCCGCCGAGAAGGCCAATGAAACCTATGGCGGCGACATGGCCACCAGCGATTTCCGCGAGATTTTGAAGCGAAACGACATCGACGCGGTTGACGTGTGCCTGCACAACAATATGCACATGCCGGCAACTGTCGCTGGCCTGGAAGCTGGCAAGCACGTCTACTGCGAAAAGCCCATGGCCGGCAGCTATGTTGATGCTGTGACCATGAAGCAGACAGCTGAAAAGGCTGGCAAGCACCTGCACATTCAGCTTTCAACCCTTTACTCAAACGAAGCCAGAGCCGCCAAGACTCTGATTGACGAAGGAGCTTTGGGCGAGGTTTTCCATGCCCGCAGCAGCGGTTTTCGCCGACGCGGCCGCCCCTACGTTGACGGCTACGGAACCCCCAGCTTCGTCCAGAAGAAGAGTGCTTCTGGCGGCGCCCTTTACGATATGGGCGTTTATCACATCAGCCAGATTCTGCACCTCATGGGCAACCCAGGTGTCGAGAGGATTTCTGGCAAAACCTACCAGAAGATGGAGATGGACGCCAATCGACAGGCGATCTCCAATTACGATGTCGAGGAGCTTGGTGTTGGATTTATCCGCCTGACCGAAGGCAGAAGCATGGAACTGATCGAAAGCTGGGCCGCCTATCTTGATGGATTCGAGGGCAGCTACCTTCTGGGCAGCAAAGGCGGAATCCGCATCGAGCCATTCGGCTACTTCACCTCAATGGGCCACCTTTCTATGAACGCAACCGTCAACCTGGGCGAGGCTCGCTACAGGTGGGACAACGTTGTCGGAGACGGTCCCGATTACGGCAGCAGCCAAGGCCATTGGATCGCGGCTCTCCAGGGTCGAGTGCCCCTACTCCCGACCGCCGAAATCGCTCTCAACACCATGCTAATCTCCGAAGGCATCTACCTTTCTGAAAGGCTGGGCCGAGAAGTGACGAAGGACGAAGTGCTGGAAGCTTCGGTTTCCACTGCTCTGACGATGTAGCTGGCTTAGGTTGTAGACCGGCTTTGTTCTGCTGGTAAACCCGCAACATCTGACTTAAGGTGGTGCGGGTTTTTTGTCGATTGTCCGGAATCCAGCCCTTCGAGTGGCCCCGAGGAACGAGGGGACGCTCGATGGGCGAAAAACTAATCCTCCCCCTTCCGTCTGATGTGTTCTTCATTTGCGAGAATCGGCGACGGAAGGGGGATTGAGGGGGTTGGCTGAGAGGAGAAATGAATCGAGGCCAAACAGGAACTCCAATGCAGAACCTATCCAGGCAAAGGGCGAATCACAAGAAGGAAGACCCCATTCCCAACCCGGCCCCGCCGGAACATCGTAGTATGAATCCAGGACCATGTCTAGCCACGCCTACCACGGAGGAGCTTCATTCGAAGCGATCGGAGTCACTTTTGATGCACTCGACTCCCGAAGCAGCGTTGTGGATGCAGATGTTCTGGACGCCTGGTACGACCCTGCTCCCGGGGTGATTTCTTCCCTTGCACAACACCTGGCATGGCTGGTAAAGACTTCCCCACCCACCCACGCAGACGGCTTGAGACAAGTGCTCGCCGAGGCAAGGGGACTCAGCCCAGACCAGATTCTTCTGGGAGGCGGCACGTCGTTCCTCATGTTCCTGGCCCTCCCCAGGCTTCTGCCGCCCAAGCCAAAGGTTCTGGTTCTTGACCCCTGCTACGGTGAGTATCCCCACTTGGTTGAGGAGGTTCTAGGCGGTGAGCTTGTCCGGCTTCCGCTTCTGCCCGAGAACTCATTTGACCCTGACATTGATGATCTGATTCGACTCGCCGAGGGGGTGGATATGGTCATTCTGGTCAACCCTAACAGCCCGACCGGCAGAGTCATTCCCCTGGATCTCATGATCCAGCTGGCCGACTCAATGCGGCCAGAGCAGAAGCTGTGGATTGACGAAACCTACATCGATTTCGCCCCAGGTGTTCCAACCTTCGAACCCCATTTGGCTGGTCATCCTAATGTTGTCATTGCCAAGTCGTTGAGCAAATACTATGCCCTGAGTGGACTAAGAATCGGCTGTTTGGAGATGGATCCTAGCTTGGTCTCAGACCTATCCAGATACTCGCCACCTTGGTCGGTTGGACTGCCCGCCCAGCTTGCTGGTGTCGAGGCTCTACGCGATCCAAGCTGGTACCGCAAGAAGGCAGCTGAAACCAATTCACTGCGTGAAGAGTTTGCCCAGAACCTGAGAGATCTTCCCGGAGTGCAGGTGATTCCCAGTAGCACCAACTTCCTTCTGCTGCACTTCCCCTCTGGTGGGGCAGCCGAGACAGCCAGCCGGTGCCGTGACCAAAAGGTCTTTCTTAGAGATTGTGACTCTTTGACTCTGCACCTGAAAGACCAGCTCATCAGGACTGCCGTGAAAGACAGAGAAACAAACTTGAGAATTTCTTCAGCACTTCGTCAGTCAATCCGCTAAAATAAACATCATGTTTACTAAATGCATGGGGGCATTGCTCAGTCTCGCCGCTCTTACTGCGGTCTGCGGCTGCGGAAGTAAAGATACAACGGTCGTCAAAACTGACTCAGGCAAGGTTGAGATCAAGGAAACGAAGGAAGGCGAAGCCAATTTCAGCTTTGAGGGCAAAGACGCTGAAGGGAAAGAGATTTCTGGCAAGTACACAGCCTCAGAAAAAGATGGCATGAAGTACGAGGACTCTTCAGGCCAAAAGTTGAGCATCGGCGGCGACTTTAATCCCTCTGAACTTGGCGTCCCCATCTACCCCGGCTCCAAGGCGATTGGAGAACAGTCTGGGTTCCGGTCTGAGAAGGACAAGGACGTGACAGTCATGGCTTCTTACACAACCAAAGATGACTATGCCGAAGTCACCGCCTTTTATGATCGGCGGTTTGAAGGTGCCCAGAAGTCATCTATTTCGGCCGGCAACAGCCTCACCAACTTTTCACGCAGCAAACCCGATGACAATATCAGTGTGATCATCACAAAGGTCGAGGGTGAAGTAACGATTGCCATCACAAGGATGTTTAAAAAGAAATGATCAGTGCTTATCTGGCCATCTTGGCCATCCAGCCTGTTATTCGCCTTGAAGCGGAAGAGGGTGAGCTGCTGGGTCCCCGCATCTCAACCGAGACCCCTGGCTTTTCTGGCAAGGGCTATGTGACGGATATCACCGGTCAGAACGCCAAGATAAAGCTTAAGTTTCAAGCGAAAGAGGGCCTCTACCGCCTCTCCCTCGGCTATTCCTCTCCTCAAGGGCCAAAGGGAGTCGATGTAACGGTCAATGGATTCGGCAGCTCCAACCAAGTGCCAAAGACAGAAGGCAAGTTTGAGAAGTTCTCCTTCGCCAAGGTCGAATTGGTCAATGGTGAAAACACCATTGAGGTTCAGAGAGGCTGGGGATACTACAGCCTCGACTACGTTGAACTCACGCCTGCTCCACCAGTGACTCCTCTCAAGCCAGTATCTGGAAAGCTCATCAACCCCAACGCTTCCCCCGAAGCAAAGCGGCTGATGGAGTTCCTTGCCGCAAACTACGGCAAGCGCATGCTTTCTGGCCAATACGAGATCTCTGAGAATCCATTTGTCTATGAAAAAACGGGTCAGTGGCCAGCCGTGCTGGGCAGCGACCTAATGGACTACTCTCCTTCTCGAGAAGCTTTTGGAAGCCGACCGAAGAGAGCAACTGAGCAGTGGATCAACGCCGCTCAAAAGGGCCAGATTCTCAAGCTTTCTTGGCACTGGAATGCCCCGAAGGACTTGATCAACAAGATGATCAAGGAACCTGATGGAAGGGAGACTAACGCCCGTTGGTACAAAGGCTTTTACACCAATGCCACCACTTTCGATCTTTCGAAGGCCATGGCCGACAAGGAAAGCGAAGAGTACAAACTGATCATCCGAGACATTGATCACATTGCCATCGAGCTCAAAAAGATCGAGGCAGCAAAGATTCCAGTTCTCTGGCGCCCCCTGCACGAAGCGGAAGGCCGCTGGTTCTGGTGGGGAGCCAAGGGCCCCGAGCCCTGCATCTGGCTGTGGAAGCTGATGATCGAAAGGCTGCAGAATCACCACAAGATCAACAACCTTATCTGGGTTTGGAACTCTGTTGATCCTGCCTGGCAGCCAGGCGATGAGTACGTTGACATGATTGCAGTAGATGCCTACCCAAGCGACAGAAGAGACACACTTGTCTCAGTCTGGGAAGACCTCCTGACTCGCTTCAACGGCAAGAAGCTGCTGGCTCTCACCGAGTTCCCTGGTCCGCCAGATGTGGACCGAATGTGGAAATTCGGAGTCAGGTGGTCCTTCTTTGTTTCGTGGACAGGTGATCTGGGGCCGAAGGGTTCCGATCCTGCCTTGGTTAAGCGCAGCTACTCCAGCCCCCTCACAATGAACGAAGCCGAGTTCAAACGCCTTACAAAAAGGCCATGATCTCCCGACGGGGCCTGAGTTTGACTCAGGCCCCGTTTTGATACGATCCGCACTGATAGTGGATTCTATGGGATGATCATTTTATGGATCGTCCTACCATCATGCCTGGTGTCTCGCAGCTGCTTCACGGCGGAGATTACAACCCTGACCAGTGGCTGGATCGTCCGGATATCCTTGCTGCCGACTTGGATCTTATGGATCAGTCGGGCTGCCAAGCCTTCTCCGTGGGGATCTTTGCCTGGATTCAATACGAGCGCGAAGAGGGGGTCTACACCTTTGACTGGATGAGGAAGCTGCTGGATTCCATGGCAGCTCGCGGCAAAAAGGTCTTTCTCGCAACTCCTAGCGGTGCCAAACCAGCCTGGATGAGCCGCAAATATCCAGAGATTCGAAGGGTCGACCGAAAGGGACTGAGAGACGTCCATAAAGACCGTCACAACCACTGCTGGACTTCCCCCGTTTACCGCCGAAAGGTTAAAGAACTGAACACCAAGCTGGCAGAAGAATTCGGCTCTCATCCTGCGGTGGGAGGCTGGCACATCAGCAATGAATACAGCGGCGAGTGCTGCTGTGAACTCTGCTTGGGGGCCTGGCGGGACTGGCTGAAAGCCAAATACGGAAGCCTGGATGAAGTGAATAAAGCGTGGTGGTGCGCCTTTTGGAGCCACAGCTTTACCGATTGGGAAGAGATTGGTGTGCCGGATCATGGAGTCGACGGCATGACCGTTGACTGGCTGAGATTCTGCAACGACCGCCTCATTGACTTTATGAAGGCTGAGGCAGAACCCCTAAGGCGCATTTCTCCAAGCATCCCGGTCACAACCAATTTTATGGGGCTCAATGGTCATTTAGATTACAGCGAAATTGGCAAAGCTGTCGATTTCATCTGCGACGACCAGTACACCAACCCAAGCTGGGAAGACGAAGGAGTTTTTGGCGCTATGGCTTACGCCAGTTTCAAAAATGACCTCTACCGATGCTTTAAGCCAGGCATTCCTTGGATGCTGATGGAAAGCTGTCCCGAAGGCACCCAGTGGCACAGCCCCTTTAGAATCAAGACCAAAGAGCTGCACTTTGCCGAGATGCTGCATGCCATAGGCCACGGAGCCGAGGGCACCCTTTACTTCCAATGGAGAAAGGGCCGGGGAAGCATGGAGAAGTACCACGGTGCTGTGGTGGACCATGAAGGGAGTGCCAACACCCGTACTTTCAAGCTAGTAGCCGAGTACGGCGACCTTCTGAAAAGAATGGAAGGCATTGTCGGAACAGTGAATGCCAAGCCCGAAGCTGTGTTTCTTCATGACTGGGAGAGCAACTGGTGTCTAGAGAGCTCGATGGGCCCGGGCGGAACCGCAGATTCTGGCAATGAAGAATGCATTCGTCAGCACCGAGCGCTTAGAGAACAGGCTATTCCTCTTGGAGTTTTTGACCAGCTTTCCGACTGGGGATCACCCAAGCTTGTCGCCACACCCGACCTCTTTATGCTTCGAGAAGAGACGGCCGAAAAGCTGAAGGCCTTTGTCGAAGCCGGCGGCCATTGGGTCATGACCGGCTTGACCGCCCAGGTTGGCCCTACCAATTTGGTTCACCTCGGAGGATTTCCTGGGCTTGGCTTAAGAGAATGGTGCGGCTGGTGGGTGGAGGAGTACGACCAAATGAGGCAAGGTGTCCGAAGGCCGATCATTGCCGAGGCTGGGATGCCCTTGGGCGAACTAGAAGCTCAGAACTACTGCGCTTTGACTCACTCCGAAGGAGCCGACGTCTTGGCTCGGTATGGCGGCGATGCCTTCTATGCCGGAATGCCAGCCCTGCTTTCTCGGAAGATCGGCCGAGGCAAGGTCTGGCTCATCGGTGCCCAGCTCACTCTTCCAAGCATGAAAGCTGTCTACAGCATGATTACGGGTGAGGCAGGTCTTGAACGATTGACCGAAGCCCACAGTGAAGGCCTTCATTTGCAGGTGCGACGGGGTCATGGCTTCGAATGGATCATCGCTCAAAACTACTCAAAGGAATCTGGCTTTGCCACTCTTCTTGCGGAAGGTTGGGAGACTCTGCACGGTCCTGAGATTAGCGGGCGCCGCATGGAGCTCCCAGCCTGGGGATCATGCGTGGCTCGAAGAGCGATCTAGCCTTGAGGTCAGTAACCAGGAGGTCTCCGCCCTTGCGGCTGATCTCCTGGCCAATCTGATCCTATCCTTTTGGCAGCCAGACTTCGACCAAGGTGCCCCGGCCAAGTTCAGAAGTGAGCCTAAAACCGCCTCCCATTGCCTCGACCAGCGAGCGACAGATAGCCAGTCCAAGACCGTGACCGCCTGTGCCGCGGTTCCTGGCAGAATCCGCCCTAAAGAACCTTGTCCCGGCCTGCAGGGCATCTTCAGGGGACATACCCTCCCCTTCATCCTTCACCCAAAAGAGGGTTCGCCCCCCTTCAATCCGTCCCCCAATTTCTAGCTGGCCCTCGGGGCAGTGACGTAGCGCGTTGGCTAAGAGATTGACAGCGATTCGACGCACAGCATCCTCATCGCCAATTCCAATAAGGGCTTCATCCGGAAAAACCACAGTCAGCCTTTCCGAGTCTCCAAGTCCTTTGACCAGCAGTGCTTCGGCCAAGGGCTTTTTAAGATCGAGGGCTTCGCGATTTACTCTCAAACTTCCAGAGTCGGCCCTCGCGAGAGTCAGAAGATCATCGACCAAGCGAGCCATACCCTTAGAGGCTCCATCCATTAAGCTCAGCTGCCTTTGGGCGTCTGGAGCCAGGGAATCCGATTTCCTAAGAGATTCAATAGCCAGCCTGATGCTTGAAAGCGGAGTCCGAAGCTCATGCGATGCATCCGCGGTGAAACGCTTTTGATCCTCTAACGCTTCCTCCATCCTTGCATAGGCCTGATCCTTCTCAGCCTGCGAGGCGGCAATAGTCTCCAGCATCCCGTTGAAGGCCTCTGAGAGTCGGGACATTTCATCTGTTCCCGCCACAGGCAGCCTTTCATTCAGCGCGCCAGTTTTGGCAATCTTCGAGGCAGTTTCTGTGGCCCTTTCTACTGGGGCCAGAGATGTTCTTAGAACCAGCCAGCCTGCAAGACCAGAGGCGAGCAATCCGAGAGGGAGAACCCACAACAGCACCTGCTGCCCGGCAGCCGAAGCGACTGTCAAGCCTTCTACGGGTTGGACAGCCTGGACAACTCCGATGATCTTCCCGTCTCGCCGAATAGGCACTGATGCAACTCTCAGGGGCCCCTCATCTTTCTCGACGGTCGCTACCAATTCCTTGCCTGTGAGGGCGTCTTTGAACTGAGCGTCAGACCACGCTTCCCTTCTACCAGGCGGACCAAGAACCTGACCACTCGTCAAAATCCAGACCGGCCGCCCAAAATCTGGGCCCGGCCCTCGCGGTCTGCGCCCGCCACCTGGGCCTCCGCCATTCTGCACTCGGCCCAAACCATTGCCTCTTCCTTGCGCCTGTCCTTGTCTCTGCCAAGGTGGCTGGCCACCCTGTCCATCACTATTCGGACCTGTGTTTTGTGTTCCCCTCTCGTCGATTCCGCCCGGCCCCCCTGGCCCTTCGTCTGGCAGATTAATCGGTCTTTCAAGCATGGGAACTGGTGAGGCGGAGAGTTCCCTCGCTCTGTTCAGAAGCCCGTTGTCCAGCATTCTCAAAGAGGCAGCTTCGGATGCCTTGAGGGTGGCATAGGCTCCCCCTACCAGCAGAACTGATACGATAAGAGTGTTCGTGAGGATTAAACGGGTTTTGAGAGAGCTTTTTGCCACAGGCGCTTAATCCTCCGACCTGCGCCGAAATGTGTAGCCCAATCCGTGTACTGTCTGAATCAACCCGCCTTCTCCGGCAGAGTCAAGCTTCTTTCTAAGTGACGCCATATGAAAGTTGACCGTGTTGGGCAGAGCTTCCTCAGCATTCCAGACTCTCTCCAGAATAGCGTCTCGGGTTAAGACCTGCCCTTCATTTCTCACTAGAGCTTCGAGCAGGCTGAACTCTCTGGGAGTAAGTGCAAGGGGCAAGCCTTTAATGGAGGCCGAGCTTCCGTTGGAGTCAATCACCAAGCTCCCCGCTTCCATGCGGCCAGATTTGTGGTGAGCTTCTCTTCTGGCCAAGGCTCGCATACGGGCCAAGAGTTCATTCAGTTCAAAGGGTTTGACCAGGTAATCATCTGCCCCGAGGTCGAGCCCCTTAATCCGATCTGAAACTTCATCTTTCGCTGTCAGCATCAGAAGAGGGACATCGATCCCCCCTTCTCTCAGCTTCTGGCAGACTTCCCAGCCTTCCATGCCTGGCAGCATGATGTCAAGAAGAATCATCCCGCAGGTTCTAGTCAGGCCCTCGGTCAAGCCAGAGGGGCCGTCTCTTCTCAAGACTGGCTTCCACCCTACCGACCTCACAGCGTCTGCAAGCAGATCGCCCAATTGAGGGTCGTCTTCGACAATTAGAACCTTCAAGGTAGGTTCACTTTAGCCCAGATTCTGTGAGGAAGTTGTGAGGAATGAACCTGAAGTCTGGATTGGAAGGGTGTCCCGCTTGAGGTGGCAATTCTGAATGAGATGCAAAATGCACTCGTGCGGCCAGTGCCACGGTCACTGAGTTCTCAAAAAACTTGCCAGATTCGTTAGTTTCGCTCGACATCAAAACAACGACGCCCCTTGACCACAAGGGCCAAGAGGCGTCGAATTTCTTCACTAACCCAGATTAGTCCAGATCAGATCCGTCGGTTTCCTGGAATCCATCCAGGTCTCCGTCGTCAAGTCCACTGGCACCGAAGCCAGCCATGTCGGCAAGGCTTCCGCCATCCAGAACTCCCAGATCAGGTTCTGCAGAAGACTGCATGGCCAGATCGGCGAGAGTCATGGCACCAAAGGCGCCTGCGGCTGCATCAGTCTCTGGCTCCTCGGCATCAGCCAAGGACATGAGGGACTGCTGAGCCCACACTGGCTGGCTTCGATCCACGTCGATGCTCAGTTCTCGGTTGGCCTTTTCGCCGGTACCGGCTGGGATCAAGCGGCCGATGATGACGTTCTCCTTGAGTCCAAGCAGGCTGTCGTGCTTGCCGCGAACGGCAGCTTCCGTCAGAACCCTTGTGGTCTTTTGGAACGAAGCGGCAGAAAGGAAGGAATCCGTGGCTAGTGAGGCTTCGGTGATGCCAAGCAGAATCCAGTTAGCCGTAGCTTCCTTGGGCTCTCGCTCCTTCTCTTCACCCGTCATGGGATCGATGTACTTGATCTTCCTGCCTTCCTCAAGAATCCTGCGGACTCTCTCGTTTTCACGAGCAAAGCGGAAGCGGTCGACGATCTGACCAGGAAGGAATGGGGTGTCACCCGGCTCCTTCACCTGCCTCTTTCGAAGCATCTGGCGGACAATCGTTTCAAGGTGCTTGTCGTTGATATCGACACCCTGGTCTTTGTAAACAGACTGCAGGTTCTCGATAAAGTACTCGTGAACGGCCATGGCTCCAGCCAGGTCCAGAACCTCGTGAGGATCCAGAGGACCGGAGGTCAAGGGGTCACCCTTAATGACCTTCTGGCCCTTGCTGACTGGCAGAGTTCCGATGGGAGGACAGTTGATGGGATAGAACGCTCGAACTCGAGTGATCTTCTCTTCGTTCGGTCCAACGTACTTCTTAAGAGCCTGAACAGTCTGAGTGTTCAGCTTCTGACCGATCAGTCGTTCCAGAGAGGGGTCGAATCCGCCTTCGGCAGTCTTGGGCCAATCCTGCTGGTCAGAAAGAACAGCATCCTTCACCGTGCCTTCCAAGGCGAATTCGGCATCAACGATGACGAACCGACCGAAGTTGGTGGGGGTGATTTCTGCAATGGTTCCCGTGACGGGGCAGATGATCGCCTTACCTCGAGGCTGCTTTCGAGCTTCGAAGATTTCTTCGACTCGGACGATGCCGCTGGATTCACCTGTCCATGCATAGAAGAAGGCCTTTCTGCTTCTTTCCCAAAGCTTTCGGCTTTCGGTTTGCAGCTTTTCGTGAGCCTTTTCCTGCGCCTTGACGGTGCGCTTCTTCTTGACTTCGCCTGCGCCTTCACGAATGAAGAGCCGCTTGATGACTTCTTCCTGCGACTCAAGCAGCTTGCTTGGGTCGAACTGAGTCATGTCAACGTTGGCGGCAGCGCTAAAGTCGTCTTGGAACTGTCGAACGAACTTTCCAGTCTTGAACTGGTTGGTACGAGCGATAACGGCCGAACCAGCAACACCACCCGTGTGGAAGGTTCTCATCGTAAGCTGCGTTCCAGGTTCACCGATTGACTGGGCAGCGATGATTCCGACCGCGACTCCTTCCTCAACCTTCTTCTTAGTAGAAAGGTCGATTCCGTAGCACTGGGCGCAGAGACCGATTTCAGCTTCGCAGGTGATTGGGCTTCTAACCTTGCAGCCAAGTCGGCTGTGGTCATCAATCTCAAATCCCCAGGCGCGATACTTGTCAAAGGTCGGCTCCTGGTCTTGCCCCATGTCGGGAAGCTCGGCATAGTAAGCCGCTTCGATTGCATCGAGCTGCTTGCAGATCGCCAAAGTCAAAACGTCGCCATGCGAGACGATGTAGTGACCAGTTGAGGGATCAACGATGGTCGCCTGAGAAATTCGGCCGATGGCTCGGTCTCCCATGGTTTCCAGAATCTTTCCGTCAACCACCAATCGGCATGAAAGAACACCATCGCTGGTGCCGCAGTCATCCATCTTGATGATCACGTCCTGAGCAACGTCAACCAGACGACGAGTCAGGTAGCCGGCGTCTGCAGTTCGCAGAGCGGTGTCAGCCAGACCCTTTCTCGCACCGTGGGTAGTTACAAAGAACTCCAGCATGCTGAGGCCCTTTTGGAATGAGCTCTTAACGGGGAGCTCATAGATAACCTCGTTGAACTGGTTGAACATCAAGCCGCGCATTCCAGAGAGCTGGGCGAGCTGCTTAATCGAACCTCGGGCGCCGGAGACGGTGATGATGGAGAGAGGGTTCTCCTGCTGCATCGTGTCAACGATGGCGTTTCCGATCTGGTCGTAAGCGTCCGTCCAGAGTCTGATAAGGCTGTTCTGCATGTCGCGGAACGTCATCAGACCTCGGTTGAACTGCTGCAGAATTCGGTTGGCCTTGTTGTCTGCTTCGACGAGCATCTCTTCTCGACGACGTGGGGGGTCCATGTCGGTGAGAGCGATTGAGATTCCGTATCGGCTGGCCCAGGTAAAGCCAAGCTGCTTGATGTCATCGAGCAGTTTGATGGTGCCGCCCTGACCAACAAGGTCATGGCAGGTTCCGACGACTTCGCCAAGAGCCTTCTTGGTCAGTTCGACCTGAAGGTACTTGTCGCTGTCCTTAAGAGGATAAGGCAGAACATCGTTGAAGATCAAACGACCAGGAGTCGTTCTAACGATGATCTGCTCAAACTCCTGGGGCAGGGGTTCAAGTCTGTGGTAGGTCTCGCCAAACTCATTCTCGGCTTCGACGCTCTTGTACTCAACGCCAGTTTCTGGATCTCGATAATCGATTTCAGCAGCTGGCCTAAAGACGGGGCGGCGAATCTGAACGCTGACGAGATCGTTAAGGCCAACCTTGTCGGCCATATTCGGGGTCTCGTAAGCGAAGAGAACGGCATCCTTTGAAGGATAGGTGTGGGGGCAGGGATTCTTTTCTGGGTCTGCCTTGTAAGCAGCCTCAGCGTCTTCCAGCCTCTTCGCGGCAGCCCTGTTGGTATAGGTCAGAGCGTATGCGCCCAGAACGATATCCTGAATTGGCGAGACGACAGGCTTGCCGTCGGCCGGTGAGAACAGGTTCTGAGTGGAGAGCATCAGACAGCGGCACTCAGCCTGAGCTTGGATGCTCAGGGGCACGTGCACGGCCATCTGGTCGCCGTCGAAGTCAGCGTTATACGCGTGACAGACAAGCGGGTGAAGCTGAATAGCCTTACCATCCACCAGAATCGGCTCGAAGGCCTGAATTCCCAAGCGGTGCAGGGTTGGGGCTCGGTTCAGAAGAACCGGATGCTCCTTAATGACCTCTTCGAGGGCATCCCACACAGCAGGATGCATTCGCTCAATCATTCTCTTGGCAGACTTGATGTTGAGGGTGACCTTTCTTTCGACAAGCGTCTTCATGACGAAGGGCTTGAAGAGTTCCAGGGCCATTTCCTTAGGAAGTCCGCACTGGTGAAGCTTAAGGTGAGGACCAACAACGATGACTGATCGGCCGGAGTAGTCGACTCGCTTACCGAGCAGGTTCTTTCGGAATCGACCTTCCTTACCCTTGAGCATGTCGCTCAAAGACTTGAGTGGGCGCTGGTTGCTGCCCACGACAGGTCGGCTTCGTCGGCCGTTATCGATCAGGGCATCGACAGATTCCTGCAGAAGCCTCTTTTCGTGGTTGATGATCGATTCAGGAGCCTGAATCTCGATGATCTTCTTCAGGCGGTTGTTCCTGTTGATGATCCTTCGGTAAAGATCGTTGAGGTCGCTGGTGGCAAATCGTCCGCCATCGAGCTGGACCATGGGTCGAAGCTCGGGGCTGATGACAGGAATGACTTCCAGGATCATCCAAGAAGGCTTGGACTTGGACTGAATGAAGGCTTCGACGAGTTCCAGTCTCTTGATGGCCTTGGCTCGGCGCTGAGATGTGGTTTCGACGATCTCTCTTCGCAGGCTTCGGACCAAGGTTTCGAGGTCGACTCGGTTGAGAAGTTCGTTGACAGCTTCTGCACCGATCTTGGCGCCGATAAGACCACTCAGGTCCTTCTTCATGCGGCGTCCGACTGAGTCAAGCAGCTTGCTGATGGCGCGCCACTTGTCTTCTTCGATGAGCTGATGAAGCTCCATCTTGCCAAGAAGCTCGACGGCCACGTCCAGGTCTCGAATCCTTTCGTCCGCATCTCGGAACTCTGCCCGGATACGGTCGTAGTTGTTCTTCATCCTGTCGCGAACGTAGCTTTCGTCCTGATACTCCTCGGCGTTATCGAGCAGTTCTCGGCTCAATCGCTCGAGTGAGTTGAACTCAAGCTCCTTCATCTGATTCATGATCGCGACCTTTTCGGCCTCGACCAATTTGTGAATCTGGGGCAGGAGTTCTACGATCTTGTCGTGCTCAAGATCGATGACAATGAAGCTGGCAAAGTAGATGACCTTCTCTAGCTGCCTGGGGGAAATATCCAGAACATGGCTGAGAGGAGAAGGCACACCCTTTAGGAACCAGATGTGGCAGACAGGGGCGGCCAGTTCAATGTGGCCCATGCGCTCGCGGCGCACTTTGCTTCGCGTGACTTCAACGCCACACCTTTCGCAGATGATGCCCTTGTACTTGATCTTTTTGTAGCGGCCGCAGTCACACTCCCAATCCTTGATTGGTCCGAAGATGCGCTGGCAGAAAAGGCCATCGCGCTCCGGCTTGAAGGTGCGGTAGTTGATCGTTTCGGGCTTTTTGACTTCGCCATGCGACCAGGATCGGATTTCCTCGGGACTGGCAATGCCGATACGGATCTTATCGAAGAGGTTGCTGTCGGCCATAGGCTTGCTGACCTCGACCCTGCTAAAAAGATGATCCGGGCATAATGAACCCAGTTCAGAGCAGGGGGAGAGATTGCTTATCCTACCAGCGCGAACCTGGAGCCGGGGCTGGAAAAGTCACTTACCCGGCAATGGTCCTAGGACCTTCGCAATAATTAGTTGCGAGTGCAATCACTTTCGATTTGAGTTTTCATGCAGGTCGATTCCGACCTCAACCGACTTGGCGTCGATTACATGCTTGGCTAATTTTATCCTCAAGTCGCCGGCTGCCTGCAGGGCAAGGGTCGAACGCTTCTTGGCTTCTTCTTTAGAAGCACCTCCGCCTGACTTGACAAGAACATCCAGCTCAATCAGACTTCCCCTGTTCCCAACCACCGCCAAGGCCTTTACTGCCTTCTCAGCCAGAGGCGCATCTTTGCCCCTTGCAATCTTCTCTAACAGCTTGATTTGGTGGGGGCTGAAGTGTTCAGCGTGCTTCGGCTCAAGCCTCTGGAGGAGGTGAGAAAGTCCGGTTCTAGCTGCCAGCCTTACATCTGCCGAATCGGAATCCATGACTTCAAGCAGGTGAGGAACAAGGCGAGGATTCTGCCACTTCTCCGCTTCTTTTAGTGCGCTTTGGTGGCTTTGGGTTAAACCCCAAGCCGAGGTGAAGCACCCGATCAAGCCGAGCTGACTTAAAAAATCAGTCAAGTTGAGTTCTCCTGTCTTGAGAAAAGTGGCTAGGATCAGCAGCAGCCAGATACCGCCGATAGAGCCCAGGAATCCGACCATAAACTTGATGCTTCGCCGCCTGGTTTCCCCTTCAGTCTTAAGCTTCTCTAGCAGAAGCTCGAGCTGTAACTTCTGATCGACTTCAACCTTTTCCATCACTACAAGCTACTGATTCCGGCTTTTTTCGGATGCCGTTATAGGGACCTGGGATTGTTAGGGTTTGATTAAGATTTCACGTCATCAACAAGTGTCGAGTGGTCTGATCGAGAGTCGACAATCTGTTTGGCGAGCCTCATTCTCAGGTCTGCCCTGGCCTGTAGTGCACTGGCCTCCAAAGGGTTCTTTTCTGCGCCTGCCGGGCTGGCAGCAGCCAAAGCATCCAGATCAGGCAGGCTTTCTGCACTTCCGATTCTGCCGATAGCTGTCACTGCCTTGGCAGCCAGAATAACTTCCTCTTCCTTTGGTTTTGAACCGAGCTTTGTCAAGGCTCCAAGAGCCTTAAGCTGATGGAGGCTGAAAGCTGATGCATGTTCTTCGGTCACCTTAGGCAAAAGAATCCCCAGGCCAGCTCTTGCATCCTTCTGGATCTCTTCGTCGTTGGCATCCATGACTTCAAGGAGGTGAGGCACCAGAAGGGGATCCTGCCAGGTCTTCGCCAGCTTGAGAGCATCGTTGTGTCCCTTGCTCACGGCTGTCCCGGCTGCCATCACAGCAATCATAGTAAAGACGATCGAGACATTGCTGAACTCGATTTTGCCAGTGACGATAGCCAGAAACGCTTGGACGGCAAGGAGGGCCCCGACCACGCCAATCATGACCTGCTTCATGGCAGTCGACGTGGTTCGACGCTTTTCCCCCTCCTCTTTCAGGATCCTGAGAACGTCATCCAGGCTCGAAGGGTTCTGATCTGCCCCTGCACTCTCTGTCATGTCCAATCTAGTACTGATTATCTGACCGAGATGTTAACAGGTTCAGCAAAGTGGGCCAGAAGCCGCCCAAGAACCAAGACCTTAGATCAAGGCTTAACTTGATCGAAGACGATCCGCGTCGCCTTGGTGATAACAGCGTTGCGGGGAGTCATTTCCTGGCGGGATAGGCCGAGAAAAGCGACGAGAATCACCTTCTTTCCCTTTGGAGAAACAGCGATGCCAACGTCGTTCGTGACCCCAGCCACCCCCTTGTAGGTTTGGCTCGATCCCGTTTTGTGGCCAAACTGCCAGCCCTTAGGAACTCCATCCTTCAAGCGATCGGAGTAAGTCTTGCACCCCTTCATCACTTCGTAGGCGTAGGTGGAGGAGCTTTTGGAAAGCAGAGTTCCGCCTGCCAGCTTGGCCAAAAGCTGAGCCATGGCCAAGGGCGTGCTGGTATCGCGAGGGTCAGAAAGATACTTCTTCCAAGCCGCATCTTTGGCCTTCGCAGGAACCGCCTCTTCGGCTGCTTCGAACTTTTCGGGGTCGGTGAACTCTGGTTTCCAAGTAAGGCCAGCAGTGTGAGACTGAAGATCTCGCTCCTGCCGGTCAATCCTAAGCCCCTTGATTCCCGTGGACTTCAGAAAGCTTTGCACCATTTGAATGCCCCCAGTCTTGCGGATCAAAAAGTCCACGGCACAGTTATCGCTTTCCTGAACCGCTCTTTCGATCAATTCCTTCACAGATGCCTTATAGCCCTTGGCGGTGATTTTTTCCGCGATCGGCTGATGAGAAACACTCAGATCAGATGGAAAGAGGGTGTAGGTGTCAGTCAGCTTCAACCTGCCCTTGTCCACTTGGGCAAGGACAGCCAA
This sequence comes from Synechococcus sp. UW140, assembly GCA_943369295.1. GTDB lineage: Bacteria > Armatimonadota > Fimbriimonadia > Fimbriimonadales > Fimbriimonadaceae > JAKRSE01. The sequence continues at coordinate 76,488 of CALRMU020000003.1, read as the reverse complement.
GCTGACCACAAGCTTCATCACACTCTGGATCGAAAATGGCCGATTGAGGTTTGTCCCGGCAACCCTGCCATCTGCAAGAACGCAGTAGCCCAGAACGCCGCTTGTCGCTGCATCGTGAGCCGCCAGCTTTTTGGTCAAAGCTTGAGCATCGAACGAAGCTGGCTGGGTTTGACCAATCAGCATGGAGAGAGAAAGAAGAAGCGCGCTCATGGAGTCTGGGCAAACCTGTCGATCAAGCGTCGAAGGCCCTCTTGATCATAACGATCCAGAGTCCCCTGCTTTTTGGCTTCCTGCTCAGATTCCTCTGTATGGCCCAACACTTCAAACATCCAAGCCAAGAGACCATGAATGATTTCAGGGTTATCGCCAAGTTCAGTTGCCAGTCGCGCCGACCTCACGGCACCTTCAGTGTTTCCGGCCTGCCATTGAGCAGCCGCAACCAAGACCATTCCCCACCTTTCTGTGGGCTGAAGTTCAAGCGCCTTTGTCGCAAAGGCTTCGCCGTTGGCGGAATGGCCCGCATCGATAGCCAGTTCAGCGGCATCGATCCAGTCGTCCCACGAAGATTCGCTCAGTTCAGCCGCAAGCTTGGCCTGCTCGGCAGCTTGGGCTCGCTTGCCTTCTTCTCGATAAAATCCGGCCAAAAGCGAATGAGGATAAGACTTGGTCGGAGCGATGGCCGAAGCCTGAAGGAACCATTTCTCCGCTTCCTGCCTGTGGCCCAATGCTCGAGCCATCTGCCCGCTTGCAATAGCAGGTTCAAAGCCTCCGCCCATCTCAAAGGCCATTTTGTAGGCGGCCAAAGCCTCTTCGTCTTCATTGCAGGCTTCGCTGGCGGCGCCCAGCTTCATGTAGATCGAGACAGAGACCCCTCCCTGCTCGACCGCCCGCTTCATATGAGCCAGCGCACCGACATAGTCTTCTTCACCGAAGCACATGTCGCCAAAGGCTTCGCTCTCCTCAGGAGAATCTCCTACCTTGTCTCGGTATTCGCTGACATGGGCGGCCATAAAGGGCTGAAGAACTGACTTCGCCCTTTCGATGTCGCTGAAATCGACCTGTTCATCCATTGCTTTTCTTACACCAGTCTACAGGGTCGATCCTTTAGGCCTGATGATGATGGTGCAGGGGTAGTGGGCCCCTGAGAGAGGAATGGTCTGGATAGAAACGGGAACCGAGTCGCCTGGGTTCATTCTTCTGCGCCACAAAACAAACTCAGCCTTGCCCTGAAGAAGCCTAGCCGGCATGTAGACTCCGTCCACCAAGAAGAGAGCGCCTGAATAGCCAGCACTGGCTTCGAAAACGATCTCGACATCCTGAGGAGTAGGGGTGGGGTTGACCACCTCGCCTTCGATTGAGTAGTGGACTCCGAAATTGCCGAGCAAAGTCTCGTAGCTGTTATCGACAGTGGAATCGATCGCCTTTTCTCCGACTCGAATAAAGGTGAATCTGCCACCAACCCTGTGAACGAACCGCTCAGTTCTGATGGGTGGAGCGTAAACGTGCTTGGGGGTGCCTTCCGGACTGACAGCATCCCACTTGAGGGGATCCAGCTTGCCCCATGGGTAGGGGAAGGTTCCGCCAGTGCGCCAGGGCTCGGGCAGAGCACCCGCGGCAATGGCATCGCCGGCCAGGAGCACAGGTGCCTGAGCGTTGGGCATGAGATGAATCTGGGCCAAGGCGCTCATCGTGTCTTCCGGGGCGACTCGACGAAGAATGATAGGGGTCCAGCTCTTTGGCGGCAGATTAAGAACCACTCCCGATCGCGCCATCCACTCCCTCATGAATCCATCGCCGGCCACATAACCAGCCAGGGTGGGGTTGGGGTCGGGGCGGGCATCACCCATAGAAAGGCCAACCTGCATGGGGGTATCCGTCGGGTTGCCTAGAGAGAAGGCAAGATCAAGGTTTCGCTTGCTGACATTCTTGTGGTGGGCCAGCAGTCGAACAGTCTGCCCCGGAGGCAGTGAGCCCCAATAGAGTCTTTGCGGGCCATTGACGTTCTCTGGGACGTTGCTGTACCAAAGCTCCTTTTCAGCTCGGGGCATCAGCCCGGCATTGATCAGACGGACATCAATTTCCCCTTCAACCGGGTAGGTGTTGGGAGCTTCTGCCTTGACCTTGGCTTTCTGCAGTACCTGCGATCCCGAAGCCAGAGACCTCTCCGGCAAAGAGAGGACAGTCAGCTTTCCTCCTGGCGGCAGGGGCACCTGACCGAGAGCCGACCGGGCTGCCTTCATGACTGTCGCCGCCGGAGCAGGTGAACCCAGAACAGAAGCCTGGACAGTCATTGGAAAAGTAAGGGCATAGGGGAAGACAGAAAGATTGACTGATCTTTCAAAGGCTCCAAACTTGAAAACGGCTGTGGCTGTGCCGGTTCGGCGAGGAATGAAAACGACTTCTCCTCTTCTTCTGCGGACTTCTACCAAAGAAGCCCCAACTAAGGAGAGTTGAGCCTTCCTTGCTGCGCTCCCGGTGAGAGAAAGCCTCATGGGCTTATCTGGAGGAGTCTGAAAACTTGTGCCGTTGACTGTGAGGGGATCGAGGGAAAGAGCCTTCTGCAAGCCTGCCGCCCATCGGACGGCCAAAGCCTGAGGGGTGCTGGAATGAGCCCTGGCTTCAGCTTCGGTCACAGTCACGACTGTTCTTTGATCCCACCCCAAACGCCAATCTCGGCTAGGAGCGACGGGAGGAATAGCTTCGAGAGACGATGCGCTGGGGATAGCCGAAAGAGTCACTGACGCTGAGGCTGCCCGTTGAGCCGCCGACATGCCTCCTCTTGCAGACCTAAGGGTAAGAACTTCGACCTCATTGACAACCAAGGTGCTGCCATCGGCCAAGGCGTCCACCGAAAAAGCTGGCGCTTGAGTTCCCGAAATCGATCCTGTCTGCAGGATCATTGCTGTGAGCCAAGTGCCTAACATAACTTACTAGGAGATTAGGACGAGAGTCGGGCCAACTTGGACGCTAAAGACCCAGTCCACTTTGAACCTGAACAAACGCACGCCTGAAGAGAGCCTGAAATCCTAAAACGAATCCCTCTGCTAGGATGACCCCTCCGAACTTTGTCCACACCCCAAAATAAAGAAACCTGCACCTTTTGGCGGGAAAACTTTACTATCAAAGGCATTTGGCTGAAGCTGGGCAGCAACTCTTCGGACCGAATCGCTCTTAACCTGCCACTTCGCATGGTGTTAGGAGCCGATCTTATGCCAAGATTAAGACAAGGTGCCCCTCTCGGCAAGGGCGGCGAGGGGGTCCTTCACCCTGCGAGCATTTCGTGCTCGCAGGTCTTGGAGAACCAACCAATGACCCCCGCAGATGCAATTGCGTTTATGAAAGAGAACGAAGTCGAATTCGTCGACATTCGTTTTACTGATCCTTTCGGGATGTGGCACCACTTCACCTTCCCGATTCACAACTTCTCTGAAGACAGCTTCGAAGATGGCCTGGCATTTGATGGTTCATCCATTCGAGCCTTCCAGTCGATCAACGAGTCGGACATGCTCCTCTCGCCAGATCCTTCCTCCATCTTCCTTGATCCTTTCTTCGAGCACACAACTGCCGTTCTGATTGCCGACATCGAAGATCCCATTACCAGAGAGCGATACGCCAAGGACCCCCGCTACGTGGCCAAGAAGGCAGAAGCCTATCTCAAGTCCACCGGCCTCGGCGACACCGCCTACTTTGGACCAGAAGCTGAGTTCTTTGTTTTCGACAGACTGAGCTACAAGAACGATCCTCACCACTCTTTCTTCCAGATCGACAGTGAGGAAGCCCATTGGAACTCCGGCAAGGATGACGCCATGGGCAACACCATCCGCAACAAGGGCGGCTACTTCCCTGCTCCTCCGGCTGACAAGCTGCAGGATCTGCGAAGCAAGATGGTCGATTACCTTGAGGCTGTGGGTGTCGAGACCGAAATGCACCACCACGAGGTGGCAAGCGCCGGCCAGTGCGAAATTGACGTTCGCTTCGATGAGCTCGTCATCATGGCTGACAAGCAGCAGAAGTTCAAGTACGTTGTAAAGAACACTGCCCACATGTACGGTCTGATGGCCACCTTCATGCCCAAGCCCCTCTTCGGAGACAACGGCTCTGGCATGCACGTCCACCAGTCCATTTGGAAGAACGGCGAAAACCAGTTCTTCGATGAAGCTGGCTACGCTGGCCTCAGCGACATGGCTCGCTGGTACATCGGCGGACTGCTCAAGCACGCTCCCAGCCTTCTGGCCTTCACCAACCCCAGCACCAACTCGTTCCGACGCTTGGTTCCTGGCTACGAAGCCCCCATCAACCTCATCTACTCTGCTCGAAACCGATCGGCCTGCATCCGCATTCCTATGCTGAGCAAGTCACCCAAGGCTAAGAGAATTGAGTTCCGCTGCCCAGACCCCAGCGCCAACCCCTACCTGGCCTTCTCTGCGATGCTCATGGCGGGCATCGACGGAATCCAGAACAGGATTGAGCCACCCGCTCCTATCGACAAGGATCTCTACGAGCTTCCTGCCGAGGAGAAGTCTGGTATCGCTCAGACTCCTGGCTCGCTGCGAGAAGTTCTTACCAACCTTGCCAACGATCACGACTACCTGCTGAAGGGCGACGTGTTCACCAAGGAACTGATTGAGAGCTACATTGAGTACAAGCTGAAGGCCGAATGCGACGCAATCGACCTCAGGCCCCATCCTTACGAGTTCTACCTTTACAACGACATTTAGTCGTTATGGGAACTCGGTAAGTTCAGCCTCTTCTGACTTGGTCAGGAGGGGCTGTTTTTCAAACGAAAAGTCTGGTGAAGACTCTAACTTTTTAGAAGCTTTGACTCCGGGACAATTTAGGCAAAATAGTATTATAAACTCATGGCTAATCAGCCACGCTAGACTGGTCTGAGAAAAAATCAGGCAGGGCATGGTCCAGCAAGACTCAGCTTATACATGGGCCTGCCATGTCAAAAACGCTGGTGCCGTGCCTGGCAGTAGATCGAAGAAACCAGCTTAGCCAAGTCAAGAACATACATAGGGCAGCCAGCCTGACTGCCATCAATCATAACCACAAAAGGGAAGGAGCCGATGCCTTTTGACAGCTAGGAGGAATCGAGTTTTTCTCTATCAGGACGTCGGTACACCCAGGATATGAGAAAGAAAACCAAGTAGGAAAGCAGAATGTCGAATCCATAAATACTAAGAAAGCTCCCGAAAGTCATGTGGTCGAAAACAGACAGAGTCAGTTTGTAGTCCTGAAACAGTCCAATAAGATACTGCCAATTGATGGCGAGTGGAAGTCCAATAACGGCAGTTACAAAAGCCTTCTTTCCACCCAGCTTAGCTGCTGCGAAACAGACGAGAATCAGCAAGGCCAGCTCAATGTAGGTGTAAGGATGAAGCAGTCGTCTGGTCAGCCGGTCAAAAATGCCAAGATTGTCGCCGAAAATCTCCGCGACTTCGGGGTTGCTGGACATTATTGAAGTCACCTGAACTGCTCTAAAAAGAGAAAGGACGGCAAACATCCCGATCGATTTCAGAGCAATCTCTTCCCAAGCTTTTGGCCCTAAACCCAGACCGGCATGAAGTGCCCCCTTTTCCCTTATCTCAGGATCCACTCATAGAGTGTATCTCAGAATAATGGAGCCCCGAAAAGCAGACCGCCCCCCAAGACCGAAGTCTGGGAGGCGGCTGCCTGGTGATGATATGGGCGAAAAACTTACGCCTGCTTCTTTCTGCGCCTTGCGGCGAGAGCAGCGATGCCTGCACCGGCGGCCAGCATAAGGCCGGGCTCAGGAACAGGAGCGAAGGTGGTGACCTGAGCAATGCTGCCGTCGATCACGTTGCCGATTGAGCTGGTGTAGCTCGTTGCATCGGAAAGAGCCCAGAAGACTGTGGAAGTCGCGTTCGGTCCAAGAGCGTTGGGTCCAACCTGGTCGAAGTTGAAGCCAAGAACATCTGAATCAAAGCGGGTGGCAGTCGTCGAGGTGACGTTGGTGGTGGATGCGCCAGGGAAATGCTGGGCAACGCTGGAAGACCAGCCATCCCAACCCGTGGTGGTGAACCGACCGACGCTGGAGGTGGAAGTTCCGGCCGAGTTGATGATGTAGGCGAAGATCAGATTGTCTCCGGTGGCAGCCGACTTAGCCACGATCGAAGTCACAGTGCCATCGATGGTGGAAGTGTTGTAGGGGCTGATGATAGAGTCAATGATCGTCAGGGTCGGCTCTGAGACAACCGGAACGCCAACAGCGGTTCCAGTATTCAGAACGGACTGAGCATTGGCGGCAGCGAATCCTGCCACCAAAGATCCGATGAGTAGTGTGCGTGCGAAACCAGTCATAGTAGAACCTCAGGTTCTTGGCGAACCTACGAGCATATTGTGGGCCAATCCCCGCAATCCTAACAAAATCAGGCTCGAATGGCAGCCAAAACAGGTATTTCTGACAGTAAAGAATGGGCAGATTTCTGCTGGACTATCAAAAGTCTTGTTCTCGCCACTTTAGTTCTGTAGCCGAGCAAGAGTCTTTCTGGCCAAGATTGACAACCCCACAATGATGGCGCTGGAGGCAGAAATGAGAATCCAACGTATATGGTCTCCTACAAAATCTGGTTCAAGAATGCTGACACCTAAGCCCAAACCGAAGAGGATCACCAGGCATAGGAGAAGCAGCAAGTCACACACAAAGATCAAATGTGATTCGCAGTCATTTGAAATACTGGCCCAAGCGATTGCTAGAGCACAATAAACCCAGTAAGAGGGATGTAATGGCGTGACCATGAGGGACATCTGGAGCAGCCACAGGCTGGTGTTTAAGTCAGGCAGCTGCTCCGCCTGAAGAAGAATCATACAAAAGGCACAAATTCCCCCAAAAAACCATCCTATGATGATTGAAGCGAATGGAAGGCCTGCAGATTTCAGGCAGCCCTCAATTCTACGGTGAACGCCCTTGTTTTTCAAAAAGCTAACCTCACTATCGCCGTTGCGCTCATGCTCAGAAGCCTAATTGCCGCATGTTACTCTTCTGCAAGCCGTGATGATCGGAGATTCAGAAACTTCTCCGGCGTCCCTTTGCCTGCCCTAAACTTTGTCCTTTACTGACTTGTAAAACTTGGCAAAAAAGTAGGTCGCTGCCAGGAGATCTAAAACCGCGACGGCCAAAAATGTGGCTCGCAGAGGCAGTTCAACGATCAACATCGAAGTTCCCCCGATGACGATTCCTGAGAGAATGCAGGAGACACAGAGAACCAGATTAATGTTGTGCTTAATCATTTCACTGTCAATGGAGTCAGATTTCGTTCGCCAGCAGAAGCAGCCGGTTCAATCCATGCTCCGTCCTCTTTCAGAAGATTGATCAATTCTGCCACACCTTCGGCCTGCGGAATCCCGAACTTGACCGGGTTTCGCTTGCGATAGAGGGTGATTTTCCCACCCGCAGCCCCAACATAGCCGTAGTCTGCATCGGCCATTTCTCCCGGGCCGTTGACGATGCAGCCCATCACAGCAATATCAAGACCAACCAGATGCTTGGTGGCGTTCCTGACCTCTCTCAGCACGGTCGGAAGATCGAACTTGGTTCTTCCGCAGCTGGGACAGGCAATGTATTCGACCTGAGTTTTGCGAAGTCCAAGAGCCTGCAGAATCTCGTAGCAGACAGGGATCTCCTGCATGGGGTCCTCGCTTAAGGAGACCCTGATTGTGTCGCCGATACCTTCGGCCAGCAGGGTTCCAATTCCGGCAGTCGACTTGATGCGTGCATACTGGCCATCGCCAGCTTCGGTGACTCCCAAATGCAATGGGTAAGCCATCCCCTCCTCGGCCATTCGCTTTACCAAAAGGCGGTTGGCCTGCAGCATAATCTGCACCCGGCTGGCCTTGGCGCTGATGTTCAGGTTGGTGAATCCATGCTTCTCACAGAGCTTCAGGTACTCAATTGCGCTCTCCACCATTCCCTGAGGGGTGTCGCCATGAGTGACCAGCATTCTCTCACTAAGGCTGCCATGGTTGACACCGATGCGCATGGCGCGATCGTGCTTTTTGCAGGCTTCGATAACGGGTAAGAGGCTGTCTTCTACTGCCGCGACTTCACTGTCCCATTCTTCGGGGGTGTAGGCAAGCTCCTGCCTCAATTCATCGACAGTGGCTTCTTCGTCAGCTCTGCCACGAAAATCAAACTCTTCTTCGCCAACTTCGTTGGCTCGTGATCCGTGCCGCTTGAAAACAAAGAGACCGGGGTTGAGCCTAATCTCTTCAACATACTTGGCTGCCTCCACGGCAATCGCTGAGCCCTGGTGGTGAACGTCAGCCGTCATGGGAACGTCGCGATACCGTTCCTTCACCTTGGCTTTAATCTCTTCAAGGCATGAGGCTTCGCCGAGTGTCGGGGTGGTCACGCGAACCACTTCGCATCCGATCTTGGCCAGGTTGATGATCTGATCGACACAGGCTTCGATGTTCCTGGTCTCTTCCGTAATCATGCTCTGAACAACGACAGGAAAGTCCGACCCCATGGTCACAGGTCCAATCCTGCAGGGGGTGGTCTTCCTTCTTGGATAACTAATGTCCAGGTTCATGACAAGGCCCGGAGGAAATCAACTCCTCCGGGCCTATTCTACGCGCCAAGAGCCTCTTCTTTGACGGGGGGTGGGTCTTGCTTTGCCACTCGCCTGGTTACGGCTTTACGATATAGACCTTCACTCCCGAGGGGTTCATACTGCTTTTCACCACCGACATATCAGGCCCGCCAAAAACTGGAGCAATGGTGATGTAGTTACAGAGAGAAACCTGCTGAATGGCGCCTCGCACATTCGGATCGAGACCGAGCTGCACTTGGTTAGGGGCATTTGAACCGAGAGGAAAGATTGCACCGAAGGGACTTACCACTTTGGCCTGCAGCGAGCTGCCAGAAATGCCATGAGCCATGAGCATGATGTGGCTTGAACTTGCTTTGCTAAGATCCTTTAGGGGGGTGAAGAGAAAAGCGTAGTCGCCATCTGAGCTAGCACAGAAGTAAAGGCTCATCTCACTGAGGTTCTTGAGCCCTTCAATCCAGTAGGTTTCCACCTTCACCTGCAGGTTCAAATTCAGTTTGGCCGTGCCATTAAAGCCGGTTCCTTCAATGACCACAGGGTAGATGCCAGTAGAAGTCTGGGGACTTCGAGTAAACGTGAAGGTCGGAGCTACAGTGCCCTTCGAGGGGAAGTTTCCAGACGGAACACTGACCGCCAGACCACCAGGGTTCTGAACCACTTTCCATTTAACTCCTGCATCGACCGGCCCACTCAGTTGAATGTTAGCCTTGACTCCAACTGCTGCCTGGCTCTTGATAATGATCGATGAAGACTCGAATGCCCCAGTGAAAATCGTTGCCGGGACTTCGACCTTGCCGGTCAGGTTTAAAGTCAAGCTCCCTTTTTCTTCAAGGAGCAGTGAGCCGGTCTGCTGACCTGCCTTGTTCAAAGGCATCGAAAATTCAATTCGGTAGCCCTGGCCTTCAAGAACCTGAGTTCTGAGCTTGTTACCTGCAACCTTCACCATCTTCTGAAAGACTTCAGGCTTTCCTTCCGCTGTCAGATCGCCCGTGGTTGTGTAGGCCTCAGTCACCGAAAATGGTCCAAGCTTTTCGAGATCAAGGGTGAGAACGCCTGAAGATTGGGCAATGCCCTCAAAGACCTCTTTGGCCGTCGCGCCGGCCGCATCGGTCACGTAGTGGCTGCCAAAACCAATAGCTAAAGAACTGAGAGCGTTTGCACCAGAGGCAACTGAAGACAGCTTGAAAGAATCGACGATGAAGTTTTTATCTGCCGAAAGCCTTGCCCGATCGATGCTGGAGACGTACCTTCCGAAAGATCCTCTGACTTGAGGAGGCAGAAAAGCACTGGCCAGGCGAGCCTGCTGTGCACCACTAGAGCGTGTCAGCATTTCCGCTGCCATTCTCGGCCTTCTGGCACTCATCCAAGTAGAGTCTTTGACCTTAAAGGCCATCTGCTCGACCTTGACTAGCTCATCTCTTCTTTCAGAATCTGTCCGCCCTCCTTGGGCCATTGCTGCCGAAGTCATGACGAAAGCACAGCAAGTCAAGGCTAGCGGGCCGATCAACTTGATCATATCAAGGAATATAGACGAACCGCCAGCCATGACATGTTCCTCATCAAAAATGAAGAATTCCCGTCGAGATTGTTAAGATCAATCTTTGAGGGACGTCTTGTTGGCTTCCAGAATCTCCAAGGTCACCCCGAGTTCCGGCTCAGTTTTAAAATAGGCAAACTGCCCGCCACCACCCATGTCTCCCACGTGCCACAGTGGACCGTAGGGAGCAATGGCTTCCTGAGTCTCCTTCATGTTCTCGGTCCAGAAAGCGATGTGGTGAACGCCTTCACCCTTTTCATCCAACACCTTCTGCCAAGAGCTTTCGCCACCTAGGGGGCAGATGAGTTCAAGCTGTACTCCACCGAGATCAAGAAAGGCGAGTTGAGTCTGGGCGTCGCTAGGGACTCCGTCCACTTCCTGATTTCTGCCCAGGCCGGGTTCGGTGGTGATGATGTTGGGGCGGTCTTGTCCCAGCAGGGCGCACCACTTGTCCAGAGCTGCATCCATGTCTTTCACCACGATGGCAAGCTGGGCGATCTTTGTGTTCTTCAACGAGGTCATTGGGCCAGTCTACACCTGATGCCCAATCGATTCGCACCGTATTTCAGACAACCTTAATGCATCTCGACGTCGCCAAGAATTGTCTGAATGTAATTGATCTGCCCGTAATGGTAGGTCATGTTCCAGGCATGTAGACCAAGAATCTCCGCCATGGTCATCACCATTCCACCCCCGAAAGGCAGAGTAATTTCATGATCTAGACCGTCGTCAGGAAAGTCCAAGATCGCAGAACAAAGCTCGGCCGTTGCTTCCATTGCTTTCTGCTTGGTCGAAGCCAAGTCAACAAGATCCAGGGCAATCTTCTCCGAAGAATCGTGAGCATGGTTCGTCATGTCGGGCATCTTTCCGTGCCGAATGACATGAATGAAAAACTGCGGAGCCATGGCAATTTCCTTCAACTGGCTCAGAGCTGACCGCGAGGTCTCGCAGGGCTTCCAGTCCACCTTGTCAGGCGGCAGGGCGTCGACCGCCCTCAGCAGGTCGTTTAGCGCCCGCTGAGTTTGGCGAACCAGATGGTCCTGGAGTCTCATGTCCTCAGTCTATCCCCAATCACAACAAGCCATCATGGGCTGATGAGGTCGAGCCAGATGATCTGCGCCTGTATAACTGGTCCGGGACCGGGGGCGGTCGGGGGAGTCCGGCTTAGCGGGGCAGGCTCCTGGTCTGTTGCGGCTCGAATCTTCTCAACCTGGCCCACAGAACCTCAGAGCCACAAGGCGATCTTCGGGCGGCTTCCGACTGGCGATGACGGCCTCGCTCTTCCCTTTGCTGATGGTCATGGCTTCACAGGCGAGGAAGCTGTCGAGTTCTTCATTCACGGCAGTCCGGCCTCTATTCGAGCCCTGCTGGACCTTTTGATGGCAGAAGGGGCAAGGCCAGCCGAACCGGGTGAGTTCTCTCTGCGAGCCTTCATGAACGGCCGCCTCGACCTGGCCCAGGCGGAGGGGGTCAAGATGACGGTCGAGGCGGAAACTTCGGCCCAGCTCAAGCTTGCTAAGGGATTGCGAGAAGGCGCTTTATCGCATCGTGTCTCAGAGGTCCGCGAAGAGCTTATAGGAGTCTTGGCTGCCATCGAGGCGGCGACAGATTTCTCGGAAGAAGCTGGAGATCTTGATGTTCCCCTCGCGCTTAAACGCCTTTCCTCTGTCTTGACCGACCTAAACAATCTGCAGAACGAAGGAGAAACCTCACGCATCGGTCTGCAAGGTCTGCGAGTCGCCTTGGTCGGCCCACCCAATGCGGGCAAATCCAGCCTGCTCAATGCTCTGCTGCAGCAGGATAGAGCCATTGTCACCAACATCCCCGGAACCACCCGAGACACCCTCGAAGAGACTCTAGAGATTCACGGACTCAAAGTCGTCCTGATTGACACAGCCGGGCTACGAGACACCGACGACTTGGTCGAACGGCTCGGACTGGAAAGAAGCCGTCAGGCCATGGCCGGTGCTGACCTCGTCTGGCAGCTTTATGATTCCTCGCTGGGCTGGACTGAGAAGGACGAAGAAATTTTCAGTCAGCAGAGCGGCGAAGTCTGGGTTTTGGCCGCCAAATCCGATCTCGTTACTGGACAGCCTTCCCGAGGAATTCCAATCTCAGTCGTCAGCCAATCCGGCCTTGATCAGCTGCTGGCAAGGATCAAAGAGTTTGCTCCGCCACCCGGAGCTGCCGCACTACTTCCCCGCCACGCCGGGCTCCTTTCGGCCAGCATCGCGGCTGTGATGGATTCTATCGAGAGCCTGAACAGCCCTGTCCCAACAGATCTGGCCGCCGTCCCCATTCAGGCCGCAATCAGGATTCTAGGGGAGATAACGGGCGAAACAACGCCACCGGATGTCATCACTCGCATCTTCCACGACTTCTGCATTGGCAAGTAGCCCGAACACCTGAGAGGCTCTTGGGGTTCACTTGCCGATCGCGTGAAGAAGCTCGGCTTCGATGCCCTCTGCCTGGCGGCGGTGATCCAGGAGGCACAGTTTCTGGTCGGGACCCAGCTTCAAAGGGTTCTCCCGGTCGGGGAGCACGCTATTGCCCTCGGCTTCTTTTCAGAAAAACTAGGACGCGATCAGTGGCTGCTGATCAGCTGGCATCCAGAACATTCGCGCATGCACCTGCTGTCGCGCCGTCCAGCCAGGCAGGAAGAACAAGGTCAGCTCCCGGCCGGAATGAAAAGGCTGATTGATTCGAAGCTCGCCTTCATTCGCCAAAGAGGTCTGGATAGAGTTGCCGAGCTAGGGTTCATCACTCCTGAAGGTGGATTCCAACTCGTAGCCGAACTGCTTGGCAAGCATTCTTGGGTGATGCTGGTTGACAATCACTCCAAAGTAGTATCTGCCTCAAAATTCGCAGGGTCCGGCCAGACCAAAAGGCCAGTCCTGCCCGGCAAGCCTTACCTTCCCCCTCCTGGCGAGCCACGAGATTCGATTCTGAAGCACCCGGATGGAGATTGGAAGAATTTGGAAGGGTGGTCGCCCAGCCTGCAGGGATTTCTTGACCAGGGTGGAACGAAGGAACAGGTTCTAGAGGCTATCAAGACTAAAGCCTGGCAGCCCTGCCTTCTTGAAGGCAAAGGAGTCTCCCCCCTTCCTTGGCCCGGCGCGACTTCCCTTCCCAGCTTTTCGCAGGGGTTGGAGTCTTGGTATGAGACCAAGGAGCTTGCCCAGGCTCTAGAAAGACAGAAAGCTTCCCTTGCTGGACAGCTAAAAAGGGTCCTCCTGGCCAGAGAAACTGCCCTGCGCGATATTCACGAGGCGGTTGAGGCTGGGCTCGGGGCCTCCAAACTGCAGCTCGAAGGTGAACTCATTCTCGCCTACCAAGGGATGATCAAAGAAGGGGATGAGGTTCTGCAGGCTTACGATTACGAAGGCAGTCTGCTGACCATCAAGGTTAACCCTGACCTGACACCAGTCGAGAATGCCGAAAAGCGCTTTACCAAGGCCAAAAAGTCTCGAGCCAGACTTCAGATGGTGACGGGTCAGGAAGAACGCTTGACTCAGGATCGTGAAGAGATTCTCGCCGTCCTTGAAAGGCTTGAGATTTCTGAAACCCTCGAAGAGATAAAGAAGCTTCGCGACCATGCAGACCACAGAAAGTGGCTTCATAAGCTGGCTGCTCCGGTTAAGAAAGAAGAGCGAATCTATGAAGGCCACCCGATTAAGGAGGTTCTCTCTCCTGGTGGCTGGAGGGTTCTTTATGGAACCGGCCCCATGGCAAACGACTACCTGACGACGAAAGTGGCCCGTCCCAATGATTGGTGGCTGCACGTCCGCGGAGCGCCGTCGGCCCACGTGATCCTTATCACCAACAATCACCCAGAAAAGGTGCAGAGGCCCGACCTCATCTTTGCGGCCGAAGTTGCCGCGAAAAACTCGTCATCAAAGCACTCAGGTGTGGTGCTGGTAGATTACGTTCTGAAAAAGCACGTGAGGAAGCCGCGAAAGTCGGCACCCGGAATCGCCAGCTACACTCAAGAAAAGACTCTGCAGCTAGATTTGAAGCCATGAATCAGTTTTGGATTTGGGACATGGAGCTCTACCGAGCGATTCATGTTGGAATGAGGCGCGACTGGCTGGACCCCATTGTCCAGACGATCAGCGACTGTGGCCTAGGCCACACTCAATGGCCAGCACTGGCTATTGCCGCCGCCAGACACAAGCTGCATTGGGGTTGGATTCTGGCCCTCTCGCTTTTTGTCATGGGTGCGGTCAGCTACTACGAGTTTCACGAATACGGGAAGCTCGGCCCAACCGCCGCTGCCTATCTTGTCTGCCTCGGGCTCTTTTGGTTTCTGCCCCCCTGGTCATCGTGGTGGGCCATTCTCTGCTCGCTGGGGTCAGGGATTGCACGGCTGCTGATAGTCAAGCCAATCAGCCGACAGAGGCCAAGCAATTTTGAGTTTTCTCAGACCATGGAACCGATTTTCGGGGCGACCTCCTTCCCCTCCGGCCATGCGACTTCCACCTTCGCTATTGCCGTCTTTCTAGCGTGGGTGCTATCGGGACAGGGCAGGGATTCCCGCACTCTTGGCACAGTCATCATCCTATGGGCATGTCTGGTCGCCTTCGCAAGGGTTTACGTGGGAGTCCACTTCCCTACCGACATCTTGGCGGGTGCGGCCCTAGGAACAGTGGGTGGCACTTTAGGATGGATGCTGGTCCAGAAGAAGGGGCTGGCCCCGGTACAGAATCAGACCCCTGAATCTGCGCCGGAGCTGTAAATTCCCATTCTTCTAAAGCGGTTGTAACGGGCGTCCTTCAGTTCCTGACCGGACAGCTTGTCCAGAATGTCAAGCTCTTCGAGAAGGACAGATTTAACCGTTTCAGCCGTCTCAGCTGGGTTTCGATGCGCGCCACCAAAAGGCTCCAAAAGGATCCTGTCAATGAGGCCGAGTTCATCTGCACTCTGAGCCGTTAGTTTGAGAGCAGCTGCAGCCTGGGCTCCTTTCTCAGGTGCTCTCCAAAGAATTGCCGCACAACCTTCCGGAGGAATGACTGAGTAGACAGAATGCTCAAGCATCATCACTCGGTTGGCAGCAGCGATTCCGATGGCTCCGCCCGAACCGCCTTCACCAACAATCACACTGAGGACAGGAACAGTGAGCTGGAACATGGCCAGCATAGAGGCAGCGATAGCTTCACTGATTCCCCTTGATTCGCTCTCGACCCCTGGGTCGGCCGCTGGGGTATCGACGAAGGTGATGACAGGCAGACGGAACCTTTCTGCCATTTCAAACATGCGAATCGCCTTTCGGTAGCCTTCAGGCTTGGCCATGGCGAAATTTCTGAAGGTGCGCTCTTGAATGTTGCGGCCTTTTTGGTGGCCAACAATCATCACCGATCTTCCTTCCAGCCTTGCCGGACCAGCGACGATGGCATGGTCAGCACCAAACCTTCTATCTCCTTCAAGCTCCACAAATTCTGTGAAGCAGGCAGAGATGTAGTCCATCGTGTAGGGACGCAGTTCGCTTCGGGCCACAAGAACCTTCTCCCAAGGTCCAAGACGACTGTACCGAACTTGAATAAAACCTTCCAGCTTTTCTTGGTAAGAATCTGCCTTTTCAGTCAGTTCAGCTTCTCTCTGGGGATCTCTTTCTTTGGCAGCCAATTCGCGAAGCTTCGCAATATTGTCTTCCAATTCCAAAAGCGGCTTCTCCCACTCTTTCCAACTCTTAGCCAAGTCTGCCTCCAAGGTGTCTAACCAGAGTGCTCAGCACTCCCCTCAATTCGCGTCGTTCGACCACCTTATCCAGCATTCCCGCCCTAAGGACGAACTCGCTGGTCTGGAAGTCGTCAGGAGCTTTATTCACCTGGGCCTGCTTGCTGACTCTAGCTCCGGCAAATCCGACGAGCGCCTTTGGCTCGGCGATGATGATATCAGCCACAGAGGCGTAGCTGGCCAGAACCCCGGCCATGGTCGGATCGGTGAAGACAGCAATAAAAGGAACTCCTTTGCTGCGGCACCTTTCGACAGCGGCGGTAGTTTTTGCCATCTGCATTAAGCTCAGCAAGCCTTCCTGCATGCGGGCGCCGCCAGAGGCGCAGAAAATGATAACAGGGATGCCTTCCTCGGCCCCTCTTTCAAGGGCTCGGGTGATTTTCTCTCCCGCGACGCTGCCCATGCTGCCCCCCATGAAATGGAAGTCGCTGACAGCCACGCTGACTTTGACCTCATCCAAGCTGGCTGTGCCAATAACGACACTGTCCTTCATGGACTGCTTGGCCATGGCCGATTGGTGTTTTTCGGCGTACTCCGGAAACTCTAATGGATCAAGACTCGTCAAGTCGGCGTCGTGCTCGACAAATGAGCCTTCGTCAAAGGTCCAGGCGACCCTTTCCCGCCACGTCAGTCGATGGTGATGACTGCAGGCAGGGCAGACCTTGAAGGCAGACTCAAATTCCTGAAGGAACAGGGTCTTGCGGCAGTTGGAGCACTGGACAAACTGCGCACCATCAGCCTGGGGTTTGTCTCTACGCCCGAAGAGCATATGAGTTCAGGATACCTGCCCCCTTAAAATCGAGGGTGTCACGAGGGGGTCCGAGAGTGAACCTGGATTCCTATGTGGCGCCTTCGGACCGCGTTCCCGGCCTTCTGCTCGCTTTGCTTCGCAGCCAGACCGGGGCACCGATGGTCAAGATCAGGACAGTTGGTTGAGCCATGCCCAGGTTCAGGACCTTCCGCTGAAAGCGGGCCAGCTGCCACTTCGAGCGCTCCTGCGTCGAACAGCAGTAAAGCTTCGATGCCCCGCTCTGGCCCCGAGGAACGAGGGGAAGGGCGGGAACGCTTGATCAACTGACGACAGGCTGGGGACCTTCTTCTGCTCAAGGAGCAGCGGCGTACAGAACTCCGAGGCTATTCTGAAACAGACCCGAAACCTACCTTGGCTTGCGGTATTCCCAGACCCTCACGTAGTCAACTTCGACCTGATCTTCGCTGATTCCGCCCATATCCCAATCGTTGGTGGGGCCAGCCCATGTCGCGGCTTCGACCGATAGCTTTAAGTAGCCCGGCACCTGCGAAACCCCCTTGCTCTTGGCAGTGGGTTTGGTCCCGACTCCGATCATGTCGGTGCGCCAAGTTTCCTTGCGGTCGATGTAGAAAATGTATTCGGTGGGAGTCCAAAGCATTCCATAGGTGTGAGGCTTGCCATCAGTCACCTGAGGGGCGTTGACGCCTGTGCCATACGAGTTGTGGCCAGTTCCATAACCACCCCAGTGAAGGTTGTGCCCGATCTCGCCCCGATGAGCAAAAAACGACTCCATGATGTCGATCTCGGTCCCCTTGGTCGAGTCATCCTGACCATCTCGAATATCGCCCGTCATCATCCAAAAGGCGAACCAAGTATCCATCTTCAGGTTCTTGGGCAGAGTCGCCTGAATCTCAAAGTAGCCAAACTTCTTCTCGTACATCGTCTGCTTGGGATCGTAATCCTTGCGGGTGCGGATAGCTCCGCTGATGTAGCGCGGCAGCCCATCTGGCTTGCGGAGAATCTTGATGATCAGCTTTCCGTTCTTGACCTCGATCATCGAAGGATCCCACTTCGATTGACCTCCGGTTCTGGTCTGATCGATGGCCTGCCACTTCTTGGGGTCCAGCCCGCGATCAAACTCATCGCGGAAGACAGGCGCTCCTGACCAAGGGGCGAGGGTCTGGGTGCCGAGGGCAGCGATAGCGAGGACAGAGATCACGAGGTTTAGAATACTCCTAACTCATGGACGGGCGGGCTTGGCTCCGGTGTTATGAGGGGTGGGACAGCCTTAAAGGGTTCATCTTGTCAGTCTTGAAGGACCGCCTTGAATGAGGTGGTTAATCTCTCCACTCCGACTCTGGCAACTCAGCACCCCTGCAAATAGAAATTAGAGTCCCAACGGGTAGCAGACGGCCCGAATGGTTCGGAACGATTACCTGAAGTCGCTTCACTTCATGCCGCCACTTTACGTGACTTCCTCTTTGAGAGACTATTTCGAAACCGTGGGCAAGTAGCAGCTTTTCCAAGTCAGTACTTGTCATTCGGCGGACGCGGCCGCCCATCAGACTGCGATATCCAATGCTTCTGCCCCTCTTTCGAGGGTTATCTCGGTTGGCGTCAAATAGAGCAAGATGGCCTCTTTGATCTGCAAAAGCGCATCTTCTCGATCCAGACCGGCCGAAGCACAACCTGGAAGTTCAGGACACCAGGCAGCCCAGTCTCCTGTTTCATCATCTTGCTCAAGCACAACTCGCCAAGTCACAACTAGATTATAGTCGATAAGGTTCACACAGCCAAAGTTCGAGGAAATTGAAACAGATATGAAACAAGCCCCCAGATCCATCACTGAACCTGGGTGCTCTCTTCCATAACTAAGCGGCCTTACCTACCCTTCTTAGGACCAGGGTACTGACCAGTTCCCCCGTTTCTCATCCATTCCATAAAGTCCGGATCGTCCATTCTCACCTGAGCACTCTCCCTTCTGCGCCTTTCGAACTTAGGATCAGTCGGATCGATCGTGTTCGCCTCAATGAATACCCTTGGGTCAACCGGAACATGCTTGTAGGGCGTGAAGTCCGGCTTATCCGTGAACATATCGTGCAGATCAGTCGAGACAGCATCGAACATGTTGTTCGCACCCAGACCAAAAAGCAGATAGATCGACTTGATGATGCTCATGATCGAGGTGTGATCTGTGCTGATGTAGCCGCGCTTGATGTAAGGACTGATACCAAGCACGAAGCTCCTGTGCCGATCAACTGAGTCAGGATCACCGCCTGGATCATCTTGAGTTACAAAGATCGCCATGTTCTTCCACTGAGGAAGGCTGGAAAGATGCTCGACAATGCGTCCAAGCGCCAAGTCATTGTCTGCCATGTAGCTGGCGACATGGGGGTAACCCTGATTCGGACGAACTGAATCACCATGGTCATTGCAGATGGCGATGTTCATAAATCGAGGGATGTTCCCTTTGTGCTTCGCCTGATACTCGGCCAAGTCCTCTTTGAACCAGTCCGCCCTGAAGACATCAGGAATCCAAGTGTTGTAGGCAGGAAAATCGAAGTCGGTGTTTTTGTACAGCACCAAGGGCATGGGATGGTTCATCACCGGTTCAACGCCGATTCTGTTGTTCATCCTGTCCTGATATCCACGAGGCATTTCGTAGCCTTCTCCGTAGTTTCTAAAGGTGATGCCGCCTCGATCCAGGTGCTCCCAAAGCGATCCGTTTTCAAGGTAATCCTCAGGGAACTGAGTGCCGTAGGAGCCAAAACTGACAAATCGTCCTTGGGCATTGGGCACCGGCCTGTAATCCCATCCTGAGTAGAAAACCTTGGTTGTCCAAAGGCTGGGGTAGACGCCAACTAGCCATCTGTGGCCATCACCGCTGGCTTGGGGCTCCATATAGAAGTTGTCGCTGATCGCAAACTGGTCAGCCAATGCCAGGTGATTGGTCATCACAGGCACGGTTTCGGTTTTGCTCTTCTCTCTCAGCCAGCCCTTGCGGCCCCACTCGGCATAGCGTGGTTCGGCCTTAGCACCTCTTGACTTCAGCTCGCCAAAGATTCCATCAAAGGTGTGATTTTCTTTGGTGATGAAGACGACGTACTTAATATCAGGACTGCCCTTGCCCGGCACCCGGGGAAAGACCTTGGGGCCTGCAGGACGCCGCACTGGAGCCAAGCCGTTGTTCGCAATGACTTCCTGAATTCCAGCTTTGAGTTCAGCATCAGTGGGGATGGGTCGAGAATCTACCATGCCGGGCATATCCGGCAGGCCAAACCTTTCGTCGCCCTCTGGTCGAATATGAAGTTCTCCTCGGGGACCGCGGCCAATTCCCTTCTGAGTCGCAATCAGCAGCTTCTTGCCATCTGAGCTGAAATCCAGCCCAGTCGGGAACCATCCGGTTGGGATCCTTCCCACAACTTTAAAGCTCGCCAGATCAATGGCAGCCACTGAGTTGAGTCCAGATTCGGAAACATACAGCTTCCTGCCAGTGGGATCAATCGCCATCCCGCTCGGAATCACGCCTCGATAGCGGCTAAGAGTAGGGCTGGGCGTCAGCTTTAACGAAGCCACACGCTTCAGAGTCTTAGCATCATAAGCTTCGACCCTATCGTTGTTGGCACAGGAAACATAGAGTCTGCCTTTATGAATCAACAAGTCGTTGGGTGCGCTTCCACCGACTGCCTTTCCTCCATCAGCCGGAGCATGAATCATCAAGCCTGCCTTGATTTTCTGACTGACTTTCGGCTCGCGAGGCTGAGCAAGATCGTAAGCCCAGACCGACTGAGAGTCGGCCACATAGGGGCTGCCCAAACCAGGAACAAAGCGTCCCTCCATCTGGACTCCCTTCTCGGCTTCTTTGCTGGGAAAACCAAAAGGAGGCTTGGTGAGGCGAGTGCTGCCGTCAGCAGCTTTCGGAATCAGAGAGTAGTTGAAGAGGCCGATATTGGCTACAAAAAGCTTCCTGCCATCCTCAGACATCGCAAGAGCATAAGGCTCTCTTCCGCCGGGGACCGCTTCGATCATCTTTCTGGTTTCAAGGTCAAAAACCAGAACCCTCTGATGGGCGATATCGACCGCATAGGCCAGCTTTTCATCTTTGGAAACGATGAGATCGTTGAGATAAGGGTGCTGAAAGCTGCCAGCCTTCGCCGTGATAGTCGCCTTGACCTCTAACGTGTCGGCATCAAGAATCTGCAGACCGCCATCGTCGCCAGTGGAGACCAAAATCTCCTTTCTCTTTTCTGCCAGGACAGCACAAAAAGCGTTCTCCTTGCGCTCGATCTTAACTCCTGCCTTAGAACCGCCAGAAGAAGGAAAAAGCGTGAAGCCGCCATCGTGGAGGGCAAGAGTTCTGCCACCGGCCAAGCCCAAAACACCCCAGAGATTCTCTTTGGTGTAGAGCCTTTCGCCTTTGGGAGTCAAAAATCGACCGTTGGGAAGAATTGTGCGCCCGCCAGGTACGACCATTGCGTATTCCTTCCCGGCGGGAGCTTCGTAGACGAGAACTGATTGAGCAGGGGCTGAAGAGCCCAAAACAACTGCTGCCAAGCTGGCAAACATACTCAATCATGTTAGCCCTGACTCTTGCCCCCTTGTCACCTTGGAGGCCAGAGCTTAACCATCCCTTTACCTAGTCATTCAAAAATCCGGCCTTTGCCGCCAGCACAGCCAAATTCTCACGGCATTCGGTTAAAGAAAGGTTCCATGCCCCCTCGTAGCTGGCCTTGCCCTGGTAGCCCATGTCAGCTAGGCTCCTAAAAAGGTCCAGCAGAAACTCATCATCTCCCTTGGGCATATCGCGCCTGCGAGACGAGATGTGCAGATGATCTGGCAGCGCCTGAATAAAGCCATCCCACCCTGAAAAGCCGGGTTCCTTGGCAGAATGGTAGGCATCTAAAGTCACCCCACACACCCTTTCTTTGAGAGCGAGAGCCAAGGGGTTGTAGTCGTTGCCTACGTTCGTTTCGTCTCTATTCAAGCTTTCGGGGGCCAGAGTCACCATAGGAAACTCCGCCTGCATCTCCGCGACAAAATCGCAGAACTCAGCCTCTCTTGGAGCCGGGTCTTCCCCTTCCAAAGCTCGACGGACTCCACCGCTGCCGATGACCATCAGCTTGATTCCCTGCTCGACCGCTTTCCCGATAACCACGCGAGCGTGGGCGCGGCACTCTTCAGGATTCCTCCACAAAGAAAGGGGTCCGGAAAAGAAAAGATTGGTTGCCCCGACAGGCAGTCCAGAATAATCGGCGCCGTCGGCCAGCAGCCAAGCCGGCAGCTCGACGTAGTCAAATCCCGCCGCCATTGCCTCTTCACAGGCATCTGGACCGCAGCAGAGACCTAGTTCTAGACGCCTGATTCCAGCCACGACATCTCCTCTTTGCTTAGCCTGAAAGAAGAAGCCTCAGCCAGTTCATCCATTTGATCAACGTTCCTTGGCCCGACCAAAGCCCAAACTGGGAAAGGAAAACTGAGGGTGTAGATAAGGGCAACCTGGGTTGGAGTCAAACCCTTTTCCTTCGCCATAGATTCCACTCTGTCCCTTCTGCCCTCATTCACAGGATTCTTGTAGACTCTGGTGATGTCATCCGATTCTGCCCTGGCAAACCACCCGCCACCCAAGCTTGACCAGGAAAACAAAGGAAGCTGAGTTTCAATGTGCCAATCGATATCGCTTTGGACGGCTGTGTAGGCATCTCCCCACATGGGTTCGTTCACCGTGGCCAGGCTGAGATTGGGATTGTTGTGAGTCATTCTCGGCAGCCCCTCGGCATCAGCGATTCGATTCCACTCAGCGATTCGGCTGACCTGCCAGTTCGAACCGCCAAAGTGATCCACAACTCCCTGGTCAACCAGTTCACCAGCCTTGCGGACCATGGGTTCGAGAGGATAAGTGGGGTCATCTCGGTGAAAAGTAAAGAAATCGACCTTGTCCATCCTCATTCTTTCTCTCTGCTCCTTCATCTCCCGCTCCATGATCTCGGGCGTGAACAATGGTCCATTCGGGCCGTGGTGACACCCCTTGTCAAAGATCATCATCGTGCCGGCTAAGCCCCTATCGTGAAGCCAGTTTCCGTAGGCGCGGGCAGAACCTCCGCCGCCGTAAATGTAGCCACCATCAAGACAGTTGCCGCCCAGTTCGGCGTAACGGTCGTAGACCGGCTCCTTGGACTTCATGTCATCTTCGCCCCAGCCGATAGTTCCCATTACCAAAACCGAAACTTCCTTCTGGGTGCCTGGCACCAATCGCTTTTCAATCACTGAACATCTCCTAGGGGGTCGAAAACAAAACCGGCGGATTCTCTCAATCGGTCAAGGGTTCTCATCACTGCCATCGTGTCGGCCAGGGTCATATGAGGAGCCTCTTTGGCCTCCCAATAATCAAAAACAGCATCGGCTTCCAAGGCATAGGGGTTGTGCTTATGCTTCTGCTGAATCGTTTCAATGAGTTCAGTTCCCTTGCTGTTCCAAATCTCGATCTCCCCTTCACCGAACCAAGGAGCCTTGAGGCGGATCATGCCTTCTTCTCCCCAGATCTCAGCCAGGCTGCCAAGATTGTGGTGAACTGCAGTTCGAAAATCGGCTGTCATGCCAGATGGGAACTCCATGGTTCCGGCTCCGATACGGTCGTAGCGTTCTGGAGTTGGAGCGTAGGCGTAACTGACTCGGCTGGGTTCCTGCCCCGCCACCATGAGGGTAAAGCTGGTGCAGTAGCAGCCTACATCCATCAGGGCTCCGCCGCCATAAGCGTTGACTCCCCTAAAGTTGCCCCAAGGATGATCGGCGGCAAAGCCAAACACCGTGCTGACATGCAGGGGTTTACCGATTCGGCCATCTTCCAGCAGCTTGCCGACTTCCACCGTTTGGGGGTGAAAACGGTACATAAAGGCTTCAGCAAAAAAGACTCCGCACTCCTTCACCACGCTCAGGGCTCGGTCGGCGCTGGGAGCATCCAGAGTAAAAGGCTTTTCGCAGAGGATCGCCTTGCCTGCTCTGGCTGCCTCGATAGTCCAATGCTCGTGCAAATGGTGAGGCAGAGCGATGTAGACGGCATCCACCTCAGAACTGGCGACGACATCCGCGTAAGATCCACCTTTCCCGCCTAACTCTGCCGCAAACTTATCTGCCGAATCCTGGCCACGCGAGCCGGTGAGGGAAAGGACTCCGGTCTTGGATTCAGGCAGGGATTCGGCGAACTTCCGGGCGATCATCCCCGTGCCCAAAATCCCCCATCGGATCTGATTCATAGGTTCAACCCTACCCCTAATCAGGTCCGTTAATCACAGGGTGACGGCTGCCATATTGTTAAGGAATGTCAAGGTTGAATCTTGAGTGTCTCAGTGCGTGGCCTGAAAGATCTTTATATCGCCATTCTTTAGCCACCCAGTCTGACGCATTCGCAGGTTTATAGCGAAGACCAATGTCTTCTGTAAGGTGCTTGCAGCCGGTATTGACTTCTGAGTTTGCAGGCACCGTCACCTTGCATTCCATCGTTAAGAACTCAACAGTGGTTGGTTCATCGGTCCGATTGTGAAGATAGACCTCCAAAAACCCAGAACAGCCAATCAGACCAAGCAATACCACTGGTCCAAGGGTGCAAAATAATCCCCATTTTAGCAGTCTACCCATGTGCATCTTCCTCACCTTCTGGTAGCAATGAAATAGTATAGCCACACAGCTGTGAGAACGAAGTTGCAGAATAGAAAACTCGGAACCTGAACCCTTCGCGAGATTTTTGCTGCAACAGATTTTGCGGCACGATTTCGAGTCACAGGTTGTTTTTTCCAAAAGTTCCTCATTTCTCGTTCTGAGGTCAGCACAAGAGCCAGTACGGATTTATTCGTAGCGACCAGGACTGCGAAATTTACTGCCAGAAACGTAATGACTGGAATCATGAAGGTCTCTATCATTCGTATCTATAAATAGGGTAGGTGGTCATCGTTCGAGCCTCATTATAGATGCCGCCACCAGGGGCTCCAATCCCGAACTCGCCTCCTCCACCCGTAAAGCCTCCATTGCTGGATGTTCCGTCACTATCCAAAAGTTCTACTCCACCAGAGATTGCCGCACCACCAGTAAGACCCCTTCCAAATCCATGGCTTTCAGTTGGCCCTTGGCCAATTGTCGCTGTTTCATCGTAACCGAATTCAAACGATGCACCTGCACTGAATCCGAATCCCTCTCCAAATCCACCCCCAATTCCGACACCCCAACCATTGTCCGCGCCGATTAAGTCAATCCTCACTGAGATGGAAACAAAGCCCAGAATAACCTGACCATTTAACCCTGCAAAGAACCCTCTGAGACCGGCTGGATCAGCGCCGCGCACCGGATCATTCTCGCAATAAACATGCCAGTTTCGACCATCCTTAATCGGATCTCTTGTCAGAAATCTGCCAGTCGAAGAATCGTAAAGCCTGTGCCCAAGAAGCTTCAGGCCCGTTGCATCTTCCTGGTAGCCGAAGCCTCCACCGTAGCCGAAGGGGCCGAGGTGGGTGCCGGTAGAAGAAAGGACGTTGCCGAAGGCGTCGTAGGTTCTTGAAGCCGAGATGGCCGGAGTCAGGGTCGTTTGAAGTTCGACGTTCTTGAGGTTGTGGTGAAGCTGCCGTGTGGAGCCAGACCGTCTCTCGTAAAGCCCAGGAGTGTAGGTCGCGTTGGAATCTTTGACTACTGGGTCAGTGACATAAGCACCGTCTCTCAGAAAGGTATTCGAAACAGAGTTGGTCGTAGAGCTGACCCTTGTATCCAGCCCGTTGTAGGTGTTGGACTGAGAGATTCCGGGGCCAGAGATTGAAGTGGCTCTGCTCTCAAAGTCGTAGGAGATAGTCGTGGTTCCGGCAGAAGTAGCAACCGATGTGGTTCTTCCGGCAGCATCGTAGCCGAAGGTCTTGGTGGCTGTGCCGCCAACCTTAACGTCCTGCAGCTTGTCGCCATCGTCGTAGGCGTAGTTTTCTGTCGTTCCTCCAACAGTGCGGGTCAGGCGGTTGCCATTGGCATCGTAGGAGTAAGTGGCCGAGTAGCCGGTGCGGGATTCGCTGGTGAGCTGACCCGCTCCGTCGTAAGCGTAGGTCGTGGTCAAGGTTCCAACCTTGTAGGTCAGCACCTTGCCCGAATCGTCGTATGTGTAGGTGTACTCACGAAGAATGTCTGTGTTCGGCTTGCGGTGCTTGATGTTGGTCAGGCGGCCGCGTGAATCGTAGCTGTAGACCTCATAGTTGTTCCCTTCAAACGTCTTGGTGGCAAGGCGTCCAAGCGAATCGTAGGTAAAGCTTGCGTCTTCGCTGAGGCCGTTGGTGGTGCTGGCCAGGCGGCCTGTGCCGCTGTTAAAAGTCCAGCTTTGAGACTGGCTGGCTCCGGACTGAGCTGTTCTCTGCCCAGCAATGTTGTAGGTGTAACTCAGGGTGCCCTGAGGCTGAGCCAGACTGGAAATCTGCCCAGCAGCATCATAAACCCACGATGTGGTGCCGGTGGAATCCACCATGTCGGTGACCCTTCCGGCATCGTCATAAGTGAAGCTGGTGTCGGTTCCGGACGGGTAGTCAACCCCTGTGCTCTGCCCGGCATCGTCGTAGGTGTAGCTGTTCACCTGCCCGAGACCGTTGGTGAAGCTGGTCTCCTGCCCTTCCCCGTTGTAGGTCCACTCCTCTTCTGTGCCATCAGGCATGGTGAGGCTGGCGACTTCGCCCCGGCTGGTGTAGGTGTAGGTTCTGGTCTTGCCCCTTCCGTTGGTGACGGAGGTCAGAAGGTCAACAGAGTTGTAGGCGTAGGTTTCTGTGTCGCTTCGGCCATTGGTAAAGCTGGTTTGGCGTCCAGCATCATCGTATGTCCAGCTGCTGACCCTGCCTTCTTCATCTTGTGAAGACAGAACCTGGCCTTCGTTGTTATAGGTCACGGCCGCCGCGCTTGAATCGGGATGAGTGACGGTGATCGCTCTGCCCCAAGCATCGTAAGTCAGGGTCGTGGTGTTCGAAGCTGCATCGGTGATGCTGGTGACCCGGCTCAGACTGTCGTAGGCGAGAGTCGTGGTGACGCTGCCAGGGTCGGTGGTGCTGGTCAGTTCACCTTTGCTGTTGTAGCTGTAGGTGTTGGTGCGGTCAAGAGCATCTTTCGCGGTAAGTACTTGACCGTAAGAATCGTAGGTGTTGCGGACCGTGTCTCTAGCAAGACCATCCTCAATGAGGGTGACTCTGCCAGAGCCGTCTCTTGTGTAGGTGGTGTCATCCCCTTCTGGGTTCTCAGCGGTCAAAAGATCGTTGAGGCTTGAGTAGGTGTAGGTCCAGGTTTTGTTGAGCGGATTGGTTCTTGTTAGAACATTCCCCTTGCTGTCGTAGGTGGCAGTCCATTCCTTGCCTCTCTTGTCCGTCAGCTCTGTGATGTTTCGGTCGCTGTCGTAGACAAAAGCGCTTGAGAAGCTGGCTTCATCAACACGGCTGGCAAGGAGACCGCTGGAGTAGTTGTCAACTCTTGTTGTTGAATCTGGGAAGGTGATGGTGGTGGCAGAGCTGGTGTAGCTGTAGCTGGTGGTCTGGCTGAGAGGGTTTGAAAAGGAAGTCATCTTCCCTTCGCTGTCGTAGGTCCAGGTCCAGACTTCGCCTCTCAGGTCAGTTTCTGTGAGGATGTCGTGAGCTCCGTTGTAGGTGAAGCTGCGGGTGTAGCTTGTGCTGTTAAGCGTTGGGTAGGTGACCCCGGTGAGCTGGCTGCTGCCATTGTAGGCAAGGGTCCAGACCCGGCTGAGGGGGTCTGTGATGGTTGAAACTCTGCCGCTGC
This sequence comes from Synechococcus sp. UW140, assembly GCA_943369295.1. GTDB lineage: Bacteria > Armatimonadota > Fimbriimonadia > Fimbriimonadales > Fimbriimonadaceae > JAKRSE01. Next base: position 49,124 of record CALRMU020000003.1, on the reverse strand, counting down.
CGTCGTAGGTCAGGGTCAGCTCGCGTCCATCGGCACTCTCAACCAAAGTGATGAGCCCAGAGCCGTTGCGGGTGATGCTTGTGGCATTGCCGTTTCTGTCCTTCACCTGAGTGAGCTGACCAGCAGAGTCGAACTCCATCTTTCTCTGGTCTTTGAAGGTCAGAGTGAAGCTGCCGCCTGAATTCTTGACAAGGTCGTGGTTCCAGCCAGGAGGAGGTGTGAAGACCCCAGAGCTTTCCGTGTAAGGCACAAGAAGGCCATCTGGCATCCTCAGAATCGCGGAAGAACCAGAGGTGTAGGTGATCTCCGCTTCGTAGCTGTGGCTCCAGCCGTGGCCAAGTGTTTCGTTCCACGTGGTTCGGCTAGAGTGGTAGAGATTGAAGGAAACGCCTGAATCTCCCAAGGATCCCCAGGAGACGATTGGGAGAGTGGAAAGCTTGTTGCCAGTGTTGGTGTTGGATTCGCCGCCCATCCCACCGCCAGGCTGACCAGGTCCAGGAGAGCCTCCGCCACCAGTGCTGCCGGAGCCTCCGCCAGGGCCCTCGCCTTCACCCGGGCTTCCACCTCCGCCGTTGTTCCCTCCGCCTTCGCCTTGCAACAGTGCGAAACTCGCCACAGCTGCAGGAGCCGTAGAGGCAAGGACGTTTCCATCTTCTATCGCCTGGGCAAACAGCCTGTTCAGCTTGGCCCGTGAATAGTCGGCTCTTTGCCTGGCTGTCCACCAGTTATCTCTGTGAGGATCTCGTCCCGGAGCCTCGCCGAGATAGACCCCAGTGGGCTTGTCCGTGTAGTGCCCGGCGAACTTGCGGGCTAGGCGCTGGCCCGACTCCGCGGCGAAGATGCCGAGCATCTCTAGCCCATTTGCGGTGGCATTGAAGGTCATGAGGCCAGCGAGGCTGAAAGCTGCCGCTCGAAAGAAGATAGTTCTTGACCAGTCCGTGAGAGTCATGGCGAAACCCTGAAGGCGACACCTTACATCCAGACGGGTAGTAGAAGTCAAGGGTGTTGTTCACATTTTTATAAATTGTTTCAAAATGCTTGAGACAAGCAAAAAATATAAAAACAGGTATACACTTTCTGACTTATCACATCATCACTGACAAAAAAAAAAAGGCCCCCCGAAGGGGGCCTTGGTTCAGGATGAGTGAAAAGCCGTGACTAGAAGTCAGCCGGGGGAGGAGGCATTCCTGGTCCGCCCTGTCCGCCCTGAGGTCGAGGGAGTTCGGGCTGAACCCAGTTTTCGAACTTGTTCCCGACCATGGCCGACCAGCTTCGCTTCTGTCCATCGGTGAGAATGGTCCAGACCTCGGCCATAGCCTGCTTCTTCTTCGTCAGCATTTCGCCAAAGTTCGCGCCAGGTCCGCCCTGTCCACCAGGACCTCTCTGATCGCCTTGCCCCTGCTGGCCCTGGCCTCTGCCGCCTTGGCCACCCTGCTGAGCAAAAACGTCCGAGTCATCAAAGCCTCCGGCAAACGGGGGTCTTCCCTGTCCGCCTTGGCCACCCTGACCACCGCGTCCACCCTGTCCACCTCGACCACCCTGGCCTCCAGGTCCGCCGGGTCCGCCGGGTCCACCCATCGGAGGCATGAACTTGCGAATGATTTCGCCAATTTCTCCTCTCTGAGCCTCATTAATGTTCAGGTCTTCTGCCACTTCTGGCCTCATGAAGATCATAGGAGCATCCCACTGAAGGGTCAGCTGCTTGTGCCTGGCCAGCTGTCTTTCATTCAGAATCTTGTCCAGACCTTCAACCTTGCCTGGTCCACCGGGGCCGCCAGGTCCGCCGAATCCACCGCGGCCGCCCTGTCCCTGCTGACCTTGGCCTCTTCCGCCCTGCTGGGCATAAACGCCGTCGTTTTCGCCATCAAAGGGGGGAGGTCCTCCGGGGCCACCCTGACCTCCAGGTCCGCCGGGTCCGCCTCGTCTTCCCTGCTTCAGGGTCAATTCGTCAATCGCCTTGTCCTGAGCATCCGTGATTCCCAGCTCCTTCTGAACAGTGCTCATGTGCAGAATAAACAGCGCGGGGGGCATCTGCTGGCCGCGACCCATGCCGGGTCCGCCCTGGCGTCCACCCTGCGGTCCGCCCTGGCCTTCTCCTCGAGGACCAGCCTGCTGAGCCATGCTGATCGCAGAAACAGTCAGGATCGCCGTCAGGGCGATGGTTTTCATCATACGATTGGTGTTCATTGCACTCTCCACATTCGAGCCGATCTCGTGTTCTCGGATCAGGCTTCTGTGTCTATCTTCGCTTTTGTGTGTGAGGGATTTATGAGGAAAGGGACTCGGCCAAAAGCGGCACATCTATCATTCACCTCTCTGCCCCTTACTGCCTGATCCGTTTTGCTCGGCAGTCGGACTTGTGGAGCACTGGCGATGCCAGTGGCACAGCCTGCTATAACCAGAAGCAGCTCAGCTTAATCTGCTTCTTCGTCGCTCTCCGGAGCGCCTTGGCCCGGAGTCTCTTTCGGCAGGGCAACGTAAAAAGTGCTTCCCTGGTTCAGTTCCGATTCCACCCAAACTCGCCCCCCATGAGATTCGACAATGTGCTTGACAATGCTTAAGCCCAAGCCTGTGCCGCCTTTGGCGCGAGCCCGCCCCTTATCGACTCTGTAAAACCGTTCAAAAACCCTGGCCGTGTGCTCGCTGCTGATCCCGATTCCCGTGTCGGTCACAGAAACTGTCAGCTCCTTGTCCGATTCGATCAGATCAAGGGTCACAGAACCTTCGATTGTGTAGTTAAGGGCGTTATCGACCAAATTGGCAAAGACCTGATGAATCAGGTTTTTGTTAGCCGGAATGAGCGTTTGACTCTGGCTGGCAAGAATCAGGTCAATCCCCTTATCCTTGGCTTTTGGCGTGGCCTGTTCCACAACCGCCCGAAGAATCTGCCCCAGGCAGACCGCCTCCGTCTTGACTCCTCTCGATTCCACCATGCTGAGAGTGAGGAGATCCGAAGTCACCTGGGCCAGCCGATCGACTTCGCGGATGATCGCGCTCAGGTACCGCTCTTGAATCTCGGGGTCATCCTTTTCGTACTGTAGGGTCTCTGCCATGACTCGAATCGTCGCCATGGGGGTTCGCAGCTCGTGCGAAACATTGGCGACAAAATCCTGCCTTGTCCTTTCAAGCCGCCGCAGGCTGGTGATATCGACAATCGAAATAAAGCAGCGATCGAAAGCAGGGGGCTCTGCCCACACCTGAACCTGGCCAATTCTGGACTCGGGGTGATTAAAACCCAGCTCACCTTTGCGAACTTCACCAGATTCAAAGGCAGATTTCACCATCTCCTCTAGTTCCCTAGAGAATGTTTGTGCTAGAAGAGTCTGGCCAAAAGCGCGGCTCATTCCAAAAGCGCTTCGGGCCTGGCGGTTGGCATAAATGACTCGGTGCTTGGCGTCAACCACCAAAATCATCATGTTTAGGCCAGAGGCAAACTGGTCAACAGCATCGCGCTGTCGGCTGGCTTCTTGGGTCAGCAGCTCAATCTGGTCTTCCAGGGTTAAGGTCCGCCGCTCATGTTCTCCGGCAGATTTGGCGGCAAGGCCCAAACCAAAGATGATAATGGGAACACCAAAGATGAGCAGAGGCACGGAAAAAGGTGAAAATCCAGAACCGATAAGGGCGAAAACGACTCCAACCGCGAGCATGGCAGCGCCCGCGGCAATAAGAACCACCCAGAAAATTCTGCGATCCAACAAGAGCCTTCACCCTTAGACGAGCCATGCCACCTTATTGGGCTCGGCAGGGGTACCTTTATCTGCAGATGAAGAGGATTGAGGCGATTATCCGCACCAGCCGCCTGGAAGATGTTAAGCAGGCTTTGGAAGATGCGGGCATGAAGGGGATCACCTGCGAATCTGTTCGCGGTTATGGCCGTCAGCTTGGCCAGACCGAACACTTCAGCGGCAGCAACTACGCCCTCAACCTCGTCCCCAAAACCCGAATCGAAGTGGTGGTTCCCGATTCTCTGCTGGAAGATGCCTTGGCTGCGATTCTTGATTCTGCCGCTACCGGCGAAATGGGCGACGGCAAGATCTTTGTTACAGAAGTCATCGAAGCCATTCGAGTCAGAACAGGAGAAAGGGGCGAAGCAGCCCTTCAGTAAGCCTTGGCCAGGTTCACCAACTTTTCCTTGTGGCGAGGCCGGCTTCCCCACTGGCGGGCCGATGACGAAAATTACTACGTCACCTTTAACCACCGTCGCCCGCTAGAAGACCACGAATGCCGGGTGCTTTTCGCCCATCTTATGAGGGCTCAGCGCAGCCGTCTTGACTTCATGGTTCTTGTGGTCGTCCCTGAAAAGACTGAGATGATCTTTCAGGTCAAGAAGGACTCTGATGGTCAGGAGTACGAACTCAGCGACGTGATCGAAAAAGCCAAAACCAAGGCTGGCCGCCAGATCATTAAGGCGTCGGGCGAAAGGTGGCCTCCTTATTCGATGGAAAGCTACGATCGCATTCTTCGCGATGATGCCGAGGTGGAGGAGTTCGCGACTCGCATTGTGAAGGCTCCAGAAGAGGCAGGCTTGTGCGAGATCAGCGAGGAGTACGACTGCCTCTTCTGGGATCAGGCTCTGGATGCTGATTGAAACTTTGAAGTCTCAATCAGCATCAAAACAGCCGATCTCTACTCCCACTCAATCGTCGCCGGAGGCTTGCTCGTCAGGTCGTACAGAACCCTGTTCACCCCAGCGACCTCATTAACAATCCGGTTGGCGATGTGCTCCAAAACCTCGAAAGGAAATGGATAAGCCGAGGCCGTCATGGCATCCTCGGACTGCACAGCCCGAAGAACGATGGGCTGCATGTAGGTGCGCTCGTCGCCCATGACTCCCACGCTTCGGACGTCGAGCAAGGCGGCGTAGCTCTGCCAGATTCCCGGCTTGTGGCCAGAAGCCAAAATCTCCTGACGGAAAATGAAGTCAGCTTCTTGGGTGATCCTGATCCGCTCTTCAGTTATCTCGCCTAGAATTCTCACGGCCAAGCCAGGTCCAGGGAAAGGCTCTCGATCCACCATCTCAGCCGGAAGGCCAAGCTCGCGGCCAACCTGACGAACCTCATCCTTAAACAGCCAGCGAAGAGGCTCAATGACCTTGAGGTTCATCCAATCGGGCAGACCCCCCACGTTGTGGTGGGTTTTGATCTTGGCTGCAGTGGGAGACCCGCTTTCGATAACGTCGGGGTAGAGGGTTCCCTGAGCCAAAAAGTCGCATCCCATCAGCTCTTGGGCGTGCTCTTCAAAGCAGACAACAAACTCGTTGCCGATGATCTTGCGCTTCTGTTCTGGGTCTGTGACCCCTTCCAGAACCTTGAGGAACTGCGCCCGGGCGTTGATCGGGACAAATTTGACATCCATGTTGGTGCCAAACATTTCAATCACCTGCTCGGCTTCGCCCAGCCTCATCAGGCCGTGATCGATAAAAACGCAGGTCACCTGGCTGCCAATGGCCTTGGCCAGCAGAGCGGCAGCCACAGAAGAATCGACCCCGCCTGAAACAGCGCAGAGAACTCTCTTGTCGCCCACTTCCTTGCGGATGGCTTCAATGGCATCTTGAATAAAGCTGCCTGCGGTCCAGTCTCGGTCGAGACCAGCCTTGCTCACGAAGTCAGCGAGAAGATCGAAGCCAGAAGGGGTGTGGCTGACTTCGGGGTGGAACTGAACCCCGTAGAGCCTGCGTGAAGCATCTTCAAAAGCTGCAATGGGGCATGAATCGGTGGAAGCAGTGACCACAGCCCCCTCGGGAGCCTTCAGAACCTGGTCGCCATGGCTCATCCAAACCATCGTGTCCTTCATCACGGCCACCATGGTTCCGGGCGCCTGTGACGTCAGGTGGCGACGGCCGTATTCTCGTTCGTCGCTCTTGGTCACCTGGCCGCCCAGCTTGTGAGCCATGAGCTGAAGTCCGTAGCAGATGCCCAGAGTCGGAATCCCTTCAAGTACAGAGAAATCCAATGTGGGGGCGTTTTCTTCTAAAACGCTCTTGGGGCCGCCACTCAAAATTACTGCCGAAGGTTTGACCTTGGCAATCTCTTCGCCAGCCTTGGTCCAGGGGACCATTTCGCTGTAGACCCCCAGTTCTCTCAGGCGCCGCACGATCAGCTGGGTGTACTGACCTCCGAAATCAACTACCAAGGCAACCTGATGCTTCATGAGGAAGCGGCAAGTTTATCTTCTATTATTCGGGGGGCAGGGCCTCTCCGTCCAAGGCAATAAAGCCGCCTTCAATTCTCACCCCTAAAAGCTTCACCGGCAGGGGCAAATCGTCGGCTTCGAACAAGGGATTTCCCTTTTCAATCTGTCCCTGCACCAGGGCCTTGGCGGGTCCCCCAGCAACATCCACCTTCTGAAGGACCAAGTGAAGCTCAGCTTGATTTCTGATTTCAAGCGTCGCCCTAACGTGAACAGGAACGTCGATGACCATCTTCATCTTGGCATCCACAGTCAAGACACCATCGCGGGCTTGAACCTTAAAGCCCTTCAGTCCGCCAGGACTCTCTTTTTCTAAAAAGGCGGCGAGACTGGCTTCGCCGACAAAGGCCGTAATCTTTGCCGGGCGATCCATGAGAATTTGAAATGGTTTGTGCTTAATGGTGGATCCGGCTGAATCAAGCCTAAGCTCATCCACCACCATTCCATTGGGCAAAACCAATCCGCGGCAGGCCGCATTGAAGGAATTGAGTCGAACTGATCCTTTCATGAGTGGTAGAGTCCTCAGAGTACTTCGCCCATGGTTCCCTTCGCGTTGCTTCCGCTCCTAATGAATCAGACTCCTGCCCCAGAACAGCCCCTGAATCGCGAGTTCAGAGCGGCCTGGGTGGCGACAGTGGCCAATATCGATTGGCCCAGCAAGCCCGGTTTGGACCCAACCGCCATGAAGGCAGAAATGACGGCGATTTTGGATAAGGCTGAAAATCTTGGCCTCAATGCCATTGTCTTTCAGGTTCGTCCGTCGGCAGATGCCTTGTACCTTTCACCCTACGAACCTTGGTCTTACTTTTTGACTGGCGAACAAGGTCGAGGTCCAGCAGATGGGCACGACCCCCTGCAGTTTGCAATCGAAGAAGCTCACAAGAGAGGAATTGAGATGCACGTTTGGCTCAACCCCTACCGAGCCAATCACCCCACCCAGAAAGGACCCCTTCATCCTTCTCATATTGCTTCTACTAATCCTGAATTGGCGCCTAAGTACGGCACCTTTCTCTGGATGGATCCTGGCCAGGAATTTGTCCAGGACAGAAGCTATGCCGTCTTCATGGATTTGGTCGAGAGATACGACCTCGATGGAATCCACATCGACGATTACTTCTATCCCTACCCGATCCGTGAAAATGGCAAGGAAGTCCCCTTCCCCGACGAAGCAAGTTTTCAGAAGGCTCTTCAATCCGAACCCAAACTGAAGCGGGATGAGTGGCGCAGACGGAACGTCAACCGCTTTATCCGCCGGGTCTATTCCGGAATCAAGCGGCGCAAGCCTTGGGTCAAGTTCGGAATTTCTCCTTTTGGCATTTACCGCCCAGGGATTCCGGCCGGAATCAAAGCCGGCGTTGACCAATACGGTCAGCTTTATGCCGACGCCAAACTGTGGCTCGAACTGGGCTGGTGCGACTATTTCACCCCCCAGCTCTACTGGCCCATTGCACAAGAGGCTCAAAGCTTCCCCAAGCTGCTTAACTGGTGGCACACGGTCAACCCCAAAAAGCGCCACATCTGGCCAGGACAGTTCACCAGCCGACTCAACCCAAATGACGGCAACTGGAAAGCCAAAGAGGTTGTGGATCAGATCGACCTGGTTCGCAAGAAAGGTGGATCAACCGGTACGGTTCATTTCAGCTTCAAGGCCTTTATGAACGACTGGAACGGAATCAACAAGGCTTTGACAGAAGGCCCCTATAAGACAAAAGCCGCAGTTCCCGCCTCGAAATGGCTTGATGGCAATGCTCCACGCGAACCGGAATCTGTGGCTGTTTCCGCAGCAGATGGCATCGTGATCGTAAGGACCAACCAAGAAGATGTCCGCTTCGCGACGATCAGCTTGGTGAGAAACGGCAAGTGGGAACTGGTCAAGATGGGGGTCCCTGGTTCTGCTATCAAGGTCCCTGGCCTTACTGCTGGAGCCAAGGTTCGCGTCAGCCTGCTTGATAGGGTTGGAAACGAAAGCAAACCCAAGGTTGTGACTGCTTCGAACTGAGTCCCAACTGAGGGCAGCTTCCCTATCCCTTAGCTAAATTCGTGGCCCGGTTGTGGCGAAGCCTCAGCCGGGTGGACGAAGGCCATCTCCACTCGACAGCAGCAAACCTGGCTGAGCAGAGCTCAACCAGGCCACAACCTTTTTCACTCTCGCAATGGGTGACAAGGGCAGCTCCCCTGAACGCTCGGCAAAGGTAACGCCTATCGTGGGTTTCACCCAGCCACCCAAACGTTAGGCATGTATTCCGTAAACTTGCCCACCGAGTGGCTCCGAGGAACGAGGAGACGCTCGATGGGAGAGAAAAAGGCACCCTCTTCCCAGGAAGAGGGACGGGGTGATGGCAGATTCTGCCAGTTATTGACCTAGAGTCTAAAGACATCTTTACCTTTCCACTGGTCACGGACCAGTGGCACCCCAACTAAATCTGCTTGTTTAATCCGGGGCTGCAGCTCATCCTTCGCTGCCATCCCCGGCCACTCACGGCGTTGATTTAAGGGCGGGGTGGCTGTGGCATTGCCCATGAACGCTCTGTTCAATCTTGATCAATTGTGGGTTTCACCCAGCCACCCAAACGTTAGGCATGTGTTCCGGAACCTGCCCGTCGAGTGGCTCCGAGGAACGAGGGCTTGATGGGAGATAGAGTATTGAGCGTTCTCCTGGCCTTGGGCCTGGACGTACCGGCTGGTAACGTAATTCCATGCCATCACCCTTTGCAGGCCGCTGGGATTTGACTCAAGGCGAAGGATCTGACTCATTCCCTTCTTGGTTGGAATTGACCGAAACTGCCGAGGGTTGGATGGGCCGCTACGTCGGTATTTGGGGTTCCGCCCGACCCGTTCCAAACATTGCAATTGATGGCGAAAACCTTGAGTTTTCATTGCCTAATCAGTACGAAGGCTATACCGTTCCCATGGTATTCAAGGGTCAGCTTGCTGGTGAGAGTTTGGTCGGAACCACCAACGCTCAAGATGGCAGTGTTCGCCCATGGAAGGGTGTGCGGGCACCTGACATGGTGCGCAGCGGCGAGCCGGTTGAAGGAGAGACTATCAACCTGATCGGCCCCGGACTCGAAGGCTGGAAGGTCCGCTGGCCAGCAACGGATAACAATTGGGTCGAAGAAGGCGGTGCTTTGGTCAACAAAGCCACAGGCACCGACATCCTCACCGAAACCCTCTTTAATGACTTCAAGCTGGTCGCCGAATACTCCTACCCTGCCGGTTCAAACAGCGGCATCTACCTTCGCGGCCGCTATGAGTTCCAGGTTCTGGATGACTTCGGCCAAGAGCCATCCTTGGGCAGCTCTGGCGCGATTTACGGATTCTTCGTGCCTCTGGTCAATGCCGTCAAGCCTTTCGGAGAGGTCAACCGTGTGGAGATCACGCTGCGAGGCCGACGACTGACTGCCGTTTTAAATGACCAGTTGATTCACAACGACGTTGAGATTCCTGGAATAACTGGCGGGGCGGCTGACAGTGACGAAGGCGCTCCGGGCCCGATTCTTCTTCAGGGCGATCACGGTCCGGTGACTTTCCATAAGGTTGAGCTGACTCGGCTGAGTTAGGTGAAGGATGAGGAATGAAGGTGCTTGTATCACTGGACATGGTCCAGTGGCACCCTCCTCCGAGAGTTTTCTTTGGTTTGGTTAGTGGAAGGGGAGAGAGAAACCTCTTCGGGTGCACGGTTTTGACCGACGAAGGAGGTCAAGGCAGTGAATGTAGACTCCCGTTAATGGCCTTTCTCGGCGGGGCCTCGAAAAACCATGACACCCAGACATTGTTATGAGAGTTTTGTCCGGGGTGCCACGGCTCCGTGAGCCGTGCGTGACCATGAAGAAGGTTTATTGCATGTACAGTTAACTTTCCTCATTCTTCATTCTTCATTCTTCATTCTTCATTCTTCATTCCTCCTTCTTCATTCCTCCTTCATCCTTCCCCCCTCCCCCCAGACTTCTCTACTATTAATTCCACCGAAAATGTGGACATAATAGTAGACACTTGTGCAGATTCTTTCATTGAACCTGGAGGGGTTCTATCTCCGATCCCTGGACCTCCCCAATGACGGGAAGGCAGTGGTTGTCCACGACGGAACCGCCCCCCTGGATGTCTCACCCGAAGCTCTGACCCGAGGGGCCAAGCCGACCATGAGCCTCAAGGAGCTGAAATCGCTCCTGCGAGAAGATGGGCGATTTATTCAGGCAGATAAAGATGCCCTGCGAGCCCAGGCCGAATCCTGGTGGGATCTTTGCGCCGAATGCAGCGATGCCGTCGAGTGCCCTGCTCCGCACCGAGCCTATGTAGATCTTTCACGCCACCCCCAGCCAGAAAGGGTCGCCGAGGAGCTTCTTAGGCGAATCCATCAGCTTATGGGTTTGAGGATCAAAGCCTGCCTTGCCCCTTCAAAATGGATCGCAGACATTTTTGCCCAGCCCTGTGCCGAGCTTGCTCTGAACGAATGTCTGCCCTGCCTGCCCCTGGTGGTCAATGCTGCAGAAAGTCTGGCCAGCCTCCCGACTGCCCTGCTCACCCCCCTTGACCCTGCCCTGCAGGAAAGACTCGTCTTTCTCGGTTGCCGACGCGTCGGCCAGATTCAAAACGAGCCTCTGCCCGCCCTAATGCGCCACTTCGGCAAAGAGGGTGCCTACATTCACCAAGTTGCTTGGGGCAGGTGGCGAGACAAGCTGGTGCCCCAACATCCACCAGAAAGCTTGACCGTCGAGCTGCCCTTGGGTGGAGCGACCGAAGACACCCAAGCTCTGCACACAGCTCTGACTCAGGCAGCGCAAAAGCTGGCTCTCAGGCTCAATTCTCAGGATAAAACCGCCTGTGCTCTGCGTCTTGTCTGGCGCGGAGAAGATGGCCAATGGCATGGAGTCCACCGGCCCTTGAGCAAAGCCATTCATGCTTCCCTTTCTTTTCTGGCCGCCCTTACGAGGATGCAAAGCGATTCTCCACCCCCTTTTGCCCCTGTGCACCTCATCGTCAGGGCAGAAAGGCTGGAAGTCCGCCCCTCATTTCAAAGGACTCTTCTTGGTGAAACAGGCAAAGAAGAGCGTCAGGCTGCCATTTTGGGAGCCCTTAAAAATGTGAAAGCAATGTACGGCGATGGCCATGTCATCCCCGCAGATCAGGTGAATCTGCCCCGACGACTAAGGGTTTTGAGGGCCTGGCGCAATGCAATTGGATGGCGCTGAGATAATCGCCCACTGGCGCGAAGCAGGCGCATGGTGGGAAGGCGAAGCTCCGCAAGAGATTGTGCAGTGGCAGGATCCGGCCGGGATCAGACGAGAAAAGCTGACCCCTCTGCCCCCCATGGTGCCTGGCCGCGAGAGAACAAAAGCGCCCGAGGCTCCTCTTTTCAATCCAAACAAAGAAGATATTTCTCTTCGCCCTCGAAAGATTCGCGATGAAAAAGTCACCAAGGCAAACGGCTTTCACCCCGAATCTGGACTCAAGGGCGGAGCCCTGCCCTGGATTGAAAAGGGTCAAGAACAGCCAGCAAAACAGGTTCAAAGCGGCAGCGGAGTTCTGCTGCATTCAATGTCTGGGTTGAGCTTCGGAAGGTCGTGCCTGCTGCCGGCTCAGATCGCTCAGCTTGCGGCAGCAAGGGGGTACCAGGCTGCCGCGATTACCGATAGATTCTCTCTTGCCGGAGCAGCCGAGTTCGTCCGCGAAGCGCAGAAGCTGGGAGTCCACCCCCTTGCCGGAGCGACCATAGAACTTGAAGATTACGGAGGTGAGCTTGTCTTGCTGGTGCAAAGCCAGGCAGGGTGGCGAAGCCTATCCCGCCTTATCACCCAATGCCATCTCACCCAGCCACGCCTTTTTCCCTTGGCAACCTGGCAGCTTTTGGCCGAGCACCGCGAAGGATTGATCTGTTTGAGCGGGGGCGACAACGGCCCCCTGACTCCCTTGATTCTGCGCCGTCAATGGAAGGAAGCCAAAAAGCTGGCCGAACGCCTGATGGCCATCTACGGCAAAGAACACTTCTTCATTCAAATCGAAAGAAGCTGGCACCCCTGGCAGAAAGCACTTGAAGGCCACCTGAATGAACTGGCCCGTCACCTGAGCATCACCTGCTGCGGAGCTGTGCCCGCGCTTCATGCCGACCCAGATCATTTTCCGGTTCAAGATGCCATTGTCTGCGCCCACACCCTCTGCACAGTTGAAGAAGTAGTCGGGCGCAAGCCCCTAAGAGCAGATTCTCAGCCTGCCGCCGATACGCGCCCTCAGAGGGGACTCAACGCCGAACGCTATCTGCTTGACCAGCACGAACTGTGGGAAAGGTATCAAAGCGCGCCACATCTGCTAGAGGCATCCATGAGGATCGCCGAATCATGCACCCGAAACCCTCTGCCGCCCCGTCCGCCTCTGCCCAACTATTGCGACGACCCAGAGCAGGAGCTGATTGCCCGCACCTACGCCGGAGCAAAAGAGCGCTGGGGAACCCTTTCGCAGGCTCAAAAGAAGAGGCTGGAATTCGAGTTCACTCGTATCATCCCGCGCGGGTTCAGCACTCACTTTCTTATCGCGTGGGATCTGTGCCAGTGGGCGCAGTCCGAGCACATTCTCTATAGCGGAAGGGGTTCTGTTGTCGATTCACTTGTCGCCTACTGCCTCGGCTTGACCCGCATCGACGCCCTTGAGCACGACCTTCACTTCGACCGATTTCTGCCCGAAGACGGCAGCAAACGGCCAGACATCGACCTCGATTTCGAAGCAGCAAGGCGCGACGACGCCAGAAACTACCTGGTGGATAAGTACGGTCGAGACAAGGTCGCGACCGTTGCAGCTTTCGGCGCCTACTGCTCCCGCGGCATCATCCGCGAAGTCGGCAAAATGCTGGAGATCCCGACCGAGCTGATCTCGTGGCTCTCAAAAAGAATCCACGGCGGGGTCATGCCCGACCAAATGGAGCGGCAGATGGCCAAGCGGCCAGAACTAGCCAAAAGCGGCATCCCGAAAGAAAGACTTGAGTGGATTTTTCGCCTGGCCAAAGAGATGATGGATATCCCACGCAGTATCCGCGCTCACTCATCTGGGGTTGTTCTTTCATCAGAACCACTCTGCGATACCGTGCCCGTTCAGCTTGCCGGAAACAGCGATTGGGATGAAGAAGATGGCAGTCTGAGAATCATTCAATGGGATAAAAGATCGGCCAAATATTGGTTCGACAAGCTGGATATCTTGTGCCTGAGAGGGCAGGATGTTCTGGCCGGAACCGAGCGTCGATTGAGGGCCACCAACCCCAGTTTTCGCGCCGAACAGGTATCTCTCACCGACCCAGAAACCTACAGAACCATGCGCGGAGGAGAGCTTATTGGCATTCCACAATCAGCTTCGCCTGCCATGCGTCAGGCTCATATGAGGCTGCAGACAGAAAACCTGACCGACGCTAGTTTGGTTCAGGCGGGAATCCGCCCTGGCGTTGGCGGAGCAGTGAAAATCAACGAGCTTATCGCGCGCAGACGCGGCCTAAAACCTTATGAATTTGAACACCCAGACCTTGAAGGAATTCTGGGCCACACCTACGGAATCGTGGTTTTTCAAGAGCAGATCGACCAGCTTCTCACCACTTTTGTAGGGTGTTCTGGCGGCGAAGCAGAAGAGATCCGCGAGGAGATTCATAAGCGAAGGCGAGAAGATTACGGGGCGGTCATTAAAGATCAGCTCATCGAAAGAATCATCTCGCGTGGCTACACCCCTCAAGTCGCCGACCATGCTTTTGAGCTCATCGCTGGCTTTAAAGGCTATGGGTTTGCCCAGGGTCACGCCTTGGCTTTTGCCGAAATCAGTGTGAGGTCAATTTGGTGCCAGCAGAACCACCCAGCCGAATACTTTGCGGCCCTGTTTGATGCTCAACCCGCAGGCTATTACGGACCCTGCACCCTAGCTAACGAAGCCAGAATTCGTGGAGTCAAGATGCTTCCTCCCCGCTTGGGCTGGAGCACAGAGCAGTTTCGGGTTGAAGACGTGGCCTCAGAAATGGACCCGAAAATTGTGGTTCCTGCGGGAGGAATTCGAGTTGGTTTGAAGCAGGTTTCGGGTCTCTCTAGCAAAGCCCGCCGCTTGATCCTTAAAGAATTCCCCCCTGGCCCCCCGATGGCTCCCGCTCGTCCACCTGAAAAACCCTGGACGACAATGGTCGAGTTTTTGCAGCGCTGCCCAATCGATAAAGATGAAGTCGCCCGGCTGATTCTCACTGGCTTCTTCGATGAAATCCACCCCCATCGGCGAGCTTTGCTCTGGTCATTGCCCGAGTTGGTTGACCAGATAGCCAGCATGAAGGGCGACCTGCCGCTGAGTGTTCCTCAGCCTAAGATTCCCGATCACCTTGCTCCAATGACACAGGCCGAAATGGATATTCGTGAGAGAACGATTCTGGGTCTGGATGTCGAAAGGCACCTGATGTCTTACGAGCGTGAGGTGATCTTCCAAAAGGGCGGTTTGACAGCAGCCGAAGCCAAGCGTCTCAAGCCAGGCACCAGGTGCTGGGTGGTGGGCAACCCTATCCGGCTGCGATTTCCTCCGACTTCATCCGGCCGCAGAGTCGTGTTTTTCGACCTGGAAGACGAGACGGGGCTGCTCAACGTGACCAGCTTCGATGAAACCTATCAGAAAGATGGCCACGCCCTTATCTGCTCGCCTTATGTGACTGTGCGGGGGCAGGTTCAGTGGCGAGATGGCCATACCGCCTTTCTCGCCAACCGAATCTTTGCCTACAATCCTTTGATTCGAAGCCTGGTCGAGGGTGTCGAAGAGCTTCCGGTGGTCAAGTCAGATTTCCTTGTTGGGTGATGCCGGGGAAGATTCAGCCAGCTTCAACCAGGCGATGACAGGATGATGATCGCTGAGCCAAAGACCTTCAGGCGTCTTAACCTCAGGGACTTCCACCTTTATCACCTGCCAATGACGGGTGATGTAGATCCCGTCAATCGAGCCCATCTCCTCACCCGTAAAGCCGTGGAAAGTAGATGGCGGAGTGGAATCCAACCCGGCTGCCTGCCAGATGCATCGCCAGCCCTGTTTTATAAGTTCAAGTCTTCCGCCATCAGTAGGAGTTTCGTTGAAGTCTCCGACAAGAATGGCAGGGGTTTCTGTTGGAGCGTTTAAATCTCTTTGTACTGAGAACCTCGTGGGATCGACTAGGATCATCCCGCTCAGTCTGCGGGCTAAAGCTGAAATATGATCCCAGTGGGTTGAAACAAAAGTTACCCATCCCCCATCCTCTCGCCGAAAATCGGCAGCCGTCCAAATGCGAGGCAAAGATGAATCTTCCGTCTTCGACCCTGGCCTGTTGATTGTGCCGCAGAGCCAGTGCGTTTCTGTTGTGATCACCTGCCACTGATCAGGATCCCAAAACACGGGGTTCGCCTCCGTCCCCAAATCCAGAGGGTCCCGAGTCTGGCCAACGTAGGGCAGACCCGCGCCAATCCTCAAATCCATCAGCTGTTGATCAGTCGCTTCCTGGCAGCCGAGAAAAGTCGGCTTCTGCTCCTTAATCCACTGACAGACAAAATC
The DNA here is from genome assembly GCA_943369295.1 of Synechococcus sp. UW140. GTDB lineage: Bacteria > Armatimonadota > Fimbriimonadia > Fimbriimonadales > Fimbriimonadaceae > JAKRSE01. The sequence goes on along the minus strand of CALRMU020000003.1, from coordinate 33,419 downwards.
CTTCCTCTTCTCCCAGTGCTGCTCGCCATCTCCCAGGGCCGATGCCGTTCTCAGGTTCAAAGAAATGACCTTGATGACTGCACTGCTCCCTGATGAAACCATATCAAGCTCCTGCAACATTCTATCTTGTCAGCTAACCTAAGAGCACTCAACCTGAGCTATCATTGAATCTATGTCACTGGGCGGCAATTTGACTCCAGAAACGGGCAACTGGGGAGCAGCCAAAAAGTTCCGATTGGTTCTGCGTGAGCAGGGCAACATTAGAGAGATGGGGGGCAATGAAATGTCCCTTACCGTCAGCATCGTGGACAACATCATGATGCAGGCTCTGGATGCAAAGGCTAGTGACATTCACCTTCAGCCAGAACGTGACCAGCTGAGAATCAGGTTCCGCCAAGACGGCATTCTGACCGAGAACGGAATGCTGCCCCCCGAGCAGGCCATGAACGTGTTGGCCCGACTTAAGCTCTCGGCTGGCATGAGGATTGACGAAAACCGCGAACCTCAAGATGGCCGAATCGACATGGAATACAACGGGCGACGACTCTCCGCTCGTGCTTCGTGTGTGCCCTGTCTCAACGGCGAAAAGTTCGTCATGCGACTTCTCGATCCAGGTTCGATGAAGGTCGATCTGGAATCTTTGGGAATGCCGGAGAACGTGAGGAACAAGTGGGAGAAGGCCATCATGGTCCCCTACGGAATGATTCTGGTCACCGGCCCGACCGGTTCCGGTAAAACCTCCAGCCTCTACGCCTCTCTCAACCGGCTGGACTCGAAGACCCGCAACATCGTTACGGTAGAAGACCCTATCGAATACGAGTTCGAGCACTCGATCGCTCAGGTGCAGGTCACTGAGAAAATGGGCTTCCCCCGGGTTATGCGCAGCTTCCTGCGACAAGACCCCGACGTCATGATGGTCGGTGAAATCCGCGACCCCGAATCTTTAGCCATTGCCATTCAAGCCTCATTGACTGGTCACTTGGTTTTGGCCACCCTCCACACCAACAACTCCATCGAGGCCATTGGCCGAATGATGGATATGGGCGCCGAACCTTATCTCGTTGGCGGTGTCGTCACGGCCATCATGGCTCAAAGACTTGTCCGCCGCATCGATCAGCAGGCGGCAGAACCCTTCCCCTACAAGCGCGAAGAGCTTGAGGAGATCGGCATCACGGCTGACGATATGGTCGGGGCCAGACTGGTTAAGGGCAAGCCCGGCCCCACCAACAACGGCACGGGCTACAAAGGCCGAGTCGGCATTTACGAAATCATCATGGGGGATAGAGCCATGAGGGCTGCCATTACTCGCCGAGCCACCTTTGAAGAAATGCTGACCATCGCCAAAGATCAGGGCTTTGTTTCCATGCTCGAAGACGGAAAGGACAAGGTGCTTAAGGGAGTCACGACTCCGGAAGAAGTCATGAGGGCAGTCAGCACTCAGGCTTTGGATTAGGACAAGTTAAGAAAGATCCGTGGCCCGGCTGTGGCGAAGCCTCAGCCGGGTTGCCGATAGGCCATCAAAAAAATCTTGCGTGGCAGGGGCAGCGCCCCTTAACGCTTCATTTGGAGCTGCACTTTCGTGGGTTTCACCCACGCCACCCAAAGACAAAAATCAAGATTGATTCGTGGCCCGGTTGTGGCGAAGCCTCAGCCGGGTGGCCGAAGGGCCATCAAAAAAATCATGGGTGGAATGCAGACTCTGATTTTCGTGCCTGGAAAGTTCGGGCCCATCCGGCCCGCCACTCTCCTCACCCTGCCCTCTCCTCTCGCTGAACGCGAAAGGAGAGGGTTCTGATTTCTAGTACTTGCCCAATCTGAGCCAGCCAGAAAGCACATTTCCTGCACTGATCACTGACTAGTGGCGCCCGAGCTAGAAGCTTCGCTGAGGGTTCCACGGCGCAGTGAGACTTGAGATAAAACTCGAGCAGTGCGCGAACCTAAGCCAAGGCTCAAAGCAAAGCCTTAAAGAAGTCCCCATCCTTCCACTGTCTGCCGCCAGTCAGCGGCCCCATCCTCACAATCACCATCTTCAAGCTGGGCACGATCATCAGTTTTTGGCTCCCAGCCCCTACAGCTTGATAAAGATCTTTCGGAACTCCAGCAGCTGGCCGACCAGGTCGGCCGAGAATGGCAGTCCGGGAATCTGTGTCGCCAATCCAAAAAGATGTGCCGTAGGCGGGGTTGACCTTTGTCGGCTCGATCAACAGAGCGAGATTTTCTGTACTCACGATCCGACCACCTTCATGCACTCCTCCGTTGAGCAGCATCTGCCCAAGAACGGCCCAATCTCGAGCCGTCATGGCAGCGCCGCCAGCCAACTGAGGCTTGCCGTCAGAAGTTCTCATGTTCCAGTTGACGGAGATCTTAAGAGGATCGAGAATCCTTTCCTTCAAATGCTGCTCAAAGGTCTTCCCCTTCAAGGCAGATTCCATGGCCGCCCCGTAGATCAAAAAGGGGTTGGAGCCGTACTGAAACTTAGTGCCAGGTTCGTGCAGCATTGAAGCCATTACTGCGTCATTCCAGCCACCACCGCGACGCCCCATCTCCCCCGGATCAACGCCGCTCTGAAGAGAGATAAGCTGTTGAAGGGTGACCTTGCTCTTCATGGGGTCCGATTTCCAGGCAGGAAGCAGATCCCCCACCTTAGAGTCCCACTTCACCATGCCATCGTCGATGGCGGCTGCAAAGGTGATTCCGGTAAAGCTCTTGGTGCCGCTTGCAAGCATTCTCTTGGTTGTGGCATTGCCTCGGGCGTACCTTTCGTACAGGGTTTTGCCATTCTGCTGGACAATGAGCGCGTGGGACCCTTGACTCTCGGCGTACTTCCATGCCGCCTCAAGGTTGAGTGAGTTTTGGACGAGAACAGAGGCCGCCAACACAGCAAGCATGTCGTTAGGGACGAAGGATGACCTTGATGGTTCAAGAGGGGAGGTCTGTGGTGAGATCATGGACTCCACATCCCCACTCATTCCGGGGCTGCACTTCGTGCCATCCCCGGTCACCCTCTGTTCGAAAATGAGACCTGAAATTCTAACTCATCAACTCTGTTCAAGCTGATCGGCGATAACTCTCAAGACAAGAGCTTGGACTCTCAGAATAGACTCCGCCTTGGTCGCACCGTATGCCATGACGCCCAGGATCGAGGGAATTTCAGCAATCCACCTGCCATCACCTTCGACCTCAGTCTCAATCTCAAACTTCGCTGCAACAATTGTAACGGCCGCCTTTAGACGGGGGGGGGGCATTATCAAGGTTCTCTGGACACTCAGAAAAACAGAGTCATCTAACAGCAAGTCCGACCCTTCACAGACCCCGAGCCCATAGGTATCCTTACCGCTCCGCCATGAGCTTCCCCCAGCGCACGCATACCTGCGGTGAACCCCGCCTCAGCCACCTCGATCAGACCATGACTCTGAATGGCTGGGCACACCGAATCCGTGACTTGGGAGGCCTCTACTTCATCGATCTGCGCGACAGAACTGGCCTGATCCAGCTCTTTTTCGATCCAGAAAAGTTCACGGGTCTGGCTGACATCAAGCCAGAAAGCTGCATCAGCGTGACCGGCAAGGTGCATGCAAGGGACGAAAAAGATCGCAACCCTAAGCTTTCCACTGGCGATGTTGACTTGGTAGTCGAAAGCTTCGAATTGCTCTCCCCCTCTCAAGCTCTTCCCTTCCAGCTAAGCGACGAGGCTCAGATGGTCAAGGTAAACGAAGAATTGAGGGTCAAGCACCGCTACCTGGACCTGCGCCGTCCAGTGATGTACCAGAAGCTGGCGATCCGTTCTGGCCTCATTCGCAGGCTGCGAAGCTACCTAGATTCGCGCGGATTCCTGGAAGTCGAAACCCCCATTTTCACCAAGTCCACGCCAGAAGGTGCCAGAGACTACTTGGTGCCTTACAGATTGAAGCCGGGCCTTTTCTATGCTCTGCCCCAGTCTCCTCAGCAGTACAAGCAGCTTCTGATGGTCAGCGGAATCGAGCGCTACTACCAGATTGCCAAGTGCTTTAGAGATGAAGCTCAGCGAGCTGACCGTCAGCCAGAATTCACCCAGCTCGATATGGAGCTTTCTTTCGTCACTCAGGAAGACATTCTCAACCTGACCGAAGGAATGATGATTGACGCCTTGAACGGCATCATCGAAGAGTTTAAGCTGGATAAAGAGCCCCTGGCCGCCTTTCCCCGCATGACCTACGACGAGGCTGTTCGACGCTTCGGCAGCGATAAGCCAGATCTTCGTTTTGGACTCGAGATTTTTGATGTCACGCCTTTGGTGGCCAACACAGAATTCGGAGTCTTTAAGAACACTGCCGCCAACGGCGGGGTCATTCGTGGCCTTAAGTACCCGGGTGGTGCTGAGCTTAGCCGCAAACAGATTTCGGAACTCGAAGAGCTGGTCAAGTCGTTCGGACCCAAGGGTCTGGCAACCATGGCTCTCCTGAAAGATGGCGTCGAAGCCGAAGGTGCAGTTGCTCTGCCCGATGGCCGAAGAGTCAAATCATCCTTCGCCAAGTTCCTTCAGCCAGAAGATATCGCCGCCCTGCTCGCCGCAGGTGAGGCAGAACCCGGTGACCTCCTCTGCTTTGCCGCCGATCAGGAAGCCGCCGTCTCCAGTGCTCTGGGCAGGCTTAGGCTGCAGATCGGCCAGAACTGTGGCCTGCGCGATCCGCGCAAGTTTGCCTTCGCCTGGGTTCTCGATTTTCCACTTCTGGAATGGGACGAAGAAGCTGGCCGCTACGTGGCCATGCACCATCCCTTCACAAGCCCCAAGGCTGCCGACTTCGACAAGCTGGATACCGATCCGGCTGCTGTAAGGGCCGACTGCTACGACTTGGTATGCAACGGTTCCGAGCTCGCCAGCGGAAGCATCAGAATCCACCAGCCGCACATTCAGGCAAGAATGTTCCAGCTGCTCGGATTCGACGAGGCTGCAACTCAGGAAAGATTTGGCCACCTGCTGGAAGCCTTCAGCTACGGCCCCCCTCCCCACGGTGGAATTGCTCCTGGCATCGACCGCCTGGTCATGCTTCTAACCGACGATGAGAACATTCGAGAAGTCATCGCCTTCCCCAAAACGGGCAACGGACTGGACCCCCTGATGGGCGCCCCCAGTGTGATTGATGAAAAGCAATGGAGCGAAACCGGGCTGGCCTTGGTCGAGGTTCCGAAAACAGCAGAAGACCCCGCCTGAACTAGAAGAAAAATCTCAAACTTCTAGTTCAAAAGGGGCACCTGTGCCTTCTGGTCTCGGCTTTTTTAGCCGAGTATTTCTACACGTGTCAGAAGCTCCAAGTAAAAAGCTTTGGTTTCAGCCTGCAAAACGGCGAGATCAAGGTCTGGCAGGTTACTTGCAGGAGACAGACGTTAGAACAGACATGAGTGCCCCACTTGATGCCAACGGAATGGAGACAGGTGCTGTTCTCAGCCGCCACTTTACCAGAGCAGGTAGAGATCCTCTTGTTCTAGCCCCCTTCGAAGAAAGAATGATCGAAGGCAGGTCTGTCCGCGTTCCTGCTTCGTGGGCTCCAGGTGCTCTGTCAAAGCTTTCACGCGCCATCGGCGATGGCAGTTCCAGCGATTTCTTAACTCAGAGAGCCAAATCACTGGCTGAAGCTGCCGGCGAAACTGATCTTCTTCACGAACACGAGCCAGAGGTTCTTGCCGATGAACTGGCTTGGATTCTGGCCCGTGGAATGGGCTGGGTCGCCGAAGAATCTGGAATGTGGGTGGGTGTGCTCAACCTCCACCACTTCTGCGAACCAGTCACGCAAAGGTTTGATCTTGCTGGCCTGAGGCAGGCAGGCCGATGCCTTATGATCGCAGCTGCTGGCCAGGCAAAGAAGGCCGGATCGCACGGTTCATTTTCTCTCGGCTGGACCAACGGAGCGGGCTTCCTTCTCGTTGCTGGCATTCCCTACGATTCCTCTCGCGCTGTCGGAATCCTTGGCTGTGTCTCAGCCATGATTCTCGGCGAAGCGGCTTTGACCTCCGCCCGCCTCGCTGAGCGAAATGCCAGCTTGACCCAGGCAGCGGATAAAGAAGTTGTTCTTGCCGGGCTAAGCCATGCTAAAGCAAAGGTTGCCGAACTGCCCCCAACTGGGCAGGTGACCCCTCCAGCCGCTGATTCCGGCAGATGGGCTTCACAAACCCAGGAAGTGCTTAACGAAGCTGTTTCAGCCGTGAACGCTTTCGGTGTCCTGGGTGCCTATCCCACTGCTCCTCAGGCTGTCGCCGAGGCTGAAGCTTGGCTTGATCCGATTTCTAGGCTTGCCGAAGCCATTCCCACTCTTCAGGTTACAGACCTTGCCGCCAGGCCGGAAATTCGATCCAGCTTGAAAGCGATGGGCTTGGCTGAGTCTCAGAGAGGCGCTGTCCTCAGCGCTATTGCTGGTGGAGGAAGCATTCTTGAAGCCGGAGTTCCAGAATCTAAGGCTCCTTCGCTCAAGACAGCTCTTGGTTCTTGGTCGTTCCACCCCAATGCCCAAGTCATGATGGGTGCCGCTGTCGCTCCCTTTGTTGCCGGCGTTCTTCAGCATAGAATCATCCTGCCCGACGGCATCCCCGAAGAGTTCCGGGCCATGGTGATGTCGGCAGCTCAGCGATTCGGACTTTCTGGGGCTCTGCCTTACGTCCATGGTGCCAAGGCTGCCGTAGAAGCGACGGCTGCTCCTACTGCACCCGCACAGGAAACTCCCGCACCAGAGGCAGTCACTGAAGAGCTAATTGCAGCTGAACCAGTTCAAGAGGAAGCTTCAGTCTCCGAGACAGAAACTCCAGAAGAGGTCACCAGCCAGGCAACTGAAGCGATCGTAGAAGAGGTCGCTGTCGAAGAATCTGTCGCCGACGAACCGCAGGTTGAGGAAACAACAGCCTCCGACCCAGACCCCGTTGAAGATGTTGAAGAAGTCGAAGCTGAAGCTGAGCAGATCGAGGATTCTAGCCTGATTCCGCCTCCTCTGCCCACTGAATCTGTGCCAGTTGAAGCTCAAGCAAGCGAAGAAGTGGCCCCTGAGCAGATTGAAGCGGAGGTCGAAACTGAGAGCGAGCCAGACCAAGAAGTCGAAGCTCCCCAGGAAGAAGAATCAGTCTCCGAGGAGTCCAACTACTCTGAGCAGGCTGTTCTTGATCCAGAGCCTGCACCTGAGTCTGAGCCGGAACCCGAGCTTGAGCCAGAGCCAGAGTCTGGGCCAGAGTTGGAGCCAGAAGCTGAAGCTCAACCCGAGCCAGAAATGGAAGAGGAGGCTTCCCATCAGGAGGCAGAAAACGACTTCAATGCAGTTCCTCTTGTCGGTGCTGTCCTCGCCGGTGGAGCCGTCGCAGCCGCCGTTTCGGCCAACCAAGAAGAAACGCCAGAAACAGAGACCCCGGCTGAAGCTGCAGAAGAAACAGTTGAGCCAGAAAGCGAAGTGGAGCCTGCCGCCGAGGCTGAAGCCGCGCCAGACACCGACGAACCCCAGGAGCCCTTGGTAGAAGAGGCTGCTCTCACGGAGACAACTCCGGAGAATCTTGGCCAGGAGACCATCTTCGATTGTGGCTACGAGGCCCCTGCACCTTCGGCCCACTTCGAGCCAACCTTTTGGTCAAAATCCGTCAACCTCAAGTCGCAAGGGGTCGATATTGTTCTCCATGCTTTCCGCCGAACAGAGGGTGGTCCACTGGAAGCTGCTGTGACCACTCACCAGCTGACAGCAATGAACAAGATTCTCCTAGATTCGCTTCTCACATCGGTGAATCTTGGACTTTCTCAAGGCGTTTCGATCAAAGATTACGCCCGATCTATCACCCAGCCGGGCTTGGTGCGTGACATCCTGAAAGCACTGTCCGACCTTTCTGAGAACTAATGATGATCCCCTAAATGGGGCTCAAAGTTGACGTAAGGGCAGGTAAAGTGATCCTGTCCTTCGTCAATGACTCTTGCTCAAAAATTTGGATACGGAGCCTTAGCAGCCGCAATCGTCGGCGCCTTCGTTATCAGTGAAGTCCTTGTTCTCCCACGGAAAACCTCCGATCGAGAGACCGTAGTCTATTGGGAAAAGTGGACCGGTTCTGAGGGAGAAGCCATGCGCAAGGTGGTCGATGCCTTCAACGCTAGTCAGGACCAGTACGAGGTCAAGATGCTGACGGTTACGGCCATTCAGAACAAGACCATGCTCGCCACGGCCGGAGCTGTCCCACCTGATGTTGCCGGTTTGTTCGGTGACAACGTGGCTCAGTACGCCTCCTCAAACGCTGTCCGTCCCTTGGATGACCTGATTGAGCGAGACGGAATTAAGCGCGAAGACTACATTCCTGTTTATTGGGATATCTGCAGCATGGGCGGCATGACATGGTGCATGCCCTCGACCCCAGCTTCGACGGCTCTTCACTACAATCTCGACCATTGGAAAGAGGCTGGCTTAGACCCCAGCAAGCCCCCCAAGACCATTGAGGAACTTGACCAAATGGTGGACAAGGTATCGAAAATCAAGGTCAATGGAAGCCAGAAGACGATTGATCGGGCAGGCTTTCTGCCAGCCGAACCAGGCTGGTGGCGAGCCCAGTTCGGCTACATTTTTGGCGGACAGCTTTGGAATCCTGAGACAGGCGAACTGACCTGCGATTCTCCGGAAAACATTCGGGCCTTTACCTGGACAAAAACCTACGTTGACAAGTTCGGATTCCAGGCAGTCAACGACTTCAGGGGTGGCTTTGGAGCCTTCTCTTCACCAGACAACCCCTTCATTAGCGGCAAGGTTTCTTCCGTTCTTCAAGGAGTCTGGATGGCCAACTTCATCAAAGAGTATTCGAAGGAAGGCGAGCTGAAGTGGGCGGCGGTTCCCTTCCCCTATCCGGCTGACAGGCCAGACTTGAAGGATTCAACCTACGCTGGCCTCGACATCCTGACCATCCCCAAGGGAGCGAAGAATGTTGAAGGAGCCTGGGCTTTCATCAAGTTCGTCCAGAGCCAAAAAGGCATGGAAATGCTCTGCCTCGCCCAAGGCAAGCACACACCCCTGGTCAAGGTGAGCGATGAGTTTTGGAAGGAGCACAGGAATCCTTACATCAAGCTCTTCCACAGCCTTGCCTTCAGCAAGAATGCTAAGGCACCGCCCCAGCTAGGAATCTGGCCGCAATATGCTGCTGAGCTAGAAAACGCCTTTGACAAGATCAATCGCGGCACTGATCCGGCTGTTGCGCTGAGATATGTGAAGCAGAGAATTCAGCCCAAGCTTGATCGCGAAATCTTGCTGAGGCAAAAGAGAGAGGAAGCCGCGCAATGAGCAGAATCAAATCGGAAGAAATGAGGAGCGGGCTGCTTTTTGCCCTGCCGTGGATCATCGGCTTCTCCCTTTTTCTCGCCTGGCCCCTCTTGTCATCGCTCTACTACAGCCTCACCGATTTTTCGGTGCTGAGAAAGCCCATCTGGATCGGTCTAGACAACTACAAGGAGCTTTTCCAAGACGAAGTCTTTTGGAAGACCCTGACCAACACCTTCATCTTTGCCGCTCTTTCCATCCCGGTCGGAACTGCTTTCGCCATTCTGCTGGCACTCCTGCTCAACACAGGGGTCAAGGGGATGGCGCTCTACCGCACGATCTTCTTCATCCCCTCTATCGTTCAGCCTGTCAGTTTGGCGATGCTGTGGCTGTTTCTGTTTAGAGGAGATGGCGGAGTTCTGAACGAGGCTCTCAAATTCATCGGAATCTCTACCCCGCCAGACTGGCTCAACTCACCAGATTGGTCCAAACCTGCCCTCGTCCTCATGGGCTTATGGGGAGTCGGCAACGCAGTCGTCATCTACCTGGCTGGTCTTCAAAACGTGCCCCAAGCGCTCTACGAAGCTGCTGACCTTGACGGAGCAACACCCCTTTCCAAGACCTGGCACGTCACCCTTCCCATGATCTCCCCCGTCATCCAGTTCAACGTGGTGATGGGCATCATCGGAAGCTTCCAGGTCTTCACCATCCCCTACATCATGTTCCCCGGAGGAAGGCCAGAAAGAGCGACCTACTTCTACTCGATGTACTTGTTTGACAACGCTTTTCTTTACCAGAGAATGGGATACGCGGCCGCCATGGGCTGGGTGATGTTTATCATCATCTTTGCCTTGACCATGCTCTTCCTTCGACTTTCTGAATCAAAGGTTCATTACTCCACCTGATCATGTCCAGCCGACCCGCATCTTTAAATAGAACGAACCTGATTCAGGTGATCTTGATTCATGTGGTCCTGATCGCATTGGCCGTGCTCTTCGTCTTTCCCTTGGCGTGGATGCTGACGACAGCTATCAAGCCGAACAGCGAGACCCTAGCCAATCCCATCGTCTGGATCCCATCTAAATTCGAGTTCGACAATTTCTGGAAGGCCTTCTCTTACAATTCAGAGAACCTTGGCTATATTCCCTTCTTGGTTTATGGGCTGAACACCTTTGTTCTGGCCGCCCTCATCGTTTCGGGAACCGTTCTGAGCAACTCCATCGTTGCCTATTCCTTCTCTCGACTTCGATGGCCAGGAAGGCAGGTCGCCTTCGCCGTTACCATCGCCACCATGATGGTGCCCTTTCCCGTGCTGATGGTTCCTATCTTCCAGCTTTTTAAAGAGCTGGGATGGATCGGCACCTTTCGGCCTCTTTGGGTTCCCGCCTGGTTTGGAGCAGCCTTCAACATCTACCTCCTGACTCAGTTCTTCAAATCCATTCCTTTTGAATTGAGCGAGGCGGCAAAGATTGACGGATGCAGCGAATGGGGGATCTTCACTAAGCTGATTCTGCCTCTCTCGATTCCTGCTCTTGCCGTTGTTGCGCTCTTTAGCTTTATGGGCAGCATCAACGACTTTCTCGGTCCGATGATCTACCTTAACGATCAGCACACCTTTACGCTAAGTCTTGGTCTGCAGGCTTATCAAAGCCAGCATGGCGGAACTCAGTGGAATCTTTTGATGGCTGCATCATCGATTGTTGTTGCGCCTGTTATAATCCTTTTCTTCTTCACCCAAAAACTCTTCATCCAGGGCATCGCCGTCACTGGCCTGAAGGGATAATCGTTCAGTAACAGAGTCGTTACACCACCAGCCTTCTTTCTGTCCTTCCTTTCATGGAGTGGCCGAAAGAGGGAATTGCTTTGAACAGGCTTTTGTGTTGACTCATGAAAATATCTGTACTGAAAGAAACTCACCCTGGCGAAAACAGGGTGGCCCTTACCCCCGCCGTTTTGGCATCTTTAACCAAGGCAGGGTTTGAGGTTTTTGTCGAAACTGGAGCGGGCGAAAAGGCCGGCTATCCAGATCCTCTTTACGATTCCGCCGGTGGACACATTGTCAACCGAGATCAGGCCCTTGCCTGCGAAGTCGTTACCAGCGTCCGGTTGTTTGGAGCCAACGAGGGAGAAACTCCCACCTTCACGACCGACCAGTGCGTCGTTGCCATGATGGACCCCTTGGCTCAGCCTGGGCCAGTCCAAAAAGCCGCAGCAAGTGGAGCCAGGCTTTTCAGCCTTGAGATGATTCCCCGAATCACCCGTGCCCAGGCCATGGACGTCTTGAGCAGCCAGGCCAGCCTCGCCGGATACAAGGCAGTGCTCTTGGGTGCCAACGCGATGAACCGGATTCTGCCTATGATGACCACGGCAGCCGGAACTATTCCCCCTGCCAAAGTCATGATTCTTGGCGCAGGTGTGGCTGGACTGCAAGCGATCGCGACAGCCAAGAGACTCGGTGCCGTTGTCACAGGCTACGACGTACGGCCAGAAGTCAAAACCCAGATTGAGAGCCTCGGCGCGAAATTTCTTGAACTCGATTTGAAAGCCGAAGAAGGCGAGGGCGGCTATGCCAAAGAGCAAAGCGCAGAGTTCTATGCCAAGCAGCAGGACCTGCTAGGAGACGCGATGGCCGAGATGGATCTGATCATCACAACCGCCGCCGTGCCCGGTCGAAAAGCCCCCATCCTCATCACTCAGCCGATGGTGAAAAAGATGAAGCATGGCGCAGTTGTCGTGGATCTTGCCGCCGAACGCGGAGGCAATGTAGATGGCACAGTTCCGGGTGAGACAGTCATCTCGGGCAATGCCAGCATCATGGGGCCAGTCAACATTCCCTCAACTCTGGCTTTTCATGCCAGTGCCGTTTTTTCCAAAAACGTGGCCAGCTTTGTGCTGAACATGGTGAAGGAAAAAGCCCTTAACATCAACAAAGAAGACCCCATTGTTGCCGACACCCTTCTCACTGAAGGCGGCGCTGTTGTCCATGCCCGAGTGCAGGAGCTTTTGAAGTGATCGACAGTTTGGCCGCCCAGCTGTTTATTCTCGTCCTTTCGACCTTCTTGGGTCTTGAGATCATCAAGCGTGTTTCGCCCTTGCTGCACACGCCTCTCATGTCTCTCACCAACGCTATCTCGGCCATCTCTTTGGTCGCCAGCTTGGTGATTTTGGGTGAATCTAAAACCACTCTCTCGATGGTTTTGGGGGGTGCAGCTGTCGTTGCCTCCACCATCAACGTCGTCTCCGGCTTCCTGATCACAGACAGGATGCTGAAGATGTTTAAGACGAGGAACCCCAAGCAAGCTGGCGGGGCCGCCCATCTTTTCATCCTCCCCGCTTTTCTCATCGCAGCGGTGGGAAGCGGCCAAGTCAATCTGGGCGGACAGGCAATTGTCGATATCGCCTACCTCGTGTCAGCCGCCTTGTTCATTCTTTCTCTGCAGTGGATGAACAAGCCGATCACGGCCAAGAAAAGCGTGATCGCTGGCGAAGTCGGCATGGGCTTGGCCGTTTTTGGTGCGATCGTCTCTCTTGCCGCTGGCGGAGGAAATGTCAACTACCTTGGCATCGTCATCTGCCTAGCCATTGGCTCGGCGATTGGCTATCCCATCTCTCTCGTTCCCATGACGGCTGTTCCAGAGCGAACCGCTGCCTCTCACGCCTTTGGCGGCTTGGCGGTTGGACTGGTCGGAACTGCCAAGTACTTCCTTGGACTGCCACTGATGGAGCAGCTTAAGGGCCTGACCGACGAAGCGGCACGCCAGGCTTTCAAGCTGGAGCATGCCCACAGCCTTCTCGAACCCTTCCGCATGAGCGTGATCTCTTTTGAGGTGCTGCTCGGGTTTGTGACTTTCACTGGGTCGCTGATTGCCTTTGGCAAGCTGGCAGAAAAGCTCCCGACTCGCCCCCTCACCTATAAGGGGCAGAATGCAGTCACTTTCATTCTTCTGGCAGTCGGCTTGACCTGCGCCGTGCTGCTGAGTGTCGATCCGACCCAGCCCGCCCTTTACATCACTCTCTGCTTCGTGGGATTGATCTTCGGAGTTCTACTCGTCATTCCCATTGGCGGAGCAGACATGCCGACCGTCATCAGCCTTCTCAACTCCTACGCTGGCCTCGCGGCGAGTGCCATGGGATTTGTGCTGGGCAACCCACTGCTGATCATTGCCGGCGCCCTCGACGGTGCCAGCGGCCTGATTCTCAGCATTATCATGTGCAAGGCCATGAACCGGAGCTTTACCAACGTGCTCTTTGGAGCCTTTGGTCAGGTTCAGGCGGCCAAAGGCAAAACTGAGGCCAGACCCTACCGAAGTGCTGGCCCAGAAGAAGCTGGATCGATCCTCGAAGTTGCCCAGAAGGTCGTTATCGTTCCTGGCTACGGCATGGCAGTCAGCCAAGCCCAGCACAAGGTTAGAGAGCTCTACGACCTGCTGACCAAGCGAGGAGTTGATGTCTATTTCGCCATCCACCCTGTCGCGGGGCGAATGCCTGGCCACATGAACGTGCTTTTGGCCGAGGCCGATATTCCCTACGACAAGCTGATTGAGATGGATGAGATCAACCCAGAAATGGGTCAGGTTGACGTCGTCCTCATCATCGGAGCAAACGACGTGACAAACCCCGTGGCCCGCACCGACGAGACCTCCCCCATTTACGGCATGCCGATTATCGACTGCGACAAGGCGAGAACCGTCATGGTGATCAAACGGTCCATGTCCAGCGGCTTTGCGGGAATCGACAACGACCTTTACTACATGGACAAAACTCTAATGCTCTTCGGAGATGCAAAGGGTTTCCTAGGCGAGATCATCAAGAGCTTGGGTTCCAGTCACTAAATCGTGCTGAAGCCGCCTTGAGTAAGGCCTTGCGGCCCGCCCGAGTTTTGCAGCCATGTTTGACGAATATAGATAGACAAAACACCATCCCCCGACCCCTTCCAGAGGAAGGGGTGCCTCTTTTTTGGCGCTTTTCGACCCTTCGCCTAAAGGCTCGGTCGAAAAGCGCATTTTTTTTGCCCCGGATGTCCAAAGTGTCAGTGATTCCTTTGCGAAGAGCTCTAGGTGTTAAGGGGCTATAGACTTAGCCGGATAAGCCAGAGGTAAGGTCAGGTCGTCATGGACCAGAAACATTCCCCCTGGCTTATCGCTCTTGTTGTCGTTCTTGGAGCCATGGTGCTGATTCGACCCGGCGAAGCATCTCCCAAGACTGTTCGTGAAGCTGACCAGGCTCTTGAAACCTCAGTCAGTCAATTCATTCCAAACGACGCTGATGGCTACGTCGTCGTGACGTCTGGCACAAATGCATTTCTCTTGAGGAAGTTTGGATCCAGCCTTACCCAGGTTAGTAAAGTGGAATTGAAATGAACTCTAACGACGCTGTGTTTTGGCAGGCCGTAGAGCTGATTGATGCTGGTGAGGCTCATGAGCTGCTGGCTCATCTCCGCGCGTACCCCTGGCTCATCGGCAAAACAGCGCCAGAACAGGATCCTCCGCGAGAAGCCTATTTTGCCGAGCCGACTCTTGTTCACTACCTGCCCAACAATCCAAACCGGATAGAAAAGGTTTCACCAGCAGTTGTGGATTGCCTCGATGTGCTGGTCGGCATGGGAGCGGCGGGAAAGGCTCTGGATGAAACCCTTGGCCTGGCCACCTCCAGCTCTTCCCTTTCTGATTCTGGACAGATGATGCGCCTCATCACTGCCCTGGTCCAAGCAGGAGCAAAGGCTGATTCTGGAGTAGATGCCGCTCTAAGCCACAAGATGGCAGAGGCCCTTTTCCTGCTTCTTAGGCTTGGAGCTGCCAAGTCTCTTCCGGTTCGAGCAGCATTGGGTGAGCCTGTCGAAGCAGAAGAGGTAAAGCCGGAAGATGATCTTCAGAAGGCCCTGGCCGTTGCGGCCATCTGGGGTCAGGCCGCTCCTCTTGATGGTCTGCTGGCTGCTGGAGCAGACCCAAATCAGTTCTGTCCGGAAGGGTTCCACGCTCACTCCACACCCTTGCATCAGGCTGTCTGGTCTGGCTCGGTTGAGACTGTTCAGAAACTGATCGCGGGTGGGGCGGATAGAACAATCAAGGACACGATCTGGCAGAGTACGCCCCTGGATTGGGCGAAGCATGGTCAGAAGGCTGAAATGGTTCAACTACTGGCTGATTGATTCACGGCCTTGTCCTCCTTCGTCGGAGCCAGACCTGGGCACAAGAAGCTGAAGAAAAAAAATGCAGTTTTCGACCGAGCCGAAGGCGAAGGGTCGAAAACTGCCAAAAAGCTAAAACCCCTCCCGACGGTTTCGGGAGGGGCAGGGGTGGGCTCTGACCAGTAATGAAAACGAGCCCGAAGACTGACTGACGCCCCCTGATAAATCAGTTCGAAACACAAGAGTCAATCCAGATCTGAATAGAACCAATCCAACACCTTTATTCCCAGATTCCCCCCGTCCCAATGGCAGACACAAAGTGGCCCCAAAGGGGTAAACCTGGCAGCATGAAGATCGGGATTTTCACCGCTCTATTTGGAGACAAAACCCTGGATGAGGCCCTTGATATCGTCCAGGCCGAAGGCATCGAGGCCGTCGAACTTGGTGGAGGCGCCTACCCTGGCACAGGCCACATCCATGTTGAAGACCTGATCAACAGCGTTGCTGCCCGCAGCAACCTGATGAAGAACCTGGAGAGGCGCGGCCTGATGCTCAGCGCCATCAGCGTTCACGGCAACCCTATTCACCCTAACAAAGCGATTGCCGAAGATCACCACAAGGCCTTCCGCAACGCAGTCAAGCTCGCCAGCCTGCTCGGAGTTCCCACCGTCAACGGCTTTAGCGGCTGCCCTGGCGACGGCCCCAAGGCCATCAACCCCAACTGGGTTACCTGCGCTTGGCCCGACGAATTCCGCGACATTCTTGAATGGCAGTGGAAGAGCGTTGTTCTTCCCTACTGGACCGAACAGGCCGACTACCTTGCTGAGCACAAGGTGAAGTTCTGCATCGAAATGCATCCTGGCTTTGTCTGCTACAGCAACGACACTCTGCTGAAGCTGCGAAACGGAGTCGGAGCCAATGGCGACTGGATCGGAGCCAACTTCGACCCCAGCCATCTTTGGTGGCAGGGCATCGATCCCATCATGGCTGTTCGAGAACTCGGTGCCGAAGGCGCTCTGTTCCATGTTCACGCCAAAGACACCAGAATCGATCCCTACAACAGTGGTCGAAACGGCAACCTCGACACCAAGAGCTACGGCGACATTCTCAACCGAAGCTGGGTCTTCCGAAGCGTCGGTTACGGCCATGACGTTGCCTGGTGGAAGGATTTTGTCAGCAACCTGAGAATGGTCGGATACGACTACGTTCTTTCAATCGAGCATGAGGATGGTCTTATGTCGCCCATGGAAGGCTTGAGAAAGGCCGTCGACGTTCTGAAGCAGGCTGTGATTTCAGATCCCGCTGGCGACATGTTCTGGGCTAAGGACTGAACTTAACTTCGACCAGAAAGTAAGAAGGGGGGTGCCTCGAATGAGGCACCCCCCCTCTTTGTGACTAGGAGTTGTGGGCTTTTCAAGCTCGAACCTGATTCCGCGGCTGCTGCTGTTTCTTCAAGGTCTCCTTGGTGGGGTGCCCCGATCTACCCGCGACAAAGGAGCGGTAGGTCGGGAAAGGACAAGTGTTGAGCATTTGTCTTCAAAAGTTGTCACTTCCCGCCCGACAGCAAGCTGATCGGGACGGGGCACCCCACGTCAGAAAGACTAAGCTTTGACTGTCAAGGCAAATGGCAAAATGCCGGACTGCTGCTCGTGCCTCGCAGCAATCCACGGCCACCCAAAACCACATAGATCACGGAGACCGAGTAACCGGGAATGGTCCACAGGGCAGGCCAAACCGTAAGAGTCACTCAAACCGGGTGACCGGGGATGGCCCGGAGGGCAGCCCCGGAACAACCACAAAGCTTGCTGATATCAGGCTCGAATCATTGAAAATGTGAGACTTTTCCGTGGATGGCTGCTCGTGCGTCGCAGCAATCCACGGCCACCCTTGATGTTCAAAAGCATAAACAAAAAGTCCCCCGTGCCAAATAGCACGAGGGACATTAGAGCGACCAGTTGCGCCTAAACAGCCGCTGTCGTCTTGGCGATAACACCTTCCAAGAAGCTCTCATTGCTGGGAGTTCTTTTTAGGAGTTTGATAAGCGAGTCAGTCGCATCCACCGAGTCTTTAGCGTTGGCCAAGAGCCTGTGAAGGTGCACGACCGCCTTATGGTGCTCTGGCTTGAAGAGAGCTTCTTCATGACGAGTCGATGAAGATCGCACGTCGATGGCGGGCCAGATTCTTCGCTCGGCAAGTTCTCGGTTCAGGACAATTTCCATGTTGCCCGTACCCTTAAACTCTTCAAAGATCGCTTGATCCATCTTGGAATCAGTCTCGATCAGAGCCGTCGCGATGATGGTAAGGCTTCCTCCTTCTTCAATGTTTCTGGCAGCGCCAAAGAATCTTCGAGGTCGGTAGAGAGCCGCTGGATCAAGACCACCGGAAAGTGTCCTTCCTGAGGCATTGATGGTGAGGTTTGAAGCTCTGGAGTATCGAGTGATTGAGTCCAAAAGAACAACCACGTCGCGGCCAGCTTCCACCATTCTCTTCGCCTGCTCAAGACACAGGTCGGCAACCCTCATATGGTTGTCGGCTGGTTCATCGAAGGTGGAAGAGATGACCTGCCCCTTCACAAACCGCTTCATGTCTGTAACTTCTTCAGGTCTTTCATCAACCAAAAGAACCATGAGATAGACATCAGGATTGTTCATGGCAATCGACCGGGCGATCGTCTTGACGATCGTGGTCTTGCCTGCCTTGGGCGGAGCAACAATAAGGCCTCTTTGACCCTTGCCGATGGGGCAGATGAGGTCAATGATTCGCCCGATGATGTTTTCGCTGTCAGTTTCGCAGACGAGCTTTGTATCGGGGAAGAGAGGAGTCAGCTGGTCGAATTCTCGCCGCATCTGCATGCCTGGCGATGCTGTCCCCATTTGGTTGACAGCTTCGACACGCAGCATGCCGTGATACTTTTCACCTTCCTTCGGCTGCCTCACCAAGCCAAAGACTGTGTCGCCGGGCTTGAGTGAAAATCTCTTGATCTGAGATTGAGACACGTAGGTGTCATCGTTGGAAGGAGCGTAGTTTGACCGTCGAAGGAATCCCCAGCCATCGTTGAGAATCTCAAGAACTCCCTGCTTGTAGATGGCTTCTGGATTGGCTTTGAAGAGCAGCTGCTCTATGACGGCAAGACGAGGCTGGTCAACAGATACCTTCGCCTTTTTGGCCGCCTTAGCCAAGTCGACCACGGCCATTTGGTCGAAGTGGTTGAAATCAATTTCTGGCAGATTCTCAAGATCAGCTTGGCTGACCTCTTCTCTGTCGGGACGGCCTTTGTAGCGTCGTCGACCGCGGTTGTTGCCACCGCCGCCGCCGCCTCCGCCGCCTTCACGCTTTTGTCGAAAGACAGGACTCATGGGGGTTGTGTTTGCTCGGCCTCAGCTTGAAGCCGAAAATTGGGAGAGCCATTTCAGCACCCTGCTGCAACACCATATAGGCTGGTTTTGGGGGGCTGAGGAACAAAAGACAAGATTCAATGACCGAGAAGCTCAAGGCCAATGGGGATGTCTTTCGGTCACTACTTTACCAGATTCTGCAAAAAATGCATCTGATGATTAAAAATTGGCGTCCGTCACTGGATTCCAGGCTTTTGGTTCTCTCTGCAAGAGTCAATCGTCAGGCCAAAACCTGCCCGGTTGTATATCTCAATTGAGATCTGAACCTTACGCATCAGGGCTGAGTGTTCCTGAACCGCGTTCCAGAAAATGAGCGAACCTGAGAAGAGATTCTCGGCGATCATGCAAAAATCTTCATGGAAGCAAGAGGCAGAGTATTGAGTGAGAAACCCACGGTCGAACCAGGCTGGCTCAAACTCATCACTGCAATAGCCAGCATCAATAGCTTCGAAACTGCTACGCGGGTAGCTGAAACCTTCTGGCAGAGCCTTGCACCATTCCTTCTCCACCTTCCATTCACCCACACTCATCAAAACTAAATGAGCCATCTCATGATGGAAAATTCGTTTGATGAAGGCTGAAGTGTGCGGATAATTTTCTCGCCCAGCAGCGACAAACACTGTCCCAGATCCGAACGTTCCCCCTATCTCCATTCCATTGAAGGATATTCGACTGCCAACGACAGCCTCCGTGACAAGATCCTTCAACGGCTTTGCCTGGTATCTCGTCATAGCTGAGTGAAGGTAAGCGACAATCAACGTGTGACGATTCTGCTCAATTGGATCCAGCCAGCCATCGGCAAAGCTCTTAGGCCAATGAAGGCTGAGCGAATAGGGCTGCAATGGGAAGACGCATGGCACGGGCAGTGGAGACCTAAGAGACTCTACAAAGACCTCCTCTGCGTAAGGTCCAAGCCGAACCCGCCTAAAGTTCCCCGTCATCTTAGGCTCGCTGCTGGGATGGCCTGCTAGTCGGGCCGGACAACCCCAACGTAGGGAAGCTCTCTATGCCGCTCGTCATGGTCAAGACCATATCCTACAACAAAAGTGTTTTCAATCTCGAAACCCAGGTAATCAACCGGAGCCTGGTGGACCACAGCTTCTGGCTTTCTCAACAAAGCGACAACTCTCAGGCTCGCCGGTTTTCTTTCCTGAAGCAGATCGACCAAGTGCTTCAAGGTCAGCCCCGAATCAACAATGTCCTCAACCAGCAGAACATGCTTCCCTTCGATTTCAACTTCGTGATCCTTTTTAAGGCTCACAACGCCGCTGGACTTCTGGCCGCTGCCGTAGCTGCCCACCTGAATAAAGTCGATCTGGACTTCCCTATCAAGCTCTCGAACGAGGTCAGCCATAAAGATGAAGCAGCCCTTCAAGACCCCCATGACGATCAGCGGCTCCCCTTCCGGAGTCTCTCGGCTGATCTGTTGGGCAAGCTCTTTGATCCTCACCGCAATGTCTTCACGGCTGACAAGCACATCAATCGACATCAGTCTCTCCTCCATTCCGCCGATGCGGTTGTCGAGGCTGTTTCCTTGACTGTGAGCTTCATAGATTCAATTCCGCCGGTCAGAAGGTGTTCTTTCAGCCTCTCACCGATCCACAAAACAATGTTTTCCGCCGTCGACCAAAAGGGCACTTCGGTCATCTTAAGCCCAAGCTGGGTCAAGGTGGTGCGAAGCTCTTGGTCCGATGGATCGATCATGTAGGAATGGTCCAGTTCATTGAGCAGAGGCTTTACATGGGTGCTGATGTCTTTGTAGTCAAGCACCATGCCCTCAGCACTCACTTCACCGGTCAGTTCAACAAGAAGAACATAGGAATGGCCATGGACGTTTTGGCAGCCGCCCTTGTGCCAAGGCAGCCTGTGGCCCATTTCCCACCTATATTCCTTGCTGATGACGACCTTTCCCACGGGTGATCCGATAGTGTAGCGGCGCGGGGGTGGTTGGGGCTAAGCCTGCCATAGACCAAAGTCTGCTTAGGCAAAGGCTGTCTCAGAAATCAGGGGTCTTGATTCCGAGAGTTTCGTAGACCCTGGCAACAAACTCTGCCTTGCGCTTCAGCTTAGGGTGCTTTTCAAGATGATCGAAAAAGTCGTAGCTGCCTGTCATCAATCCAGCACCAATGAAGCCGAAGTCAAGTGACTGGTCCAAAGTGGCGTATTCATTCAAAAAGCCTTGAGACAGCCACTTCTCCTCCCTCTCGGTTCCGTCTGAAATTAGATCTTTTCGATCCTTTGTCTCATCGTATTCAAAGCTTTTCGGCAGAAGCCTCTTCCATTCATGCTCAGGAATGAGATGACCATTGTAGTGAAAGATCATCGAAGCGACTTCCAGATGAAATGTGTTTTCTAGCCACTCATCTTCGTAGCCATCGCTTGTCAGGTAGATGGCAGTACCTGAATAGCCTGATGGATATTCCTCTCCGTAAAAGTAGAGTGCCTTTAAGCAGTAAACCGTATCCAGCCCGAAGAAAAAGAGCTTGGGCGGATACCTTTTCAGTTCACGTTCCACCAGGCTCTTCGTTCTCTGTTCCTCAGAGGCGGCGATAGGAACGGCTCTTGGCTTTAGGGTGGGATCATCATGCCACTCTCTTGGGAAGATGTCCTGCCCCGATTCCGTGCTTAATGTCAACGCTGGTAAAGGTATTGACAGCGTATTGGCCGAAGGCGGCAAGACCAATCGCACCAGCTATGGCTGTCCCGATAGCAAGGAATATAAGTATTCCTAAAATCAACCCGCTTCGGTTCACGGGGGTTTGCTGATGCATTCTGCTATTCTAGCTAACTTCGAGACCGAGTCTCTCTGGCGGTTTCAGAAAGCTGCAGCTCAACCAGAGCCCTGAAGGAACCTTCGTTGAAGGAACCGCTGAGAGAGCTGTAAAAACGAATAGCCACATCCGCCTTCTGTCTCAGCCTCGGGCTGGACTGCACCGCTCTCCAAAAGTCACTGCTGCCAGTGAGCAGAGCTTCAGCGATCATGTTAAAGTCTTCTTCGATGCTGGCTGTGGCGTACTGAGCCATAAAGCCATCGACCTGAAGTCTCGGATTGGCCTTAGTACTTGCCGAGCCAGATCTGACCGCCATGGTTCCATCTCCTTGGTACTTGAACCCAGGAGGATTAGCCATCAGCCAAGCTCTTCGATCAAAGAGGCTGGGGTAGTTTCGGAGAAGAATTGAGGAAAACTCGTGGTGGAAGGACTCTTCCAAGAACCTATCAGAGAAGCCCATCTCGCGCCCTGCGTTAGCCAGGTAGATCGTGTCGGAAGAATTTGTTCCTCCGTAAGGAACCCCATAAAATGAGAGTCTGCGAACGACATAAACTCTCTTTAGATTCCTTTTGAGAAGCGAATCGGGGTACTTCTCCATGGCTCGATCAATGATGTTGAATGATCGAGTCACTTCCTCTGGCTCTAGCGACGACGCTATGGGAGAAATCTCCCTCTGGTTCCAAGCCGCTGGGAACATGCCGGGCCTGGCGGCCGTGTAGACGGGTACGGGAAGCGTAACCGCTCCTCCAGACTGCCCCATCCAAACCAAGGCCAGAACCCCTGCTGCAAGCATCCCCAAGTTCCTCTCCTTTTTGTTTTCGGAGCGAGGAAGGGGCGATGACAACGGGCTCGAAGCGATTCCAAGCAGAGCTGCTAGGTAAACCCAGCAGCCATTGCAGGTTAAGGACTCCTCTGCTTGGTCAAATTCGAGCCTTTCCTGGCAAGATAGAGAGACTATGCAGATTGCGGCTCAGCTTTACACCCTGCGGGATTTCACCAAAACCCGCGAGGGCTTTGTCGAATGCCTCGACAAGGTCGCCGCCATGGGTTACGCTGGGGTCCAGATTTCGGCGGTGGGGTGCATGGAAGGCGATGTGCCCGAAGTGACCTCAGTCGAAGCAGGCATTCTCCTGCGGGAGCGTGGCCTTGCCTGCTGTGCCACCCATCGGCCCCTCAGCAGTCTGCTGGAGATGCCGGAGACCGAAGCCCAGTTCCACCAAGACTTGGGGTGCCGCTACACCGCAATTGGGTCACCCGGACCAGGCGTTGACATCAAGAACCCAGCAGATTGGTCTGCTTTGGCGGCAAAGCTTTCTTCTGCGGCATCTGGGCTTGAACCCTGGGGCTTAGCCGTCGGCTACCACAACCACGCCATGGAATGGCAGAGAATCGGCACAGAAGGTTTCCATCCATTTGAAATTCTCCTGGCCGAAACTTCCCCGCTGGTCGAATTTGAACTTGACACCTACTGGGCTGCCCTCGCCGCACAGAATCCTGCCGATCTCATCAAAAGGCTGACAGGCAGAATCTCGATGGTCCACGTCAAGGATCTCATTCCTGTGGAGTGGTCAGTCACCTATGCCCCCGTCGGAGAAGGCAATCTTGATTGGGATTCGATCCTGCCCGCCTGCGAGGAAGCTGGCACGGAATGGCTGATTGTCGAACAGGACACCTGCCTCAGAGATCCTTTCGACTGCCTGAAATCGAGCTTTAACTTCCTAGCTAGTCGGCTTTCTTAACAGTGTTAAAGATTCAAGATGGATGGGTTGAATAAGGCCCATCCACCTTGAAGAAGGATTTTCTCACCAGCTTCTCAGCCAGCTAGCTGCGAAGCTTTCTTGGCCAATTCAAGATCCCACGCCGTGATTCCATTCGCATCATGGGTCGAAGTCGCCACTCTCACTTTTCGATAACCAATAGTGAGATCAGGATGATGATCCAGCTCTTCGGCCACCTTGGCCACAAAGACGGCGAACTCGACCCCTTCCCAATAAGAGCCAAATTCAAAGGTTTTGGCCAGCATGCCAGACTCCAGGTCCCAGCCCGGAAGGCCCGCCAATCCAGTCCTCAGTCCCTCATCGGTCAGTTTCTCTCGGCTTAGTTCGCTCATAATCTCCTTTCCAGCTTTTCGATTCTACGCCTTCAATAGCGATGTCGTGGTTTTGAATGGCTAGGGAGACAAAATTTTGCCTATCTCCTTCCAATCGGCCAAAGAAGTCCACTGGAATCTTTCAGTCCCTGAACTCGTCGAGATGGCTCTTCTGAGAGAAGAAGCCAAACTGACCTCCACCGGCGCCATTGTCGCCTACACGGGCAAGTACACGGGAAGAACTCCGCAGGACAAGCATGTCGTGCGTGAGCCCAAGTTTCAGGATGAAATTTGGTGGGGCAACAACAGAGACATCACTCCCGAAACCTTTTCTCAACTGGTCGAGAAAGCCAATTCTGTCTTCCCTAGCAAGACTCTTTTTGTCGTCGACGCTTTAGGCGGCGCTGATCCCCGCCACACCATCAAGGTTCGATTCGTCGTCGAAAACGCCTACCACGCGCTCTTCATCCGCACTCTTCTGATTCGGCCCGATGCAGCAGCTCTGAAAGACTTTCAGCCAGATTGGACCATCACCAATCTCTGCAACGAAAAGTGGGAGAGAGTTCAGGATGGCAAGAATCACGACGCGATGATCGCCCTGAATCTGGCCTCTCAGGAAGGCGTGATTATGGGCACCCACTACGCCGGCGAGATGAAGAAGTCGGTCTTTACGATTCTAAACGCCCTGTTGCCCCTTAAAGGAGTCATGTCGATGCACTGCTCGGCAAACGTGGGCGAAGAGGGCGATACGGCTCTCTTCTTCGGCCTCAGCGGCACCGGCAAGACCACCCTTTCAGCAGACCCCAATAGATTCCTCATCGGAGACGATGAGCATGGCTGGACCGACACTGGAGTGTTTAACTTCGAAGGTGGATGCTATGCAAAGTGCATCAACCTCAGCCAAGAAAAGGAGCGGGAAATCTGGGATGCCATCAAGTACGGATCGGTGCTTGAAAATGTGGTCCTTAAAGAAGGCCGAGTCCCTGACTACGACGACACTTCTCTTACCGAGAACACTCGATGCGCCTACCCGCTTGAGTACATCGAGAAGAGGGTGGAAGACGGAATGGGCGGCCACCCCAAGAACATTTTCTTCTTGACCTGCGATGCCAGCGGAGTTCTCCCGCCCATCTCCAGGCTCAACGATGACCTGGTGATGTTCTACTTTTTGAACGGCTACACGGCCAAGGTCGCAGGGACAGAGGCTGGAATCAAGGATCCAACCCTGACTTTCTCCACCTGCTTCGGCGCTCCTTTCCTGCCTCTACGCCCCAAGGTGTACGGAGACCTGCTGAAGGAAAAGATTCGCAGGCACGGCTCAAAGGTCTGGCTGATCAACACTGGGTGGACTGGCGGCAAGTACGGCGAAGGCAGCCGAATCAGCCTCAAATACACGCGCAGCATGATCACAGCCGCCATGAAGGGCGAACTGGATTCGGTGGAATTCACCAAGCATCCTATCTTTGGTGTCGAAGTTCCAACCTCCTGCCCCGGCGTTCCTTCGGAAGTCTTGGATCCTCGATCCACTTGGGCAGACGGAGCGGCTTACGACGAGACGGCGAAGGATCTGCAGGGCAAGTTCGAAGCGAACTTCAAGACCTTCGCGTAAGCTGGTCATTGACTAGGTTTATAAGCCTGGCGCCACTCATCTTCAAGGCTGAGTGGCGCTTTTCTTGTTGCCAAAAGTACGCGGTTCTGCGTTTGTCCCGCGATTGGATCAGGGCAGAGATCGAAGTACGAGCGGAAGGGTGCGATTTGTGGATTCTTCGATCCCGTCTTTTCACCGGTCAAGGACCGGTGGCACCCGATTGGACAACTCTAAAAGAACCGGGGTGGCCTGCTCGATCAGCTTGCTGTCGAGCAGGAAACAGACTTGTATCCGCTATCCTCCTCTACTGCTCGTTCCTCTCAGGTAGAAAAGGCCACCCGTCGTAGAGATCTCAAAGATTTTGAGTGCCACGAACCTTTCACGAGGAACGAGAGAAAGGTCGTGAATGCTAAGTGCTAGTCAAACCCCTGCCGCGCCCGATCTTGGCCGGGGATGGATGCGAGGGACGAGCATCAGCCCCGGGGTCAAGGAATCCTCCTTTGACCGTCCACTCAACTTCCCAGATACTCCGGGGCTGCTCTCCATGCCATCCCAGGACACCCGCACTGATGATAGAAATTCACCAGCTTAGAAACACTCATTCCCAGCTAGCCTGCAGCGCCATCACCAAACAAAAAAGTGGCCCCTCCAGCGAGGGGCCACTTTTAATGTCAGGAGTTTACGTCCTGGTTCAACGAATGGCTTCTTCAGTTTCTGCGTCGAAAATGTGCATCTCTTTGAGATCGATGGCAAATTTTACCGTCGTCTGCTCAGAGATCGGAACGCTGGCGTCGATGTTCGCGATGAGATTGTGCTCACCGGTGAACATGTAAACCGTGTTCTCGTGGCCAGTCAATTCAACCACGTCGACCTTCGCTTCAAAGCTGTTTTCTTCGGTCACGGGCATCGGGGCATGGGCAGCAATGTGGATGCTCTCTGGCCTCATGCCAAAGGTGACCTTTTTGCCATTCATGCCAGCCGCTGGGTGACCAGGCAGCAGACCAAACTTCATAGTCTTGCCAAGGACCACATGTCCATCCTGAATTTCACCATCGATGAAATTCATGGGCGGTGCGCCAATGAATCCGGCAACAAATTTGTTGGCTGGGTACCGATACACCTTTTCGGGTGTATCGCACTGCTGCAGCAGTCCATTGCTCATAACAGCAATTCGCTGACCCATGGTCATGGCCTCGACCTGGTCGTGCGTGACGTAGATCGTGGTGATGCCAAGGCTGCGGTGGAGCCTGATCAGCTCGGCGCGGGTCTGAATTCTCAGCTTAGCGTCGAGGTTGGAAAGAGGCTCGTCCATCAAGAAGACTTTGGGCTTTCGCACAATGGCTCGGGCCAAGGCGACTCGCTGTCTCTGACCGCCTGAAAGCTCCTTTGGCTTTCTGGCCAAAAGGTGGCCAATTTCAAGCATCTTAGCCGCTTCCTTTACTCGAGCATCAATGTCTTCCTTGATCTTTCGAGCTTCTGAAGCGTGGGTGATCTGCCAGAAAAAGCCCTTCAACTCTCGAAGTTTGAGGCCGAAAGCTACATTCTCGTACACCGACATGTGGGGGTACAGAGCGTAGTTCTGGAAGACCATGGCGATGTCGCGATCCTTGGGCGGGACGTCGTTGACACGAACGTCGCCGATCATCAAATCGCCATCTGTCGCCTCCTCAAGGCCCGCGATCATTCTAAGAGCGGTTGTCTTTCCGCATCCCGAAGGACCGACGAGAACCATGAACTCAGTATCTTTGATATCGAGGTTGAGGTTGTTGACTGCCTTGACATCTTTGCCAAAGACTTTACTGACTCCTCTGAAAGAAACTCCTGCCAAACTGAAATGCTCCTCGTTTAGTCCCCTCGCTGGAACTGGGGCTCCCAACATTCTACTCATGTTTTGCACGCAAGGCACAAGATCAGTCCGTAGTCACCTTGACTTCCTTGTCCGGTTTGGCCTGACAGCACTTTTTCTGGCCCTATTTGGGGCGATAGGGTGCCAAAGAATTGAGTCACCGAACGAAGAGATTGTGGAAAGGTCTGATAAGCCGATTCCGGCCGCTCAGGAGTCAAGCAGTCAGCCCAAGCTCCCGGCCTTGGCGATGAAGAAGGATCTGCCGACCAGGACAGTCGTTCTCACCTATCACGATATGGTCCTTAAGCGAGACAAAGATTCAGTCTGGTTTGACTGCACGCCTGAAGAACTGACCGAGCAGCTAGACTATCTGACCGCCCAAGGAGCAGACTTCATCAGCCTTGAGGATCTTTACAAAGGGCTGACCGGAATTTCTCCAATGAAGCCGAAGAGCCTTGTCATCACCTTCGCCGACAACTACCAAGGCTTTTACGACCTTGCCTGGCCCATTCTCAAAGCCAGAAAAATCCCCGTCACACTCTTCGTCCACACAGGTCATGTAGGGAGTCAGAAAGGTCGGCCGAAGATGCCCTGGCAGACTCTCAAAGAATTGGCAGCTTCTGGCCTTGTCTCGGTCCAGAGTCAGACAGTCTCTCACCCTGCCGATTTAACCAAGCTGCCAGCAGAAGTTTTAGCGAAAGAGTTTGCAGACTCAAAGGCAGCTATTGAAAAGGAGCTCGGCATTGACTGCTGGGCTATTGCCTACCCCAATGGCAAATTCAACTTCTCTGCCGCCCAGACGGCTCAGAAAGCTGGCTATCTGATTGGCTTTACCGAAGAGCAGAAGCCGGCCGAAACAGCTCCCGATATTCACCGTGTCCCCCGGTGGGTCCACACCAAGTGGAAAGAAGCCTGGAACTCCGGCAGCTAAATCATCCAGAGTTTTTTGATCTATGAGCGAACGTGAGAAACGTTTCGCAGGTATAAGATAAGCATGGTCGCTGCCGCCCTGCTTGTTTGTCTGGCCTACCAAAATCAAGCCCCCACCGCCGCTGATGGGTTCAAGTCTCCGGTTCACGTCCAAGTCAAAATAGAGTCAGCCGGGTTCAAGCTCTACCGAAACGGTCTTCCCTACCTGATTAAAGGCGCTGGCGGATCAACTCGCCTTGACCTGCTGGCTCAGTTAGGCGGAAATTCAATTCGCACTTGGGGTGCCGACAACCTCAAGGCTCAGCTGGATGAAGCCTATAAGCTGGGCATCTCGGTCACAGTCGGCTATTGGATGGGCCATTCCCGCCACGGTTTCAGCTACGAAGACCCGAAGCAGGTTGCCGATCAGCTGGAAAGATTTAAGAAGGCTGTTCTGGAGTACAGAAGCCACCCGGCCGTTCTGATGTGGGCGGTCGGCAACGAAATGGAGCTTGGCCAAGCCGACCAGGCCAACCCCAACCTTTGGAAGGCAATCGAAGCCGCCGCCGCTGCCGCCAAGAAGCTTGATCCATCCCGACCCACCATGACAGTCGTCGCCGAGGTTGGTGGAGATAAGGTCAAGGCCATTGAGCGCTGGTGTCCCAGCATTGACATTTTGGGGATCAATAGCTATGCAGGCGCGACGAGCGTCATTGACCGCTACAAGCAGCAGGGCGGCACCAAGCCTGTTGTCCTGACTGAATTCGGCCCTCCTGGCCAGTGGGAAGTCGGTAAGACCGATTGGGGCGTCGCTCCAGAGCCAACGTCAACCGCCAAGGCAGAAAACTACAAAGCCAGCTACACCAAGTTTGTCAAGGAGAATCCTGGCCTGGCTCTAGGCAGCTACGCCTTTATCTGGGGCAACAAGCAGGAAACGACAGCCACCTGGTTTGGAATGCTTCTGCCAGACGGAACTCCTTTGGCCGCGGCGGAAGTGATGGGCGAACTTTGGTCCGGAAGAAAGCCGGCCAACAGAGTTCCCGTCGTCTCGAAGTTCGAGGTGGTGGGCTCGGCAAAGGCTGCCCCTGGCAGCGAAATGAAGGTCAATTTGGCCGTCAGCGACCCGGATGGCGACCCCTTGAAGGTGGAGTGGATTCTGAAGACCGAGGCGACCGAGTTGGGAACTGGCGGCGATGCCGAAGCTGTCCAGCAGGTCGTTCAAGGGGCGATCGTCTCATCCAGCCTCAGTGGCGCGACTCTCAAGCTGCCGACCCAGCAGAAAGGCTACCGGCTCTTTGCCTTCATCCGTGACGGAAAGGCAGGCGCAGCCACTGCAAACATCCCGATCTTGGTGGAAGACCCTTCCAGAGCCACCCGAGGAGCCGCAAGGCAGGTGCCTGTGTGGGTTTATCGCGATGCCGATACGGTGAACCAGTGGATTCCAAGCGGCCACATGGGAGCCACGGCCAACATCATCAGCCAGGTCGATGCCAGAGTCAGCGACCGGCAAGGCACAGTCATCAAAGCTGGCGTTAAGCCAGGCAGCCAATGGGCTGGCATTGTGTGGCAGAGCCCAGAAGGAGACTGGGGCGATAAGGATGGTGGGTATGACATCAAAGGAGCATCGAAGCTCAGCTTCTGGGCCAAGGGAGAAAAAGGAGGAGAAGAGGTGAAATTCGAGTACGGAATTCTCGCCCGAACCGCAAAGTTCTTCGATACGGCCCGAGATTCAATGACCGTAAAACTGACCCGAGATTGGAAGGAGTACTCCTTTGATTTGAAAGGCAAAGATCTTTCAAGAATCAAAAGCGGATTCTGCTGGGTTATTGCCCCGCCACCCAGCGGTGTCACCTTCTATCTCGATGACATTCGATACGAGTAGGCCAGTTTCAGGCCTAACCAGCTTCATGCCGGGCATAATCTTTAGCCTGGCATGAAGATTGTTGACCACATCAATCGGGCGGACAAAACCCTTTTCTCATTCGAGATTCTGCCCCCGAAAAAGGGCCAGACAATTGATGGTGTCTTCAAAACGGTTGAAGCTCTGCTTCCCTACCAGCCAAAGTTTATCGACGTCACCAGCCATGCCACCGAGGTGGTTTACAAAGATGCCGGGGGCAACACGCTGCGGCGCGTCCCGGTAAGGAAGCGGCCGGGGACGATCAGCGTCTGCGCCGCCATCTTGTTCAAGTATCAGGTTGATACTGTTCCCCACTTGATCTGCAGCGGATTCTCGAAGGAGGAAACCGAAGATGCTCTGCTCGACCTCAACTTTATGGGGATCGAGAATGTGATGGCTCTTCGTGGTGACCCCAGCCATGGCGACAAGCGGTTCGTTCCAGAGCCAGACGGAAACAAGGGGGCTCTTGATCTGGTAGCCCAGATTCAGGGTCTGAACAAGGGCACCTTCCTTCATTCAGAAGAGCAGGAACCAGTCCCGACCGACTTCTGCATTGGCGTGGCCGGCTACCCAGAAAAGCACATGGATGCGCCGAACGAGGCCAGCGACTTGGCCTGGCTGAAGAAGAAGGTGGAAGCCGGTGCGGACTTTATTGTCACCCAGATGTTTTTTGACAACCAGGCTTACTTTAGGTTTGTCGACAAGTGCCGCGCTGAAGGAATCAACATTCCCATCATCCCAGGCCTCAAGCCAATTGCGACCAAGGGCCAGCTTTCTATCCTTCCCTCGACCTTCAGGATCGATCTACCGAATGCCTTGGTAGAAGCGGTTGAGGCTGCCAAAACCCCCGATGAGATCAAAAAGGTCGGCATTGAGTGGTGCATCGAGCAGTCTCGAGAGTTGATGGCCAAGGGGGCTCCGGTGCTGCACTACTACACCATGAGCCGGTCTGCCGCCATCAAGCCGATCGTTGAAGCTGTTTTTGGCAGGAAGTAGAAAGGTAAGGTTTGGCCGTGGATCCAGACAAGATCAACCTCGTTGACGACTACCTGACTCAGGTTGTCCTGCACCCGTCAGAGGCTCACACTCACACCCTCACCCATTTGGTTGAACAGGGTCTGCCCTCCATCAGCGTCTCTGCCCCCTTGGGCGGATTGATCAAAGTCTTGGCCAAGGCAACCGGAGCCAAGCGGATTCTTGAAATCGGCACCTTAGGCGGCTACAGCACTATTTGGCTGGCTCAGGCCCTTGCTGAGGGCGGTGAAATCATCAGTCTCGAGTTTGATCCCCACCACGCTGAAGTTGCCCGTCAGAACCTAAGTGCGAATGGCATTGGAGATGAAGTAAAGATCCTCGTCGGGGCAGCGTTGGATACTCTGCCGACTCTCACTGGCCCCTTCGATTTCATTTTTGTTGATGCGGACAAGAGGAACAATCCTCACTACCTTGAATGGGGAATCAAGCTCTCTCGCCCCGGAACCATGATCCTCATCGATAATGTGGTGCGTGACGGCAGGGTTCTGGATGAGGCTTCGGACGACCCCGACACGATTGGGGTGCGAAAGCTTCATGTGATTTTGGGGAGTCTGGAAGGGGTCTCTGCGACAGCGATTCAGATGGTCGGGCACAAGGGCTGGGATGGCTTTTCTTTGGTGACGGTCCACTGAGATTAGTCATCTCGCCAGGCGAAGTCTTGGTGGCCTAGTAAAGTTTCTTCCCGAAATGCTTCAGGCATTGAAGGGGAATTGAGGGGGATGGCCGACACCCAGACTCTAGCCAAATCCTGCTGCAAGGCAATCTCTGCGCGAATGCAGCCAAGCTTCGCCAGACTCGAAAGCTCCTGACTCCTAAAACCTGCTGGTCAAGTTTCGGGAGACGTTTTCCTGCTCGACAGCAAGCTGATCGAACAGGCCACCCACACTGGGTAGTGCGCCAAGCCCCCTCAAAATAAAACAAAGCGGAGTGTCGCAATCGCGACACTCCGCTTTTAAACTCTGCCGTTTCCTCACCCAATAAAGAGTAAGTTGGCTGCCCCACAGGGATTCGAACCCCAACTGACGGTACCAGAAACCGGCGTCCTACCGTTAGACCATGGGGCAGAGCCAAATTTCATTGTGGCACCTGGATCGTTCTGGTTCAAGACCCAGGGGCCACAAGGGGACTTCAGCCTGCTTTCTTCAGCATTTCCGAGGTCAAAAGGGTGGGTTCAATGCCCTGATCAATCACTCCGGCCGGGATGATCACCTTCTTGATGTCTTCATCACTCGGGACTTCGTACATGACTCCGAGCATGATCTTCTCGATGATCGCTCTCAAGGCTCGAGCTCCAGTCTTGCGCTTAATGGCCTCGCGGGCAATCTCGACAAGTGCCGGCTGTTCAAACTCCAGTTCGACGCCATCCATCTCAAACAACTTCTGATACTGCTTGATGACGGCGTTTCGTGGTTCCTGAAGAATCTTGACCAAGTCACCTTCATCAAGGTGTTCCAGGCTGGAAATGACAGGAAGTCGTCCGATGAACTCGGGTATCAATCCGAACTTGAGCAGATCCTCCGGAGTGACCTGACCGAGAATGTCCTTTCTACGCTCGGCTCGGCTCTGAGGCTCGGCTCTAAAGCCCATCACATTCTCTTTCTGACGGCGCATGATGATTTCATCAATGCCTTCAAAAGCTCCGCCGCAGATGAAGAGGATGTTGGAGGTGTCGATCTGAAGATAATCCTGCTGTGGGTGCTTGCGGCCGCCCTGAGGTGGAACATTGGCCACAGTGCCCTCTAGAATCTTCAGCAGGGCCTGCTGGACGCCTTCTCCGCTCACGTCTCGTGTGATCGAAGGGTTGTCGCTCTTGCGGCCGATCTTATCGATCTCGTCGATGTAGATGATGCCCCGCTCGGCCATTTCTTTGGGATTGCGGGAATCTAGTCTTTCAGCCTCTTGGAAGAGCTTGAGCAGAATGTTCTCGACGTCTTCGCCCACATAGCCTGCCTCGGTGAGAGCCGTGGCATCGGCAATGGCAATGGGGACCTCAAGCATTCTGGCCAAAGTCTGAGCCAGGTAAGTTTTTCCTGTGCCAGTAGGTCCAATGAGCAGAATGTTGCTCTTCTGGAGCTCCACTCCCTCCAAGGGAGCCTGGTGAATTCGCTTAAAGTGGTTGTACACAGCGACCGAAAGGGATCGCTTGGCCGACTCCTGCCCCACCACGTAGGTGTCAAGGAAAGAGACGATCTCCTTCGGCTTGGGAGTCTTGGTGCCTCTCATCGCAGAGGAGGCGGAAGGAAGCCGGGTTCCCGTGGTTGGAAACTCGGCTTTTCGCTGAGATTCGAACTTGGGGCGCCCGGCCGCATCGTTTTGAAGAATGTCATTGCACAGGTCGACACAGTCAGAACAAACCGCACCATGAAGCCCAACAATGAGCTTGGGGACCTGTTCTTTTGACTTGCCGCAGAGGGCACACCTATCACGTACTTCGCCTGGCCTTGACATCCTTCGTCCTTTCCTTCTTTACATTATCGTGCGCCGTGTTCCAGAACTTTATCGATCAAGCCATATTCAAGGGCT